>JAVJOU010000015.1:0-14206 GCA_040216635.1 Rhodospirillales bacterium | reverse complement strand
GAAGCCTGTCAGGGCGACGGCGTCATCAAGATCGAAATGCACTTCCTGCCCGACGTCTATGTGACCTGCGACGTCTGCAAGGGCCAGCGCTATAACCGCGAGACCCTGGACATCAAGTTCCGCGGCAAATCCATCGCCGATGTCCTGGACATGACGGTCGAGGAAGCGGCCGATTTCTTCAAGGCCGTACCGTCGATCCGCGACAAGATGGAAACGCTTAAGCGCGTGGGCCTGAGCTATATCCATTTGGGTCAGCAGGCGACGACCCTGTCCGGCGGCGAGGCCCAGCGCGTCAAGCTGGCCAAGGAACTGTCGCGCCGCGCCACGGGCAAGACGTTTTACATCCTGGATGAACCGACCACCGGCCTGCACTTCGACGATGTCCGCAAGCTGCTGGAAGTCCTGCATGCCCTGGTCGACCAAGGCAACACGGTGGTGGTGATCGAACACAACCTGGAAGTCATTAAGACCGCCGACTGGGTCATCGACCTGGGGCCCGAGGGCGGCATCAAGGGCGGCAAACTGGTCGCCCAGGGCACGCCCGAAGACGTAGCCCGCACCAAGGGCAGCTTCACAGGCCAGTACCTCGCCCCCTATCTAGACAAGAAGCCGGAAAAGAAACGGGCCTGACGGCCTTTCCCATTACGGGAAGGTGCATCAGGCCCGGTTATTGCCTGGATCGTTTATCTAGCCGTTCAGCACCGTCACCACACCGTTTTCCGGATCGACGACGACCTCGTCCCCGGTCTTGATCAACGTGGTCACGTCGCCGTCGGCGAAACGGTCGCACATGGTCAGGTTGGCGAGCGCCGCGCCCTGGGCCAGGATGGTGTTGGCCGTGTTGAACAGGATCGCCTTGGGGCAGATGTTCCGCGATTTCATTTCATGGAGCATCCAGGCCGAGGCCACGCCCCCCTTGGACGTGTTCAGAACCAGAATTTTGTCGTGGTAGGACTCGCCGCACAGCTTATGGGCCGGGCGGGAAAACACGCCCTTCTTGCGGTCCAGGTCATAGCGGGCCGAGAAGTTGTCGTCGGCCACTAGGGCGATGCCCTGTACCTTGTCGCCGATGCCCTTGTGACACTTCAGTTCCTTGGTCATACGATTTCTCCTGCAACGGCCGACGCGACGCATTTTTCCATGCTCGCCAGCGCCGGGGTGTAGCCGTAGCCGCTGATGATGTTGACGATCTTGGCGGAATTGCTGAGCAGCCGCGTCCAGCCATTGGCCTCGCCGATCTCGCGGGCGTACTGATTGTAGAAACAAGTGCCTTCCAGAACCTTGGCGCCCGTCCCTTCGATGGTCTCGATCAGACCCATGCGGGTCGCATCCGGATAAACCTGCGGTGAGGTGCAGACGATCACCGCCGACTTAAAGGTTTTCCCGGCGCACATCGCCGCCAGATCCTGCATTTCGACGATGGACAACTGCGGGGCGGCGAACACGACCACGTCGATCTTGTCGCCCGTACCGCCGAACCCGGCACGCAGGGCGTCCAAATCCGCCTTGGTGATCTCCTCGGCCGGCAGCTTGTCGCCGCCGACGTCGGCCAGGGTTTGTGCCTCCGGCGTGATACCCGCCATGTGGAACAACGGGGTCGAGCCGAAACTCGCCATCGCCGCGCCCATGTGCTTGGCCTCGTCCGAGGTCGGCACGACCTCCAGCCCCTCGATCACCGGCACGGCCCAGTAGGAGCCGGCAAGCTTGCCGACCAGGGCGCCGAGCACGCCCCAATCGGTCAGTTCTTTGGGCTGTTCGCGGACCACGAAGCGGCGGGTCGCCTGGCGATTCTCGTCCAGGTGCAGGCCGTAGCGCGGCGTTCGCCCGGTCAGCCCGGCGGCCAGCGCCGAGGGCCCGCCCTCGAAGTTGGAGCGCGCGCCGCAAATGCTGTTGGAATAAATCACCACACCCGTATCGCCGAAGGCGACATGATCGCCCAACACGGGCGGCATGATCGTCTGATAATTGACGCAGGTGTTGGTCATGAGGATGCCCATCTTTTCGCAGGCGGCGATCATGCGCCGCTCCAGCGTGGCCATTTCCTCGGACTGGCCCAGCGGCCGGTAATGGTTGAGATCGACCCCCCGGGGATCGGTGATCATCGGGATGGCGACCCGCGCCCCCTTGGCGACCATCTCTTCCAGGAAATCACCACCGGCTTCGCCCAGGGATTCCGGGTCCGCCATCATGTGGGCCTGACTGACCGGCACCAGGTCGGCCGCATCGAACATGCCGCCGACCTTGACCTGATGGTCGATGGCCCACTGCTTCGCCGCGCCCATTTCGCCGGCCAGCATGGCCTTTTCTTCATCCGTCAGTTTCAAGGCAGGACCTCCCGTTTCATCGCACCCGACAGCCATGGACCCATTTCCGGCACCGAGTGTACGACGTGCCGAATGCCGGTCTGGGCCGGCAAAAGCGGCAATTTGTTGTGTTGATTGCCAAAAACAATATACAGCAATTACTACATAGTAATTTTAACTGTCAATGGAGCCCGCCCTAAACGATACGGACAGGAAACATCAACGACTGCTGTGGAACGGCAAATCAGACGAGCAGCATCGATCCTGAACACGCAGGAAGTCCGCCGGATGGCGATGCGGTCTATCTTTCGAAACTCGGGGACGGTCAGGTCAAAATGCGGCGCACGGATTTTTTCAGGTACAACAACCAGAACACCTGAGCACCGATGGCGGCGGCCGGCAGCAAAACCCAAAGCCATCCGCCAAGTGCCAAACCGAAAACGATCAACCAGAAATCAGCCCGGGCAAGCCCGCGAAACGCGAATATGGCAACATCGATCCAACCTGCGTCGGCGCCCAGATCGGACAATGTCGAAATCTGGCCTTCGCCATCCGGCACGCCCCCCAGGATCAGGGGGAGAATTGCATTGATGGTCCCGCCAAGCGCCGCGGCAACACCGAGCCACATCCAAACAACATGTCCGCCGTCATTCATCGCGTGATATCCGATTGCCAGAAACAACGCCGCATGAACGATCCAATCGACGAAATCGTCAAAATAGGCACCGAATCGTGACCCCATGCCGCGCATGCGCGCCAACTCGCCGTCGCAATAGTCCAGCAAGGTGGAAAGCGCGAACATCGCCGCGCCGAGGACCTGCACCAACGGCGAGCCAAAGGCAAAACAGGCGGCTGCAACCAACCCCGCCACCATGCCCAGCGCCGTCACCTGATTGGGGGTCATGCCCAGGGATGCGAGACCGGGAGCCACCGCACGGGACATCATCCGGATCAGCGGAAGTTTGCCGATCACCGCGCGGGCGCGCCCACGGCGGTTCGCGCCGTGCGACACCTGCACCGGCAACAGATGGCCAGCATCATCTGGTTGATCAAGCATGTGCCGCTTCCGCTACATATGGAAGTGTGTCATGCCCGTTTCATATGGGTGACGTCAAGATGGCAGTATGGTTACGGGACTAAAATTCGGGATCAAAACCTGAATTTGAAGAACGAGAACAGACCACGAAATACACTGCGGAACAGGTTACCCACATGGGCCCCTTCGGCCAAACCGCGGTCCAATTTCTCCGCAAGGTCTTCCGGCTTGGCATTTCGCACCTCTGCGGCCAGCTGGCTACCGCGAGCAAGGTTCACGGCTTTGTTACCGCCGCCGATATGGACGGTCGACAGATCGATCTGATCTTCAATCGTGCGTCCGCCCCGGGACTGAGCCGGATTTGCCAATGCCTGCCGGGCCTCGCGGATCAATTTCTCACCGAGGGTCGTCGGGCGTGAAAGCGCCTGTGTCGAATTGTGAACTTGGCTCACCATCTTTTGAGCTTACGCCTAATGCCGTTAAATTGACACGTGATTCGCATTCTCCAATCATCATCAAAGACAGTTGGGAATGCGTACATGAAATATATTAAATCTTCCGCCATCGCTTTCGCTGTGACGCTTGTCACCCTCGCCAGCCCTTCCCTTCACGCCCAGGATTCCCCGGTGGTGGTCGAACTGTTCACTTCACAAGGATGCTATTCCTGCCCACCGGCCGAAGCCTTTCTGGGCGAACTGGCCGAACGTGCCGACATCGTCGCTCTGGAATTCCACGTCGATTATTGGGACAGTCTGAATTACATGTGGCACGGCCAATGGAAAGATCCCTTCTCCTCGCCGGAATACACGCAGCGCCAACGCCTTTACAACATATCGATCCGCGGCCAATCCGGTGTGTACACACCGCAAATGGTCATCGACGGCCGTTACGAAGCTGTGGGCTCGCGGCGCGGCCAAGTCGAAACCGCGATTGCAAAAGCCTTTGCGGAACGCAAACTGAATATTGCCATGATGCCGTCAAGCGATGGTCTATCCGTATTGATATCCGGCGATGCCACCGGCCCGGGCGACGTCTTCCTGGTGCAGTTTCTCGACCGTGCCACGACCGAAGTTAAAAAGGGCGAGAACCATGGTAAGGTTCTGGTCAGCCGTCACATCGTACGCGGCATGCAAAAATTGGGGGTATGGAAAGGCAGGAAAACAAAAATCTCACTGCCGAAAGAGGCTGGTAAAGGCGACAACGCGGGTTGCGCCGTGATTGTTCAGGCGCCCAACCACGGCCCGCTTCTGGGTGCGGCTCTCTGTCCTAATTCATCGTCCTCCTAGCCACCTTGGGGCATGGGGCGATACACTTTCGCCATGCGCCGTCACATCCCACGATTGGTTTTACTCGGTTTTGCAACCGCGGTTTGCGCCTGTGCGCCCATGCCCGACGGCGGTCAGACCTTCCAGGGCATGCAGGCCGAACAGGCCGCGATCCAATCCATCCTGAACCAAGGCACGTCGGACACAACAGAAACCTGGCAGGACCCCGGCGGTGAGAAAGGAACAGTGACGATCACCGGCGGGCCGGACGCCGACGGCTGCCGCACCGTCGAAACGCAAGGACCGCGCGGCCAAAACACGGACAGATGGTGCCCCACTCCCCACGGCTTTTGGGTCCATCCCGATGAACAGTTTTATCGCAATGCCACGGGACACGAAACCTATGGCGGTACCTTACGTTCGCGTGAAACCGATACCGGCTCCTCGTCACGGACGGACGTATACGAACCAAGGCCCGATCAGATCGATTGCCTGCGGTTGTTTCGCGAAGAACGGAGATTATCAGACGACGGCCGTGCAGGTGCCGTCCGCGCCAAAAACCGCGCGTTCCATACCTGCCTGCATCGAAGTAATTAGTCCGGTTTGACCCGCGCGGCGTAATCGTCCGCGTCGGCAACACCCCAACCAAGCACCTGCTTCAGAACATCCGCTGTCTGCTGCCCCAAAGTCGGCGGAGCAGAACGGATTGTCACGGGCGTTTCCGACAGTTTCACCGGTGAGCCGATGATCCGTTCACGCCCGATGGTCGAATGATCGACCTCGACCACCATCTCACGCGCCTTGACCTCGGGCGCTTCCAGCACCTGATCGACGGAACGGATGGCCCCGGCGGGAAGCCCCACCGCATGCAGATCGACCAGCCATTCATCCCGGCCCCTGGTTTGAAGCGTGGATTCCATGATTTCGTAAAGCGCCACGCGATTGTCGCACCGCGCCTTGTTGGTGGCGAAACGGGGGTCATCCGCCATTTCCGGGTGCCCCAGAACAGCCACCAGTTTGCGAAACTGGCGGTCGGCGCCGATGGCCAGGGCCAACGGGTAATCGGCCGTTTCGAACGGACGGTAAGGCACGACCGACGGGTGGTCGTTGCCCAAGCGCTGGGGCCGTTCGCCGGTCATCAGATAAGACGCCCCCTGGTTGGCCAGCAGCGTCACCGCGCTGTCCAGCAGCGCCACATCCACATGCTGACCCTTGCCGGTCTTTTCCCGGTGATACAGGGCCGCCAGAACACCGGTGATGCCGTCCTGAGCGGCGGCCATGTCGGTCACCGCCGCACCGACCTTCATGGGCGGCGTGCTTTCATCGCCGATGATCGACATCAGGCCGCTTTCGGCCTGGATCAGAAAATCATATCCGGCCCGATCCGCCGCCGGCCCCGTGCGTCCATACCCGGAAACGGAACAATAGATCAGCCCCGGATTGTCGGCGCGAAGCTGCTCGTACCCCAGGCCGTATTTCTCCATGGCGCCGCGCCGCAGGTTTTCGACGATGATGTCGCTTTTAAGCGCGATGTCACGGGCGATCGCCTGGCCTTCTTCCGTTTTCAGGTCGATGACGATGCTTTGCTTGTTGCGGTTGGTGAATTGGAAATAGGCGCTTTCGCCGCTTTGAAACGGCGGCCCGAAATGGCGCAGATCGTCCCCTTCCGGGCTTTCGACCTTTATGACCTCGGCTCCCAGATCGCCCAAGGTCATGGCGCACCAGGGCCCGGCGAGAACACGGGAAAAGTCGAGAACACGGATGCCGTCGAGGGGACCGGCCATGGTCAAAATCTCCATCGTCCAAGGAACCTACCGCCAAGGTTCGCGGCAGGACGATGTTGTTACATAAGGTCCGCGAAAACGGAAGAAGACGGCATTTCAAAATCCATGCAGGCCTTGGGGCCGGTTCCCCTTCTCACAATGACGAGAACCGATTGGAAACCCACGAGAGAAGGCCTCTACTCCCTGAATATTTTTTGTAACGCCTTTTTGTACACCTTTGAGTGCGGGAACGGTTCCGGTATCCGTCTCCCGCCGGACTCTCGCTTGACCTCAAACATGTACACACGGAACAACCATAGAGCCGAGAGTGCCTTGAAAACGTCGGACGCTAGAACCTCCTGGTGATCTACGCCATAACCACTACAGAAATCCTGGAAGTACCTTGTATCTTCTTTGAACCGGCCGTCGTCACCGATGGTGCCCCAGTACTTGATCTTCACGAAATCAAGATAGGGATGATGGACACAGGTATTGTCCCAATCCACGATCGAAAGCTCGGGCATGTTTCCAGGTGTGTCTAAATCCACGACCACGTTGTTCACATGAATATCGTTGTGGCAGATCGCGAACGGTAATTTTTGTTGTTTGACCTTATTCAAGGCAGCTTCGAATTCATTCAACTTTGGCTCGAAAATCGAATTCGGAATAAGCCCAATATCCTCATTTCTTGACCCCAATTCCTTAACAATCTCATAGGTGAAGTCTCGAGAATAACGGTATTGCCCTAGATCTCTGAAGTTTCGATAGAACCGCTTTAACCGCAAAGAATGCAGTTGGCTGACCTGATACCCTAAGCGCTTGAATGCCTGAGTTGCTACTTCATCGGGGCACAGACTAAGAAGGCGCCCCTTGGCCCAATCTGAAATGATCATCGGAAATTCGCGAAAGCGATCGATGGCATAGGAAGTGCTATAGAAATGAATGTCTGTACCCATTGGAAACTCAATAGATACGCGACCTTCATTAAGCTCCAATTCGTGCATGATCTCGGCAATCAAATCATCACATGCGACACCGGACTTAATATCTCCTTTTTCCATTCGATTAAGGATCGAAGCGACGATGGCCTCTTTTATAAGTCCTTTTTCATATTGAAATATTCCCTGATTAATTCGGACACGAACGCACAGTATTCCAAGTGACGTTTGGCATTCAGAAATTTGATTTATGGTGCCCAGAAACTGACGCCGGGTCTTTACTTCTGTAGCATCCACGCCGAGAGTCTCTTGGACCATTTCACTGATCCGCGTGGTTTTCAAAAGCTGTTGTTCCTCTTTCCAGCTTTGCCAATCCGCGACCTCCCGTAAGTTGGTAACATCGTCGAAGTGAATTGGTTGGTGGCTGAAATCCTGAGCTGCTTTTCGTTGTCGCTTAGCCCAATCTCCATGGAGTGTTTGTTCGTAACTTGTAAGCTTAAGAATGAGTTCCGCGCTGTCTTGAGCGCACCGCTCAACGGTCTTGGAGAGAGATGCCAATCTGGCACGACATTCATGCATCGTGACGGGGTCATACCGGACCGACCGCGGGTACTTCTTCAACTCATCGATTGCCGTCTCGACGTCAATTTCAATGTTCCTGGTGATTAACTGAATTCGCATTGCGTCGCGCGATAGATTTTCTGGCAACAGCGCCAAATCTTCCATCTTAACTGCCGAGAACAGTGCTTCGAACGATTGGATGTCTGTTTGTCGTAGAGAAATCTTCCGCAAAACGATGATCGACTCTGAAACTGTTCGAGGTGAGCGAAACAGCTCCGTAAGTCTGCGCAAGTTGGTTGCGGAATGGCGAGCAACATGTCCAAATTCGGCTCGTAGCAATTGGACGACCTCAACCTTGCGGCGGTGCCCTCTTATCCATTCTGAAAATGATTTATAGAAATACCCTAGAATAGGCAGAAACGCGGCACCGACATACTTCAGAATATCAAAAGCCGTCGTTTTGTCGGCGCCCTCACCAGTCACCGGCGCTACAGCAGCCCGCTCGGCGACAGTGCTGGCAATATTAGTCGCATCCACAACCTGTGCGACGAAAGATGCGCCGGTAGCGATGTCCGCCATTTCTGCCCCCCACATACGTTGTTCCCAATACCTAATATTCGGTCGCTGAGACCTTTTCGTCGATACTGAATTGGCCTAGCCTGGGAAAAATCGCCGCCCTATCGGTTTTTACCTGAACGCTATTGGGAGACAATCCTTGGACAACTTCCCGATTGAACTTGAATCTCAACCATTTCCATTTGAATTGGATTCAATAATTAACGCCATTCTCGACAAGGCAGAGAGCGCCCCAACACCCTATTTCGTGCACATGTTGGGAATCCCCGGGTCTGGGAAATCGACAGTCGCCAGGGAATTGGCGAATGCCCTGTCCTTTCGCCAACCGGTTTTCGTTGCGTTCGACAAGATCATGGAAGCAATCCCGGCCTACCAGGATGAGAAGAACAAAGTTGCCGCATTTGAAACGTTCGAATTACCTGCTCGGCAGGCCGGCTATGTACTGATCCACCGCCTGCTGACGAACAAATCCGACATGCTGTTGGACCATGGTGGCTCACCCAAAGAGCATCCGGACCTTCTTAAGTTTGCAAAGATAAATTTCGGATACAGGTGTTTTGTCGTGCACGTGAAAAGCAGCTTAGAAACAGCAAAAGAACGAATTCTCATTCGTTCTAGGGTAGAGGGGCGACATACCCCTCCTCACTATGTTGATGAACGCAACGAGGCGATCAATAACCTTATCCCTGCCTATAAAAACCAGTGCGTAAATTTTTTTGAATTGGTGAATGAAACTGAAGAGGATCAGGAAACCATCAATCAGAAACGAATTCCGGAAATTGTCCGAATAATCGAAAACTCCGCCATTTAAGTTTTTCTTTCCACATATAGAAACGAAAGAGCTCCCCCGGAAACCGGGGGAGCTCAGCCGTGCCTTCAGAACGTCTCCTAGGGTTGAGACATTGCCGCCCCATGGGACGGCAGGTTACCAACCTCCCCCGAAGGGGAAGCAAGAGTGTCAGGCAATATCGTTAACGACATTGCCCCTGGCGGTTTGGGCATCGCCCTCACCAGTAGGCTGGTCTGTGGAGTTGCCCCCACGGTCCTCACCAGAGGAGTTGCTGTCCTGAGACGGCTGAGTGGCCGCCGAAGGAGAGGTCGATTCTTCGAGTGATTGCCGTTCCTCAGAACGGAAACCACTCTCGACAGCATTCTCGACCTCTTCTCGAGTTTGCTGAAGCGAGTTCTCGGTGCTTTGAGAAATCTGCTTCACAAGCGTCAAAGGAAATGACGCTACAGCAGAAGCTTGATCAATCATAAGCGTTTCTCCGCTCTAAGGGTGACGTTCTGTCAGCACTTAGAATATGGCACAACGCAAGGCAAAAATAAATACTGTAGAGTTTTCCACAGACAGGATGCCGTTACCCATTGAAAAGCCCGGGTTTCTGGGCATCACGCTTTTTTCAATCATCGACAAAAAAAGTAAAACCGGGCTAAAACACCTGCGAATCAATGGCCATTCATCAGCCGATGATTGTCTGGCCGCGGTCCCCTCAGGCCGAAACCTGGGCCCGGTATCCCAGCACTCGTTCGGCGAAGTCGGGATAGGTGCCGGCAACCTCTCGGCCGATCTTGGCACGCAGGATTTCCAGTAGCTCAGGTGCCGGCTCGGGCGTCATCGGCACCGTGTCCGGCGCGTCGAAATCAAAGCCGGTGTTGTCCCGGACTTCCTCGACCGTATGTCCCGGATGCACGCTTTCAAGTCGGAAACGCCCCCGTTCCCGATCGAACGACATGATGCAAAGTTCCGTCACCAGGGCATGCGGCCCGCCGGGACGATGCACATCGGGGGGGCTGACGCCCGGTGCGCTGATGAAGTCGACCTTTTCGACGAACACGCGGCGCGAATGTTCCGGTCGGAACAGGATCACGCGCGGCACGGTAAAATACATGTACGCCGATCCGAACGATCCCGGAAACCGCCGGTCGAGCGTCGGATATTCGCCCGTGCCGACCAAGTTCAGATTGGCCTGGCCATCGATCTGCACACCCCCCAGGAAGAACACATCGATCCGCCCCTGCCCGGCCGCATCGAACAGTTCGCGCCCGCCGTCCGTGAACGGGTTGTTGGTGATGCCGTGGATCAGCGACACGCGGAAGGCGCCGTCGGTCAATTCGCGCTTCAACAGGGCCGCCGCGCCGGGAATGGGCGAAGCCGCACCGATGGCCCCGTTGCCGCGTTCGGGCAAAAGGCGCGTGACGGCGGAAATCAGAAACTCTTCCGAGGAATAATCTTCGCTCACGACGCAGCCTCCGCTTGGCCGCCCAGGACCTCCCGCTTCAGATAGGCATCGAAGCCTTCCTGGCTGCGGGCTTCTTTGGCATAGGCCCGGATGTGATCCATATCGATGGGGTAGTTCCCGGCAAGACCAAGCGGTTTGGCCCCATCCTTGGCCTGCGCCGTCCCGCCGATGTACATGGCGGGGATCGTGCCGGCCGCCATGACCGGATCTTCGGTCAGATCGCCGTCATGCAGGTCTTCATAAGTCGCCAGGGTCGTCTTCGCCGCATGGGCGATGGTGAACAGTTCGTGGCGCTTGCCGACCCAGATGTTCCCGGCCTTATCGGCCAGGGGGGCATGGATCACGGCCACATCGGGCTTGATTGCCGGCAACAGCAGAATACGGCCATTACCTTGGCCCAGGGGGTCATCGACGATTTTCCAATCGTCACGATGATTGACGATGTCCGACCCGATAATCCCGCCCAGGGGCATGAACGGCACGCCCTTTTCAGATGCCTGCAGGGCCGTATGGATCGCCGGGCAGGTGCTGTCCCGCATCTTCAGGCTGCCGTCCTGCACCGCGCGGGTGAAGCTTGGCGCCAGTCCGGCCTCGCCCAGGCTGACCGCCGCCGCTTCCATCAAACGCACGCAACCGGCGCCGATCAACAGGTCGGCGGCCATACCCGAAATCGGCACGGCCAGCACATGCAGATCCTTGGCGCCGCGGCGGATCAACGCCCGGATCAGGGACATCGGCACGAAACTGTAATCGGGCGGCAGAGCCAGAAGTGCGCCGTCGGGAACCTGTTCGGCAAGCGCCGCAACATTGTTTTGGGTGGTCATTGTCGGTCGTCCATCATTGGAAATCAGCGGCCTTCAGGGTGTCACAGGCGCCCGGGGACGGTCAATCGCCCCCTATTTCAATTCCCCGTCAACGGCAGCCCGGCTTTTTTCCAAGCCTTGAGCCCGCCATCCAGCACCGCAACCTTGTTCAGGCCGTTCTTGCGCAGGATACGGGCCGCGCGGGCGGACAGCTGATCGTTCTTGCAGACGATCAGAACCGGCGTATCCGCATAATCGGCAAGATCGGTCTTGATCTGCTTGATCCGCCCCATGAGATCGATCAGCGGCAGGTTCAGGGCATCCTTGATATGCCCCTCCTTGTTCGTGAATTGACTGGGGGAGCGCACGTCGACGACCAAGGTATTTGCATCGTCGTCAAGCTGGCTTTTGGCCACATCCGGTTTCACATACGGCACCCCGGCCATCCAACGGGGAATTTGCCGGCCCACGTAGAATGCCACGACGATGAGCAGCAGGCTCAGGATCGTACGTTCATCGAATTTGAATGCTGATGTATCCATGAAATGCTTCTAGAGCTTACCTGTGGCCGGGATCAACGATTTTAGCCATTCAAGGCCCGTCATTCCGGCAGGCCCACGGCCCCCCGCTTGTCGGCACCGTCTAAATTGGCACCGCGCAAATCCGCATTGGTCAAATCGGCATCCAGCAGGCTGGCCCCCCGAAGGTCCGCATCGCGAAGGTCGGCACCGCGCAAATCCGCCGCTTCCATATCGGCGTTGCGCAGGTCGGCGCCATTCAGTTTGGCATCCCGCATGATGGCGTGATCCAGATTGGCCCGCACCTTGCCGCCCTGTGCCTTGGCCGAAATGACAACCTCCCCTAACAGGGCACCGACCATATTGGCTTCGACCAGGTTGGCGCGGCTTAACTTCGCCCCGCGCAGGTCCGAGCGTGCCAGATTGGCCTTGCGCAGATCGGCGAAGGACAGGTCCGCCATCAGCAGTTCAGAGCGCGAAAAATCGACCCGTTGCAGAATGGCGAAGGAGAAATCGGACGCCGCCAGATTGACGCTCGACAGATCCTTTTCCGTCAGATCAGTCTTGGAAAACACGGCGCGCTGACCTTCGGTACCGTTGGAATCGACCCAGCGCGCATGCAGCAGGATCGCTTCCTGCAGGCTGACGTCCATTTCCTCGACCCGTTTCGCCAGATAGGCGACATCCAGATTGACCTTGGTCAGATCCATATTGTCGAAAATCGCCCCGACTAGATCGGCCCCGGACAAATCCGCATTGGAAAGATTGGTATGGTTGAACACCGCGCCATGGAAAATCGCGCCGGACAAATTGGCGTCCGTGAAATCGGCCCCCTCCAGATCGCATCCGGTCAGGTTCGAAAGCGACAGATTGGTGCGGATGAACTTGGCATTACGCAGGATGCAGTCCGTCATGTCGGTCTGCACGATCATGGAATCCGACACCTTGGCGCCGGTCATGTCGGCACCGCGAATGGTTGCCTTCTCGAACCCGCCGGTCGCATCTTCGTGCACGACCGGAATCAGATCGCCGCCGCCCTTTTGCGGTTTCAACAATATTCCATCGCGCATATCAGCATCGACAAGGCTCGCCCCCGTCAGGTCCGAGCCAGCCAAACAGGCGCCGCGAATGTCCGCTTTGTCCAGCGTCGATCGCTTCAAATTGGTGAAGCGCATGTCAGCGGCGAACAGAACCGCCCCTTCCAGGTTGGTTTCGGACAGGTCGCAATGGCAGAACAGGGTTCCGGCGCATTCGATGCGGGCAAGATTGCGGCCAGAAAGGTCCAGATAGCTGAGGTCGTACATGGACAGGGTCGCGCGCTCGCCGCCGGTGCGGCCATTGGCGAACAGCATGTGCTTCTCAAGAACCTCGTCCAGTTCCTGCTGAGATATTTTTCTCCACTGATGATCGCCGAATTCCCGCGTTTCCAGCAGCGCCATCAAGATACTCCTATTCTGCAGGTCCTTGTTCGGCCTGCGATTTACCCCGGATTATTGAGCGAAATATACGTAGCGCCATATAAAAGAAGGGTAAATTTCCTTCATCTCCCTGCAACATTGGCACATCGCCATGATTGCTCCTATCTCCTTTTATCGGTATCAATCCCCCCATGAACAGCACCTCTCCCAAGGATACCATCTCCCCCGATCCGGTTCATGTGATCGGCGGCGGATTGGCCGGTTCCGAAGCGGCATGGCAGCTTGCCCGCGCCGGTGTGCCCGTGATTTTGCACGAAATGCGCCCCGAACGCGAAACGGACGCCCATCAGACCCAGGATTTGGCGGAACTGGTCTGTTCCAACTCGTTCCGGTCAGATGATCATGAGACCAATGCCGTCGGCCTGCTGCACGAAGAAATGCGCCGTCTCGGCTCGTTGATCATGCAGGCGGCGGACGAACACCGGGTGCCGGCCGGGGCTGCTTTGGCAGTCGACCGCGAAGGGTTCGCCGCGTCCGTCACGGCGGCGCTGGAGGCCGAACCACTAGTCACCATTGAACGCGGTGAAATCGCATCCCTGCCGCCTGAAGATTGGTCCAGCGTGATCATCGCCACGGGTCCCCTGACCTCGCCCGGTCTGTCGCAAGTCATCTGTGACCTCAGCGGGCAGGATCAATTGGCTTTCTTCGATGGGCAGGCAGCCTTCGAAATAGGGCGTGTCCTTTTCCCATTCCTTGAATTGATGTTTTTCGGCTTCCAGCAG
>JAVJOU010000014.1:0-87825 GCA_040216635.1 Rhodospirillales bacterium | reverse complement strand
CGACGTTTACCTATGTCATTTATGCCAATCAGGCCCGCGCCGAATTCGGGCCGGAATGGAAAGCGCGGGCGGCGGAATGGCAGGCCTATCCCCATAACGCGGCGGAATATCCGCAGTTCGGCCTATCGACCTATAACGATCACACCGATGGATCCGGCATCTGCCATACGACCTGGCATCGGCCCATTTTCAACCTTCGTCCGGGTTATCACGCGTTCGGCAACGAGGCATCGGGCTCGGGATTGCGGCACTTTCCCGCCGACACGCACCTGTTTGCCTGGTTGACCGCCAAGGACATACCGTTCGATATCGTGACCGATTGGGAATTGCACCACGAGGGGGCCGGTCTGCTGGCCGGTTATGCCGCCGTGTCGACCTGCAGCCATCCCGAATATCACACGACCGAGACCCTGAATGCGTTCAGGAATTACCGGGACAACGGCGGAAATCTGGCGTATTTGGGCGGTAACGGGTTTTATTGGCGGGTCGCCTTGCACCCGGAAATGGACGGTTTGATCGAAATTCGCCGGGCCGAGGGCGGGCTACGCGCCTGGGCTTCCGATCCGGGAGAATACTACCACGCCTTCAATCGTGAATACGGCGGTACCTGGCGGCGTAATGCACGACCGCCGCAACAGTTGGTCGGTGTCGGCTATACCGTACAGGGCGATTTCGAAGGGACCTACTATCGCCGGAAAGAAGGTTCCCGTCATCCGGACACCGCCTGGATTTTCGACGGTATCGATGATGAGGTCATCGGTGATTTCGGTCTGTGCGGCGGCGGGGCTGCGGGTTATGAGCTGGACCGGGTCGATAGCCGCCTCGGGACGCCGCCGAACGTTCATATCCTGGCGACGTCCGAGGACCCCCCGGATAGCTTCCAGCTTCCGCCAGAGGAATGGCTGACCCACGTCAAGACCTGGTCCCATGCGCCGGCGGAACAACTGATCAGGGCCGATATGGTGTACTTCGACGTACCCGGCGGCGGGGCTGTGTTCTCCACGGGCTCGATCACTTTCTGCGGCGCATTGCCGGTCAATGATTTCGACAACAACGTATCGCGATTATTGGAAAACGTCTTCCACGGCTTCCTTAAACGGCAGCCGGATTCTGCGTGACCCCTTGGCGGGGTGCGGCGCGGTCGGCTACCCTTGGTGGGCTTGTTATTGTCTCCCAACGCTTCGGACCGGAAGGTGTCGCACGTGTCCCAGGATCACGATTCCCGCTCCCCCACAGAACGGTTGCGCGCCGTGATGGCCAAGCTGCGCGACCCTGACGGCGGCTGTCCCTGGGATGTGGAACAGACTTTCGCGACCATCGCGCCCTACACCATCGAAGAAGCCTACGAAGTCGCCGATGCGATCCAACGGGGCGACATGGCGGCGCTCAAGGACGAATTGGGGGATTTGCTGCTGCAGGTCTTTTTCCATGCCCGCATGGCCGAAGAAGCCGGTGAATTCAATTATGACGACGTCGCCCGGGCCATTTCCGACAAGATGATCCGTCGCCATCCCCATGTGTTCGGCAATGTGGACATCGACACGGCCGAGGCCCAGACGATCCATTGGGAAGACCTGAAAGCCAGGGAACGGGCGGAAAAGAGCGGCGATGCCGATCCCTCAGATAGCAGTGTGCTGGACGGCGTGGCGGTCAATTTGCCCGCCCTCACCCGCGCGGAAAAGCTGCAGAAACGCGCGGCCCGCATCGGCTTCGATTGGCCCGATGCCGCCCCCGTGATCGCCAAGATCGAGGAAGAACTGACGGAACTGCGCGCGGAAATGGATGCGGGCGCGTCCAAGGCCCGGCTTGAGGAGGAAATGGGCGACCTTCTGTTCGCCGTCGCGAACTTGGCCCGGCATCTGAAGATCGACCCGGAAACGGCCCTGCGCGACGGAAATTCCAAGTTCGAGGACCGCTTTCGACGTATGGAAAAGCGTCTGAAGGACGCGGGCCTGGACCCGGCAGAGGCCAGCCTGGACGAGATGGAACGTACCTGGCAGGCGGAAAAGGCCCACGACAAACCTCGCGGCAAGCTGCGGGGCGATGCGGCGGAATGAGGAAAACCGCTGACCGCCCGTGCGGAATGAGCTAGAAGGTTGAAGGACTTAATCGTTTCGATGCCTTTGGGAGCCCCCGCATCAATGATCCGCCGCGCCTACCCCCTGCTTTTTCTGCTTATCGCCGCCGTGGCGTTGACCGGCTGTTACCTGCCGGCGCGGTTCGATGCGGAAATCGAGCTCGACCGGCGCGGTTACTACAAGATGATCTTCTCCGGCTACATGGTCGACACACGTCTGTATGGAAAGCTGAAAAGCGGAGAAGTTCAGGGGGCACAGGAAGTCGAAGAAGTCAAAAAGCTCAAAGCCGATATCGAGCGCGACCCGGACGCCAAGGAATTCGGCTATATCAAGCAGGGCTATTTTAAGATGCAGTGGCAGCGCGAAGGCGATCTGCTGCAAGCCAAATCCGTGACTTTCCTGCGCCGGAACGAGCACATATTCGGCATCGCCTATAACAAGGAAAAGCGCATTATCAACATGCTGGGTCGGTCCCTGCCGAAAAGCCAGAAAGACCGGATCGTCGAGCAGGGCCTGAACATGTCGGGCGAACTTCGGGTCATCACCGACACCAAGGTGGTCAGTCATAATGCCGACGAGGTGAAGGATTTCACCTCCCGCGGGCCGCGCACTAAGGTCTATATCTACCGCATTCCCAATATCTACCGCGCCACGCCGCAGATGCAGATCAGCCTGCGCTAGGTCCTGTCATTCTCCGTCCCCAATCCATGGACCCCCGGGTCAAGCCCGGGGGCGACGTCTGGGGTTTGTGCCAGCGCCACCCTGTGTGCCGACATGCGCGCAGCGCGGCGGTCAGCCGTCCTGATTAAGCCCCAGTTCCTTCTGCAGCTTCTTGGTCAGCCCCAGGGACACGATCCTATGGGATTCCGCTATATGGTCCCTGAGCCCGTCGTCGCCCAGGCCGGGCGCGTCGTATTCCTGGATCCACTTCATGCCGCGCGAGGCCAGATAAGGGGCCGGCCGCAGACCCGGCATGTCGCGCAGCACGTCATAGGCGAATTCGGAGACCTTGAAGGTGATGCCCGCATGTTCGCCCGCGTTCCAGCCGCCGATGGCGAAAACCTTGCCGCCGACCTTCCACACGTCCGAGCCGCCCCATTGCACGACATGGGTCGTGGCCGGAAGCGACGCGCAGAATGCGTTGAACTCGTCGTAGGTCATCCGCGCGGCCTAACCCCTTGCCGTGGTGCGCCTATTTGCGGCGCAGGCGGCGGATCAGCGACGAGGTATCCCAGCGGTTGCCGCCCATGTCCTGCACGTCCTTGTAATAGCCGTCGACGATGCGGGTCACGGTCAGGTCGGCGCCATTGGCTTCGGCCTCGGCGAAGCAGATGCCCAGATCCTTGCGCATCCAGTCCACGGCGAAGCCGAAATCGAATTCGTCATCGACCATGGTGGTGCCGCGATTTTCCATCTGCCAGCTTTGCGCGGCCCCTTTGGAAATCACGTCCAGCACCTGTTTGACGTCAAGGCCTGCGCGCATCCCGAAGTCGAGACCTTCGGACAACCCCTGAAGCAGGCCGGCAATGGTGATCTGGTTGACCATCTTGCAGAGCTGGCCGCTGCCGACCGGGCCCAGGAGCGTGACTGCCCGGGCGAAAGACTGGATCACAGGTTTGGCCTTGGCGAAGTCGCTTTCCGATCCGCCGCACATGACCGTCAGTACGCCGTTCTCTGCCCCGGCTTGGCCGCCGGAAACGGGGCCGTCGATGAAACCGATGCCCTTTGCCGATGCCTGTTCCGCGATCTCACGGGCGACGGCGGCGGACGCCGTTGTGTGATCGACCAGGATGGCGCCCTCCTCCATTCCCGCGAGCATGCCGTCATCACCCAGAGTTACGGAACGCAGGTCGTCATCGTTGCCCACGCAGGAAAACACGAATTCAGCACCTTTGGCGGCTTCGGCCGGGGTCGTGCCGAAGGCACCGCCATGATCGGCGGCCCATTTTTCCGCCTTGGCCGTGGTCCGGTTATAGACCGTGACCTGATGTCCGTTTTTCGCCAAGTGCCCGGCCATGGGATACCCCATGACGCCGAGGCCGATGAATGCACAGCGCGCCATGCCGCCTCCTCCGAATTCGTTCTGCTAAAGATATATGTCCCATACGATACAGGCCCCTGCGAGACGGGGCCGGGGGCATGCTAAACGCCCGTCCCCCAAAGGGGCAAGGGACGATATGTCTCAGGACAAAAGACGGTTCAGTTCGCCCCAGGTGTCGCTGTCGGGGGCGAGGAACAGGGCATCGCCCGGGCGTTTCGCACCTGGGTCATAGGCACGGCCGTCGCCGGTCATGGCGGCGAACCCGCCCGCTTCCAAATGCAGCAGCACGCCGGCCGCATGGTCCCAGGCCATCAGACGGCCCGCATAGCGGGCGAAATCAAGAACACCGGCGGCAAGGTCCATGTATTCCAGCCCCACACAACGGTAGCGCAGGAATTCCCGGGGGATCGCCTTTCCCTTCTCTGCCGCCCGGCGGCGCACCCGTTCCGCCAGCTTGGGCCCGACCGAGCCGGTCATGTCCGAGACCGGCTGGGATGCGGACAATTGCAGCCTGTTGCCGTCGATCATTGCCCCGGCCCCCTTCTCCGCCACGGCCAGGCGGCCGTTGACCGGATCGTATATCCATCCCATGACGGTTTCGCCGCGATGCGCCAGGGCCAGGATGACCGCGAACCTGGCCTTGCCATGGGCGAAGTTGTGGGTTCCGTCCAGGGGATCGATGATCCAGGCCCATTCCGCACTGCCGAGCGCCGCCAGGGCGGCGGGTTGGGACTCATGGGCTTCCTCGCCGATGATCAGGGCGTTCGGAATCAAATCCGCGAGGTGCCTGGTAAGAAAGGCCTCCGCTGCCTGATCCGCCACGGTGACAAGGTCACCTGGGTTCTTTTCCGTGATTTCGTGGCTTTCAAGCTGGCGGAAGCGCGGCATGATTTCCGTTTCCGCCGCTTCGCGGAGAAGGGTCGCGACGCGGGCGGGATCGATATGGGATGTCATGATTTAAGAAGGCCGTGGCAGGCGCGCCCGGGCGCGGCGCCGTCAGTTGGAATGAATGTCGCGGTCGCGGTGATAGGCTTCGGCCAGATCTTCCAGCATCTGCGCGGCATCGTCGCTGTAGTCGGCGCGCTGCATCAGGGCGCGGGTGACGAAGGTCGCGAAGGATACGGCTTCGCCTTTACCACGCAGGCGGAAATCGTCGGCCAGGGTCTGCAGATACTCATGGACATGGCTTTTGGCCATGACGTTCAACTGGCGTTTGACCAGTTTGTTCTTGGCGCGCCATTTATGCTGGCTGCGGTTTGTCGCCATGGGTTTCACCCGTTTTTGAAACGGGCCCCTATTGCCGTCGAAATCAAGATGACACCGGTTTAGCGGGAATTGGTTACCAACCGGTGTAAGTCCGTCCCTGGATCGTCCGGAAATTAGTGTAGACGCGCCTGACGGCTGCTGTCGATACGCGACAGCAATTGCGACTGGCTTCGGGCGTCCAGTCGCACGCGCAGATGAATGCCGTCCTCGCCGTCTTGACGGTCCAGGACATCCCCATGCTCGTAGATCCAGGCCAGGGTCGCTCCCTCGTCAAAGCCGAGGTCGACCTCGATCTCGCCGAAGGCATCCCCCAATTCGTCCTGAATGCGTTGGATGAGCGCATCCAAACCCTGCCCGGTCACGGCGGAAATGGCTACGGGCGGGTTGTTGTCCTGACGGGCGATGCGTTGTTCCAGCGCGTCCAGTTCGTCCGGTGACAAAAGGTCGATTTTGTTGAGGGCTTCGGTCATCGGCGTCCGGGGTTCGTCTTCCGGGTTATCCGGTGTTCCGTCGCCCAGGCCCAATTCGCCGAGCACGTCCAGCACATCGCGGCGCTGGATTTCCGTTTCCGGGTCGGCGATGTCGCGCACATGAAGAACCATGTCCGCTTCGACGACTTCTTCCAGAGTGGCGTGGAAGGCATTGACCAGCTGGTGCGGCAGATCGGAAATGAAACCGACCGTATCGGACAGAATGACCGGCCCGGCCCCCGGCAGGTCCAGGCGCCGCATGGTCGGGTCCAGGGTCGCGAACAACTGGTCCTTGGCGACGACATCGGCGCCTGTCAGGCGGTTGAACAGGGTCGATTTTCCGGCGTTGGTGTAGCCGACCAGGGCAACCACCGGATAGGGCACGCGCTGACGGGCGCGGCGTTGCAGGGAACGGGTCCGCTTGACCTCACCCAGCTCGCGCTTCAGGCGCGCGATCTTCTGGCGGATCATGCGGCGGTCGAGTTCGATCTGCCGTTCGCCGGGACCGCCCATGAAGCCTGCCCCGCCGCGTTGACGTTCCAGGTGGGTCCAACTGCGGACCAGGCGTCCCAGCTGGTAACTGAGCGCCGCCAGATCGACCTGCAGGCGCCCTTCCCGCGTGCGGGCCCGTGCACCGAAGATTTCCAGGATCAGACCGGTACGGTCGATGACCTTGATTTCCCAGGCGGTTTCAAGATTGCGCTGTTGAACCGGGGTCAGGTTGGCGTTGACGATGGCGATGTCGCAATCGTGCAGATCATGCAGGGTGTCGGCGATGCGCTCGACCGTGCCCTTGCCCATCAAGGTTGCCGGTCTGGGTTTGGGCAGTTCGAACGATTCCGCGTGGACGACGTCCAAGTCGATGGCACCGGCCAGGGCGATGGCTTCTTCAAGATTGGCTTTCGCACTGCGCGTTTCGCCGCCGCCGGACGGAATCATATTGGGATGAATGACGGCGCAGGTGCCCGCTCCCGCCGCCTTGGCGGCGGAAGTGACATCTCCTGGCGTTTGCTCGCTCAAGCCTCGGCGGACTCGGCAGAATCCGGTTCGAACAATTGGATCGGAGTGGACGGCATAACCGTCGAAATCGCGTGTTTGTACACCAACTGAGTGTGTCCGTCCCGGCGCAGCAAGACGGAGAAATTATCGAACCAGGTGACAATTCCCTGCAACTTGACCCCGTTTACCAGAAACACCGTTACTGCAGTTTTGTTTTTCCTAATGTGATTAAGAAAAACGTCCTGCACGTTTTGTGATTTTTCGGATGACATTTCTCCCCACCCCAAAGTCTTTTTGCCGCCAAACAAACGCTTACGCGCGCTGGCTGTTGTGCCGCGTCTGACTTTGTTCCGGGCTCCCTGTTGCTGTTTTCTCGTTGTTTCTACACGGCAAATTACGTTGCCTTCAAGGGAGCTTACAGTGTCTGAGTGAACTTGCAAAGACTATCGCAATCGGTGAAATGAAGGGCCGGAGGAAATTCACCGAATTTGTCTACACTTGGCGGATCGGGGTGTACCAGAACGGGGTAACACCCGGCGCCATAAGCGCATTCCATGTCGATATCCGCGTCTCCGACGAACCAGACGTCCTCTCCGGCCACGACTCCGCCGGGTGAAAGTGCCATATCCACCGGCGCGCGCGCCGGTTTGTCTTGGGGCGCGTCCGTGGCGCCGACCAGGGCGCCGAAATGCCCCGTCCAGCCAAGGGCGTCTGCTTCCGTGCGCAGGAATGCCCCTTTTTTGTTGGAGACCACGCAAAGATAGATCTCCGTGCCCGCGAGAATCCTTATGAGATCCCCTGCCCCCGCTGCCGGTTGCAGTTTTTCCGCATGGATCGCGCCATAGCGTTCGTAGAACACGTCGCCGGCCTGCTCCCAGGCGTCCCCGAACAGGCCGGGAAAGCTGTCACGCAAGGATTTGCGGACCCTGGTGTGGGTTTCCTCGAGCGTCCATTCAGGCAGACCATAGGCCCGGAACGTGTGGTTGAGCGCATCGTGGATGATCGGCCAGGTATCGACCAGGGTGTTGTCCCAGTCGAATACGATGGCCTTGGGTAGGCGGGTTGGTTGGGAAAACGGCGTCATGCTCACCGGATCAGAAGTATTCCAATTGTACGGCGAACATGTTTTCGACCTTGCGGATGGCTTCGGGTGCGGAGAACAGAATGACCCGGTCGCCGGCTTCGATCGTCGTCGACCCGCGCGGGAACAGCATTTTGCCATCCCGAACGATCGCGCCCATGACGACCCCGGTCGGCATTTGAATTTCCTTCAGTGTCTTGCCGGCAAGATCCGAGGTTTCAAGGGCTTCCGCTTCGATCAGTTCGCCCAGGCCTTCGCGAACGGCATAGACGGAATGGATTCTGCCGCGGCGGACATGCTGCAGGATCGTCGAAACCGTGATGTTGCGCGGGCTGACCACAACATCGATGCCCAGCGAGCCGATCAGCTGTTCGTAGATCGAGGTATTGACCAGCGTGACCGTCCGATCGCATCCGAACTTCTTGGCCAGCAGGGACGCCAGGATGTTGCTTTCGTCATCGTTGGTGACGGCGACAACGGTGTCCGTGCCGCGGATGTTGGCTTCTTCCAGAATTTCGATATCGCGGGCGTCGCCGTTGAGAACCACCGTGCTTTCCAGCTGGCCCGAGATATATTCCGCCCGTTCCTTATTGTGTTCGATGATCTTGGCTTTGACCCAGGGGTATTCGCGTTCGATCTCCTGCGCCAGGACCAGGCCGATGTTGCCGCCGCCGATGATCAGAAGGCGGCGGGCCTCACCGGCATCATGGCCGAAGGCCGTCATGGCGCGCGTGATCTGGGCCGTATCGACCACGAAATAAACTTCATCCCCCGCCAGCATCTGGTCTTCGGCCTTGGGCACGATCGCCTCGCCGTCCCGCACCAGCCCCACGACCACGATGTTGAGGTCCGGGAACAACTGCGTCAGCTGCTTCAACGGCGTGTTCAGCAGCGGGCATTCTTCCGTGCAGCGCACGCCCAGCAAGGTCACGGCACCGTCGGCAAGCGGGATCATGTCGATCGCCCCCGGGATGCGCAGGCGCCGTGCGACGGCCCGCGCGACTTCCATTTCCGGCGAGATAATCACGTCGATCGGCAGATGGTCGCGGGAAAACAGGTTCGACCACATGGGCGCCAGATAGCTTTTTTGCCGGATGCGGGCGATCTTGGTCGGGACATCGAACAGTGAATGGGCGACCTGACAGGCGACCATGTTGATTTCGTCGGTCAAGGTCACGGCGATAATCATGTCGGCGTCGGCGATGCCGGCGCGCTCCAGGACATCGGGGTGAGAGGCATGGCCGACAACGGCCTGTGCATCCAGGGTATCGGAGACCCGGCGCACCAGGTCCGGCGCCTGGTCAACGATGGTTACATCGTGGTTTTCCAGGGCCAGTTGGCGGGCGATGTTGACGCCGACCTGACCGGCGCCGCAAACGATGATCTTCATTCAGAGCGTCCTTCCTTGGATGCGCCGTGCCTGCGAACGCAGGTCAGGACGCGCCACGGTCCTCTTCCGTCAGCCCCAGGGACTTGAGTTTGCGATGCAGGGCCGAGCGTTCCATACCGACGAATTGGGCGGTTTTGGAAATGTTGCCACCGAACCGGGACATCTGGGCACTCAGGTATTCCCGCTCGAAATCCTCGCGGGCATCGCGCAATTGCTTGGACAAATACCCTTCGTCGCTGCTGATACCGCCGCGGCGGATGCCGTCGAGAAACTCCGTGGGCAACATGCTGGCTCCGAGCATCGTATCATTGTCACCGGGGGCCAGGATCAGCACCCGTTCAATCACATTGCGAAGTTCGCGGACGTTACCCGGCCAATCGTAACTCTGCAACGCCGCCAATGCGTCTTCGCTCAAACGGCGGGCTTGCTGCCCTGTCGCGTCGGCGGCCTGGCGCATGAAATGATCGGTCAAGGCCCGGATATCCTCGCGCCGGTCCGCCAATGCCGGCACCGTCAAAGGAACGACATTCAAACGATAAAACAGGTCTTCGCGGAATTTACCGGCAGTGACTTCGGCCTGCAGATCACGGGTTGTCGACGAAATCACCCGTACATCGACCTGAACGCGATTCGTGCCGCCGACCCGTTCGAAATTCTGTTCCTGCAGGACACGGACGATCTTGCCCTGTGTTTCCAACGGCATGTCGGCAACCTCATCGAGGACCAGGGTGCCGCCATGGGCGCGCTCGAACGTTCCGATCCGCCGCGAGCCGTCTTCCCCTTCGGTTCCGAACAATTCCGTCTCGACCCTTTCGGGGGCCATGGTCGCGCAGTTGACGATCACGAAGGGAGCTTCGGCGCGCTGCGAGCGGGCATGGATGTTGCGAGCGACGATTTCCTTGCCGCTGCCGCTGGGCCCATGGATCAGGATGCGGCTGTTGGACGGCGCCGCCCGTTCGATGATCTGTTGGATTTCCTTGATCGCCGAAGACGTGCCGATGAGATCAAGGGACGATCCGACCCGCAGTTTGAGCTCTTCATTTTCCGATCGCAGGCGGGCCGCTTCGACGGCGCGCCGGACGTTGAGCAGCAAACGGTCGGACTTGAAGGGCTTTTCAATGAAATCATAGGCCCCGTCCTTGATTGCGGTGACCGCCGTTTCCACGGTGCCGTGGCCGCTCATCATCAGAACCGGAAGGTCCGGATGGTCTTCCTTGATCTTCTTGAGGATCTGCAGCCCGTCCAGGTCGCTGCCCTGCAGCCAGATGTCCAATAGGACAAGGCTGGGCCGGCGCGCGGCAAGGGCTTCAAGCGCACCCTGGCTGTCGGCGGCTTCGCGGGTTTTGTATCCTTCGTCCTCGAGAATCCCGGCCGTCAGGGTCCGGATGTCCGATTCATCGTCAACGATCAGAATGTCCTGCGCCATGACCGCCTATCCCCGTCCCAGGCTTGTGGCGACCTTCATGGGGTCGCGGCCGCCATCATCGCCGGTTTCATCCAAATCCCGGAACACGAGGCTGATCCTGGCGCCGCCGCCGGGACGGTCTTCAAGACGCAAGTCCCCCTGGTGGTCCTCCATGATCTTGCGCACGATGGCGAGCCCCAGCCCCGTTCCCTTGGTGCGGGTCGTGACGTAGGGTTCCGTTAGGCGGTCGCGCCCTTCCTGTGGCAGGCCGATGCCGTTGTCTTCAACCACCACGGTGACGGATCCGCTATCGGCTTCTTCCTTCCGGGTATCGATGACCGTCACGGATATCAGGCCGCCCTCCCCTTGATCATCGGATGGTCTGCTTTCGATGCTTTCCGCGGCGTTCTTGAGAATGTTGGTCAGGGCGCGCGTGACCTGGCGGCGGTCGCAGCGCAGCATCATGTCTCCGGCGGGGATTTCCAAATCGATCTTGGTATCGTTGGTGCGGGAACGTTCCAGGACAACGACTTCCGTCAGCAGTTTGGAGAAATTTTCGCGGCCGATCGATGGTTGCGGCATACGCGCGAAGGATGAAAATTCATCGACCATGCGCCCGATGTCTTCAACCTGTCGGACGATCGTGTCCGTACAGGTCGCGAAGGTTTCCGGATCGGACGTGATTTCATCCTGATATTTGCGCTTCAAGCGCTCTGCGGAAAGTTGAATGGGGGTCAGCGGGTTCTTGATTTCATGGGCGATCCGCCGGGCGACATCGGCCCATGCCGCGGCCCGCTGTGCGGACAGCAACTCGGTGACATCGTCGAAGGTAACGACGAACCCCAGTAATTCTCCGGCAAGCCGTTCCGCGGCGATACGAACCAAAAGCGTTCGTTGGTCGCCGTTCTGGGTCAGTTTGACCTCGGCGCGTTGCTGGCGGTCGTTCCGGCGTTTTACTTCGTTCCATAAGGGGGCGAATTCCGGCACAACGTCACTGAGAACGCGGCCTTTGGCCTTAAGCAGATCCTTGCCGACCAGGACCGAAGCGGATCGGTTAGGCAGGTTGATGCGGCCGTCCTTGTCCAGGCCGACGACGCCTGCCGATACACCGGCAAGCACCGTTTCCGTGAAGCGGCGGCGTTCGTCCAGTTCCCGGTTGGCGGAAATCAGGCCTTCCTGCTGGCCGCGAATTTGCGCGGTCATACGGTTGAAAGCGCGCGACAAGGATGCCAGTTCGTCATCCGCGTCGGGGATGTCCACCGTGGTCGACAGATCGCCGTCGCGAATGCGTTCGGCCGCGGAAATCAACCCACTGACCGGTTCCGCCAACTGCGTCGCGACGGTCAACCCGGTCCAGACCGCGGCGAGCAGCAGCAACATGGAGATGACCGTAAAGATCAAAATGAAACTGACCTGAAGGCCGCCGCGTTCGCGTTGCAGACGTTGATATTCTTGGACGGCGGTTTGGATGGTATCGATATGGTTCAGAACATCCGGATTCACGAAACGCTCAAGAATCAGATACGTATCCACGAACCGGTTGAGTTTATAGATGGCGCGAATGCGGTCCTGATCATCCAGCGGAATCAGGGTGATTTTCCCCGATTGCGCCTGTTGGAGAAGTTCCTGCGTGATGGGATCAATGTCGCGCGGACGGGAAAATTCCGACTGTGCGATGACCTTGCCGGAACTTTCGATCATGACGGCCTCGGTAAAACCGCGTGACCGGGTGTGAAAAGTCAGTAGCGGGTTAAGCCGCCAGGGCTCCCGCGTCAGAATGCCCGAATTGATATTCAGGTCATTCGCCACCGCCAGAATGTCCGTGCCGAAATTTTCCCGGTGTTCCTTCAGGTAGGCGCTGGCGACACCCATGGATTGTTCAAGCGCCGTCGATACGCGTTCGTTGAACCAGGCCTGCACACCGTAATGGAGGAAGGTCGCCGACATGACCGCAACCAAAATCGCCGGGGCCGTGGCGACCAGAGCGAACAAGGTCACCATACGCACGTGCAGACCGGAGCCCGCCTGCCCGCGCCGCCGGTCAAGCCAGATAGAGAACAGGCGCTGACCGACGACCATGCCCAGCAGCAGCAGGATTGCGCCGTCCAGGTAGACCATGGCGACGATGGTGCCGATGTCTTGGGTATGGGCCGGGCGGAACACCAGCATGAACGCCGTGGCGACACAGGAAACCACGGCCGCCGCCGCCAGGCCGTATGCCAAAAGGCGTTTCGAGCTTGCGCCGCGCAGGCCGACCGTCGCCCATAACTGGGCCAAGGTACCTTTCACGGACGCTGGGGGGGACGTCATTTCTGGCCCCGCACCACCGGTATATCGAGATCGCGAATTTTCTTACGCAACGTATTGCGGTTCAACCCCAACACCTCGGCCGCCTTGACCTGATTGCCGCGTGTCGCCCGAAGGGTCAGGGTGATCAGCGGGCGTTCGATTTCATGCAGAACGCGGTCATACAGCCCCGCTGCCGGCAATGCCCCCGCATGGGCACCGAAATAGGCTTCAAGGCGTTCTTCGACCACCTGGGACAGGCCGCGGTTTGCGCCGGCATCCCCGGTTTGGCCACGGTCCGCCAATTCGGCGGAAATCGCTTTCTCGGAAATGGTTTCTTCCGAATAAAGGGCCGCCAGCCGGTGGATGAGGTTTTCAAGCTCGCGCACGTTGCCGGGCCAGTTGTAAGCCATCAGCCGTTCCATCGCCTTGCCCTCGATGATCTTCCAGGGCAGACCTTCGCCGGCGGCCTTGGTCAGGAAGGTTTTCACCAGTTCGGGGATGTCTTCCAGGCGTTCGCGCAGCGGCGGCAGGCGCAGTGGCACCACGTTCAGGCGATAGAACAGGTCTTCACGGAAACGTCCCTGGCGGGTCAGCTGCGTCAGGTCCTGGTGCGTGGCGGCAACGATACGCACGTCGGTTTTGCGGGTCACCCGGCCGCCGACGGCGGTGTATTCGCCTTCCTGAAGCACGCGCAGCAGGCGGGTCTGGGCTTCCAGCGGCATGTCGCCGATTTCATCAAGAAACAGGGTGCCGCCCTCAGCCTGTTCGAACCGGCCTGATGAGCGCATGGTCGCCCCCGTGAAGGCGCCCTTTTCGTGGCCGAACAATTCGCTTTCGATTAGTTCGCGCGGGATCGCCGCCATGTTGACGGCAACGAACGGACCGCCTTTGCGTTTGCCGTAATCATGCAACACGCGGGCCGCCAGTTCCTTGCCGGTGCCGGACTCGCCCGTGATCAGAACGGTCAGATCCGTGGAAATCAGACGCGCCAGGGTCCGGTAGATGTCCTGCATGGCGGGCGAACGGCCGACCAGGGGCAGCTTTTCAACCCCGGCCGTTTCGGCGCTCAGGCCCAATTGCTCCGGCGGTGCCTCAAGCCCGCGCCGGACGATGGAAATCAGCTCGTTGATGTCGAACGGCTTGGGCAGGTATTCGAAGGCGCCGCTTTCGGCGGCCTTAACGGCGGTCAGGATGGTGTTCTGTGCGCTCATCACGATGATGCGCAACTCGGGGCGGATTTCACGGATGCGCGGAACAAGGTCCAGGCCGTTTTCATCGGGCATGACCACATCGGTGACGATGATGTCGCCTTCGCCGGCTGCAACCCAATCCCACAGGGTTGAGGCCTGTCCGGTGGTTTTGACCTCTAGCCCGGCGCGGCCGAGCGCTTGCGCCACGACAGTCCGGATCGCGGCATCGTCGTCGGCGACGAGAACGGTACGGTCGCTCATGCGGTTTCTCCCGTTTCGGTTCCTTCATAGAACGGCAGCATGACGCGGAATTCCGTCCGGCCCGGGCGGCTTTCACATTCCACCACGCCGCCGTGATCGCCGACCAGTTTCGCCACCAGCGCCAGCCCCAGACCTGTGCCGTTGGTTTTGGACGTCACGAAGGGATCGAACAGATTGGACGTCAGATCTTCGGGAATACCCGGACCGTTATCGATGATGGAGACTTTCATGGGCAGAGCGACTTTCTCCTTGCGGCCTGACAAAGTGAACCGGACCCCGTGCTGATAGGCCGTGCGCAGGTTAATTTCGCCGCCGACCTCTGGACAGGCGTCGCAGGCGTTTTTCACCAAGTTCAGAAAAATCTGGACCAATTGGTCGTGATCGCCCGGCACCGGCGGCAGGGAAGGATCGAAATCGGCTCGGAACCGGATGTGGGCGCCGAACCCGGTTTCTGCAAGGCGCTGTACCCGGTCCAATACCTTGTGGATGTTGACCGGTTTGCGTTCGAACGGGCCGTAATCCGTGAAGATTTCCATGCGGCCGATCAGCGTGGAGATGCGGTCGGCTTCCTGACGGATCAGCTCGGCCAGGGGGCGGTCGTCGTCCGATGCGTTTTGTTCCAGCAATTGGGCCGCGCCACGAATGCCGGAAAGCGGATTGCGGACTTCGTGCGCCAGCACGGCCGCCATGGATGTTATGGACCGCGCGGCGCCCCGGTGGGTCATCTGTCGGTCGATCATTTCCGTGATGCCGCGGTCCAACATCATCAGCACGATGTATCCGGGTGAATCCGGTAAAGGGGTTCCCTGAACGCTTAGAAAATGGCGCCCCAAACGGGGGCTTTCGATGGCCAGTTCATGTTCCGAAACCTGGGCGTTTTCCTTACGCACCTGATTGACCAGGCCATGAATGGGGGAATCCATCGGGACGAAATGCCCTAAGGGGCGGTCAATGAGATAGGCGGCGCTGGCACTGAAGAACTGTTCCGCCGCCGCGTTGGCCATGGTGATGCGGTCTTCGGCGTCCAATGTCACGACCGGGGCCGGCAAAAGATCCAGGATCGTCGCGGAATCGGCCAGTGAATGCGCGCGCGGTGCGCCCGAGCGGACCCGGGGAGCGGTGGTTTCCATTAGGCCGCGGCCCTGTCCATCAATGGAAGATAGAAACGGGCTAGCTTGCTGCGCACGGTGTCGGGGTCTTCCTGACCCATGATGTCGGCGCGGAATTCAGCCGATCCGGGCAGCCCCTTTGAATACCAGCCGATATGCTTGCGCGCGATCTTGACCCCGGCGTGGGTGCCGTAGTGGCTGAGGATGTCCTCGTAATGCTGCCGGACCATTTCGTATTGGGCTTCAAGCGTCGGGTCCGCAAGGCTTTCACCGGTTTTGAGGTAATGGATCACCTGTCCCGGGAACCACGGCCGGCCATAGGTGCCGCGTCCGATCAGCACGCCGTCGGCACCGGACTCATCCAAACACCGCTTGGCGTCGTCCAGGGTGAGGATATCGCCATTGGCGAATACGGGAACATCGACCGCTTCCTTGACGTTGCGGATGAACTTCCAATCCGCTGATCCCTTGTAGAACTGGCAACGCGTGCGGCCATGCACGGCGATGGCCTTGATGCCCACGTCCTGGGCGGCGCGGGCCAGGATGGGCGCATTCAGACTGTCGTGATCCCAGCCCATGCGCATCTTCAGCGTGACCGGGATGGACACGGCCTTGACCGTGGCGTCCAGGATCTTGGTGGCATGTTCGACGTCGCGCATCAGGGCCGAGCCCGCATCGCCGTTGACGACCTTCTTGACCGGACAGCCCATGTTGATGTCGATCAGGGCGGCACCGCGCTGTTCGTTGAGGCGCGCAGCCTCGGCCACCACTTCCGGCTCGCAGCCGGCCAACTGGACCGACATGGGGTGTTCCTCGGCACAATGGGTGGCCATTTTCATGGTCTTCTTGGCGGCGTAAATCATGGCTTTCGAGGCGATCATTTCGGACACCACAAGCCCCACACCACAGCCTTTGACCAGCTTGCGGAACGGCATGTCGGTGACGCCTGACATGGGGGCCAGCACCACCGGGTCCGAGATTTCAACACCACCAATTTTCAACGACATGTCAGGTACCCCATTTTGCGTGCCCATTTATTGGGCACAACGGGTGAAAATTCAACTAAATGCGGGGGAAACGCGTAAATTTTATGCCAGAAGCACGCTGGTCACGAACTTGACCCCCGGATAGGCCAAGGTGACGAACAAATATGCAAGAAGCACCAGGCGTGCGACCTGCCGTCCCCGGGCACCGGTTTTCTGATGGGCGTAGAGCAACGCGCAGATTACGACAAAGGCGGCGACCGCGAATATGGTCTTGTGGTCGGCGCTGAGCACGGGGGCGCCATGGGTCAGATTAATCGCGGTTCCCGTGGCCATACCCAGGACCAGCACCGCCGCCGACAGCCACAGAAAGCGCACGACGACCCCTTCGCATTCAAGCACCGCCGGCAAGCCGGCCGGGCGTTTCAGGGGCGTTTTGCGTTTCAACGCCCGTTCCTGAAGCAGGGCCGCGAGCGATGCCGCGGCGGCCACGGTCAATAGCGCATAGGTCGCAACGGACACGCCGATATGGAGCCACAGCCAACCTTCATCCCCGGGGGCAATGACCAATGGGGCTGCATTCACCGCATTCCGGCTGAGCGACGCCAGAACGGCAAGAAAAACCATCAAGGCCAGGAACAGCGGTGAAAGGCGCAGAACGTTGCGGTCAAACACCGCGGCGGCGGCGAAAACGGTCATGCTGGCACTGACCGAAACCCATAATGCAAACGAAAGGTCCGTACGCCAATCCGCGATGGCCGTGGCGGCGGCAACGGTCCAGACCACGGGACCGGTGACCGAGACGGCCAACAGCATCCAAAACCGCGGCGCCGATTGACCGGCATCCCCTTTCCATGCCGCCAGCAAGGCGGGCAACAGCGCGATCAGGACGGCGGTGTTTAATGCGATGTCGGTGGGCATTTTCAATCTCGCTGGCAAATGCGGGGGCATGTGCGGGCTAGAACATCGCGCCCCGCTGCTGATTTGACAAGAGCCCGTTGCACGCGGCACCCCCTATTCCGTCGATTGCGGACCATTCCCCGTATATCTATATGCTCTATTGGCATTTCCATCGTTTGTTCAGTATGTTCCGCGCCGGATAATTCCCGCACCCCGTCGCTATCACAAGGGATTACGGAAACCCATGGCAAATTGCACGGCCATCATCGTCGGCGCCGGCCGCGGCCATCGGTTCGGCGGCCCCCTGCCCAAGCAATACCGTCAATTGGCCAGCGTGCCCGTGGTCCGCCATGCATTGCGTGCGTTCGTCGAGCACCCGGCCGTTTCTCAGGTTGTGGCCGTCATTCACCCGGACGACCAGGACCTGTTCGAACAGGCGGCGGCGGGGCTTTCTATTGCCGGTCACACGCCGGGCGGTGCGGAACGCCAGGATTCAGTGCGTCTTGGGCTGGAATTCGCGGCGCGCCTGAGCGACGGCGGTACGCCTGAATTCGTCCTGATTCATGACGCGGCCCGCCCGTTCGTTTCCGAACGCCTGATTTCCGAAGCGATCGCGGCGTTGAAATCAGCCCCCGGTGCCGTTCCCGCCCTTGCCGTCGCCGATACCCTGAAGCGCGGGATTGATGATTTGGTTCAGGAAACCGTCGACCGCAGCGGCCTTTACCGGGTGCAGACGCCGCAGGCCTTCCGGTTCGATGACATCATGGCGGCCCATGTCGCGGTCAAGGGCCAGACCCTGACGGACGATGCCGCCGTTGCCGAGGCCGCGGGGTTGGCGGTGGCCTTGGTTCCCGGCGATGATAACAATTTCAAGATTACGACGGAGGCGGACCTGATGCGCGCCGAACACATCCTGGCAGCGGGCGAAACACGAACCGGATTCGGGTTTGATGTCCATCGGTTCGAGGCGGGAGATGCCGTACGCCTTTGCGGCGTCGATATTCCCTTCGACCAGAAGCTCAAAGGCCATTCCGATGCGGATGTGGGACTGCATGCGCTGACGGATGCGATCCTGGGGGCCGTCGGCGAAGGGGACATCGGCCAGCATTTTCCGCCGACGGAAGCCAAATGGAAAGGCGCTGAATCGCATATCTTCCTGGCCCATGCAGGCGACCTTGTCCGTAACAAGAACGCGGCCATCGTGAACGTCGATGTGACGATTATCTGCGAAGCGCCAAAGGTCGGCCCGCATCGCCAGGCCATGGCGGCGCGGATCGCGGAGATATTGAACATCGATGCCGGCAGGGTAAACGTGAAAGCCACGACGACGGAACGCCTTGGTTTCACCGGCCGTGGCGAAGGGATCGCAGCCCAGGCCGTTGCTTCTGTCCGGTATGGCAGCAGCGGCGGCTGATAATATTGCCTAGCCCGGAACGCTGGTTCCCAAACGGCTGAAATTTAGTTTATGTTTTGGTCATATGGCGTGGGGACGCGCCGACGGGAAGACCGGGGAAACGCCGCGACCATGGCGAACTTCAACTTTGGCAGTGTGAGCGCACTTCTTGTGGACGGCGATGCAGGTGCCCGTCAGGGTGTGCGGCATATCTTATTCAATGCGGGCTGCCATGATATAAAACTGGCGGATGACTGCCGGGAAGCGGTCGAGGTGCTGACCCAGGCCGACCCGGATTTGATCATCGGTGAACTTCGGCTGCCTGACGGGAATTTCGGTGATGTCACACAGAAAATCCGCCAGGGCCGACTGGGCCATAATCCCTTTGTTCCGGTCATTCTTGTCGTGGTCGAAGACGAAGACCCAAGGGTAATCAAGGCCGCCCTGGAAAAGGGTATCGATGATGTCGTGCCCAAGCCCGTTTCCAACAATAATTTGATGGTCCGCATCAAACGCATGGCCGAAAACCGGCGGCCGTTCGTCGTGACAGAAGATTATATGGGGCCCAAGCGCGCCCAGGATACGGACGCCAAGACCATTGAGGCGCCGAACCATTTTGCCCGCAAGCTTGAGGGCGAAAAGATCGGTTTCCTGGACAAGGAAATGGATGTTGCCGCCGCCGAAGAAGACGTAAAGGGCTGCCGCCTTCAGTTTATCGGGGCGGAAATCGGGGCTTTGGTCAAGGAATTGGCGCCGCGTTTGGAAAAAGGTGAATTCGATGACGACCTGCGGGGCGGCTTGAAGCGCCTGATCGCCGAAGCCATGCGGGCGCAGGACCAGCTTGAAAACACACGCTATGAACATGTGGCCCGGTTGTGCAGCACGTTGAGCGGCGTTGCCGGCCAGTTGCGTGATTCGGAACCCGGCCATGTGGACTTAAAACGCGGAATGTTGCTGCGCCCCTTGTCGCAGGCCATTCAGGTCGGATTCGCAGGCGGTATTGCGTCCGAAGAAGCGGCCGAGGCGATTGTCGAGAAAATAGGCGCGGGTGTGCTGAACCCCTGATAACGGCGCAACGGCCCTTCCCCGCTCCCTATTCGTCTTCTGCGCCGGTTTCTGTCTGTATCCAACCCAGGAACGGCGCATGGCCGCCGGTCACGTCCAGCACGATCAGACAGGGACAGTCGTAGCTGTGCAGAGCCGCTGCCCGGGCAAGGACCTGCTCCACCAATTCTTCCCGGGTTTTCAGGAGAACAGCAACTTCCTCGCCCCGTTGAACGGCGCCTTCCCACCGGTAAACAGATTGCATGGCTCCCAATACATTCGCGCAGGCAATCAGATTTTCCGCGACAAGGGCTTCTGAAATACGGAAGGCTTCGTCGGTATCGGTGGCGGTCATGTAAATCAGTTTTGTACTCATCTTACGTTGGGCCATGTCCAATTCGGTTGGCGGAGCCTGCCTTCTCAATTACCATCCTGCGAGGGACGATGCCCTGGAAATAGGGCGAAGGGACGGGCCAGCAGGAGGCATGATGTCGCAAGGGCAGACCGAGATCAATGAAGGCCGTGCGGACGATGGCACGGGACAAACGACGGCATCGCAGGCCGGACCGGACGGCGGGACACGGCCGACGGCATCGCAGATGAAGTGGCTGCGGCGTGGGCTGGATCAGGCGGGGGGAAAGTTGCCGCTGTTTGATGAGATCGGCAGGAAGGTCGGTGACAGGACCGTGCGGGCCTGTATCGAGCACGGGTGGGCTGAACCCTGGTTCAATAACCCCCTGAAACCCGACTGGCAGGTTTGCAAACTGACGGAAGCGGGCCGGCGCGTTGCTTCAGGCCGCGACGCTTAAGCGAAGGTCGGGCGAATACAGATCTGATCGTCTCAAAAAGGCAGATGTTTCTCAAAATGCCACGCGCTCTGCCAACCGTTATTGCAATCATGAAGGCAGGTGTGGCAGGCCGGATCGATGTCAATCCGGCTGGTATCCTGAAGAGTCTTGGAAAACATAGGTTTTTGGGAAAATGGTAGCCCGGCAAGCCGGCGCTTGGGGGGGGGAGGAGGAGATTAACAAACCAACTCACCGGGCCACTGTTCCTGAACAAAGCAGATTCCATGCCAACCCATTTGGCCTCCGTTTTTGATCAACGACCCATCCTTATTTTACGAATGACACCCCATGCCACAAAATAACGATCTCCCACCCGGAGACAGGATCATCCCTCCGGAACCGCCGACAGCACCGGCCGGCGGCTGGACGATCATGATTTGCATCAATCGTCGTTTACGCTCGGACCTGGCGTCCTGTGCCGCCCGGGATAGCGAGACCGTGGCGCAGGCGATCGAGCGGGAAGTCCGAGCCCGCGGGCTTGATATCCGGGTCGAAAGGACGGTTTGCATGGGGCGGTGCGATTTCGGACCGACCATACGTGTCGCACCCGGCGGCGCTTTTCATCTGGGATTGGGCCCCGCGGATGTAAGCGCCTTTCTGGACGACCTGGAAAGTAGCCTCGATCTAAAAAAAGAGGCGAATAAACTCAAAGACTTACCGCCGCCCGGCAGTTGATCTGCGAATTTTTATTCGCGGTTGTGATGGCAATCACAGCAGGCACATGTGCAGCCTGTCATATTCGGGATGTTGGATGGATTTGTAATGAATCCTCCCTTCCCTCAAGAGCACAGACTGCCGGCCGGGCTTTTTAGCCCGGCCGTTTTTTTGTCCGGTCCCCAGAATTATTAATTGAGGCTGCGAGACACGGATATTCCGCGTCCCGCAAATTGCGGGCCGGTATGCGATCCAGGTTTTGTAAGAAATGGTCGGAGCGGCGGGATTCGAACCCACGACCCCCACACCCCCAGTGTGGTGCGCTACCAGGCTGCGCTACGCTCCGACTTGATGTTGGCAGCACCGCGACGAATTTCTGGAGGTTTCGCGGCTGCCGGTGCCGTTCCTCGGGGGTATCCCCCGGTGAATTGCGGGCGGACTATACTTGCTGCGATGTGTGGGGGCAACAACCCTGGCATCGACCAAGGTGATTTTTCTGAAGCCCCTTTCCCGCCGGGCCTTGGCGTTAATTCAGCAGGGCACGGATCTCTTTAAGCTCGCCAAGAACCGACCGCACCTGGGCGTTTTGTTCGTCCGACATCGGGGGCGCATCGGCGGTTTTCTCCGGCAAGCCGGCCGAGATTTCGTCATCGCCCGTGACGCCGTCCTTCAACAGTTTCTGAACACCCTTGATGGTATAGCCGTCTTCATACAGCCAGCGGCGAATGCGGTCGAGAAGTTGAATGTCCTCGGGCCGGTAATAGCGCCGGCCGCCGCCGCGCTTCATCGGTTTGATTTGAGGGAATTTGGTTTCCCAAAAACGCAACACATGTTGCGGCAGGTCAAGTTCGTCCGCAACTTCGCTAATTGTGCGGAATGCGCCCGCCGATTTTTTCACCGTTCTTCCATCGTCCGCAGGCATTGCTTAAACAGTCGATCAGGAATTGCTCAAGGAGCGATTGATGCGGCTTTTCAAAACCTGTGACGGACGGAACACGAGAACCTTCCTGGGAAGGATCGGAACCTCCTGTCCGGTTTTCGGGTTGCGTCCGATCCGTTGCCCTTTCTGACGGACGGAGAAACTGCCGAACGACGAAATCTTCACGGTTTGCCCCTGCGCCAAGGCTTCCGTCATGTATCCCAGAACATTTTCCAGAAGCGCTGCGGATTCATTCCGCGACAATCCGACTTCCTGATACACCGCCTCGCCCAGTTGCGCGCGCGTGATAGTTTTACCAGCCATTGTTTCCGGTTCCCCTTAGGTCCGCGACCGAGGCAAAGGGTATCCCCGCCGGAGAAAGCCGTCAACGTCAAAGGGTTGCGCGTAACAACCTAATATCAGTCAGGAATTTACCAGCGAACCAGCGCCGAGCCCCATGTCAGGCCCCCGCCCATGGCTTCGAGCAGCAGAAGGTCGCCGCGCTTGATGCGTCCGTCCTTCACGGCAACGTCCAACGCAAGCGGAATGGATGCGGCCGAGGTATTGGCATGTCGATCCACGGTCGTAACAACCCGGTCGGGCGACACGCCCAATTTGCGGGCGGTGCTGTCGAGAATTCGCTTATTGGCTTGATGCGGGACGATCCAGGAGATGTCGTCCCGTTCAAGCCCGTTGGCGTCCAGGGCTTCATCGACGACCGCCGCCAGATTGGTCACTGCATGGCGGAAAACCTCGCGTCCGACCATGCGGACATGGCCTACGGTCTGGGTCGAGGACGGCCCGCCGTCAACGTATAACAGGTCGTTCAACTTGCCGTCCGAATGCAAATGTGTCGACAGCACGCCGCGTTCCTGATTGTGGCCGGACCCGGCGGTATCGTCGTTTGTTGCCGCCCCGTTGCTGGACGCCTGCATGACGACGGCCCCTGCCCCGTCACCGAACAGCACACAGGTGCCGCGGTCTTCCCAATCCAGGATGCGCGAGAACGTTTCGGCTCCGATCAGCAGTACCGTGCGGGCTTGACCCGAACGAATGAACGCGTCGGCCGTCGAAATGCCGTAAAGAAAACCGGAACAGACGGCCTGAATATCGAAGGCCGCCCCGTTCGACATGCCCAAATTGGCCTGCACCTTGGTCGCGGTCGATGGAAATGTCTGGTCCGGCGTGGTCGTGGCCAGAATCACCAGATCGATGTCGTCGACGTCGATACCGGCATGTTCGATGGCGCGTTTCGCCGCACCCAAGGCCAGATCCGAGGTCAACTGACCGTCATCGGCGATATGGCGTTGGTGGATGCCGGTGCGTTCGACGATCCATTCGTGCGACGTATCGACACGCTCGGCCAGTTCGTCGTTGGAGACGACGCGTTCCGGCAGGTAGGACCCGCACCCAAGAATGATCGATCGAGGTGCTGTCATCCGTTGGCCACGACACCGGGGCCGCCGGTACCGTTCTTTGTCTCTTTGCTGTCGCCATTTTCGGCGTTTGGAGTGTCTGTCATCGTGTTCGGATCGAAGGAGGCACGAAACTGCTCGTAGTCTTCCTTGATGCTTTCGTTGAAATTGTTGGAGATCAGTTCATAGGCCACATGGATGGCGTTGGCAAAGCCAAGAGCATCCGTTCCGCCGTGACTTTTCACGCAAATCCCGTTTAGGCCGACGAACATGGCGCCGTTGTAGCGCCGGGGATCGACCCGCATCTTGAATGTCATCAGCGCCGATTTGGCCAGCAATGCCCCGATCTTGGCGGGCAGAGAACTGGTCAGCGCTTCTTTCAGGAACTGGCCGAACAGTTTGGCGGTGCCTTCTGCTGTTTTCAGCGCGATATTGCCGGTGAAGCCGTCCGTGACGATCACGTCCACGGTTCCAGCCCCGATGTCATCGCCTTCGACGAAACCGTGGAATCGCAGCGGCAATTTCGAATTCATCAATCCCTGGGACGCAAGCTTGACCGCCTGATTGCCCTTAAGGTCTTCCTGGCCGACGTTGAGAATGCCGACGGTGGGCTTTTCCAGGCCCAGAACGTTGCGTGCGAAAACTTCGCCCATTACGGCGAACTGAATCAGGTTTTCGGCATCGCATTCGACATTGGCTCCCAGGTCGAGCATCACGCTCTCGCCCTTGCGGGTCGGAAAGTAGGTCGCGATGGCCGGCCGGTCGATGCCCGGCAAGGTCTTGAGCACGAACTTGGCCATGGCCATGAGCGCACCCGTATTGCCCGCGGAAACGATGCCCGCAGCTTCGCCGTCCCCAACCGCATTGATGGCCAGGCGCATGCTGGAATTCCGGCCCTGGCGAAGTGCTTGGGCCGGTTTCGCATCATTCGTTACGACATCCGCGGTATGACGCACCTGACACGCTGCGCGGGCCCGGGGAAACCGGTCCAACAGCGGGTTCAGGCGCGCTTCGTCGCCGAACAGCAGGAAGCTGACGTTCGTCAGCCGCTCAAGAGCCGTGTCCACGCCTTCCACGACCATGTTGGGGGCGTTGTCCCCGCCCATGGCATCGATGGAGAGCGTCAGGTTATCCGACAAGGAAAAGTCCTTTCCCGACAGCCTCGTTGTGTTAGCGCCTGAAAGGCAGACTACGCGGCGTCGTCGGCTTCAACCACTTCGCGGTCGTCATAGTGACCGCACGCCTGACACACATGGTGGGGGCGTTTCAGCTCACCGCAATTGGAGCACTCGTTGTACGAAGACGGCGACAGGCGATGATGAGCTCGCCGCATGTCCCTTTTCGACTTCGAGACTTTCTTCTTTGGAACAGCCATGCTGACTACACCTCATTTAAAAAAACGCCCGGGCGGCGAACCGCCTGCGGCGCAAAGCCGGTTACTTAAACAATCTCGCTATTGCCTGCAAGCGCTAACCCACCATTATTTTTCAAGATCACGTATCTGCGCAAGGACCGCGAACGGGTTGTCGCTGCGGGTCTGCCGATCGTTCTCTTCAGACGAAGGCGGGCTGTGCTCTGTCGGAGCATCCGCATGGCGCGGATAAGGCTCCATTTCCAGGGCGATATGCTCGCAAACTACCGCGCCGGCGTCGATCATGCCAGCCTCAATTTCATCGGGCATGTCGTCGTCGAACGGATCCATCTCCAAATCACCGTCATCGGGCGGAGAATCTCGGAAAACCCGACGAATCGGCCCGTCGATCGTTTCTTCTACCGGCATCAGGGTCGTGACACAGGATTGCACGATCTCTGCCTTTACCGTTCCTTCCAGGAGAAAGATACGCCCTGGCTCGGCGCGCAACATGACCCGCGCGGTCAGTAATTTGACCTCGGGAATGTCGAGATAGGCGGCCAAGGCCCGGCGGTCGCTTTCATTCGCATCGATGGTGATTTCCTGGGATTTACCGTGCAAAAGCTCGTTCAGCTGCACCGGACGGCTGATCGGGAAATCCAAATCTGCGGTCATGTCCCGCCTCCCCCTTTCTGCCCTTCTGCGGGATTAACGGCCCATTTCGGCGGAGAAAACCCGGCTTTCCCGGCAAGAAAATCGGCATCGTTCAGGGCGTTAAGGGCATCGGTTTGGCTGCGGATATAGCCTGCAAGGCGGGCCACCTGGGCGTCATCAGGTTCGATATTGCGGTAAAGGTTGCGTTTAAGTGCGGCGAACAGAGTGTCGTCATCACCGGCAAGTCCGTCCCGATAGGCGGTCATGCGGCCGTAAAAGCCTTCGACCATCTTCTGGATGCGTCGGCGGACCCCTTCGTCGCCGTAGCCCATCTCGCGCAGGTTGAGGTCGAGATCCTCGAACAGAACGTCAAACAAGTCCTGCTTGAGCGTCGACGGATCGGGGGTGATTCGCCCGAGGCGTTCAAGAACAAGGAACACATGTAGAAGAATAAGGTCATAGCGGCCGTCTTCACTGTCGGCGACCCCGCCTTCCTTGCCATAGAAAATCGGCAGGCGGGCCTGGCGCACGATATCGCCGTATAGCCCGCGTGCTGCCGTAAGCCCCGAAGATCGTTTGAAAAGAGAAAGGATCATGACCCAACGAACCGAATTAAGGGAAAAACCGCCACTTGGCCCCTGGACATGTGCATCCGCGTGCCTAATTATCAAGTCCGATTTAGCAAGTCCCATCCGGCCTTGCATCTATAGAAGATCGCAACAGGCAGCCACATGGCACAAATCACTTCTTACCGCAGGCTTTTTTCCGCTCGCCCCTGGTTGGGGCTGACCGCCGCTGTTTTGGTCGCCACGGCCGTTTCCGGCTGTTCCTCGCGCGTTGCGGTGCGGGGGAATCTTCCCGATTCCGAACGCCTGGCGGAAGTCGTGCCGGGCGATATGAGCCGCGAGGAAGTTGCTGAAATCTTGGGATCGCCGTCGAGCGTGACCGCATTCGATTCGAACCTTTGGATGTACATCAGTGAGCGGACGGAAACTTTCGCCTTCATGCCACCCGAAGTGGTGGAACGGAATGTCATTTTGGTTCGCTTTGACGACAAAGGCTTTGTCAAAGACATCAAGAAGCTCGATCTGTCATCGGCCCAGGATATCAAGCATGTCGAGCGCATCACGCCCACATCAGGCAATGAGATCACATTCTGGGATCAGTTGTTCGGCAACGTCGGCCGCTTCAACAAGGGGGCCGATAACGACGTTACGCCGGGCGGACCGACACGCCAGCCCTAACAACGTGCAGCTCGAACATTGCTTTCTCTCGTTTTCCAAAGTTGATTCCAGATAAGAAAAAGCCCCGGAGCATACGCCCCGGGGCTTCGTCGTATAGGCCTGTGGAACCCTTGGCTTAGGCGAGGATCGCCAACAGCAGGATCGCCACGATGTTGATGATCTTGATCATCGGGTTGACGGCGGGACCGGCCGTGTCCTTGTAGGGATCACCGACCGTATCTCCCGTCACCGCGGCGTGGTGGGCGTCGGAGCCCTTACCGCCGTGGTTGCCGTCTTCGATATACTTCTTGGCGTTGTCCCAGGCACCGCCACCGGAGGTCATGGACAGAGCCACGAACAGACCGGTTACGATGGTCCCCAGCAGCATGGCGCCGAGTGCCGCGAAGGCATTGGCCTGACCGGCGATGGCATTGACCACGAAGTACATGACCACGGGTGCGAGCACCGGCAGCATGGACGGGACGATCATTTCCTTGATCGCGGCCTTGGTCAGAAGGTCGACGCATTTGCCGTATTCCGGCTTGGCCGTGCCTTCCATGATGCCCGGGATTTCCTTGAATTGACGGCGCACCTCGACGACCACCTGACCACCGGCACGGCCCACGGCCATCATGCCCATGGCGCCGAACAAGTACGGCAGCAAGCCGCCGATGAACAGGCCGATCACCACATAGGGGTCCTGCAGACGGAAGGTTACGTCCACGTCGGGGAAGTAATGCTTCAAGTCCTCCGTATAGGCGGCGAACAGCACCAGGGCAGCCAGACCGGCGGAGCCGATGGCATAGCCCTTGGTCACGGCCTTGGTGGTGTTACCGACGGCATCCAGCGCGTCCGTGGTGTTGCGGACTTCTTCCGGCAGATCGGCCATTTCAGCGATACCGCCGGCGTTATCCGTCACCGGACCGAAGGCGTCGAGCGCAACCACCATACCGGCCAGGGCCAGCATGGTCGTGGCGGCGATGGCGATACCGAACAGACCCGCGTTCAAGTAGGACACGATGATGCCGGCGCAGATCACGATCACCGGCAGCGCGGTCGCTTCCATGGAAACGGCCAGGCCCTGGATCACGTTGGTTGCATGGCCGGTTTCAGACGCGGCGGCAACGCTTTTCACCGGGCGGTATTCGGTGCCCGTGTAGTATTCGGTGATCCACACGATCAGGCCGGTCACGCCCAGGCCCGTCAGGGCCGCGATGAACAGCTGCGTTCCGGTGACCGAAGACGCGCCCATCTGGAATGCGGTGTCCCAACCGATGAACATAGAAATCACACCGCCGATAAGCGCGCCCGAGATCACGGCCGAAGCGATGAAGCCCTTGTAGAGCGCGCCCATGATGCTCTGGCTGGAGCCGAGCTTCACGAACCAGGTGGCAACCACCGAGCCGATGATGCACACGCCGCCGATAACCAGCGGGAACAGCATCATCTGTTCCTGAGCCGCACCGGTGAAGAAGATGGCGGCCAGAAGCATGGTCGCAACCATGGTCACGGCGTAGGTTTCAAACAGGTCAGCAGCCATACCGGCGCAATCACCGACGTTGTCACCCACGTTATCGGCAATGACGCCGGCGTTGCGGGGATCGTCTTCGGGAATACCGGCTTCGATCTTGCCGACCAGGTCCGAGCCGACGTCCGCACCCTTGGTGAAGATGCCGCCGCCCAGACGGGCGAAGATGGAGATCAGCGAGGCGCCAAAACCGAGCGCAACCAGCGCTTCGAGGATGTGACGCATACCTTCGGCGCTCGTGCTGTCGATCATGCCGCGCAGAGCGATGTAGTAGCCGGCGACACCCAGAAGCGCCAGGCCAACAACCAGCATGCCGGTCACGGCACCCGATTTGAATGCGACGTCCAAGCCACCGGCCAGCCCTTGGGATTGGGCGGCTTCGGCGGTGCGCACATTGGCGCGGACAGAGACGTTCATGCCGATGTAGCCGGCAACACCGGACAGGATGGCGCCGATGAAGTAGCCGATGGCGACAGTCATGCCCAGCTTCAAGCCAAGCAGAATGCCGACCACGGCGCCGACGATGGCGACGGTCGTGTACTGGCGGTTCAGATAGGCGGCGGCGCCTTCTTGGATGGCGGCCGCGATTTCCTGCATCCGTTCATTGCCGGCGGGCGCCGACAGGACGGATCGAATGGCATAGGCGCCGTACAACAGCGCCAGGACACCGCACGCGATGACCAAGGTGTATAGCGACATTCTCGTTTATCCTTCGTTTATGTGAAATGCGCCGCCGGGTTGAACTCTCCCCTACCCCTAGATGGCGGCGCAGAATGATTCCTCGTTGGACGATCCAGACACAAGATTCAGACCGGAAAGCCGCCGGGAACATACGCAAAGAGATAATATAAAGCAACCGCGGATCAGCCCGCCTGCCGGACACGAAAGCTGCCGGACGATGCTGTGAATCTCAGATTCACAAATCACTTTTGGGGCGTATCGACAACAGATTGGATCAGCACGCTCTGGACGATGCCCTTGCCGATCACAAGATCGGCGCGAAGTTGCAGGCGCTGTTGCAGCACACCCAGGTTCAACTGATCCTGTTCCTTCAGCATGCGCGGAATGAAGGTGTGAAGATCCTTGAAAAAGGCATCCTTCAGGATCGGCAATTTCTTACGGACTTCGTCGTAATGGTCGCTGTTCCAGACCTCGAGCTTTAACTCGAACTGGAAATTACCGAGCACCTTGTCATTGCCTAACACATTGATCAGCAAGGGAGTCATCTCGACGAACTTGGCGTCGCCCTTGCTCGGGCGCTTAGGCGCTGGTTTCTCGGCATTAGGATTGGCGAAGGGCCCCAACTCCATCCATTTCATGGCGCCCACGGCGCCGCTCAGGATGCAGATCAGGACGATGAACCCGACGAATATCTTTTTCATTGATGGCGGCCGCCCGCTTTTTGCTGTTTCTCTACGAGCCGCCGTCGCCGCCCGTCCGCCGACATTATGCAGGTGGCGGCCATCGGCGCAATGCGGACAATCTGGGGTGGTGAAGGTTTAAAAATGTCGGAAGCCGCCGATGGAAAGATCAAGGCCGGCCCCGCCCGGCCCGACCACGTGAATTCCCGATCCTTCAATCATGGACCCGATTCGGGTGACCGGAACGGCTGACGACTTGGCGGCGGCGGTGATTTCGTCCCGTGCTGAGACCGGAGCCGTGAACGCGAGTTCGTAATCGTCGCCACCGGTAAGAATGTCTTTTAGAAGGTCCGGCGCCCGGTCAAGCGCCGCTTCGGCGGCATCGGACAGGGGCAGATTTTGCGCATTGATCTCGGCGCCCAGACCCGACGTTTCGGCGATATGGCCGACATCAGCGATCAGGCCATCGGAGATATCGACACAGGAACCGGCGGACCCGATCAGGGCCGGGCCCAGAAATACGCGCGGTTGCGGCCGTTCGTACCGATCTTTGAGATATCGGTTCATCGCCGCATTTCCCGTTAAATCGGCGCCGTCGCGGGCGATCAGCAACCCCAGCGCCGCATCGCCGATCGTGCCGGAAACATAGAGGTCATCTCCCGGTGCTGCGCCGGACCGGCATAACGCGCGGCCGTCCGCGACCCAGCCCAGGGCCGTGATGGACAGCGTCAGCGGCCCGGTCGTACCGACCGTATCGCCGCCCAGCAGAAAGACCTTGCTGGCTGCCTGGGCTTCGCCAAGCCCGGCGGTAAAAGCCGCGAGCCAGTCAGCGGACAACGGCTTGGGTGCCGCCAGCGCCAAGGTATAGGCCTGAGGTGTGGCGCCCATGGCGGCGAGATCGGATAAATTGACGCCAAGCACCTTATGTCCCAATGACGCCGGGTCCATGTCCGCAAGGAAATGCCGCCCTGCGACCAAGGCATCTGTGGTCACCACCAATTGGCTGCCTTTGGGGGGGCTTAAAAGACCGGCATCGTCCGTAAGGCCCAGCGCCCCGTCCCGGCCCTGCGTCAGCGGACGGAAATAGGTCGCGATGACATCGAATTCGCCGAGTGCAGACTGATTGTCGCTGTCCGTCATGCGGCCGTCCGTCTCATTACCCTGTCCTTGGCACCTTGTTCAGGCAGCGCCGCGGCAACTCGGTATTCTTAAGAGAATTCCGTCGCCCTTAACTCATGGGCCAGATGGTCGAGCAATCCGTTGACCAGCGCCGGTTCCCGGCCATCGAAGAAGGCATCGGCAACATCGACGTATTCCTTGATCACGACCACCGCCGGGACTTGCGGGCGGCTGGCCATTTCGAATACGGCGGCACGCAGCACGGCGCGCAGCAGCGTTTCCAGGGATTCGACCGTATGCGGATGATTGAGCGCCGTTTTTAAGTGCCGGTCGATGCCGGGGATATCGGCGTTCACGCCCGCGACCAGTTCCTTTAACAGGTCCTGATCCGGCGGCGTGAAACTGTCGTCACCATCGGCCCCATCATCGGTTTCCAGGGCGGCGGCGGTCCACCGTTCGGCCATGATGGCTTCCAGCACCGGGTCGGCGCCCGCACCGGCCAGATCCATTTCATAAAGCGCCTGCACGGCGGCAAGGCGGGCCGCGCTGAGCGGTGCCGATCGGGTCGCGGTCATGGGGCCTCTCCTTCATTGAAACGACGCCTGACGTCGATCATGGCAAGGCAGGCCCTGGCCGCCTCCGCCCCTTTGTTTTTGCCGTTGGGATCGGCGCGAACCGCCGCCTGATCGCCGTTTTCACAGGTCAGCACGCCAAAACCCAGGGCAAGCCCGTCCTGCATGGTCAAATCCATGATGGCGCGGCTGGCTTCGTTGCAGATGTGGTCATAATGGCTCGTCTCGCCCCGGATGACGCAGCCGAAAGCCAGAAATCCGGCATAGGCGCCGCTTTTGGCGGCGTGGCGGATCGCCGCCGGGATTTCAAACACGCCGGGGACTTCCAGGCGTTCAATGCCGTATCCGGCATCTTCGACCATGGGAACGGCACCGGCAATCAGTCCGTCCGCAATGTCCGGGTAATAACGGGATTCGACGATCAGGACGCGCCCCTTGCGGGCGTCGGCGGCGCTCATGTGGTGCTCCGGTCGATGGCCTGGCGTCCGACGATGGTAAGGCCGTGTCCGTCCAGTCCGATCACGGTCTTGGTCGAATTGGTCAAAAGGGTCATGTCCGTAATGCCCAGGTCGGTCAGGATTTGCGCACCGACGCCGTAATCGCGCAACTGGCCCGATGGTTTCTCGCCGTCGCCCAGTTTCGCTTTGACCCGGTCTGACAGGCTGGTCGGCAGGGGCTCACGGATCAGCACGACGACGCCCCGGCCCATGTCGCCGATGATTTCCATGGACCGTTGCAGCAGCCCGTCGGCATTGCGGGAATTATCGCCCAAGACGTCCTCGAGCACGTTCAGGGCATGCATCCGCACGGGCACGGGCCCGCCCTGGGTTACATCGCCCTTTACCAAGGCGATGTGCTCGGCATAGGCGACCGTGTTCTGATAGATGACCATCTGAAAGGTGCCGCCGTGGCGGCTTTCGAACGGCGTTTCCAGGACCCGCTTGACCAATCGGTCGTTCTGCCGCCGATAGGCGATCAGATCGGCGATGGTCGCGATTTTCAGGCCGTGATGCTGGGCAAAACCGACCAGATCGGGCATACGGGCCATGGTGCCGTCGTCATTCATGATTTCGCAGATCACGCCCGCCGGGTTCAATCCGGCCAAGCGGGCGATATCGACGGCGCCTTCCGTATGACCGGCACGCACCAAGGTACCGCCGTCGCGGGCTTCCAGCGGGAAGATATGGCCGGGCGTGGCGATGTCGGCGGCCCCCCGGGCGGGATCGATGGCGACGGAAATGGTGCGCGCCCGGTCGGATGCCGAGATACCCGTCGTCACGCCTTCGCGGGCTTCGATCGATACGGTAAAGGCCGTCTGGTGACGTGACGAGTTGGTGCGGCTCATATGCGGCAGCTTCAAGGTTTCGACCCGCTCGTGGGTCAACGCCAGGCAGATCAGTCCGCGCCCGAACCGCGCCATGAAATTGATCGCATCCGGTGTCGCCATCTGGGCCGGAATGACCAGATCGCCTTCGTTCTCGCGTTCTTCATCGTCGACAAGGATGAACATGCGCCCGTTGCGGGCATCTTCAATGATGTCCTCGATCGGCGAAAGGATGCTGTCGTAGCTGTTAACGTCTTTTAATTTCAAGGGGCTGTACCGTTCATCTGCATTAGCCGCGCAACATAGCGCGCAAGCATGTCGATTTCCAGGTTCACCGCCGTGCCGACCGTCAAGCCGCCCAGCGTCGTCTGTTCCTGGGTGTGGGAAATGATGTTCACCGTAAAGTCCCTATCGGCAACGGTATTGACCGTCAACGACACGCCGTCGAGGGTCACAGACCCTTTGGCCGCAATATAGGGAGCCAGTGTTTCGGGAGCGCGGAATGTCAGTTTCAGGGAATCGCCCTCAGGCACGCGCTCGGCCAGTTCGGCTAGGCCGTCGACATGGCCGGACACGATATGTCCGCCCAATTCATCCCCGGCCTTCAAGGCACGTTCCAGGTTGACCCGCGTGCCATCGGTCCAGTTGCCGATGGTCGTCAGACGGCGTGTTTCGCCCGAAGCCTCGAAGGCCATCCATCCCGCGCCCTTTTCGACCACCGTCAGGCAGCAGCCCGAACAGGAGACGGAAGCCCCGATATCGATCCCGGCCGTATTGAAGGCCGTTTCGATTTCCAGCCTGCCGTCGTCAGCCTGTTCGATGGCGCGGATGCGCCCGATGTCGGTAATGATGCCTGTGAACATGCCTGATACTTACGCCGGTCGCGGGCGAACCGCCAGCACTTCCAGAATGTCATCGCCGACGATTTCCATGGACAGGCGGTCGAACCGTACCGCCTCGTTCATCGTGGCGACGGACAAAGGGGCCACCGCGGGGATGCCGTCGCTGCCGACAATGACAGGGGCATGGAACCAAGCCATGCGGTCGACCAATTGGGCTTTAAGAAACGCTGCCGCAACCGTGCCCCCGCCTTCGATCAGCAGGCGGGTGATGCCGTTGTCCGCAAGCGCGGCCAGGATTGCCGCCGGATCGGGGCGGCCGTCGGGCCCTGCGGCGACGCGAACCACCTGTGCGCCTTTTTTCTCCAATACTTCAGCGGCTTCGGCAGATGAATCCGGGGTCGTAATGACCCAAACCGGCACGTCGTTTGCCGTCGATATCAAGGCGCTGTCAGGCGGGGTGCGCAGACCTGTGTCCAGCACCACGCGGGCCGGCGAACTTTCCATCATCCCCGGAAGGCGGCAGGTCAATTCCGGGTCGTCGGCAAGAACCGTCCCGACCCCGACCAGGATGACATCGGACTGGGCGCGCATCAGATGCCCGCGTGCCCGCGCTGCACTGCCCGTGACCCATTTGCTGTCCCCGCCCTGGGCGGCGATGCGCCCGTCCAGGCTTGAAGCGGCTTTCAGAATAACCAGGGGGCGGTTATCGGCGTTGCGCTTGAAGTAGCCGGCGTTGACCTCGTTGGCTTGTTCTTCCTCAAGCCCGGTCATGGCATCAACCCCCGCCTGTTCCAGGGCGGCGATGCCCTGCCCCGCCACGCGCGGGTCCGGGTCCGTCACGGCAACGACGACGCGGGTGATACCGGCATCGATCAGGGCTTCGGTGCAAGGGCCGGTCTGGCCCGTGTGGCAGCAGGGTTCCAGCGTGACATAAGCGGTTGCCCCGCGTGCCAGGTCGCCCGCGCGGGCCAGAGCTTCCGTTTCAGCATGGGGGCGTCCACCCGGCTGGGTCCAGCCGCGGCCGACCACGCGTCCGCCGCCGTCCCGGCAGCCCTCAAGGTCTGGGCGCACAAGAACGCAGCCCACCGCCGGGTTAGGCCATGTATTGCCCAGCCCGCGACGGGCCATGCCCAGGGCCATGGCCATGAAACGCCGGTCGTGCTTGGTGAAGGTGTTAGTCGTCTTCGCCACCTAAATTCTCGACGAAGGCTTCGAAATCCTTCGCCTCTCGAAAGTTACGGTAGACGGATGCAAAGCGGACATAGGCGACCTGATCAAGGTTGGCCAGATTCTCCATGACCATCTCACCGATGACCTTGGACGGGATTTCGTTTTCCCCCAGGGTTTCCAGCCGACGCTGTATGGAGTTGACGATCCGCTCGATGCGGTCTTCATCGACCGGCCGCTTGCGCAGCGCGATGTTCAATGATTTGGACAACTTGTCCCGGTCGAACAGCGTTTTTTCGCCGTCTTTCTTGACCACGACCAGCTCACGCAGCTGAACCCGCTCGAAGGTTGTCCAACGCGCACCGCAGGCTGGGCAGAACCGCCGACGGCGGACCGCCGAGCCGTCTTCCGTGGGCCGGGAATCCTTCACCTGAGAATCGTCATGTCCGCAGAATGGGCACCGCATTCGTCTTATCTCCCCAACATTTAGTGCTTTTATACCCGCCCGGTTCTAAACAAGCCGTTACCAGCCTATAGATTGGAGTAGATCGGGAAGTCGCCGCACAGCTTGCCGACGGCGTCCGCCGCCGCCTTTTCCGCCGCAGAATTGTCATCCGGGTTGGCCGCCAGCCCGTCCAGCACGTCGGCGATCAGGTTGCCGACCTGGCGGAATTCGTCTTCGCCGAACCCACGCGTGGTGCCCGCCGGCGTGCCCAGGCGCACGCCCGAGGTCACCGTCGGCTTTTCCGGATCGAACGGCACGCCGTTCTTGTTGCTGGTCATGCGCGCGTTTTCCATGGCCGCTTCGGCTTTGTCGCCCGTCAGCCCCTTGGATCGCAGATCGACCAGCATCAGGTGCGTGTCGGTGCCGCCGGCGACGATGTCGAAGCCGCGCGAGATCAGCGTTTCCGCCAAAACCCGGGCATTGGCGACGACGCGCGCCGAATAGTCCTTGAATTCGGGACGCAGGGCCTCGCCGAAGGCCACGGCCTTGGCGGCGATGACGTGCATCAGCGGCCCGCCCTGCAACCCCGGAAACACCGCCGAATTGATTTTCTTGGCGATGGCTTCGTCGTTGGTCAGGATCATCCCGCCACGCGGACCGCGCAGGGTTTTATGAGTGGTGGTCGTGGCGATGTCCGCATAGGGAAACGGACTGGGGTGGACCCCGGCGGCGACCAGACCCGCGAAATGAGCCATGTCGACCATCATCAGCGCCCCGACCTTGTCACAGATTTCCCGGAATTTGGGGAAATCCAGGGTCCGGGGATAGGCCGAGCCGCCTGCGATGATGATCTTGGGTTTGTGTTTCACGGCCAATTCTTTGACTTCGTCGAAGTCGACGCGGGCATCCTGCTTGCGCACACCGTATTGCACGGCATCGAACCATTTGCCGGACATGGCCGGCGGCGCGCCATGGGTCAAATGCCCGCCGGCGGCCAGCGACATGCCCATGATGGTTTCGTTCGGCTTGACCAGGGCCAGCATGACCGCACCGTTGGCCTGCGCGCCCGAATGGGGCTGCACATTGGCGAAGCCGCAGCCGAACAGCTTTTTCGCCCGCTCGATCGCCAGGCTTTCGGCCACGTCCACATGCTCGCAGCCGCCGTAGTAGCGCCGCCCGGGATAGCCTTCGGCGTATTTGTTGGTCATCACGCCGCCCTGGGCTTCCAGCACCGCGCGCGAGACGATGTTTTCCGACGCGATCAGCTCGATCTTGTCCTGCTGGCGGCCCAGTTCGGCGCGTTCCGAGGCATAAAGTTCGGGATCGGTTTCGGAAAGCGGGGCTTCGAAGAAACGGTTGAGGGCCGGATCGGCGTATTTGGGCGTATCGGCGTCGGGCATGATGATGTCTGTCCTTAACGTCATTGCAGATCCCGGCGGCGGGCCGTCCGGGACGGTTTTCAGAAGGATGTCCGGGGGCCGATGGTCAGCCCGGCTCGGACAGCTTATTCACACGACGGCCGTGGCGGCCGCCCTCGAATTCTGTTTCCAGGAATACCTTGAGGCAGTCCTTGGCGGTTTCGGCACCGATCATGCGGCCGCCGAAACAGACCACATTGGCGTCGTTGTGAAGCCGCGACATGCGGGCTCCCAGCCCATCATGGATCAACGCGGCGCGGACTTCGGGGTAGCGGTTGGCGGCCATGGAAATCCCGATACCCGAGCCGCAGACCAGCACCCCCGTCTCGGCCTTGCCGTCCCGGATGGCTTGGGCCATGGCATAGCCGAAATCGGGATAATCGACGGAGTCTTCGGAATTGGTACCGAGGTCCAGGACCTCATGTCCCATATCCATAAGCTGCTGCTGCAATTCACTTTTCAAGGCAAAGCCCGCGTGGTCGCAGGCAATGGCAATGGGCTTGGCGCTCACGTTGTTCACCACTGATTTATGAATACTGCGTTCGTCCGGCGGGATTGATACCACATCTCGATTCACCCCGCTACACGAACACAAGGGCTCCGCGCCATTCCAGATGTTGAAAACGGCGGAAAGGCAGGAAACATGTGGAAAAACCGGTGGGGAAAATCAAGCGTCGAATTGTTCGGGAACAAACCCGCGGCAGGCGGAAGACGACGCCGGTACCCATAAGTGCCGGCGTCGCCTGTAGTCGGCAGTCGCGTGCCCTGCCCTACTTGGCGCCGGTCAGCGCGTCGTAGCTGGTCATCAGGTTGCGATAATCGGGAATATGGTTAGAGAATAACGTGCCCAGGCCTTCGATGTCGTTGCGCCAGTCGCGGTGCAGCTCGCAGGCGGCGCCGAACCAGGTCATCAACTGGGCCCCGGCCTGTGACATGCGGTCCCAGGCCGAATGGCGGGTGATCTCGTTGAAGGTCCCGGAAGCATCCGTGATGACGAAAACGTCGAACCCCTCTTCAATGGCGGATAAAGCGGGAAAGGCGACGCAAACCTCCGTCACAACACCGGCGATGATCAGCTGTTTCTTGCCTGTTGCCTTGACGGCCTTCACGAAGTCCTCGTTATCCCAGGCGTTGATGTTGCCGGGACGGGCAATGTAGGGCGCATCGGGGAACTGTTCCTTCAATTCCGGGACCAGCGGGCCGTTCGGGCCGGTTTCGAAACTGGTCGTCAGAATGGTCGGCAGGTTGAAGTACTTGGCCAAATCACCGACGGCCAGCACGTTGTTCTTGAATTTATCCGGATCGATGTCGCGGACCAGGGACAGCAGGCCGGTCTGATGGTCGACCAAAAGGACGGCAGCGTTGTCTTTGTCGAGACGGACATAAGGTTTGGACATGGTGGGTCTCCTTCTGGGTTGGTGGGTGGTTCAGGGGCTGGTTGCCAGCGGCCAGTAATGGCCGCTGGACTTTGAAAAATTCAGGCTGTTTCAGGAATTTTTCCGAACCGGCCTTGGTTGAAATCCGACACGGCCTGTTCGATTTCCTGCTGGCTGTTCATGACAAACGGGCCGAGGCCGACGATCGGTTCGTCAATGGGCTCGCCGCTGAGCAACAGCAGGGTTGCGTCGCCGTTCGCCTCAACCGTGATTTCCTGTTCCGCCCGGTCAAGAACGGCCATCTGCGCCTCGCGGATGATGGCATCACCGTTGACTTGGATCGTTCCGTGCAGGACGACCAGGGCTGTGGCCCAGCCTTCGGGCAGTGAAAATGTGCTGATTCCACCCTGGGTAAGCCGGATGTCCCATACGTTCATCGGTGTGAAGGTTCGCGCAGGCCCGGTTTGGCCGTTGAATTCGCCTGCAATAACCCGCACGGATCCCGCGTTGTCGGGCAACGTCACGGTGGGAATGTCGCGGTCGAGGATGGCTTGATAACCAGGTGCCGTCATTTTGTCCTTTGCCGGCAAGTTGACCCACAATTGCACCATGTCGAGGGTGCCGCCCGATTGGGTGAAGGCCGGTGAATGGAACTCTTCGTGCAGAATTCCGTTTCCGGCCGTCATCCATTGGACGTCGCCGGGACCGATGATGCCTCCCTCTCCCGTCGAATCACGATGGGCGACCTCACCCTTGTAGACGATCGTGACCGTCTCGAAGCCACGATGGGGATGCTGCCCCACGCCGCGCGGCGTGTCGGCGGGCGTGAATTCCGCCGGGCCGGCGTGGTCAAGCAGCAGAAACGGGCTGAGCTGCTTGCCGTGATTGTCATAGGAAAATAGCGAGCGGACCGGAAAACCGTCACCCACCCAGTGCGGGCGGGGAGCGCTATAGATGCCGAGAATGTTTTTCATGATGATCTCTCCTGCGAATCTCAATTTTCAGATCGTTGGAGAGATGATATTTTTAGGACTATCATTCGAATAGAGGGCAAAATATGCTTACTGTGTTTCATATATAGAACAATAAATTGATTTCATGCAGAACCTGAACGACCTTTACTATTTTGTTGTGGCTGTGGAGCACGGAGGCTTCACCGCTGCCGGCAAGGCCTTGGGGGTCCCTAAATCGAAATTGAGCCGACGGGTTTCCGAGTTGGAAAATCGGCTCGGCGTCCGTTTGATTAATCGCTCGACACGCACCTTCGCCGTTACCGAAGTTGGGCGTATTTATCTTGAACATTGTAAGGCGATGCTGGTTGAAGCCGAGGCCGCCCAGGAAGCAGTAGATGCCTTGCGGGTGGAACCGCGCGGCGTGATCCACATGTCTTGTCCCGTCGCCATCCTGCACGCCCACATCGGCGGCATGTTGGCCGACTTCATGGCTCTTTATCCGGAAATCACCGTGTATCTGGAAAGCACCAACCGCCGCATCGATCTTCTGAACGAAGGGATAGATGTTGCGATCCGCGTACGCCCGCCGCCGCTAGAAGACAGCGATCTCGTCATGCGGGTGTTTTCTGACCGCAGCCAATGTCTCGTCGCCAACCCTGAACTTTTCCGTGATCAAAGGGCACCACAATCTCCCGCAGACCTGAACGAGTGGCCGAGCCTGGGCATTGGTGTGCGCCAGCAATCGTATAGCTGGACGCTTTACGGACCGGGGGGCGCCATGGCCAACGTGCATCACACGCCGCGCTTCGTGACGACCGATATGATTGCCTTAAGAACCGCCGCCTTGGCCGGTGTCGGCATTGTTCAACTCCCCCTTCTGATGGTCAAAGATCAGATGGAGGAAGGCGCACTGGTCAATGTTCTTCCGGACTGGGCGCCGCGCCGGGAGATTATCCACGCCGTCTTTCCCAGCCGACGGGGGATGCTGCCCGCCGTCCGTGCCCTCTTGGATTTTCTTGCTGATCGTTTTGCCGCCATCAGCGAGGATTGATTGTGCCGCACGGCCCGGTTGGTGTGCTTTGTTAAGCCAATACGTCCGTTCTGCCGGGCTTTCCCTGCCCTAAAATCTGTGCGCGTCGTTTGCGCAGCACGTAGATCAGCTTACGCTTGGCGAGGCGTTTGATCATGGACTGGGAATATTTGGCATCGCAGATCGAGATCACTTCGACCCCGGTGCGCGGATCGATCGCCGTGGCACGAATGTAGCGCCCCCGAGGGCGGAGCTCGAACAGGACTTCGGGCAGATAGATATCGTCTTGCGTGGCCATGATGGGCCTTGTCCCCGAATACCGGCAAAACGGGTGATCAGGCCGTTCCGGTTACATGTTCCGGCGGTACTGCCCGCCCGCGTCGAATAGCGCATCCGTGATCTGGCCCAGAGAACACGATTTCACGGCTTCCATCAAGGCGGCGAACAGGTTGCCGTCATTTGCGGCCGTCGCCTTGAGGTCGGCAAGGGCTTTATCCGAAGCGTCCTGATGGGAGGATTGGAACGCCCGCAAGCGGTTGATCTGATTGTTTTTCTCATCTTCGGACGAGCGCTGCAACGGCGGCTCGGCAAGGTTCGTGTCCTGGTTCGGGTTCAGGAACGTATTGACGCCGACGATGGGCAGGCTGCCGTCGTGTTTCAGGGTTTCGTAGTGCAGCGATTCTTCCTGGATCTTGCCGCGCTGGTAGCCCGTTTCCATGGCGCCCAGGACACCGCCACGCTCGGAAATGCGCTCGAACTCCTGCAGAACCGCTTCTTCCACCAGGTCGGTCAGTTCGTCGATCACGAAGGCCCCCTGGTTCGGGTTCTCGTTCCTGGCTAGCCCCCATTCCTTGTTGATGACCATTTGAATGGCAATGGCCCGGCGCAAGCTGTCCTCGGTCGGCGTGGTGAAGGCTTCGTCGAATGCATTGGTATGCAGGGAATTGCAGTTGTCATAGACGGCGATCAGCGCCTGCAACGTCGTGCGGATGTCGTTGAAATCCATTTCCTGGGCGTGCAGCGAGCGGCCCGAGGTCTGGATATGGTATTTGAGCTTCTGCGAGCGTTCGTTCGCACCGTATCGTTCGCGCATGGCGACGGCCCAGATGCGCCGCGCGACCCGGCCCATGACCGTGTATTCCGGGTCCATGCCGTTCGAGAAAAAGAACGATAAATTAGGCGCGAAGTCGTCGATCTTCATGCCGCGCGCAAGGTAGGCTTCGACGAAGGTGAAGCCGTTGGCGAGGGTGAAGGCCAACTGCGAGATCGGGTTCGCCCCGGCTTCCGCGATGTGATAGCCGGAGATCGAGACGGAATAGAAATTCCTGACCTTATTCGCGACGAAATAGGCCTGGATATCGGCCATCATGCGCAGCGCGAATTCGGTCGAGAAGATGCAGGTGTTCTGTCCCTGATCTTCCTTGAGGATGTCCGCCTGCACCGTGCCGCGCACGTTGGCCAGGGTGAAAGCCTTGATTTCCGCGGCCTCTGCCTCATCCGGCGCGCGGCCCTTCTCGGCCTCGAACTTGGCCATCTGCTGATTGATCGCCGTGTTCAGGAACATGGCCAGGATGGTCGGCGCCGGGCCGTTGATGGTCATGGAGACGGAGGTATTGGGCGCGCAAAGATCGAAGCCGTCATAGAGCTCCTGCATGTCTTCCAGCGTCGCCACGGACACGCCCGAATTGCCAACCTTGCCGTAGATATCCGGGCGTTCGTCCGGATCGAACCCGTAAAGGGTCACGGAATCGAAGGCCGTCGACAGGCGCTTGGCCGGTGAATCCTTGGACAAGTACTTGAACCGGGCGTTGGTGCGTTTGGGATCGCCCTCGCCCGCGAACATGCGGGTCGGGTCTTCTTCGGCCCGTTTGAAGGGGAACACGCCGGCCGTATAGGGGAAGGAGCCCGGCAGGTTTTCCCGCATCATCCATTTAAGCAGTTCGCCGTGATCTTCGTATTTGGGCAGGCTGACACGGCGGATCTGATTGCCGGACAGGGTCGTGCGGGTCAGGTCGTTGCGGATTTCCCGGTCCCGAACCGTGGTAACCATCTCGTCGCCGGCATAGGCATCTTGGATTTCAGGCCAGGCATCCAAAAGGGCATGGGCCTCGGCGCTCAGCGCTTTGGATTTTACCTCAACAAGTGATTCCACATCGCTGATTTTTTTGCCGTTTTCCGCCAGCATGCGGGCGGTTTCGGCGGCCTGCTGGCGGGCCCGGGCGATGCGCGCCTGTTCATCGGCGCGGGCCAAGTAATCGCGCACTTCCTGGGATATCTCGGCAAGGTAGCGTTGCCGTTCCGGCGGCACGATGGCCAGGCCCGGCTCCGACGCGCGGGCCTCAACCCGGGGAAGGTCCTGCGGCAGGGCGGGGAAGCCCTTGCCCACGAACAAGGACAGCAATTCCTGATAAACCGCCGTGACGCCCGCGTCGTTGAAGCGCGAGGCAATGGCGCCGAACACGGGCATGTCTTCGGGTTTGGCGGCGAAGTCCTCGCGGTTGCGCTGAACCTGCTTGCGCACGTCGCGCAGCGCATCCATGGCGCCTTTGCGGTCCATCTTGTTGATGACGATGACGTCGGCGAAATCCAGCATGTCGATTTTCTCAAGCTGGCTGGCGGCGCCGAATTCGGGCGTCATGACATAAAGCGAGACATCGCAGAACGGCACGATCCCCGCATCCCCCTGCCCGATCCCGGGCGTTTCGACGATCACGATGTCGGCGCCGGACGCCTTGGCAGCGGCGATGATATCGGCGAGTGCCGGCGGCACCTCGGACTTGGCATCACGGGTCGCGAGAGAGCGGAAGAACACATTGGGCGCATTGTTGGCGTTCATGCGAATGCGGTCGCCCAGCAAGGCACCGCCCGTCTTACGCCGGGTCGGGTCGATGGCGATCACGGCTATGCGCGGTTCACCCGAGCCGAAGCGGAAGCGGCGCACGATTTCGTCGGTCAGGGACGATTTGCCCGCCCCGCCCGTACCGGTAATGCCCAGCACGGGCACCGTGTCGCGGGCATCGGCCGTCGCGCGCAGATCATCGAGCGTATCCTTAGGCAGGCGGCCGTCCTCGATCGCCGTGATGGCACGGGCAAGATCGGCCGCATTACCGGCCTTCAGTCCGTCCAGGTTTTGGGGCAGGTCACTCGACAGATCGCGACGCGCCGTCTGCACCATGTCGGTGATCATGCCTTGCAAACCTAAACGGCGACCATCCTCGGGCGAATAGACCCGGGTCACGCCATAGGCTTCCAAATCGCGCACTTCCTGGGACACGATCACGCCGCCGCCGCCGCCGAACACGGCGATGTCGGGGCGTCCGCGTTCGCGCAACAAATCGATCATGTATTTGAAGTATTCGACATGCCCGCCCTGATAGCTTGATACGGCGATGCCGTGGGCGTCTTCCTGGATCGCGGCGCTCACCACCTCGTCCACAGACCGGTTATGGCCCAGGTGGATGACCTCTGCCCCCTGCGCCTGCAGGATGCGGCGCATGATGTTGATGGAGGCGTCATGCCCGTCGAACAGGCTGGCGGCGGTGATGAAACGGACCGGCTGCGACGGTCCCTTGCTGGCGTCGCCCGTGGCCTTTTTCGACCCGGCGGCGGGAAGTGTGTCGTCCGGCACGGCGGTGTTTCCAATCCCAATGAAGGCTTAGTTTCCGTTTACGTAAACGTAAACCAATTCCCGTCCCCGGTAAAGGGACCAATCCCTGTCTTTGTGCCGTCAGAAGCGTTGACTTTCCCCCATCCTCAAGGGATTTTGTCGGCTCAACACCCCCTACGCCAGCCAACAATACCGAACGGAAACCACCGATGGCCGCCAGTTTTCCCCGCAAGCGCATGCGCCGCAACCGGCGCGAGCCCTGGATCCGCCGGCTTGTCGCCGAACACCGCCTGTCGGCGGACGACCTGATCTGGCCCGTGTTCGTGGTCGAGGGCGAAAACAAGCGCGAACCGGTGCCGTCCATGCCGGGGGTCGAGCGCCTGTCCGTCGATCTTCTGGCCGGTGCGGTCGAGGATGCGCGTGAACTGGGTATTCCTGCCGTGGCCCTGTTTCCTTATACGGACGACAGCCTGAAAACCCCGGATGCCAAGGAAGCCTATAATCCGGACAACTTGGTGTGCCGGGCGGTGCGTGCCGCCAAGGCCGCGGTGCCGGATGTCGGCGTTGTCTGCGATGTCGCCCTTGATCCTTTCAATTCGGACGGGCACGACGGCTTGGTCCGGGACGGGATCATCCTTAACGACGAAACGGTCGAGGTTCTGATCAAACAATCCCTGGTCCAGGCCGAAGCCGGATGCGACATCATAGCACCCTCGGACATGATGGACGGGCGCATCGCCGCCATTCGGGATGCCTTGGACGGTGCGGGGCATCAACAGGTTGCCGTGCTGGCCTATGCAGCCAAGTTCGCATCCGGGTTCTACGGCCCGTTCCGCGATGCCGTGGGATCAAAGGGCGCCCTCAAAGGCGACAAGGCGACCTATCAGATCAATCCCGCCAATGTGGACGAAGCCATGTGGGAGGTCGCCCTGGATGTCGAGGAAGGGGCCGACATGGTCATGGTCAAGCCCGGCCTGCCCTATCTGGACGTGGTGCGCATGGTGAAGGAAAAGTTCCAGATGCCGACCTTCGCCTACAACGTGTCGGGCGAGTACGCCATGTTGCGGGGTGCGGGCGACGCGGGCTGGCTGGATTACGACAAGGTCCTGGTCGAGACCATGATGTCATTCAAGCGCGCGGGCGCGGATGCCATCCTGACCTATGCGGCCAAGGACGTGGCAAGGTTGATCAACGAATAATGGGTTCCGGCCGCTGCCGGGACCGTCAGATGCGGCCCGAGATGTTGAGCAGGCGGTGCACATCCAGCACCACCATCAACTCGCCTTCCAAACGATAGACACCATTGGAAAATTCGCGCCACAGCGGGTCGAGCGTGGCGGGATTGCGCTCATACAGCTCGTTGGACAGGCTGACCACGTCGCCGATGCTGTCGACCAGAAGGGTATACAGCTCGTGTTCGTGTTCGACCGTCACCCCCATGGCTTCATCGGACGCGACCGTACTGGCCGGCAGGCCCAGGCGCACCCGCACATCGATGACGGTCACGATACGTCCGCGCAGGTTGATGGAGCCCCGGACTTCCGGTGGTGCCAGTGGGATCGAAGCGATGCGGTCAGGAGTCAGGATATCCTGAACCATCAGAACGGGAATGCCGAACAGCTGTTTCTTGATCCGGAAAGAGACGAAATCGTCCAGATCCTCGCCCGGGTGGGTCGTAAGATTGTGGTTATCCGCTTCGCGCAATGCGCGGGAGGAATTAGCTGCTTGAACTTCCGCCATTTCGAGCACTCCCAGATTTCCGCCGAAAACTTGCACGATGCCGTGCCGTTCGGCCTTTAAGGACGCTGCATAGTATTCGGCGTCAGGGTGTTATTCAATACAGACAAAGGTATGTGTCCGTTAGAAAAAACGGCGTGGTTCCAAAGGTATGGCTAATCTTGAAGCCAGGCCTCGACCAGATCGAGCTGATCCGCCGACATCAACGCCGGGGCATGCCCGACGCCGGCAACCTCATGAACCTTTGCCCGGGGGCCCCGCTCGCCCATTTCCACAGCTGTTTCCGCCGTCAACAGATCGGATTCAGCGCCCCGGATCACGGTCACGGGACAGGTCACCGCATTCCATACGGGCCACAGCACCAAATCCTGATCGACCGCCCCTTGGAACGGTTTGGCGATGGCCGGATCATACTTAAGAACGAACCGGCCTTCCCCGTTTTCATGAACGCTGTGCCGGGCCAGATGGGCCCATTGCTCATCCGTCAGCGGGCCGAAGGGTGCGTGAACCTGGCGGATATAGGCTTCGGCCTGGGCCATGTCGGAGAAATCGGGGGCATTCCCCAGATAAGCTGCGATGCGTTGCAGGGATTCCTTGGTGACCAAGGGGCCGGCGTCGTTCATCAGCAGGCGTTCCACCGGCGTGCCCTGCCCCGCCGCCATGAACATGCCCAACAACGCCCCCATGGACGTGCCCAGCCAGGCAACCTTGTCCACGTTCAGGCGCGCGATCAGGGCCGTCAGGTCGGACAGATATTGCGGATAACCGTACAGATCGGGATTGGCCAGGCGGTCGCTGTCGCCGCGCCCGACGATATCCGGGCAGACGACGCGCCAGCGGCCGGCAAACCGGTCGGCAACGGCATCGAAATCCCGGCCGTTACGCGTCAAGCCATGGACGCACAGCAGCACGGGACCGTCGGACGGCCCCTGTTGCCAATAATTGATGCGATGAAACGCACCCGAGGCGGAGAGACCAAGGAAGGACTTACGCTCCATGATCTCTCTCCGCCCTTTGGATGCTTAGATCACGCCGTCGTCGCGCAGCTTGGCGACTTCATCTTCGCTCAGGCCCAGGACCTCGCCCAGAACGTCTTCCGTGTGCTGGCCCAGAACCGGCGGCGCCATGCGGTAGTCGACCTGTGATTTCGAGAACTTAAGCGGGCTTGCGACCATGCTGACGGGCTTGGTGCCGGTCTTCGGATGCGGCATGTCGAGACGCATGCCACGGGCCAGGAACTGCGGGTCGGAAAAGACCTGATCCAGGCGGTTGATGGGCCCGCAGCTGACGTTGTTCTTTTCCAGCTCTGTCAACCAAAATTCCGACGGCTTGGCGGCGACGATCGGCTTCAACAGGCCGACGATTTCGTCCCGGTTGGATACGCGCCCGGCATTGGTCGCGAATTTCGGGTCTTCCGCCAGATGTTCACAGCCCGCGACCTGACAGAACCGCTGGAACTGCCCGTCATTGCCGACAGCCAGAATGATATCGCCGTCGGCGGTGGGGAAAGACTGATAAGGCACGATGTTTGGGTGGCCGTTGCCCAGGCGAGGCGGGTTTTCGCCGCTTGCCAGATAGTTCGCCCCCTGGATCGACAAAATGGCCGCCGTGGTGTCCAGCATGCCGATATCGATGTGCTGGCCTTCGCCGGTGACTTCCCGATGACGCAGGGCGGCGTTGATGCCGACGGCGGCATACATGCCGGCGATGAGGTCGGAAATGGGAATGCCGGCTTTCTGCGGGTCGCCATCGGGATCGCCCGTGACGCTCATGAAGCCGCCCATGCCCTGGATCAGCACGTCATAGCCGGGACGCGCCGCATAGGGGCCCGTATGGCCGAAACCGGTGACCGAGCAATAGACCAGGCCCGGGTTGTCGTCCTTCAACTGATCGTAGGCCAAACCGTATTTGGCCAGGCCGCCGGTCTTGAAGTTTTCGACCAGCACATCGGATTTGGCGATCATCTTCTTGGCCAAGTCCACGCCCTCGGGCTTGGTCAGGTCCAGGGTGATGGACCGCTTGTTGCGGTTGGCGCAGGTGAAATAAGCGCTTTGATCCGTGTCCTGGCCCTCGCCGTCCTTCAGATAGGGCGGTGCGAAGCCGCGCGTATCATCGCCCTTGCCGGGCATTTCCACCTTGATCACGTCGGCGCCCAGGTCGCCGAGAATCTGCGTGCAGGAGGGCCCCGCCAGAATGCGGGTCAGATCGAAAACCCGAAGGCCGCTCAAGGGTCCGGACATGTACTGTTTCCTTTTGTTGGTCGCGCCCTATTGTGGGCGGCAGACGATGGTTGGGTCCGTCCGGTCCCCGAATTGACCGGGTTCCGGCGCAAGGTCTATTTCGCGCGATGTATAACGCCAAGACAGACCCCTCGCAATGCGGCGGGTCGAAATTTTCCCCCAAGACGGCTGTGCCATGCGGCGTTCACGTCTGAAGTTCATCCTGCCGGTGGCCCTGGTGTCGGTGCTCGCCGTGCCCGCGGTTCTGCTTTTTTCGACCCTGCCGAAGACCGAGGGAACCTTAGCTCTAACAGGGATTGCGCGTCCCGCAACGGTGATCCGCGACGGTCACGGCGTGCCGACGATCCGCGCCGAAAGCTGGAATGACGCCTTCTTCGCGCTCGGCTTTGCCCATGCCCAGGACCGGTTCTTTCAGATGGAGTTGATGCGCCGCGCCGGGGCCGGACGGTTGTCGGAGATGTTGGGCCCGGGAGCTCTGGGCACGGACCGCTACATACGCAAACTGGGGCTTTACAAACTTGCCGAGGCCCAGGCCGCGACGGCACCGCCCACGCTGAAGGCGCGCCTCAAGGCTTATGCCGACGGGGTCAATGCCTGGATCGATCAGGCGATCTGGCCGCGCACGGTGGAATTCCTGGCCCTGCGCCATTCGCCGGAGCCCTGGCGTCCGGCGGACAGCCTTGTCTGGGGCAAGTTGATGGCGGTGCGGCTCGCCAATAACTGGCGGACGGAACGGCTGCGCCTGGACATGCTTACGAAGTTATCGCCGGAACAGGTCGATTTCCTGTGGCCGCCCTATCCCGGTGACGCGCCGACGGCCTTTCCAACCGTGCCCGGAGCGGCGGGATTGGCTGCTTTCCCTGATATGAATTGGGACCCGCGCACCCAAGGTGCCCCCGGCACCGCGTCCAACGCCTGGGCGCTTGCGAGCATGCGCACGGCCACGGGGGCACCCGTTCTAGCCAACGATCCCCACCTGGAATTCCGGGCGCCGATCCTGTGGTACCTGGCGCGGCTTGAAGGTCCAGACGGTGTTCTTGCCGGGGCCACGGTGCCCGGCGTGCCGTTCATGATGATCGGTCATAACGGTCATGTCGCCTGGGGCTTCACGACCACGGGGGCCGATACGGAAGACCTGATCGTCGAGACACCCGTCGAGGGTAAGTCCTTCGCCTACCGGACGGACGGTGACGGCGGCACGGCGGAATTCCGCGTGCGCAACGAGGCCATCCAGGTGCGCGGCGCCGATCCGGAAACGCTTCAGGTTCTGGAAACGCCGGAGGGCCCGGTCATAACCGATGCAGGCGAAGGCCGTCCGGTAACGCTGACGGCGCCCTATCTCGATATCGACGACCGCACGCCGGAAGCCACGATGGCGCTCAACCAGGCCAGATCGGCCGAGGACATCGCGGCGGCGCTGCGCCTGTTTCACGCTCCCGTGCAGAACGTCATGTATGCGACCCGGTCCGGGGACATCGGCATGATCACCACGGGCCGGATACCCGAACGACGGCGCGGCGACGGCCGTGTGCCCCTGGCACGGGTCCAAGGGCCGGTCGGTCACGCGGGATATGTTCCGCCTTCGCTGATGCCGCGCTATGCCAATCCGCCGGGCGGTGTGCTTCTGAACGCCAACAACAAGGTCACGCCGCCGGGGTTTCCGTTCGACATCGCGGCGGACTGGCCACCGCCGTTCCGTGCCCGGCGCCTGGCGGAGGTCCTTGCGGGCGACAACCCCGATGCCGTCGCCCCGCAAGGGGATATCGTCTCGGTAACGGCGCGGGATCTGATCCCCTTGGCCCTTGGGCAACTGGACGGCGCAGCCGCGCAAAGACCGGATGCTCTGGCCCTGGCGCGCTGGAACGGCCGGATGGACCGGCATCAACGCGAACCGCTGATCTTCATGACCTGGGCCCTTAAGCTGAAGCAGGCGATCTTCGCTGATGAATTGGGGGACGCGGTGTTCGACCGGTGGCACGGTCTGCGTGTCCGTGCCGTTTCCCGCGCCCTGACCGAAAATCGTCGCTGGTGCGATGACGTCGGCACGTCAGACCGGGTGGAAACCTGTGCCGATGCCGTCGTTCGTGCGGTTCAGGAATCCACCCGGGCGCTTCGTGAAATAGACCGGAACTTGGGCCGAACGGCCGTTTGGGGCGATGTCCACGTTGCCCGGTTCGAACATCCCGTGTTCTCCCACCTGCCGGTGCTTGCCGGCTGGTCGGCGATCGAGATCGCCACTGACGGCGGCAACGACACCCTGAACCGGGGGACGATGTGGTTGGGCCGCAAGGAAGCCCCCTTTCAGCATCGCCACGGTGCTGGGTTGCGGGCCGTTTTCGATTTGGACGATCCGGATGCATCGCGCTTCATGATCGCGACCGGCCAGTCGGGTAATCCGCTCAGTTCCCGCTACCGCGATCTGATTGAGACCTGGCGTGACGGCGGGTATCTGACGATGGGTCCGCAGACCGATTTGGGCGCGGTTCTGAAAATCCTGCCAATAGACTGAACAAGCGTGTAGAACGGCGCCTGATCAATTCCGAAACGGACCAAACCCGATGACAGTTAACGAAGCACCTTTGCCGACAATCGACACCATCCGCCAAGCCGCCGGTTTGTTGGAAGGCGAGATTATCCGCACGCCCGCGGTGCCGGTCCGGCGTCTGTCACGGGCGGTCGGGGCCGAGGTTTTCCTTAAGCTTGAAAACCTGCAGGTCACGGGATCGTTCAAGGTTCGCGGTGCCGGCATCAAGTTGAACAGCCTGACCGATGATGAACGGGCGCGCGGCGTGGTCGCGGCATCGGCGGGCAACCATGCCCAGGGCGTGGCCTATCACGCCGGGCGGCTGGAGATCGCGGCGACCATCTATATGCCCGAAGGCACGCCGTTCACCAAGGTCGGCCGGACCGAGGACCTGGGTGCCAAGGTCGTTTTGGAAGGCGTCGATTTCAATGCGGCACGGGAAGCGGCCCTGGCCCATGCCGAGGCGACGGGCAAGATCTTTATCGCGCCCTTCGACGACCCGCATGTCATCGCCGGCCAGGGCACGGTGGCTTTGGAACTGATGGAAGACGTGCCGGATCTGGACGCCATGATCGTGCCGATCGGCGGCGGCGGCCTGATGGCGGGCTGCGCCATCGCGGCCCATGCCCTGAATCCGGATATCGACATGATCGGCTGTCAGACGGCGCTGTATCCCTCCATGGCGAAGGCCCTGAACGGCGAGACGCCGACCGGCGGCGGAATCACCATCGCCGAAGGCATCGCGGTCAAAACCCCCGGCGACATCACACAGCCGATCATCGAAAAATACGTCCGGGAAATTCTGATCTTAAGCGAAGACGAAATCGAAGCCGCCGTGTTGAACCTTGCCGAAGGGCAGCGGATCGTGGCCGAGGGGGCCGGGGCTTCGGGTGTGGCGGCCCTGATCGCCAACAAGGAACGGTTCGCCGGCAAGCGTGTGGGGATCATCATTTCCGGCGGAAACATCGATTCCCGTTTGCTGTCCAACGTGCTGTTGCGCGGATTGGTGCGCGGCGGGCGTATGGTCAGCCTGCGCATCGGCATGAGCGACCGGCCGGGCATGTTGTCCGAGGTTTCTGGCCTGATCGGCGGCCTGGGCGGCAATATTCTGGAGGTCTATCACCAGCGCCTGTTCACCGACGGGCCGATCCGCGACACGGAGCTGGACGTGGTGATCGAGACGGTGGACGCGGAACATGTGCGCCAGATCGTCGCGGCCTTGTGCAAGGCCGGGTTCGAGACACGGGTTCTGTCAAACCGTCCGGACTAATTTTCCCGGAACCGGCGTGCTTCCACCTACATCCTGAAAATCAGCAGTTTCGTGCGGCGGCGGTCATCCACTTCGATGATCTCATCGGGCTCCACGTCCGGCACATGAAAGCTGTTTGAAATGAACAAGCTGCCCGGCTTCATTTCACGTTTGGCTTTCGCGTATAGGCGCTCCATGGGAGCCGGAGACAGGAAGCAATAGACCACATCGAAATCGCCCAAGTCCGTCCGCCAGATTGACAGGAATCGGATGCCCAGGTTCCCGCGCGGTGCGATGACCTGCCGCAGGCGTGTGAACAGATACACCAGGGGGGCTGTTTCATACCCTGTGAACGTCATATCCCGGCGCGCGGCGGAAAGATGCCATAAGGTGCCGCCCAGGCCGCTGCCGAGGTCGGCCATGCGGCCTCCTTCGCGCTTCGGCAGCAGTTTTTCGACCGCCGCCCATGTCTTGGAATTGGACAGGTACAGCGGCACACCCTCGCCCACCGCGTTCCAATAGACCGCCAGCAGGATCACGAAGACAACGGGGAAGATCCAGCCCGGCGGCTGCAGGCTTAGAACAACCCACATCAGAACCGGTGCCGCTGCCTGAACCGGCAGCCACCACCGTGCCAATCCCATGGGCAGAGTCGCAATCGCCGCGACGACACCCCAGATGATGCACAGCGTGGCCGGTGGCGTCGGCCATTCCTGGCTGCGCAGAAACACCATCACGACAACGCTGACGATGCCGCCGACAAGCTGCGCCGCCACCGCGCGGACGATGGGATAATTGGGCAAAAATCGAGTGTTATCTTGGCTCACTTAACCCACGGTATGAGCTTTGAAAATACACCAAGGGTGCCTTGTCGCGGTTCACGACGACATTTTCCACCCGTCCGACGACGATACGATGATCGCCGCCGTCATGTACTTCGTGGATGCAGCAGGACAGCGCCGCAGCAACCCCGTCCAACAGGGGTGCCCCGCCTACCCCATGGGAATGGGGGCAGTCATGAAGGTCGAAGGTTTGGGGACCGGCGAAGGCTTCGGACAATTGCTGTTGATCGGCCGCCAGGACATTCACGGCAAAGCCGGCTCCCGGCTCTGTAAATTGCGCAAGGGCACCGGTGCGGTTGTCCAGACAAACCAGAATCAGGGGCGGTTCCAGTGACAACGAGCAAAATGCGCTGACGGTGATGCCCACCGGCCCCCGTTCGTCCCCGGCTGCGGTAACGACCGTGACGCCCGAGGCAAAACAACCGAGAGCCATTCTGAATTCGTTCGGATCAACCATATTTAAGCTGCAGGATTATTCCCCAAGGGCGCGGATTTGCTGCGTACGGATGACGCCTTGAATACGTCGATGGATGATGGGCATGCAAGCCTTTACCAATTGCCAAGGAAATTCTTGTTCACTTGGGCATCGGTCCATCGGATTTTAATTATTACTTTATAGCGCTTTGGCACGAGAAATGCTTGTATTTTGGGATGATAGGGCGATAGCTTTTCCTGCCCGCGCCGATGATCGAGCAACGGTGATGGCGCTGACTTGTGCTCTTGGAGACTGCTGAATGCTATTTATCGTCGGCTCACTGGTCGTTCTCGTTTCCGTCTTCGGCGCCTATGGCGTACACGGAAGCTTCGCCGTCCTTTGGCAGCCGCTGGAATTCATCATCATCTTTGGCGGTGCGATCGGCGCGTTTGTGACCGGCAACCCGAAACCGGTGATCAAGGGAGTCGGTGGGTCCTTCAAGACGATCATGAAAGGCCCCACTTACGGGCGGGAACATTACGAGGAACTCCTGGGCTGCCTGTATTCGGTGTTTCGCCTGGCCAAGACCAAGGGCGACCTGGCGCTTGAAGCGCATGTGGAAAAGCCGGACGAAAGCACCCTGTTCGCGAACTTCCCTTTGTTTCACGGCGACCATCACGCGGTCGAATTCCTGTGCGATTACCTGCGGTTGCTGACGCTGGGCGCATCGAACCCGCATGAAATCGAATCGGTCATGGATGCGGAACTGGAAAAACACCACGAGGAACTGCACGCCATTTCCGGCGCCTGGCAGTCCATGGCGGATGCGACGCCGGCCTTGGGGATTGTCGCGGCCGTGCTGGGCGTTATCGTCACCATGGGCTCGATCACCGAGCCGCCGGAAGTTCTCGGTAACCTGATCGCCGCGGCCCTGGTCGGAACGTTCAGCGGAATTTTCTTCGCCTACGGGTTCATGGCGCCCATTGCGGCATCCCTCACCAATACCTACAGCGCCGATGCGGCCTATTTGAACTGCATTAAAATCGCGCTGGTTGGCCATATGCAGGGCTATGCCCCGCAGGTATCCGTCGAGTTCGCGCGTAAGACACTCGCCCACGGTGTGCGTCCGACCTTCGCCGAGGTCGAAGAGATGGTCACCAACCTGCCCGCGGCGTCATAACGCGGCATGAAACTGCCCCACCCCAATTTCGGGCAACGCAAGATCGGTCGAGACGGAAAGGACCCCATAGGTAGGACCTGATGGCGGAAGAAGCAGCCAAACAACCGATCATCATCAAGAAGATCAAAAAAGGCGGGCACGGCCATCACGGCGGGGCCTGGAAGATCGCTTATGCCGATTTCGTGACGGCGATGATGGCGTTCTTCCTGCTGTTGTGGCTGTTGAACTCGGTCACCCAGGAATCGCTTGAAGGCATTTCCAATTACTTCGCCCCCGTATCCACGTCGCAAACGACAAGCGGCTCCGGCGACATTTTGCAGGGCAAGACGATCACCGAGGAAGGCATCGCGCAGAACGCCACGGCACGCGACAGCGTGACGGTCGACCTGCCCCCGCCCAAAGCAGGCACGGGCGGCGATCTGTCTGAAGGCGAAGCCGAATCGAAGGACAAGCCCACCGAAGAAGACATCGAAGCCCAAGCTGCTAAGAAGGAACAGGAAGCCTTCGAGGACGCCGAGGAAGAGCTTCAGAAAACGCTCGAAAGTGTGCCGCAGATGCGGCAGTTGAAGAACAGCCTGCTGGTCGATAACACGCCCGAAGGCCTGCGCATTCAGCTGATCGATCGTGACGGCCTGGCTATGTTCCCGTCGGGCAGCGCCAAGATGTTCCTGCATACGGAACGATTGCTGGAACTGGTTTCCAAGGTGATCCTGGAAATGCCGCAGAATATTTCGATCTCCGGGCATACGGACGCCACCCCCTTTGCCAATCCGGAATACGGCAACTGGGAATTGTCCGCGGATCGTGCCAATTCGGCACGTCGCGCTCTTATCAGGTTCAATGTGCCGGACAAGCGGGTCAACCGTGTCGTCGGCAAGGCCGCGACGGAACCCTTGATCACCGAAGATCCCAAACACCCTTCGAACCGACGGCTCAGCATCATCCTGCTGCGCGGCACGGGGCGCGAGGCCGAAAAAGCCAAGGCCGAGGAAGAAGCGAGAAAAGAGCGCGAGAACGAAGCGCTTCCGGGCCTGAACGAAATCAAGCGCCAGCAACAGGGCGAAGACAACGGAACAGCTGCGCCCGCGCCGGTTTTGGCGCCGGAAGGTATTCCGCAGCAGTTGCCCGGCATCGGCGGCGGTTCACCGGCGGCGCCGGCCTTGCCCGGGATCAATCTTGAAATCCAGGGCGATATTAAGTCACAGTAGTCTTCCGGCGGGTCGCATGAGGGCGGCCTGATCGGCAAGACAGGGACAGGTCATGCGTCATAAACCCATATCGGACGCGCGGTTCTTTTTCGCGACCGCCCCCCTGCCCTGTCCCTATTTGCCGGATCGGGTGGAACGGCGCGTGGTCACCGAGCTTTTCGGCCGGGACGCGGAAAAGCTTCACGATCAGCTGTCCTACGCGGGGTTCCGCCGGTCCCACGGCATCGTCTATGCTCCGGCATGCCCCGGATGCGACGCCTGCAAGGCCGTCCGCATCGCCGTCGACGGGTTCAAGACGCGATCCTCCATGAAGCGCATCCTGCGCGCCAATGCGGACCTTACCACCCGCGTGACCCAGCCCGCGGCCAATCAGGAACAATACCGACTGTTCCAGCGCTATCAGGCGTCGCGGCATTCGGGCGGCGATATGTCGAAGATGGATTACCTGGATTATCAGGCACTGATCGAAGACACCCCGATCGACACCTTTCTGACAACCTTCCGCAATGCGGATGGTGACCTGACCGGCGCCATGCTGGCCGACCGCCTAAGCGACGGCCTGTCGGCGGTCTATAGCTTCTTCGATCCGGAGCAGCCGCGCCGCGGGATGGGCACCCATATGATCCTGTGGCTGGTCGAAGAAGCCCAGCGTTTGGGTCTGCCCTACGTCTACCTTGGGTTCTGGATCGAAGGCTGCAACAAGATGTCCTACAAGGCGCGGTTCCGCCCGCTGGAGGTCCATACGGCACGGGGCTGGATGGATTTCGACCGGTTCCAGGCCGAAACCGGCAGCGACTGATCCAGATACCGAAAGCGGCCGAAGCTAGTCGCGGTTGAACGTTCCCGACCGGGGAAAGCCCTTGGGCACGACCAGACCGGCCTGGGCACGCTTGCCGACCCATTGCTGGAATTCGGTTTCCGTGCGCTGGCCGCCCGAACGCCAAGTCAGACCTTCGGATGTGCGCATGGTGGTCACATCGGCCAGGCCGCCCTTGTTGTAGCGTTGCAGGATCACGCCCTTGCCGCGGCCCATTTCCGGCAATTCGTCGATCGGGAAGATCAGAAGCTTGCGGTTTTCACCGACCACCGCGATAGCGTCCGCCCCTTCCATGACCTCGCAGATGGCGGCGGCTTCCTCGCCCGTTCCCAGGTTCAGCACCTGTTTGCCGTTCTTGGTCTGCGCCATCAGATCATCCGATGGCACGATGAACCCGCGGCCCGCATCCGAAGCGACGACGTATTTCTTACCGGGCTCATGCACCGCCACGGAAACAGGATCATGCCCATTGGGGATATCAACCATCAGGCGGATGGGTTCGCCATGGCCGCGCCCGCCCGGCAGCTTGTCGCCGGCCAGGGTGTAAAAGCGGCCGTTGGTGGCGAAGACCAGGAACTTGTCCGTGGTCTGACCTTGAATCAGGAACTTGAGCCGGTCGCCGTCCTTGAATTTGACCTCGGTGCCCGGTTCCACATGTCCTTTGAGGGCCCGGATCCAGCCCTTTTCCGACAGCACGACGGTGATGGGTTCTTTTTCGACCATGGCGTCCAGCGGCACGACCACGGCTGTGGGCGGGCCCGCGATTTTCGTGCGGCGGGCGCCGATTTCCGTTTTCTGGCCGAAGGCCTTTTTGGTTTCCGCGATCTCGGCGGCAATCGCCTTCCAACGTTCGCCCTCGTCCTTCAACAGCTTGCGGATGGCCTTGCCTTCCTTGCCGAGGTCCTCGTTCTCGCGGCGGATTTCGATTTCTTCCAATTTGCGTAATTGGCGCAGACGCATGTCGAGGATCGCATTGGCCTGAACCTCGGTCAGGTCAAAGCGCTTCATCATCACGGCCTTGGGGTCGTCTTCCTCGCGGATGATCTTGATGACCTCGTCCAGGTTCAGGAACGCGACCAACAGGCCGCCCAGGACCTCCATCCGGCGTTCGATTTTTCCCAGGCGGAAGTTCTTACGCCGGATCAGGACTTTGTGCCTGTGATCCAGGAACGCCTGCAACACGTCGCAGATCGACATCACGCCCGGCGTGTTGTTGGCGTCCAGCACGTTCATGTTCAGGTTAAAACGGGTTTCCAGATCCGTTTCGCGGAACAGGTGCTCCATCAGGGTTTCGGCATCGACGGTGCGGCTTTTCGGTTCTAGCACGATGCGCACGTCTTCCGTCGATTCGTCGCGGATGTCCTGCAGGATCGGCAATTTCTTGCTGATGATCAGGTCGGCGATGCGTTCGATCAGCTTCGCTTTCTGGATTTGATAGGGAATTTCCGTGACAATGATTTCATACTGCCCGCGGCCCTGCTATTCGATTTCCCATTTGGCGCGCAGCCGAAAGGCTCCCCTGCCCGTTCTGTAGGCTTCGACCACGGTGGCGCGGTCCTCGACCAGCACGCCGCCCGTCGGAAAATCGGGCCCGGGAATGAAATCGACCAGTTTGTCGAAGGTCGCGTTCGGAAACTTGATCAGGTGGATCAGCGCATCGCACAGTTCGCCTGCGTTGTGCGGCGGGATGTTGGTCGCCATGCCGACGGCGATCCCCGTGGCCCCGTTGGCCAGCAGATTGGGGAAATTGGACGGCAGGACGACGGGTTCTTCCTCTTCGCCGTCATAGGTCTGGCGGAAATCGACCGTGTCTTCGTCGATGCCGTCCAGCAACGCGGCGGCGATCGCGGTCAGGCGCGATTCCGTGTAACGCATGGCGGCGGGATTATCGCCGTCGATATTGCCGAAATTGCCCTGCCCGTCGACCAGGGGATAACGCACGGCGAAATCCTGCGCCAGGCGCACCAAAGCATCATAGATCGCAAGGTCGCCGTGGGGGTGGTACTTACCCATAACATCGCCGACCACGCGGGCGCATTTCTTGTAGCCCGTGGCGGGATCCAGTTTCAGTTGCCGCATGGCGTAAAGCAGCCGGCGGTGCACGGGTTTCAGGCCGTCGCGCACGTCAGGCAGCGAGCGCGAGACGATGGTCGACAGGGCATAAGCCAGATAGCGTTCGCTCAATGCCTGGGACAGCGGGGTATCGCGGATTTCGCCGCCGAAATCGCCGGGGGGCGTGATCGCGGTCATCGGATGGGTTCCTTGAACACTTTGGAGGTTCCGCTCATGTTGCGCGGACCGTCATTTCATGCACCAGATATAGTACATTTGGGGGGTGGCCGGTCAATGCGTCGATGGGGATAGTTCGGTTATTTTTTTGCCTGGAAGCGTTCGATCAGGCGGTCGCGGGCGGCCAAGCGTCCGGCCCGGCCGTCCAAAGCGTGATTTTCCAGGAAATATCCGGTCAAGCGCAGCCCATCCGTGACTTCCGCGGGCGTTTCCGCCCCGCCGGCGCCCAACAGAAACGGGGGTAAGGCCAACAGCTTGTCGTGATAAGGACGGCCGGCTTCGGCGGAGACGGCGCGTGCGGTCTTGGGCGAGACATAGACCAGATTTTCCGTCTCACCCGTGGCGGCGCAGGCCGTCAGGTCCAGCCCGAATCCCAGTTCCCCCAAAACGCCGACTTCCCATTTGACGTAGGCGGAACCCACGTCCGGGTCGTCCAGCACCCCCATCAGGCCCGCCAGACCGTGAAAGATGGCGGGATGTTCCTCGCCTTCGGGCAACAGGGCTTCGGCCACGGCACAGGCCGACGACAGGGCCGCCAGACCGTCCGGGCAATCGAGAAGCGTCGCCGCCGGGGCATCCAGAACTTCCGTCGTCAACGTGCCCAGATGTTCGGGAAGGCGGCCGCGCCAATCCAGGGTAACCAGATTGCCGATCTGCAATCCGCCCCGCTTGCGTCGACCGGCCCCGCCGCGGACAAGGCCCGTTTGTCGGCCCCGATTTTCGGTCAGGGCACTGACGATCAGGGCGTTTTCACCATGCTTTCGCGTCGCCAGGATGTAGCCCTTATCGTGCCATTCCATGGCGATAAACCTTACGTCCGTGTCACAAGCGCAGACAGTTGATCGCGTTCCAACCGGTCTTTAAGCATCGAAATCCAGGCCCCATTCGGCATAGCGTTCCCGGTCGTCCTGCCATTTGCCGCGAACCTTGACGTGAATGAACAGATGCACCGGATGGTCGAGAAGTTCTTCCAACTCCAACCGGGCCGCCGCTCCCAGGCGTTTGATCATGGCCCCGCCCTTGCCCAGGACGATGCCTTTTTGGCTGTCGCGCTCGACGTAAATGACCTGATTGACGCGGGCCGCCCCGTCGGCCTGCTGTTCCCAATTTTCCGTCTCGACCGTCAGGCGGTACGGCAGTTCCTGATGCAGTTCCAGGAACAGCTTTTCGCGCGTAATTTCGGCCGCCAGCAGACGCGCGGGCATGTCGGAAATCTCGTCCTCCGGGAACAGCCAGGGACCGGCCTGCACGGCTTCGGCGAAGACTTTGGTCAGATCGTTGACCCCATCGCCCGTGCTCGCGGACACCATGAAGCAATCCGTGAAGATGCCTGTACTTATTAGTTTTTCAGCCAAAACCAACAAGGCCTCCTTGGCGACCAGATCGATCTTGTTGAGAATCACATAGGCCGTGCGGTGATCGGCTTTCAGTTTGTCGATAATCGCCTGAGAACGGGCGTCGATGCCGGCCTTGGCATCGATCATCAAGGCGATGGCATCGGCGTCCTTGGCTCCCGACCAGGCGGCCGCGACCATGGCGCGGTCAAGGCGGCGTTTGGGCTCGAAAATACCGGGCGTGTCGACCAGGATGACCTGAGATTTGCCTTCGATGAAGATGCCGAGCACGCGGGTGCGCGTTGTCTGCACCTTGGGCGAAACAATGGAGACCTTGGCGCCGACCAGACGGTTGACCAATGTCGATTTGCCGACGTTGGGGGCGCCTAAGATGGCGATGAACCCGGCCCGGGTGGTGATCTCGTCGCTCATGCGTTCTCCCATGCGGCCAGCATGGCCTCTGCGGCGGCTTGCTCCGCTTCCTGTTTGGTGCTGCCCGTTCCGGATACGGGCGCCCTGCCCTCGACCGTGACGGTAATGGTGAAGGTCGGGGCGTGGTCGGGGCCGCTCTGTCCCGTAACGGCATAGCCCGGAAGCGCCAATCCCGCTTTCTGACAGCGTTCCTGCAGCCGGGTCTTGGCGTCTTTCAGCGGGCCGGTATGGGCCGTGGCCAACGGTTTCCAGAAACGGTGAACCAGTGCCGCGGCAACGGCATAGCCTGCATCCAGGAACACGGCTCCGATCAGGGCCTCGCAGGCATCGGCCAGGATCGAGGCATTATCGTGTCCGCCGGCATTTTGTTCCCCGGGCGACATGCGCAGGCATGGGGCGATATCAAGGTCACGGGCGACGTCGGCCAGGGTTTCCTTGCGCACCAGGGCGGTAAAGCGGTAGCCGAGTTCGCCCTCGGTTTCCTTCGGAAAGGTTGCGTACAGCATCTCGGTGACGGCAAGGCCCAGCACGCGGTCGCCCAGGAATTCCAGGCGTTCGTTGGAATTCAACCGGTTGGACTGGCTCGATGCGTGGGATAGGGCCTGTTCAAGAAGCTTGGGCTCGCTGAAACGGTGGCCCAGGCGGTCCTGCAGGGCCGAAAGCCGCTTGGCATGTGCGCCGCCGCTCATTCAATCCCCTGGAAGATGCGCCCGAAGCGCACCGTGGAAGGCCACTGCCAGGGCTGCCACAGCGAACCCTTGGTCGAGAAGAACAGGAATTCGGCCCGGCCGACCAGATTGACCTTGGGGATGAAGCCGACATCGCCATAGCGGCTGTCGTTGGACCGGTCGCGGTTGTCGCCCATGGCGAAGAACGTATCCTCGGGAACCTTGTAGACCCGGGTGTTGTCCATGGGGTCGTTGTCGGTTTCTTCCAGGATGAAATGCTTCACCCCGTTCGGCAGGGTTTCGACGAATCGCGCGACCCGGCGGGTGGTGCCGAAATCGTCAGTCGACACGAAATCTTCGACCCGTTCGCGCTCAACCGGGGTGCCGTTGATGTGCAGAATGCCGCCCTTCACTTGAATCTCATCCCCCGGCAGACCGACGATCCGCTTGATGAAGTCGGTCTTGTTGTCGGTCGGCAGCTTGAACACCACGACATCGCCGCGTTCCGGCGTGTCTTCAAGTACCCGCCCGGGAATGACCGGCAGGGAAAACGGCAGGGAATGCTTGGAATAGCCGTATGAGAACTTGGATACGAACAGATAGTCACCGACCAACAGCGTCGGCAGCATGGAGCCCGAGGGAATGTTGAACGGCTCATAGGCAAAGGTGCGCACGACCAGCGCGATCAGTATCGCGTAGGTGACCGTTTTGATCGTGTCCCAAAACCCGCCGGATTTATCGCCGCTCATATGCCGTTTTCCATGAAAGTCCTAGTGTGAAGGGTGGGTCGCCGGATGGGTCGGCGGGCGGATGAAACGCGGGTCGGGCCCAAAGGTCAAGCGCCTTCCGTCTCTGGCACCGCGGAAATGATTACCATGGCATGGGCCATGGGATATTCATCGGTCTGCGAGACATGGACCTGGGCCGTCATCCCGGGCGGTGTCAGCGCATCCAGCCGGGCCTTGGCCCCGCCCGTAATCAGCATATAGGGCTGACCCGACGGCAGGTTGGCGACGACCATGTCGCGCCAGAACACCCCTTGGCGGAAACCGGTGCCCAGGGCCTTGGAACAGGCTTCCTTGGCGGCAAAGCTTTGCGCGAAGCTGGATGCGGGGTTTTGACGGCGAAACGCTTTCTTCTGTTCGCCGGGGGCGAACAGGCGGTCGATGAAGCGATCCCCGAAACGCTCCAGCGTTTGCTCGATGCGCCGGATGTCGCACAGGTCCGTGCCGATTCCGATGATCATGGATGGAAGGTCATGGTTGCTGGCGCGTTCCGGGGGCTCAGGCCGAACGTTCGCCCTGGGCATCCGCCCGGGCTTTGTCCATCAGGGCGCGCATGCGCTTGATGGCGCTTTCCAGTCCGCCGAAGATCGCTTCTCCGATCAGGAAGTGGCCGATGTTCAATTCGACGATGGTGGGAATGGCCGCCACGGGTCCGACCGTATCAAAGGTCAGGCCGTGGCCGGCGTGGCATTCCAGGCCGATCGCTTCGGCATGCTGTGCCGCCTGAATGATACGGGTAAGCTGGCGTTCCTGGTCGTCCGGCCCGGCATCGCAATAGGCCCCCGTATGCAGTTCGACCACGGGCGCGCCCAGGGCCTTTGCCGCATCAAGCTGCGCCCTGTCCGGTTCGATAAACAGCGACACGCGCATGCCCGCATCGCCCAGTTTGGTGACGAAGGGCTTCAGCGTTTCGATCCCGCCGGCGGCATCCAGACCTCCTTCGGTGGTGCGCTCTTCACGCTTTTCCGGGACGATGCAGGCCGCATGCGGTTTGTGTTTCAGCGCGATGGCCAGCATTTCATCGGTTGCCGCCATCTCGAAATTCAACGGCAGGTCGATCTGGTCCGCCAGACGCGCCATGTCGTCGTCGGAAATATGACGGCGGTCTTCGCGCAGATGTGCCGTGATGCCGTCAGCACCGGCTTGGGCTGCGGCACGGGCGGCGCGCACGGGATCCGGGTGTCCGCCGCCGCGGGCGTTGCGGATGGTCGCCACGTGGTCGATGTTGACGCCTAATCTAAGATATCCGGTCATGATCTCACTTCCTGCGTACCTATGGTTCTAGCCCTTCGCGCGTTCCACCGAGTTGACGGCCGGCGACGCGCGCAAGGCGGCGATGATGTCCGTCAGGTGTTTCACGTCGCGGACTTCGACATCGATCAGCATGTCGAAGAAATCCGGCGAACGGTTGATGATTTTCAAGTTGGAAATGTTGCCGTCGTTCTTGGCGATCATGGTCGACAGATCGCCGAGTGAGCCCGGCGCGTTGGCCACGGTGACATGCACGCGGCCGACATGCATGTCGTGTTTGGCCTCGCTGGCGTCCCAGGCCAGGTCGAGCCAGCGTTCCGGCTCGTCCCCATAGCCTTCCAGGGTGTCGCAATCGATGGTGTGGACGGTAACGCCGCGCCCCGTGGTGACGATGCCGACGATGCGGTCGCCCGGCAGCGGATGGCAGCAACCGGCGAAATGCATGGCCATCCCGGGAATGAGCCCCTGAATGGGTACACCGCTGTCGTTCTTGTCCCGTTTGCGTTTACGGGCTTCGGACAGCGGCACGACGGTATCGTCGCCCGCTTTCTTGTTTTGCCGTTTGGCACGGGGGAAGACGGCCAATAGGACTTCACGGCCGCTGAGATTGCCCATTCCGACGGCGGCGTAAAGGTCTTCGACCGTAGCCTGGCTCAGTTTCTTAAGGACACCGGCAAGGCCCTTTTCCGTCAGATCGAAGTCTGCTTCCTTGAAGGTCCGCTGCAGGATCGAGCGGCCGAGCTTTTCATACTCATCCCGTTCCTGCAGGCGGACAAAGCGGCGGATACGGGCCCGTGCCTTGCCGGTCACGACAAAGCGTTCCCAGGTCGGATTCGGCGTTTGCGCCTTGGACGAGACGATTTCGACCTGATCCCCGTTTCGCAATTCTGTGCGCAGAGGCATCATCTTGCCGTTGATCTTGGCGCCTACGCAGTGGTCACCGACTTCGGAATGAACGGCATAGGCGAAATCGACCGTGGTCGCGCCGCGCGGCAGGTTGATCAGGTCTCCTCGGGGCGTGAAACAGAACACCTGATCCTGGAACATTTCCATTTTGGAATGCTCAAGGACTTCTTCGGGGTCCGAAGCATGTTCCAGAATATCGAGCAATTCGCGCAGCCAACGGTACTGCGTGGTGTCTTGTGACGGCGTACCCTGCTTGTAATTCCAATGGGCGGCGACGCCGAATTCGGCAACTTCGTGCATTTTCCGGGTGCGGATCTGCAGCTCGATGCGCTGTTGGTGGGGGCCGAAAACGCCGGTATGCAGGGATTGATAGCCGTTGGGTTTGGGCATGGAGATGTAATCTTTGAACCGCCCCGGCACGACCCGATAGGCATTATGGGCGACGCCCAGCGCCTTGTAGCAATCTTCGATGCTGTTGACGGTGATGCGGAACGCCATGATATCGGACAGTTGCTCGAAACCGACATCATGCTGCTGCATCTTGCGCCAAATCGAATAAGGCGACTTTTCCCGCCCGCCGACTTCGGCCTCGATGCCGTTTTCGGACAGGGTTTCCGTCAACTCGCCGATGATCTTGGGGACCAGTTCTCCCCCCTGCTCGCGCAGGGTTTCCAGGCGCTTGACCACGGCCCGGCGGGCTTCGGGATTGATTTCGGAGAACGCCAGGTCTTCCAGCTCGGTCTTGATTTCCTGCATACCGATGCGTTCGGCCAGCGGCGCATAGATATCCATGGTTTCCATGGCGATGCGCCGGCGCTTTTCGTCCTTCTTGATGTAATGCAGGGTCCGCATGTTGTGCAGGCGGTCCGCCAGCTTGACCAGCAGGACGCGAATGTCCTCGGACATGGCCATCACCAGCTTGCGGAAGTTTTCCGCCTGCTTGGCGCGGTCGGACTGAAATTCGATGCGTGTCAGCTTGGTCACGCCGTCAACCAGCTGGGCGACCTCGTTGCCGAAGTGCGTGCGGATGTCTTCCAGCGTCGCCGGGGTATCTTCGATGGTGTCGTGCAGCAGCGCCGTTTCGATGGTCGCGCTGTCGACGCGGTAGGAAGTGAGGATGCCCGCCACTTCGATGGGGTGGGAAAAGTATGGATCGCCAGAGGCCCGCATTTGCGAGCCATGGGCCTTCATGGCGAACACATAGGCACCGTTGATCCCATCCTCGTCCGCATTGGGATCGTAGGCCTTTACCTGTTCAACGAGCTCGAACTGGCGGATCACTTGGGCGCGCCTTCAACCGTTAATACCGGGACGCTGCCCTCAGAATGGCGGAAGCGGCGTCAAACGGCGCCGACGCTCCGCCCTGGAATGTGCATGGACGAGGACTTCAGTCCTCCAGTCCAATCTCCGCATCCTGGAAAACAACGTCAGGGCCCATGGTAGCAGGGTCCGCGTTATCGTCCACATCCAAAGTCGCACCCTCACCTTCTTCACCTTCACCGGTTGCGCCGGAAAGCTGCGCCGGTTCGGGAACCGCGGGATCCAGGTCTTCGATCGATTCCTCGATCTGTACGTACTTCTGAAGGCCTTTGATCAAGGATTCTTCAAGGTCATCCAGGGTGATGGTTTCATCGGCGATTTCACGCAGGGCCACGACCGGGTTCTTGTCGTTGTCGCGGTCGACGGAAAGCGGCGCGCCGGCGGAAATGTGGCGAGCCCGCTGAGCCGCGATCATCACAAGCTCAAAGCGGTTGGGGATTTTCATGACGCAATCTTCGACCGTAACGCGGGCCATGCGGTACCTCCGGTGTCGGAATGTGTGGAATCAATATCGCCGTTCGTCGGCAAGGCTGTGGGTTATATGCCCGGGCGCGTGGATTTTCAAGCTTTTCAGCGAATTATTCCGGGGCCTGCCATTCCGTGCCCAAATACCCGCCGCCATCCGCCAGGGGGCGGATTTCCTGGTCTGCCGGAAGACCGGCTGCAATCTCGCTGATAGAGCGCCCAAGTACCGGATGAATCCAGTCGGGAGCAAGGTCACGGATCGGCAGGACGGCAAAGGATCGAAGGTGAAGCCTGGGGTGCGGAACCTCAAGGTTTCCAGTGAGAATCCGTTGCCCGAAGGTCAGCAGGTCCAGATCCAGAATCCGGGGGGCGTTGCGTTCGCTGCGCCGCCGCCCGAACCGGGTTTCAATATCCAACAGCAGCGTCATCAAAGCATCCGGCGTCAGATCCGTTTCCACGGAAACGGCACCATTCACGAACCACGGCTGGTCGGAAATGGGCACCGGCGCGGTTTCATACCATCCGGCATGGGCTGAAATCGTGACTGCTGGGTCCTGGGACAGGGCATGAAGGGCGGCCCCGCAGGTTGCGCGCGGAGGGCCGTATTGTTCGGTCGGAATGTTGCCGCCGACCCCGATGATCACGGGCGCGCTCATATTCGCCTGCCCCGGCCGGTGCCGCACGATCTATTGCCAATCATATAATTGAGACTTAAGTGTTTCATATTGGATTTGCGTGGAATATCCGCACCGTGTTTTTGACCAAGTAATTTTAACCAGAGGGTTTTCAAAATGGATTTTTATCCGGAAGAACGCGTCGCGCTTTTTATCGACGGATCAAACCTGTACGCCGCCGCCCGGGCCTTGAATTTCGACATCGACTACAAGCGGCTGCTTTCCGTGTTTTCCAAGAAATGTCGGCTGGTGCGGGCCTTCTACTACACGGCCATAGTCGAGGACCAGGAGTATTCGCCGATCCGACCGCTGGTCGATTGGCTGGATTACAACGGCTATACCATGGTCACCAAGCCGACCAAGGAATTCACCGATTCCGCGGGGCGCCGCAAGATCAAAGGCAACATGGATATCGAGCTTGCCATCGACGTGATGGAGATGGCGAATACGCTGGATCATATCGTGATCTTTTCCGGCGACGGCGATTTCCGCCGCTTGGTCGAAGCCGTGCAGCGCAAGGGATTGCGTGTCAGCGTGGTGTCCACCGTGCGCTCGCAGCCGCCCATGGTCGCCGATGAATTGCGCCGTCAGGCCGATACCTTCATCGAACTGAAAACCCTGCAGGACGAAATTCAGCGCGCCGGCGGCGGCCAGGGGCAGGCCCCCGGCGCCCTGCCCGATGACGATTTCGATGATTACGACGACGATGACGATTACGATGATGACGAGGCTGAAGTCGAGGTCGTCTAAGGCCCATGCCGTCTGCGTTTAAAGACCCTTCATCCGACTGCGCGCTCTGTCCGCGTCTGGCCGCCTTCCGGGCGGACAACCGGGTTAAGTTTCCCGATTGGCATAACGCGCCCGTGCCGTCGTTCGGCGGCCTGGACGCCCAGGTATTGATCGTCGGTCTGGCCCCCGGGTTGCGCGGGGCCAACCGCACGTCACGGCCGTTCACCGGCGATTATGCCGGCGATCTTCTGTACCCGACCTTGGGGGCGTTCGGCTGGACGCAAGGAGAATACGGTGCCGCACCCGATGACGGCTTGACCATGAGCGGCTGCCGGATCACCAACGCCGTGCGCTGCGTTCCCCCGGAAAACAAACCGACCGGCCCGGAATGCAAGGCCTGCCGCCCGTTCCTGATTGACGAAATCGGGGCCATGAAGAATTTGCGGGTGATCCTGGCCCTGGGCGGGGTTTCGCACGGAAATATCCTGTCCGCCCTGGGCGAGCGAAAGAAGGATTTCCCTTTCGGCCATGGCAATCGCCATACCCTGTCAAACGGCCTGTGGCTGGTCGATAGCTATCATTGTTCGCGCTACAACACGAATACGGGGCGCCTGACGACGCAAATGTTTCATGACGTATTCGAAGCAATCGCCGAGTTGTTGGCGGTCGCCTAGGGCTTCATTCATCCCCCTGTAACAAGGGCTTGGCGGCAAGCAATTGTTCGGGTTATCGTTTTTAGGCGGTCTTTTGTACAGAGCGCCGAATAGGAACGGAGGGACGGGATGACTGCGGAGATTGTCAACTTACGCCAATACCGTAAGGAGAAGCAGCGCCAGGAGCGTACGCGTGCCGCCGAGGAAAATCGTGTCCGCCACGGCCGCAACAAAGCCAAGCGGCACACGGACAAAGCCGAGCGTGAACGCAACATCCAGGACCTGGACGGCAAGCAGCTCGATCCCGAAACCGACAAGCCCGCCGGTTGACGACAGGCGACCGCCCTTCCCTTGCGGGAAAGCCCCTCTTTCACATTTCAGACGATTTCAGGTTTCGGCGGCTTAGTGGCCGTGTGTTTCCTCGGGCTCAAGCAGCCGGTGAAGGTGCACGATCACATATTTCATGTTGGCATCGTCCACATTGGCCTGCGATGCGCCGCGCCAGGCCGTCAGGGCCTTGGCATAATTGGGATAGATGCCCACGATATCCAGATTATCGGGATCGACGAAATCCTGACCTTGGGGGTCCGTGACCTTGCCGCCGAAGACAAGATGCAGAAGCGCGTTCGACATGGCTCGTTCCTTTTCCTTAACGCTCGACCGGCTCTGGATGTGTTCCTCACGGATTGTTCATCCGCGGATTAAGTGTTTTTCCGGCGCATTCTCTGGCGGCCGGCGGAATTTGCCCTAAACTATGATTTATCCAGCGGCCGGGCAATACATCCGACGCCCCCATCGCTGTTCTTTGTCACACAGCCGCGCCATCGCGGCCTGAAAATCTATTGAAAGGTCTGCACCCGAAATGATCGATGCCTATTCCTGGCCCACACCCAACGGCCACAAAGTTCATATCATGCTCGAAGAGACGGGATTGGAATACAAAGCCCATGGGATCAACATCCAGAAAGGCGACCAGTTCGAGCCTGAATTCCTGAAAATCTCGCCCAACAACCGCATTCCCGCGATCATCGATCACGACGGCCCCGGCGGGAAGCCCTATTCCCTGTTCGAAAGCGGCGCCATTCTGATCTATCTGGCGGAAAAAACCGGCCAGTTCCTGCCCACGGATCCCATCGCCAAATACGACACCCTGCAATGGCTGATGTGGCAGATGGGCGGCGTCGGCCCCATGTTCGGTCAGGCCCATCATTTCCGGGGTTATGCACCGGAGGAAATCCAATACGGCATCGACCGCTACACCAAGGAAGCGGGCCGTCTTTACGGCGTGATGGACAAGCAGCTTGGCGAAAGCGAATACCTAGCGGGTCCCGAATACACCATCGCCGATATCGCGACCTTCCCCTGGACCCGGTCGATCGACCGCCAGGGGCATAGCTTGGACGATTTTCCCAATGTCAAACGGTGGTCCGAGACCCTGAACGCCCGCCCCGGCGTGCAGCGCGGCTGCCAAGTGTTGGAAGCCGAGCGCGGCGAGCGTGGCCCGCTGACCGACGAACAGCGTTCGGTCATGTTCGGTGACAAGCAGTTCGCCAAACGCTGAAAAGGCTAACCACAGAGACAGTGAGGCAGTGAGGAGAAGGTCAGTGGATTCCCGCTTTCGCGGGAATGACGATGAAGAGCGATTCAACCCGTCACCCCCGCGCAGGTGGGGGTCCAGATTTCTCTTACTGCCGCTGTGTCTCTGTGGTGAATGTTGGGTTCACCCGTAACGCTGCTGCTTCCAGGGATCGCCCAGATTGTGATAGCCCCGGGTTTCCCAATAGCCCGGGGCGTCCTTTTCCAGGAACGTGATCTGGCGCAGCCATTTGGCGCTTTTCCAAAAATAGAGCGACGGCACCACGGCCCGCGCCGGGCCGCCGTGGTCACGGGTCAACGGCGCGCCGTTCCACGAATGGACGATCAGTGAGGTGTCGGCCAGGAAATGGTCGAGCGGCAGATTGGTGGTGTAGCCATCGTGGGAATGGAGCACGGCGAATCCCGCCGTGTCTTTCAGGCCCGCCGCGTTCGCCAGGGTGCGCACGGCGACGCCCCGCCATCGGTTGTCATAGGTCGACCAGGACGTCACGCAATGGATATCGGTGGTCAGGTCGATCTGCGGCAAGTCCAGGAACTGCTGCCATGACAGAGTCAGGGGCCGGTCGACAGCCCCCAGAACCTTCATTTCCCATTGGTCCGTCGGGACCAGCGGCCTGTGCCCCAGATCAAGCACAGGCCAATCCTGAGAAAGATGCTGGCCCGGCGGCATGCGTCCGCCGCCGTCGCGCCGCCGCGTCTGGGGCTGACGAGCATCACGGGCCCATTGTTTCTTGGTTTGTGTGAGCTTGCTGTCCGGCGGCGGCGTGTCGCGCGAGGCGTCTTTATCCGCCTGGGCCTTCATATCCCCCAGCACCGACCCGCTGCGCCCGGCGAACAGGTCCTTGAACCGATCGTCACCGTTGCCGCCGGGCATGCTCTTATCCCTTGTCCCGCAGCAAACGCGCTTTTTGCCGGCCCCAGTCACGGGCCTTCGTGGTCTCGCGCTTGTCGTACTTGTGTTTGCCTTCGGCCAGGGCAAGCTGAACCTTGGCCAGGCCGCGTTTATTGAAGTAAACGGCAAGCGGCACCAGGGCCATGCCCTTGCGATTGACGGCCCCGGAAAGGCGCGCGATCTCGCGCCGATGCAGCAGCATCTTGCGTTTGCGTTTGGGCTCGTGATTGTTGAGCCCCGCCTGCTCGTACTTCGGGATATCGGCGTTGTAGAGGTATAACTCGCCGTCTTCGTCCGCCGCATAGGCATCCACCAGCGAGCCGCGCCCCAGGCGTAGGGATTTGACCTCGGTGCCGGTCAGCATGATGCCGGCCTCGACATCCTCAAGGATGAAGAAGTTGTGCCGCGCCTTGCGGTTTTGCGCCACCACGTTGCCGGGCGGGCCTTTCTTCTTTTTCTGGGCCATGGGTTGAAACTCCACGACCGTCCGTGCGGGCGGCCCGTGCGGTCGATCAGTTCAGCAAACCAGCCGCGACCATGGCGTCACGCACTTTGGTCTTGCTGGTTTCAGCGATTTCGCAGATCGGCAGACGCGTTTCCGCCGAACATTTTCCAAGCAGCGATGCCGCGTATTTCACCGGCCCCGGGCTGGTTTCGCAGAACAAGGCGTTGTGCACGGGCGTCAGGCGGTCCTGCAGATCCATGACCTTGGCCATGTCGCCTTCGCGCCAAGCGCGCTGCATGTCGGAACACATGCGCGGCGCGATGTTGGCCGTGACGGAAATGCAGCCGTGGCCGCCTGCCGCCATGAAGGGAATCGCCGTGCCGTCTTCGCCGGACATTTGGCAGAAATCCTTCTTGATCGCGAGCCGCGTGTTGATGGGGCGCGCCAGATCCTGGGTCGCGTCCTTGACGCCGACGATGTTGGGCAATTCCGCCAACTTGGCCATGGTCGCTACGGACATATCGACGATCGAGCGGCCCGGGATGTTGTAGATGATGATCGGCAGGCCGCCTTCGTCATGGATGGTCTTGTAATGATGATACAGGCCATCCTGCGTCGGCTTGTTGTAATAAGGCGTGACGACCAGCGCAGCATCGGCCCCGGCGGCCTTGGCGTGCTTGGTCAGCTCGACCGCTTCCTTGGTCGAGTTGGAACCGGCACCGGCGATGACCGGAACGCGCCCGTCGGCGGCTTCGATGCACCATTCGGTGACCCGCATGTGTTCTTCATGGCTGAGCGTCGGCGATTCACCGGTCGTACCGCAAGGGACAAGCCCGTCCGTACCTTCGGCGATCTGCCATTCGACGAAGCTCTTGAATGCCGATTCGTCCACCTCTCCATCTTTGAAGGGGGTAATCAGCGCAGGGAAAGAGCCCTTGAACATGGTCTGCTCCTTGGTTTGCGGGGGCCTTAAGATTTTGCGGACCATAGCCCCCACCGGCCCCGTCGGCAAGCGTGGACCGATGGTAAGGATTGCCATAATTGCGTCGCTTGTTGCCCGACCTGCGCCATCGTATCATCCAACCATGATGCGGCGGATTGCCAGCAAGTGCGTGATCGGGCCGCCGGGACGAGGAGGCCCAGTTCCATCGGACGTTCATTCAAACGTCTTTCGGTGGATATGGGCGCTTTGTTTCTGTGTGATCCTGACCCTGGGGGCCGGCAGTGCCATTGCCGGGCCGCAGGCCGACGACGCCCTGCAGCCGGTCAAATCACGCGACCTTGCCATCCTTAAAAAAGCATTCCAGGCCATGAACCACGGCAAGTGGAGCACGGCCGCGAAGTTGGAGACAAAGGTCAAGGATCGTTTCGCCCGCAAGGTCTTGCATTGGGGCCGGCTGGCCGCCTATCGCGGCCCGGCGGAATTCGACGAGCTTGCGGCCTTTCTTCATTTCAATCCGCAATGGCCACGCGCGCGCCGGATCGAAGCCAAGTTGGAGGCCCGCCTGTCGGCCACGGCGACGGATGACGAGGTCCTGAACTGGTTTACGGGTCGTCAGCCGAAAACGGCCTTGGGCAAGGCACGCTATGCGGTCGCCCTGTTGAACCGGGGCGACAAAGGAGATCAGACACAGGCAACGGCCATGTTGCGCGATGCCTGGATCAACGGCGACTTTTCGAAAGCCGATGAAAAGCATTTCATGGGCCGCCATAACAAGCGGATTCGCACGACCGACCACATTGCCCGCCTTGACCGCCTGTTGTGGGAAGGACGCTATTGGAGCGTGCGCCGTCATTTGTGGCGGGTGCCCAAGGCCTATCAGAAACTGGGCCTGGCGCGCATATCCCTGCGTCGGCAGATCGGCAATGTGGATGCACTGGTCGCCCGGGTGCCGCAAAACCTGCAGCGTGATCCGGGCCTGATTTATGAGCGCCTGCGCTGGCGCCGGAAAAAGGGCAAAGACACCGCGATCGATCTTGTCCGCCATCTTCCCGGAGCGCAGCCCTATCCCGAAAAGTGGTGGGAAGAACGCTCGACCCTGGTCCGCCGGGCGTTGCGCAAGGGGTTCATTACCGACGCCTACCGCATCGCGCGCAACCACGGGCTCAGCGAGGGCGCGGATTATGCCGAAGCCGAATGGCTGGCCGGATGGGTCGCCCTGCGTTTCCTGAATGAGCCGAACGTCGCCCTACAGCATTTCCAGCGCATGTACGCCCGGGTCAACTATCCGATTTCCCTGTCGCGCGGCGCCTATTGGATTGCCCGCAGCTATGAGGATATGAAACAGCCGAAACGCGCCGTCGAATGGTTCGCCCGGTCCGCACGCCACACGACGACCTATTACGGCCAACTGTCCCTGGCCCGGGTCGATCCGCAAGCCGTCCTGCGCCTGCCGCCGGACCCGGAACCCGACGCGGAACTGGTGTTGCAATTCCAACGTCACGAACTGACCCGTGCGTTCCGCATTCTTGCCGCTGCCGGGGCCGATGATTATCTGCGCACCGTGTTGGATGCGCTGCTCGACCGGGCAGAGGATAACCCCGGCTGGCGCATGCTTGTCGCCGACCTTGCCGCCGGGGCCGAGCGCCGTGATCTTGCCGTGCGGGTGGCCAAGCAATCCCTGCGCGACGGCGACATGATGCCGACGCATGGATATCCTGCGATCTCCCTGCCCCGCCTGCCGGCCAAATGGAAACTGCCCCATCTGGAAGCCGCCCTGGTCCACGGCATGATCCGCCAAGAAAGCGCCTTCCGCATTAACGCGGTCAGCCGCGCCAGCGCCCAAGGACTGATGCAATTGATGCCGGCGACCGCCAAGGTCGTGGCCCGTCAGCAGGGCTTGAAGTATTCGCGGGCACGCCTGACCACCGACACGCGCTACAATCTGACGCTCGGGCAAAGCTATCTTGCCGGTCTGTTGACTGAATTTGACGGCTCATACGTGCTGTCCATCGCCGGGTATAACGCGGGTCCCCACCGGGTCCGGCGCTGGCTGAAAGAGTTCGGCGACCCGCGCCAGAAAGAAGCGGATGTCATCGATTGGGTCGAAATGATCCCCTTCGATGAAACCCGCAATTACGTTCAGCGGGTGATGGAAAATCTGCATGTTTACCGCTCGCGCCTGTCGGGGACGGAAATCGCCTTCGCGCCGCATGCCGATCTGATGCGCTGAACCGGTGAATAAACTTCCTGCGCAGATCACTCAATAGTGACCCTGAAAGTCCATCGCCGGGCCTTGACCCCTTTACCCCTGCCGCCCATAACGATTGTGCCCTATCGGGGGATATGGGTGATGTGAACCACGGGAGGATTTAGACATGGCGAACGACCAGCTTGCAGACATCGGGGCCTGCGTATTCGACGCCTATGGAACGCTGTTCGACGTGGCCGCCGCCGCCGCCCATTGCAAGGACGACCTGGGTGACAAGATGGCGCCGCTTGCCGCCCTGTGGCGGGACAAGCAAATCGCTTATTCCTGGCACCGTGCGATCATGGACACCTACGTGCCGTTTTGGCAGGTCACCCAAGACGGCCTGGATTTCGCCTTGGAGGCCTTGGGCCTGGATGGTGATGCGGCGCTGCGTGAAAAGCTGTTGGGCCTTTACTTCAAGCTCGATGCCTACGCGGAAGTGCCGGGCGTGTTGTCGACACTCAAGGCTGCAGGCTTGAAAACGGCGATCCTGTCCAACGGCTCTCCCGACATGCTGAATTCGGCTGTCGATAATGCCGGGATCGGTGGGGTACTCGATGATGTCATGTCGGTTGAGGAACTGGGCATCTTCAAGCCGCACCGCAGCGTTTATCAGATGGCGGTCGACAAACTGGGCGTTGAAGCCGGGCGTATCTGTTTCATGTCCTCCAACGGCTGGGATGCAGCTGCCGCCGCGACCTTCGGATTCAAGGTTGTTTGGGTCAACCGGTTCAGCCAACCACAGGAGCGCCTGCCCGGTGATCTGGTCACCCAGATCGATAGTCTGAGTGCCCTGCCCGATCTGATCGGCGTTTAGCCGCGCAAGTTTGGTCATGCGTCACGCGCGGCGGCTTGGCCCTTGTTCGCTGTGTGATCTCGGATATTCTGAGCGCTGACAGTCTCAATGTGAGAGTCCGTAACAGTTCCTATTCCGGGCCCATTCCCACACTGCGTCACATACCATCCAAGGAAGCCAACGATGCCGTCTTCGCCTGCGTCTGAAATTCTTACTTTCGCCGATATCGAACGTGCCCGGGAGGTCTTGAAAGGCGTCGCCGTCGTTACGCCGGTGCTGGAAAGCCCGCTTTTGAACGCAGCCTTGGGGTTCCGGTTGCGCGTCAAGGCCGAGCCGCTGCAGATCACCGGATCGTTCAAGTTCCGCGGAGCTTATAACGCCATTTCCAACATCCCAGAAGACGCCCGCGCCGGCGGGGTCGTGGCGTTTTCGTCCGGCAACCACGCCCAGGGCGTGGCGGCGGCGGCGGCCATGCAGGGACTTCCCGCCGCGATCCTGATGCCCGCGGACGCGCCCCAAACCAAGGTGGAATTGACCAAGGCCTGGGGGGCGGAAGTCATCCATTTCGACCGCTATACCGAAAGCCGGGAAGAACTGGGCGCCAAACTGCGCGAAGAACGCGGGGCCTCCCTGATCAAGCCCTACGACGCCCCCTTGATCATGGCGGGTCAGGGAACGCTGGCAGCCGAAGCCATCGAAACCTGCCGGGAGGACGATTGGACACCGGACCTGTTCATCAGCCCCTGCGGCGGCGGCGGCCTGATCGCCGGATGTTCGACGTCGGTGCGGGCCTTGTCGCCCGACACGGATATCTATGCGGCCGAACCGGCGGGATTTGATGATACGGCCCGGTCGCTAACGGCGGGCGAACGCGTTGCCAACGACCCGGCCGCGCGTTCGATCTGCGATGCGCTGTTGGCGCCGGAGCCGGGAGAACTGACCTTCCAGGTCAACGCGGAACGCCTGACCGGCGGTCTATGCGTGACGGACGAGGAAGCCATGATGGCCATGGCCGTGGCGTATAAATACCTGAAACTGGTGGTGGAACCCGGTGGAGCCGTGGCCCTGGCGGCGGCGATCACGGGAAAAGTCGATTGCGCGGACAGGAACGTTCTGGTGGTCTGTTCGGGCGGGAACGCGGACGCAGACGTTTATGCGGAGGCCCTTAAACGGCCCCTGCCCTTTTGATCTTGAATTGCACTCAAAGCGGTAACGCTGCGGCGTTATTCGGCAGCGGCGGCTGTTTCCTTCGCGGGGGGTGTGGATGCGATCGCCGCCTTGACGGCGTCGACGTCCTTCTTTTCGACCAGACGCTTGCAGTGGCCTTCCAGGAAAGCGCCGTTTTCAATCGCCAAATCTTCGTGAAGGATATCGCCGATGACCCGTGCCGAGCGCGCCAAAGTCACGGACCGAGCCTTGATCTGGCCGTTGATCGTGCCGTGAACCTGCACACGGTCGGCCACGATTTCGCCCTTGATATTGGCGGTCTCGCCGACCAGCAGGCTTTTGGTGCGAATGTCGCCGTCGATGGTGCCGTCGATCTGGATTTCACCTTGCGAGCTGAGATCTCCGATGATCCGAAGATCGGCGGAAATGATAGACGGGCCAGCCGATTTCACCGCAGGCTGCTGACCGCTTTGGCTGCTCGTACCCTTACTTGTTTTTGAAAACATATTTACCTGCCCTGATAAATTTGAGCGGATTCAACGACTTATTGTTGAATACAACCTCGTAATGGAGGTGCGGTCCAGTGCTGCGGCCCGTACTTCCCAGGAGCCCTATCTTGTCATGAAACTTCACTTCTTGGCCAACCTTAACGAGGATTTTGCTGAGGTGGGCAAAACGCGTTTTCAAACCGAAGCCATGATCGATTTCGATCAGGCGGCCGTAACGGCCTTTCCATCCGGCATAGGTAACCTTGCCCGCAGCCGTCGAATAGATCGACGATTTCATGGGCCCGCCCAGATCGACGCCGTAATGGGCTGACCAGCGGTTGGTCATGGGGTCTTTGCGTTTCCCAAAGCTCGACGTGATGTAATAGGAATTCATCGGCGGTGACAGCGGCACGCGTGCGATGGATTCCTGCAAGGATTCAAGCCGGTTGAGATTGCGGTCCAAATTGGCCAATTCGATCTTCAGGTCGCTGGCCGGCAGGCCGTCCTGCTCGACCGGAATGAAGGGGCCGCCGACCCCGGAATTACCGTTGTCGGATACGCCAAGCAGGCTGTCGGGCTCCAAACCGGTAAGCTCGATAACTTTCTCAAGGCTGGCAATCTGATCGCCCGCGCGCTCGTTCATGCGCTGCACGACTTCGCCTTCGGTTTCCTGCAGTTCCTTGAGGCGCGATGTCAGTTCCTCGACCCGATTGCGCATGCGCGAGGAATCCGTTTGCGCCTTGTTGCGCTCGGTCATGATCAAATGCAGATCGCTTTCAACCGCGTTCAGGTTGTCCTTGAGCGCGAAGTTGCGGCCGGACAGCGAAGTCATTTCGTTCTCAAGCGCGGACAATTGATCCTTCAGGCGTTCGCGCGCATTGATGACCTGTTGGCGTTCCGCCGATGTGATCTCAAGCCGGCGGGAAACGGAACTGAGGTTGCGCTGCAAAGAAGCGTTCTTCTCGACCAGACCCAGCATCAGGGAATGATTTTCTTCGAGGTCCTTGGTGATCGAGGCGAACTTGCGCTGATATTCAGCGACTTCGTTCAACAGGGACCGGTATGCAAGCCGGGCGCCGACGATTTCGTCGTCCTTGGCCTGTAAAACCTGATCATGCATCAGGAAGCTGACGGAGGTGAAGGTGCTCCACGACAGGGCCGCTGCAACCACGCCGGACATGAATACCTGAGCCGGCTGGGACAGCCGGAAGTAAGACACCCGCCCCTCGGTCCGCATGACGAGTTGGCGCTCGGGGAACACCCGATCGATAAACGCGCGCAGGCGGTCCGCCTTGCTATTGTTGAAGGGTCCCCGTCTGTTCATTCCCCCGCGATCCTTCCCTCTTACGGTGGTCGTTTTTCGTCCGTACTCGGCGCCTGTCCCGACACTTGGTTTTCACCGTCGAGCCGGATACACACTCGTCATTGTTTTTGGGCGTTTTCCTGGCCTTCATTGATCCCAGTTCTGTACCGCCATGGTCGAAGGTATAGGGAAGGTCTAAGGCGTTCAAGTGTCCATTTTATACCGTCTCGGCTGTGTTATTCTCTGCCGCGAGATTAGGGTTTTTCCTGGCGTCGGCAGGTAAATACCTTGAACATCCCTATCCCCGTCATCAGGAATAAATGTCATCGTGCCCCTGTCCGAACGAGTTCCCTCCATGCATCCAAACCGGCCCGCCGCCGCCACGCCAGAAATGATCGTTGCAACCTGGTTCGGATGCGGTCTGTCCCCGAAGGCACCGGGAACCGTGGGATCGTTGGGCGCTTTGCCTTTTGCCTGGATGATCCTGACTTACGGCGATTGGATGTGGCTGGCTGTTGCCGTGGTCGCGGCCGGCCTTATCGGTATTGCGGCAACGGGCATCGTCCTGCGGAAATCGGGTATCAAGGATCCTTCTTTCGTGGTCATCGACGAGGTCGCGGGTCAGTGGCTGGCGCTGCTGCCAGCTGGATTGAACCCCTATCTGTTCGTGGCCGGTTTTCTGGCCTTCCGCCTGTTCGATATCTGGAAACCCTGGCCGGTCGGCTGGGCCGATCGCAAGGTGCCCGGAGCAACCGGCGTGATGCTGGATGATCTGATCGCCGGTATTTATGCGGCGGCCGTGGTGTACGGCCTCGATCTCGTCATGACCGGAGGAACCTGATCCGTGCCCTATACTGATGATACCGATATCGAAGCTCTCGCCCGTCAGGTAATCGAAACCTATGCGGACCAAGGCCTGACCCTGGCCACGGCGGAAAGCTGTACGGGCGGCCTGATCGACGGGGCGCTGACCGAGATTTCAGGTTCGTCCGCCGTGGTCGAGCGCGGGTTCGTAACCTATTCCAATACGGCCAAGATGGACTTACTGCAGGTGCCGCCCCTGATCATCCGTACCCACGGCGCCGTGTCGGAACAAACCGCCCGGGCCATGGCCTGGGGGGCTCTGACCCGCGCGCCCGTCGATTGTACCGTCGCCGTGACAGGTGTTGCCGGGCCGACCGGCGGCAGCGCGGAAAAACCCGTCGGCCTGGTCCATTTCGGGGCAGCACGGCATGGCCGGGACATTCGGCACGAACGACATGTGTTCGAAGGAGACCGCAGGTCGGTCCGCATTGCCACGGTCAGGCGCGCCCTGGAACTGCTGTTGCAGCTTGCTGAATAACTCTGATCCCTTTGCCGTAAAATGGCCCGAATGATCCGTGAAATTTGCCTTGAAATCCGAATTCGAGGTATTATTTCGACATCATAAGGGCGTTCTAAGCCCTTTAAAAATTTAGTAAAATTTGGCTGAAACGCAGCCTGTGCCGGATCCTCAAGGCCCGCCCGTTTCAGCCATCAAATTCAACCAGCACCCCGAATTTCTGGTTGTCGACCCCGCCCATGTTCGGAGTCGACCGTGCATTTTGGAAAAAGCCTTCTGATTGCCTTATCCGCCACCGGCACGTCCGCCGGTGCGGTTGTGATCGCTGGACTGCTGACCAATTCAGGACCGCTTTCACCCGGCAATCCGTCACGGGCACCGGAGCCCCCGGGCCCGCTGTCACAAAGAACCATCGTGATGGCGCCCGTTCCGGTCGATCCCAAAGGATACGCCCTGAAGGGGGTCGAACAAGGGGACCAGATCTTTGTTTCGGTGGAAATGACGCTTACCCATAAACGTGGCCGTAAGACCGTGTGTAATTTGGTCCCCCGCCTGCGGGCGGCCGTTCTTCGGGATCTGGGGCCCAAATTCTGGTCAACGCCCAACCTTGTGATTGTAGAAGGCGACGCCGTAAACGGGTTTATGCACGCCCGGTTTCACACCGCGTTGGGGTGGGACGCGGTCGAAAAGATCAGCGTGCGGTTTGTAAGTGACCGGCGGTTCGCCCCCAAACCCAATTGTGGCGAAGTCGTGCATGGCGGCTGGCAGACCTGGATCCGGTCGGGGCCGCTCAAGGAACGGTAGGTTTTCCTGTTGGTTCAGGGCCTAAACGGCAGCCTTGCCCACACCGTCCGATGAAGGCCCGCCGAACAAATCATCGGCCCGGGTTTCAAAGGCGTTGACCATTTTGGTCACGGCTTCGTTGAAGACGACTGAAATCGCCGACTGCAGCAGTTTGGAGCGGAATTCGAAATCGACGTAGAAATCGATGTCGCATTCCTTGCTGTCCTCGGTCGGCATGAAAATCCAATGATTTTTCAAATACTTGAAGGGGCCGTCTGAGTAGGCGACGTCGATCCGCTTGGCCTCCCAATCCAGGCCGACGCGGGAGGTAAAACGCTCGCGGAAGATCTTGAATCCGATCACCATGTCGGCGACCAGCAGGGTATCGGAGCGTTCGCGGATACGCGTCGCCTGACACCAGGGCAGGAATTCCGGATAGCGCCCGACATCGGCGACCAGATCGAACATCTGGTCCGCCCGATACGGCAGCCGCCGAATTTCAGCATGGGTCGGCATGGGGTGGCTCTTAGGCCCGGCCCGCCTGGCGGGCGGCCTGCAATTTGGCGAAGTCCTCGCCGGCATGGTGGGACGACCGGGTCAGGGGCGACGAAGAAACCAGAAGGAATCCTTTGGCCTGGGCCAGGCGTTTGTATTCCTCGAATTCATCCGGAGTGACGAACCGGTCAACCGGGGCATGGCGCGTGGTCGGCGCCAGATACTGGCCGATGGTCAGGAAATCGACCCGGGCGGAGCGCAGATCGTCCATCACCTGCAGGACCTCGGTCCGAGTTTCACCCAGGCCGACCATGATGCCGGATTTGGTGAAGATTTCCGGCTCGATATCCTTGGCCTGATCCAGAATTTTCAGGGAATGGAAATAGCGCGCCCCCGGGCGGATCGTGGGGTACAGACGCGGCACCGTTTCCAGATTGTGATTGAACACATCGGGCCGGGCCTTGACCACGGCTGCCAGCGCGCCCGGCTTATCACGGAAATCGGGGGTCAGAATTTCGATCGTCGTTTCCGGCGTGGTCTCGCGCAGGCGTTCGATGCATTTCACGAACTGCCCCGCTCCGCCGTCGGCCAGGTCGTCTCGGTCGACGGAGGTGATGACCAGATGCTTCATGCCCATCTCACCGGCGGCGATGGCCAAATTGTCGGGTTCCAGCGGGTCGACGGCGTTTGGTTTGCCGGTCGCCACATTGCAGAACGCACAGGCCCGCGTGCAGATATCGCCCAGGATCATGACTGTCGCATGCTTGGCGGCCCAGCATTCGCCGATGTTCGGACAGGCCGCTTCCTCGCAAACCGTATGCAGGTTGCGTTCGCGCATCAGCTTGCGGGTTTCCGCATAAGCCGGCGACGTGGGCGCCTTGACCCTTATCCACGCAGGTTTTTTCTGGTGGGGGTTTTCCGGGTTCTTGGCCTTTTCCGGATGGCGCAGTCGGTGAACGTTTTCGCTCATAACTCTCTATTCAAACAAATCATCGTTGTGGGCGACATCATCCGCTCGGGATTTGTTTTAGAAGTGGATCACACGCCCGTAAGCGTCAAGCACCGATTCATGCATCATTTCCGACAGGGTCGGATGCGGGAACACCGTATGCATCAATTCTTCCTCGGTGGTTTCAAGCCCCATGGCGATGACGAAGCCTTGGATCAGCTCCGTGACCTCGGCGCCGACCATATGTGCGCCCAGAAGCTGGCCGGTCTTTTCATCGAACACGGTCTTGATCAGCCCTTCGGGCTCGCCGAGCGCGATAGCCTTGCCGTTGCCGATGAAGGGGAACCGCCCGACCTTGACCTTGTAGCCCTCTTCCTTGGCCTTGGCTTCCGTCAGGCCGACACTGGCGACCTGCGGCTGGCAATAGGTGCAGCCGGGAATTTGCGTCTTTTCCATGGGATGAACGTTGGGCCGTCCGGCGATTTTTTCGATACAGATGACGCCTTCATGCTCGGCCTTATGGGCCAGCATGGGCGGGCCGGCGACGTCGCCGATGGCATAGACGCCCGCCTCCGCCGTGCGGCCGTAGCCGTCGATCACGATGCAGCCCCGGTCGGTCTTGACCTTGGTATTTTCCAAACCGATGTCCTCGATGTTGCCCTGCACGCCGACGGCGGAAATCACCCGATCGACCTTGATTTCCTGAATCTTGCCGGCCTTGTCTTCAACCGTGCAGGTCACGTCATTGGCCCCTTTGGCAAGCTTAGTGACCTTGGCCTCGGTCAGGATTTTCAATCCATTCTTTTCCATCTGTTTTCTGGCGATACCGGAAATTTCGGCATCTTCGACCGGCATGATCTGTGACATGACCTCGACCACCGTCACGTCCGCCCCCAGGGTCTGGTAGAAACTGGCGAATTCGATGCCGATGGCACCCGATCCGATGACCAACAGCTTTTTCGGGAATATGTCTGGCTTCAAGGCCTCGAAATAGGTCCAGACCAGCTTGCCGTCGGGCTCCAGCCCCGGCAGGGCCCGGGGGCGTGCCCCGGTGGCGACGATGATGTGATTGGCCGAAAGATCGGGGAGCGCCTTGCCGTCCGTTCCCGTGACCGCGACCTTGCCGCCGCCTTTCAGCTTGCCGGTCCCGTCGATCACAGTGACTTTGTTTTTCTTCAGCAGATGCCCGACGCCGCCGTTCAACTGCTTGGACACCCCGCGCGAGCGGCCGATGACCTTTTCGATATCGAAGGACACATCCTTGGCCGACAGGCCGTAGGCATCCGCATGCTGCATGTAATGATAGATTTCCGCCGAGCGCAGCAGTGCCTTGGTCGGAATGCAGCCCCAATTCAGGCAAATCCCGCCCAGGTGCTTTTTCTCGATGATAGCGGTCTTCATACCCAACTGCGCCGCGCGAATGGCGGTGACGTAGCCGCCGGGCCCGGCACCGATGATGACGACGTCAAAGGAAGTATCGGCCATTGATCCGTTCTCCCCTCGCCTACAGCAGGAGACTGATGGGATCTTCGAGGATCGCCTTCAGTTCCTTCATGAATCCGGCCGCCGTCGCACCATCGATGCAGCGGTGATCGACCGCGAGCGTCAGGGACATCACCGTGGCGACGGAAAGAGCGCCGTTCTTGACCACCGGGCGCTGTTCACCAGCGCCCACGGACAGGATACCGCCCTGGGGAGGATTGATGATCGAATTGAAGGATTTGACCCCAAACATGCCCAGGTTGGAAATGGTGAAGGTCCCGCCCTGGAATTCCTCGGGTTGCAGCTTGCCGTCCCGCGCCTTACCGGCCAGTTCCTTGGCCGTTGAGGAAATCTCGGCCAGGCCCATGGCCCCCGCATCCTTGATGATCGGTGTGATCAATCCGCCCTCGATGGCGACGGCGATGGAAACGTCGGCGCGCTTGAACTTGAGGATCGCATCGTCCGTATAGGACACGTTGACGTCCGGGCAGCGTTTCAGCGCCACGGCCACGGCCTTGATGACGAAGTCATTGACGGAGATTTTGTAATCCGCCCCGTCGCGCCCGTTCAGGTCCTTGCGGGCCTTCATCAGGTTGTCGATTTCGATATCGGCGGTCACGTTGAAATGCGGAATGTCGCGTGCCGAAGCCGTCAGGCGCGAGGCAATGACCTTGCGCATGCTTGAATTCGGCACGGCCTCGAATTCCGGCATGTTGGCGAAGACCGGATCATCGACCGTGGGGGCCGCCGCCGGCGGTGCGCCGGCTGCTGCTGCTTTCGGTGCGGCCTTGCCGGTACCGGACGCCAGGGCGGCTTCCACATCGCGTTTGACCACGCGGCCACGCGGGCCGGAACCCGAAATGGCGGCAACATCCAAGCCTTCTTGGCTTGCAATACGCCGGGCCAGCGGGCTGGCGAACACGCGTCCGCCCGACGCCGCCGGTGCGGGAGCCTCAGCCGGAGCAGACGCAGCAGTGGGAGCCGCAGGAGCAGGCTTAGCCTCTTGTTTCGGTTCCTCAGCCGCCGCCGGAGCCGCTCCGCCGGATGACGTGTCGGCGCCGTCGAGGGCCGAAGCATCTTCGCCCTCTTCCAGCAGCAACGCGATGACAGCGTTCACGGCGACGTCGGCCGTGCCTTCCGGCACCACGATCTTGCCGAGTGTACCCTCTTCCACGGCTTCGACCTCCATGGTCGCCTTATCGGTTTCGATTTCCGCGAGGACGTCGCCGCTTTCAACGGCGTCGCCTTCCTTCTTGTGCCATTTGGCCAGATTGCCCTCGGTCATGGTCGGGCTCAGGGCCGGCATTAGGATTTTGATCGGCATGATGTTCCTCCCCGCGCTCAGACGTAGAGGACGGACTTCGCCGCCTCGACCACGTTATGGGCCTTGGGCAGGGCCAGGGCTTCCAGGTTCGCCGCGTAAGGCATGGGAACGTCGGCCCCCGCTACGCGCACGGGCGGTGCGTCCAAATAGTCGAACGCATGTTCGCACATCAACTGGGTGATTTCCGAACCGACCCCGCAGGTCGGCCATCCTTCGCCGACCGAGACGATGCGGTTGGTTTTCTGGACCGAGGAAACAAGGGTTTCCACGTCGATGGGCCGGATCGAGCGCAGGTTGATGACCTCGGCGTCGATGCCTTCTTCGGCCAATTTCGCGGCCGCTTCCATGCAAATGCCGACGGCGATGGAATAGCCCACCAAGGTCACGTCCTTACCGGCCTTTTCGATCTTGGCCTTGCCGATGGGCAGGGTCCAATCTTCGTCGTCGGGCACTTCGAAGCTTTGGCCGTAGAGGATTTCGTTTTCCAGGAAGATCACCGGGTTCGGGTCGCGAATGGCCGATTTCAGCAATCCCTTGGCATCCGCCGCCGACCAGGGGGAGACGACCTTGAGCCCCGGGCAATGGGCATACCAGGACGCATAGCATTGTGAATGCTGTGCGGCGACGCGCGCCGCCGCCCCGTTGGGCCCGCGGAACACGATGGGACATCCCATCTGGCCGCCCGACATGTAGAGCGTCTTGGCGGCGGAGTTGATGATCTGATCGATGGCCTGCATGGCGAAGTTGAAGGTCATGAACTCGACCACGGGCTTCAGTTCCATGAAGGCCGCACCCGTGGCAAGACCGGCGAAGCCCTGTTCGGTGATCGGGGTGTCGATCACCCGCTTCTCGCCGAATTCGTCCAACAATCCCTGGGAAATCTTGTACGCCCCCTGATACTGGGCGACTTCCTCGCCCATCAGGAACACGGTGTCGTCGCGGCGCATTTCCTCGGCCAGGGCGGAGTTCAAGGCCTCGCGCACGGTCATGGTCTTCATGGCACCGGTGTAATCGGGTTCGGCCGCGATGGGAGCAGCCTGGGGGGCCGCCGCCGTGGTCGGGGCCGCTTCGGCGGGTGCCGGTGTCTCGGCCTTGGATTCGGGGGCGGCAGGTGTGGCCGCCGCGGGAGCAGCACCGGTGCCTTCCGGCACATCCTCGCCTTCCTCGACGATCACGGCGATGGGAGTGTTGACGGCGACGCCGTCCGTTCCCTCACCCACCAGGATTTTACCCAGAATACCTTCTTCGACGGCTTCGACCTCCATGGTCACCTTATCCGTCTCGATTTCCAAAAGGACATCGCCGCTCACGACGGTATCCCCTTCCTGTTTCAGCCATTTGGCGATCTTGCCCTCGGTCATGGTCGGAGAAAGCGCCGGCAGAAGTACTTGCGTAGCCATGTTCAGTTGTTCCCTTCCTGCAGACGTTTGTTCAGGCTTCGACCAGGATGTCGGTCCACAATTCGGCCACATCCGGTTCCGGGCTCTGCTGGGCGAATTCCGCGGCTTCGTTAGCCATGGCCTTCACCTCCTTGTCGATCGCCTTGAGGTCGTCTTCGGTCACGATCTTGGCTTCCAACAGCTTGTGGGCGAGCGTGTCGATGGGGTCCATCTCGCGCCGCACTTTCTGAACCTCTTCCTTGGTCCGGTATTTGGCCGGATCGGACATGGAATGGCCGCGGTAACGATAGGTCTTCATTTCCAGGATCATCGGCCCCTTGCCCTCGCGGCAGTGTTTCATCGCCTTGGCGGCCGCTTCCTTGACCGCGATCACGTCCATGCCGTCGACCGGCACGCCTTCGATCCCGTGGGCCAGGCCGCGGGTATGAAGATCGGGGGTCTTGGAAGTCCGTTCGATCGAAGTGCCCATGCCGTACTTGTTGTTTTCGATCACGTAGATCACCGGCAGGTTCCAGATCGCCGCCATGTTGAAGCTTTCGTAAACTTGGCCCTGGTTGATGGCGCCGTCGCCGAAGTAAGCCATGCAGACGCCGCCGTCGCCCTTGTACTTATGGGCGAAGGCCAATCCGGTGCCGAGCGGCACCTGCGCGCCGACGATGCCGTGGCCGCCGAAGAAATTCTTTTCGCGCGAGAACATATGCATGGACCCGCCCTTGCCTTTGGAATATCCGCCGCGCCGGCCGGTCAGTTCTGCCATCACGCCCTTGGGATCCATGCCGCAGGCCAGCATGTGGCCATGGTCGCGGTAGCTGGTGATCACCGTATCCTGGGGCTCGGACGCCGCCTGCATGCCGACCACGACCGCTTCCTGCCCGATGTACAGGTGGCAGAAGCCGCCGATCAGTCCCATGCCGTATAGCTGTCCCGCCTTTTCCTCGAACCGGCGGATGACCAGCATCTCACGATAGTACTGTTTCAGTTCGTCGGGCGTGGCGCCCAGCTTGTTGGATTTTGCGGATGACGTTTTGGCGGGCGTTTTCGGTTTCGCCGCCGACTTGGGTGACCTGGCCATCGGACCTCCCCTGGCTAACTATGTCCATACCCAGGGGGCGCCAAAGCTTGTCGCCAAATCGGATCCCTCCCAGGAGCAGCGGTTGACCGCCGCATATATGAGGATCATATCCGATATTCTGACCGAAAAACAATATAGGTCAGAAGTGCTGTTATATTATTAATATGAATTCAGTTAAAATATAATCATTCCACGACCGGATCAGTCCGATTTAACGGTATCCATCCAGGGCCAGAAGCAACCTTCCTGGCCGTAAATCCGTGATAAAAGACCGTTATCGCCAATCACCAGCCCACAGGCTTTTTTCCACTGGCGGATATCTTGGGGCGATGACCAATGGGTTACGGCATATTCCCGGCCGCCGTCCATTTCGTGAACGTCGTAGCCGAGATAACCTGCGTTTTCTTCCGCCAAGACGGCCAGCATACGCAGCGCATCGGCCCATCTGCTGGGTGGATCGCCCTCCCAACAGTCGGTGAACAGCACGGCGTAATAGGTGGGGGCTTCGGCGCGGTCTTGCGGCGCCCAATCAAGAACAACGGCGGCGTCGGTAGCCGCTTCGACAGCGGTCGGCGCCAAGGCGTTCATCACGCAACCCTCTTTTGGGCTATGTATTCCGACCCGTCATTGGCGCTGCCCATGACGGTAACGGCAAGCGGTGTCTTGCCGCCGAACAGGCGCTTGACCACCCGTGTCACCTCGATCGCGCAGGCATCTTCAAGACGTCGGTGCTTCAAATTAAGTTCCTGAATAAGCTGAGTCAGAACCCGTGCTTTCCACCCCTGGATCGCCGCCGGGGTTTTCCAGTAACAGATCGCCGCCCCGCGGCCATCGTCCAGGCGTCCTGTTTCCAACCCCAGAAAACCGTCGACCCGCGGCGCCAGGGAAATCAGTTCGTCCATGGCCAGTCGGGCATTCGGGTCGATGTCGCTGCCCACGGGCGAAACGACGGCGGCGTAATAAGGTGGACGCAAATTTTCGGATAGCATGCCCATTGTTCAGCTCCCCCGCTTGTTCAGAAGAATCACGTAATCCCGTTCGAACCCGACGTTCAGCATGATGCGGGCGCGTTCCTCGAGCATGTCGAGGTCCAGGGCCTGCGAGCTCAGCAGCTCGACCCGGTGCTCCCAATCGTCGCGCCGGTCATGAAGTTCGTCGGCAAGGATCTGGGCTTCGGCGACCTTGTCCTGCAACACCATCATGGATGTGATGCCGCGGTCGCCGTGAACCGTGTGATACGCAAAATAAGCGCAAGCCAAAATACCCAGGGACGGACCCAAGGCCTTGGCCAGTTTCTTCTTCAAGGAGGCAATGCGTGTCGCCATCGTTCGTATTCCCCAGTATTCCCCGTGCCGGTTCCGCGAATCGGCATGTACGAATCTAGAGATTGATGGTTAATTTTCGGTTAGGACTCGAAAAAGGTCATTATTCATCAATTACTTAATTAACGACTAAACCTTAACGCCCCTACCCGAACAAGGACGATCCGCCGTAATGCGCCGTCGGCCCCAGGTCTTCGGCGATGCGCAGCAGCTGGTTGTATTTGGCCAGCCGGTCGGAGCGCGACAGCGAGCCGGTCTTGATCTGCCCCGCATTCGTGGCGACGGAAATGTCGGCGATGGTGGTGTCTTCCGTTTCGCCCGAACGGTGCGAGATCACCGAGGTATATCCCGCCTTATGGGCCATTTCGACCGTCTG
>JAVJOU010000013.1:0-156660 GCA_040216635.1 Rhodospirillales bacterium | reverse complement strand
TTGGCGATCGGCGTATAGGGAAAGGCCTGGCCGATGACCGCGATCTTGACCCCGCCCCGGTCGAAATAGCTGACCGCTTCGAATACGGCCTCGTCCCATTCCGTATCGCGCACGTTGGACGCCAGGAACGGAAATTCGAGCATGTCCTTAAGTTCGCCCACCCGGTCGACGCCGTAGGTGAATTCCCAATGAGCCGTCATGGCATCCAGGCCCAGGGCATTCTGAACCTTGACCATGTCGGCACCGCCGGTTTTAAGCGATGTATACGATCCCTGCCAAGTATCCCCGCCGTCGAGCACCAGGGTGTTGTCGGGCCGGTCGGCGCGGATCGACTTGATCAATGTCGCCAATCGGTCGACACCGCCGACCTTGCCGTAGGATTTGGCCAGCGAGGTAAAATCCTGATCGGTCAGGGCGTAGGCCTGGGGCGTGTCCGGCCCGATGCCGTACTTGGCCAGGAAGTCCTTGCCCGTGATATGCGGGGGCAGCCCTCGAAAATCGCCGACCCCAAGGTTGACTGTCGGCTCGCGGAAATAGATCGGCACCAGTTGCGCATGCATATCGGTGAAATGCAGCAAGGTGACCTGGCCCTTGGCGTCGAACTGCAACAGGTCTTTCTGCATGACCTTCTGCTTGGCCATGGCTGACCGGAAGTTCAGCGCCGTTGCGGGCAAGGCTGCGGCTGCGGCCGCCAGATGAAAGAATTCACGCCGACTTAACACGTTCATCTCCGCTCTATGGGGATCAGATGGGGAACAGGAATATGGATTAAAGAAAAAAATACCCGGAGGATCGGCGGAACCCGTTCCTCCGGGTGAAATATGGGCGTGTGATCAGTTACGCACGGCAGGCGTTTCCACCGGCAATCCCCGGCCGCGCCATGCGACATAGAGTTCCAGATCCAGGTATTCGTCCGACGCATATTTATACGGCGTCGAGCGCACCTGTTTGTTGCAGCCCCGGAAGCGGCGATGGGTGGAGCCGACCTTCTGCCATTTCAGGCGGTACGTCGGGAATCCGTTGGTCTGGCCTTCGCTCAGCGTATTGGCGCGAAGCTGGCCGCCGGGATTGTCTTCGTGGCAATGCTTGCAGGCCATGTCGAGCTGGCCGCGGCGCTGATAATAGAACGCCTTGCCCTTCTCGAAATGCGGTGCCGCCGCGCCATCGACCTTGACGTTCATGGGCATGCCCAGGGACTGATGGCGCACGAACACGGTCATGGCCAGAAGCTGGCTGGATTCATACTTCCACGGCTCGGCCTGCATGTTCTCTTCACGGCATCGGTTGATGCGCGTTTCGATGTTGTCCAGGTTTTTGGCCTTTTCATTGTACTTCGGATAAACCGTCGCGACGCCCTTCATGGACGACGGATCGTTGTGACAGCTTGCACAGGACTTGCCTGCCTTGCCGTCGACCTTGTTCCAAAGCTCCTCGCCCTGATCGACCCAGATCATGCCCGGGTTCTGGAAGTTGTCTTCCTGAATGGCCTGGGTTTCCTTGGTCGCATAGGTGAAACCGGAACGCCGGTCTTCAACCTGATACTTGCCCCAGTTCTTGTCGGCGGCGCTTGCCGTGCCGGCGAAACCGACGGCCAAGGCCAGGGCTGTGAAGATGAACTTGCTTGGTGTGAATGCCATTGGATTGATTCCCCTTATCCGTGCTCCTGTTTTTATTGTTGTTGGTCAGGAGACCGTCATCTTCGCTTTCTTGGTGAATTCGGCACCGCCGTCCTCGATCCATTTGAATTCAAACTCGCCGCTTTCATCGGCCAGCATGTGGAACGAAAGATACGGGTTGGCGGACACGGCCGGATGCCAATCCGACGAGAACACCAGATTGCCGTTAAAGCGGCTTTCGAAGCGGTTGACGATCTTGCGCGGAATGATGTTGCCCTTCTTATCCTTGCGGATACCGGTTTCCATCTTGTGCTCGATCAGGGTCTTGATCTCGACGATCTCACCCTTCTTCGCCTTTTTCGGGACCCGAACGCGGGGTTTAACGTTTGCCATTTCTCTTAATCTCCCTTTACCCGTCAGCCGCCGCAGCCGCCGATGGTGACCTTGACCTGTTGCTTGGCCATGTAGACCTTGCCGGTGCTCATTTCAGCCACGACAACCACGTTCTGCGTGCCGCGCATGCGCATGCGCGTCGAACAGGCTGCCTTGCCGCAGGCCGGCGTGAATTGGAAGCTCGCGACATCCGGCGACGGATTGCCTTCGGCAAACACATGCACGGATTTCACGTAATCATCCTTGGACATGGGGCTGTCGACCTCGAAGCCGACGGGAACGGTGTTGCCGTTCTCGGCGATCTGCGGCAGGTCGAGCTTGATCTTGCCCTCTTCGGGCGTGCCCTTGACCAGTTTCTTGATGGCCTCTTCGACCATCTTCGCATCAGCATGGGCCTGGGGCGCCAACAAGCCCGCGGCAACCAGCGTCAACGCGAACGCCGAGGCACCCTTGAGAGCCTGACGGCGCGAAAGGGAGACGGAGGTGAGTGTCATTTCTTTCGGTCCTTCCAAATGTACGTCGTTCATGCGGTCCAACCGGCCCGCGCTATTCCTTGAGGGTCGCCAGATAGGCGAGCAGATCCTCGACCTGTTGGGCCGACAGGATCGTTTTGCCGTCGAATTTCTTGAGAACCCGATGAAGACCATCCTTCCTATAGAAGGCAGGCATGATCGTATCCGGATTGATCGCCTTGGGATTGACCACCTGCAGGCGAATCTCGGCGATCGAATACCGGTCGGCCACGCCGTCCAGGGGCGGTGCGATCTGACCGTGGAACGGCTGTTCGGGCATCTTCGACAAGGCATGGCAGGCCAGACAGTTGCCTTGCTTGCGATTGGAAAAGATTTTCTTTCCCGCCGCCGCGTCACCGGCCTTATCGGTCAACGGTTCCTTCATTTCGGTCATGGCCGCCACTTCGACCGTGCCGGCCGAAACGGGAACGGCGGAAACGGCCGCCAGGGCCAAAACCGCACAACCGGCCAACGCCGCCACGAATGGTGTCGAGTTTTTCTTGGACATTCCTGTTCCCCAACGTTGTCGCCGGTTCCGGGTGCGGTGCAAATCCACCCCGATCACGGCTGTTTCCTTAAATCTTCGGGCGTATTCGCCTCTTTACCTTGCGGCAATCATATTCATAAAAAAATATATGTATCAAGGTCGAATGCGACCGAACCGATATAAATACCGGAAATCCACGTGCCGTCACCCCTTGCAATAACCGATCACCGCACTATGGCAGAATACAACGCGGGCTCAGCTTGCCAAGCGCTTGGGCCAACTGGCCCCAAAAGAAATCCTCGCCTGGATAGCCCGTTATGCGGTCAATTTCCTGACCATGGTCGATCAACACGAAGGTCGGCGTATAGATTACGCCCTGAATATGCGCGAGGTCATCCGGCCGGGGATCGTGAACATCGACACGTCTGAGCGGCGCGCAGCGGGCTTCTTTCGTTTTTGGATAGATCGGCCCGATCTCATCATGGAAGCGTTCGCACCATTCGCAGGTCGCACTTTCAAACATGACCAATTGCGCCGCATGGACCCGTCCCGCGCCCATAAAAATACCAGCCCAAAATGCCAGCACGACCACGGCCGTCAGGCCGGCCGGGGATACGGCAAACCGCTTGTTCGAATGTGAGGTGCTTTTCATGGGCGGCGATTAGAGCCATGATGCCGGCGCCGGTGCAAGCGCCCTCGCATGCCTTGCCTGCCCCCGGAAAGAGGAACCCGTTCATGTCCAAAGCCTGGTCCCGCCGCCACGTCCTGGGGCTGATCGCCGCATCTCCCGCACTTGGCGCCCCCAGGATTGCACGCGCGACGGGAGGCCGCGTGGTGGTTGTCGGCGGCGGGTTCGGCGGCAGCGCCACGGCCCGCGCCGTCAAGCGCATGGCACCGGAAATCGACGTTACCTTGATCGCCCGGGACAAGACCTTCGTGTGCTGTCCCGGCAGCAATACGATCATCGGCGGATTCGGTCGGATCGAGGATCAGACCGTCGGGTATAAAACCCTGGCCCAAGAAGGCATCCATGTCGTGACCGGCAAGGCCGACGCCGTTGACATCGACGCCCGGCGCCTGCGCCTGACCGACGGAACCCAACTGCCCTATGACAAATTAGTGCTGTCACCGGGCATCGGTTTCCATTGGGGCGAGGTCGAAGGCCTATCGGCGGCCACGCAGGATCGCATCCCCCATGCCTGGCAGGCGGGCGAGCAGACAGTCCTGCTGCGCCGCCAATTGGAAGCCATGCCCGACGACGGCGTGTTCGCGCTTGTCGCCCCGGTCGGGCCGCTGCGCTGCCCACCCGCCGTCGGCGAACGGGTCAGCCTGGTCGCCCATTATTTCAAAACCGCCAAACCCAAATCCAAGATCGTGGTGTTCGACGCCAAATCTAAATTCGCCCTGCAGAACCTGTTCGAAGAAGCCTGGGCCGCGCTTTATCCCGGGATGATCGAGTACCGCCTGGCCGAAAGCGACGGGATCGTCCGTGCCGTCGACCCGGATAACCGGGTCGTCTCGACCGACTTCGACGACGTGCAGGCCGATGTCGTCAATTTCATCCCGCGCCAGCGCGCCGGCGGCATTACCCAGCGTGCGGACGCCGCGGACGAAACCGGGTGGTGCCCGGTCGATCCCGCGACCTTCGCTTCGACCCTGGTGCCGCATGTCCACGTTATCGGGGACGCCGCCTTTGCCCCGCCCTTGCCGAAAGCCGCCGCATCAGCCGTCAGCGTCGCCGGCACCTGCGCCCGGGCAATCGTCCGCGACCTGAAGCAGCAGGACATGCCGGAACCCCGCTGGCACGCCGGGTGCTTTTCCCTGGCGGCCCCCAATTACGGGTTCGAAGCAAGCACGGATTTCAATCTTGCAGACGGCCAAGTCACGGTCGACGAAGCCACGATGCGGCGCAGCCCCCTGGATGCTTCCGCCGATGCCCGCAAGGCCGATGCGGAAAAAGCCGACACGTGGCTGCGCTGGATCATGGGCCACGTCTGGGGTTAAACGTTCCGTGGCCCCGCCAATTTCACCCATTACGCCCGAAAACACATAAGATTTATTGAATATGTTTTTCGGGTATGGAATGCTGCATCGTCGATGCGGAAAATCGCGTCACGTGCCAAACGATAAAAACCACGGAGGATATCATGAAGTTGTTCACCAGCATCCTGACAGCAGTTGCCGTTTTCGGACTGGTTCTGACAGGCGCCACCCAGGCCGACGCGGGCGACCGCTACGGCAAACAGAAAGTCGTCTATCACATCAATTACGAAGGCGGTGACGGCGGCAAGAAGTACCGCGGCGCCATGCGCAACATCCAAAACCATATCAATGCCGTCGGCGCCGAGAACATGGATATCAAGGTGGTCCTGCACGGCAACGGTCTGGGCCTGCTGCAAGGCGCCAAATCGGGCAATGAAAAGCTGAAAGGCCAAGTCGTCAGCCTGAAAGCGCAGAACGTCAAATTCAACGTCTGCAACAACACCTTGAAGGGCCGGAAAATCGATTACGAGAAAGATCTGTTGGAAGTCTTCCCGGAAGACATCGTGCCGTCCGGCGTGGCCGAACTGTCCCATCTGCAGCAACAGGGCTACACCTACATCAAGCCGTAATCCTGCGAACCGAAAACAAACTCTCCCTCCCCCCCAAATCCAGCCTCGGGGCCGCGTGACGATCACGCGGCCTCTTTTTACACCGGACTTACATCGGGCCCTCACAGGCCGGACCGTCAAATTTCAGGGGCATGCAACAGACGCGACAATAGCCGGTCGACCGGGGCGAAATCATCGCTCAGGACCGGCGGGTTTGCCGCCGTCAGGCGCCGGTCCAAATCCTCGGCGGACCACCGCACCCAGCTGCGCGCCAAGCCCCGCACGGATTCCAGGCGGCTCAGCCGGGTCGGAGTCTCGCCGGCCAGAACGATGAACGTCACGCGCCCGCCGTCATCCATTTCATCGACGGTTTTCCAGACTTCGACAGCGGCGAAATCCAAGCGAAGAGTTCTGACCAAGGCAAACAGAAAGCGGGGGTCCGCCCCCAGATCGACCACGTTGACCACATAAAACCCGCCCGTGGCGATGCGCGCCGCCAGTTCGCGGTGGAATTCCCGGGTCACCAGATGCGCCGGCACGGCGATGTCGTGAAACGCGTCACCGAACACGATGTCGAACCGTTCTGCCGGATGCATCGCGCGCAGGGCCTTGCGGGCATCCTGATGAAGGATTCGTAGGTTCGGCAAACCTGCGTCCAGCCACATCTGATCCACGGCCGCACGCGTCACGGCGGGGTCCAGTTCAACCACGGTCATCTGCATGTCGGGATGAATGCGCGTCCAGGCCCGCGGCAGGGTGTACCCCCCGCCGCCGATGAAATAGGCCTTGGTATCCGGCCGCTCCCCCAGGCGCAGGTCCGCGACCTCATCCACGAAATGGACATAAGGGCTGTACAGCAGCGTCGGATCGCTTCGGTCGTTGATGGAATGGACAAGATGGTCGAGCACCATCAATCGGCTGGGCCGCCCGCTCATGGACGAGAAATCGTCGAACCGGATGCAGAAATAATCGCTTTCCACATTGCAGGGCGAGCGAAAGGCCTCGATCACGCTTCCCCAGGCCGCCAATCCCATGCCCGGCATGACCAGCACACCCAGAACCGCAACGACACCCCGCCGGGCCCAGATGCCGAACCCCGCGGCCAACAGGGCATACAGCCCGGTCACGGCAAGCACCGTGCCCGTGGCGCCGACCCAGGAAATGAACAGATAGCCGGCCGCCAAGGTGCCCAGGATACTGCCCGCCGCACCGGCCGCGAACATGCGGCCGAGCACGCGCCCGGCCTCGTCCGGCCGGTCATCGATGGCAAGCTTGGTCACCAGGGGCGAGACGATCCCGACGAACAACGACGGCAGAAAGAACAACAACGAGGTCAGCAGCACGACCGCGCCGACCGCACCCAGGCCGCTTGCAATCAACGGCCCCGAAACCAGACGCAACAACGGCAGAGACGCCAATGTCGAAACGGCCGCCGCCGCCAAGGCAAGGGCCGTCCGCCGCACCCCTTCGGCCCGGTCAATGGCCGGCCCGGCCATGCGCCCGCCCAGCCAATGCCCCACGGACAGGCCTGCCAGAACGACCGCGATGATCGCGGTCCAGGTGTACAACGACATCCCTACATAGGGGGCGATCAGGCGTGCGGCGACGATTTCCAGGACAAGCGCCCCGGCAGCGGTCAGGAACACGGCGGCGGTAAAGGCAAAGGCGGTCATCGGCGGTGGATGCTTATTCCCAGGGAAAGATTGTGCAACGGCGGGACTGACCCCGGCACCGTCATCAAGCGGTTGTAGCATGATCGCCGGGACGGGAAATCCCGCTTTTCCCGCAAGCCTTCTGAAATCCTATTGTACACAAATTGTGTGAAATATAATCAATTCACATATATTTTTGTGAATATATCTATTGATTCCCCCCGCCGCGCTGTTTAAATACTCGGACCGGCCGGGATATGTCCGGCCGGGCAGCCCCAGGATTTCAGGCTTATGGACCAGTTCGAACCCAGATTTCTCCTACTTGTCGGCGCCCTTGCCGTCGGTTTCATCTATGGCGGCGTGGCCCGGGCCACCGGGTTCTGCCTGCGTTCCGCCGTGATCGAAGTCATCGACCGCCGTCCGGCGCGTCAAGCCGCTGCCTGGGCCTTGGCTTTGCCGCTTGCTATCCTGGGCACGCAGATTTTGATTTATCTGGGCATTCTTGACCTCGGCCAAAGCATCTACCTAGCCCCCAATGTGATGTGGCCGTCGCTGATCATCGGCGGCCTGCTATTCGGTTTCGGCATGGTCATCACGCGCGGCTGCGGCGGTCGGCATCTGGTTCTGGCGGCTGGCGGTAATCTGCGGTCCTGGGTCGTCCTCACGGTCCTGGGCCTGACCGCCTATGCCACCAACCGGGGCATCCTGGCCCTGCCCCGCACCTGGATCGAAAGTGCCGGCGGCCTGAATTTCGAAAACGCATCGCAGGCCATTCCATCCCTGATTTCCGGCCCGGAAGGCGCCCCGATGGCCGCCCTTGTAATCGCCGGTGTTTTGCTGGCCTGCGGCGGGATCGCCGCATTTCGCCTGCGCAATCAGCCGGGGGTGCTCGGCGGGATCATCGCGGGCCTGATCGTCGGCGTGCTGATCCCGGCGGGATGGTACGTATCGGGCGTTATGGGATTTGACGAGTTCGAGCCCGTCCGCCCGGCCAGCCTGACCTTCACGACACCCCTGGGTAACGGCCTGCAATATCTGATGACCTATACGGGGGCGGCAGCCGATTTCGGCGTCGCCGCCGTCGCGGGCACCTTGGCCGGGGCTTTTGCCTGGGCTGTTTCGACACAATCGTTCAGGGCCGAAGGCTTCGATTCCCCGGGCCATCTTGCCCGCTATGCCCTGGGGGCGGCGATGATGGGGTTCGGCGGCATCCTGGCGCTGGGCTGCACCATCGGTGCCGGCCTGTCGGGAATGAGCACCTTGTCGCTCGGCAGCCTGATCGCGCTGGCGTCGATCATCACCGGCGGTGCCATCGGACATCACATCAAAACCCGCATCGTCGGCGGCCGCGCGCCTAAGGTCGCCCCCGCCGAATAGCCGTTGTTCGCTAATCCGCCGGGCCCGGTTCGGCCGCGCGCGCCGTTTCCGGCAGCAATAACCCCATGATCACGGCGATCATGCCGCCCGCAGCCAGCACAGCGAATCCCATTTCATAGGCCGCGGCGTCATAAACCCTGGCCCCGGCTTCCATTTCACCGTGCCAATTGCGGTCAAGCACCCATCCGACAAGCGGCTGCAGGGTTGCCGCTCCCACCATGATGCCCGAATTGACGATCCCGACGGAGGCCCCTTCCTGACCGCCCGCGAACTTTTCATGGGCGCTGGTGAAAATCAGCATGATCCCGCCCGACCCCAAGCCTTGCAGGAACAACAGGGTATAGATCGCCGTGGATGACAAATCGGGCAAATAGACCATCGCCGCGAATGCGGTCACGGACAGCGTGACCGAGGCGACGAACGGTGGCTTGCGCCGGTTCAGGCGATCGGAAAACCACCCCAAAAGCGGCGATCCGATGCCCCAGCCGATGGCGTTGACGGAAATCAGCAAGGCCGCATCGGCCCGCTCGAACCCATGGACCTGGGTCAACCAGGGCACGGCCCACAACCCGCCGAAGGTCAGCATGATTGACATGGTGCAGGTACCGGCAACGGTCAGCATCCAGGTATCCCGACGTTTCAGCACGGCCTTGAAATTGGCCCCCAACCCCACAGGCGCAGACACGCGCGGCGCCGGTCGCGGCAATTTCAGAACCACCCAGGTCATGGCGCAAAGCGCCAAGGCCACCAACGTCGCCGTATACATGGAAGCCCGCCAGCCGACCGCCTCGACGCCCCAGGCCAGCGGCACCTGCCCCATCAGCGCACCAAGCACGCCGAACGACATGATCAGGCCGCTCAGCAGCGCCATGCGGTCCTTCGGGCACCAGCCGGCGGCAAGATTCAACGCGATAACGAAGGTCGGACCCGCGCCGAGCCCGATCAGCATGCGCCCCACATAGGCGGAAACAATGCCGTCGGCCTGTGCGAAGACCAGTCCGCCGACGGTGCACAGCAGCGCCGAGACGACCATGATCCGCCGTGAGCCATAGGCATCGACGATCAACCCGGCGGGAATCTGGCTGATGGCATAGGTATAGAAATAAACCGACGACAGATTGCCCAATAATGCGCCGCCGACCATGAAATCCCGCATCAGGGTATCGACCATGACGCCCGGCGCCACGCGCTGGAACCAGCCCCAGCCGAACAGCACGGCCCCCACGCCCCAAACCAGCCAGGGGATGAAGGATGGGATGGGGCGGCTGGGGGTGGACAAAACGGCGGGCTCCGGGTTCGATGATTTGGTGGCACGGCCCGTTGGATCGGGCCGGAAAAATCTGTTAGACCAACACTACACCGCCAGGATTTTCAGGGAGAATCAACATAATGAGATACCTGCATACAATGGTGCGGATATCAGATGTCGATGCCAGCTTGCGTTTCTATTGCGATCTTCTCGGCCTTAAGGAAGTGCGCCGGTCGGACCGGCCGGAACACGGCTACATGCTGATCTTCGTGGCCGCCGATGACAACCCGGATTCGCAGATCGAACTGACCTACAACTACGATCCCGAAGAATACACGGGCGGGCGCAATTTCGGTCATCTCGCCTTCAACGTGGAAAACATCTACGAAACCTGCCAACGCCTGCAGGACGGCGGTGTGACCATCAACCGTCCGCCGCGTGACGGCCGCATGGCCTTTGTCCGATCGCCGGACGGCATTTCGATCGAATTGCTGCAATCCGGCGAGGCCCTGGCCCCGGCGGAACCGTGGTCGTCCATGGAGAATACGGGAACTTGGTAGTGACCGCCGCGGCCGGGGCTAGTCGTCCCCGGCCAGCATGGGCCCCTGGCCGCGATCGGTCAGTGAACCAGCGCCGCGGCGTTCCGCCAGACGTTCCAGAATTTCCAGCCTTTGATGCCGCATAAGGCGGGGCCACTGGGCGATTTCCTCGACGGTTCGCCAGCATCCCTTGCAAAAGCCCGAAGGCTCATCGACCACGCAGACACTGATGCAGGGGGAACAGATCATCTGTTCCAAAAGGGTTTTGTCGCAGGGGGCATTGCCCATGGTGTTTTCTCCCGGGCCCCTTTCTCGCACATCCGACCGGGGGAACGTCAAGAAAAGCTTCAGGTTCGGCTGCCGTCGCGCGCCAGCACGATACCGATCAGCACCACGCCCGCACCCAGCCATTGCAGCGGGGCAAGCGGTTCGTTCAGGAACAGCCACCCCAGGACCGCCGCCGCGACGACCTCCATGATTAACCCCACGGATGCGAAGGCCGTGGGCAGATGGGCCATGGCAAGCGCCACCAATCCCTGCCCCGCGACATGGCTGACGATGGCAAGGGCCGCCAGCATGGTCCAGCCGAACAAGGTCACCGCAAGCATGCGGTCTTCCATGATCAGCGCCAGGGGCAGAAGCAGGGCCGCCGTCACCAGGCTGGACCAGAACATCAGCGTGCCCGTGCCGGTCCGGCCCGCCTGCCGCAACCGGCCGACGGTGACCATATACCCGGCCAGGAACAATCCGGTGATCAGACCGTAGACATCGCCCAACAGCCGGTCGGGGCGAAAGGCGAAACTGTCCCCTATCAACAGGGCCGCCCCCGCGACCGCCAGGGCCGTGCCGCCCAGGAACAGCGGCCGGACCCGTTCCCTGAACAACAGAAACAGGATCGCGGTCACATAGACCGGCGACAGGGTCGCCAACAGCGTCGCGTTGGCGACGGCCGTGTTCATAATCGCCAAGTGCCAGAAAAACAGGTCCCCCGCGAAGAACGCCCCGGCCAGGGCCATCAGGGCATAATCCCGACGGGTGGGCGGGCCCGAATCCGGGGGCGCCCGGCGCGGGGCTTCCCGCTGCATCCAGATCCACAGTACCGGCAAGGCCAAGAACGCCCGATAGAACGCGGACGAAACCGGTCCCAGGTCGTTCAGGCGCACGAACAGGGTCGACGCCCCCGCGAACAGCGCCCCCATGATCAGGGCCGAAAGGGCCCAGGCCGCGGGTGTGCGAAAGGCAGCTGCGGTCACGCGATGCTGTCCGGGATCACGGCTTCAGCATCGATTTCGACCAGCCATTCGGGCCGCGCAAGCGCGCTGACCACCAAACCGGTCTGACAGGGAAAAATACCTTTGATCTGCGCGCCGATGGCTTTGTAGATGGCCGAACGGTAGCGCACGTCGGTGATATAAACCGTCAGCTTGCACAGATGTTCCGGCTTGGCGCCAGCTTCCTGCAACAACTGAAGAACGTTCTTCATGGCAAATTCACCCTGCCCCGCCGGATCGTCCCGGCAGACGGATTGGAAGGTATCCAGATCCTGCGGCGGCTGCCCGCGCACGAAGACATAGGCGCCGCGTGCGACCACGGCCTGGCACAGGTCGTTATCCAGTTCCTGACCGGGCTGGGTTTCCTTGGTGTTGTATTGGCGGATACGGGTATGGGACATCGGTCTGGCTCTCCTCCGGACGTTTTGCAAAGACTATCGCGCTCTGTGCTTGCCCTGTCCAGCAACCGCAACGCCCCACGCGGGGACTTCCCCCCTGCGGATGGCACGTTATATTGAAGCCATGGATGACGTATCGCCTGTTGGCCAGGGGCATGCCCTGCTGGCCCCCGACGAAGCCCCCGCCGCCGAGCGCATCAATGCCGGCGGCAGTTCCGCCTTGGTGCTTAGTTGCGACCATGCCAGCCGCAAGGTTCCCCGTGCCTTGGGCGACCTGGGCCTGAACGCGGAACATTTCAACCGCCATATCGCCTATGACATCGGGGCCGAAGGCGTGACCCGCATTCTTTCCGAAAACCTGGATGCGACGGCGGTGCTGGCCGGGTATTCGCGCCTAGTGGTCGATTTGAACCGTCCGCCGGCCCATCCCACCAGCATGCCCGAGGTTTCGGACGAAACCCTGATCCCCGGCAATCAGAACCTCAGCCCGGCCCAGGTAACCGCCCGCCTGGAAGCCCTGTTCGAGCCCTATCACCTTCTTTTGCAGCGGACCATGACCGACGTCTGGCTGACCAATCGCCCGCCGGCATTGTTTTCCGTCCATAGTTTTTCGCCGCGGTTCGGCGGCAGCCCGCGCCCCTGGGACGTAGGCGTGTTGTGGAATCACGACCAACGCCTTGCCCGTCCCTTGATCAAGGCCCTGCATGACCGTGGCCTGGATGTCGGCGACAACCTGCCCTATTCGGGCAAGGACGTGGCCTATACCATCGACACCCACGCATCGTCCTGCGGCCTAGCCAATTGCGTGATCGAAATCAATCAGGACCAGATCGCCGATGACGACGGGGTCCGCCGATGGGGCGAAATTCTCAGCGAGGTGTTGAGCGAGATGGTCCGGGACGACGCCCTGTTCCGGGTGGAGCACCACTGACCGTGGTGTTCAAGGAACCGCCCTTTACCCTAGGGATCGAGGAGGAATACCTTCTGGTCGACAAGGAGACCCGGGCGGTTACCGAAGAAGCCCCCGAAGCCCTGTTCGAGGCCTGCCAAAAACGCCTGAAAGGCCGTGTCGCGCACGAATTCCTGTCGTCCCAGATCGAAGTCAACACCAACGTCTGTAGCGATATAACCGCGGCGCGCGCGGAACTGGCGGAACTTCGGTCCACCATCGCCGAGGTCGCGGGCGAATACGGCCTGGCGCCGATCGCCGCATCGACCCATCCGTTTTCCCTGTGGGAATCGCAGCACCATACGGACAAAGAGCGCTACAACGAGATCGCGCGCGACATCCAAGCCCCCGTGCGGCGATTGATGATCTGCGGCATGCATGTGCATGTAGGCCTGGGCGATGACGATGAACTGCGCATCGATCTTCTGAATCAGATCAGCTATTTCCTGCCGCATATGCTGGCCTTTTCAACCTCGTCACCGTTCTGGCGCGGGCTGGACGCAGGGCTGAAATCCTACCGCCTGAGCGTATTCGACGAAATGCCCAGAACCGGCATTCCCAACCAGTTCCAATCGTTCAGCGAGTACGAACGCCACGTCGCCGTGCTGGTCAAGGCGGGCCTGATCGAAGACGCCACCAAGCTTTGGTGGGACGTGCGGCCAAGCGCGCGGTTCCCGACGCTGGAAATGCGCATCGCCGATGTCTGCACATTGATGGACGATGCCCTGGCCGTCGCCGCCCTGTTTGCCTGCATCCTGCGCATGCTGTACCGGCTGAAGACCAATAACCAGCGCTGGCGCGTCTATTCGCAAATGCTGATCGAGGAAAACCGCTGGCGCGCGCAACGATACGGCACCGACGAAGGCCTGGTCGATTTCGGCAAGGGCGAGGTCGTCCCGTTCAGCCAATTGGTCGACGAGATCACCAGCCTGATCGACGAAGATGTCGAAGCCTTGGGCTGTACGGCACAAATTGCTCACTTGAAAACCATTCTGGCGCGCGGTACCAGCGCCCATCGTCAGGTCAAGACCTATGAAGATGCCGTCGCCGCCGGCGCCGACCGTGACACTGCCCTGATTGCCGTCGTCGACCGACTGATCGCCGAAACAGCCGATATCACCAAAGCCTGAACCATGATCAACCCGCCCCCCGTCGAACAATCCTGTGTCGTTCCCTTTCGCATCAAGGGCAAGGAACTGGAAATCGCCCTGATCACTTCCCGCAATACGGGCCGTTGGATCGTGCCCAAAGGCACTGTGGAACCGAACATGACGCCGCAGGCATCGGCCGCGAAGGAAGCGTTGGAGGAAGCGGGACTATTGGGGGAGCCGGGCACCAAGGCCCTGGGGGAATATTTCTACACCAAGTTCGACCAGGTCCATCGGGTCCAGATCTTTTCGCTCAAGGTGACCCGGGCATTGGACGATTGGGACGAAAAACATTTCCGGCGCCGCGTGTGGGTCAGCGGCGGGGAAGCGATCAAGCGGATAAACGAATTGGCGGTTCAGGAAGCGATCCAACAGCTGATGAACAGCAAGGCCTGAGCGGCCCGGAACATCTGCTTGCTCATCCGCCCCCGGCCTGTTGCTTCATTTGTTCGATCGCGGCCTTGCGCGCCTTTTCCTGTTTTTGGATGCCTTCGCGCAATGCGCCGATCAACGCCTTGCCGACTTCGCCGCCGTCGCCGGATATTTTCTCGCGCAAGACCGCGCGCATGGCATCCACATGGGCCTTGACGATTTCCACCTGAGCATCGTCTTCGCGGCAGCCTTCGCGCGTGGAATCAAACAGCATCTTGCCGAAGGTCGAAATCAGCGGATACCCGAACGTGCCGCCCTGGCCGCGCAGTTCAAGCGCGACCTGATTGATCTCGACGAACTGCTGGGTCCGACGCCCCGGCTCCAACAGCGCCTGGGTACACAGATCCGACAAACGTCCCAGATAGTCCTGGGCCCATTTGGTGAAATCCAGGGTCGCCCGTTCCAATTTCTGTTCCGCCTGCTCGATCAGGGCCGTCGGCATTTCGCCGCGTTCCAGCGGGTTGATCTTGCCGCCGGCGCACTTTTCCCGAAGGTAATTGGTGGGTTTGAACAGAAACACATCGCTGTCCGATTTCGGCGTGGTCATCTTTTCCGCCGAATAGACCACCGTGCAGTCTTCTTCCGACTTTTCCCTGCGGTCGACATCGTCGGGCGGCGGCTCTTTCCTCCGCCGCCGGTCGGGGCCGAAATAATTCTGGTTCATCACGTGCTGGCGGGGGAAATCGATGACTTCCAACAGTTTCTTGTAGACCGATTCACCGGAAAACGGTTTGGCCAGAAATTCCGTCGCCCCCAGATCACGGGCCGAATTGACGTAATCCTGATCGGCCGCACCCGACAGCATGATGAACGGCACCATGCGGTTCGGTGTTTCCTTGGCCGACCGGCACCAGCGGCACAGCAACAGGCCGTTAATCGGCGCCATCACCAGATCGGCGATGATCAGATCGGGTCCGGGGCTTCGGCCCTGTTTCATGAGCTTGAGGGATTCGATCGCTTCCTGGCCGTTCTTGCACATGGTAATGCGCTCGAAGCCGAACTGCCGAAGAACGTCTTCCAGTGTGCGGCGAACGAAGGAATTGTCTTCGCAAACCATTATGGAAACGCGGTCGAATTTATAAACCGCCAATTATTTTAACCCCTTAACTTGAATGTCCTCACAATCATACATGGGTAAGCGCAAATTTGAATACTTGATAGGCCATATTATGGCGAAGCCTTATCCCCGCTTTTCAACCACTTGCCGCAGCAGAACGAGATACTTATGGTGCCCGCACATCTGATATCTCCACTTTCCAAGGATTGCCCAGCATGAGTGAAATTGGCGGCGCCGCGTCGGAGCGCCTGAAAGCCTTGATTGAACGGATCGAACGTCTTGAAGAAGAAAAGGCGGCTCTGGCCGAAGACATCAAGGAAGTCTATTCCGAGGCCAAATCGGCCGGCTTCGATGTCAAGATCATGCGCCAGCTCATCCGCCTAAGGAAGATGGACCCCAGCGACCGCAACGAGATGGAAGAAGTCCTGACCATCTATATGCGCGCGCTTGGCATGTAGGTCTCAGATCCCGCGCGTCAGAACCGCCACGCATTCCAAATGATGGGAATAGGGAAATTGGTCGACGGGCAGGACCGGGCCGCATACAAACCCGCCGTCCGTCAGCACCCGCGCATCCCGGGCAAATGTCTGCGGATTGCATGACACCATCACCACCCGGCAGATACCGGGCGCCTGCACGATCTGTTCGACCTGACGCAGGGCACCCGCCCGGGGCGGGTCCAGCACGACCGTATCGAAGTCCTTTAATTCATCCGGCAGCAGCGGTCGTGCGGCCAGATCGCGGGTTTCTACGTGAATCCGCCCGCCCAGTCCCGACCGCCCGGCCCCGGTGCTGAGTGCGCGCGCCAGGGCTTCATCGCCATCGACGGCATGGACCCGGCACAGTCCGGCCAGGGCCAGGGTAAAAGTTCCTGCCCCGGCATAGAGTTCGGCGATCTGCGCCGCACCGGCGGCACCGGCCACCACCGCATCGCGAAGGATTGTTTCGCCCGCCGCCGTGGGCTGCATGAAGCCGCCCGGCGGGATATCGACCGATGCTCTGCCATATGCGGCGGAAATCGGCGCCAGTTTCGCAACGGGCTCCACCAAACCCGACCCGTCCCGCCAGGAAATACGCCCGACCGCCGCCGTCCGGGCAAACTCGGCCAAGGCCTCGCGTGCGGCCAGATCAGGCTCCCGGTCGCGTTCGATGACAAGGTCCAAGGCCGAGCCATCGGCGCCGACCACCTGGGCAAGGGCAAAACGGGCCCGCTCGCCGGGCGCCAGCATGGCAGCCGCCAAATTCCGCAGTGCCGGAATAAGCGCGTTCAAGCCAGGCAGCAGCAGCGGACAGCTATCGATGTCCGCAATCCGGCTGCCCCGCCGTTCGGCGAACCCGACCACAACGCCCCCGCTGCCATGTTCAGCCTGAAAGGTCACTCGGCGGCGGTCGTCCCGGGGCACGGACGCAATATCCAAAACCTCGACGTCAAGGCCGCGGCGGGCCAAGGCCGTGATCAAAATATCGCGTTTCCAGGCGATGTAATCGGCCTCGGCCAAATGCTGGACGGAGCACCCGCCGCAGGTTTGAAAATGACGGCAGAAAGGTTCTGATCGGGGCGCCTTAACGATCAATGAAACAACACGGGCTTCGAAGCCGTCCCCCCGGGCCGGGCCGATCAACACATCGGCCTCGTCACCCGGCACGGTGAAGGGAATGAACAGGCGCCGGCCATCATCGGTTTGCGCCACACCGTCGCCTTGGGCGGCAATCGACGTGACGGTAACGCATGCCGGTTCCTTGAATGCCTGTGCCTGGGATGGGCGGCGCCCACCCCGCGGCCGCCCCTTTCCGGAACGTCCGCGCCCGGGCCGGCGAGCGTCAGATTTGCGCGGCAATGTCGTCCACGAAGGCCTGGAATATGTCGCGGGCGGACGCGCTGAACCCCTTGACCAGGGATGTCAATCCGTCGTCCTTGGGCGTGAAATCACGGGTATAGGTCTTTGCGACAAGAACCTTCCCGTCTGTAATCCGCCGTAAAACAAGATTGATCTCGATCGTCCCGGCGTTGGACCCACCGACCACCCGTTCCAATTTTTCGACCCTGCCGGTGATGGCGTAATCGGGCCGCGCCCGCATTTCAGGGGTCATGACCTTGTCGGCGATCCCGGCGGATTTCAGGTACCCGGCCAGTTCGGCCTGCAACAGAATGCCCGGCGGCTCGTTCCAGAAATGATAGTGATAGGCCTTCAACTGGTGCGGGTTGTCGTGATTGCGGTAAACGATGGACCGTTGTGTCAATTCCCCCGCGGCAAGCAGGCGGTCGACTTCAAGCACCCCCGGCAACACCTTCTTGGCCACACCTTCGGGCGCCGAGACCTCCAGACGGTAGAAATGGTTTTCAGGCACGGTCGCATTGCCGCCGCAGGCCGCCAGCACGGTGACAACCGCAAGAACGGAAAGTCGTTTGATCATACCTATCCTCATTTGACCTGAACCTCATCCGTGACCGGCTTGCTGTTCAGCAACAGACCCGGGCTTTGCCGGATCTGGCGCGAGAATTCCAGCATATTGCGCGACATGCCTTCCAGGTTTTCGTTGATGGCGTCGATCCGCCGGGCAACGCTTTCGACCACATAGCGCGCATCGCTGATCGAGCGTCTTAGGTCACCATCATTTTCCGTGACCATTTCGTTCATGGAGGCCATCAGCTTTTCGCCGTTGACCATCGCCGCACGGGCATCCTTGGTGGCACCGTTCAGATTGGCGACGGTTTCTTCAAGCAGCCGGCGGTTTTCCGGCGTGGCAACGGATTTAAGCTCGCCGCTGAACGCCTTAACGTCCGCCGCGATCAGCTCCATGTTGTCGATCACGACGGGAATCCGCGTACTGACATCGGCCACCAGCAACGACGCATCGTTGATCAACAGTTTCAGGTCGTTGACCAGGACCTCGCCGTCGTTTTCCAGCATCCGGTTGACGCTCATAACGGCTTTGTCCACGTTGGCAAGCAACGGCGCGATGCTGCCGTCGGCCAGTCCGCCCAGCTTTTCCGCGACCGAGGACACGACCGCGAAAAGATCGCCGCCTTCGACGGATGTGACCTCGGCCCCCGGGGTCAGCGCATCGGGGCTGGCGCCCGCCGCAATGCTTAACGTAACCGCGGCCAAAAGGCCCGGTGCCGCGATGGCGACGCGGCTGTCCTTGGGGATTTTCCAGCCCTCGTTGACTTCGAAATCGACGCGGAACCGCATGCCGCCCTTGGAGGGCTCCGGCGTTACCGTTTCGACCTGCCCGATGGGATAGCCTTCATAGACAACCTGCGTGCCGAACTTCACACCCGTCACGTTGGAATAATAGGCGTGGTAGGCATCCGTGGCGCCGGTCCGCCCGGTCAGCACCGAAAGGGCGACCAGCAAGCCCGCCGCCATGGCCAGCACGAAGGTTCCGACCAACAGGTAATTTATCTTGTTGCTTCTCACGTCATCGTTCTCACGTCTTGGCGTTTACGTCATGCCCCTTACAGGGGCCTGTACGCGGGCTCTTCGCCCGTCAGTCGGTTCAGGTAGGCGTCCGCGTCCATGTTGTCGTCTTCGGCCACCCGGTTCAAAAGGTTCTGAATGCGCTGTGACGGATCGGCGCGGAGTTCGTCCGGCGTGCCGATAAACAGGATCTCGCCGCGATCCAGAACCGTGATGCGGTCTGCGATCTTGAAGGCGCTTTCCAATTCATGGGTCACGACCACGACCGTCATGCCCAATGCTTCGCGTAACAGCAAAATCAAATCGTCCAACTGCGAGGCCACGACCGGGTCCAGGCCCGCCGACGGTTCGTCACAGAATAGAATCTTGGGGTCCATGACGATGGCCCGCGCGAAGGCCGCGCGCTTGATCATGCCGCCCGACAATTCCGACGGCATCAGGGTCTCGAACCCGCCCAGTTCGACGACCTCCAGCTTCATGCGCGCCATGATTTCCATGGTCTTGCGATCCAGTTCCGTATGCTCGAACAGCGGCAGCATGACGTTTTCGCCCACGGTCATGGACGAAAACAACGCCCCGCCCTGGAACGCCACGCCCAGCTTCTGGCGCAGTTCCACCAGTTCCACGCCCGAAAGCTCGTCGATGTCTTCACCCAGGATACGCATGGTGCCCGAAGTATGATGCTCCAAGGCCATGAGATGGCGCAGCAAGGTCGACTTGCCCGAACCGGACCCGCCCATGATGACCATAATCTCGTCGGCCCGCACATCCATGGAAATGCCCTTCAGGATCATGCGGTCGCCGTAATGGGTGACCAGATCGCGGACCTCGATCACGTTGCGGGGGGGTGTTTGGACGGTTTCGTTCATATCCGGCCCCCTACCGTGTGACCACGAAGGCGAACAGCATGTCCGTGACGATGATCGCGGAAATGGATTGCACCACGGCCCGCGTCGTCGCCTTGCCGACACCTTCGGCACCGCCCTGGACCGAGGCCCCGTTGACCACCCCGATCACGGCGATCAGGATCGAAAAGATCACGCTTTTGCCGAGCCCATGCATAAGGTCGTCGACGCTGAGCAGGTCGATGGTCTGATCCATATAGGCGGCAAGCGAGATGCCGAGGTCCAGGTTCACGTAGACACCAGCGAAGAACAGGCCGACGAAATCGGAAAACAGCGTCAGCGCCGGAACCATGATCAGCATCGCGACCATGGCGGGGACGACCAGAAAGCGCACCGGATTGATCCCCATGACGTAAAGGGCGTCCACTTCCTGATTGATCTTCATCGTCCCGATGCGCGCGGCCAGAGCCGAGCCGGACCGCCCGGCAATGACGATGCCGGTAATCAGGGGCGCGAATTCGCGCACCACGGAAAAGGAGATGCCCACCGTCACGCGGCTTTCGGCACCGAAGATGCGCAGCGTATGGATACCCTGAATGGCCAGCATCATGCCGATGGTGGCCGCCAGAAGCGCGATGATCGGCACGGCTTGGATGCCGATCGCCATGCATTGCTCGGCGATCGCGCCCAGGCGCACGGTCTGTTTTTCCCGGCGCCCGAAGATCAGCCAGTAAAAGCTTTCCAGAACCATCATGGCGCCCAGGCCGATTTCCTCGACACCCGCGACGGCCGCGCGGCCGATTTTCTCGGTCGTGGCTTTAATCGGGTGTCTGGTATCCGTTGGGATCACGCGGGAGCCTCCGGCAGCCTGGTTGGAAAAGCCCCTTAAAGGGCGTCGTTGACGCTGTCGTGGATGGTGAATACGGTATCCAGGCGGGCAAGCTTGAGAACCCGAAGCGCCCCTTCGCTGACCGCGGCCAGGGCCAGATTCTGCCCGCCTTTCTTGGCCCCTTGCAGGGCCTCGACCAACGACGCCACGCCGGATGAATCGATATATCCGACGCTCGACAGATCAACGACCACCGGCTTGCCTTGGCTCACCGCGGCAAGCAAGGCCTCGCGCGCCGCCGGTGATGTCTGTAGATCAACGTCGCCCTCGAAGGCGACCACGACCGATCCGCCCTCGTCTCTTGTTTCGTGTTTCATTTCCAGTCCCCTCAAGAAGCATCAGATTTCTTCTGAAGCCGCTTACGTAGTTGTAACAGATTACCCACCCCGGCGGGAGGCGTCACGAATTGAACGTCATCCATGACTTCGCGGATCAAATGAACCCCCAGGCCGCCGGGACGGATATCGTCCAAATCCCGGCCTTTTATGGTATCGAGCACCACCGGAGCCGCAAAATCCTGCACTTCAACGACGAAATCCTCGCCGTCGCGCCGAAGTTCGACCGCGATCTCGCCGTCGTCGCGCCCGCCGTAGGCATGGCGCACCACGTTCTGGCAGGCTTCGTCGACCGCCAGGATCACTTCTTCGGTCATTTCATGTTCGCAGGACAGATAATCGAGCGCCGCACGCACGGCATGGCGGATCACCCGCAGCCGGTCCGCCCGGGCCGGCAGGCGCATGGACATGATGGCTTCCGACGTGCCGTCGGCCCCGGCCGCTTCGGCCAAGGCAGCCGGCCGGGCCATCCCCGGATCGATCACGCCCAGCAACGTCACGTCGTCGCGCATACCCTGCTCGCCCGGCCGGATCGCCCCGACCACGGCATCCAGACGTTCCCGGAGCCCGCTTGTCCGTGTTTCCAGTAAAATCCGTTTGACCCCGTCGACTTCAAGTTCCGTGCCCGCATCGTCGATGTAGCCTTCGGTCACCCCGTCTGTGAAAACCCACAGACTGCCGCCGCCAAGTTCGATCACGGTTTCCGGATAGCCTTCCTTGGTCGGCGGATCGGCAAGGATGCCAAGGGGCGGACCCTCGGCCTCGAACGCCTGAAATTCGCCATCAATGGTCAGCAGCAACGGCGGTTCATGCCCCGCATTGGCGAGCGTCACATGGCCGGTTCTGGGATCGAAAATCCCGCCGACCATGGTGACGAACATGCCGCGCGCGGCGGTTTCGCAGATCTCTTTGTTGACCAGAGCCAACAGGCGCCCGGGCGACAGAATGGCCTTGCCCAGGCAACGGTACAGGCTGGCCGTCTTGGCCATCAGCAGGGCCGCGTTCATGCCCTTGCCGGAAACATCCCCCAGGCAGAAGCAGATGCGTCCGTCTTCCAACGGGAAATGATCGAAAAAATCGCCCGAAACCTCGCGCGCCGGCTGGTTGACGCCGGCGATCAAGGCATTGTCGTCATCGACATGGGGCAGCAGCGAGCTTTGAATTTCGCGTGCCAGTTCCAATTCGCGCTTGATGCGTTCCTGTTCGAACAGCGCATCGGCCTGACGCGCATTCAGGATCGCCAATGCCGCCGAAGCGGCCAGCGCTTCCAGAAAATGTAGATCGTCCGGGTTGAACAGCCCGTCGCCGCCCCGCTTGTTGATGAGCTCGATGGCGCCGATGCGCTCGTCCTTTACCGTCAGGGGCGCGCAGAGGATCGATTTGGTCGTATATCCGGTCTTTTCATCGACCCCGCCGAAGAAACTGGGGTCCTTGGATACATCGCGGACGATTTCCCCCAGATTATTCTGCACGCAGCGCCCGACGATCCCCTTGTCGGCGGCAATCACCAAACCGGTAATTTCGGTCGCCCCGACGCAGGCCTGACAGGTCAGGTTTTCCTGCGCATCGTCCAACAGGAACAGGGCCCCGCCCTCGGCATCGACGGAATCGGTGATGTGCTGGACGGCGTTGAGAAGCGCCGCGTCCAGGTCCCGATTGGCCGCGAAATCCTGGGACATTTCCGCCAGGAGTTCCAGATTGGCCTGGAACCGGCGGGCATCCTCGGTCGCGGTTTCGCTGACACTGACGGCGGGTGCATTAGACATGCCGGAACTATGCCCGGAAGCCGACTGAAATTCGACAATAAATAGAAGGGGTTTGGGACAATATCGGATCGTCTTGCCGGGGCCGGCAGATGTGAAGTTTTGGTTTCAAGCTTCGATTCGCATGGACATTACTTCCGCATTTCTCAGAATACCGACGAATTTGAACGCATTTGACCGTCCATGCCTCCGTGTCGAGGGGCGCCATCCAGCGGAAAAGATATGACCACGGCCAATCCAGTCCTGACGCAGACCGGGCCAGGGAATCACGCGCCGGAGATTGCAGCGCGTTTTCTGACCTGGGCCCGCGATGACGCACAATTCGCCTTTCAGCCGATCATCGACCCGTACTCCGGCGCCCTTTACGGTGTCGAAGCCCTGATGCGGGGTCATCAGGATTTGGACCTGCCGTCGATCAACGCCTTTTTCGACCAGAGCCACCACATGGGAATCCTGCAACAGGTCGAGGTTCTGCTTCGGTCGCGGGCAATGAAGCTGTTCGCCGATCTTGATCTGGGACCGTCGATCCGGGTGTTCCTGAACATCGATAACCGCGTTCTGAAAACCGACGACCACCGCGTTGCCGATACGGTCGAGGCCGCACGCATCGCCGGGCTGGATCCATCCTGTATCAGTTTGGAAATTTCCGAACGCCACGAATTCGACCGCAACGGTCCCGGTGCGGAAACCCTGGCGACCATCTACCGGCGCGAACATTTCCGTGTTGCAATCGACGATTTCGGCACCGGGTTTTCGGGATTGAAACTGCTGTACGAACAGCATCCCGATTACATCAAGATCGACAGGTTTTTCGTTTCCGGAATTGAACACGACCGCCTGAAGAAATTGTTCGTCTCGCAAATCGTCGCCCTGGCCCAGACGATCGGCATTGCCGTCATTGCCGAAGGCGTCGAAACGGAACGGGAATTGTTGGTCTGCAAGGAAATGGGCTGCAACCTTATCCAGGGTTACTTCGTGGAAAAACCGCTGCTGTCCGGGCACGGCATCAGCCGGATCTACGCCCCGGCCCGCGATTTACGCAAGGGCGAGACGGACCGCCGCTTCATTGATCAGGAACTCACCACCCCGCCGCCGATCCGCAGCCGGGCCACGTTGACGGAAATCTTCGAACATTTCCGTGCTTACAAGGACATGACCTTGTTTCCGGTCGTCGATGATATGGATGAACCGCTTGGCATCATCCGCGAGGAAGACCTGAAGGATTTCACCTATTCCCGTTACGGCAAGGACCTTCTCGCCAATGTTTCCTATAAGCGTCATTTGAACGAATTCATCCGCACCTGCCCGGTTGCGGACATTCACGACAATGCCGAACGGGTACTGGAGAAATATTCCCTGTCCGCCAGCAAGGAAGGGATCATCGTCGTCGAAAACCTGCGCTACATCGGTTTTCTCACGGCGTCTTCCCTATTGCAGGTCGTCAATGAGAAACGCCTGGCCATGGCACGCGATGCCAACCCCCTGTCTAAACTGCCCGGAAATCATATGGTCATCGAATACGTCACAGATGCATTGAATAACAGCGCCCGTGAATCCGTGATCGCCTATTTCGATTTCGACAATTTCAAACCGTTCAACGACACTTATGGGTTTCGTCAAGGCGACCGCGCCATTCTTCTGTTCGCGGAATTGATGAAGAAGTTCTTCATCGCCGAAGGCGCATTTCTCGGCCATATCGGCGGCGACGATTTTTTCGCCGGATGGCACGACACGGCGCCGGACCAAATCCGTCTGGGCATCACCAAGCTGCGCGATACTTTCAAGCATCAGGTCGAAACCTTTTACGACAAGGACGCCCGCGACGCCGGCGGCATTGTCGCCAAAGACCGCAACGGCACGGAACGCAGATATCCGCTGCTATCGGTTTCGATGGCCGTTATTCATTTAAAACCGGGCCGCGGTGAAGTCACCGCCGATGATTTGTCGCAGCAGATTGCGCTGTTGAAGAAGGAAGCGAAAAAAGCCGCCGACGGCATCGCCGAAGGGGCGGTCAGCTGATCCGCGTAGCCTACCCGCCGCGCACGGCGACGTAAGAGCCCGGCGCATCCTCGATCGGTTTGAGCTTGCCGTCACCGGGTGTTCGGGCCGGAACCTGCCCGCCCGATTTCTTGGCGATCCATTTCTGCCAATCGGGCCACCATGACCCTTCGTGGCGCTGCGCCCCTTCGAACCAGGCATCCGGGTTCTGGGGTGTTTTGGCATTGGTCCAGTAACAGTACTTTTCCGCCGCCGGCGGGTTGATCACGCCCGCGATATGGCCCGAGGCTGAAAGCACGAAGCGGACCGGGCCCGAATAAATCTGTGTCGCCGCATAGGTTGATTTCCAGGGGGCGATGTGGTCGTCATGGGTCGACAGCATGTAAACCGGCGTCTTGATCTTCGAAAGGTCGATGGGCGTGCCCGCCAGGGTAATCGCCCCCGGTTCCACCAATTTGTTTTCCAGATACATCTTGCGCAAGTACAGCCCATGCATCATGGCGGGCATGCGGGTGTTGTCGGAATTCCAATACAGCAGGTCGAACGCCATGGGCTCACGCCCCAACAGGTAGTTATTCACCACGAACGACCAGATCAGGTCGTTGTCGCGCATCATGTTGAATACCTGGCTCATATAGCTGCCTTCCAGGTACCCCTTGTCCGCCATGTGGTCTTCCATCAGCTTCAGCTGTTCATCATCGATGAATACGCCCAGCTCACCCGGCTCGGAGAAATCCGTCATGGTGGTGAAAAAAGTCGCCGAAGCGACCCGCCCCGCATCCTTTTCACCGCCGTCCTTGGCCGCCATATGGGCCAGGGTCGCGGCGGTCAGCGTGCCGCCGATGCAATAGCCGATGATGTTGACGCTGTCTTCGCCCGTGGCATCCCGGATCGCATCCATGGCGGCAAGCGGTCCATCCAGCATGTAGTCGTCGAAGGATTCCTGGGCCATGCGTTCATCGGGATTGACCCAGGAAATCACGAACACCGTATGACCCTGATCGACCGCCCATTTGATGAATGAATTCTTGGGCTGCAGATCCAGGATGTAGAACTTGTTGATCCAGGGCGGGACGATCAACAGCGGCCGGCGGGCGACCTTTTCCGTGGTCGGCGCGTATTGGATCAATTGGATCAAATCGTTCTGAAACACCACCTTACCCGGGCTGACGGCGATGTTCTCGCCCAGCCGGAATGCGGTGTCGTCGGTCATGGTGATGCGAAGCTCGCCTTCACCCCGTTCCAGATCGGCCAACAGGTGATCCAGCCCCTTGACCAGATTGTCGCCCTTGGTTTCCAGCGTGCGCTGGATGACCTTGGGATTGGTCGCGGCGAAATTGGTCGGCGACAGCGCATTGACCCATTGCCGGGTGTAGAAATTCACTTTTGCCCGGGTTTTCGGATCCAGCCCGTCCGTATCGCTGACGGCCTGCTGTATCCAATTGGCGGTCAGCAAATAGGATTGCTTGAGCGTGTCGAACACGACATTTTCGGACCAGGTTTCATCCTTGAACCGTTTGTCGTCCTTGGCGGGTTCGGCAACCGCCTGGGCCTCTTCCCCACCCAGGCGCTTAGACGCCTGCTCGAACAAATCGGCATAGCCTTGCCACAGTTTCGATTGGGCATCGGCCAGTTTCCCCGGATCGGCCAGCATGGCGGCCCCCAGTTCGAAGAACGCCTTGCCGACGACCAAGGGGTCGGGAATCTGAAAGCCCTGCTGTTCGGCCTTGCGCGCCCAGAACTGCTGCATGATGCGCTGGCAGCGTTCGTTGAGCACCTGCGCCGCCTGCTGGGCTTGTTCCGGATCGGGAAAGGCTGAGGATGCCGGGTTCTGCCGTGGCGCGGTATCTTCGGGCGGCGGGCTGGATTTGGACTTGGGCATGCGGCCATGCTCCGGCTGTGGGTGGCGGCGTCGGAACAAGTGTATCGACCTTTATGTGCCGACGCCACGGGCTGGTCCCGCTATTTCAACAAGATTGGGCGCTTTTCCGAAAGGCCCGCGCCCGCTAAAAGCAATCGGGGGACAACGGAGGACCCATGCCTGCATCCGCGCATAATATGACGCTCGCCAAATGGACGGCCCTGGCCGTGTTTTCCCTGGCGCTTGTGCTGCTTGTCGCCCCGGCACCGGAAGGCTGGGAGCCACAGGTCCTGCGCGGTGCGGCCCTGGTGGTCTTTGCCATGGGGTTCTTCGCGACGGGTGTCTTACCCGAATTCGTGACCGGCCTGGCGTTTTTCGCCGTCGCCTCCCTGATCGCCGTGGCGCCCGCCGAGGTTATCTTCGCCGGCTGGTCTTCGACCGCCCTATGGCTGACCTTCGGCGGCCTGATCGTCGGTATCGCCGTCAACCGCACGGGTCTGGGCGGGCGGCTGGCCGCGCGCCTGACGGGCCTGTTCGGCGAAACCTACCGTGCACAGGTCGCCGCCATGGTTCTGGTCGGCGTGGCCCTGTCGTTTCTCATGCCGTCCACCATGGGGCGGGTCATTTTGCTGGTGCCGATCGCGCTGGCGCTGGCCGACCGGCTGGGCTTCGGCGAAGGACGCAAGGGCCGATACGGCCTTGTCATGGCCGTGGCCTGCGGCACCTGGATGCCGGCCGCGGCCATTTTGCCCGCGAACGTACCCAACATGGTTTTGGCCGGCACGGCGGAAACCCTTTACGGCATGCACTTCACCTATGGGTCCTACCTTCTTTTGCATTTCCCGGTCACCGGCATTCTTAAGGCCATCGCCATCTATTTCGTCGTACTGGCGCTGTTTCCCGATCGCGCCGCGAGCGTCCCCACAGCCAACCGCGAAGCTTCCCCCATGAGCCGCGACGAAAAGGTCCTCGCCTGGGTGCTGTCGGCAACCCTGACACTATGGGCGTTGGATTTCTGGCATGGCATCTCGCCGGCCTGGATCGCGCTTTCCGCCGGGGTCATCTGCCTGCTGCCAAGGGTCGATCTTGTATCCAAGGACGACTTCCTGACCCGCTTCAACACGGCCTCGATCATTTATATCGCCGCCGTGCTGTCGGTCGCCGCGATCATCGTGGATTCAGGCGTCGGGCGTGAACTGGCGGCCCGCATCCTGCCGCTGTTGCCGCTCGATCCGGCAACACCGGCAACCAACTTCGCGACCCTGATCGGGTTGAGCGCCGTGACGGGCGTGCTGGCCACCGCCCCCAGCGTACCCGCCGTCCTGCCACCCTTCGCCCAGGACCTGGCGACGGCGACGGGCTTTCCCGTTCTGTCCGTGCTGATGACCTATGTGCTGGGTTATTCGACCATGTTCCTGCCCTATCAGGTGCCGCCCCTGGTGGTCGCCTTGCAGCTGGGCGGGGTCAGCCTGCGCACCGCCGGTGTGTTCACCCTGGTGCTGGCGGCATTGACCATCGTTTTCCTTCTGCCGGTGTCCTATTTCTGGTGGCAAATTCTGGGATATCTGCCATGACCGACGGGCCCCAAATCACCCTGATTTCGACGATCTCATGCCCGGCCTGTGGGCAGACCGCCACGGAACGCATGCCGACGGAGCAATGCGTTTACTATTACGAATGCATGGAATGCGGATCGCTGCTGAAGCCGGAACCCGGCGACTGCTGCGTGTTCTGCTCGTTCGGCTCCGTTCCCTGCCCGCCGGTCCAGCTCAAAGCCGCGGCAAAACCGGAATGACCGACGAACAAACTGAAACCGGCCCGGTCTGGCGCCTTATCGCCGTACTTTGCGCGGCCCAGGTCATGGTCCAGATCGGCGCCTTTTTCTGGCCGGCCCTGTTGCCGCGCATGATCCCGCTGTGGGACCTGACCAACACCGAAGCCGGCTGGATCACCGCCATTTTTTACGGCGCCTACATGGTGTCCGTGCCTGTCCTGGTGACCTTGACGGATCGGGTCGACCCCAAACGAATCTATCTGTTCGGCGTGGGCGCGACCGTGGTCGGGCATTTGATGTTCGGCCTTCTGGCCGACGGGTTTTGGTCGGCGCTGGCGACCCGGGCCTTCACGGGCATGGGCTGGGCCGGAACCTATATGACCGGCCTGAAACTTCTGGCCGACCGGGTCGATGCCAAGACCATGTCGCGCGCGACCGCCGGCCACGCGGCCAGCATCGGCGTTTCGGGGGCGCTGTCGTTCGCCGTGGGGGACTTGATCACCGACCACTTCGGCTGGCAGACGGCTTTTCTGTTCGCTTCGGTCAGCGCGGCCCTGGCCTGGGTGTTGATCGCGGCGGTGATCCCCCGGCGGGAAACGTTGCCGGATACCAGGGATGCGCGCCCCGCCTTGTTCGATTTCCGTCCCGTGCTCAAGAACCGCTCGGCCATGGCCTATGCCTTTGCCTATGGCATGCATACCCTGGAAATGAGCGCCCTGCGCGGCTGGGCGGTCGCCTTTCTGGGCTACGTCGCGGCGGTCCACGGCGTTGAAAGCGATCTGTTTTCGCCCGCCGCCCTGGTCACCGTTTTGGCCCTGCTGGGCACCTTCGCCAGTGTAAGCGGCAACGAAGCCGCCATCCGGTTCGGCCGCCGCCGCCTGATCCAGACAGCGCTCATGGCGTCGATCGCACTTGCCCTTCTGACCGGGTTTTTCGGGCCCCTGTCCTATGCCCTGGCGACCGTCCTCATCTTTGCCTACGGCTTCGTGATCTGGATGGATTCGTCGTCGCTGACCGCCGGCACGGCCGGCACGGCGGAACCGTCCCGCCGGGGGGCGACGCTCGCCGTTCATTCCATGTTGGGATATGCGGGTGGGTTCGTCGGCCCGTTGCTGATCGGGATTATCCTCGACCTCGCCGGCGGCATGTCCAGGATCAATTGGGGGCTGGCTTTCGCCGCCGTCGCCGCCTGCATGCTGATCGCCCTGATCGTGTTCTGGAAAATCCGCCCGGACGAGCTTGCCGGAGACAAGTCAGCGAACAGATAACGCCTGACCGCATGGTCGCAATCAGCCCCCTTTACCGCGCCAGTTAGTTTGAAACAAAAGGCGCTGGGTTATACGCAGGCATGTAAGTCTCGCACAGTATTCGGTTTTGATCAGAAAACCGTTCAAGAAACGCGGTGGGATCCGTATGGGAAAAAGGTGTTGCGTCGCTGCGGGCGGCATCGACCGATCCTGCATTTATCGCAGCCCGAACTTCCGTGGCAGCCGGCCCGCCCAGTTCGTTCCTGATTGCCCGCATGATTTCGTATGGTTTCGTCACACCGGACCTCAGATGCTTGCCGACCTGCGCCGCCAATGTTGGCTCCAACGCACGATTGGCAGCCAGTTGGATGGGCAGGTCCGGCGTTTTTATGCTGGGATTGTAGAGATGGTTTCTCGGCACCTCGAGCGGCTCTTCGACCCCCATGGTACGTTGCAGGGCCGCCAGAAACCCTGTCACGGACGTACTGCCCTTAGGATAAGCCGCCGCGTTATAGGGCAGCACCTGCAGGCATTCGGCCCCGAAAACGTCCGCATAGATATCCGCGAGAGCACGCCAGTCCAATGCCCGTTCAGGGATATCGGCAAGAAATGCCTCGAACCCCATGGTACCGCCATTCTGCAGATGCAGGGCGTAAAGGGACCTCACAAAAGACGTTTGGTCCCGCACCAGCAGAATGACCGTCGTATCGAAGCCTTCGAACAAGGTCTTCAGATACCCGGCACGGGCGGCAACGTCGATTCCGGGCCCATCGGGCAGGCAAGTGACCGATAACCCTTCTTCCGTCAGAAATGCGGCGGGCCAGGCATCATCGTTCAGGAGCGGGTCGATAAATTGAACCCGAACCTGCCCCACGAATGCTTCGTTCCAATGAGAATCCTGTCGGTGTTGTCCCAGGAAACGATGCAGGTCAATCAGCGGCAGAACCCCGCCTTCGCGGAGCTTCGCCGATATGGGCTGGGTGGGATCCTGAAAGGCGTGCTCGATCAGGGTGGAGGCACAACGCTGAAGCCCGACGTGAATATAGATTTTCCTGGCCAACCGGCTCCTCCCCTAGGCCTCACTTCCAAACATTCTGCCTGCTGATCGATTTTACACCCCGCCAGGCCGGGCGTCCTCTTCGGTCGAGCGGTATTTGAACTGCAGGCCGACGGCCATGCCCTTAAGCGGCACCATGATCCCAAGGGTCAGCACCGTGCCCAGGGGAATCCATAGCAGCAAATGAACCCAGACAGGCGGCTCGTAAATGATTTCAAGCCCCAGAGCCAGGCCGACCACGATCCCGCCGATGATCAACAGCACCGGCACCACGGGCCCGTCGCCCGTGTCATGGCCCCGGAAACTCATGCCGCAGGAATCGCAGGTATCCGCGATCTTGAGATAGTCCTTGAACAGACGTCCCGCCCCGCAGCGTGGGCAGCGCCCGCGCATGCCGTTCATAACCGGGCTGCCCCCGGACGGCGGGTCGGCCGGGGGACCAAGGGGCGATCTGTCATTCATGTTGGACACCTATTTCACATTTCATATGCGTAAAATAAACATAGTCCGCCGCAACGGCGTTTGCCAGCAACCACCGTCAATCGGACAAAAGAAAACGCCCTCCTGAAGGAGGGCGTTTCCCGAAACCAAAGGTTTTGACGTCAGCCTAGAGAAGCTGGGTCGCGTTGCCCTTGCCCCACCAGTAAATGGCGACGAACAGGAACAACCAGACGACGTCAACGAAGTGCCAGTACCAGGCCGCCGCTTCGAAGCCGATGTGCTTTTCCGCCAGGAAGTGGCCCTTGGAAGCCCGCAAGTAGCAGACGATCAGGAAGGTCGTCCCGACGATCACGTGAAAACCGTGGAAGCCGGTCGCCAGATAGAAGGTCGACGGATAGATCCCATCCTTCAGGCCGAACGCGGCATGCATGTATTCGTAAGCCTGGAAGCCCGTGAAGATCATGCCCAGAACGACCGTATAGCCCAGCCATTTGGCGGCCATCTTGTTGTCGCCGTGACGGATCGCATGGTGGGCGACGGTCACCGTTGCGCCCGAGGTCAGCAGGATCAGGGTGTTCAGGAACGGAATGTTCCAGGGATTGAAGGGAACGACGCCTTCGGGCGGCCAGGGCACGGTCGCGACATTCGACAGGAACGGCACGCTGGCGTGGAAAAAGGCCCAGAAGAAGGCGAAGAAGAACATCACTTCAGAGGCGATGAACAGCAGCATGCCCACGCGCAGACCGTGACTGACCGTGTCCGTGTGATACTTACGGGCCAGGCTTTCGGCGATCACGTCCTTCCACCAGCCGTAGAAGGTATAGAACATGATCACGAAACCGGCCGCCATAACGAACCAGGGGCCGCCGTGCATGAACCAGATGGATCCGCAGGCCGTCAACAGGGCCGCCACCGATCCCACCAGGGGCCACTTCGAGGGCTCCACCATGTGGAAGGGATGATTACCGCCACTCGCCATTATTCTTTACTCCCTTTGGTCGTTCGCTTGAGGAAACCGGAGTTCCCCCAATTCCAGTCAAATAAACAAATCAGCCGCCCGGACGCGCGTCACCCCCGGCGACGGCGCTGGTCTTCTGAAGGTCGGGGGCGGCATCTTCCGCCCGGTGAAAGGTATAGGACAGCACGATGTCGCGCACATCCTTGGTATTGGGGTCCGTGAACAATTCCGGATCGATATAGAACTGCACCGGCATGTCCATCCGCTGTCCCGGCTGAAGCGTCTGCTCGGTAAAGCAGAAACAGTCGATCTTGGTGAAATAGATCCCCACTTTGTACGGCGTGACGTTGAAGCTGGCCGTGCCCGTGACCGGGCGGCTGTCATTGTTTTGCGCCGAATAGAACGCCAGGGTCTGTTCACCCGGGTGGACGGTAACGGAACGTTGCTCGGGCCGGAACTGCCAGTTCAAATCCCGGGCGACATTGGCATCGAAGGTGACCGTAATGGTCTTACCCGCGATTTCCTTGGGCACGTCGGGGTTGGCCTGGGTGCCGACCTGGGTCGTACCGCCGTAACCGGTAACCTGACAGAACAGCTGGTAAAGCGGAACCGCAGCATAGGATAGGCCGACCATGCCGCCCGCCAGCCCGAACAGCACGAAGGCTGTCCGCCGGTTGCGGGAAATGCGTGGTTGCCGTGACACCGTTGCGGTCCTCTTTACCAGTCTCTGCGCCGTGCCCTAGTGGGCCTCAAGCTTGCCGGTCATGTCGGGCACGTCTTCGAAGGTATGGAACGGCGCCGGGCTTGCCACGGTCCATTCCAGGGTCGTCGCCCCTTCGCCCCACGGGTTGGCTTCCGCCGGCTTGCCGGCGGTCAGCGTGCGCCACATGACATAGAAGAAGATCAGCGTGCCAAGGATGGTCACCAGGGCACCGATCGACGACACCATGTTCCAGCCCGCATAGACGTCCGGATAATCATGGATACGGCGCGGCATGCCCGCCATGCCCAGGAAATGCTGCGGGAAGAACAGCAGGTTGACGCCGATGAAGGTCACCCAGAAGTGCAGGCGGCCCAGGCTTTCGTTGTACTGGCGGCCGGACATTTTGCCGATCCAGTAGTACCAGCCCGCGAAGATCGCGAACACGGCACCGAGCGACAGCACATAATGGAAGTGGGCCACCACGTAATAGGTGTCATGGAAGGCCAGATCGACGCCCGAGTTGGCCAGCACCACGCCGGTCACGCCGCCGACCACGAACAGGAAGATGAACCCGATCGACCACAGCATGGGCGTGTCGAAGCGGATCGACCCGCCCCACATGGTGGCGATCCACGAGAATATCTTAACCCCCGTTGGCACCGCGATAACCATTGTCGCGGCCACAAAATAGGCCCGCGTTTCGACGTTCAGGCCGACCGTGTACATGTGGTGGGCCCACACGACGAAGCCGATCACGCCGATGGAAATCATGGCATAGACCATGCCCAGATAGCCGAACACCGGCTTCTTGGAGAAGGTCGAGACGATCTGCGAGACGATGCCGAAGGCCGGCACGATCATGATGTAGACCTCGGGATGACCGAAGAACCAGAACAGGTGCTGCCACAAAATCGGATCACCACCGCCGGACGGCACGAAGAAGGCCGTGCCGAAGTTACGGTCGGTCAGCAGCATGGTCAGGGCGCCCGCCAGCACCGGCAGCGCCAGCAGCAGCAGGAAGGCCGTGATCAAAATCGCCCAGACGAACAGCGGCATGCGGTGCAGGGTCATGCCCGGTGCGCGCATGTTCAGGATCGTGACGATGAAGTTGATGGCACCCAGGATCGACGAAGCCCCCGCCACGTGCAGCGACAGGATGGCGAAGTCGACCGCCATGGTCGGATGGAAATCGATACCCGATAGGGGCGGATAGACCGTCCAGCCCGTACCGGCCCCGCCGCCGATCACGCCCGAGAAAATCAAAAGAACGGTCGAAGCGACCAGCAGCCAGAACGAAATGTTGTTCATGCGCGGGAAGGCCATGTCGGGCGCGCCGATCATCATCGGCACGAACCAGTTGCCGAATCCGCCGATCAGCGCCGGCATGACCACGAAGAACACCATCAGGAAGCCATGCGCCGTCACCAGGACGTTATAGAAGTGCGCATCTGAAATGTACTGAATGCCCGGTTCGGCCAGTTCCAACCGGATCGCCCAGGACGCCAAACCGCCCAGGATCGCGGCGAACACCGCAACCACCATGTACAGCGTTCCAATATCCTTGTGGTTGGTGGAATACAGCCACCGACCGATGCCCTTGGGGGCGTGATTGTGATCGTCGTGTCCGTCGTGGACTGTCGCATCACTGGCCATGGGGTAACCTCTTTTCGTTCAGTTTGTCTTTCGGCCGCCGGGGCGTGCCCTTAATCCTTGAATAGCTGTCCAGGCGCTCGGCTCAATCCTTGGCCTGGGCAACCTTGACCGTGGCCTCGCCGGGTGCCGGCGCGGGCATGCTGTCGGCGAATTTTTCCTGCGCCGACTTGACCCAGGTAGCAAATTCTTCCTTCGAGACCGCCTTCACATGGATCGGCATGAAGGCATGGCCGATTCCGCAAAGCTCGGAACACTGGCCGTAATAGTCACCGGGCTTGGTGATGCGCACCCAGTTTTCGTTGATCCGGCCGGGAACGGCGTCCAACTTCAAACCGAAGGCAGGCATGGCCCAGTTATGGATCACGTCATCGGCCGTCTGCAGCACACGGATGTTGGTGTCGACCGGAAGCACGACGAAATTGTCGACGGACAAAAGACGCGGCTGACCGGGTTTCAGGTCTTCCGTCTGGATCATCTGGCTGTCGAAGCCGAAATCGCCGTGATCCGGATACTGATAAGACCAATACCACTGGTGACCGACGACCTTCAACGTCATGTCCGGGTTTTCATGCCGGTCCTGGAAGAACAGCAGCTTGAAGGACGGCACGGCGATCACGATCAGGATGATAATCGGCACCACGGTCCAAACAACCTCGATGAAGGTGTTATGGGTCGTCTTGGACGGGACCGGATTCGCCTTCTCATTGAATTTGACGATCACGTAGATCAGCAGGAACAGCACGAACAGCGTGATGATCGTGATGATCCAAAACAGAAGGTCGTGAAAGCTGTCGATCTGTTCCATGACCGGAGATGCGGCTTCCTGGAAAGTCATTTGCCAGGGCTTGGCGATACCGTCCGCCAGCGCACTTCCGGCGAAAACAAACGCGCTACCGCAGAACGAAATAATGGAAAGTGCGGCACCGGTGATCAGGGCGTGCAATCTCAAGGTCATAGTCCTCATCCGAAATTTCCGAGCATTGGGAATTAACACTTAAAAGTCGTTATTCCGTTAGGCCCTTGTTTCTTAAACTATTATCTCACCGGGTAGCCAAGCGCGCAGGCACCGCGCCCCCGGGGAAACGCGAGGTCTTAGCTAGCATCCCCCGACCGCGTTGCAAAGGCTTTTTTGCCCTGGACAAATGGCCTAATTGCCTTGATTTTCCGCCCCTGATGTCCATCTTGGAGCAGCCGCACCAGCCCCGGGCGGACCTATATCGTACCTTCCGGATCGGCGCGCCAACCCGAAGAAGTTTAAGGATTGCAAGATGATGAAGAACTGGCAAATGGGTGCCATCCTGGCCGTCGTAGCCGTCGTGATGTACCTGCTGTTCTGGTTGAACATGACCACGCGCTAGGCGATTTTCCGACCATGACCGTTCAAGACCTGCCCCATTTCATCGCCGGGTTCAACGCGCTGTCCGTCGCTTTCATGACGGTCGGCTATGTGTTCATCAAGCAAGGTGCGAAAAACAAGCACCGCGCCATGATGCTCTGTGCCGGTGCCGCATCGGTGGCGTTTCTGATCGTCTATGTGATTTACAAGCTGAATTCCGGATTCGCCAAATTCGGCGGCGAGGGCATGATCCGGCCTGTCTATTTCACCATTCTGATCGTCCATGTGATCGGCGCCATCGCCATCACGCCGCTGGTTCCCATGACTTTCTGGCGCGCGCTGACCGGCCAGTTCGAACGCCATAAGGCGCTGGCCCGCTGGGTCTGGCCGCTGTGGATGTATGTCGGGATTTCCGGCGTGGTGGTCTATGCCATGGCCGTTCACCTTTATCCTTATACGGGGACAGCCGGATGACCGGCGACGCCCCCACCCCCTTCAGCGCCTTCCGGGCGGCGGCACGCAGCGAAGATGCCGGCTGGGAAGTGCGCGCCTGGCTGCTGCTGGGCATGACGGCGCTGGCCATCGCCGGTGTGTTCGCCCTGTTTCTGGCCCTATCCCGCGTGCCCGGCACGGAAAACCTGATCCCCTGGCCCCTGCATTTCTTCGAAAAGGGGCTGGTCATCCATGTCGTCTATTCCTTCGTCGTCTGGTTCCTGTGCCTGTTGGGAGCCTTGGCGGCGGCCGCGACCTATCATCTGGACGACGGGCGCAGCCGCGGCCGGTCGACCGGCCGATCGGCCGTATGGATGGTGGCGGCGGGCCAGATTCTGCTGATGATCCCGGCGGTCGAGCACGCCACGGAAGCCTCGCTCAACAACTATGTGCCGGCGATCATCGACCCTCTTTACTATCTGGGACTGGTGTTCATGTTCATGGGCGTGCTGTTCGTCGTTATCCGGCTTTTAGCCGCCTTCCTGCGGCGGGCCAATCAGCCGGGGCCGGACGGGCTCGGCATTTTGCTGACCACGGCGGCCTATGTCGCCGCCTTTATCTGCTTCGGTGTGACCTTCCACGCGGCCTCGGGCGAGCCGGCTTCGGCGGAATTGAACGAACGCCTGTTCTGGGGCGGCGGGCATGTCCTGCAATTCGTCAACGCGGGCCTGATGCTTTGTGCCTGGTTCGCCCTGGCGTCCCTGGCGGGACGCCCCTTGTCGGGCAACCTGTTCTTTGCCGTGATGGCGACACATACCCTGTTTTCCTTCATCGGCCCGGCCCTGTACTGGATTTTCCCCCTGTTCAGCGCGGACCAGACCCAGGCCTTTACCGACCTGCAGTACCTGTTGAGCCCGGCCCCCACCGTGCTGGCGGCGGCGATCCTGATCCAACGTTCCGGCGGCGCGTCGTCTGACCGGCCGCTCGACGGCCAGGGACGTCTGGCCCGCCATGCCCTTTATCTGTCCATGGGCGTGTTCTTCCTGGGTGGTCTTTTGGGTCTGTTCGTGGACGGTACGGACACCCGCACCCCGGCCCATTACCATGGGGTGATCGGCGGTGTGAACCTGGGCCTGATGGGGCTGGTGTTCTGCGTTTTGCTGCCGTCCCTGAACCGTGCAGTGAATTTGGGGCGGGCGGTGACCGCCCTGTTCTGGCTGTACGGCCTGGGCCAGGCGCTGCATTCCCTGGGTCTGTTTCTGGCGGGTGGATACGGTGCGCCGCGCAAGGTCGGCGGCGACATCGCCGGCCTGGAAGCCGTGGGCGCGCAGGCCGGGTTGTACGGCATGGGAGTGGGGGCGGTGATCGCGGTGGCCGGCGGGGTGATGTTCATCTGGATCGCGGGCCGCGCACTTTTACGCAGACCTATACCAACGGATACTGGCCCTCGGCGCGAACTTAAAATATAAAGCGCCCAGGCAAAGGCTGACCTGAACCATCTTAAGAGGCCAAACGTGAGCGACACCGTCGCCCAACAGATCGACACATCGGCCGATCCAGCACCCCGTCCGGAACCTCGGTTCCGGCTGGCTGACTATGCCCTGTTGCTGAAGCCCAGGGTGATGTCGCTGGTCGTGTTCACGGCCATGGTCGGGCTGGTCATGGCCCCGGGTGAGATCGGCACGTTCGAAGCCTTCGTCGCCATTCTTTGCATTTCGATCGGTGCCGGAGCATCCGGCGCCATCAACATGTGGTACGACCGCGACATCGACCTGCACATGCAGCGCACCATGAACCGTCCAATCCCGGCGGGCCGCATGGAAGCGCGCAATGCATTGGTGTTCGGATCGGTCCTGGCCGTTGCCTCCGTCATCGCCATGGGTATCTGGGTCAACGAAATTTCGGGCCTGCTGCTGGGCGTGACGATTCTGTATTACGTGTTCATCTATACGGTCTGGCTGAAACGCCGCACGCCGCAGAACATCGTGATCGGCGGGGCCTCGGGTGCCTTGCCGCCGGTGATCGGCTGGGCCGCCGTGACCGGAAACGCCGGATTCCTGGCCGACCCCTGGGGGGCGCTGGCCCTGTTCATGATCATCTTTCTGTGGACCCCGCCCCATACCTGGGCGTTGGCCCTGTTCCGCCGCCAGGATTACCAGAACGTGGGCGTGCCCATGCTGCCCGTGGTCGTGGGCGAACGGGGCACCAAGGTCCAGATGGTGGTCTACACAGCCCTTTTGGTCCCCGCGACCTTCGCGCCCGTGGCCATTCAGATGTCCGGCTGGCTGTACCTGATCGCCGTGGCCGGGCTGAACGTCGGGTTGATCGTGCATATGGCGCGGGTCTGGCGGGCGGAAAACGTCGCCGACGCCAAGCAAGGCCCCTGCCGGCCCATGTTCTTCTATACGATCCTTTATCTGTTCGGGATTTTCCTGGCCCTGCTGGCCGACCGCACCCTGTTTTTCTCGGTATATTAGTCGGGCACCATAAACCGATCTACAAAACGGGTTGCCAGTATTGGAACAATTTCGTGGCGATCATCAATATTGAATCTAAAAAGCCCTTGCGCAAAATTTTGCCAAAGCCCTTCTGACTCATCCAAATTAGGAACCACACAATACTCCCACCACTTCCGCGTCCTCTCTCCGACCAGAGAGTCTTCCCCCCAGTTCTCAAACCCAAAAAACTTTTCGATCTCAGCTATGGTAGCTTGGCCACGACGTGCCTTTTTATACAAATCCGGCTCAAGAACCTTCATTATACAAAGTCCGCCAATAATAGGCGCAATGCGTAAATTTCTTTTATTAGTTGATGCGACAACAATTGAAATTGAAGTCGCGATCCTATCTATAGTTCTAAAAGTTAGCTGATTTGCGTGAACAAAATGATCAATCATAGTGATCAGGGTGCTGGTAAACTGCCCACCCTCATCGTCTTTAGGCAATTGATCAAAAATTTTCACAAGGTACTTTTTACTGTACCTCTCGTACTCTCGATTGCTCCCCTCGGGAAGCTGAACAATCAAGTGATAAAATTTTTGAAGATAAGTCGCAGCTTCAATCTCTGGTCCGTAAGCAAATCTAACAGAGTTTTCGAGCTGCTTTAAATGAGTGCCTAGCACAAAATGGACACCAGGAACTGAAAAGAAGTGTTTAACCTTTTCTAGCATTTCTAGAGCAAAAGTGGGGCGACACCGATCAAGTTCATCAATGATAAAGACCAGCGGACGGTGGCCAAACGGCTCGACTGATTCACCTTCGCTATTCTTTGAGGTCTTCTCAATTGTGCCAACATTCAGGCCACATGAAAGGCTTTCCAAAGCCTGCCGAAAACTCTCAAATGCTTTTTTCTGCTCCTTATGGCCCTCTAGTTGCGAACGGAGAAATACGTCAGAAATCGCTCCGGCTTCAGAGGCCAGTTCTTCTCTCAGTTCCCCGAACTGATTTAAGCTATCGCTGTCCAAAATACCAAGTGTACCCGCTTTCAATGCAGCCCTCACAGATCCTCGGAAGATTATTTTTCCAACTCGGACAGATTTATCCAGAAAGTCATCATACAATTCAGCGTTTTCTGCTTTTACTTCAGAAGCTAATGCCAGAACTTCACCTGCGATGGCCTCAAAAGCTTCGCTCATATGATCATTGGCAAAGGCATCAAAATAAATGACAGGAAAGCCGTTGTTTCTTAGATGTCCCGCCCACATCTTCAAAAATGTAGACTTGCCTGCACCCCAGGGTGCATCAAGAGCCAAGACAAGTGGGTCAGATACCTGACTCAACAACCTCGTTAAATCTTCGCCAAAGATTTTTCGTTGAAAAATATCGACCGAAGGATCAAATCCATCCAGGGTTGATATAGTAGGATCTTCTGGATAAATCCTCACAATGACCTCCCATAAAAAACCTCTTTAAAGTTTAACCTGCCATCATTTTTCGACGAATAGATAAAGAATAAAATGCCTGACAGCATCCTGGACACCGACACTGCCAAGTCCTCCGCCTACACCCACCTGGAAAACCGCTTCCGGCGGCTGAACGCCCTGTCCGAAGCGCAGGCCGTGCTGCATTGGGACATGTCGACGGTCATGCCGCGCGGCGGGCACGAAGCGCGGTCCGAGCAACTGGCCGAACTGTCGGCCGTTCATCACAGCCTGCTGACCGCACCAGAAACCGGTGACCTGATCGCCGCCGCCCAGGCCGATGCGGCGAACCTGACCGATTGGCAACATGCCAACCTGCGCGAGATCGAGCGCCGGTTCACCAAGGCCACGGCCCTGTCCGAAGACCTGGTGACGCGCTTGTCCCGGGCCTCCACCACCTGCGAAGCCGTGTGGCGCGATGCCCGCGCCGATAACGATTTCAAGGCCGTACAGCCCTATGTCACGGAACTTTTGAACCTTGTCCGCGAGCAGGCCCAGGTCAAATCCCAAGCCCTGGGGTTGGGCCTGTATGACGCGCTTCTGGATGATTACGAGCCGGGCGGCCGGTCCGCCGAAATCGACCCCGTGTTCGCCGAACTGGAAGCTTTCCTGCCGAATTTCCTGGGCCAGGTGCTGGACCGTCAGGCCGCCGCTCCGCAGATCGTTCCGCCCGAAGGACCCTTTACCGAAGCCAAGCAAAAGGCCCTGGGCCAACGCTTCATGGAAATGCTGGGCTTCGATTTCGATCACGGGCGGCTGGACGTCAGCCTGCATCCGTTCTGCGGCGGCACACCCGACGACGTGCGTATCACCACGCGCTATGACGAAAGCGATTTCACCTCGGCCCTGATGGGTGTGCTGCACGAAACCGGCCATGCCATGTACGAACGCGGCCTGCCCCAGGACTGGCGCGGCCAGCCCGTGGGCCATGCGCTCGGCATGTCCGTACATGAAAGCCAGTCGCTTCTGGTGGAAATGCAGGTCTGCCGGTCGGAAACCTTTTTGCGGTTCGCCGCCCCCATCATGCGCGACACCTTCGGCGGTTCCGGCCCTGCCTGGGACGCGGACAACCTGTTCCGCCTGTACACCCAGGTCGACCGTTCGTTCATCCGCGTCGACGCCGACGAGGTTACCTATCCGGCCCATGTGATCCTGCGCTACCGGTTGGAAAAGGCGCTGATCGAAGGGGCCATGGAAATCCCCGATCTGCCCGGGGCCTGGAACGACGGGATGGAACGCCTTCTGGGTATTCGCCCGCCGACGGATACGGTCGGCTGCCTGCAGGATATTCATTGGTACGACGGGGCCTGGGGCTATTTCCCGACCTATACGCTCGGCGCCATGACGGCGGCGCAGCTTTACGCCGCCGCCTGCGATCAGGATGTGGAAATCGAGCCCGCCATCGGGCGCGGCGACTTCGCCCCGTTGATGGCCTGGCTGCGTGAAAACGTCCACGGCAAAGGCTCGTTCGGCAGCGCGAAAGACATGCTGGTCGCCGCCACGGGCAAGGCGCTTGACCCGAAGGTGTTTGAAAACCATCTCCGAACGCGCTACCTACCCGCCTGACATGACCGAACCCAGATACATCTCGACCCGGGGCCAGGCCCCGATCCTTGGTTTTGCGGACGTCCTTTTGGCCGGACTGGCGCGGGACGGCGGCCTGTACGTGCCCGAATCCTGGCCGCAGTTCACGGCCGACGACATCCGCGCCATGAAGGACCTGGATTATCCGGCCCTGGCCCAAAAGGTCATGGCCCCCTTCATCGGCAGCGCCATTCCGGCGGACGACCTGAAAAAACTGATCGACGATGCCTATGCGACCTTCGACGCACCGGACGTCCTGCCGCTTAAACAATTGAATGACACCGAATACCTGCTGGAACTGTTCCACGGGCCGACCCTGGCCTTCAAGGACGTGGCCATGCAGATCCTGGGTCGGCTGTTCGACCATGTGCTGTCCGAACGGGGCGAACGCATCACCATCGTGGGGGCCACCTCGGGCGATACGGGATCGGCCGCGATCGAGGCCTGCCGCGACAAGGACGCCATCGATATTTTCATGCTGCATCCCAAGGGCCGGGTCAGCCCGGTGCAGCAGGCGCAGATGACCACGGTCGAAGCCGCCAACGTCCATAACATCGCGCTCGAAGGATCGTTCGACGATTGCCAGGACCGGGTCAAAGACCTGTTCAACGACCCGGACTTCCGCGACCGTTTCAACCTGTCGGCCGTCAATTCCATCAACTGGGCGCGGGTGATGGCACAGATCGTCTATTACTTCTGGGCCGCCGTGAAATTGGGCGCACCGGACAAAAAAATCGCCTTTTCCGTTCCCACCGGCAATTTCGGCAACGTGTTCGCCGGCTATGCCGCCATGCAGATGGGATTGCCGGTCTCCAAGCTGATCGTCGGCTCCAATTCGAACGACATCCTGGCGCGGTTCTTCGCCTCGGGCACCATGGAAATGGCCGGCGTGGTCCCGACCGTCAGCCCGTCCATGGACATTCAGGTATCCTCCAACTTCGAACGCCTGCTGTTCGACCTGGTCGACCGCGACGGCGCCGAATGCGCCCGCGTGCTGTCCGACTTCCGCAAGACCGGCAAATTCAGCGTCACGGACACGCAATTGGCCCGTGCCCGCGAAATTTTCGCGGGTGCCCGGTTCGACGACGATGAAACCAAAGCGATCATCAAACAGGTCAAAGATGAAACCGGCGAGCTGATCGACACCCATACCGCCGTCGGCGTCGGTGCCGCGCGGCAGACCGCCCGGGAAACGGATACACCCGTGGTGATCCTGGCGACCGCCCATCCGGCCAAATTCCCGGACGCGGTCGAAGCCGCATCGGCCATTCGCCCGGCCCTGCCCGCGCGCTTGGCCGATCTTTTGGACCGGCCGCAACGTTGCCAAAGCCTTGCGAACGATTTAGACCAGCTGAAACGCCATATCGAAGACCATCTGGCTTAAGGGAGCAAATACGCGTGGCCGTCGAAATTACCGAACTGGATAACGGCCTGCGTGTCGTCACCGAACAGATGGACCGGGTTGAAACCGTGTCCATCGGCGCCTGGGTCGGTGTCGGCGCGCGCCACGAACCGGCCGACGTCAACGGTGTCTCCCATCTTTTGGAACACATGGTATTCAAGGGCACGAAATCGCGAACCGCCCGCGCCATCGCCGAGGAAATCGAAGCCGTCGGCGGGCACATGAATGCCTATACCTCGCGCGAACACACGGCCTATTACGCCAAGATGCTCAAACAGGATCTGAGCCTTGCCATGGACGTGATCGGCGACCTGGTACAGCACGCGACGCTCGACCCGGAAGAACTGGAACGCGAACGCCATGTGGTGATCCAGGAAATTCATCAGCTTCACGACACACCGGACGATGTGGTGTTCGAGAATTTCCAGGCCAAGGCTTTCCCCGATCAGGCGCTCGGCCGTTCGGTCCTGGGCTCGGAAGACCTGATCGGCGCCATGTCCCGTGACGACGTCGCCGGCTATATGAACGCCCATTACGCGGCCCCGGTCAGCATTGTTTCGGCGGCCGGCGCCCTGGACCATGCAAGCGTGGTCGACATGGCGGCACAGGTGTTCAAGGATCTGCCTTCGGGCGCACCGGCGGTGCGCGAGGTCGCGCGTTACGCCGGCGGTGAAATCCGCACCGAACGCGATCTTGAACAGGTCCATATCGCCCTGGGCTTCGACGGCCTAGCCTATGACGATGACGATTATTACGCCGGTGCCGTGCTGTCGGCCCTTCTGGGTGGCGGCATGTCCTCGCGCCTGTTCCAGGAAGTCCGCGAAAAACGCGGCTTGGTCTATTCGATTTACAGCTATCAGTCGGCCTATACGGACGGCGGCCTGTTCGGCGTCTACGCCGGTACGGGCGAGGGCGAGGTCGATGAATTGATGCCGATCATCGCGGACGAATTGAACAAGGTCCGCGTCGCCGTCGACGCGGAAGAAATCGCCCGCGCACGCGCGCAATTGAAGGCCTCGATCCTGATGTCGCTTGAGAGCACCTCGTCACGCTGCGAACAGATGGCCCGCCAGATGCTGGTTTACGGCCGTCCCGTCCCGTCCGAGGAAATCGTGGAAAAAATCGACGCCGTGACCGCCGAAGACGTGACCCGCGTCGCCGACCGCCTGTTCAGCAGCGCGCCGACACTTTCCGCGATCGGGCCCCTGTCCCGCCTGGAACGGGGCGATGCCTTCGCGGCACGGCTGCACGCCTGACGGAAAACCCTCAGGTTGGGCTTATTGGCTTTCGGCGGATTGCTCGGCGCGGCTATCCAGATAAGTCTCTATCAGGGAATAAATTTCCTCGGACGCATCCGCGTCGCCGGTGAAAACCAAATTTGATTCCTCACCATAGATGTTGAGCACATAACCCCGCGCCCCGCAGACATCTTCCAACGCCTGGATAAACGGCAGGATAACCTTGTCGTTGAGCGCTTCCGCGGTTTGGCAGGCTTCCATACGCTGCAACAATTCACGGCGCAGGTCCTGGCCGGGCTTGTCTTTTTTGGGCTTCGCCATCGCCTATTCCTCCTGGCCATCCAGAATCTGTTCGATCCGGTTCATGAACGTGGACGGATCCACGGGTTTCTCGATATAGCCGTCGGCACCGGCGGCGGCGGCCTCGTCATGCCAGGTTTTGCCCTTGCGCGCCGACACGAAAATGATCCGCGTCTTGTCCAATCGCGGTTTCTTGCGCAATTCGCGGCACAATTGCAAGCCGTCCACGGACATCATCATCATATCCGTCAAGACCACGTCGGGCCGCTTGGACGCGATATCGGCGATGGCGGTCAATCCCGTCAGGTCCGAATGAACGCGGTGTCCCGCATATTCCAGAACCAGGGTGATGACATTCACGATGTCCGGATCATCATCGACGACAAAGAATGAAAGGGGGCGGTCCGGGAGCATCAGGCAGGCAATCAGGCGTGGCCGGCTTCGTCGGACAGCATGCGCGGATCGACGCCGATCTTGAGCATGGCCTGTTCCCACTTGTCGTTCATGCCCGTGCCGAACACGAGATGAGGGTCGGCATCGACATGCAGCCAGCCGTTGGATTTGATTTCCGAATCCAATTGTCCCGGCCCCCATCCGGCATAACCCAGCGCCAACAAGGATTTCCTGGGCCCGATACCGTCGGCGATGGCCTGCAGAATATCGACCGTGGCGGTCAGGGCGATGTGATCGTCGACCACCATGGTCGCTTCCTGCACGTAATCGGGGGTGTGCAGGACAAATCCCCGCCCCGATTCAACCGGCCCGCCGAAATGGACGTTGATCGGCTCGCTCATGCCTGAGGGCACGATATCAAGCTGCTCCAACAGGTCGGGAAAGCTAAGCGTTTCCAAAGGTTTGTTGACGACAAGCCCCATCGCGCCCTCTTCATTATGGGCACACATATAGATGACGGATTTGGAAAATCGGTCATCGGGCATGTTGGGCATGGCGACCAGAAGGTGGCCGGCAAGATACGCGTCGTCGTTCATCTTTACGGACATGAGATCAGCCTTATTGATCAGTCCTCTATCGTTAATTTATAGCACAGCCGGATCACCTAATTATGGCGTTGTGGCGGGCCAGCGGCAAGGACGGGCAGCGGCAAAATTATGTGGATTTGCCTCGAAACGGACGCAATCACGCGCCATTTATTGGCCGTGTTCACCGACGCCGTGTAATAATCGCCGCGCTGTGGACAAAGAGCCCAACCAACCGGAGCCGAAGACCGCCGTGACCATTTTCCGCGCCGCCCCACGATTAGCCCCCCTATTGGCCGTCCTCGGCCTGTTTTGGACCGCCACCGCGCAAGCCGCCGAAACCGCGCAGTCGGCCTGGCATGAAACGGAACAGACCCGGGCCCGCCTGATTGCCGCCGTCACGGGCACGGGATCGGCGGAAGTCCTGCGCCTGGGCCTGGAATTCCACATGATCCCCGGGTGGAAGATTTATTGGCGCTCGCCGGGTGATGCCGGCATCCCGCCCCGGCCCCGTTGGGAAGGGTCGAACAACCTGAAAGACACCAAAATCCACTGGCCCGCGCCGGAACGGTTCAGCGTGGTCGGTCTGGAGACCCTCGGCTACAAGAAGGAAGTCGTCCTGCCCATCGATGCCGTGGTCACGGAACCGGGAAAACCGCTCGCCCTCAAGGCCGTCATTCCCTACCTGACCTGCGACGACATCTGCATTCCCTATACCGCCGAGCTGAACCTGACCCTGCCCGCCGGACCGGCGGAACCCAGCGAACACGCCCATTTGATCAGCCGCTATGCGGCCAGCGTTCCCGGTGACGGGGCGGGGCATGGCCTGATGCTGGCCGATGCGGCGGCGCTCAGCCCCGGCGATGCCGCCAAAGGCGAGATGACGATCAGCGTACGCGCCAAATCGGAAACCCCGTTTTCGGCCCCGGACATCTATTTAGAAGGCCCCAATGTCCTGGCCTATTCCAAACCGCATGTGACCTTTTCCGACAATGGCCGCGAAGCGCGCCTGGACGTCACCGTATACGGTGTAAAGGATCTGGACGGCGGGGCGGACCGCCTTGCCAAGGAAACCCTGACGGCAACCTTGGTCGACGGAAAGCGCAGTGCCGAACGCCCCCTGGCCCTGACCCCCGGTGAACTGGCGCCGCCCGCCGATGCCCCCGTACTGACCGCATCGGAACTCACCCCTGTGCCCGAGCCGAATATCCTGCTGTTCATTGCGCTTGCCGTTTTGGGCGGCCTGATTTTGAACCTGATGCCCTGTGTGCTGCCCGTCCTGTCGATCAAGGTCTTGGGCGTAATGGGGCACGGCGGCGGGAATAAGGGCGAGGTCCGCCGCGGTTTCGCCGCCTCGGCCCTGGGCATTCTTACGTCGTTCATGGTGTTGGCGTCGGGACTGGTCGCCTTGAAGGCCGCCGGCATGACCATCGGTTGGGGCATCCAGTTTCAACAACCCTGGTTCCTGGCCGCCATGGCGGTGATCGTGTTCGTGTTTGCCTGCAATCTATTCGGAATGTTCGAAATTTCCCTGCCCCAGGCGATCGGCGACATGGGCGCCCATGCCGCGGATTCAGGCCACCACACGGGACCGCTCGGCCATTTCCTGCAGGGCGCGCTGGCAACCCTGCTGGCGACCCCCTGTTCGGCCCCGTTCCTGGGCACGGCGGTCGGTTTCGCGCTCGCCCGGGGGGCCGTTGAAATCTATGCGATTTTCGCAGGCCTGGCCCTTGGCTTGGCCCTGCCCTATTTGGTCATTGCCGCCGTGCCGGCAATGGCGACCCGCCTGCCCCGCCCGGGCCCCTGGATGATCCGCCTGCGCCAGGTTCTGGGCTTGGCGCTTCTGGCCACCGCCATATGGCTTTTATGGATCATTCAAGGAATTCTCGGCACGCCCGTAACGGCCGGCCTGACCATCGGGTTGGGTGTTCTGGGCGGGGTCCTGTGGTTGGCCGGACGCGGCATCAAACCGGCCCGCGCCCTGGTGCCCGGTGCACCGATCGCGATCGGCGTGGCGCTTGTCCTGGCCGCCGCCGTCCTGCCCGGCATCGGCGCAGAAACACGCCCGGCATCGGCCGGGCTGGACCTGCACGGGGCCGAAAAAGACAAGGCCGCCCGCGCCCTGTGGCAGCCCTTCGACGAAGCCCGGATCGCCACGCTTGTCGCCGCGGGCAAAACCGTTCTGGTCGATGTTACCGCCGATTGGTGCATCACCTGTCAGGTCAACAAGCGCCTGGTCCTGAACCAAGGGGCCGTGCGCGCCGCCATCGCCGATGGCCGGATCGTCGCCATGATCGCCGATTGGACCCGCCCCGACCCGGTGATTGCCGCCTATCTGGCGAAATTCGGCCGCTACGGCATTCCGTTCAACGCGGTTTACGGCCCGCAGGCCCCCGACGGAATTCCGTTGCCGGAATTGCTGACGGAATCAGCCGTAACCGAGGCCGTCGCCCGCGCCGGAAACGTGGTGATCGCCAAGAACTAGGCCGGAAACCTGAATAGGATTCATCCCGGGCGAACGGTTTTTCATGGACTCTCGTCCGGAATCCACTATCTCATTCAGGCATGAACAGCCGGACCGGCGGATGTCCCTTCGCCGCGGCCGGTTCACTTTGAGATAATCACAACCAGGGGAAGTCCAATGACAATTGGTGTAGGTGACAAAATTCCGGCGGCGACGCTTTACCAGATGACCGGTGACGGTCCGGCCGCGATTTCCACGGACGATATTTTCAGCGGCAAAAAGGTCGCGATCTTCGGCGTTCCCGGCGCCTTCACGCCGACCTGCTCGGCCAAGCACCTGCCCGGCTTCATCGCCAAGGCCGACGACCTGAAGGCCAAGGGTGTGGACCAGATCGTCTGCATGTCCGTGAACGATGCCTTCGTCATGGGTGCCTGGGCCAAGGACCAGGGTGCTGACGACAAGGTTCTTCTGGTCGGTGACGGTTCCGCCGAATTCACCAAGGCCACCGGCCTGGAACTTGATTTGAACGCACGCGGCCTCGGCCTACGCTGCCAGCGCTTTGCGATGGTTGTCGAAGACGGCACGGTCAAATCGATTGAAATCGATGCCGCCGGCGCGTTCGAAAAGACCAGCGCCGAAAGCGTTCTCGCCGGTCTCTAGGTCCGATCACCGGGGGTGCCAGGCACCCCCGGGTCGGCTCCCGCCATGGGATTTCTGATTGCAGGTATTGTCCTTATGGGCGGCATTCTGGGCATATTCATGCTCAAGGGCCGGTTCCCCTCGCCCGTCTTGAACCGCATCGCCTATCACGAATTGACGGCACGGCTGGCGGTCATCGCCGCCGTGTTCATCCTTGTCGGGCTGCTGGTCGCGGGCAACGCCCTTTTGGAAACGTTGGGAATCATTCAGCCGACCTAGGGCGGGTGTGCGCGGCAACCCGTCAAACGGGTTAAGGCAACCCGTTGCGCCCATGGGCCAGATAGGCCGGGCGCTGACTGAGAAGTTCGTAATAGGCGGCCAAGGCCGGTGTTTCCGGTTTTTCGAACCCTTCGACCTTGAACCAGCGGTTGACCACCAGGCCCATGGGAATGTCGGCCAGGGTGAAGGTTTCACCGGTGAGGTAGGGACCGCCCGCCGCCAGATGGGCCTCGACGATCTGCATGTCGTGGATCAAGTCCTTGCGGCCCTGGTTGACGAACCAGTCATTGTTCCAGGGTTCTTCCTGCAGCACCCCGCCCAGAAAGGCACCGCGCAACGCGTGGGTCAGGTCGTAGGCGATCCAGTCCATCCACTGTTCGATCTGCTGACGCTTGACCAGGTCCGAGGGATACAAGTCTTCCCGCCCCGCCTTGGCCGCCAGATAGCGGATGATGGCATTGGATTCACGCATCACTGCCCCGCCGTCGAGCACCACCGGCACCTGGGCGACCGGGTTGAGGGCAAGAAACTCGGGCTCCGTGCAGGCGCGGAAGCCGCGGCCGTAATCCTCGCGCTCGTACGGCATGTCCATTTCGTCGCAAACCCAGAGGATCTTACGCACGTTGAACGAATTGGAACGGCCGAGGATACGGACGGGTGCTGATTGGGCCGACATTGGAAGTCCTCCATCTGGGGGCGGGTGTTCGTTGATTTGACGCCCATGGTCTCCCGGGCCGTTGCTTAAATCAAATTCATAAATTATATTTATTTATCTATTTTATTTATGAATTTTACACTCCGTCAATTGCAGGTCCTGACCGCCGTCGCCCGCCAGGGCAGCTTCACCCGCGCGGCCCTGGACCTGGGCATGACCCAATCCGCCGTCAGCACCAGTGTGCGCCATCTGGAGGCCGAACTGGGACTGCCCCTGTTCGAGCGCGACACCCGCAACGTCCGCCCCACGGAAGCCGGACGTGATCTCGCGGCCCGCGTCGGCGGATTGCTGAGCGACCTGCAGAATGCCCTGGAAAACGCCCGCAACACGGCCGAACGGCGGCGCGGGCGGGTGCGCATCGCCGCCGTACCGACGGCGGTCACCCGGCTGCTGCCGCCCTGCTGCGCCGAATGCCGGGGCCGCTATCCGGAAATCGACCTGCGGATCAAGGAAATGCCCGCCGAAGACGTGGCGGCGGCAGTGCTGGGCGGCCATGCCGACCTGGGCGTGCTCAACGAAGGTCGGGAACCCCTCGCCCCCCTGACCGCGATACCGCTCGGCAACGATATTTTCTGCCTGGTCTGCCCCCAGGGCCATCCCCTGGCGCGCAGGCGAACCCCGACATGGCGGGATTTGGACGGCCAGGACATGGTGATGCTGGACGGGCGCACGGGCAGCCGGGCGCTGATCGACGCCGTGCTGCGCGACCAGGGGGTCAGCGTCCGCCCCGTGCAGGAAATGTCACGCCCGGAAGCCGTCTCGGCCCTGGTCGCCGCGGGCATGGGGATCGCCGTGCTGCCGGAACTGGCGGCACCGACGGCGGCCGACGGGTCATTGGTTACCCGGCGGCTGTGCGAACCCGAGGCATTCCGCCGCATGGTCATGGTGCACGCCCCCGGGCGGACCCCCGAAGGGCCGGCCGGTTTGGTCGCCGATCTGCTGTCTCGTCGGGGGAGCGCTTAAACTTTGGCGGGCGGGCCGGCGTGCTTGCGCATGAAGTCCTTGACCACGGGCGCGATGTTTTCCCGCCACTTGCGGCCGTTGAACACGCCGTAATGACCGACACCCTTTTCCAGGTGATAATGCTTCTTCGCCTTGGGCAGGTTGGGCGTGATGTCGAGCGCCGCCTTGGTCTGGCCGACGCCGGAAATATCGTCCAGTTCACCTTCGACGCACAGGATCGCCGTGTCCTTGATCTTGCCCGGATCAACCGTCTGCCAGCGGAACGTCATTTCCCCCTTGGGCAGGGCATGGGTCTGGAACACGACCTCCAGCGTCTGCAGGAAGTATTCCGCCGGCAGATCCATGACCGCCAGGTATTCCTCGTAGAACGCCGATTTCTTGTCCGCCGCTTCGTCGTCGCCTTCGACCAGATGGTCGAACAATTCGTTCATGGACATCAGATGGCGTTCCAAGTTCATGGAAATGAAGTTGGACAACTGCACGAAGCCCGGCAACACGCGCCGGAACGCGCCCGGATAGGGCAGCGGCACCATGTTGATGACGTGCTTTTCGAACCATTCCGGGTCATGTTCCTTGGCCAGCTTGTTGACCGCCGTCTGGCCGACCCGCGTATCCACGGGCCCGCCCATCAGGGTCATGGACGCCGGCCGGCAGATATCTTCCCAGCCGGCCATCACGGCGGCCGCGGCCATCACCGGCACGCTGGGCTGACACACGGCGATCACATGCGCGCCCGGCCCCAGGTAGTGCAGGAAATCGATCACATAATCGATGTAGTCGTTCAGGTTGAACTGATCGGATGTGACCGGAATGTTGCGGCAATCGATCCAATCGGTGATGTAAACGTCATGGTCCGGCAGCATGGCTTCGACCGTGCCGCGCAAAAGCGTCGCGAAATGACCGGACAGCGGCGCGACAATCAGAACCTTGGGATCGTTACGGTCGGTCTTGCGTTTGAAATGGACCAGGTCGCAATAGGTCCGGTGGATCATGGTTTCGATTTCGACCGGAACCGCCTTGCCGTCGATTTCCGTCTGCTCGATCCCCCACTCGGGCTTGCCGTATTTATGGGTCATGCGCGAATAGATATCGGCGGCCGACCCCATGGCCTTGCCCAAAGGCGTATGGCTGAAGGCGTTCATGGGGTTGTTGGCCGCGAATTTCATGGCATCCGCCACGGCCCGGGACGGCGCCATGGCCAAACGCTGCATTTCATGGATGTAGTAGAGCATGGGAAACGTCCTTTCCGCAGGCGCAGGCTCGGCACCCGGAACCTTTATAATGCACCGCAACAAAGCGGACCGCAATACACCGTCAGTCATAGGTTAACGGCGATCATGCAATGCAGCATTGCCGGGGCGGAAATAATCGTTCAAAGGCCGGTCAGGTGCGGAATTCGACCACTTTCCAGTAATGGTCGATCATCCGGATGGCTTCCTCGAAGCCTTCTTCCGGATCGCCCTTCTTGATATAGCCCGCGACGTTCTGCTTATAAGCTTCGTCAACATCCGATTCCGCATCGGACGTTGTCAGCACGAAAACGATATCCTTATGCAGATCAGGGTCGGACCGCAGGTTGTCGAGAAATTCCAGCCCCCCCATGCGCGGCATCTTCAAATCCAGCAGGATCAGATAGGGAAGCGAAATTTTCTCCTGCCCGTTTTGGCCCTTGAGGATATCCAGGGCTTCGATCCCGTCATGGGCCCGCCGCACCGGATTGGTGATCTTAAGATTCTTGAAGGCACGTTTCAGGATTTTGAAATCCAAATCGTCGTCTTCGACGACCAGAAATGTAACCTCGCGGTATTTGGTCATCCGATCATCCTTCCTTTCGCCATGTAAAACACACGGCACAGCCACGGTCGGTCAACGGGCTATTGACGGTCAGCGTACCGTCATGGGCCTCGACCACCTTTTTCACGGTGGCGAGGCCGATCCCCGAGGCTTCATGCTGATCACGGGGTTTCAACGTCTGGAAAATCTGCGTCACCTTATCATGAAATTCAGGCGCGATCCCCGGCCCGTCATCACGCACTTCGAACGACACAAAACCGTCACCATCCATAGCGCTGACCGTGATGATACCCACATCCCGGTCATGGTGTTTGATCGCATTGTCGATCAGGTTTTGCAGAACCTGCTGCAGGTGAACCCGTGTGGCGGGAAAGGGCGGCACGTCGCCCTCGTAAGTCACGACCATCCCCGCCGGCGGTTCGATCATCAGAATGATTTCATCGACGAGTTCAGGCAGATCGACTTTTTCCAAATCATAGGCTTTGCTCGTGACGCGGGAATATTTCAACAGCCCTTCCAGCAGCCCATCCATGCGTTCCACCCGGGAACGCAACATGGCCAGGTTTTCAAGGGTATCGGGCGACACCTCGGCGCCCAGGTCTTCGGCGATCCAGGCTGCCGTCGTCTTGATGCCACGCAGGGGCGCACGCAGGTCATGAGATGCGACATAGGCGAAGTCTTCCAAGTCGCGGTTGGAGCGTTCCAGATTCTTCGCGTATTCGATCAGTTTCAACTCGGCGTTTTGCTGCGCTTGAAACCGCCGGTCGAATTCATGGGCGATTTCCTCAAGCTCGTTGCTGGCAATAAAGTCCTCTTCTTCCAGGTCCGTATCCAAGGCCAGGTTTTTAATTCGGTCCCGCAATTGGAACAACGGCGTCAGGATTCCGCGGGTCGACAGAACATAAAACACGGCAACGATCAGCACGACGACCCCCGCCGTCCCCAGGGTCAGGGCGATGACCGTCGCCTCGATCCGCGCGATACGGGCCTGAAAATACTTGCTGAGTCTGTTGGACAGTGCCGCCAACGATTGCGAAGCAGACAGGAAAGAGCGCATCAAGGCCCGCTGCGCCCGCTGGGCATCCGCTGTCTCGGCGTCGGGACGGTCCAGAATTTTCCCAAGGTCTTGCAACGACACCCGCATGATGTCCGTACTGGCGACCATCCGCCGGGTGATCACCACCTGTTCGGCGGGGCCGTCCAGGAAATGTCCCAAAAGGTCCAATAATGATTTGATGCGGGCATCGAATTGCTGATCCAGGCGGCGGGTGCGGCGGGTCTGCAGTTCGGATGCAAGCACGTTGAGGTCAAGAACAGCCCGGTTGATCGACTGCGCGCGGCCATCGAGTTCGCGGACCTCGCGCACTTGGGCTAAGCCGATCATATTCATCAGCACCAAAGCACCGACCGCCACGAGAATGACCACGGCGGAAATCCGGGCGGCCGTCTTGATGCGCATCTACGGCCTCACCCTAACGAATGATCGTGAACCGTGTCGGGTCCACGGCCAACAAGGCATCGGGGTAGACCCGTTCAAGAAAATTGGGGACCTGTCCCTTGGACAATCCGTTTTCGACCCGCCAATGGGCTTCGTCTTCCATCAGGCTGAGCATGTCCTGAGACAAGGAAACGTCCATCACGTGATCCGGCCAAAGTTTTTCCAACACCGCCCGGTCGACCCCCATACGCCCGGAAAGGATATCCATGCTGTACTCACGCGATGCACCGGCCCAATCCGCCGCGTTAACCAAGGCCCGCACGACCTTTTCAACGTCACCGGTCCGTTTGCCGATAAAGCCCGCGGTCGCGGCAAGAACGAAATAGTAAGGCTGCCCACCCTGGACGGTAATGGCGATGCCGTCCTTGCCCAGAAGTTCAGCCGCCTGATTGGCATAGGGCTCCCAACTGACGATCGTGTCGACCGTCCGATTCCCCAAGGCTTCCGGTAATTTCGGTGGCGCGATATCGACTGTTTTCACGTCGGCCGCCCGAATGCCGTTCAAATCCAGCAACCGGCCGAGAAAGAATTGCGAGATCGATCCCGCACGCAGCCCGATTGACTTACCGGGCAAATCCGCGGGCCCGTTCACCCCGGCGGACCGGCGCCCGATCAGCCGCACGTTCGAAATCGCCGCCACGGTGCCGGTCACCCGCAATTCGGGGTGTTCGAAACTTCGGGCCGCAAACGCATATTCGGACATGGTCGCGAATTGGTATTTTCCGTCGATCAAACCGGCCCCCGCGGCCACGCCCGAACCCACCAGTTCGACCTTCACATCGACCCCGGCCCGCTTGAAAAAACCCTGATCGTCCGCAAGCCAGACAAGCCAGCCCGACTTTGACGTGGCGATCACAATCGGCTCGGCCTGCGCGGCCCGGCCCATCGCCGCGACACCGATGACAACGGCCAGGATAAATACCAAGGAATGTCGGAAACTTCCGTCACGCCGGTCTGAAAACGCAGATATTGGCTTCATGGTGCCGATCATCCCTTTGGCAGCGTGAAAATGACTTTGGTGCCTTGTTCCGGACGGCTTGTGACAACTATGCCGCCGCCGTTCTGTTCAACCAGTTCCTTGCAAAGAACCATGCCCAACCCCGTGCCTTTTTCGCCGGCCGTGCCCGTGGTGCTTTTCTGTTCCGAGATTTCGAACAGACTGGCGATTTTCGCATCGTCCATGCCCACGCCCGTATCCTGGATGGAAACCGCAACATCTGATCCATTATCACGGACACCGACGTTAACCTGCCCGCCTTGTGCCGTGAACTTGACCGCATTGGCGATCAGATTACGGATCACGGAACTGACCGCGCGCTTGTCCGCATTGACGGTTTGGAATTCAGGCGTTTCCTTCATCAGGACAACGCCCTTCTGATCGGCCTGATCCTGCGTCAGGTCGATGGTTTCTTGTATCATTTCGACAATGTCGAAGCGTTCCGGCTGAAACGAAACACCACCCAGTTGCAGCCGCGACCATTCCAACAAATCCTCGACCAGGTTGAGCGCACGCGTCGCCGCGGCGAACATCATGTCGCCCTGTTTTTTCAGCTGATCCGGGTTCCCGCCGGTAATCCCCCGCCGGAACATATCGGCGGTCCCCAGCATGCCCGCGAACGGCGAGCGCAGATCATGGGCAATGATCGAAAAGAATTTGTCCTTCTTGGCATTCGTGTCCGAGAGTTCGGCCGAGGTCTGCGCCAATTCATCGGCGACCTTTCGAAGCCTCTGCTCGGCGGATTTCTGCTTGGTGATATCGGCGGCCGTGCCGCGATAGCCTTCGAACCTGCCGTGCTCGTCCTTGATCGGCTCGCCATTGATCGACCAATAGGTAATGTCACCGTTGGGTGCGGTGTAAGAGACTTCGAAACCGCGGAACGATTTTTTCTGTTCCAGGTCCGCACGATGCTCTTCCCAGGTATGGGGCGGCAAGGGGGCGAACCCGCTTATTTCCCATCGACGCCTGCCGATTACATCTTCGCGCGCCGGCTGGTAATCATCAGCCAGCGTGCCGACCGCGTCTATGAACCTCAAATCGCTGTCCATTTCCCAGAACCGGTCCGACGCGACCCGCGCGAATTGCCGGAACCGTTCGCGGGACCGGCGTAAATCAACTTGAATGCGGTGACGTTCGATGGAATAGCGCAGCGTGCGGTCAAGCGCCCGCTCGGTCATATCATGTTTGCTAAGATAGTCCTGCGCATCGCGAAGAATTGCGGTATGGGCCAAGGTTTCATCATCTTGGCCGGACAGAATAACGATGGGGATGTCACCCTGGGTGACGTCTGCCAGCACGCTTAATCCCTGCAGGTTTTGCGAATCCGGCAAAGACAGGTCAAGCAAAACGACGTCACAGGTTTTCTCCCCGGTCAGCAGATAGTCCGCAGCCGCCATCAAGGTATCGACGTGGACAATCTCATATCGGCCCCGATATGCCCGCTCCAGGCCGCGCTTGACCAATAGGGCATCGCCCGGGTCATCCTCGACCAGAAGCACCCGGGTCACCGCTGGGTCGCTGTCGCCCTCGATATTGTTCTGGCTATTATCCATATGAAGCTGGCGGTCAGCCTTTCCCTCATGAACGCGTTCACCTCCAACCCCGAGCGCAGTGTAGCAAGCGCGGGAGAAAACGCTAATACGCTAAAAGTCGAGATGTACGAAAGAGCTACAATTTGGCAATACCGCGGCGTGCAAGCTCGTCCGCCCGTTCGTTTTCGGGGTGACCGGCATGCCCCTTGACCCATTGCCAGTCAATCTTATGCCCCGCCAGAGCCGCGTCCAGGCGGCGCCACAGGTCCTCGTTCTTGACCGGTTTCTTGGCCGCCGTTTTCCAGCCGTTGCGTTTCCAGCCGTGGATCCACTTGGTGATCCCATCCTTCACATAAACGCTGTCCGTGACCAGACGCAGACGTGACGGGCGGGTGACGCTTTCGATCCCTTGGATCGCCGCCATCAGTTCCATCCGGTTGTTGGTGGTCTCGGGCTCGCCGCCGCACAGTTCCTTCTCGTGGTCGCGCCACCGCATCAGCACCCCCCAGCCGCCGGGTCCCGGGTTCCCGGAACATGCGCCGTCAGTAAAAATTTCGATGATGTCGTCGCTATCGGTCATGTCGTTCAGGTCACATCCAATCCGTATTCAGAGGCACTTCGCACCCGTTCGTGAAAACGCAGTTTTGCCATGTATTCCATGGGGTCCTTGGGCGTGACCAGGGCGCCGCTCGGCGTGTTGAGCCAGTCATATATCCTGGTCAGCAAAAACCGCATCGCCGCCCCCCTGGCCAGAAGCGGCAGGGCGGCGACCTCGGCCTCGTCAAGCGGCCGCTCCCCCGCATAACCCGTCACCAGACGCCGGGCCTTGGTGATGTTGAAGCTGTAATCGCTTTCGAAGCACCACGCGTTGAGACAGATCGCCAGGTCATAGGCCAGGAAATCCCGGCAGGCGAAATAAAAGTCGATCAGACCGGTCAATTCACCGCCGCGAAAGAACACGTTGTCGGGGAACAGGTCGGCATGAATGATCCCTTGCGGTAAATCTTGGGGCCAGGCCGCTTCGATTTCATCCAGGTCATGGTTGAGTTTTGTGCCGATTCCCATCTGCACACGGTCGGCCTCGGGACCGGCGCTGTCCAACAAGGGGCGCCAGGCCGGAACGGAAAGCGCATTTTCCCGCCCGCCCTCGAACCCGGCACCCGCCAGATGCATGCATGCCAGGGCACGGCCGACCTCGGCGCAATGATCCGGGGCGACCCGCCGGGGCCACATGCCGGGAAGAAAAGTGACGATCGCCGCCGGCCGGCCGGCCAGGGCGCGCAAGATTTCCCCCGCCCTGTCCCGCACGGGCAAGGGGCAAGGAATGCCCCGTTCCGCCAGATGATCCAGCAGACCGACAAAGAACGGCAGGTCGCGCGGATCGACGCGTTTTTCGTAAAGTGTCAGGATGAACGTCCCCGCCGTCATGGTCAGCAGGAAGTTCGAATTCTCGATTCCTTCGGCAATGCCTTTACACGACACGACTTCGCCCAGGTCGTAGCCGTCCATGAACTGGATCAATTCTTCGTCAGAGACTTCCGTATAGACGGCCATGGCGGTATGATCTTCACAATACGGTCGGCAATACCGACCCGTCCGGACTGTTGAGTGCGGGCCCATAAAACAAGAAATTCCGAGGGGGCGCCAGCAGACCGCTGGCAACGCACGAATCGCAACGGTTAAACGGACCGATATGTATCGAGGACGAACAACCATTCGGGCGGCGATTCTGGCAGGGCTGGCCCTGACTGCCGGATGTTTTGCCTTGCCCGCGCAGGCCGCCCGCGAGGCCCCGGACATCCCTTCGCTCGGCCGTGAACCCATGGCCCCCAAAGTCGATATCGTGCGCCAGGTGCAATCGGCCCTTGCGACGCTGGGGATGTATTCGGGATTTCTCGACGGCAAATTGAACCAGAACCTGACCTCGGCGATCCGACTGTATCAGCAACAGGCGGGATTGCGGGTCACCGGCCGCATCACCGATGCCTTGGTCGATCACCTTGAACGCAGCCTGCGCGTCAGCCGCCTGTTGCAGAATCTGGACAACACCCGTCGCAAGGCCATGGACGACGCCCGCCAGGCCTTGCAGGCCCATCCGGCGACACGTGATCTGATCGACGACGCAGAAGCCGAACCGGCCGATGCCGCCCGCGACCCCGCACCTTGTTTCGACAAACCCACCGTCCGCTGTTTGCTGACTGAAGGATTCGAAAGTGCGAAGGCCGTGACGAAGCGCGACCTGCGCGATTGGGCCTTGGGGGAAATATTGGCGGCACAAGCCCGCGCCGGGCTGATGAAACGAGCCATGGAAACGACCCGGCGGATACAGGACCCGCGCTTGGTGATGGTTGCCCTGCGCGACATTGCCCAGGCCCAGGCCCGCGCCGGGCGGGAGGAAGAAGCCCTTGCCGCCGCCGAGATCATTCCCGAATCGCGCACCCAGATCGAAGCCCTGGCCGTGATCGCCGACACCCAGGCACGGCACGGATACATGCAGGCCGCGCAAGATACGGCATCCCTGTTGTTCAGCATGGCCCGTCATTTGAAGGTCCCGGCGGACAAGGTCGCCTTCGCGACCCGTGCGGCGGTCGCCTTGTACCGGTCGGGCGACCAGGACACGGCAACCGCGGCCCTTCATCTGGCGCGCTTAACCGCCGATGAAAAAGTCCCGACCGCGTCCAAAGTTGCCGCCTGGCGCCAGGTCGCGGGTGCGCTGGCGGATCTGGACCGCCTGGACGACGCATTGGATCTCGCGCGCCTGGTCGCCCACAGGACGGATAAGGCCAGCGTCCTGATCGCGGCGGCACAATCGGCAATTCGCGCCGGACGCCTGGACAAGGCCATGGAACTCGCCCACGACGTCGATGCCGAACGGTATCGCGTCCTGGTCTTGGGCGAAGTCGCCGTCGCCCGCGCACAGGCAGGCGACCGGGATGGTGCCGATGCCGTCATGGACGAAGCCTTCAACGATGCCGAAGCCATCGCCCTGCCTTTTGCCCGCGCCTATGCGATCAGCCGTCTGGTTTTGGCTCTCAGCGACATGGCCCGGATCAAGGACCGCCCGACCGAGGTTTTGACCGAACGCTTTGCCCGGGCACGCGATGCGGCGGAACGAATCGACGACGCCCGCCTGCAGGCACAGGTACTGTTCGCCATCGCCGCCCACCAGCGCATGGCGGGCTTGGCGCCCGATGAACCACTGGCGAGCGAACGTTTGGCGATTGCCGCGGCCTACCGCATCCCCAGCGCGATCAGCCGTGTCTGGGTGCATGGCGACACGGCGACCCTCCATGCGCGCGCGGCGGAATCCGACTTGGCCCTGAATGCCTTCAACCGCGCCATGGCCGAAGCCCGCGCCATTGAAAATGCCTGGTCACGCGCCCGCGCGATGGCCAAATTGGCGCAAACCCTGATCGACATGGCCGCCCCGGGAACCGCCGCCACGGCCGACGAAATATCAACGGGGTCACGTTGATTTTCTTAATCGGCAGCGGGCTTGCCGCAAGGCCGCGGGTCCATTAGATTCCCCGGCGACCCGACATAGCATCGGCCGACATCCGCCACCCGGCGAATGCATTCACGGAGACCGCGATGACCGTTCCGAAAATCGCGCAAAAGGCGCCCTACGCCACCGCCGTCGAAGCGGGGAAGAAATATGCGTGGTGCGCCTGCGGGCTGAGCACCAATCAGCCGTTTTGCGATGGGTCTCATTCAGGCACGGGCATGACACCGTTGGTCATCACCGCAGAAAAATCGGAAACCGTTTATTTTTGCGGCTGCAAGGCCACCAACACGCCGCCGTTCTGCGACGGCACACACAACAGTCTTTAAAGAATCCGTGACCCGATTTTATCTTCCCGCCCGCGCCGCAGCGCTGATTTTGACCGCCCTTGCCGTCGCCGGCTGCGATACCTTGAGCAACAAGTTCATGGACTCCGTGACCGGCAAGATTCAACTTCCCTGCCCGCCCCAGAACATTGTCGCGGACGCATCCCGTCGGCTGACCTATCAACCCGGTCAGGGCCGCGATCTGATCGACATCGACAACGAGGTCACCGTCAGCCAAGTTGCCGTGACATGCGATTCGGACGTTGATCGCGATACCCGCGCCGGCTCGATGTCCGTGACGGTCACCACCTTCATGGAAGCCGTCCGCGGGCCGGCAAACCGTGATCGCAAAACGGCCATTGAATATTTCGTTTCCGTCACCGACCGCGCCAACAAAATTCTCTATCGCGAAGCTTTCACCATCAACCTGACCTTCGCCGAAAACGAAAGCCGCCGGGAATTTACCACGCCGCCCGTGCACCTCAACCTCCCCATTCAGTCCGGTCAAACAGGCAAGAACTTCAGAGTCCTTGTCGGTTTGGTGATCACACGCGACCAGTTGGAAATGAACCGGCGGGATCGCCGCCCCCGGCTCTAACCACTCTTCGAACCCCTCCCCCATCGATCCTCCATTCGGCATCTCGATCCGCTGCCGGTTGACCTTGGCCGATCCGTCGATACAATGGACGGCAGACATCCTCAGATGATCGCTGTGGGAGAGTCCGGTCGTGCATCGAATTCAATTCGCCCGGCCGGCGCCGAAGGAGCAACCGCCCCGGAAACTCTCAGGCACCCGGACCGCAGCAGGATGAGGCTCTGGAAAGTGGGCAGGCTTGCCGATTGAATACGGCCGAGCCCCACCGAAGATGTAAGCCGGCGGCACGGATCGCACCGGTCAATCTTTCAGGTTCCGAGACAGAGGGGGCGTTCAAACGGTGGATACACCGTTGGGACGCCGTTGAACCCTGCTGCTTCGCTTCATGGCGAGCGGCATCTTAGGACCAAGCCCGGGGAGGCCCCATTGGCCGATGACACGCAAAACCTGAAGACCACACCGCTTGACGCGCTGCATCGCGAATACGGTGCCAAAATGGTGCCCTTCGCCGGCTATGCCATGCCCGTGCAGTACAAGGACGGCGTTCTCAAGGAACACCTGCATACCCGCGCGGCGGCCGGCCTGTTCGATGTCTCGCACATGGGGCAAGCCCGGCTGCACGGCGCCAAGGCTGCCGAAGCCCTGGAAACCCTGGTGCCCGGCGATATCGCGGGCCTGGGTGCGGGCAACATGCGCTATACCCTGTTCACCAACGACACAGGCGGCATCCTCGACGATCTTATGGTCACCCATTGCGGCGACGTGCTCTATCTGGTGGTCAATGCGGCCTGCAAGGATGCGGACTTCGCCCATCTGCAATCCAATCTTCCGGATAACCGGCTAGAGATCATCGAGGACCATGCCCTTCTGGCACTGCAAGGGCCCAAGGCGGCAGAGGTTCTGGCACGCTATATCCCGGCCGTGCGCCACATGGTGTTCCTGACCGGTGCCGCCTATCACATCAACGACATCCCCTGCTTCATCACCCGGTCCGGCTATACCGGCGAGGACGGATACGAGATTTCGATCCCGGCCGCCGAAGCCGATGCCTTCGCCCGGCTGCTGTTGTCCGAAGACGAGGTCATGCCGATCGGATTGGGGGCGCGCGATTCCCTACGCCTGGAAGCGGGCCTTTGCCTTTACGGCAATGACATCGACGAAACCACGACCCCGGTCGAAGCCGCGCTGAACTGGACCATCGGCAAACGCCGGCGGGCCGAAGGCGGATTTCCCGGCGCAGATGTGATCCTGGGCCAGATCAAGGACGGCACGGCACGCCGCCGCGTGGGATTGAAGCCCGAAGGCCGCGCCCCGGCCCGTGGCGGCACGGAAATTCAGGACATGGGCGGCAATGCCGCCGGGACCGTGACATCGGGTGGGTTCGGCCCATCGGTCGATGGCCCCGTCGCCATGGGCTACGTGCGGACCGATCTGGCGGAACCGGGAACCAAGGTCAATCTGATGGTTCGCGGCAAGGCGCTTGCCGCCGAAGTCGTCAAACCGCCGTTCATAAAACAGAACTACGTCAAAGACTGAGCGATCAAGGCAGGGAGATTAAAAAGAATGACTGTGAAATACACCAAGGACCACGAATGGGTCTGCATGGAAGGCGACGTCGCCACGGTCGGCATCACCAATTACGCCCAGGAACAGTTGGGCGACGTGGTGTTCGTCGAAGTCCCCGAGGCAGGCACCCATTACGACGCCGGGGCCGAGGCCGCCGTGGTCGAATCGGTCAAGGCCGCAAGCGAGGTCTATTCCCCGCTTGCCGGCGATATCGTCGAAGGGAACCAAGCCGTAGCCGACGACCCGTCGTTGGTCAATTCGGACCCGGAAGGCGAAGGCTGGTTCTTTAAGATCAAACCCGACAACCCATCCGACTTGGACACAATGCTCGACGAAGCTGCCTACAAAGCTTTGCTGGCTGAACTCGACTGATAGCGACCGGACGAAGGACCCCAAGACCATGACCGAACAAAACGCGGGCGACAGCTTCGCCGACCGTCACATCGGGCCCCGCCCGGACGAGATCGAAAGCATGCTGAAGGTCCTGGATCTTTCCTCCCTGGACGATCTGGTCAAGGCGACGGTGCCGCCGTCGATCCTGAAGCCGGGCGGATACACCGCCCCGCCCATGACCGAAGCCGGCGCCCTGGCCCGCCTGCGCGCCATGGCGGACAGAAACATGATCGCCAAGTCGATGATCGGCATGGGGTATTCCGGCTGCATCACGCCGCCGGTGATCCTGCGCAATGTGCTGGAAAATCCGGGCTGGTACACCGCCTATACACCCTATCAGGCGGAAATCAGCCAGGGCCGCATGGAAGCTCTGATGAACTATCAGCAAACGATCATCGACCTGACCGGCATGGAAATGGCCAATGCCTCGCTGCTGGACGAAGGCACGGCGGCGGCCGAGGCCATGACCCTGATGCGCCGCGTCGGCAAGGCCAAGGGCCAGACCCTGTTCGTCGACGCCGGCTGCCATCCGCAGACCATCGCCGTGATCGAAACGCGGGCCGCCCCCTTAGGCATTCCCGTCACGGTCGGCGACCCGTTCACGGATCTGGCGGGCCTGGGCGACGAGATCTACGGCCTGGTCCTGCAATATCCGGCGACGGACGGTGCGATCCGCGATTTCAGCAGCCTGACGGAACAGGCCCATGACGCGGGCGCCCTGGTCACCGTGGCGGCGGACCTGCTATCCCTGGTGCTGCTGACGCCGCCCGGGGAATGGGGGGCCGACATCGTCGTCGGCTCGGCCCAACGGTTCGGCGTACCCATGGGCTTCGGCGGCCCGCACGCGGCCTTCATGGCGGCCAAGGATGCCTTCAAGCGCACCTTGCCCGGGCGCCTGATCGGCGTGTCCATCGACTCGCGGGGCAAGCCCGCCTACCGCATGGCATTGCAGACCCGCGAACAGCACATCCGCCGGGAGAAGGCGACATCCAACATCTGCACGGCGCAAGTCCTGCTGGCCAATATCGCCGGCATGTACGCGGTCTATCACGGGCCGGAAGGCCTGACCCGCATCGCCACGAACGTGCAGCGCCTGACGGCAGCCCTGGCGGCGGGCCTCAAATCCGCCGGCGTGACGCTCGCCAACGAGACCTTCTTCGACACCCTGACCGCCGACCTGGGCGACAAAGGCAAGGCGGACATGGTGATCGCCGCGGCACGCACGGAACACATTAACCTGCGGGCTTGGGGCGACGGCCGGGTCGGCATGGCGCTGGACGAAACAACGGACGAAGCGGACGTCCAAGCCGTGCTCGCCGCCTTCGGCGCACCCGATGCCAAGATCGATCTGAACGCACCGGGCGGCATTCCCAAGGACCTCGCCCGCACGACACCTTTCCTGGAGCATCCCGTGTTTCACGGCCATCGGTCGGAAACGGCCATGATGCGCTATCTGCGCAAGCTGGAAGGCAAGGACCTGGCACTGAACCGCGCCATGATCCCCTTGGGTTCCTGCACCATGAAACTGAATGCGGCTTCAGAAATGATCCCCATCACCTGGCCCGAATTCGGCCAGATCCATCCCTTCGCCCCCGCCGATCAGGTTCAGGGCTATAAGGAAATGATCGACGACCTGGACCGCATGCTGTGCGAGATCACGGGCTTCGATGCGGTATCCCTGCAACCCAACGCGGGCAGTCAGGGGGAATACGCGGGCCTGCTGGTCATCCGGGCCTATCATCTGTCGCGCGGCGACACCGGGCGCAACGTCTGCCTGATCCCGTCAAGCGCCCATGGCACCAACCCGGCCAGCGCCGTCATGGCGGGCATGAAGGTCGTGGTGGTCGCCTGCGACGATCACGGCAACGTGGATGTCGCTGATCTGAAAGCCAAGGCCGAGGAGCACAAAGACGCCCTGGCCGCCTTGATGGTCACCTATCCATCGACCCACGGGGTGTTCGAAGAAGCGATCGAGGAAATCTGCGATATCGTCCATGCCAATGGTGGGCAGGTCTATATGGACGGTGCCAACCTGCAGGCCATGGTCGGCCTGTGCCGGCCCGGCACCTTCGGTCCGGACGTGGCGCATATGAACCTGCACAAGACCTTCTGCATCCCCCACGGCGGCGGCGGACCGGGCGTCGGCCCGATCGGCGTGAAATCTCATCTGGCCCCGTTCCTGCCGGCTAGCCCGGTGGTCAGCGCTGCGGGCGGTGATGAAAGCGTCGGCGCCGTTTCGGCCGCGCCTTGGGGTTCGGCCTCGATCCTGCCCATTTCCTGGGCCTATATCGCCATGATGGGCGGCGACGGCCTGAAACGCGCAACCGAGGTCGCAATCCTCAACGCCAACTACGTGGCCAAGCGGCTGTCCGGGCATTACGACTGTCTGTACACGGGCAAGAACGGCCTGGTCGCCCATGAATGCATCATCGACACCCGCCCCCTAAAGGACGAATACGGTGTCACCGTGGACGACATCGCCAAGCGGCTGATTGATTACGGATTCCACGCACCAACCATGTCCTGGCCCGTGGCCGGAACGCTGATGGTCGAACCCACGGAATCGGAACCCAAGGAAGAGCTCGACCGGTTCTGCGACGCCATGATCGCCATCGCGGGCGAAGCGAAAAAGGTCGGCGCCGGGGATTGGCCCGCTGACGACAATCCCTTGGTCAACGCGCCCCATACGGTTGATACGGTGACGTCTGATGCCTGGCAACATGCCTATGGCCGCGAAGATGCAGCCTTCCCCGTGCCCGGGCTGTATCAGGATAAATACTGGTCGCCCGTGGGCCGCGTGGACAACGTGCACGGCGACCGGCACGTGGTCTGCACCTGCCCGCCGTTGGAAGCCTACGAAACCGCGGCGGAGTAGAAATTCAAAGCAATACCGGCTTCCGGCCCACGCCTAGGTATCGTCCATATCGCGCAGCATCTGTTCGCCGGCATCGCAGGGCGGGCGCTGTTCCATGCGCACCCGTGCAAACAATCCATGCCTGTTCACGGGTCCGCCCCAGCCGGCAATCTCGCGGATCAGCTTGCGTTTGATGGCACGTCCGAAATCGGCGAACCCGTCGGCCACGACAATGAAGGCACCGGGGCCGCCGATCACGCAATCCTCGAAATACCAATCCAGGTTCGGCAATTGCGGCGTGCCGTAGGGGCTGGGTCGGCCGTTGACGATAGGCAGGCCGTTGATCGTCACCCCACGGGCCACGGCCCGATCCCGCGCAGGCACCACAAGTTCGCCGTGGTTATTGGCGCCGTCGCCGGAAATGTCGATGACCCGCCGTTTGGCGCGATGGGGGCTTGTGCGCAGGCGTTCCATGCCGAAGTCGATGGCTCCGGAAATCGATGTCCACAACGCCGATGCGAACGGCAGCTGGGCCAGTTCATCGGCAAAGGCCGCCGATGCGGCAACGCTGTCGATCACCCTCCAGTCTATCCCCATGCGCTGATGGCCCGTTCCTGCCCATTCCACATACGTCACGGCGATCCGTTTGTGTTCGCCGCTGGTGATGGCGCGGATCACCGCTTCGTTGCGGAAAGCCTGGACGAAGCCTTGACGCTGCAGTTCGGCTTCGTCCTTTTCGATACTGCCCGAAACATCGACCGCCAGCACCAGTTCCAGATCCACATCCAGGGCGGCCGCCGGGCCGGAAAAACCGGCCGGCAGCAAGATGGCAAGAAACGGGATCAGCCGAACGAACCGCATGACGTCATTCTACCTTAATGTGCCTTGGATTTTTCACCCTGATACCGGTCCTTCTGGATATCGTTCAGTTCCTGCAGTTCCCGCAACGTCCGTTTTTCGCCGATCAGGCAATCGACCGGCGGGCGCAGGGCCGCGCGCAGGCGCCGGGGCGTGGGTTGCCAGCCGGACAGTTCCAGAAACAGTTTTCGCCGGATCGCCCGGGCGAAATCGTTGAACCCCCGGGCCACGACCATGAAGGCCCCCGGGCCGCCGATCACGCAATCCCGGTAATACAGGTCCAGTTCGGGCGAGGGCACCATGCCGTTGGGACCGATCCGGCCATTGACAATGGGCAGACCGTTGATCGTTACCCCGGCGGCAAGGGCCCGTTCACGGGCGCCGGGGATGGGATCGCCATTGTTGTTTTCACCGTCGCCGGAAATATCGATCACCCGCCGGGCACCTTCGAACTTGTTTTCATCCAGATACTTCATGCTTTGGTCGATGGCGCTGGATATCGATGTCCACTGCCCGCGGAACCAGGACGCATCGGTAATGGTTTCGGCGAAATCGCGGGCATCCTTCTCATCCGCGATCACGGTCCAATCGGCGACCACCCGGTGGCGGTCCAGGCCCGACCATTCGACATACATCACCGCGACCCGGCCCAGGGGACCGGACCGGATGGCGCGCAGAATGTGCGGGTTGGTTATGGCCGTGGCAAAGCCTTCGCGCTGAAGCCGCGCTTCTTGTTCGTCGATGCTGCCGGAAACATCCACGGCCAGCACCAGTTCAAGGTCGACGTGTTCAGCCTGTTTGGCCTGGGCGATTGCCGTCATTGACAACATCACCGCCACGCACGCCGCCCAACCACGAGTGCCCATAACGATATGAAACACCCCAACCGGGCCGCCGTAAAGCATTCCTGAAATCTGATCTATGCAATTCTCCGTGACCAACGCCACCAATTCATAGGAACACTTTCACCGGAGCACTGGCATCACCAAACGGAACCCGCTATGTCATTTGCGGGGTGGGCATCGATAGACGGAGGATCATCATGGCGGAACAACAATCCCTGGACGGAGTCAAAGCGGTGGTGTTCGACACCTTCGGCACGATCACCGATTGGCGCGGCTCGATCACCCGCCAAGGCGAAGCGCTGGCCAAAAAGAAAGGCATTGAAGGCGTCGATTGGGAGGCTTTCGCCCGCGCTTGGCGCGCCGGCTACCGCCCCGGCCTGCATCGGGTGATTTCGGGTCAGCGGGCCTGGACGCCCGTGGACGTCATCCACCGGGAGCGACTGGACGAAATCCTGCCTGAATTCGGCATGGAGGGTGCCTTCAGTGAACAAGAGAAGGACGACATCAATTTGTTCTGGCACCGGCTGTCGCCCTGGCCGGACAGCATTCCCGGCCTGTTGCGCCTTAAGCGGAAACTCCTGATCGCCCCCCTTTCCAACGGCTCGCTGATGCTGTTGGCATCCATGGCCAAGAACGCGGGCATTCCCTGGGATTTCATTTATTCGTCGGACATGCATCAGGCCTACAAACGCGACCCGGAGGTCTACCGCAATGCGGTGCGCCTTTTGGGCGTCAAACCGGAAGAAGTCATGATGGGGGCGGCCCATAACGACGACCTGGAAGCGGCCCGCAAGGAAGGCCTGCGCACGGCCTATATCAACCGTCCCACGGAATACGGCACGGATCAGGTCAAGGATTTCAAAGCGACCAGCGATTGGGACGTCATCGTCGACACGGTCGAGGATCTGGCATCCCAACTGGGGTGCTGAGGAAAGGGAAACCGCTTTGTCCGACGAAAGCCCCGGCATGGATGACGTCGATCTGAAACGCCTGGTCGGCTATGACGACAAGGCGGAATATGAGTTGGACCTGCGCGGCCTGGACCTTACCCATGCAAGGGAATCCGTGAACCGCATGCTGGAGAGATCGCGGTTCCGGGCGCCGCGATCGATCATCGTCCGCCTGGATCCGGCTGGACCCGATACGGGTGAGACCCTGTTCCAGCCGATCGGACGGCTGCTGCTGGATCATCGCAGGAAGCAGGTACTTAACAAGTTGAGCCCCCTGCCCCATCACGCGGGCAGCGGTTATTACATCGTGACCAGGGGCAAAGACCGGAGCAAGGAATAACCTTGCTCATAAAATCGAATTGTCGTCGCTGTCTTCGGGAATATCAACGTTCGTGCCGACGTTGTCTTCGCCCTCGGGCAGGGCCATTTCGCCAAACAGGCTTTCCATCAGGTCCATTTCCTTACGACGGCCACGCCGGGTGTTCAACTTGCGCTGGGCGCCGCCCGGAAGTTCATTGAACATGAACACGCCCTTGTCGATCAGCACTTCGACCAAATCTTCCACGACGCGGACGAGTTCCAAATCCGACTGAACCCATTCGTCCAGAACCATGCCGGTCTGTGCATTCTGATTTATGAACGCCGCAAGGTCGGCATCGTCGGGCGCGACCTCTTCCGCACCGTCGACCGGTGAATCAAAGACCGCGCGGACATTGCCGTCACCGTCACGCACCACATAGGGCATGCATCGCTCCAACCTGCCGGTTATTGTTACGGACAGTGTAATGGAGAGGTTGCTGCAAGTTAAATCTTTTCAATCCCTTGGCGCCCTTTGGACGAGAACAGGGCCGCCTGGCACCGCCATCCTCGCCCGCAGGATGACACAGGCGTTCGGCCTGGTGGCGATGATCGTGCTGGGGGCTTGCGGTCTGTTACGCCAGGAAACCCCGGCGGACAGGGCAATCAACCTCGGCCCCGACGCAGTCATTTCCTACATCATGGTCGATGCCGAAACCGGGGATATCCTGGCCGATCAATCGCCGGACCGGCCGATGATGCCTGCTTCGACCGCCAAGGTTGCGACCATGGTCGCGGCCCTTGAACTGCTGGGCCCCGACTACCGGTTTCAGACGCGCGTGCTGGCGACTGACCGGCCCGACGATCAGGGCGTTCTAAGCGGTGATTTGATTTTGGCGGGCGGCGGCGATCCGTTGCTGACACCGCAGGATTTACTGGGCCTGGCGCAACGCCTGAAGGACCTGGGCTTGACGCGGGTCGATGGCCGGTTTCTCTACGACGAAACGATCCTGCCCGTGCTGCCGGCCATCAATCCGGCGCAACCGGCCGAAGCCCGTTACAATCCGGGGATCAGCGCCCTGTCCGTCGACTTCAACCGCTGGCGCCTGCTGTGGCGGCCGAATGCCGGGGAAGCCGATACAGGGCCGGACATTCAGCGCCTACCACCCCTGAATATTCACCGGGTCACGATCGGAACCGACCCGCAGGGGCCGGGCCGGGATGTCTTATGGACGGAAGACGGATGGCGCCTGGGCGCTGACGCGCCTAAGGCGGGCGACCGCTTTCTGCCCGTGCGCAACCCGGGCCTGGCCACGGCGGAATTGTTCCGCCGCCTTGCCCGACAAACAGGGATCGACCTGCCGCCGCCGCAATCGGGTGCGGCCCCGGACGATGCAAAGCTGGCGGCCCGTATTTTCAGCCAACCGCTGGCCGAAATCGCCCGCCTGGGCCTGGAGCATTCGAACAATTTGGTATCCGAACTGGTCGGCTTATCCGCAGCTCGGCTCTATCTGGTTCGTCCCGACAATCTGCTGACCTCGTCCGCCGTGTTGAGCGCCTGGCTGCAGCGGGCCATCGCTGCCTCAGGGGCCCAGGTCGATTGGGAGGACTGGGACCTGCCGAACCATTCAGGCCTGTCACGCCAAGCCCGCGTGACGGCCCGGCAGATGGCCGGCGTTCTGCAGTTCGCCCATGGCCGACGACACGGCGGCTGGCCGTTTCAAAGCTTCCTGCCGGCCGCCGGGTTCCGCAAGGCCTTTCGCGACCGCTACCTGGCAGAGAATGCGTCCGCCCGGATCTGGGCCAAGACGGGCACGATGCATTACGCCAAAGGTCTGACCGGCTATGTGAACGGGCAGGACGAACGGACGCGGGCGTTCGCCCTGTTTATTTTCGATCCCAAGGCGCGAAAGACCTACGACGCCCTCAGCCGCGCGGAACGAGATGCCCCCGCCGAACAGAACCGAGCCCTTGCCTGGATCGAGGCCGCCGAACAGGCCGAACAGGAAATCATCATGGAATGGCTGACACGGTATTAAAGACCCTTTGAAAAGCGGCATGCCTCTTGACGGCGCGCCACGGGTGCGCGACCTTTCCCCATAAGAATTGTATACAATTCAGCGGGACACGCATGGAACCATCCACGATCATCGTCACCCCGGTTTCCGGTGCCACCGGCGCCGATGTTGCCGGCATCGATCTTAGCCGGCCCCTGTCGAATGCAGAATGGGACCGCATCCATCAGGCCTTTCTCGACCATCAGGTTTTGCGTTTTCAGGGACAGAATCTGACGCCCGGCCAGCATCTGGCCTTTGCGCAACGGTTCGGCCCGGCCCAACGCTACCCCTACGGCAAAGGGCTGCCCGACCATCCGGAGATTTTGGAATTTTCGCGCAAGCCCGGCGATGCGCGTAATTTCGGCGGTCTGTGGCATTCCGATACGACCTATATGCCGGAACCGCCCATGGCCACCATGCTGATGGCCCGCGCCTTGCCGCCCCTGGGCGGGGATACGTTGTTTTCCAACATGTACCTGGCCTACGAAGGGTTGTCCGAAGGCATGAAAGCCATGTTGGGCGACCTTAAGGCCGTGTTTTCAGCCACCAAGCGATACATGGAAGAAGACCGTGCCGCCGTTCACGGCGGCAACGCCTTGAAGGGGGCCGACCACGGCGTCAAGACGGAAGCCATCCATCCCGTCGTCCGCACCCATCCGGAAACGGGGCGCAAGGCGCTTTACGTGAACCGCGGGCATACGGTCCGGTTTGACGGCTGGACCGAAGAAGAAAGCGCGGCCCTGCTGGACCATTTGTATGCGCAAGCGGAACGGCCCGAATATCAGTGCCGCATGTCCTGGGGCGACGGCACGCTGGTCGTCTGGGACAACCGCTGCCTGCAGCATTTCGCCGTGGACGACTATGCCGGCCATGGCCGGACCATGCATCGCGTCACCGTCGCAGGCGACATACCCGCGTGACATCGGTTTAAATTTCTAATGAAGGACGGGGCAGTTCAAAGCCCTAGGCGATGACGGCGCGCTGACGGGACTGCAACCCCCGAACCGGCCGCTCCCGCCCGTGTTCCTGATAAAATTCACGCATGTCCTGCCGACCGCCCAGGTCAGACAGAGACATGATCCAATGGATCGATTCACCATCCGCGGACAGCGGCAACCGCAACGATGCCTGCGTCAAGTCCCCACCGTCCCCAAATCCTTCAAAAATACGCAGAAACGCCATCGGTTTGCGTGCTTCCAAGACACGCCGGTATTGGTCGAACACGATCGGCCGGTTTTCAACGGGCTTTGCTTCGGTAACGGAACAGCCGGTCAAATCCCGCGCCTTCAGCGCCATATGTCCCGTTCCATAGAAGGTATAGATGAAATCCAAGGGAGGCTGATGCACCTCGGTCACCGTCAGATACGGCAGGACCTTGGCCGGCATTTCAAGCAATTCGACATCCGACCAGGAAGGGGCGATACGGTTGCCCCGCGCGGCTTCCCAATAGGAAAGGAATTCATTGAATTCCGGTGCCGTCAAATCCTCAATCGCGACACACGAACTTTTTATGTCAACCACGTCCGTGTTTTCCTACCAATACTATCTAGGATATAAAAATACTTGGCGCACTAAGTAATTGGCGTTCTCAGACTACTGCCCAGTAGTGAAATCCTCGCGCGGACACCGTTTTCTGTCAACATAGCCGGAGGTCATAACCCCGGCACATCCGCATACGTAGTACAGAAATTTTCCATGCCTGTTATTCGGGAAACCAGCTTCGCCAGGCATCCCATCCGGCGACCCGTTCCGCAATGATGGCATAGCCGTCATCCGGCGGATGAACGCCGTCCCCGGCGGCCGATTGCCAGGCGCTGTCCCCCGATAACGGCGTGAACAAATCCAGATAGGGAACGCCCATTTCGGCGGCGATGTCGGCGAAGGCATCGGACAGGGCTGCAACCCTGGAATTCAGGAAATCACGCTGCGGCATGCCCGGCCCGGCCTGAAACGGCTGCTGCGTTTCATCCACGGGCGGCGGGCCGATCCACAGGGTCGGTTTCCAATCCATGGCTTCGGAAATCATCGCCCGTGCGTTTTCCAATGACCGATCAAAGGTGACGCGGGTTTGCCCGCCTTCTTCCGCGGTGTCGTTGGTGCCGAAGGAAAACACGAGGCCACCGGGAAAACTGTCCAACAATCGCGGCGCGCATTCGGCGCGCCAGCGCGCGCGGATCATTTCCGTGGTCTCCGCCCGAATGCCAAGATTGTAAAGCGTGATGTCATGCCCGGCCTTGATTTCTCGCCGGCAAAGCCGCCCGGGCCAACCCAGGTAAGCGCCGTCGCCGGTGCCGTTGGTCAGGCTGTCACCGACGAAGCAAATTCGTATTTGGGTCATTCATTCTCCCCGATCAGATTTCGGGCCCGCACCATGCAGGCATCCCGGCCGGCCTTATAGCCGCCGTCCTCCCACCAGGTTTCGACCCGCTGCAAAAGCTCGCCGACCCGGGGCCCGGGGGCAACCCCCAATTCCACGATGTCGCTTCCTTTCAAGGGAAATGCCCGTTCCTGATAGCTGTTGGCGCGGGTCAACAGATCAAGCCATGCCTGCGAGCGTGCCGCAGGCAGACGCGCGGACTCGCCGATCTCCCCGGCCCAGCCCAGCAAGACCAGATCGCAGGTCCCTTGCAGGCCGGCCCGGCGGAACGATTTTTCCTGGGTCAGTTCATCCTGATCGGGTGTCGGAACGTCCGATGCCGCGGCCAAGGCGACCAAACGGTCCGTTTCCGCATTGGAAAGGCGCAGGCGCGACGCAACCTCGGCGAGGCCGTCACCATCCACGACCAAAAGTGCCGCCAAATTCCGAATCGGATCGGGCATGATACCGTCAAGAACGACCCCGCGTGTCGTCAACCAATTGACCAGGCGTAGGCGTGTTATATCCCTGGCTTCAGGAAGAACCGCCTCAAGCACGCCGTAACTCTGCATCAGACGGATCACTTCGGCCGGTTGCGGTACGGTCAGGATTTTCAGCAACTCACCCCGCACCCGCTCGCCCGAAAGCTCCTTCAGCTTGGGGGCATAGGCCCGGCAGGCGGCCAGGGCATCGCGGTCCACGGGCGGGCGCCCGTACCGGCCCCAGAACCGGAAAAAGCGCAGGATACGCAGATAGTCTTCCCGCACCCGGTCGCCGGCCCGGCCGACAAAGCGAACCACTCCACGGGCCAGATGGGGCATGCCTTCGAACGGGTCGTAGACATCGCCATCCGGCGTGCAGGACATGGCGTTGATGGTGAAATCCCGGCGCTTGGCATCCTCGACCCAATCGTCCGTGAATTCGACCCTGGCATGGCGGCCGTCCGTTTCCGCATCCCGGCGCAATGTCGTGATCTCGAACTTCCGCTCCCCGATCAGGGCCGTGACCGTGCCGTGGTCGATCCCGGTCGGAATGACCTTGATCCCACGATCGTTCAATCGGGCCATCACTTCTTCCGGCGGTAGGGGCGTCGCAGCATCCACATCGGTTACAGGCTGTTTGGCGATGGCATCGCGCACGCAGCCGCCGACGAACCGCAAGGCACCGTCCATTGCATCGGCGAGCACCCGGGTTTCCGGCCAGGCAAGCCAGCCATCCATGGGAAGTTTTCCCAGCGGCTCGCGGCTGATGCCCCGAATTTCGACGTAATCGTCTTCCACCGCGCGTCCCATCCCGGATCAGTCCATTTCACGGCGGGCGGCGCGCGCCACCCGCTGCCCAGGGTCAGTTGAATTTTGGCGGGATAATACGGCCATCTTCCAGGCGAGGCGACTGATACCCGCCCTCGCCCGGGTCCGCACCCGTGAAGGCCGCCAGTGCCACCAGCGACGCGATCATCAGTCCCAATCCCGACACGACGCACCAGAACAAGGCGCCGCGCGTGATCTCGGGCGGCTCGCCGCCCAGGGCCTTTGCCCGCTTGCGGTAATACCAGACCCAGGCCAAATAGGCGGCCGTGGGCATGACCAGCGGCAACACATAATTGAACAGTAAGCGCGTCACGATGCGGTCCTTTCAGCCAGGGGCGCGCGCCGGAAATCCGGATCGGGTCCACCCCCCACCAGTACATCATACAGGTTCTTGATCATTCCCGCCGTCGCCCCCCAGATGAACCGGTCGTTATAAGGCATGGCATAGAAATCCCGCCGCGTGCCGTTGACCTCGCGCTTGTGGCGCTGGTGGTTGGCCGGGTCCATGAGAAAGCGGAGCGGAACCTCGAACACATCTTCGACCTCGTTCGGGTCGGGTGACACCTCGAACGGCGGCGCGATCAGGCCAACCACGGGGATCACCGAAAACCCTGTCCGCGTGATATAGGGATCCAGACGCCCGATAACACGGATATGACGGCGGTGAACGCCGACTTCTTCCTCCGTTTCGCGCAGCGCCGTGTCTTCCGGCGACGTATCCACCGGGTCCGAATGCCCGCCGGGAAAGCTGATCTGCCCCGCGTGATGGGCCAAGTGCGACGTACGCTGCGTAAACAGGGTCATGACCTGATCGTCCCGGTCGATCAGCGGCACCAGAACCGCCGCCGGCGTCAAATCCTCGACAATGCCCATGCCCGGGTTCAAATCATGATCACCGCGATGGGCGCCCGCGTCGGGTTCCAGATGCTGAAGCCGGCTGATCAGCCAGTCGGGCGTCATTTCAGGTGGTGTCGCCGATGTCATGCCGCTGCTGCCCTCGCCGTGGTTTATGTGTCTTCAAGCCGGCCGATGGAAAAGAACCGGCCCCCACTCCATATACCGTAGATAGGGTCCCCATCGTCCAGTTCTTCGACGGAAAGGTCGACAAGTTGGTAATAGACCGATCGCGTCAGGCGGGCTTCCAACCCCCGGTCCAGCCCCACATAAGGCCGGGGTTCCTGGGTTTCGGCATCGACTTCAACCCGCAGGGGATGGCTGTCACCGATCGCCACGGTTTGGTCAATATTTGTCCTGAGAGTGATCTCCTGACGGTCGCCATCCCCCCGGATATCGGCCTCGACGGCGAGAAACGGCGCATCTTCGACCTGAATGCGGCAGACCTCGGCGGGCGTGATCAGCCAATGATCGCCCGCATCGTCGCGGCAGAGAACGGTGGCGAACAGTTTGACCAATTCTTTCCGGCCGATGGGGGAGCCGGCATAATACCAAGTGCCGTCCAGGCCGATGCGCATGTCGATATCGCCGCACAGGGTCTGACGGGGCTTCAACTCAATCCCGACGGGTGCGGGACGGTCTCCGTCCGGCACGGCGGCGGCGATAAAGGAACTAAGATCGGGTGTATTTTCTGACATGGTTTCGATGATACGCTATTCGCATGTTTGCGATCCATGGCGGGCGGGATCAATCCCCGTCCAGCCCCTTCATTGAACGGAGGCATCTTTCGTGACGACCAACACAAAGAATAAGACAACCGGGGACGGTGGCAACACCGACGACCTGGTTGATGCCATCGACAGCCTGGTCGGCGACATTGCCAAGGTCCGCGAGGGCGTCGCCCGGGTAATTTTCGGCCAGGAAACGGTCATCGAAGAATCTCTGATTACCCTGCTTGCCGGCGGCCATTGCCTGTTGGTCGGGGTTCCCGGCCTGGGTAAGACCAAACTTGCCGAAACGCTGGGCAAGGTCTTCGGCATGGAAGAACGGCGTGTGCAGTTCACGCCCGACCTGATGCCGGCAGACATTCTCGGCTCTGAAGTGCTGGAAGAAAGCGAGACCGGCAAACGGTCGTTCCGCTTCGTCAAGGGGCCGGTGTTCTGCCAGCTTCTGATGGCCGATGAAATCAACCGCGCCAGCCCGCGCACCCAATCGGCCTTGCTGCAGGCCATGCAGGAACACCGCGTATCCGTGGCCGGACAATATTACGACCTGCCGCAGCCGTTCCATGTGCTGGCGACCCAGAACCCGTTGGAGCAGGAAGGCACCTATCCCCTGCCCGAAGCGCAGCTTGACCGGTTCTTCATGCAGGTCGACGTCACGCACCCGGATCTGGAAACGGAACGCGAGATCCTGATCAAGACCACCGGCGCCGACAGCCAGGACGCCAAGAAGGTCATGGACCCCAAGGCCCTGATGAAGGCCCAGGCGCTGGTCCGCCACGTGCCCGTGGGTGAGACCGTGGCGGAGGCGATCCTCAAACTTGTCCGCGCCGGGCGACCCGACGCATCGGACCTGCCGGAAATCCGCAATTACGTTTCCTGGGGCCCGGGACCGCGTGCCAGCCAGGCGTTGATGCTGGGCGTACGGGCACGGGCCATGATCCAGGGCCGGCTAGCGCCGTCGCTCGACGATGTCTATGCCCTGGCTCACCCCATATTGCGTCACCGCATGGCGCTGACCTTCGGTGCCCGCGCCGAAGGCATCACGGTCGGACAGATCATCGACCGCTTGTGCCAGATCATCGAGTAGGAGGCACGGACAGGACGGCCCAGGGCTGAACATCATGGCGAACCCGCTCGATAGACCGGACCTTCATCACCAGGCGGAAACCGCGGCGTCTGGCCTGCCGTCATTGTTGGTGGCGGCGGAACGCGTGGCTTCGACCGTCAGCCAAGGTGTGCACGGCCGCCGCCGGGTCGGCCAGGGAGAAACCTTCTGGCAGTTCCGGCGATATGAATTCGGCGATTCCACGCAACTGATCGATTGGCGCCAATCGGCCAAGGCCGATCCGGTCTATGTCCGCGAAATGGAATGGGAAGCGGCGCAAAGCGTGTGGCTTTGGGCCGATGCCTCGCCCTCCATGGATTTTTCATCCGACGTGGCGGGCCCGTCCAAGGGCTGGCGGGCCAAGGTTCTGGCCGTGGCGCTGACATCGCTTCTGGTGCGGGCCGGGGAACGCATCGCCTTGATGGGCACCGGCATGATCCCGGCGACCGGACGCAATACCCTGCTGCGCATCGCGACAACCCTCGACCGCGAGGACACGGCCGCAACGGCCAGCCTGCCGGGCCCGGAATTCGTGCCGCGCCACGGCCGGGTCGTCTTGTTCGGTGATTTTCTGGCCCCTTTAAGCGAAACCCGCCAAGCCATCGCGCGCCTGTCGGATAACGGGGTCGAAGGCCATTTGGTGCAAATTCTCGACCCGGCGGAAGAATCCCTGCCGTTCGACGGCCGGGTCGAGTTCGAAGGACCCGAGGGCGAGGGCCGCATCATGATCGGGCGCGTGGAAAGCGTGCGCGAGGCCTACCGCGAGGAACTGGCCCATCATCAGGCCGGGCTTGACGCCGTGGCGCGCTCCTTCGGATGGAGTCTGACTCGGCATATGACCCACCGGCCGCCCGAGACCGTGCTGATGACGCTGTATCAGCTGCTGTCCCAGGTCATCCGGCACTAAGGCGGAGGGAGGAACCGGCATGCTTTCCCTCGGCACCTTTGCTTTCACGGCCCCCTGGGCCTTATTGGGCCTTTTGGCCCTGCCCGTGATCTGGTGGCTGCTGCGCCTGACCCCGCCGGCACCGACGCGGGTGTCCTTCCCGCCGTTCCGATTGTTGCTGGGCCTTGTCACGCGGGAAGAAAGCGCCGCCAAGACACCGCCCTGGCTGATCATCCTGCGTCTGGCCATCGCCGGGTTGCTGGTGTTCGCCGCGGCCGGACCGCTGATCAATCAGGCCAGCCAATGGCAGGGATCGGGTCCCTTGGTACTGGCCATCGACAACGGCTGGTCTTCGGCCAAGGATTGGGAGCCCCGTCAGCGCCTGTTGGCGCAATTGACGGACCAAGCGGCGCGTGACGGCCGGCCCGTGACCATCGCAACCACCGCCGCCCCGCCCGCCGGTGCGGGGGTCAACCGAATCCATGCCGTCAGCCCAAGCCAGGCCCAGGATTTTGCCCGCACCCTGCAACCGCGCCCCTGGTCGCCGGACCGGGCGAGAACATTGGAACAGATGCTTGAGGGCCCGATTGCCCAGGACCGGGGCGGCCAGGTCGTCTGGCTGTCGGACGGATTGGATCACGGATCGGCCGCCGCCTTTGCCGAAGGCCTGGTCAAATTCGGCCCGTTGACCGTGGTGACCGACCCGCCCGGCGCCGTCCACCCCAAGGTCCTGCGCCCGCCCGTACTGGACGGCGGCGCCATCACGGCCAGGATCGAACGCGCCGACACCCGTCCGGACGAAACCGTGTTCCTGCGCGCCTTTACCGACGACGGCCGCCTGGTCGCCCGGGAAGAGGTTCAATTGACATCCGGCGAGGCCGCCGCCGAGGTCCGCCTGGACCTGCCGGCGGAACTGATCAACCGGCTGGTCCGCCTGGATATCGAAGACGGCGGCTCGGCCGCCGCGGTGGTTCTGCTAGATGAACGCTGGCGCCGGCGCCCCGTGGGCATCGTGACCGGCGACGGCGGGGCGGAATTGCCGCTGTTGTCCTCGGTGTTCTATCTGACCCGCGCGCTGGAACCGTTCAGTGAAATCCGCCAGGGCACGATCGGCGGCCTGTTGCGCCGTCAGCTTGCCCTGATGATCCTGCCCGACCCCGGCAAGGTCACGGGCCCCGACCGCGCGGCCATCACCGATTGGATGAAAAACGGCGGCGTCGCCGTGCGCTTTGCCGGGCCGCTGCTGGCCCAGGCGACCAGCGGTCAGGCCGCCCAGGGCGGCGAGGCGGCCCTGGTGCCGGTTCCCCTTCGCCGCGGCGACCGGGTGATCGGCGGCGCCATGTCCTGGACGCAGCCGGCCAAGCTGGCCCCGTTCGACACGGACAGCCCGTTCCATGGCCTGGCCGTGCGCGAGGACGTGACCGTGAACCGTCAGGTCCTGGCCCAGCCGTCCCTGGACCTGGAACGCAACACCTGGGCCCGCCTTTCCGACGGCACGCCGCTGGTCACCGCCGAACGCCAGGGCAAGGGCTGGCTGATCCTGTTCCACACGACCGCCAACACCCAATGGTCGAACCTGGCCCTGTCCGGTCTGCTGGTCGAAATGCTGCAACGGCTGGTCGCCCTCAGCCAAGGCGTGGTCGATACGGGCCACGGCCCGCCCCTGGAACCCATTCAGACCTTGGATGCCTTCGGCGCCCTGGGCGACGCGCCGCCCGATACGGGCTCCATCGCGCGCGAAACCTTCGCCGAAACGCCTGTTTCTCCCCTGCACCCGCCGGGCCTTTATGGGCGCGGCAACAACCGCCGGGCGCTTAACCTGGGACGTGACGCCGCCATACCGGTGCCGCTGGACGAATTGCCCGTGGCGGCGACCCGCGCGACCTATGGCGGTAACCCCGCCATCGATGTCCGGCCCTGGCTGTTCGTGCTGGCGGCCCTGCTGGCCCTGGCCGATTTCGCGATCAGCCTGTGGCTGCGCGGCCTGATGCGCCCGCCCCGGCTGGCGGCCCCCGTTCTGGCTCTGACCCTGGCAGGCGTCGCCGGGCAGGCTGCCGCGCAGAGCACGGCCAGCCCGGAAACTTATGCCCTTGAAAACAGCACCAAGACACGTCTTGCCTACGTCCTGACCGGCAATCAGGAAGCCGACCGCATCAGCCGCCTGGGCCTGACGGGGCTCAGCCTGATCGTGCGGCGGCGCACGGCGGCGGAACTTGCCCCGCCGCAGGGCGTCGATCCGGGCCGGGATGAATTGGCATTCTTCCCCCTGATGTATTGGCCCGTCGTCCCGGGGGCGGCCGACATCAGCGAGACCGCGCGCATCAAGATCAATGCCTATCTGCAGAACGGCGGCACCATCCTGTTCGACACCCGCGACCGGACCGGCGGTGCCGATCTAAGCGACCTGCGCCAGCTTGCCCGCAAACTGGACATCCCGCCCCTGGTGGTCGCCCCCCCCAACCATGTGCTGACCCGGTCATTCTACCTGCTACAGGATTTTCCGGGCCGATGGACCGGCAGTGCCCTGTGGGTCGAACGGGCGGGAGCGCGTATCAATGACGGCGTGTCGCCGGTGCTGGCCGGGGGCAACGACTGGGCCGCTGCCTGGGCCTTGGACGAGGATACCCAACAGGCCCTGTTCCCCGCCGTTCCCGGGGGCGAGCGCCAGCGCGAACTTGCCTTCCGCTTCGGCATCAATCTGGTGATGTATGTGCTGACGGGCAATTACAAGGCCGATCAGGTCCACCTGCCGGCGATCATCCGGAGGCTCGGACAATGACCTCGGCCGCCGTGCAGTTCGCCCCCCTGGTGCCCATGCCCGTGCTGGTTCTGCTGGGGCTGGCGGGGCTGGTGCTACTTGCGTTCGGGGTTTACCGCCGCGCCAAGGGATCGGTGTTCCGCTTCCTGTTCCTTTGCGTGATGCTGCTGGCCCTGGCCGATCCGCGCATCGTCAACGAAAAGCGCGAACCGCAGCCGGACGAAGCCCTCATCGTCATCGACCGGACCTCCAGCCAGAAAACGGGCGAACGCCTGAAACAGATTTCCGATGCCGAAGAAGCGTTGATCGCCGCCATGGACGATCAGGCGAACCTGAACATGCGCATTGTCGAGGTCAGGGATTCCGCAACCGACGACCGTCCTGGCACGCGCCTGATGGAAGCCCTGGCCACGGCATCGGCCGAAATCTCGCCTCACCGGTTCGCCGGCGCCGTAATCATCACCGATGGTCAGGTCCACGACCTGCCCGAAGATTTCAAGGACGGCAAGACAGGCGCCATGCGCGGCCCCCTGCATGTCCTGCTGACGGGCCAACGCAATGAAACCGATCGCCGCCTTGTGATCAAGAACGCACCCGGATACGGCATCGTCGGCAAGGACGTCACCCTGACCTACCGGATCGAAGACAAACACGCCAAGTCCGACGGCACCACAGGCCGCCCGTCGGCGCGGGTTGAATTCAAGATCGACGGGGCGGAAACACAAACCGTACTTGTCCCCGTTGGCGAGGACCAAACCTATACCTTCAAGCTGGAACACGCGGGCCCGTCACTTGCCGAACTGTTCGTCGAACAGGCCGAGGGCGAGCTTTCCACCGTCAACAACCGCGCCCTGGTCAGCGTCAACGGCGTGCGTGACCGCCTGCGCGTGTTGCTGGTTTCCGGCCAGCCCCACGCGGCGGAACGGACGTGGCGCAATCTGCTGAAATCCGACCCTTCAGTCGACTTGGTTCATTTCACCATTCTGCGCCCGCCGGACAAGGACGATTTCACACCGCTCAACGAATTGGCGCTGATCGCCTTTCCCACGCACGAACTATTCGTCGAACGCCTGGAAGAATTCGATCTGATCGTGTTCGACCGCTATCTGAAACGCGGCGTGCTGCAGCCCCAGCACCTGGCCAACATCGCCGAACGCGTGCGCCAGGGCGGCGCCTTGCTGATGGCCGTGGGACCCGAATTTGCCAGCCGCGCCAGCCTGTACCACACGCCGCTGCGCGAAATCCTGCCGGCGGCCCCCACGGGCGACGTGCTGGAAACCGGGTTCCGGCCCCGGGTGTCCGATACGGGCCACCGCCATCCGGTCACGGCCGCATTGATGCGCGCCGGTGCCGATCCCGCGGCCGAGCCCGCCTGGGGCCGCTGGTTCCGCCAAATACCGGGTGAAGCCTCGGCCGGCGTGTCCCTGATGACCGGCCTGCAGAACAAGCCGATCCTACTGTTAGACCGCATCGGCAAAGGCCGCGTCGCGCAGATGATGTCCGATCACATCTGGCTATGGGCCCGGGGATATGACGGCGGCGGACCGCAGGGCGAACTGCTGCGCCGTCTTGCCCATTGGCTGATGCGCGAACCGGATCTGGAAGAAGAAAGCCTGCATGCCCGCGTGCGTGCCGGCAAGCTGACGGTCGAACGGCGGACGCTGAAAGACAGCGTCGCCAAGGTGACCGTCACCGCCCCTTCGGGCGAGGTGCAGGAGTTAGAGCTGAAGAACGCCGAGCCGGGCCTGTGGCGGGGCGATCTGGCGGCGGCGGAAATCGGCCTGTACCGTCTGGACGACGGCACGCACCGGGCCTTGGTGGCGTCGGGTGAATTGAACCCGTTGGAATTGTCCGATCTTCGCGCGACCGATGCGGTGCTCAAACCGGTGACCGAGAAAACGGGCGGCTCCGTACGCTGGCTTGCCGACGGTATTCCCGACGTGCGGCGGGTCGATCCAGGCCGCGATCTGGCCGGTCGCGGATGGGTCGGGCTGGTCGCGCATAAGGCCTATGTGGTCACGGGCCTGAAGGACATTCCGCTGCTGTCGGGATTGCTGCTGGCCGTGTTGGCGCTCGGCACCTTGATGGCCGCCTGGTGGCGCGAAGGCCGCTGATCCGTACCAATTGAAACGCGGCAGGATTGCCATTTACCCCCGGACAGCCCTATGATCTCAACCATAGGGGGCGCGATCAATCCGAACCGGCGGGAAACGCCGGACGGAGACGGAGGAGACGTTCATGCCTGTATCCCTTTCCCCATTGACCGAAACCATCGGCATCGAAGCCACCGGCGTCGATCTGTCGGGACCTGTTGACGACACTGATCTTGCCGCCATGCAGGACGCCCTGCATGAACATCTGGTGATGGTCGTGCGCGACCAGGACCTGACACCGGCCCAATATCTTGACGCCATGTCCCTGTTCGGTGATCTGATGGATCAACATCTGACCGAACTACTGATGCCCGAGCATCCGAAAATCGCCGTGCTGGACAGCCGCCGGGCAAAGCGGGTCCTGGACGGCGAGATCGTGCCGATCGGCGCCAAGGACTGGCATACGGATCACACCAACCACGCCCGCCCGCCTAAGATGACGGCCATTTACGCCGTGCAATTGCCGTCCAAGGGCGGCGACACGGGCTTTGCCAACATGCAGGCGGCGTTCGCAGCACTTCCCGACAGCGAACGCAGCAAGTTGGAACCATTGGTGACCGTCAACGTGATCGAACAGGATACGGAATACGTCAGCGATTCGACCCGCGACGCTTTGACCCGCGAGCCGCAGCGCCATCCCTTTATCCGCACCCATCCGGAGACAGGGAAAAAAGCGATCTACGTCCACCCCGGCAAGCTGGCCCATATCGACGGTATGCCCCCCGAGGAAAGCCATTCCTTCGTCAACGACCTGTTGGCCCGCACCATCACGCCCGATGTGACCTATCGCCATAAATGGCGGCCGGGCGATCTGGTGATCTGGGACAACCGGGGCACCTTGCATCTGGCGTACCGGGATTACGACGTGACCGAAGGCCGCATCATGCACCGGGTGATCCTGGAAGGCGAAGTGCCGGTTTAGGCCGCAATCCCCTTTATGCGCAATCCCAAGGCGGGCTGTCCCCGAACCGGTCGGCCAGGAAATCGACGAAGGCACGGACTTTGGCCGACAAATGCCGGTTGTGGGGATAGACCGCATAGATGCTGCGGGCCGTTTCCTCGAACTCCTGCAGCACCCATTCCAGGCTTCCGTCCTGCAGGTCGCGCCCGACGATAAAGGTCGGGGAGCGGATCACCCCCTGGCCGGCCAGGGCGGCTGAGCGCAGGACTTCGCCGTTGTTGCAGCGCATGTTGCCCACAACCCGGACGCCGATCAGGTTGCCGCCCTCGCTGTAGCGCCATTCATCCAGGGTCGAAAGATAGGTATAGAGCAGGCAATTATGCCCGCGCAGGTCTTCCGGGCGTTTCGGCCGGCCGTGGCGATCCCAATAATCGGGACTGGCGCAGGTCGCGACGCAGAACGGCGCCAGCCGCCGGGCGATCAAGGTCGAATCCGGCATGTCCGTGATCCGCAGAACCATGTCATAGCCTTCGTCCACCACATCGACGACCCGGTCGTCCAGGGTCACGTCCAGATCGATTTCCGGATAGGCGGTCATGAAATCGGGCAGGGCCGCGGCGACATGCAGCAGGCCGAACGACATGGACATGTTGACGCGCAATGTCCCCCGGGGCTCCGCATGCAGGCGGGTGACGGCAAGTTCGGCTTCTTCGGCTTCGGCGACGATGCGCCGGCAGCGTTCGTAAAAGGCCGCACCGACCTCGGTCAACGACGACCGCCGGGTCGTGCGGTTGAGCAGCCGCGCCCCCAGCCTGTCTTCCAGCCGCGCGACCTGCTTGCTGACCGCCCCCTTGGACAGGCCCAGAGCCTTGGCCGCCCCCGTGAACGTGCCGGTTTCCACGACCTTGGCGAACACCGCCATGCCGGTAAGATTGTCCATGATGGCTCCGAATCGTGAGATATCATTGTTTATTTATAGAAACAATAATATTCCAAATAGCTAGATTGTCTACCAAAACGCCTGGGCATAGGGTCCTTGCAACGACGCCGGCAGGACCGCCGGCCCCTGCAAGACACATGAAGGACCCGAACCATGAGCACCAAGAACATTCTCGTCATCGCCTCCAGCCCCAACACGGAGAACGCCGCATCGACCAATCTGGCCCAGCGCTTGGGCCAGGGACTGGCCGCGGCCAAGGGCGGATTGCCCGTCGTCCTGCGCGACCTGGGCGCCAACCCGCCGTCCCATCTGGATCAGGCGACCATCGGCGCGTTCTACACGCCCGATGCCGACCGGACCGACGAACAAAACCGAAAGGTCGCCCTTTCCGATGAACTGGTGGCGGAACTGTTCGCCGCCGATGCCATCGTGATCGCCGCCCCCATGCACAACTTCGGGATCACGGCGCACCTGAAATCCTGGATCGATCAGATCGCCCGCGTCGGCCGCACGTTCGAGCCGACCGGCCAGGGCCCCAAGGGCCTGGTCACGGACCGCCCGGTCTATGTGGTGACCACGCGTGGCGGCGCCTATGGCCCGGCGACGGACTTCAACCACCTGGACCACCTGGAACCTTATCTGCGCCGGGTGTTGAACTTCATCGGGATCGAGGACATCTCCTTCATCTACGCCGAAGGAACCGGCAAGGGAGACGACGGCATCAAGAGTGCGGAAACGGAAATCGATGCCTTGATTTCCAACCAGGCGCAGGCCGCATAGCGGCGGCCGCCCCGATTGAATGAAATGGGAAGTCATCATGACCAATACACCGGCTTTTGATCTCGACGCCTATCTGCGCCGGATCGGTCTTTCCGGCCCGGTCGCGCCGACCCTGGACACATTGAAAGCGATCCAGGAACGGCATCCTGCGTCCATTGCCTTCGAAAATCTGGATTCCCTGACCGGCCGCGTCCCCAGCCTGGATATCGGGGATGTTCAGCACAAACTGGTGGCCGGGCAACGCGGCGGCTATTGCTTCGAGCAGAACCTGCTGCTGCGCCATGCCCTTGCCGCCATCGGGTTTCGCGTATCCGGCCTGGGTGCCAGGGTCATCTGGAACACGCCGGAAGATCCCATTCCGCCTCGCAGCCACATGCTGCTGCGGGTCGACCTGGATGACGGCACCTATACCGCCGATGTCGGTTTCGGCGGCATGACCCCGACGGCCCCCATGCGCCTGGACATGGATTCGAATCAGGAAACACCCCATGGCACCTATCGCCTGCGTCCGTCGCACGATGTTTATCGCCTGGAAGCCTTGGTCGGGGATGTCTGGACGCCCCTGTATATCTTCGATCTGACCGAACATTTCGCATCCGACTACGGCGTCGCCAATTGGCACGTGGCAACCCATCCGGACTCTTTGTTCGCAACCACCTTGGTCTGTGCGCGGACCGATAAGGGGAAACGCTATGCCCTGCGCGACAACGAACTCAGCATCCATCACGCGGCCGGGCCATCGAAACACCATCATCTGACATCCCCCGATGCCCTGCGCGATGTGTTGGAAAACACCTTTAATCTCAACCTTGCGGACCTGGGCGGCCTGGATGCCCGCATCGCCGATATTTTCGCCGATGCAGGCACGGCCTTGCCCGTACCGCACCGATAAGGACCGATCACATGATCACCACGACACCGCTTGAAAATCTGGGCACTTTCGCCAACGACTGGCTGACCGCCCGCTATCACTTCTCGTTCGCCAATTACTATGATCCGGACCGTACGGGCCTGGGCCCCCTGCTGGTGTGGAACGACGACAAAATCGAACCGGGGCGCGGGTTCGACCCGCATGGCCACCGCGACATGGAAATCATCACCTATGTGCGCCGGGGTGCGATCACCCATGAAGACAATCTGGGCAATACGGGCCGCACCGAAGCCGGCGACGTGCAGGTCATGTCGGCGGGCACGGGCATCCGGCACGCGGAATTCAACCGCGAGGACGAGCCCACGACCTTGTTCCAGATCTGGATACAGCCGGACCGCAAAGGGATCGAACCGCGATGGGATGCCCGCAAGTTCCCCAAGAAAAGCCGGGGCGGCAAGTTGGACGTTCTGGCCTCGGGCCGGCCCGGCGATGCCGATACGGACGCCCTGCTTATCCATCAGGATGCCGCCGTTCTGGGCGCGACCCTCAACCCCGGCGAGGAAACGGTCCATGTTCTGGGCAAGGGGCGCAGCGCCTATATCGTGCCGGCGTCGGGATCAGTCACCATCAACGGCGCGGCCGCCCCCGAACGGTCGGGCACGGCCGTGACCGCCGTCGACGAGATCGTCATCCGCGCCGACACGGCGGCCGAAATCGTCGTCGTCGACCTGCCCTAGGCAAGGTGACTTTACCTACATGACTTGGTGGGCGGCCTGGGCGATTAGGCCGCCGCCACGGCCTCGACCTCGGCCAGGAACGCCGGATTGGCCAGCCCCGCCACGATCAGCAGGGTCGACGCACACAAATGCCCCGCCATGAACCGGTCGCGGATTTGCCGCATGACCGGAACGTCTTGCGGGCGGGTCAGGAAAATCGAGATCTTGACCAGATTGGTGCGGTCCATATCCGCTTCTTTCAGGATTTCCCCCAGCTTGTAGAAAATCGCATCCAGCTGGCCTTCGATTCCGTCGATCGGCGTGCCGTCGTTGTCGGCCCCGACCTGGCCGGATATATGCAGCCAGCGCGCGGCGGCCGTGACCTCGGTCGCCAAGGCATAGGCCGAAAACGGCTTGTGGACCGTTGCCGGCTGATGATTGATCATCTTCATCACTGATGCTCCAAATCCTTGGCGACCAGAACCTGGGCCACCCCATGCACGCCCCCGGTTTCAACCGCTTCATGGACCTTGACCATGTCATCGAACTGGAACCGTTCGCCGACCCGGTGAACCAAGCTGTCCGGTGACAGAATGGGGCTGACCTCTTGAAACAGTTCGTCCTGGGTCAACGTGTCCAGCTGATAGATCGTGAACATGCGGATATTGACGTTACCGCCCATCCACTTGTTGAAGGGAAAGGTCGGTTCCGGCACGGCATCCGATGCATAGGTCGCGACCCAGCCGTTGGGTTTGAGAATATCCGGCAACAAATCCACGTTCGAGCCGAAGGAAACATCGACGATGCGGTCGACGGGACCGCCGGCGGCCTCGAGAATGCGCTCCTTCAGATTGGGCTCCTTGTAGTTGAGCGCCACGTCCGCCCCCAGGCCCTTGGCTTCTTCGCAGTTCGCGTCATTGCCGCAGGTCGCGATCACCCGCGCCCCGCCCCATACGCCCAGCTGCACGGCATAGGCGCCGACGCGGCCCGTGCCGCCGGTCACCAGAACGGTCTTGCGCGAAATGTCGCCGTCGCAGAACAAGGCGTGATAGGCCGTGACCACCGGCACCCCGGCGCAGGCCCCTTCGCTTAGGCTGACATCGCCCATGAGCGGCACTGCCTGGCGCGCGGGCAGCACGACATAATCCGCTGCCGTGCCGTGAGGTCGGCCGTGCTGGGCCCCGAAAATCCACACTTTCTGCCCGACCCGGGATGCATTCACGCCCTCGCCGATCTTGTCAATCACGCCCGACCCGTCGTTGTTGGGAATGATCGGCGCGAATTGGGAAAGTTCCCGGCCCGAAGAACGGCGTTTCACATCCGTCGGATTGACCGTGGAATAGGCGATCCGCACCCGGACCTCGCCGGGGCCCGGTTCCGGGTCCGGCAATTCGCCCTGTTGCAGAACTTCCGCCGCCGGTCCCGCACGGTCATACCAAAATGCGCGCATGAAGGTTTTCTCCTCGTCCGTCTTGATCTGTTGTCCGGCCCGCCATTCAGCGGCCGGAAAGCTGTGTCGGAAAGTGGCCTGCAGAGACTGCAATGACAAGAGAGAAGCAGAAGCAGACGCCGTCCCCGCGGACGACCCGATGGGCAAAAATTACCCCCAAAGCGGCGGAATATGCCGTCAAATCACCCCTTACCCAAATTCAATCCATTGAAATATATGATTTTTTCCTTGGCACGAAGATTGAAACAGATCACGCAACTCCGGGATCGAGGTCAACCTCGGCGAAGGCGAACGTACAAGGAACGGGAAAAATGAATCCTTTATATATCGCAGCCACCGGTATGGTGGCCCAACAGCAACGCGTGGACGTGATCGCCAACAACCTGGCGAACATGAACACGACCGGCTACCAGCGCCGCCGGGCATCCTTCAACGACCTGCTGTACGAAGACCAGAAACGCCCCAACAACAAGCATTCGCGTGCCGACGGCATCGTACCGGGCGGCGTGAAGGCCGGCCTGGGCGTGCATACGGCGTCTTTCTACCGCGTGGTCGAACAGGGCAACCTGGCCCAGACGGGCAGCCCCTTCGATCTGGCCATTCAGGGCTCCGGCTATATGCAGGTGACCTTGGCCAACGGTGAAACGGGCTATACCCGGGCAGGGGCATTCCAGTTGAACCAGAACGGCCAGCTTGTCACCCATGACGGTCTGCCGCTCAGCGCGGGCATTTCCATCCCGCCGGGGGCGCTTGAGGTTACCGTCAACAACTCGGGCCAGGTATTGGCCTCGTTCGAAGGCCAGGCCCAGCCGCAGAACCTGGGTCAGATCAATCTGGTCCGCTTCCCCAACGAAGGCGGGCTGAACGCCATCGGCGACAGCCTGTTCCAGGAAACCGCCGGCTCGGGCGCTCCCCTGGTCGGCGTTGCCGGCACGCCGGGTTTCGGCACGATCCTGCAAGGCTTCCTGGAAACGTCCAACGTCAACCCGGTCGAAGAAATCGCCAATATGGTCAAGGCCATGCGGGCTTACGAGCTGAGCTCCAAGGTCGTCCAGACCGCCGACCAGATGATGTCGACGAAATCGGGCTAAACGTCCACGGCGTTAAGGGCCGGTAAACCTTATCCGGATAGCATCCGGGCTTATCAATCGCGGCAACAAGACCGTGGTGACACAACAAGGCCGTACGGGCGGCCGTAAAAAACCGTAATACGAAACGCTTTGTTTCGAACGATCCAAACGCCGGCGGGAATCCCAGAATGTGGATTCCCGCCGTGCCGTTTTCAGACCTCAGCGCGGTCTCTAATCCATCAATATCCGGATAGGTCTGTTGAAAACCAACGGTTTACACATAAGGTTCATCAACCGGTCATTGATCCAAAACCGACCGATCACCCAACGACGCATAGCATCCCCCCTTATTCAAGCGCAGCCTGAAAAGCCTGCGCAAATTTGGGGGCACAGTACGAATGCTGAAGCTGGATCAGATCGCGGTAACCTATCCGGGCGGCGTCGAAGCACTTAGACCCGCGACCGTCGAAATGCAAAGCGGCGAATTCGTCGTGTTGCTGGGCCCCTCCGGCGCGGGAAAATCTACCCTGCTGCGCGCCGTCAACGGGCTGGTCACACCGACCGGCGGGCGTACAGTCGTCAACGGCATCGGTGAAATTTCGGATGCCGCCACCCTGCGCGAACACCGCAAGAAAACGGCAATGGTGTTTCAGCAGCACCAATTGATCGGCCGGCTTTCAGCTCTCCAAAATGTATTAACCGGGCGCCTCCCCTATCATTCGGCCTGGCGTTCCTTGCTGCCGCTGCCGGCCGAAGACAAGAAAATCGCCTTGGAATGCCTGGAACGTGTCGGGCTTTTGGGCGAGGCCTTACGCCGTGCCGATCAGATGTCGGGCGGACAGCAGCAGCGTGTCGGCATCGCCCGCGCCCTGGCTCAACGGCCGACCTTGATGCTGGCCGATGAGCCCGTGGCCAGCCTTGACCCGGAAACATCGGCCAAGGTTTTACGCCTGCTCCACGGCATCTGCCGCAAGGATGGCATCGCCGCCATCGTCAGCCTTCATCAGGTCGAATTGGCCCAGGAATTCGCTGACCGCATCATCGGCATTGCCGCCGGACACATCGTCTATGACGGCACGCCCGAAGGTCTTACCACCCAGGTTCTGGATGCGATCTATCGCAGCGACCGGCCGGAACCACCCCTGCCCAAACAGTCATCTCCATCAGAACCAAATCGAAACCTCGGCCACGACGTGGCCTTAGCGACGGAGTGAGAACATGAAACGTCTTACCGCCTTGTTGACTGCGCTGGTCCTGGGTCTGTTCATCCATACGGCCGCCCAAGCCGCAGACGCCAACCCGGACACATTGAAAATTGCCCTGCTGCCTGACGAAAACGCGGCAACCATCATCAAACAGAACCAGGGTCTGAAGAAAATCCTGGAAAAAGAGCTTGGTAAAAAAATCGAATTGATCGTGACGACCGATTATTCGTCGATGATCGAGGCCATGCGTTTCGGCCGCCTGGATCTGGCTTATTTCGGGCCGTTGTCCTACACGCTCGCAAAATCGAAAAGCGAGATCGAGGCCTTCGCCGCGCGCAAGAAAAAAGGCGCCACGACCTACCATTCCGTGGTCATCGGCAACATCGAAAAGGGGGTGACCGACCTTAAGATGGCCAAAGGAATGGACATCGCCTATGGCGACACAGCTTCGACGTCTTCCCATCTGATCCCGAAAAGCATGTTCCGCGCAGCCGGCCTGATGGAAGGCAAGGATTACAAAGAACATTTCCTGGGCGCCCATGATGCCGTTGCCATGGCGGTTCAACGCGGCACGGCCGCCGCCGGGGGACTGTCCAAGCCCATCTTTGAAAGCCTGCTCGCCCGTGGCCTGGTTTCAAACGACAAGGTCAAGGTGCTCCAGGTTTCCGACCCTTTCCCGCAATACCCCTGGACCATGCGCTCGAACTTGAACCCGGAACTCAAAGCCAAGATCAAGAAGACCTTCTACGGCCTTAGCGATCAGTCCGTTCTCAAACCGTTCAAGGCAGAAGGCTTCGCGCCGATCACAGACAAAGACTATGACGTGGTTCGCAACCTTCAAAAGGAATTGGGGTTGTAAACAGGATTCGTCCGAAGCAACGGCTTCGACGCCCGTCCATGTGCAAGGGGGCCGGCATTCCGGCCCCCTCTGCATACCTACATAAACATCACGAAAGTCACCGGTCATGAACGAAACGGTTTACCAATCCGTCCTTGAGGAAGAGCGCCGCACCTGGCGTCGCACGGCGGTTTTGGCGGGGGGAATCGCCGCCGCCGTCGTGATCAGCGCCGGGTTTACGGGCCTCCTCGACGTGCCGCGCCTGGCCGAGGGCCTTCCGGCGATCGGCATCCTGATTTCCGAAATGTTTCCGCCCCAGTTCACCGAATGGCAAAGCTGGATCAAGCCGGTCGTCGATACCCTTGCCATGTCCATTGCCGGAACGGCGCTGGCTGTCCTTCTTTCTCTGCCCCTCGCCTTCCTGGCCGCCCACAACACGACGCCAGGGCCCGTGACCTATCGCCTGTGCCGCACGCTGCTCAACTTTCTGCGCTCCATCCCGGAATTGATCATGGGTATTGTGTTCGTCGCGGCCGTGGGCTTTGGGGCGCTCCCCGGTGTTCTAGCACTCGGTCTGCATTCCGTGGGCATGGTCGGCAAGTTTTTTGCCGAAGCCATCGAACACGTCGACCCGCGCCCGGTCGAAGCCGCTGCCGCAGCGGGGGCAAGCCGCTTTCAGATCATTCAACATGCCGTCCTGCCACAGGTTTTGCCGCAGTTCTCTGACGTGACCATCTATCGCTGGGAATACAATTTCCGGGCATCAACCGTAATGGGCATGGTCGGCGCCGGTGGCATCGGTTTCGAGCTGATGGCCAGCCTGCGCATCCTGCGCTACGAAGAAGTATCGGCCATTCTGATCGTCGTCCTTTTGATGGTAACGATCGTCGATTCCACAGGGGCGGCGCTGCGCCGCAATCTGAAATAAAAACCCCGGAGCCGCCATGCCTGCCGAAATCGCCCATCGTCCGCAAGTCGCCGTCACCAACCCGATCCATGATGAAATCGCACGCATGCTGGCCGACACCTGCGACCTGCGCGTCAACGGCGATCATGCGAACCCCTGGGATCATGCCAACATCCTTGATCAAGCGCCTGAGGCACAGGCGCTCATGACCTTCATGACCGACCGGGTCGATGCCGACTTTTTGGACCGGCTGCCGAATCTCAAAATCATCGCCTGCGCGCTGAAGGGCTATGACAGTTTCGACGTGGATGCCTGCACGGACCGAGGCATTTGGCTGACCATCGTTCCTGATCTTCTAACCACCCCTACTGCAGAACTGGCCATCGGGCTTGCCATCGGCGTGATGCGCCACGTCATGGCCGGCGACACGCATATCCGTTCAGGCGGGTTCACCGGCTGGCGGCCGTCGCTTTACGGCATGGGCCTTGCCGGCGCCAATATCGGCATTCTGGGCCTGGGTAGAGTGGGACTGGCGGTTGCAGAACGGCTTTCAGGCTTCGGCGCCTGTCTCTATGGCAGCGATGCCGCTCCCCTTGCCCCGCGGATTGCTAGAAACCTGGGGCTCGAAGAAATTTCCGCAGAGCGCCTAGCCGAGACCTGCGATGTGACCTTTGTCTGCCTGCCGTTGAACGAAGCAACTCGGCACATGGTAGATACCGCCTTCATCCGCCGCATGAAACCGGGGACCTTTCTGGTCAATCCAGGACGCGGCTCCGTGGTGGATGAAACCGCCGTGACCGAAGCGCTGGCGACCCGGCATCTCGCGGGATATGCCGCCGATGTATTCGAAATGGAAGACTGGTCCCTGGACGACCGGCCCCGGGAAATTCCCTCGGCGCTGCTTGCCATGAAAGACCGTACGCTGTTCACGCCGCATCTGGGATCGGCGGTGAAGGATGTGCGCATCGAGATCGAAAGATCGGCGGCCACATCAATCCTGCAGGCGTTGGCGGGGGAACGGCCGGACTGCGCGATCAACGACTTGATTAATAAGAAGAGAGCCTGACCAATCCCTCTTGATTCACGGCCAACTCACATCCGGCGGCAGGCTCATCAGGATGGCTTCCGTGTTGCCGCCGGTCTGCAGGCCGAAGATCGTGCCCCGGTCGTACAACAGATTGAATTCCACGTAGCGTCCGCGTTTGACGCGCTGGGCTTGGCGTTCTTCATCGGTCCAGGTCTTGTTCATATGGCGACGGACCAGTTCCGGATAGACCGCGGCAAAGGCCCGGCCCACATCCTGGGTAAAGGCGAAATCAGCCTCCCAGTCGCCGGTGTTGTGCTGATCATAGAAAATCCCGCCCACGCCGCGCGCCTCATTGCGGTGCTTCAAAAAGAAGTACTCGTCGCACCATTCCTTGTACTTCGGATAATAGGCCCGGTCGTGCCCGTCGCAGGCGGCCTTGAAGGCGCCATGGAATCGGTCCGTGTCGGCGTCATCGGGGAACACGGGCGTCAAATCCCCGCCGCCGCCGAACCAGCCCCTGGTGGTCACGATCATCCGCGTGTTCATATGGGCCGCCGGAACCAGCGGCGAATTGGGATGAATCACGGTCGAAATACCCGATGCCCAGAACCGGGGGTCGTCTTCCGCCCCTGGAATGCGCTTGCGGAATTCCTCGGAAAATTCGCCCATCACGGTGGATACGTTGACCCCGGCCTTTTCGAACACGCGCCCGTCGCGCATCACCGCCATCACGCCGCCCCCGCCCATGCTGCCGGCGATGTCGCCGGGTCGTTCCCAGGATTTGCGCTCGAACCGGCCGGCCGGGCGCGCACTGGTCCCGTTGGGGCCGGTTACGGCATCTTCGATGTCTTCCAGGGCTTGGCAGAAATCGTCGCGCAGCCGTTCGAACCAGCCCTTGGCCCGGGATTTATGCGCATCGCCATAGTCGGCGGCAGGATTGGCGTCATTCATAAGGATCAGGTCTCTTCCGGATAGGCGCCGAGCTGTCCCAGCGCCGTCGCCAGCACCATGGCGGCACTGGCCGCCAGGTTCAAGGACCGCGTGCCCGGCATCAGGGGAATCCGCACCCGGGCATGGGCCGCATCGTGCACCACATCGGGCACGCCCGCACTTTCCCGCCCGAACAGCAGCATATCCCCGGCCTGAAAGGTAAATGCGGGCAGCCCGGTCGAGGCCTTGGTCGTCAGCAGGACCAACCGCCTTGCCCCCAGGTCCCGATGGAATCGCCCCCAGGACTCGTGACGCGTCATATCGACCTGATTCAGGTAATCCATGCCGGCACGGCGCATTTTGGTTTCGGACAGGACGAACCCGCAGGGTTCGATGATATGCACCGGCACTCCCAGACAGGCCGCCGTGCGCAACACGGCCCCCGTATTTTGGGGAATATCGGGCTCAAAAAGGGCAATTTCGATCGATCCAGGCATGATGCCCCCATCAAGGGCCGGAAAGGTAAGGTTTGCAAGCGATTCTCAACAGTTAGCGCTTGCCTGAAAGCCCTTGGCGACATAAGGTCTCGCCGGTTCGTGCGGGCACCCTTTGCCCGCACATTTCATCATGGGTGACTAATGTTAAAGCCCATCGTTGCCTCTTTACCGCCGGTTTCGTAAATTCGTCGGTGAATTCGGGGGCCGCCCGGGATCGAGACCATCCGGTTCGGGACGGCGAACAAGATCAAAACACCTATTTTAAGGGGAAGTGCTTATGAGCGACACGGCGAGCACCCCGCCAACAGCCGAAATCGACGAGCAGACACGTCGCGATTTCCTTCTGGTTTCCACGGCAACAGTGGGCGCGGTCGGTACCGCGTTGACCCTGTGGCCGTTTATCAACAGCCTTAACCCGGCGGCCGACACCCTGGCCCTGGCGACCACCGAAGTGAACCTGGCCCCCATCGCGGAAGGTCAGAGCATCACGGTCGTGTGGCAGGGCAAACCGGTCTTCATCCGTCATCGGACGAAAGCCGAGATTGCCAAAGCCGCCGAAGACGACGCGGCGGCCTTGCCCGATCCGGCAAAGGACGCGGACCGCGTGATCAAGCCGGAATGGCTGGTCATGGTCGGTGTCTGCACCCATCTGGGCTGCATTCCGCTCGGTCAGAAAGAAGGCGAGCCCAAGGGCGAGTTCGGCGGCTGGTTCTGCCCCTGCCACGGGTCGCACTACGACACCTCGGGCCGGATCCGCAAGGGCCCGGCGCCTCAGAACCTCACGGTGCCGGCGTATGAATTTACGTCCGACACCCAGGTTAAGATCGGCTAACGGGGGACGTCATGAGCGAACAAAATACCGAAAGTAAATTCATGCAGAATGGCGTCGTGAAGTGGGTCGAGCATCGCATGCCGATCTTCAGCTTCATCGACCATTCCGTCGGCTCCGGCTATCCGGCGCCGAAAAACCTTTCCTACTGGTGGAACTTCGGCTCGCTTGCCGGCCTGGCCCTGATCATCATGATCGTCTCGGGCATCGTGCTGGCCATGCACTACACGCCGCATACCACGCTGGCCTTTGATTCCGTCGAACGCATCATGCGCGACGTCAACGGCGGCTGGCTGATCCGCTATCTGCATATGAACGGCGCCAGCTTCTTCTTCATTGCCGTCTATATCCACATCTTCCGCGGCCTGTATTTCGGGTCCTACAAGTACCCGCGTGAACTGCTGTGGATCATCGGCGTGCTGATCCTGCTGGCCATGATGGCGACCGCCTTCATGGGTTATGTGCTGCCCTGGGGCCAGATGTCCTATTGGGGGGCCACGGTCATCACCAACCTGTTCTCGGCCGTGCCGTGGGTGGGTGACGCCATCGTCACATTGCTGTGGGGCGGCTTCGTGGTCGATAACCCGACGCTCAACCGCTTCTTCTCGCTGCACTATCTGCTGCCCTTCGTGATCCTGGGCCTTGTCATCATGCATATCTGGGCGTTGCACCAGTTCGGGTCCAACAACCCGTCCGGCATCGACGTGAAGGGCCCGCAGGACACCATTCCGTTCCATCCTTATTTCACCATCAAGGATTTGTTCGGCATGGGCGTGTTCCTGCTGATCTTCTGCTTCTTCGTGTTCTTCGCGCCCAACTATTTCGGCGAGGCCGACAACTATATCCCGGCCGACCCGCTGGCGACCCCGCCGCACATCGTGCCGGAATGGTATTTCCTGCCGTCCTACGCGATCCTGCGGGCGTTCACGAACGAGTTCATCCTGTATTGGCCCGTTTCCTGGCTGATGACGGCCAAACTGGCCGGCGTCATCGCCATGTTCGGCTCGATCATCCTGCTGGCGCTCATTCCCTGGCTCGATACTTCCAAGGTACGGTCCGCCCGCTTCCGGCCGATCTACAAATGGTTCTTCTGGATCTTCGTACTCGACTGGATCGTGCTCGGCATGGTCGGCGCCCATCCGCCGGAAGGTGCCTGGGTTCTGATCGGACAGATATCGACCATCTACTACTTCGCTCACCTTCTGGTGGTCCTGCCCATCCTGGGCATCATTGAACGGCCCCTGGCCCTGCCGGAAAGCATTTCCGCGTCGGTCACGGGCGGCGAAACGAAGCCCGCGGAGTAAGGAACATGATGAAACCAACCATCAAGACCGCCTTCGCGGCCCTCGTCACCGCTGTTGCCGTTTCGGCCGCAGCCTTGGGTACAACCCCGGCTCAGGCCGCGGGTGCCGCCGCCAAACCGGCGGCTCAGGACTGGTCCTTCAAGGGCCTGTTCGGCACCTTCGACCGGGCGGCCGCACAGCGTGGCTACAAGGTCTACAAGGACGTTTGCGCGTCCTGCCATTCCATGAACCTGATCAAGTTCCGCAATCTGCAGGACATCGGGTACTCGGAAGCGCAGACCAAGGCCCTGGCCGCCGAGTATGAAATCCAGGACGGCCCCAACGACGACGGCGACATGTTCACCCGCAAGCGCACACCGTCCGATCCGTTGCCGGCACCCTTCGCCAATGCGAAGGCCGCCGCCGCCGCCAATAACGGCAAGGCACCGCCGGACCTGTCCCTGATCACCAAGGCGCGCGCCCAGGGCGGCGATTCGGTGATCAAGGTGTCCATGAAGCACCCGGACGGCTTCACCCTCGGCGCCGATTACGTCTATGCCCTGCTGACCGGTTACGGCGAACCGCCTGCGGGCGTAGAAGTGCCCGACGGCGGAAGCTACAACAAGTATTTCCCGGGCGGCGTGATCGCCATGGCCAACCCGCTGGTCGAAGACGCGGTCGAATATTCCGACGGCACCAAGGCCACCGTGGAACAGATGGCACGCGACGTGTCCGTGTTCCTGGCCTGGGCGGCCGAGCCGGAACTTGAAGACCGCAAGCGCCTGGGCATCAAGGTGATGCTGTTCCTCTTGGTGCTGACGGGCATGCTGTTCGCCCTCAAGCGCAAGATTTGGTCGGACGTCCACTAAGCCCGACCGGCCTGCACCGAATAAGAAAGGCCCCGGAGAAATCCGGGGCCTTTTGTTTTGAACCACTGAGGCGGTGAGGCCGTGAGAAGGAAGATACTGTCAAGCCCGGCCATGACGGATAAGGGATTACCCCTTCTCATCGCCTCACCGTCTCTGTGGTTTTCTTACCTTATTTACGCAAATCGTCGTCGCGGGCCTGGGTTCGGGCCGCTCGGGATTTACGGCTAGAGAAAATCCTCGATGAACCCCCGGATCACGCTGTCCAGGTCCGCGTCCTCGGGGCAGCCGAGGGCCTTGGCCTTGGCACTGTCCATCTTCAAGGGCCAGGAACCGCAGATGGCCTCCACCGCCGCATCGCGCTCACGTGTGATCGGACCGAGCTTAATCCCTTCCTCGCGGGCGACGCGTTCCAGGGCCTCGATCATTTCGGCGACCGCATAGGCCTTGTTGGGCAGGCCCACGGAACGGTCCGTGCCGATGGCATCGCCGTCGGCATCGTGGACGGCGAGGAACCCCTGCACGGCGGAACGGTAGCCCAGCAGCATCATGAAAAAGCCGTCGTGCACGGGCAGTACGTGCTCCTTCCCCTGCAGCGGTTCGCGGAAGATACCCGACGCCCAGCCCGAGGCCGCCGCATTGGGCACGCCCGGGCGGATCACGATGGTCGGCAGGCGCACCGTGCGCCCGTCGATAAAGCCCTTTCGGGTATAGTCGTTGATGCAGAGCTCGCCGAAGGCCTTGGTCATGCCATAGGTCGTTTCCGGGGTATGGCGGGTCCAATCATCGACCTCTTTCGGCAGGTCCGGGCCGCCGAACACGGCCAGAGACGACGAAAACACCAGGCGCGGCGTACCTTCGCGCGCACGCGCCGCATTGAGGATATTCAACCCGCCGTCCAGGTTGACCCGCATGGCCATGTCGAAATCCTTCTCGCCCCCCGCCGACACGACGGAGGCCAGATGGAACACGGAAATGTCGTCCCGGTCGACCAGGGCCGAAACCGTATCCCGGGCGGATATATCGCCCGCCGCGGTCGTGACCCGGACGCCGCCGCCCTTTGAGGCCCAATCAAACGGTGTGACGGGGGCCAGTTGATCGAACAGCTGGATTTCATCAACCTCGGCCATTTTACCGTCGGGTCCGCGCAACTCGCCGCGCTTAAGGATTTCCTTGGCGATCATCTGGCCCAGGAAGCCGCAGCCCCCGGTTATCAGCACTTTCATGGGCATTCTCCCCCGCTGTGACGGCTATTCAAGGGGCCTGAGCCCTTCCATTTCCAGTACCCGCTGCACCGCCGGCTGGGCGTCGACCCGCTTGGCCAGTGCCCAGACCGCCGGATAGCCGTCGGGCGTTTTGGGCGTGCATTTCAAGCCCCAGCGGGCATGCACCCAGGCCAGGCAGTCGGCCAGGGTCATCTTGTCGCCGACCAGCCATTCACGGCCTTCGGCCCAGCCTTCCATGCGGGTCATGCATTGCGCCCAGACTTCCTGGGCCCGGGTCTTCAGGTCGGCCTGAACCGCCGCGTCGTCGTGCCAGCGGAACGGCCGCATCTGGATGCCGAAGGCCGGATGTTCCTGCGACGCCATGAACAGAAGCATCATCATCATCTGCCCGTAATCCCAGCTGTCCTTGGCCGGCGTCAGATCGCCGCCGAATTTGTTGGTCAGATAGGTCATGATGGCCACGCTTTCGGTCATCAGACCGTCATCGGTGATCAGCGACGGCACCTGATTGCGGGGATTGATCGCCTTGTATTCATCGGACAGCAACAGGTCGTCGGACACGGCAACCGCTTCGTAATCACGCCCGAGCGTTTCAAGAACGATATGGACGGCCATGGCGCAGGAGCCGGGACGGTAATAGAGCTTCATCTTGGTGTTCCCCTGGTTGGATCAATTTCTGTCGAGCACGAAGGTGCCTTTGGCGGGATCATAGCCGACCCAAAGCGCATCGCACATGCTGTCGTCGATGCGCAGCCAAGCCGTGCAGGTTTCAGGCAAGCCGAACCGCGTACGTGCATCCTCCGGGACCGGTGCGATCGTCACCTTATAGCCGGAGCCATAGGGCTCCTGCCGGTTGTCGCACAGGGCGAATTGTTCCCCCGTCCCGACGTTAATCCGCAGCGGCAACAGGCCGGATGCGACATCGGGTAGGCGTTCCCATCCGGCCTCACCGCCGGGCTTGGACACCAGGGCGACATGGAAATATTCCCCTTCCGGATTGACCCCGTCGCGCCAGGCAAACACCCGGTCATCCGCCCCATCGCAGGTCAGATCGGCCGTGAAACGGGCGCCGTCCTTGAAATCATCCTTCCAGATCGTGCCGTACCAATAAAGCATCAGACGATGCCCTTCGCGTGCCAACCCTTCTTGGTCGGAATTCGAATTTCCCGAAGCCACTAAAATAATCATCCAAGCCGCAATAATCGGGCCTATGGCGCGCCGTCCCATGGTCATGCCTTTTCCGGATAAAGCCCTTTCAGTCCCTCGGGCGAGGCCGCGGCCACGCCACGTTCGGTGATCAGGCCGGTGACCAGGCGCCGGGGGGTGACGTCGAAAGCATAATTGGCGGCGGGCGAACCATCCGGCGTGATGGTCACGGTTTCGATTTGACCGCCGTCCGTGCGCCCGGTCATGCGCGTCACCTCGTCGGACGAGCGCTGTTCGATGGGGATGTCCTTAACCCCGTCGTCCAAGGTCCAGTCGATGGTCGGGCCCGGCAGGGCCACATAGAACGGCACACCATTGTCATGGGCGGCCAGGGCCTTCAGATAGGTGCCGATCTTGTTGCAGACGTCGCCGGAGGCCGTGGTACGGTCCGTGCCGGTAATGCACAGATCGACCTGGCCGTGCTGCATCAGGTGCCCGCCCACGTTGTCGGCGATCACGGTGTGCGGCACGCCGTGCTGGCCCAGTTCCCAGGCCGTCAGACTGGCGCCCTGGTTGCGGGGCCGGGTTTCATCGACCCAGACATGGACATCGATCCCGGCGTTATGGGCCTTGTAGATCGGCGACAGGGCCGTGCCCCAATCGACCGTGGCGAGCCAGCCCGCGTTGCAATGAGTCAGCACGTTGACCGGCTTGGACTTGCCGCCCTTGTCCCAAATGGCCTCGATCAGCGGCTTGCCGTTGTCCCCGATGGCCGAACAGATGGCGACGTCCTCGTCCGCGATCTCGGCCACGCGCTGATAGGCGGCTTCCGCCCGCTGGTTCGGCGACAGTGGGGCCAGAAGCGCCCGCATTTCATCCAAGGCCCAACGCAGGTTGACCGCCGTGGGCCGGGTCGCCAACAGGTCGTCATAAGCTTGGGCAAGGCCGTCGTCCGACGGATCGCCGTGCATCGCCAGCGCCATGCCATAGGCTGCCGTGGCCCCGATCAGCGGCGCCCCCCGTACCCACATATCGGCAATGGCCGTGGCCGCATCACCGACGGTTTCCAGCCGCCGGGTGACGAAATCGAACGGCAGGCGGGTTTGGTCGATGATTTCGGCCGCCCAGCCGTCGTCAGCCAGCCAGATGGTGCGATAGGGGGTGCCGTCGACGTTCATGGGCCGCCTATTGCTCCAGCGCTTCGGTGATGCAGATATCGCGCGTGGCCCCACCGTCCAGCGCCTTGCGGGCCTCGGCATACAGTGGGGATTCATAAAACCCCGATGCCGTATCCCAGGTCAGATGTTCGGCCAGGGCAATACGGTTCTGGGTATAGCCTTCCAGGCTTTCGACCCGCCCGCCGCGTGCCAGGAAGCGGCCGCCGGCCGCGGCCATGGCTTCGGTCGCCTTGGCCGCATAGGCCAGCATCTTGTCCTGGTCGTGTATGGTCATATGGGCGCCGACCCAATAGGCGACGGGGCCCGCCGTCTCGCCCCGGGGAGCCAAATCCTCGACCCCTTCGACGACGAAGGTATCCCGTTCCACGGCCCCGTTCAGGATGTGGGAATGGGCGTCTTCATAGGCGGGCGAATGATAGGTCTTGAGCGCCGTGTCGAAATCGGGGAATTCAATGATCACCACGCGGCCCTGATCGTATCCTTCCAGGGTTTTGACCCGCCCGCCCCGGGCCAGGAATTTGCCGCCCCCGGCGGCGATGGCCGGTCCGGCCTTGGCCGCATAGGCCTGAAATTTTTCCTGATCGTTGATCTGAATGCGCAGGCTCATCCAATAGGCCTTGGGCATGTCTCGTTCCTCCTTGGGGTGTTCGTTATAAAACCCGGCCGGCGACGGCCGACAGTTTCTGAATCATGTCGGGATCGCGCGCATCGGGTGCGGTGATCAGGGCGTGTTCAAGGGCGGTCTGGCAGCCGTGGCTGCAGGTTTCCGCCCGTCCCGAAAGTTTGGGTGCCACCTGTTTGACCAGGGTGCGGCCCTTTTCGGCGTTGTCCAACAGCACCTTGATGATGGCGTCGACCGTGACGTGGTCGTGGTCCGGATGCCAGCAGTCGTAATCCGTGACCATGGCGACGGTGGCGTAACAGATTTCCGCTTCGCGCGCCAATTTGGCCTCGGGCATGTTGGTCATTCCGATCACGTCACAACCCCAACTGCGATAGAGGTTGCTTTCCGCCAGGGTCGAGAACTGCGGGCCTTCCATGGCAAGGTAGGTGCCGCCGCGCACGGCTTCGATCCCGACCTCCTTGCAGGCCGCTTCGACCGCGTCGCCCAGGCGCCCGCAGACCGGATGGCCCAGGGCCACATGGCCGACCAGACCGGGCCCGAAGAAGGTTTTTTCGCGCTGGATGGTGCGGTCGATGAACTGATCGGCGATCACGAAGGTGCCGGGCGGCAGATGTTCCTTCAACGATCCGCAGGCGGAAACCGACAGGATTTCCGTCACCCCGGCCCGTTTCAGGGCATCGATATTGGCGCGGTAGTTGACGTCGGCGGGCGGGATTTTATGCCCCCGCCCGTGGCGCGGCAGAAAGACCATTTTCTGACCCGCCAGATCGCCGAACAACAGTTCGTCCGACGGCGTGCCGAAAGGCGAGGCCACGGCCTCCCATCTGGTGTTTTCCAACCCGTCGATTTCATAAATGCCGCTGCCGCCGATCACCCCGATCACGGGCGGGGTTCCGGGCGGTGTGCCTGGTGCCGTCATGCGCCCTTATCCCGCCAGGTGTTCGTCGAACAGGCGGAAGGTGCGAATGCTCGCGACCTGAGCCGCATGGGGCTTGAACGATCCCCGCATGTCGCAATGGAAGCCGTGGTCGGCATCGTAGATGTAGACCGGGCATTCCGGATGGGCCTTGGCGATCTGATCGACATCCGAAAGCGGAATACCCTGATCGTGTTCGCCGAAATGCAGAATGGTCGGACAATTGGGCTGTTCGTTCACATAGGGCAGGATGCCGCCGCCGTAGTACGCGCTGGCGGCCTGGAAATCCAGGCGGCAGGCGGACGCCCAGGTCACCACACCACCCCAGCAGAACCCGGTGATGCCGACCTTACCGGCCTCGGCCGCGACCTTGCGGGCCGCTTCCACATCCAACAGCACGTTGTCGAAATTGGCGTTGCCCTTGTCCTTCATGTCGCGGCCCTGGGCGATATCGTCGGGCGTGTAGCCCACTTCGAAGCCCTTTTCGAACCGGTCATAGAGCGCCGGGGCGACCGCCAGATAGCCGACATCGGCAAAGCGGTCGCACAGATCCCGGATGTGTTCATTGACGCCGAAAATTTCCATAATGACGACGATGCCGCCGCGCGGCGTGCCTTCCGGGTCGGCACGATAGCCGTGCAGTTCGAACCCGTCGCTGGTTTTCAGCGTGATGTCCTGTCCCATTCTCTTCCTCCCTGGAATTGGTCTGCGGATTTGGCCGTAAACCTAGCGCAGGGCGGCCCGGGGCTAAAGCCGGAATATCGAACCATATCCCGCACAAAGTGGCTCGACGGTCACGTGAGGCGCACATATAATGCACGCAATGCGATAAATTCATATGGGGTTTGCCATGATAACAATTTCACGACCAACCGTGGTTACGTCCTTGATTCTCTCCATCGGTGTCCTGTCCGCCTGTCAAACCATTCCAGTTCCGGTCCCCAAAGTGGCGGAGAAAGAGGCCGTCGATATCAGCAGCCCGAACGATCTGGCATCGATTCAATTCGACCGGGTCGGTGTCAAAATCAAACGCGGCACCCCCATCGGCACATATCAGCCTCAATTCCTCGGGTTGACGGGATGTTCCGGTTCTGGCGGCAACATCTTCTGGAACAGCGGCCGCGTTCTGGCCCGGGACCTTGAATTCGCGGACCTGTTTTTCAGCGAAATGCGGGCGCTCAATTTCAACGTGGTGGGCGACCCCAACAAAATGTTCGCCTCGCAATCGGATGACCGGGTCCAGGCAACCTATCTGGTCGGCGGTCAGATCGAAAAGATCGCCATGGACGCCTGCCTTGATCAGAATATCTGGACCAGCCGTGCGACCGGAACCACCAGCGGCAAGGGGGCCGTGACCGTGCGTTGGCAGGTCTATTCAACGATCGAACAAAAGGTCGTCTACGAAACAGAAAGTCAGGGTGCCGGCCTGCTGAAACAAGGCGTGGTCGGCGGCGAGATGGTGATTCTGCAAGAATCCTTCGCCGGCGCCGTCCGCAACCTGGCCGCGGATCAAAAATTCGTCGATCTGCTGCAGAACAAGACGCCCAGCTTTGCCGATATTCGAAAGGTCGACGAAGCCCCCTTACGGATCGACCGCGTGCCGCCGCGAACCAAGATCATCACAAATTACATCGACAATATCCGGCGCAGCGTCGTTACCATCGAGGGCGGCCTGGGTCACGGATCCGGCTTCTTCATCACCCCGACCCTGGTCATGACCAATTTCCACGTGGTCGAAAACCGCGATCTCGTGCGTATGCAGCTGATCACCGGGCGCAAGATTTTAGGAGAAGTCATCCGCCGTCATCCCACGCGCGACGTGGCGATCATTCAGGTGGAACCCAGCGGCCACCTTCCCATCCCGATCCGGACAACGCCCCTGAAAATCACGGAAGAGGTCTATGCCATCGGCGCACCCTTGGACAAAGCCCTGTCAGGAACCGTGTCAAAAGGTATCGTCAGCAAATATGCCAGCAACCGTCATGGCTTGGAGGACATTCAAGCCGACGTGGATATCCATGGCGGAAATTCGGGCGGTGTCCTGCTGGACAGCAAGGGTAATGCCGTCGGCGTCAGCTACGCCGGCATCGGAACCACGGGCAAGAAGTCCATTGGATTGAATTTCTTCATTCCGGTGATGGATGCCTTGGAAAAGCTCAACATCCAATTCAAGGAGCGCGCGAACACGGGCAGCTAATCATCAAGGTACTTAAACGTTGAAGCGGAACAGCATCACGTCGCCGTCCTTGACGATGTATTCCCGGCCTTCCTGGCGCATCTTGCCTGCGTCCTTGGCACCCTGTTCGCCGCCCAGGTCGACGTAATCCGCATAGGCGATGGTTTCGGCGGCGATGAAGCCCCGTTCGAAATCGCCATGGATGGTCCCGGCGGCCTGCGGGGCCTTGGTGTTCTTCTGAATGGTCCAGGCACGGGCTTCTTTCGGCCCGGCCGTGAAATAGGTGATCAGGCCCAACAGGTCATAGCCCGCGCGGATCACGCGGGTCAGGCCCGTTTCCTCCAGGCCCAGGCTTTCCAGGAAATCTTTCTTGTCGGCCTCGTCGTCCAGGGACGCGACCTCGGCCTCGATGGCGGCGGAAATCACGACCGTGCCCGCCCCCTGGGCCGCCGCCATTTCGGCGACCTTATCCGACAGGGCATTGCCCGTGGCGGCCGACCCTTCTTCGACGTTGCAAACGTACAGCACCGGCTTGGCGGTCAACAGCTGCAACATGCGGAACAGCTTGCCCTCGCCTTCCTTCAGTTCCAGCTTGCGGGCCGGTTGACCATCACGCAGCAGGTCCAGGCAACGGTTGACGATGTCCAACTGCTTGGCTGCGTCCTTGTCCTGGCCGCGCGCTTTCTTGGTCAATGGGTCGACCCGCTTTTCCAGGCTTTCCAGATCGGCCAGCATCAATTCCGTTTCCACCGTGTCCGCATCGCGCACGGGATCGACGCCCCCTTCCACATGGGTGACGTTGTCGTCCTTGAAACAGCGCAGCACGTGGCAGATGGCTTCGACCTCGCGGATATTGGCGAGGAACTGATTGCCCAGGCCTTCGCCCTTGCTGGCGCCGCGGACCAGGCCCGCGATATCCACGAACTCCAAAAAGGTCGGCACGATGCTGGCGGATTTGGCGATCGCGGCAATGGCGTCCAGGCGCGAGTCCGGAACGGCGACGCGGCCCGTATTGGGCTCGATCGTGCAGAACGGAAAATTCGCCGCCTCGGCATTGGCCGTGGCCGTCAACGCATTGAAAAGGGTCGACTTGCCGACGTTGGGCAGGCCGACGATGCCACAGTTAAAGCCCATTTCAGTCCTTCTTATCCTTGTCCTGGGCGCTGATTTCCACGCCGGACGTATCGGAACGTTTGGTGGTCTCGCGGGGCGGTTTCAGGGCCAGGGCGACCTTGTTCTGAAAACCCGCGTCGTCGCCGTCGATCAACCGGTCGGCGTTATCGGCGATGGCATCAAGCAGCTTGTCGCGCCATTGGGCTTCGTCCTTGGAAAAGTCCTTCAGCACATGGCCGATGACCTTTTCCTTGTCGCCCGGATGGCCGACCCCGATACGCACGCGGCGGAAATCGGCGCCGACATGGGCCTGGATGTTGCGCAGGCCGTTATGCCCGGCATGGCCGCCGCCTTGTTTGACCCGCAGCTTGCCGCCCGCCAGATCCATTTCATCGTGAAACACGATCACATCGGCAGGCTTCAGTTTGTAAAAGGTCATGACCGCCTGAACGGCCCGACCGGACTCGTTCATATAGGTCTGCGGTTTGAGAAGCAGGATTTTCTCGCCGCCGATCGCGCCTTCGGCCAGATCGCCATGGAACTTGTTCCGGTAGGGGCCCAGCCGCCAACGGCCATGGATTGCATCCACGGCCATGAAACCGACATTGTGCCGGTTGTCGCGGTAGGATGGACCCGGGTTGCCGAGCCCCACCAGAAGCAGCATGGAACGTCCTCCCCGGAACCGGTCCGGACGGCCAAGAACGCGGGAGGATTACTCCTCGCCGCTCTCTTCTTCCCCGTCGCTGTCTTCGCCTTCCTCAGCTTCCGCAGCTTCCGCTTCGGCTTCGGCCTGGGCTTCGGCGGCTTCGTCCTTGACCACCGTCGGTGCGGCGATGGTCACCAGCACGAAGTCACGGTCGGTGATGGTTGGATGAACGTCGTCCGACAGACCAGCATCGGAAATACGCAGCGCGTCGCCGATATCCAGGCCTTCCAGGGACAAGGTGATCATTTCCGGGATGTTTTCCGGGGCACAGCGCACTTCGACTTCGTGACGCACGATGTTGAGAACACCGCCGCGCTTGAGGCCGGCACACTTGGCTTCGCCTTCGACATGGACCGGGATCATCACGGTCACCCGCGTACCCTTGCCGATGCGCATGAAGTCCACATGCAGCGGCACGTCGGTCACGGGGTGGAACTGCACGTCACGCGGCAGGACACGATGGGTGTCGCCGGCAACGGTAAGGTCCATAAGCATGGAAAAGAAACCCGGGTTGTGCAGCTGATGCATCAATTCAACGGGTTCGACGGAAACCAGGATCGGATCTTTGTGATCCCCGTAGATCACGGCCGGAATGCGGCCGGATCGGCGGGTTGCGCGGGCTGCCCCCTTGCCTGCCCGATCGCGGGGTTCCGCCGTCATGGTGTTGGTACCAGACATGGCATTACTCCGTATCAGTGTAATAAGCCCCGGCCTCCAGGGGTGCCGGCAGCATTTAAGAAGCCCTCCGGTGGGAGGGCGCGCATACATAGCCCCATGGACAAGGCGGGTCAACCGCTTTGACGCTGCCGAAAAACCCGCTCAGAACGTCCCGCCGCCGATAAACCGGACTATACCCGAGGCCACCTCCGGCTCCTGGTCGAGAAACCCATGGGGCGACCGCCCACGGCAGGCCTCGCCCCCAACCCCACCGGGCCATCCGGGCCCGCCCGTGACCACGGCGAATTGCTCCCTGGGGCTTTCCGTTTTAGCGATGATTTCAGATCCCAACTGCGGGGGCGTGCGCACACATTTGTCTTCCCGATGGACGGCGACCAGCACGGGCATGCGGATCTGCCCCAAGGGCAGGTCGAACACATCCTGCTCGACCCAGGATTTCAACGCGCCGTCCAAACCTTCGGTCACGGGTGAGGTCAGGACGAGCCCATCGGGGGCGTCCGAGCCGCGAAGGCGCGCCGCCGCATTGGCCGCCGAAATCGCCCCGCGGCTGGTACCCGCCAACCAGGTTTCAAGCCCGGTACGGCGCCGCATTTCAGTGATGACCGCACCGATATCTTTCGCATGATCGGGATCAGTGCGAAAACCGCCCAGACCGTCCCTGGATTGATGGTCCGACGGCGCATCAACCAGCGCGGTTGCGTATCCCATTGAATGGAACAGCGGCCGCATCCGGACCAATGAATTTCCCTTGAGCCTTGCCGGGCAGCCGTCCCGGCCGAGCGCCAGATATCCCCCGCCGCCGACAAGCAACACAATCAACTTGCCCGACGCAGCCGGCATCCCCGCCAGGGTCAAAGACGTCGTCGTACCGTCATGGGTATCAACATTAATCACGCTGCCGCAGGCGGCATCAGCCGGCCGGGGACCGACCAGGGCGACACCACAGACAAAAAACAAGGATAGGTATCGGGATACGCTCACGGGCCATTTTCTCATCAAGCCTGGATACGATTAATGCGTCGTAAGACGTGACGCCGCCACAGCGTCGTGGACGAACCGCAGCTTTTCAACCACCGGCGGCACCGCCAATTCCGGCAGGAAATCGATCAGACCAAGCGCCCTGTTCAGTTCATTCATCAATAACCCCAATCGCACGTATGTCTCGACCAGGGCATCAAGATCACCCTTCGCAGGGGGGATGATCAAACCGGATGCGGCAGCGGTCTCCATGACATCGACGATATCCAGATAAAATGCGAAGGTTTCCGCCCAATCTTCCCACGGATGCATGGTTGCATAGGCGCTGACGTAACCCGACTGCCAGTCATCACGCGGGCCGTCTTTGTAATGCCGGTCGAGAGCTTCTTCATAGGTCGGGTTTTCATGATCACCGAACAGACCCTTGAAGCCGGCCACACGCTCTTCAACGGGCTTGATCAACACATCCCAATAATAATGGCCGATCTCGTGCCGGAAATGCCCGATCAAGGTTCGGTGTCCTTCCCCAAGATCGACCCGAAGCTTTTCCCGCTCAACCGTATCGGCCTCGCGGATATTGATGGTGATCTTGCCGTCCGCATGGCCTGTATAGACGATGTCTTGCTCACCGACCGGGCGCCAGAAATTCCGTGCGACGATGGCATCCGCCTTGAAATCGAAAGCCAGCCCGCCTGTATTGCCTTTGGATACGGGGCGATGCGGCAGGCCGAGACTGTCCAATCCATGGATAAGGCGGCGTTTGGCTTGTTCCAGTGTCCGCCAACGCTCCAGGTTTCCTTCCACCGTCAAATCCGGGATGGTGTCGTTGTAGCTGCAGCAATCGCAAAGCAACATACCCCCAACACCGGAATCGGCAGGGGCAAGAATACTGCGATTGCAGACCTCGTGATCGACGCGGTTCGCGCATTTCCACAGTTCTGACTTGCAGCGGCCGCAGTGCAGCCCCGGATCTGAGAACACTAAAGCCGTCATCAATGCGCAGTTCGGACACCAGCCGACTTCGCTGCCGCATGCCAGACAATGGGTGTTTTCAAAGAAAAGACGGTTGCCGCAGTCACATTGGAACTTTTGCATGCCCGGTCCTCCGGCAATCGAAGTCCTGGCGCAAACTATAAGCGACCGCGCCACCATATCGCCGACGCCGAGATTAGCAGCGATCACGCCCGCCTGCCATGAGGAACAAGCTCCCTGCGCAGGTCTATCCCCCCATGGTGTGGGTATAGAAGATATAACTGCCGATAGAGATGAGAATCAGGCCGCCCGCGACCTCGGCCCAGCGCCCCAGATAGCGGCCGACACGGGGGCCGATCAGCAGGCCCAGGGTGCTCATGGCGAAGGACACGAAGGCGATCACCGCCACGGCCCGCCAGATATCCACGTCGATCACGGACAGCGCCACACCGACCGCCGCCGCATCGATGCTGGTGCCGATCACCGTCGCCAGATTGCCGAGGATGCCGCGCTGTTTCGACGGGGCTGCGGCCGATGCGTCCGCGTCCGCCGTACCGTCGCCGGAAAAGGCTTCGAACATCATATGTCCGCCGACACCGCCCAATAGAACCAAAGCGATCCAGTGATCGATGCCGGTCACAAGGTCGGCGAAATGGGTCGCCGCCGCATAGCCCAGCAGCGCCATGCCGCCCTCGCACAGGCCGAACATCAGCCCCATGCGCAAAGCCGCGACAACGGAAGAAAACCGGCCCGATGCACCCCGGCCCAAGGACACGGCGAAAGCATCGGCCGACAGGCCGAAAGCGATGGTCATCACCCCGATGAAAGACATCCGATCAGGTCCCGAATCAGGCCGCGGTCCAGCCGCCGTCGACGACCAGGGACGCCCCGGTCATGAGGCTCGACGCGTCGGATGCCAAGAATACGATGGCACCCATCAGGTCCTCGACCTGGCCGGTCCGGCCCAGGGCGATCTTGGATTTCACGAATTCCATGAAGTCCGCATCGGCCAGCATGTCTTCGGTCATGGGGGTTTCGATGAAGGTCGGGCAGATCGTGTTGACGCGAATGCCCTTATCACCCAATTCCCAGGCCATGGCCTTGGTCGCCCCTTCGATGGCATGCTTGGTCGCGCAATAGACCGTTCGTTTCGGCCCGCCGACCAGGCCCATCTGCGACGATACATTGATGATGGAACCCGGCAGTTCCGCCGCCAAAAGACCCTTCACAACCGCCTGGGCCACGAAAACCGCCGCCCGCACGTTCAGATCCGTGACCGCGTCATAATCCTGTTCGGTGACGTCCATCAATTCCTGAGGCCGGTTGCCGCCGGCATTGTTGAACAGGATTTGAAAGGGACCGTTGTCCGCGATGACGGCGCGCATACGCTCCGTATCGGTCACGTCCAATACCAGGGCTTTGGCCATCTGTCCCCGCGCGCGGATCGCCTCGGCGGCGGCGTCGATCTCGGCTTCCGTGCGTGCGCAAAGCGTCACATGGGCACCGGCGTCGGCCAGGGCAGTAGCGGCAGCCAGCCCGATGCCACGTCCCGCACCCGTAACCAATGCCTTCCGTCCGTCCAGGCGAAAGCTGGGTGTATTCGGAAGGTTCATGGCAGGGCCTTAGTTAAACAGGGAAGAAACCGAGCTTTCCTCGGAGATGCGGCGCATGGCCTCGGCGATCAGCGGGGCCACGGTCAGCTGCTCGATATTATGGGCAACGCGCACGGCCTCGGTCGCCATGATGCTGTCCGTTACGCACAGCCGGTCCATGGGCGAAGAAGACACCCGCGCCACGGCCCCGCCCGACAGCACCCCATGAGTGACGTAGGCAGACACGGCTTCGGCCCCTTGTTCCATCAAGGCCACGGCGGCATTGCACAGCGTACCGGCACTGTCGACGATATCGTCGACCAGGATACAGCGGCGGCCTTCGACGTCGCCGATGATGTTCATGACTTCACTGACACCGGCCCGTTCGCGGCGCTTGTCGATGATCGCCAGGTCGCCGTCCAGGCGCTTGGCAAGGGCGCGGGCACGGACCACGCCGCCCACATCCGGCGATACGATCACCAGATCGGCGCCGTTTTCCCGGTCCTGAATGTCCTTGGCCAAAACCGGCTCGGCATACAGGTTGTCGGTCGGAATATCGAAAAAGCCCTGAATCTGGCCCGCATGCAGGTCCATGGTCAGGACCCGGTCGGCGCCAGCTTCAGTGATCAGGTTGGCGACCAATTTAGCCGAAATCGGCGTGCGCGGGCCGGACTTACGGTCCTGGCGGGCATAACCGAAATAAGGAATGACGGCGGTGACGCGCCGGGCCGATCCGCGGCGCAGCGCATCCAGCGTGACCAGCAGTTCCATCAGGTTGTCGTTGGCGGGAAATGACGTCGACTGAATGACAAACACATCCTCGCCGCGCACGTTTTCCTGGATCTCGACGAACACTTCCATGTCGGAGAAACGCCGGATGCTGGCTTTGGTCAGCGGCAGATTGAGGTATGCGGAAATCGCCTCCGCGAGCGGCCGGTTGGAATTACAGGCGAGAATTTTCATGGCTGCGCACTTTCGTTTTGCGTCCGAAGGCGGCGCAAAACCACCCCTGGAATTGCCCGGAACCGAGCGCCGACGGGGTCTATACCCGCAAACGGCGCGCGGACTCTAACAATGCCTGCCGCGCCTGTAAACGATCTTTCATAATCGTTTAAAATCAGATGCTTATAATATTAACGCGTGGGCGGCGGGATGGCTTCGCCGGGCGCCCATTGCAGAGTCTCCGTGCTCTCGGCAGGAGAAGTCGGTTCGTCGGACGGCAGGCGGCGTACAAACGGCCGCGCCTTGTCGCCCAACACCCGTTGGATTCCGACAACTGCCCCCATGGCCACGTCCAGGGCCGTATCTCCCCAATTGTCGTCAAGCGCGCCGGCGTTGACCGCACTATGCTGTTCGGCACTGCCCAGCGGCGTGCCGTCGGCGTTTTCGACCGACCATACGATCCGGGCATCCTGTTTGCCCGCCTTGGGCGTGGACATGACCACCAGGCCGCGCACTAGATAGCGGGCCTGCCTGGGGTCCTCGGTAACGTTCTGATCGCGCGCGCGCAAAACCCGGCGCAGCGCCTCGCCCAAAAGCCGGTTGCCGTTGCCGGGGGCGCCCGTGACCTCCGCCACCAGGAAGGAATTCGCGCCGTCATCGGATGCCATGGGCAGTGTCGGCGGCTTGAACGTATCATCGATGATCTGCTCGCCGCCGGCGTCTTCCGGCCCCAACACGCTTTTCTGTTCCGCCGGGGGCGGCGTGTTGCCGGATGCGCCCGGGCGGGCGGCCGCCAAGGCTTCTGACGCGGATTTTTCCGCGGGCCCATCCTCGCTGACCGGCGCATCGGGCGGGACAAGGTGATCTTCCATCTTGGCGATGACTTTCTTCGGCCCGCCGGGTTTGGGCAATGCGCCCTCTTCCAAATTTTCCGGCAGCCCCAACCCCCCGCCCTGGGCCAACAGGCGTTCGCGGTCTTCCCAGCCGCTGATCACTTCATGAATCCCGTCCACGGCAGCCATGGCGATCAGGCGCGCCGTCGGCATCCATTGCGTGTCGAAGGTACCGGACGGCACCGTGTTTTCCTGTTCCGCCTTGCCGACTTCCTTGCCGTCCGGGCGGGACAGGCGCCAGGTGATGCGCACGCCCTGGCGGCCCTGTACCGACGGCGATACCTTCATCAAGCCGGTCAGCACGTATTTCGCCTGTTCGCGGTAGCGGGTCAGTCGAGTGCCCCGGGCCTTCAAGGCTTCGGCGATTGCGCGGGTCAGGGAAAAATCCCCGTCCCCGGGCGCGCCCTCGACCGGCATGACGAAAATTCCCTTGTCCGGGGCCGGCGCTTCCTGGGCCGGGGCGATCCCGGCCAGGATGGCGGCGACCCGATGGGCGACATCCTCGGCGACGCGGATGATGACCTCGGGCGTGCCGAATTCCCATTCGTCGCCCGTGGCATCGACCGGCTGTTCCAGGTCCGCCAGCAACAGGCCTTCGCGGTTGGACAGTTGCCAATGGATGGTGACATAGGGAATGGCGTTGGGGTTCTTGTCCCGATGGGCGCGGCCGTGCAGCACGTATTCGCTGGCGTCGAAAGGTGCGACCCCGGCCGGAAGGCCATAGGGCTCGAACGAATCGACCGTCGTCCGGGCCAGAATTTTCGACATGATGGGGGCCGCCCCTTCGACGGGATTGACCTGAATGCCCTTCGTGAACGTGCCATGAACGATGGCCTCGCCGACGCTTTCCACTTCGCCCGGCTGAAACGCACGCGGCAAGGGGGTACAGGCCGCCACGGCCAGCAAGACCGCGATCAGCACGCCGATGTGCGTTCGAATGACTTCCCGCAAGGCCCGGTGTCCCTTGGAAATGGCCGCCATGAGACGATTACGCCCTAAACTATGGCACAGGTGACGAGAATCACCGCGAGGGAGATCAAGGTCAAGATCGCCAAATAAGGCATGCGCGAAGCTTCCTTGGTGATGAATGTGTCAACGGGGCATCAGGGCGATGGCCGCCAGTTCCCGGCCGTAATCGGGCTCGCCCCGATGGGTCGCCCGGCGATAACTGTAAAACCGCGCATCATCGGTATAGGTATCCAGCCCCACGTCATGGGTCGTGGCCAGGCCCAATCCCGCCAGCCGACCCATGATAAAGCCCGCCAGATCGAACTGATAATGACCGGGCCGGGCGCCGGCCGCGAAATAACGGTCATGATCGGCGTGGCGTTCGGCGAAGGCGTTCTTCATATCCTGGCCGACTTCATAAGAAATCTGCCGGATACAGGGGCCGAGCGCGGCATGGATGTTGGCACGCCGGGCACCTTCGGACTCCATCTTCGCGACGGTGTTTTCAAGCACGCCGCCCATGGCGCCGCGCCAGCCCGCATGGGCGGCACCAACCACTCCTGCGTCCGGGTCCGCGAACAGAACCGGCGCGCAATCGGCCGTCAAAATCCCCAATCCCATTTTCGGTTCACGGCTGACCAAGGCATCGGCCTTGACCAGATCGGGCCGGGCACGGGGCGCATCGGCGACCCAGACATCCGGGGAGTGAACCTGATGAACCAGGGCCAGGCTGTCTTCGGCAAGGCCCAGGGCCACCGCTGCCCGGCGCTTGTTTTCCGCGACATGGGTGCCGTCGTCGTCCGACCCTTGGCCGCAATTGAGCCCTGCGTAAATGCCGCCGCTGACCCCGCCCTTGCGGGTAAAGAAGGCATGGGTGATTCCCGCCTGTTCGGCAAGGTTGGGCGCACTGACGATATCGATTTCTTCGGTCATGCAATCTTGTACCTTGATCCCGCCCCGCTGTTCAAACGGCCTTAACCGAGCCCGGGCGGCGTGGCCAGCCCCGGGTGCTGTACGGCCAGAACCCGGAACAGGCGGCCCATTTGTTCGCCGGCCGTCAGGCGCTTAAGGGCGGCCTGAATATCCGCCTGCTGACCGGCGTCCGCCTTGGCAGACAGGGCCGCCGCGCGCTCCCGGATTCCCAGGGCCTGCAGAAATTCCCCCTGCCCGGCCGGCCCGAAAGTAACGGCCCCGGCCTGAATGGCGGTTGCCGCAAGTTGCTGAAAATCCACATGTGCTGTCAGATCGGCCTGACCGGGATCGTCCAGCACACCGGCATATGCGTGGTCCTTGACCGCCTGCAGAGTATCGCCCGCACCGCTTCGGTCATGGCCGTAATCGATGATCAGCGCCGCCCCGCCCTGTTCCGCCAGCCGGGACGCCAGGGTATGGGCCTGGCGCAGACCGGCAGGGCAGATTTCCACCAAACTGCCCGCCGGCACCTGATCCAAGGGCGGGGGGATCAAGGGCGTCACGGGGACTGCACCGGAATGCGTAAAGGCCAACGCGCCCGCGCTTTCGTCCCAGCCGATCAGGCGTTCGCGCCAGCCGTCCGCCCCCCGCTGAAACTGGCGGATGGGCAAGGCATCGAAGAATTCATTGGCAAGGATGATCGCCGGGCCGGGCGGGACCTGCGATAAGCCGTTCCACCATTGGGGGGCGATGTCCGGATGGGCGGCGGTCAGGGTCTCGCCCTGCTTTTGCCTGAGAACCGGGCTGGTTTCCACCAGATGCACGGCAAGGGCCGCGCGGAATTCCGGCACCTGACCGGCGGCGCGGAGCACGTCCGCCATCAAGGTGCCGCGCCCCGGCCCCAGTTCGATCAGATGGACCGGATCGGGCGCGCCCATGGCCTGCCACTGCACAGCCGCCCAAAGACCCAACAGTTCGCCGAACATCTGCGATATTTCCGGCGCCGTGGTGAAATCACCGGCCCGGCCCAAGGGATCGCGGGTCATGTAATAGCCATGGGTCGGATTGCCGAGACATTCCTCCATGTATTGTGCAACGGTCAGCGGCCCTTCAAGGGCGATGCGGCGGCGAAAATGGTCAATCTGCCCGGTCATGCGTCCGATGGCGGGATGCGGCGCGCCCGCAGGATCAGCCACAGGCCGAAGGCGATCATCGGCAGGCACAGCAACTGGCCCATGGTCGCCCCCTGAAACAGAAAACCCAGATGGGCATCCGGCTCGCGGAAAAACTCGGCGATGATCCGGGCGATGCCGTAGCCGATAAAGAAAATCCCCGCCAAGGTCCCCGGCCGGGCGCGCAGCCCCGGACGGCGCCACAGAACAGCCAAGACAATGAACAGGATCAGACCTTCAAGGGCGGCTTCATAAAGCTGGCTGGGGTGGCGGGCGAGGGGTCCGCCATAAGGAAATACCATGGCCCAGGGGACGTCGGCCGCGCGTCCGAACAGCTCACCATTGATGAAGTTGGCGATGCGCCCGAACAACAGGCCGATGGGAGCGGCACAGCCCAACAGGTCGGCGAACCGGAACAGCGGAATGTCCCGTTTGCGGCAGAACAGGATGGTCGCGACACAGACCCCCAGCAAGCCGCCGTGGAACGACATCCCCCCCTGCCAGACGGTCAGGATGTTCACCGGGTTTTCCAGATAGAACCCGGGCTTGTAGAACAGAACGTATCCGAGCCGCCCCCCCAGGACCACGCCGATGGTCGCCCAGACAAGAAAATCGTCGACAGCCAAGCGGCTGACGACGGGCTCTTGCACGGTCTGGGGTTTGCCCTTTGCATCCGGGACCTGAACATCACGCAGCGGCAGGTCGTCGGTCAGGCGCAGCATGTAGCGCCAGCCCAGGATCAACCCGGCGATATAGGCCAGGGCATACCAACGGATGGCGAACGGCCCGATTTCGATCACGATGGGATCGATCGCGGGGAAGGTCAATGCGGGTAGAATTGATGCGATCATCATGCCCCAAGTCCCTTACAGGTAGGGATCGTCCGTGTGGAGGAAATCCTGCACATAGCGCCGGACACCTTCTTCCAAGGAGGTCGAAGGATGGCCATAGCCGGCGGCGCGGATGCGGTCCATGCCGGCCTCGGTGAAATATTGATACTTATCGCGGATGTCTTCGGGCGTGGGGACGAAGTCGATCATCGGCTCCTGGCCCAAGGCACGATACACGGCGGCGGCCAGATCGGCGAAGCTGCGGGCCTTGCCGGTCCCGCAGTTGAACAGGCCGGATGCCTGCGGATGGTCCAACAGCCACATCACCATATCGACGCAATCGCCGACCCAAACGAAATCGCGCAGCTGCCCGCCGTCGGCGTAATCGGGATGGTGGGATTGGAACAGGGTGCAGGTCTCGCCCCGGGCGGCTTTCTCGTAAACCTGGCGGGCAACGGACTGCATGCGGCCCTTATGGTATTCGTTGGGCCCGAACACGTTGAAGAACTTAAGTCCGGCCCAGCCCGGCGGCTTGGGCGCACCGGCAGACACCTGCTCGGCGACCCAGATATCGAATTGGTTCTTGGACCAGCCGTACATGTTAAGCGGCTGCAGCGCCTTCAGGGCATCGATGGCCCCATCGTCGTCGAACCCCCGGCTGCCGTCGCCGTAGGTCGCGGCAGAAGACGCGTAAATGTAAGGCACACCTTCGACCGCGCACCAATGCCACAAACGGCGCGACAGCACGATGTTCGCCTTGATGATGCGGACCAAACGCGTTTCCGTGGTCGCCGAAATGGCTCCCATGTGGATCACACCGCGAATCCGGCCCGCGTTGTCCTTCAGGAAAGGCAGAAGATCATCAGGCTCGACCGTTTGCGCGTTGCTACGCTTGGCGATGTTCAGGGCCTTTTCCGGCGCATCCACACGGTCGACAACGGCCACCGGGCCCCGGCCGGCGGCCTCGAGCCCGTGCACGATATTCGATCCGATGAAACCGGCCCCGCCGGTGACCACATACATGGCCTGCTTATAGGATGGCCCAGGCCCGGGAGCAACCGGCCCGGCGCTTGCGTCTTGGGGGCAAGATCGCCATATATCAGGTAGAATCGACCGATTGTTCGGAACCAGGGAGTTCAGCGATGCAGACGTCCAACAAAATTCTCGACGACCTGGCCAAGGTGGCCAACGGCGCCGTGGCGACGATGACCGGCATCAAGGACGAAGTGGAAGCCATGGTCCGCCAGCAGGTCGAACGTTTCCTGGCCGACGGCAATCTGGTGCCGCGCGACGAGTTCGACGCCATGGCCGAGGTTGCCCGCAATGCCCGCGCGGCCCAGGAAAAACTGGAAGCCCGAGTCGCCAAACTGGAAGCCGCCCTGGCCGCCAACCCCGCACAGAAAGCCCGAAAATCCGCGACCACGGCAAAAAAATCCACAGCCAAACCGGCCGCCCGCAAGGCCCCGGCGGCCAAAGGCAAAGCCTGAACACACCGCCATATATAGAGTCGTTTCAGCACCTTGGATGACCTGCGTATGTGGGGCATTTCGCCTTAAGTCATTCTGACTCCCGATTCTTCCACAATATTTCACATAACCTCGGCAATCGGCCCTTGCACGGCTGACTCCGTTAAGGCAGGCTACCTCTTGTATCCAAGGGGGCCTCAAGTACCATATTTCGGGTACCTCCGAGATGTTGTGGGGGGCAACCTTAGGCTACAAGCCTGGGGCGCCCGCCGGGAGTCCCCGGTCGAGCCACGAAGGAGGAACGGCCATGCCTGCCTTAGATTTCGCCGTTGAGACCCAAAAACACAATCCTTTGGACCTGATCGAACAGATCGTAGAGGGGAACGATTGGACCTTTGACCGTCGTAGCGACCAGGAATTGGCTGTCCAGGTGCCCGGCACCTGGTGTGATTACAGCTTGTATTTCGCCTGGAACGACGAGATCGAAGCCATGCATTTCACCTGCGCCTTCGACATGCGCGTGCCGAACGACCGGCGCCCGCCGGTCTACGAGCTTCTGGCCAAAGTGAACGAAAAGCTTTGGCTGGGCCATTTCGGCATGTGGGACGACGAGGGCCTTCCCATGTTCCGCCATGTCCTGCCCATGCGCGCGGCCAAGGGCCCGACCATGAGCCAGATGGAAGACATCGTCGAAACAGCGCTGTACGAATGCGAACGCTTTTACCCAGCCTTCCAATACGTGATCTGGGGCGGGCGCACCGCCGAAGATGCCGTGGCCGCCGCCATGGTGGACACGGTCGGCGAAGCCTGACGTAACGCCGCAGACGAGAAGACCGGAGTCCTAATCCGTGAGTACCACGCAATCCCTATTGCTTGTCGGGGGCGGCAAGATGGGCGGTGCCCTGATGGCCGGCTGGATCGGTCGGGGCATCCCGGCTGCGAACATCTTCGTGGTCGAACCCAATAGCGAAAATGCGGCTGCTCTGGCCCGCAGTCACGGCGTGACCGCCGTCTCGTCACCGGATGACCTGGGGGCGGACTTCGCACCGGGCTTGGTGATGTTCGCGGTCAAACCGCAGGTCATGGAAGCAGTGGTGCCGCCCTATCGGCGCTTTGCCGGGCCGGACACGGTGTTCCTGTCCATCGCCGCCGGCACGCCTGTCAGCTTTTTCGAAGGACATCTGGGCGAAGACGCCGCCGTCGTCCGCGCCATGCCCAATACGCCCGCCGCCGTCGGCCGGGGCGTCAGCGTCGCCTGCGCCAATGCCAAAGCATCGGACGCCCAGCGCACCCTCTGCCATGATCTTCTGACCGCCGTCGGTCAGGTCCATTGGGTCGACGACGAAGAGATGATCCATGCCGTGACCGGTGTGTCCGGCAGCGGCCCGGCCTATGTCTTTCATTTCGTGGAATGCCTGGCCCGCGCCGGGCGCGACGCCGGACTGCCCGGCGATCTGGCCGATGCCCTGGCCCGGGCAACGGTCGAGGGTGCGGGCGAACTCCTGCATCAGGCGTCGGCGGACAGCCCCCGAACCCTACGCCAGAACGTGACCAGTCCCGGCGGCACCACGGCCGCGGGCCTGAGTGTTTTGATGGGCGGCGATCCGGCCAAGGACGATCCCGCACAGGGGCCCATGGGCGATATCGTGACCGAATGCGTCGCAGCCGCCGCGATGCGGTCGCGCGAACTGGCCGGCTGACCCAAGCAACTTCCCGGTAATTGGCATTTCCATCGCCGCTTCCTACATTATAGGAAGCGAACGTAAGGAGAGGCCCGCCATGGCCAAGCAGCCGCAAGGGAAAACCCCACGCAAGCCAAAGCGTAAATCCACCGATCAGGCGGAAACACCGGAGGTGCGCCAGACACGGATCATCGATGCCGCCATGGCCTGCATCGCACGGGACGGCTGGCGCCGCTTTTCCCTGGCCCAGGTCGCGGCGGAAACCGACCTGCCCCTGTCTGACATCCTGATCCCCTTCCCCACCAAGCACGCCGTCATCAACGCCTTCCAAGACCGCATCGACGAACGGATGCTGGCCACAGCCGATGACCTGATGTCCGCCGGGGATGACGGCGGAAACATACGGGACCGCCTGTTCGATCTGTTGATGGAACGGTTCGACGCCCTTTCCCCCTACCGCGCGGCCATGGCCGAAATTGCCAAGGACGCCTTGTGCGACCCGGCGTCGCTTCGCTTCGTGCCGCACATGGCGCGCACCATGTCGCGTGTGCTTGAAGCCGCCGGCATCGGCACGTCGGGTTCGGTCCGGCTGCTTCAGACCAAAGGGCTGGCCCTGGTCTACGCCGATGCCTTTCGCATATGGCTGCGCGACGACAGCGCCGATCTGGCCAAAACCATGGCCGCATTGGACCGGGGTCTGCGCCGCGCCGAAAAAGCCATGAGAATCCTCTGTTCCGTGCGGCGGCGCGGCACGCCGGATATGGACACTTCCCCGGACATACCCTCCACCTGATCCTTTTATTTTGCACTGCAACATAAGGCTTGACTTAGGCAGGCGGTAGGGTGCATATATGCCCCACTGTTGCAGTGCAGCAAAATTGCTGCATGTGCACCAAGCCTTATTCTTCCCTCGTGTTCCAATGGAGGACCGACCAGATGTACGCCGATTTTTTCAAGCTCGATAAGAATGGCTTCCCCGCTTGGGCAGCCGATTTCACCAAAATCTATGCCGATTTCGATCCGGCCAAGATGTCCGACCAGGTCATGAAGGCCATGCAGGGCAGCCCGATTGAATCCATGGACGTCAATGCCGTGCTGGACATCCAGCGCAAGAACATGGAAGCCCTGAACAAAGCCAGCCAGGCTGCGTTCGAAGGCGCCCAGGCCGTTGCTCAGAAGCAGGCTGAAGTCTTCAAAGCCGCTTTCGATCAGGCCACGTCCGCCGCCGACACCCTTGGCAAGGCCTCGACCCCGCAGGATCTGGCCGCCAAGGAACTGGACCTGTGCAAGACCGCGTTCGAAACCTCTTTGGCCAACACCAAGAAGGTTACGGATATGGTGACCAAGGCCAACGACGCGGCCGTCAAGGTGATCAACACCCGTATCGCCGAAGCCTTCGAAGAAGTGAAGGGCCAGGTCGCCAAGACCAAGTAACGGTTTTCCCGTTTTACGGAAGAGGCCGCCCTTTGGGGCGGCCTTTTTTGTTGCCTTAAAGGGGTGGCTCGGGAATCTGTTGGATTGGAAGAGGAGACCGCCCATGACTGACAGCCCAACCCGACAGATCACCTTCGACGATTTTCTGGCCGTGGACGTCCGCGTCGGCACGATCATCCGCGCCGAGCCCTTTCCCGAAGCCCGCCGCCCGGCGATCAAGCTTTGGGTCGACTTCGGCCCCGACATCGGCAAACGCAAGACATCCGCCCAAATCACCCGCCACTATACGCCCGAGGCCCTGGTCGGCCGGCAGGTCGCGGGCGTGGTCAATTTCCCGGCCAAACAGATCGGCAAGTTCATGTCGGAGGTTCTGGTGCTGGGGTTTCCCGATGCCGACGGCGAAGTCGTGCTGATCAAGCCCGACCTGAAAGTTCCCGACGGCGGCCGGCTTTTCTGATCCCGGACAAGACCCGCGCGGCGCTATGCGCGGTGCTCCATATCCCTGCTTATGCCTCTCTCCTGCCCGCCCGTTCGGCCTCCCTGCCGTGCGCGGGCAATCGATTCCGCGACCATCAGACGCAGTTTCTCCGGCTGGATCGGTTTATGCATGACTTCAAATCCGCTCGCCGCCGCCTCACGCAGGCGGTCGGGACCCGTATCGCCGGTCAGAAGAAATCCGGGCACGTCCTGCCCCCAGACATGGCGGATCGCCAGGATCGCATCGGCGCCCGTATGCCCCAGTTTCAAGCGGTAATCGGCAACAACTAAATCCGGGTTTTTGCGTTCCTGTTCAAGTTTGGCGATGGCCTCGACGGCCGAACCGGCAACGATCGCATCATACCCCCAGCCGACAAGCAGCAGTTCCAAGGCTTCGCGGATATCAGCTTCGTCGTCGATCCCGACGACCACGGCGCCGGTGACATCCGCATGTTCGTCCGCCGGTAACGTCATTTCCGCAGGCGCGTGTTCACCGGCCAAGGGCAGCGTTACCCCAAACCGGGACCCCCGCCCTTCCCACGACTGCACGTCAACCGGATGATCCAGAAGGTTGGACAAGCGATGGACGATGGCAAGCCCCAGCCCCAGTCCTTCGCGCCGGTCGCGGGCCGGATTCCCGACCTGATGGAACTCTTCGAAGATCATGCCAAGCTGGCCTTCGGGAATCCCGACGCCCGTATCCCAAACCTCGACCCGCACATTCGGCCCGACCCGGCGGCAGCCGACCAGGATTTTACCTGCTTCCGTATGGCGCACGGCATTGGTCATGAGGTTGCGCAACAGACGATCCAGCAATCCCGGATCACTATCGACCAGCAGCGAACAGGGAACCATGTTCAATGACAGGCCTTTTTCTTCGGCCAGGGGGCGGATTTCCGAACACAGCCGCTCGATCACGGCCCCCAGCGAAAATTCCCGCCGTTGCGGCACGAACAGACCAGCATCCAGCTTTGAGATGTCGAGCAGCGACCCCAACAGACGTTCAAGCGCTTCGGAACAATCGCGGATACGGTTGATCAGCTGCTTCGCCTTATCGTCCAAGTCCCGTTCCGACAGCACATTGACGAACATCGCCAATGCCTGAAGCGGCTGACGCAGGTCGTGGCTGGCGGCGGCCAGGAAACGCGACTTGGCGGCGCTTGCCTGTTCGGCGGCATCCTTCGCCTCGGCCAGCATTTCCTCGGCCTCTTTGGTGGCCGTCACGTCACGGCCGACCCCCTGGATTTCAACCATGCGGCCGTCCCCGTCGAACACCGCGCGTTCCGTCCATTGCTGCCAGCTGACCTTGCCGTTCGGCCCCGCCACACGGTGCAGGTTTTCCTCGATGGGGTTGGTCGCGCCGATCCGCTGGATAATCGCCAACCGCACAGCAGCTTCGCCTTCGCCAAGTTCCGATCCGACCGGCCGGCCGATCAGCTTTTCGCGCGGCACGCCGTAGTACTGGCAATAGGCTTCGTTCACGAAGGTCCGGAGTCCATCCGGGGTGCAGCGGCGGATCAATTCAGTCTGATCCTCGACAATCGCGTGGTAGCGTAGTTCCGAATCACGCAACGCTTCTTCGGCCCGCTTGCGCTCCGTAATGTCCTGGGTCACGCCGAACAGCCGCTGCGCCCGGCCGTGCTCATCGAAATCCGCCGTCAGATCCTCATAGACAAACCGGACAGACCCGTCAGGTCGCAGCACTCTGTATTCATGGCGGCTGTTCGGTTCCGGGTTTTCATAAGCCGCCGCGATCCGGGGTCTGTCGTCCGGGTGGACCATGTCGAGAAACACCTTCCCCGTGGGCCCGGCACGCCCGGGCCGCAGCCCCCAGATGCGCCACAGCACGGGCGAACAGACGGTGCGATTGTCTTCCGGGAAATGCTCCCAATAGCCGACGCGGGCCGTCCGCGAGGTTGCCTGCAACTTACTTTCACTGTCGGCCAGGGCTTCTTCCCAGCGTTTGTCCTGGGTGATTTCCTTGGCCGCGCCCACCACCCGCACGACCTCGCCGCCGATACCGCGTTCCGGTCTGGAATAGACACGCAACCAGCGTACCCGGCCATCGGCCGACAGCAGACGGAACTCGTCCGTTGACGGAATCCCCAGACGCAGGCGTTGATCCCGAGATTCAAGGATCGGCACGTCGTCGGGATGGATTTGGGTCAGCCAAGCCAGGGGCGCATCGCTTTGCCCGGTTTGTCCGGCCAGCCCATCAATCCCGCCGACCTGCCATTTCGAACTCACACGCCCATCGGCGGCCACGTCATAGGCATAAACGACGTCCGACGTCAGTTCGGAAATGATCCGATAATGGGCCTCCGTATCGGCTTCATGGGCATCGTCGGTCCGTGAAGGTGGGCCCGTCGGGGCCGCCCCATCGCCGGAATGCGCATTTTCGTTCGTGGGGAACGGTGCCGAACGGCGCTGCCCCAAACCAAAGCCAATAAAGAACGCCAGCAGGACAACCGCCACCCCCAATGCGATCACCGGCGCCGACGCGATGGTATCGGTCGTTTCCGCCCGCGCAGGCATGGTTGCAAATGAGTTCAGAAACAGCACCGCCACACCATAGGCACATCGCCGGAAAGTCCCTTTCCGGTTTCGAATGCCCAGTTTGCTATAGGAACATCGGGGCAGCATCGCGCCCTCCTTGTCCGCGCGATCAGTCTTGATCCAGGCCCTGCGTCAGCCCGAGAGACGCCGCCTTGATCACGGCCTGGGTGCGATTGCTGGCATCAAGAACCTTCAGCAAACCGGTCACGTGCAGCTTGATGGTGCCTTCGGCGAGACCGAGAACCCGGGCAATTTCCTTGTTCGACTTTCCGCCCGCCATGAGGTTCAGAACATCCCGTTGCCTGGGTGTCAGGTGCAAACCCCCTGTCCCTTCGGTCTTGGTGCCGCCGGGCTCCCAGTCGAGTAACGTCGGCGGCAGATAGATTTCGCCGGAAAGCACTTGCTTTACCGCATTGACGACAACCGTGCTGTCCAACGTCTTGGGGATATAGCCATAGGCGCCGCAATCCATTGCCTGGCCCATTTCCTCTGCTGTCTCTGCCGCGGAGACGACAACCACGGGCACGCCGTCAAGAGACCGGATCAAGGCGTTCAGCCCGGCAAACCGTTCCATTCCCGGCATGCCCAGATCAACCAGCGCCAGATCAAGATCATCTGTTTCATTGGCCGTGCGCAGCGCATTCGGATAGCTGTCCGCTTCGACCACGGTGATATCGGGATCGATGATTTCCAGCAACGATCCCAGTCCCTTGCGAAACAAGGCATGATCGTCGGCAATCAGCACTTTAGACGGAAGGGAATCTGCCACTTCTTTACCCCCCGGGCGCCTGAAATTTGATTCTACGGGGACGGCGCCTCGTTTATCGGATCAAAAAATTGATCGCCCGCCATTATAATTAGAGACAGCGAAAATGCCATGAATTCCGCCACTTGCCCCAGGCGCCGCGGAATTACAGGGGCAGGCGAATTCGGCTGCGCAGGCCGCCCGCCGGGGATTCCGACAAAACGATATCGCCCCCGTGACTGCGCACCACATCACGCGCGATGGTCAGGCCAAGCCCGACCCCGCCGGTTTCCGGGTTGCGGGAATCGTCCAGACGGAAAAACGGGCGGAACACGTCGGCACGTTTTTCCTCGGGAATACCCGGCCCGTCGTCATCAACCGTAATTTCGATGGCATCACCGCGATGCCCGGCACGAACCGAAACATGTTGGCCATACCGGGCCGCGTTTTCGACCAGATTGGTCAAACACCGTTTGAAGGCGTTGGGACGCAGCGGCAGATTAAGTTTGTCTTCCAGATGGAGGTCGATGGGCCGGCCACGCCGCCGAACCTGCCCGACGACATCTTCCAGCACTTCCCCCAAATCCGTGCGCTTCGGTTTCTCCGTGCCCTCGCCGCGCGCAAATGCCAGGTATCCTTCCAGCATATGTTCCATTTCAGAGATATCGGCGGAAAGGTCGTCCGCCCCCTCCATATCCTGCAGCATGGCCAATTGCAGTTTCATGCGGGTCAGCGGCGTGCGCAGGTCATGGGATACGCCGGACAGCATGTCCGTGCGCTGCGTGATCTGGCGCTGAATGCGCTCGCGCATGGCCATGAAGGCCTGTGCCGCCTGGCGCACTTCCGTAGCCCCTTCCGCCTTAAAAGCGGAAACGTCCCGGCCTTTGCCGAAATTGTCGGCGGCCCGCGCCAAACGTCGGATCGGTTTGACCTGATTGCGCATGAAAATGGTGGCGACGCCGAACAGGATCAGGGACGTGCCGACCATCCAGATGACGAACACATAGACCGTTGTTGAAAACAGGCGTTTGCGCGTGGTCGTGATGCGCAACACTCCATCGGCCATCTGCACGTCAATGATGACGTTGCGGTCGGAGGATTCCGAATCCAGACGGTAGGGTTTAACGATGAAGCTTTGCATCGACCGATCCAGCATATCTTCCAGGTCGTTGGACGGCTGGCGGGATTTATTGGACAGAATGGCCCCGGGAAGAAACGTGACGAACATATCCATGTTGCGGCCGGCAATCGTGGCCGCACGGTCGCGTCCTTCTTCACTGGGGTCTTCGGTCACAAGTTGCAGGATTGCGGCCACGTCCCCGGCGACGCTGCGTGCCAGACGGTAAGACACCTTGTCCCAATGGGTTTCGTAGAAAATCAAGCCGGACACCACCTGCAGCAGAATCAGGGGCGTAACGATAATCAGCAGCGCGCGGCCAAGCAGGCTTTTCGGAAGGGCGTTTTTAATGCGTGTGCGCACGGTCATCGCCTGCGATTCGGGGGTGGCATGAAGAGAAGCGTCATAAGGGCATCATCCGAAGCATCAGTCGGGGCGCAATACATACCCCTTGCCCCGCACGGTCTGCAGGTATCGGGGTTCGCGGGGATCCGGTTCGATCTTACGACGCAGCCGGGTCACCTGTACATCGACCGCGCGGCCGCCGCCGGAAGCCCCCGTACGTGAGATCAAATCGTCACGCGTCAGCACGTCGCCGGGCCGGGCCGCCAGGGCGCATAACAGACCGGCTTCCAATTCCGTCAATTTGACCGGATGGCCGCCACGCGACAATTCCCCCCGGTCGCGCCGGAACATGAATTCACCGAAGTTCAACGCGTCATCCGTGGTCTGACCTTGCGGAGTCCGTTTCAGGATATTGCGAAGACGCAGCAGAAGCTCGCGCGGCTCGAACGGTTTGACGACATAATCGTCAGCGCCGCCTTCCAGGCCCGCGATCCGGTCATCCGCTTCGGCCATGGCGGTCAGCATCAGTATGGGAATGGCGGAGCGGGTGCGAAGGTCGCGGGCGAAATCCAGGCCGCTTTCACCCGGCATCATCAGATCCAGAACGACCCCGTCGAAATCGAAATGGCTGAGCCGCTTGCGGGCTTCGGCCACGTTGCCCGCGGTGACCACGAAAAAACCGTTCTCGGAAAGGAAGCGGTTCAACAGATCGCGCAGGCGGGCATCGTCATCGACGACAAGCAGATGCGGCAGATCGGCATTCACGTTGCGGCTCCCCCATGCATGCCGGACAGGTGTTCAGCCAGTCCTTGTTCCAGATCGCAGCATATCACGGGATCGCGGCCCGCGGCAGCCTGTCAGGCCCCGCCCCGGCTTGCCGCCGGTGAAACGCGATGACGGTCTTCCTCGTTAATCAGGCCGAACAGGACACGGCGGAAGCCTTCCACCGCTTCCGGGCCCGCGTCGCGGTAGGCCCCGGCAATGCGGCCCGACTGCCGGCGGGTCAGAAGCTGTTCAAGTTCCCGGCCCTTGGGTGTCAGATGCATCAGGCGGCGGCGGCGGTCGCCGTCGTCCGTTTCCTGCACCACATAGCCTTCGTCGATCAGGGTCGACAGCACCCGGTTCAGCGATTGCTTGGTGATGTTCAGGATCGCCAGCAGTTCCGATACGCTGATGCCCGTGTTCGCCCCGATAAAATAAATCGCACGGTGATGGGCGCGTCCCATGCCGTATTCGGACAGGACCGCATCGGCCTCGCCCGTGAAATCACGATAAGCGAAAAACAGCAATTCCATCGCATGGCGCAGGTCATCGTCGCGCAGGACCAGCGCATCGGCCTGGGGCGGTATCCAGGGGGCCCGTTCGTCCATGGTGGTTCCCTTCATCCGAGCCATCGAACATGGCGTTCGATAATCTCCGAATAATAAGTCAGTGTTATTGACTTATATGCCCGAGAATGATAATTAGCGCAAGATCGTTCTTGGGAAAAATGGACGGACGAAAGAATATTACAATGGATGCAGTTGCCTTCGATGACCGTGACGGTCTGATCTGGTTCAATGGTGAATGGGTCGATTGGCGGGACGCACGTGTGCACGTGCTGACCCACGGCCTGCATTACGGCTCGTGCGTGTTCGAAGGCGAACGCATGTATTCGGGCCAGATATTCAAATTACGCGAACATACGGAACGCCTGTTCTATTCGGCCAAGACGCTGGGCTTCGATATCCCCTATACGGTGGAGGAAATCGACCAGGCCTGCATCGACGCCTGCGAAAAGAACGGCATCGTCGACGGCTATATCCGCCCGGTTGCCTGGCGCGGATCGGAAATGATGGGCGTGTCGGCCCAACAGAACCGCATCAACGTGGCCATCGCCGCCTGGGCCTGGCCGAGCTATTTCTCGCCGGAACTGCGGGAAAAGGGCATTAAGCTGGAAACCTCGAAATGGCAGCGTCCGGCGCCCGAATGCGCACCGGTCCACGCCAAGGCCGCCGGTCTTTACATGATCTGCACCCTGTCCAAGCACACGGCCGAAGCCCACGGCTGCCAAGACGCCCTAATGCTGGATTACCGCGGCCAGGTCGCCGAGGCAACGGGGGCGAACATCTTCATCTCGTTCGGTGACGGCAAACTGCATACACCGACGCCCGATTGCTTCCTCAACGGCATCACGCGCCAGACCGTGATCCAGCTGGCCCAAGCCCGCGGGATCGAGGTTATCGAGCGTGCGATCTTCCCGGACGAGCTAAAGGACGCGACCGAAATTTTCCTGACCGGATCCGCCGCCGAGGTCACGCCCGTCGGTCAGATCGACGACTTGACCTTCACGCCGGGTCAGATCACCCATTGGCTGATCGAGGATTACGACAAAACCGTCGGCAAGAAACCGGAAAGTGCAGCGGCGGAATAACGCCGCGTTCTGAAACCACCTGAAGGACTATTCCGCCGCAAATATCTCGCGGTGGCGATCGATTTGCTCGGTGTAATTGGCACCGTAGCGAGCGACGATTTCGTCATGAAGCGCCAAGGCCGCCGGGCTGCATTCGCCCTTGGGCGGCTCCACCAGATCGAAATTCCCCCAACGGTCCTTGCCCCGGACCAGCATCGCCGCCATCCGCACAGAGCCGGTCGTGCGCACATGGGCCGGGATGTAGTTGAACCCCAGACCGATGCGTCGATAATCGGCACGGTTGGGCGCCGACGCATGCATGCACAGCCCGTGGTGGATGGAAAACGATCCGGCCGGCAGTTCCATGGCGACCTTGGCGTTTTCGTCGAAAGGTTCGACCACGCTTTGCGTGCCCCGGTTGATGCTGACATCGACCTGCGCCGGGGCGTGATGCAGGACGCGCGGCGCCTCTCCGCCCCAGGGCAGAACGTTCATACAGCCGGCCGCACTGTTGGCATCCGTCAGGGCCAGCCAGGCACAAACTTCTTCAGATGGGTCCAAACCGAAGTAGGCATTGTCCTGATGCCAGGCCGCGATATGCGGTGAATTCGGCTCCTTGATCCAGAAGGTTGAGGTCCAAACCAATATGTCCGGGCCGATCAGGTCTTCGACCGCGTCCAGCACCCGGGGGTCGCGCACCAACTTGTTGAACCACGGCAGATGGGCGAACGGCATGGTCCGCCATTTGCGTTCCGTTTCCGGCAGCGGCTTCCCCAGCCAGGCTTCGTAGCGAGCCAGGTCCGCAAGAGCTGCCTGAATTTCATTCTCGGCAAGCATGGGAATGGGAAAAACAAAGCCGTCACGGCGAAAGTCCGCGACCTGATCAGCAGTCAATGCCTTCATCGAAGTCTCCCTTAGGTCTTTTTGTTGGCATGAATTGTATACAAAAAGACCGGGAAAGACATCCCGCGTCGGCGTTCCGTCTTCTAAGAACGGCAGAGGATTTAAGCGTCGACGGCCAGCCGACTTAAATGCAGGCGTACCGGCGCATCGTCCGGATTGGCGGCAAGGCATTCCTCGAATAAGGTCCGGGCGCGGACCGTATCGCCCGCTTTAAGCGCCGCGATCGCCGAAAGATACATATCCAGGCTTGCTTCCTTGGCCTTGCGTTCGTGATCGGAAAGACCGTCCAAGACTTCGAACACGGTGACTTCCTTGGTCTTGCCCTTGACCGTTACGGAATCCAGCGGCCGGATCGAATATTTCCCGGGGTCCGGCAGGGCGTTCAAGGTGTTGTCGGTGATCACCAGCGGCACGCCATAAGCTTTGGTCAGTCCCTCGACCCGGGCCGCCAGATTGACCGCGTCGCTGATCACCGTGCCGTCCATGCGGTCCTTTTCGCCGATGGTCCCAAGCATCAAGGACCCGGTATTAACGCCGATGCCGATGCGGATGGCATCGCGGCCGTAGCGGATACGTTCTTCCTGGTTGTAACGTTCCAGGCGCTGCAGCATGTCCACCGCCGCCGCCACCGCGTTGTCCGGCTCATCGAACAGCGCCATGATCGCATCGCCGATGTACTTGTCGATGAAGCCTTTGTGATCCCGGATGATCGGCCCCATGCGTCCCAGATAATTGTTGATGAAGCGGAAATTGTCGTTGGGCGTCATGGTTTCGGACAGGGTCGTGAAATCGCGGATATCCGTGAACAGGACCGACATGTCACGCAGCGCGTAATCACCCAGTTCAACGTTGATGATGTTTTCTTTCTTCAACAGTTTCAGGAAGGTGCTCGGCACGAACCGCTCGATGGATTTATTGGTATCCGTCAACAGAACGATCTGCGATTTGATCTGGTTGTACAGATCAAGCTGTTCTTCCTCCAATTCGACGCGCCGCTTGGCGTTTTCGCGGAAGACCTCCAAGGCCCCGCCCAGGGCACCGATCTCGTCGTTCGAACCGGAAGCGGGAATGTCCACATCCAGTTTCCCGTCGGCAACCGCCTGCACCGCGCCCCGCATCGCGCTCAACCGCTGGGCGATGGGTCGGCCGATCATGATCCCGACCAAAACGATCAACAGGCCGCTGGCGACGAACGACAAAATCACGAACCGGCTGACCCGGTCGCCCGTATCCAACAGCCGTTCCACATCGACGACAACCTCGAACACACCGCGCAGGTCGCCCAGCTTCCAGCCCTTCTTGATCGACAAGGGATGGTAGTTGTGACAATCCACACAGGTCTGTTGGCGGAAGACATCGCCCACGGCGACACGGTAGGCACGACGGCCGTCGACCTTCGTCTCCTCGCTGATCACCGCTTCCGGATTGGCGATCAACTGCTCCCAGGCCTTGGCGCCGAAGGCATCCAATTTGCGGTCGGCGCGGTTGGCGAAGGGAAAGGGGCTGTAAAATTTCAGCGAGATGCCTTCCTTGGACAGGGCCTCGCTGATATCCAGGATGAAGGTCGCCGGCGGCGGGATTTCGTTGATGTTGTCGCTGTGCTTCACGGTCGCGGAAAATTCCGGATGGGCGAGCACCTTCTTGACGACGTTGCGGCTGTAGATACCGCGCACGGTCTTGTACTGATGGATGGTTTCAAGGGCCGCGTCACGCGCGGCGGCTTCGACGTTGGTACGCACCATGGGCGGGACGATCAGCAGCACCACGCCCAAGCTGGCGAGCACGACAAGCGGTGTCGGCGCCAACATCTTCCAGACGATGCTGAGCCGTGAAAGGCTGGCACCCGACATTTCGACTGACTCTCCTGGGGCGACGTAGTGGGTGCGGCACCCCCGGCACCGCAACCGATTAAAGGAGGCAATTTAGAGGGACAGGCCGAAAATTGAAATATAGTCGATAGTTATACCGTGCGCGCGGCAGGCAGCCCCTACAGCCCTGGCCCCTTGGGGGCGTCCAGGCTTTTGGCCAGTTCTCCGGTGATATAGGTAAATGCCTCATCGACGTCATCGACGACCTGCATCAGGTCCAGGTCTTCGGCATTGATGGTACCGTATTTGACCAGAGCATCCAGGTTCAAGACCTCGTCCCAGAATTCGCGCCCATAAAGCACAATGGGCATATGCTTCTTGATCTTGCCGGTCTGGATCAGGGTCAGGGCTTCGAACAGTTCATCCATCGATCCGAACCCGCCGGGGAACACGATGATCGCCTTGGCAAGGTAGATGAACCACAGCTTGCGCATGAAGAAGTAATGGAATTCAAACGCCAGTTCGCGGGTGATATGCGGGTTGTTGAACTGTTCAAAGGGCAGTGAAATCCCCAGGCCGATATTGATACCCTTGGCTTCCGACGCCCCCCGGTTGGCCGCTTCCATGATCCCGGGCCCGCCACCGGAACAGACGATGAAACGTCTGAGCTTGTCCTCCAGCCCCTTCGACCATTCGGTCAAACGGCGCGCCAATTCCCGCGCGTCCTCGTAATAGCGCGACATATCCAAATCCGATTCGGCACGGGCGACATCGCCGCCGTGTTCTCGTGCGGCGATCAGGCGGCGTTCCGCTTCGTCCCGGGGCAGGGTGCGGGCCGAGCCGAAAAACACCACCGTGTCCGCCACATCAAGGGCGCGAAAGCGGGCCGCCGGTTCCACATATTCCGACAGAATGCGCAGCCCGCGTGCCTCCGGTGAATTGAGAAATCGCTCGCTCTTATAAGCCTTGGGCGGATGGAAATTCTGATCGGGCTCTTTGTCGTCGCTCATCGGCCGGCCTCCGGCTGCATGGAACCGCTACCGGTCCCCCCGGCCCGTGCCAGCGGCCACATGTCCTCGACCACCGCCGTGCCGCCGGGAAAGCAGCTTTCCCGCCAAGCCGGCACACGCCCCAGGAACCGGGTGCCGACGGCCTGGGCGCAATCGAAATCGGTCAGGGAATCCCCGACGAACAGCGCCCGTTCGGCACCAATGCCGATACGCGCCAATTCATCGCCGACGATATCCGGTTTGACGCGGGGCGATCCGAAAACCGTTTCGAAAAAATCATCCAGGCCGCGCCGCGCGACAATACGGCGCAGTTCATCCTGCGGCGTGCCGGACACCACATAAACCGGGCAGCGCCCGGCCCAGGCTTTCAGCGCGTCAAGCGCGCCCGGGACCGGATCACAGGCGACGACCGCGTCCTCGACCATTTCCGAATAGGTTTGCGCCAAATCCGCGACACCGTCTTCGTCCAGATCGATGCCCAGAAATTCACGATGGAACCGTTCCAGTTTGACCACGCGGGACACGCCTTCGTGGCGCACATGCTCGGCGATCACTTTTGCCACCACCTCTTCGCCATGGGGCGCATACAGGCGGCGGAAAGCATCGATCTTCACTTCATTGGATTCGACCAGCACACCGTCGAAATCGAAGAATACCGCGTCGATATCGCGGGGCGTTACTTCTGCGTCGGTCACTCGGCCGCCTTTCCTGTGTCCTGCACCCATCGGTTGGTCGCGGCATCGTCGCTGTCGCGCGCATCGACCCATTGTCCGCCGCCGGGCGTGTCTTCCAGCTTCCAAAACGGCGCCTTGGTCTTCAGAAAATCAATCAGGAAATGACAGGCATCGAAGGCCGCTTCCCGATGAGCCGACGCGGCGGCGACCAGCACGATCTGGTCGCCCGGCTCCAGCCGGCCATAGCGGTGAATGATCAGGGTCGCGTCAAGCGGCCAGCGCGATTGCGCCTCGGCTTCGATCCGCGCCAGTTCCTTTTCGGTCATGCCGGGATAATGTTCGAGCGTCATGGCGCCGATTTCCTCGTCGCCCGCCATGTCGCGGACCAGGCCGACGAACGAGCACAAACCGCCGATGCCGTGGTTACCGGCGGTCAGCGCCGCCAGTTCCGCGCCCAAATCGAAATCTTCGGTCTGCACCTTGATCATGCCAAGACCCCTGCCCTATCAGCCGCCGGTTACGGGCGGGAAAAACGCGATCTCGTCACCTGCCGTGACGGGATGATCAAAACTAACATATTCCTGATTGACCGCGACCCGCACGACCTTACGGTCGGTGAAGGCTTCGGCGAAGCCGCCGCCGCGCGACACCAGCCAATCGACCAGTTCACCCACCGTGGTGACACCTTGCGGGGCGTCGACCGTTTCCTCGCCGACACCGGCTTTTTCACGAAGCCAGGCGAAATACAGCAATTTCAGGGATGGGCTCATTCAAGTCACCTCGCGGAAGGGCAGGAAATCCACGGTCGCACCCTCCTTCAATTCCGTCAATTCTTCGGGCAGTTCGACCAGACCGTCGGCATCGACCATGGAGGTCAAAATCCCAGCCCCGGACGAATGATGCTTTTCCGCAACGGCCATGCCGCCGCCGTTCCACACCAGCTTGGCCCGCGCCCATTCGCGCCGCCCGGTTTTCTTCTTGTAGGGAAAACCGGCCTTGACCTTGAACCGGGGGGCGTCCGTGTTCGCCGCCCCCGACAATATCATGATCAGCGGACGGGCGATCACCATGAACGTGACCATCGCCGCGACCGGATTGCCGGGCAGGCCGACGAAAGCCGTATCCCCGACCTGGCCCAATGCAATGGGACGTCCCGGCTTGATGGCCAGGCGCCAGAAATGAAGCGAGCCCAGTCTTTCGACCGCCGCCTTCACGTGATCTTCCTCACCGGCCGACACCCCGCCCGAGGTCACCAGCAGGTCATGATCGCCTTCGGCATCGGCCAGGGCCTTGGCAATCGCCTGCTGATTGTCGGGAAGAATGCCCAGGTCCGTCACCGCGCAGCCCAGGCCTTCCAGAAGACTCATGACCGAATAACGGTTGGCATCGAAGATGCAGCCGTCGGGGGCACCGTCGGCGGGATCGCGGACCTCGTCACCCGTCGAAAACACGGCCGTGCGCAGGCGGCAGTGAACCGTCAGACTGCCGCGCCCGACCGACGCCGCCAAGCCGATTTCCTGGGCGCGCAGGCTTTGCCCCCGGCGCAGGATGACATCGCCTTGCTTGACGTCCTCGCCCGCGAACCTACGGTTCGATCCTTTTTTCAGGCCCGGGGGCAGGATCACATGATCGCCGTCGACCTGGGCGTCTTCCGCCATGAAGACCGTGTCCGGGCCGCTTGCCTGATCGCCGTCGGCACCAGGCGGCATGGGGGCTCCGGTGAATATCTGATAGGCCTTGCCTGTCTCTGCCGGTCCTTCCAGGGGATGGCCGGCAGCAATGCGCCCGCCCAGGGGCAAACGCGTTTCCCCGTCCGTATTCAGGTCCGCGTGGTAGACCGCATAGCCGTCAACGGCGGAATTATCATGGGGCGGGACATTGCGGGGGGCCGTTACGTCCTCTGCCAAAACTCGTCCCAAAGCTTGGCGCAGACCCACCTGCTCCGTGGCGGCCACACAGGTGATCCGATCCGCCAACGCCGCCAGCGCATCATCGACGGGGATCAGGCCGCCGTCGAAGGCGAAACAATCGTCCTTAAGCTGCGCCATGGCTCATCTTGCCGGTTTGCGTCGATGCGGCCAGTCCGCAATGGGCGACGATGAAATCGGCGACGGCCCCCACATCGTTCATATCCAGAACCGGGCAGGTCACTCCGTCGACAGAAGCATCCGAAGCAACGGCGACAATGGTGTCGTCCTCGGCGGCCAGCAGGCTCTTGCCCACGGACGCGCGAAAGACTTCCAGCTTGGCGTGGCGGTGGCGTTTGAACCCTTCGATCAGGATCAGATCGACCGGCGCCATACGCGCGATCAGATCATCCATATCGGGCTCTTCTTCGTCTCGGAACTCCCGCTGCAGCACCCAACGCCGGCCCGAGGTCAGCATGACTTCGGTCGCCCCGGCGGCGCGGTGTTCATAAGAATCCTTGCCCTTCTGGTCGATGTCGAAATTGTGGTGGGTATGCTTCATGGTCGAAACCGAAAGCCCCCGCGACGTCAGTTCCGGAATCAAATGGACAAGCAGCGTCGTCTTGCCGCTGCCGCTCCATCCGACCAGGCCGAATACCTTCATGCCGCCGTTTCCTCTTGGATGTTTTGTGCTTCCGGGCCGAACGCCACCGGAAAGCCGTTACGTATGGAAGGCCGATGATATTGGTGAGAATGCCACAAAATTCAATGGTTTTCAGCGCCTTGCGCGCCACCCGCCGAGGGCGGTTTGGGACTGTCGGCGCGCCGGATATGGCGCAACCCCGCCTGCAGATAATCGAACCCGGTCACCAGCGTCAGCAAGGCCGCGATCCACAGGCCGTAAACACCGACCTCCGTCGTCGTCAGCGGTCCGAAATCAGGGCCCGCCGGGCCGACGATCAGAAAGCCGAGAGCCAGGATCTGAACCGTGGTCTTCCATTTGGCAAGGGTCGATACGGGCAGACCGACCCGCGCCGAAGCCAGGAATTCACGCAGGCCCGACACCAGGATTTCCCGGCACAGGATCACCGCCGCCGGCAGGATATGCACACCATCGAATCGGTCGACCCCGACCAGGGCCAGCAACAGGGCCGAAATCAGCAATTTGTCGGCGATGGGGTCCAGAAACCGGCCCAGGGACGACTGCAAGTCCCAGGCGCGGGCCAGGTAGCCGTCGAAGAAATCGGTGATCGAAGCATAGCAATAGACGGCAAAGGCCAGCCAATTGCCCAGTGGGGCATCGACGAACAGCATCAGGCAGACCACCACCGGAATGGCGGCGATGCGCGACAAGGTCAGAAGATTGGGCAACTGGGTCAGCAAGAAAGTCTCCACTGCGGCAAACCGCATCCACATCGGCGGCACCGCCCCCACGCCGGGCAGCCCGCCCCAGTACGGGTACCGGTCGGCGGAGCGCATTCAACCACATCAGTCATCGGGATGAAACCAGTCATAGATTTTTCGCGCCATTGATTTGGATATTCCGTCGACGACAACCAAATCCTCAAGCCGTGCTTCCTCGACCGCCTTGGCATGGCCGAAATGATGCAGAAGGGCCCGTTTCCGTTGGGCGCCGATTCCTGGCACTTCGTCCAGGCGCGAAGTGTGAATGGCCTTGGTGCGCCGGCCGCGATGGGCGCCGATGGCAAACCGGTGGGCCTCGTCGCGCAGGCGCTGCAGAAAATACAGCACCGGGTCCTGGGGTTTCAGCAGGATTTCCCGACCGTTTGCCAGGAATATACGCTCGCGCCCCGCGTTACGGTCCGGGCCCTTGGCGATCGCCGCCAAATCCACATCCTCGACCCCCAGGTCGGCGAAAACCTCCATCGCCACACCCAACTGCCCCTTGCCGCCGTCGATCAGGATCAGATCCGGCCATTGGCCCTGGGCGCGTTCCGGGTCTTCCTTCAACGCGCGGGAAAAGCGCCGGGTCAGGACTTCACGCATCATGGCGTAATCATCGCCGGGGGCGAACCCGTCGCCTGCGGGACCGTCCTTGTCCTTAGCCCCCTTGGGATCGGCCGCCCCCTTGATGTTGAACTTTCGGTAGGCCCCCTTTTCGAACCCGTCGGGCCCGGCCACGATCATGCCGCCCACGGCCTTGGTCCCGCCGACATGACTGTTATCGTAAACCTCGATCCGTTCCGGCGTGCCTTCCAGGCCCAGCACATCGGCCAGGCCGTCAAGCAGCTTTCGTTGCGTGGCACTTTCCGACATACGCCGGGACAGGGCTTCCTTGGCGTTGGCCAAGGCATGGTCGACGATCTTGCGTTTGTCACCGCGCATCGGCACGGAAACCTGCACCCGGCGTTCGGCGCGCACGGAAAGGGCCTCCCCGATCAGCGACCGGTTGGGCAGGTCATGGCTGAGGATCACCGTCTTGGGCGGCTGGGCGCGGGAATAGAACTGCCCCAGGAAGGCTTCCAGAACGTCGCCAACCTCGTCCTCGGGGCTGTGGCTGGGGAAATAGGCCCGGTTGCCGAAGTTGGCGCCCGTGCGGAAAAAGAACACCTGCACACAGGTCTGCCCGCCCCGGCGATGGGTCGCGATCACGTCGGCGTCGCCCACGGTGCGGATGTTGATGTCCTGATGGGCCTGAATTCGGGTCATGGCGCGGATGCGGTCGCGGTATTGCGCCGCCAGTTCGAATTCCATGGCGTCGGAGGCTTCCTGCATGCGGTCCGACAAGGCCGCCTGCACAGATTTGGAATCCCCGGTCAGAAAGGCGCGGGCCTGATCAACCAGATCATCATAATCCGGTTTCGAAATCCGCCCGACACAGGGTGCGGAACAGCGCTTGATTTGATACAGCAGGCAGGGGCGTGACCGCCCACTGAACACATGGTCCGAGCACGAGCGCAGCAGGAATGCCCGCTGCAGCACGTTGAGCGCGTCATTGACCGCCCAGACCGAGGCAAAAGGCCCGAAATAGTCGCCCTTTCGGGACTTAGCCCCCCGGTACTTCACGACCTGGGGGTATTCGTGGTCGCCGGTCACCAGGATATAGGGGAAGGACTTATCGTCGCGCAGAAGGATGTTGTAGCGGGGCGCATAACGCTTGATCAGGTTTGATTCAAGCAACAGGGCCTCGGCCTCGGTCGACGTGGTCATAAATTCCATGTCGGCGGTCAGCGCGATCATGCGGCGGATGCGGATCGATTGCCGCTCGGGCGCGGTATAGGCGGCGACCCGCTTTTTCAGATCCTTCGCCTTGCCCACGTAAAGGACCGCCCCATCGGCCGCGATCATCCGGTAGACCCCCGGGCTTGCCGGCAGGGTCTTCAGATGGCGGGCAATGACGGCGGCACCTTCCGCAATCGATGCTGACGGCGCGCCCGTATCGGGCACGTCGCCGTTCTGATTTTCCGCTTCCGGCACCACAAGAAAATTCCTTCAGAACAACCTGTCACCAGAGAATTTTGAACTGAATCAATACTATGTCGAAAGATATATCGGCCGGATGATTTTCTGCACGGTCAACTATCCACGACTCCTGTGGATAATCCTGTTGAAAAACCCGCCCCGGCGGTCAAAGAGCCAGAAAACCCCGGGATTCCTCCGCTTTGCCTAATATTTAAGCATAGAAATAACATATTGAAATTAAACAACAAACCAGCATTACACGGCGACAAGCCGCATGCTGTAAATTTCCGGAAACCGGCTGGACACAAATATGAAACGGGAATAGGCCCTGTGCACAACTCACCTGGGGCAGCGATCACAAAGTCGCTATATCAAGCACTTAGGAGAATGCGCTCATTCGCCTGTCAGGCCCGGGAGTTGAAGCGCTCGATCTCGACGCCGACGCTCTCCGCATTTTCGAGAATGTCCAGCTTTTCCACTCTCACGCGAGCGGATCGAACCCGGGGGTCTTCGAGACACATGGCGGCGATATCCTCGGCCAGGGTCTCGACTAGGTTGACGTGCTCGCGGCTGACGATGCCCTTGATGCCTTCGGTGATCTCTTCATAGCAGACCACCTGACCGATCTCGTCGGCGGGCGGCTGTTCGGTCTCGCGCACGGCCAAGTCAACGTTGACGCGGATGCGCTGTGCGCCCGTTTTCTCAAACGCATGAATGCCGATATTGGCCATCAGCACCAGATTGCGCACGAACACATGGCGGATCAGCGCGCGCGCGTCGGCGATCTTGGCGGTGTCCGAAACCTTGTATTGATCGACGGTCATATCGTCCCCGATCGGTTACCCTGGCCCGCCTTATTCCGGTGCGGGCCCGTTATCCCAGGCAGCCCCCATGTGCTGGCCGCTGTCCAGGGCGATGATTTGGCCTGTTAGGGCCTCTGCGTCAAGGACGAAGCGCAGGGCGCGGCAAATATCCTGGAGGTCGACGGGGCGTTCCAGCGGCGTCGCCTGCCATTGATCGGCGAATTGATCCGGCGTCTGGCGGTGGCTGGCCAGGGTCGGTCCCGGGGCGATGGCATTGACCCGGATGTTCGGCGCCAGCCCCCGGGCCAGCATTTGGGTCAGTCCCCACAGGCCGTATTTCGACAAGGTATAGGACGTGAAATCGCCCCGCAGGTTGATGACCCGCTGGTCGAGAATATTGACCACGGCCCCGGCTGTCCCGGCCGGCAGTTCCGCCGCCAGTGCCTGTGTCAGCACGAAGGGGGCACGCAGGTTGACCTCCATATGCCGGTCCCAGCTTTCCCGCGTGACGCTATCGGGCAGGTCTTTTTCGAACACGGACGCATTGTTGACCAAGCAGGTCACGGGCCCCAGCGCCGCCGCCACGGCGGGCAGAAGCGCCGCCGTCTGGGCTTCGTCCGCCAAATCCGCGGCAAACGCCGCCGCATGGCCGCCCGCCGCCTTGATTTCGGCGGCCACGGCTTCGGCATCGTCCCGCGATCCATTATAATGGACCGCGACACGCCAGCCGGCCGTCGCCAGATCAAGCGCCAATGCGCGGCCGATCCGGCGCGCAGCACCGGTGATCAGGGCGGTTTCTTTCGGAACTGCGGTATCGCTCATATCGGCGTCAGAATAGCCTGCCCGCGGCCATCTCCGGTAGCCCCACGACCTGGGCCGCGAGATAGACCGTATAGAGCAGCAGCAGGAATGCACCGCCGGCCCGGTTCACCCCGACCCAGCCCATCATCACAGGCGCGATCAATACCACCGACCCCAGCATCACCCAGATGTCGAATGCCAGCATGGTCGTGGGTACCGGCAGGGGCGTGGTCATGGCAACAATCCCGGCAATGCCCAGCATGTTGAACATGTTGGAGCCGACGATATTGCCGATCGCGACGTCCGGATGGCCGCGCCGCGCCGCAACGGCGGAGGCCGCCAGTTCCGGCAAGGAAGTTCCGATGGCGATCAGGGTCAGCCCGATGACCTCTTCGCCCAAACCGAAGGATCGGGCGATGGCAACACCCCCCGAAACCATCAGATCGGCGCCCAGGGCGATCCCGACCAAACCGCCAAGCGCCGTCGCCCAGGCGATCCAGGCTTTCTGAGGCACGGCGCCGACGTCCTCGACCTCGCCGGCCCGTTCGGCCGACGCCTTGGGGTCATGTGTATCGCGCCAATAGGCAACCCCCATGAAAGCCGCGAACACGGCGAACAGCAACAGGCCATGAGGCCAGTCCAATTGTTCGGTCCAGCACAGCATGATGAACAGAGCCGTGCACAGGACAAGCAGCAGAGCGTCGCGGTTAAGCCGGTCCTGACGCCGCACCATGGGCATCAGGATTGCCGCCGCACCGACAATCAGCAAAATGTTGGCGATGTTCGAACCGACGACGTTGCCCGTCGCGATGCCGGGATTGCCGCTCAGTGCCGCATCAAGCGAGACCACCAGTTCCGGCGCCGAGGTCCCCAGGGCGATCACCGTCATGCCGATCAACATCGGCGACAGGCCGAAAATCCGCGCCAGACCGACCGCACCGCGGATCATCACTTCGGCCGCCCCTACCAAAATCACCAGCCCGATCAGCAATTCCAGATACATCATGTCCGGGAGGCTCCGTTATCGCCGTCCAGGTGCGCGAACGCCGCCACAAGGTCCTGATATAGCCCCCGTTTGAAGGGAACGATCAGGCTTGGCAATTCCGCCATGGACGCCCATCGCCAGCTGGAAAATTCCGGTTTCTCGTGAGTATTCAAATCAAACTCATCATCCTTGCCAAGGAACCGCATGGCGAACCATTTCTGGCGCTGGCCGCGGAACCGTCCTTTCCACACCTTGTCACGCACCTCGACCGGAAGGTCGTAGGACAACCAGCCGGACGTCTCAGCGATGATTTCCGCATTCGCCGTGCCCGTTTCTTCTTCCAGTTCACGGAACACGGCGTCGCGGGGGTCTTCGCCTTCGTCCAGGCCGCCCTGCGGCAGTTGCCAGGGGTATTCCAACTGCTGATCCAGTTTACGGATCCGTTCCCCCACCCACACAAGACCGGCCGCATTCAGCAGCAAGGCACCGACACCGGTTCGGTACGGGCGTGGATCATCGTCATTCGTCTTCATGAAAGGAGCCTTGTATGCGGCAAGAAAGTATCGGGATTGGACAGTATTATTGAATGATCTGCAGATCGGCGATGGAACTGACCGGCACCAGGCGCATTTTTTCCGGCGGTTGGGCCGCCAGCCAGTTTTTCAATTCTCGGATGGTATGGGGATAAGGATCGCCCATGGCGACGGCGACGGATTGGCTGCGCGCCAGCGCACCGAAACGCAGTAGTTTGGACGCGATTTCGTCCTCCGACGGCGTGCGGTCCAAATGAATGTTCACGACGGCCTTGGGCAGCCCCAATTCTGCGGCGATGCGCGGCATGGCACCGCTGCCGCTTTCACCGGAATCGATGAACATCAGCCCGCGCGATTTGATTTCCTCGAACACGGGTTTCAATTGCCCTTCCGCCACGCCGAATTTCGAGCCATAGCGTGACATGAACCCGACGTAGCCCGGCACCATCCCCATCAAGGTCCGCAGGTTGGACATGTTCTGCTCCAACTGTAACCCGGTGTTCAGCGCCAATGGCCCCGCGTCTTCGAACGGAAAGTTCGCACTTTCCATGGGCAGGCCCATGAACACTTCATGCCCGGCAAGCCGGGCACGAATGACCCAATCCGACGGCTCCCGGGCATAAGGTGAAATAACCATGCTGACTTCCGGCGGCAGGGATTTGATCGCCGTAATGCTCGCGCTACGCGACAGCCCGATCCCCCGGATCAGGACGGCGATGCGCGGGATGCTGGCGTCGGCTTCCGGCACGGGCCGGGCATAGGCATCCATGGGCCGGGTCCCGTTGCGCGCGATGATCGGCATGTCCCGCCCGTCGGGGCCTTTTTCGACGAGCGCCAAGTCCGGCACGCGGGCCAGGGCTTCGACACCTTCGATCCAGGCGATGCCTTTATAGGCTTCTGCCGATGAGAACGGGATCACGCGGCTTCGGTCCGGGTCCTGTCCGGCCCCCGTGGCCGCAAGCCCCGCGCTGAGCCCCCCCGACCCTTCGGATTGGATCGCCACCTGCGAGGCAGAAATACCGCCAACGACCTTTTCCGCCGGTTGCGGTGCGCCGGGCGCGGCCTTGCCATCGGCAGTCGCTTTGCCCGTTTGTCCTTCTGCGGATGGAGCCTCTCCTTCGGCAGGGGGCGTAAGCCCCCCCGGCGTGGGGGCAGCCGGAATGGCGATGGAGCCATCAGGGCGGCGCAAATCGGCGACGGGTTCAGGTTCGCCAGATCCAAGCAGGAACCAAGCCGCACCGCCGAATATGGATGTCAGCAGCAGACCGCCGGCAAGCGCCGAGATAATGAGAACCTTGCGCTGAGGGTCCATGCGTTCCCACGCACTTCCCTCCTCTTCCTCATCATCGTCGAGGTCGTCGTAATCGTCGTCGTCTTCATCCTCTTCGTCCTCGAACGCCTCTTCGTCGAGATCGAAGTCTTCATCGTCCTCATCGTCACCGCCTTTTTTGCGGCGCTTCAGATTGAACGGCATTTTCAACGACGGCATCTTCAACGGGTCACCCGTTCATCAAGGGCCGGCCGGCCATATGAATAAGCTGGCTGTCACGCCGTCCGCCATGGCTAGCATGGCAGGGCATAGCGTCACATCCACCTCAATAAATCCAGGGTACTCAATTGGTTGACGAGGTCAACGCGCCGGAAAAAAGAGCCACGCCGCGCAGCAGGTCAAGCGCCCGCAACAGTTGGTAATCGACCGGCTCTTTCTTGGCATCCCCTTCTTTTCCCGCCGTTTTCCCGTCTTCGGGCTTTGCCTCCGCATCCGTATCGCCGGCGTCGGATGCAGGCTCTCCTTTGTCCAAAGCACCGCGCAGATTTTCCTCGCGGCGGCCGGGACGGCTATCAAGCTCTTCGATTCGCGACGGCTTGACCTCGATATCCGGGTGAATGCCCTTGGCCTGGATGCTGTCGCCGGACGGTGTGTAATACCGTGCCGTGGTCAAGCGCATGGCCCGATGCCCCTGCAGCGGCACGATCGTCTGCACAGAGCCCTTACCGAACGAACGGGTACCCAACAGCACCCCGCGACGGTGGTCCTGCAGCGCGCCGGCAACGATTTCCGAAGCAGACGCCGACCCCCCGTTAATCAGAACGATGACGGGCTTTCCTTCCGTCAGGTCGCCCTTGGTGGCGTTGAAACGATGCGTATCGTCCGGATCACGGGACCGGGTCGAGACGATTTCGCCCTTGTCCAGGAACGTATCCGACACCGCGACGGCCTGATCCAACAAACCGCCCGGGTTGTTCCTTAAGTCCAACACATAACCCTTGAGCTTGTCGCCCGCGTCTTTCTTGATCTTCGCGATGGCCTTGTCCAAGTTCTCCTTGGTCTGCTCGCTGAACGAGGTGATGCGGATATAACCGATATCATCACCTTCAAGACGATGCCGCACCGAGGCGATCTTGATGATCGCGCGGGTCACCGACACATCGAACGGTTCCTGGCCTTCGCGGAACACGGTCAGCTTGATGTCGCTGCCGACCTTGCCGCGCATTTTCTCGACCGCCTGGGAAAGGGTCAGGCCCTGGATCGATTCCCCGTCCAGATGGGTGATCAGGTCACCTGATTTGATTCCGGCACGGAACGCGGGCGTGTCGTCGATCGGCGAGATCACCTTGACCACGCCGTTTTCCATGGTCACCTGAATGCCCAACCCGCCGAACTGGCCACGGGTATTGACCTGCATTTCCTTATAGGTGCGGGCGTTCATGTAACTGGAATGCGGGTCCAGCGACTGCAGCATCCCGGTGATCGCCGCCTCGATCATCTGTTCGTCCGTGGGCTGATCCACGTATTGGGAACGGATGCGTTCGAACACATCGCCGAACAGGTTCAGCAGGCGATAGGTTTCTTCCGAGTTCTTGGCCTCGGGAGAAGCCGAAGCATCCTGCGCCACGGCCGGCTTGGCCAGAAACGCCAGGCTGCCCAGCACCATCGCACCGGCCAGAACCCGTATCCCTGCACCCTTCATGAATTTCTGTGTCATCCGCTCACCTTGTCTTTGCGTGACGCCAACCACGGCAAAGGATTGATCGGCTGTCCCTTGCGGCGCAGTTCAACGTAGAGAATTGGCCGGTTGCCCCCATCGTCGCCCATCAGGCCCACGGGTTCACCGGTGGAAACGCGTTGGCCCACGGTCATATCGATCCGGGCCATCCCAGCCAGCAGCGTATGATATCCGTCGCCGTGATCGATAATCAATAATTGCCCATAGCCCCGGAATTTACCTGCGAAAGCGATTTTCCCGTCATAGGTGGCAATGACCTGCGATCCGCCGCGCGCGGCAATGTCGATGCCTTTGCGCGACAGTCCCGTCGGCAGGTTCTCGCCGTACCGGCCGACCAGATCGCCCACCACGGGCAACGGAAGGCGGCCACGGCGCTTTGTGATGGATACAGATGGCGAAACTGTGGCGACGGCTCGGGCCTTTTCAATCGCCGCGGCCTTGTCCCGCGAGGCTTTCGCTTCGGCCTGTTCCTTGGCCCGGGCTTCACGCTCATCGGCCTCACGCTGTTCTTCCAGCCGCGTCATCAGGTCTTTCAGGTTGCGCGCCTTGGCCGCCAAGCGGGCGGCACGTTCGGCGGCGTCCCGTTCCTCGGCCTTGGTTTTCGCCAACAGGCGCCGCCGGTCGGTCATCAACTGGCGGATTTCCGCCCGCTGGCGTTCCAGGTCGTCGGCCGCCGAGCTCAAATTCAACCTTTCCGCCGCCGTCATTTCACGGGTATCGGCCAAGGATTTCAGGTCCAATCGGATACGGGTCGCCTGACGATCGATCTCGGGCACCACGGAGCGCAGCAGGATGGCGCTGCGGACCAGATCGTCCGGGGATTCGGGCAGGGCCAGCAAAGCTTCGGGCGGGAACTGCACCATTTTTTGCAACGCCATCAACACACCCGCGAACTGGGCGCGATTGGCGCTCAGCTGCGCCATCTTTTCCCGTTCCTGGCGCACAAGATCGGCGATCTTGGCTTCCAGGGTGATGACCCGAAGCTCACGGTCCTGCACGACCTTGGCAGCCGAAACCAGGCGTTGTTTGAGGTTCTTGAGATCCGCCTCAAGCGCCGCCGCCTGGCCCTTCAGACGCTCGCTTTCGGCGTGGCTTTTTTTGATCTCGCGCTGGACCTTGTCCAGGCTGTCACCGGCGGCCCTGTTCTGGGCAATCGCGGCAGAAGACGCGGCCAACACCGCCGCCAGGGAAATCGCTATCAGGGATCGCCCGGCTGTGACCAAGGGCTTTATTCCGCCGCTTCGCGGGCGGCATCGGCGCCGCCGTCGATCAGCGACCGCCCGGTCATCTCGGCCGGTTGGTCCAGCCCCATCAACTGCAACAAGGTCGGCGCCACATCGGCAAGCCGTCCGTCGTGCAGGCCGTTGACCCAGTCCGGCGCGTTGACCAAAAGGGCCGGCACGAGGTTCAGGGTATGTTGGGTATGGGCGCTACGGTTTTTCGGATCGCTCATTTGCTCGCAATTGCCGTGATCGGCGGTCACCAGCATGACCCCATCGGCATCGATGACCGCCTGCTCCAACCGGGTCAGCGAGGCATCGATGGTTTCCGCCGCCTTCATGGCAGCGTCCAGCACGCCCGTATGACCGACCATGTCGCCGTTGGCATAGTTGACGACGATCAGGTCAAAGGTGCCGTCGTTGATGACGCGGACCAAGTTGTCCGTGACCTCAGGCGCCGACATCTCGGGCTTCAGGTCATAGGTCGCAACCTTGGGCGACGGCACCAGAATGCGCTCCTCGCCCTCGAACACATCTTCGCGCCCGCCGTTCAGGAAGAACGTCACATGGGCGTACTTTTCCGTCTCGGCGATGCGCAGCTGGGTCTTCTTGGCCTTGGACACGACCTCGCCCAAAATCCCCGACAGGCTTTCCGATGGGAACATGGCGGGCAGGAAGGCGTTGAGATCGCCGGAATATTCGACCATGCCCAGGCGCTGGGCGAAGGTCACGGTCTTTGCCCGCTCGAACCCGTCGAAGGCCGGATCGACCAGGGCGGCCAGAATTTCCCGCGCCCGGTCGGCCCGGAAATTGGCACACAGCAGCCCATCGCCGTCGGTCATACCGGCATAATCGCCGATCACGCAGGGCTCCATGAATTCGTCGGTCTTGCCGGCCGTGTAGGAGGCTTCGATCGCGGCCACCGGATCGTCCGAGGTTTCGCTGCCTTCGGCCCGGACCATGACGTCATAGGCTTTGACCACACGGTCCCAGCGCTTGTCCCGGTCCATGGCGAAATAGCGGCCGGTGACCGTGGCGACGGTGACACCTTCGCAGCCTTCCAGATCGGCCAGGAAACGGGACATATAACCCTTCGCGGCCTTGGGCGGTGTGTCGCGGCCGTCCAGGAAGCCATGCACGGAAACCGGAACGCCCGCCGCCGCAACGGCCTTGGCCAGGGCCACCATATGATCCTGATGGCTGTGCACGCCGCCGGGGCTGAGCAAACCCAGAAGGTGGCAGGTGCCGCCCGCGGCCTTCATGCCGTCGATGAACGAGACCAACGCCGGATTTTCCGCCAGCGAGCCGTCGTCCATGGCGGCGTCAATTTTGGGCAGGTCCTGCATGACGACGCGTCCCGCCCCCAGGTTCATATGGCCGACCTCGGAATTACCCATTTGACCCTGGGGCAGACCCACTTCCTGGGCCGAAGCATCAAGCCGCGCGCGCGGGCAGTCGGACACCAGACGGTCCCAGGTGGGCGTCTTGGCAAGGGAAATGGCGTTATCGTCGGCGGCTTCGCGGTCGCCCCATCCATCCAGGATGCACAGGACAACAGGCCGGGGGAATTTGGTCGCTTCAGGCATGGCGCTTTTTTTAATGTTTTCGGGGTGTTGAAATGGGGTTTCGGCGACCTTTCGTCAACGGGCACCGGCCCATGGCGTCTTTTACCAGAGGATCGCCCCGGATGGTAGGGTTTGACACGTTTTTACAGGACCGGGAACAGACGTCTATACCACCCATCAAACCCGGTGATAGGGATGCCCGGTCAGGATCGCATGGGCACGGTAAAGCTGTTCCGCCAACAGGGCCGGAACCAGCTGATGCGGCCAGGTCTGTTTGCCCAGCGACATGACGAAACGGGCACGCGTGCGCACCTCTTCCGCCAAACCGTCGGCTCCGCCGATCAGAAACGCCAGATCACGGGCGCCGTCATCCCGCCAGGCGCTTAAGCGTTCAGCGAATTTTGGGCTGGTGTCGGAGGTTCCGCGTTCGTCCAGGGCAATCACGGTCGCACCGTCCGGCAGGGCGGCCAGCAGCAGGTCCGCCTCACGCGCCTTCAGGGCGTCTCCCGACAGGGGTTTTTTCTCTTCGACCAGTTTCAGGTCCAGCGGCCAGGGCAGGCGCCCCTTGTACTGATCGAACAAATCCTGTTCCGGACCCTGCTTGCGGCGGCCCACGGCGATAATAGTGATGCGCATGGTTCGGAGTGTAGCGTGATTTGGCCGAGGCGCGAACAAACCCGCCTCTTACAGCCCGGCCTTTTTGCATTAAAGACGGCTGTCGTTACGTAAAATACGTCCATGCCCAGGCCCCACCGGTCACGCGGCCGGTGGATCGGGCCGACACGTCAAGTCACCTTCCGGGCCCCTTAAAGGGGGGCGGCAGCGGCTTCCTGTGCGGGGGTCTCGGCCCACAGCTTTTCAAGGCCGTAGAATTCCCGCACTTCCGGGCGGAACAGATGCACGATGACGTCACCGGCATCGATCAGCACCCAGTCGCATTGATTGAGGCCTTCGACGTTCAGCCCCTTCAATCCGCTTTGTTTCAGTTTTTCCCGAAGGTGATCGGCCATGGCGCCGACCTGGCGCTCGGATGTGCCGCTGGCAATGACCATATGGTCCGCAATGTCGGTCTTGCCATGAAGGTCGATGACGGCCAGGTCTTGAGCCTTGTCGTCATCCAATGATGCGGTCACCAGCTTCAAGACATCATCGCAGGTGAGCGGCATCTGTTTTGTTTTTGGTATGGTCTTTTCCTTTCGTTCCGTTGTTCGTGCCGCTGGCAACTGCGCCGGCGGCTCTACCTAGCCGCCCGGACGCCGGAACATGCCCCGCGCCCGGAGCTCCGTGGCCGAGGTCGCGTTCAAGGGCGTATGAAGGAAGACCCACGCCGGAGGACGCATGTCGGCCAATTGGCCCGCCCGGGATTCCTTGATGCGTTCCCGGAAGAACCGCCGCGCTGCCCTGCCCGACAACGCCCCTAAAGAATAGGAAGGACGGTCCAAAACCGCAACGGGAACGGTATGAAAGATGCGTGTCCAGCGGTTCCAGCGGGAAATCTGCGCCAGGTTGTCGGCCCCCATAAGCCAGACAAACCGCAGGGTCGGGAATCGCCGGACCAGCCGCGCCAGGGTTTCCGCCGTATAGGTGGTCCCTAGGCCTTTTTCCATGTCCGTGACCCGGATCCGGGGGTGGTCGGCGACTATTTTTGCCTGTTCGATTCGTTTTTCGAACGGCGCCATGCCCGCCGGCGACTTCAACGGGTTCTGCGGCGAGACCAGCCACCACACCTCATCCAGGCGCAACCGCTTCAGCGCCTGGACGCTGATATGGCGGTGGCCTTCATGGGCGGGGTTGAAGGATCCGCCAAGGATGCCGATGCGTCGAACATGCCGTTTCAAAGGGGTGTCGTCCTGGGATCAGGGGGATGAGAAACCGGGGCGCCGGGCGGTCAAGCCGGGCGCACCTGGCCGGTGCCGCGCACCACGTATTTGAAGCTGGTCAATTGCTCGACTCCGACGGGCCCGCGAGCATGCAGCTTGCCCGTGGAAATGCCGATTTCCGCCCCCATGCCGAATTCGCCGCCGTCGGCGAACTGGGTCGAGGCATTGACCAACACGATGGCACTATCGACTTCGTTGATGAATTTTTCCGCCGCTTCGGCGTCGTCGGTGATGATGGCGTCCGTATGGTCGGAGCCGTGCGTGCCGATGAACCCGATGGCATCGTCGATGCCGTCCACCAATTTCACGGCGACGATGCTGTCCAGGTATTCCGTGTCCCAGTCCTCGTCCGTGGCCGGTGTAACGCGGGCGTCGAGCGCACGCACATCGTCATCGCCGCGCACTTCGCATCCGGCCTGAACCAAACCATCCAGAATGCCCGGCAGCAGCCGGTCGGCCGCGTCGCGATCGACCAGGATGTTTTCCGTGGCCCCGCAAATACCGGTTCGCCGCATCTTGGCATTAACCACCACGTTCCTGGCCATTTCCGGGTCGGCGGCCCGATTGACATAGGAATGGCACAACCCTTCCAGATGCTGGAACAAGGGCACCTTGCTTTCCTGGATGACCCTTTCGATCAGGGATTTGCCGCCGCGCGGCACGATGACGTCGATGAAATCGGTCATCTGCAGCATTTCACCAACGGCCGCCCGATCGCGGGTCGGCACGGTCTGGATCGCGTCTTCGGGCAGGTTTGCGGCCTTAAGCCCTTCGCGCAGACTTTCCAAAATCGCCGAGGACGAATGGAAGCTTTCCGACCCGCCCCGCAGAATCGAGGCATTGCCCGCCTTGAGGCACAACCCGCCCGCGTCCGCCGTTACGTTGGGCCGGGATTCGTAAATCACCCCGATCACGCCCAAGGGCACGCGGCGGCGTTCGATATGCAGGCCGTTGGGGCGGTCCCATTCCGCCAGGATGGTGCCGATGGGATCGTCCAGCTTGGCGATGTCTTCCAGGCCGCGGGCCATGGCTTCGACCCGGTCTTCGTTCAGCAACAGCCGGTCGAGCATGGCCTTGGTCAGGCCCTTGTCCTCGCCACCGGCCATGTCCTTGGCGTTTTCGGACAGAATCTCGTTCTGCCGGCGGCGCAGACTGGCCGCGGCCTCGACCAAGGCCTTGTCCTTGGCGGCACGGGGTGCTGTCGCCAGTTTTGCCTGGGCGGCGCGCGCACGGCGGCCGATATCGGCCATCATTGCGGGAATGTCTTCAGTTTCGGTCGTCATCGTTCTCTCCTCACCGGCAACGATATGGGGGCCGAACGGCCCTAGTCCAACACCAGATCGTCGCGGTGAATCATCTCGTCCCGGCCACGATAGCCCAGGATGGCTTCGATTTCCTTTGATTTTGCACCCGCGATCCGGACCGCGTCCTCGGCCGAATAGGCCACCAGCCCCCGGCCCAGAATGTCGCCCGATTGGGATGTCACCAGTACGGCGTCGCCGCGTTCGAACGCACCCTCCACCCGGGTCACCCCGGCCGGCAGCAGGCTTTTTCCTTGGGCCAGGGCGCGCGCGGCCCCCTCGTCGACCGTCACGATGCCGTCGGGTTTGAGCGACCCCGAAATCCATTGCTTGCGCGCGGTCAGCGGCGAGGCTTCGGGCAGGAACCAGGTCACCCGGCCGCCGCTTTCCATGCGTTCCAGCGGGTGTTCATCCAGCCCATTGGCGATCACCATGCGGCAACCGGCCGCCATGGCCATGCGGGCCGCGACCAGCTTGGTCACCATGCCGCCGGACCCGTCGTCGGTCATCTTGACCCCGGCCATGTCTTCGATTTCGGGCGTGATCGCGCCCCGCACCACGGGCACGTGGACGGCATCCGGGTTCTGCACCGGATCGCTTTCATACAGGCCGTCCGACGACGACAGCAGCACCAGCGTGTCGGCAGACACCATGGCCGCGACCCGGGCCGCCAGACGGTCGTTGTCGCTGAAGCGGATTTCATCCGTGGCGACCGTGTCGTTTTCGTTGATCAGGGGGACCGCACCCAGGCGGATGATCTGATCGATGGTGTTGCGCGCATTCAAATAGCGGCGGCGGTTCTCGCTGTCATCCAGGGTCAGCAGCACCTGCGCCACCGTCACCCCGTACGTGCCCAGCACTTCCTGATAGGCATGGGCCAGGCGCACCATGCCGGCGGCGGCGGCGGCCTGACTTTCTTCCAATTTCAGCTTGCCGCGCGCGGGCAGGCCCAGATGGCGGCGGCCGACGGCGATGGCTCCGGACGATACGATCAGGACTTCCTGGCCCCGTTCGCGCAGACGCATCAGATCGCGGCCGAGGGTTTCCAGCCAAGCGCGCTTGACCGTGCCCTTTTCCTTATCCACCAGCAGGGCCGAGCCGATCTTGATGATCACCCGCTTGCCTTGTTTCAGGTCTGTCTGATTGCTGCCGTCAGGGGCGGTCATGGGGTCCAGCCCTCCACCTCGGGCTCCTGGCTGTCCATGACTTCTTCGGCCTTGGCCTCGCCGATCTCGGCCACCAGGGCGCGCAGAATTTCCGTCACACCCGCACCGGACACGCCCGACACCAGCATCACGTCGGCCATCTTGCACTTGGCCGCCCGGGCCAGTTTCTTGCGCTGTTCCTTGATCTCGTCGTCGGTCAAGGCATCGCATTTGTTGAGGGCCAGAATTTCGGTCTTGTCGGCCAGACCGCCACCGTAGGCCTTCATTTCATGGCGCACCTGCTTGTAGGCCGCCGCCGCATCTTCCTGCGTGCCGTCGACCAGATGCAGCAGCACCCGGCAGCGTTCCACATGGCCCAGGAAGCGCGTGCCCAGCCCGGCCCCCTCGCTCGCCCCTTCGATCAGGCCGGGAATATCGGCCAGGACGAACGAGCGCTGGTCAACGGCGACCACGCCCAGGTTGGGATGCAGGGTGGTGAAGGGATAATTGGCGATCTTCGGCTTGGCCCGGGAACAGGCTGAAAGAAAGGTCGACTTGCCCGCATTGGGAAGGCCCACCAGCCCCGCATCGGCGATCAGCTTCAGGCGCAGCCAGATCCATTGTTCCTGACCGGGAAAGCCCGGGACGGTCTTGCGCGGAGCACGGTTGGTCGATGACTTGAAGCGCGCATTGCCGAGCCCCCCGTCACCGCCTTTAAGAAACAAAATGCGCTCGCCCACGGTCGTCATATCGGCCAACACGGTTTCTCTGTCGTCGTCCAGGATTTGCGTGCCCACGGGCACCTTCAGGACAACGTCCTGGCCACGGCCGCCCGTGCGGTTCTTGCCCATGCCGTGAGTGCCGCGCCCGGCCTTGAAATGCTGTTGATAACGGAAATCGATCAACGTGTTCAGGCCGTCGGCGCATTCGATGATGATGTCGCCGCCGCGCCCGCCGTCGCCGCCGTCGGGCCCGCCGAACTCGATGTACTTTTCGCGCCGGAACGACATGCAGCCGTCGCCGCCGTCGCCGCTTTTCACGAACACCTTTGCTTCATCGAGAAATTTCATAACGGGAACCTACACCCTGATGCGACCGTAGAGAATTGCCCACGAAAAACGGGGGAATGGCTGGCCATTCCCCCGCGAATTCCGTGTCGCGAATGGCCGCTCGTACGCTTACGCGGACGGCTCCACCGAAACGTAGGTGCGGCCCTTGGCCTTGGTCGCGAACTTCACGCGGCCTTCGGTCGTGGCGAAGATCGTGTGATCCTTGCCCATGCCGACGTTCTCACCCGGGTGATACTTGGTCCCGCGCTGACGCAGGATGATGTTGCCGGAGATAACTTCCTGACCGCCGGACTTCTTGAGGCCCAGGCGGCGGCCCGCTGAATCGCGGCCGTTGCGTGAACTACCACCAGATTTCTTATGTGCCATCGGTGATTACTCCTTAATCGTCTTTCTTGGCGGCCGGCTTGGCGGCGGCCTTTTTGGCGGGGGCCTTCTTGGCAACGGGCTTCTTGGCCGCGGCCTTTTTAGCAGGCGCCTCGGATTCCGTTTTGGTCTCGGCCTTTTTGGCCGCCGGCTTCTTGGCCGCCGGTTTGGCTTCGGCCTTGGCATCCGCCTTCGACGCATCGGCCTTCTTGGCGGCGGGCTTCTTGGCCGCGGCCGGCTTGGAGCCGGTGGCGCTCACATCCAGGATGCGCAGCACCGTTTCAAACTGTCGATGGCCCTTCAGGCGGCGGTAATTGTGACGCCGCTTTTTCTTGAAGACCAGAATCTTGTCGCCCTTCTGCTGTTCCAGCACTTCGGCGAACACGGCGGCCTTTTCGACCACAGGCGTGCCCAGCGTGGGGGCCTTGCCCTCCTCGCCCAGCATCATCACTTGGCCGACTTCGATTGTTTCACCCGGCTCGCCCATCAGTTTCTCTACGACGATCACGTCGTCCTTGGAAACCCGATACTGCTTTCCGCCGGTTTTGATAACCGCGTACATCTTCATTAAACCCTATTAATTGTTGATCTTGTTTGGTTATTGGCTTCCGCCCCGGTTTCCGGGTGTCGGAAGAGGCGGCACTATAGCCGTGAAAATACAGAAGTCAATGGCGGAAAGGCGCGGGAAACGGCGAGATACACCCATGACGGACACCCCCGGTGCGGACGCCTCAACGCACCCCCAGCAGGCGCCCCCGGGGCCACGCCTTTGCCGCCATGGATATGCCCTGGACGGTATGGACGATAGGAAGCTGTAGACATGGCTGAATTGGTGATTATAAAGGGGCGTTCCCGGACCATAAATGGTTTCGACATATCGGGCGGTGTCTTGGCGGACCCGCCAGGCCTCTGAAAATTTAGTATTTTTCAGGGACTTAGGAGAGGTGCCGGAGTGGTCGAACGGGGCGGTCTCGAAAACCGTTGTGCTCTCACGAGTACCGAGGGTTCGAATCCCTCCCTCTCCGCCATTAGCCTAATAAAATCAATAATTTATACGGAAAAATACAATCTACCCGCCATCAAGCCCGCCATTATGAAAATGGTAGGTTTTCGGGCGTATCGCCCCCCGCTAGGCCACAATCTTCCAAGATAGGGCGTCAGCAAATCTTCTGGGTAAATGAGGTTCTGCTATTTAGTTCTGACAACCCGCACGCGCATTCTTGATCGCTTCAGCTGACCCACCTAGGGTGAAGCGAAAATAAGTACGTTCCGAACCGTGCCACCTGAGTTCGAGCAATACGGATTGACCCTTTGTCATTCTAGCGATCGCTGCGGCATCGTTCTGAAATTGTAAAAACCGACTACCCCATTCCTGCTCCATGCGCACATCTTGCACGTCGTCATCCCAACGGATGCGCGTAGAGAATGTACTGTAGCCGCCGCTCTGGGCCTTTGTGTCAACTAGGTTCGGGGCGATGTTGAATCCGATGTATGCCCATTCGCGCTTATGGTTACACCCGAAGCCAAGCCAGCCTTTAACGTCATGATAGGGGAATACCAATGGTTTAGTCGGAGGGGTGCTCGGCGATGTAGCGAAGGCATTAAGTTCGCCGGTCATTTCATCGCTGGATGAGAAGTACTTCCATTGATCCGCTTTCGCTAAGGACGTGACGAAGCAGAATGAGATTATTGTCGCAATTCCGATTACGAACTTCATCTGAAACATACCCCCACCGACTCAGCTCAGAAGAGAGTACAACACCGGGTAATTACCTCCAACTTTGTGATGTCCAAACGGGCGTCGCGCCGATCCCCGCCGTAAATGCACCTTAAAGCTGCTAGACCGTTGACTCTGAGACCTCTCGAATTTTAACGTTGAGGCCTAGGGGCCATGCTGCTGGTGTCCGCAAGGACTAGGCGTCGGTTGCCCCGGAAAAGGCCCTGCTTTTGGCGGGGCCTTTTTTCTAAGCCTATCACCATGTAGGGCGGTGCCTAACCCCTATCCGCAACGCTCAAGGTAGCCGTCGCGCCCCATGAGTCCGGCAGTCCGTCCAGCGTGTGACCGCCCTTGCAACGCGAACAAATCCGCTCCCCGGCCCACGTCGACTTAAAATCTCGTCGACACCGTAGGCACGTCCGGCGCTTGGTCTCGTGCCGCGGCCCGTCGACACCATCAGACGCGGCAAGCACCTCCCGCCAATGCTCAATCACACTGACGCCATGACCGCCGCCAGCCAGCAGCGCAGCCTTGCCAACGGGCGCACCGGACGCGCGGGCCTGGTCGTAGCGGGCAACCACGTTGCGCCGGTATTCGGTTGAATGTCGTTTGGCCATGCGGGGCGATCTCCCGGGACGGAAAGGACCGGCGCGCCGCCCGACGCGGCATAGGAGAACACGTCAGGCGGCGCGGCCGGAATGGCGCGCAACGGGCCGTGCACCCGTGCGCGCCTGGGAGGCTTAGAGGGTCAGCGATCCGTACTGCACCGCCGCCGGACGCTGCACGGCGATGGTGGCCCGGATTTCTGACAGCAGAACGACGAGGTTTTTGGTGAAGTCGTCGTTGACGTAGCCGACCTGGACCGACGCATCTTCACGCAAGAACAGGACGCCCATCTGCACCGAGTCCATAGCCAGGAACTTGCCCTGCGTCATGGCCGGCGTCGTGTGAATGTCCGTGTTCCACACGTTGGCCGTATTCTGCCCGGACGGCGCGCCGAACAGGAATTCGCCGGAACCGCTGGCCTTCACGCGCTGCATGGCCCGGAAGTCCGTCGGGTGCATCACAACCACATCCGGCTGGGCTTCGTTCGTTTCGAGC
>JAVJOU010000012.1:0-11432 GCA_040216635.1 Rhodospirillales bacterium | reverse complement strand
GGTCTCGCGGTTATAGAGCTGGCCCTTGGAGACGTCGCAGGTCACATAGACGTCGGGCAGGAAGTGGATTTCGATCTTGATGACGCCGTCGCCCTGACAGGATTCGCAGCGCCCGCCATTGACGTTGAAGGAAAAACGTCCCGGCTTATAGCCGCGCGCCTTGGCGTCGGGCAGGTTGGCGAACCAGTCACGGATCGGCGTGAAGGCACCCGTATAGGTCGCCGGGTTGGAGCGCGGCGTGCGGCCGATGGGCGACTGGTCGATGTCGACGACCTTGTCGATGAATTCCAAGCCGTCCAGGGCGTCATGTTCGCCGGGATGCTCGCGTGCGCCGTTCAGGCGCCGAGCCAGGGCTTTGTAAAGCGTTTCGACCACCAGGGTCGACTTGCCGCCGCCGGACACGCCGGTGATGCTGGTCAGTGTGCCCAAGGGAAAGTCGACATCCAGGTTTTGCAGATTGTTGGCCTTGGCCCCCCTTAGCTTCAGGGCCTGGCCTTTCTTGCCGGGGCGGCGTTGGCCGGGCAGGGGGATCTGCTCGATCCCCGTCAGGTACTTGCCGGTCAGGCTGTCGGGCGATTTCATGATGTCGTCGGCCGTGCCCATGGCGACGACCTCGCCGCCGTGCACACCGGCGCGGGGGCCCATGTCGATCAGCCAGTCGGCGGCACGGATGGCGTCCTCGTCATGTTCGACGACGATCACCGTATTGCCCAAATCGCGCAGGCGTTCCAGCGTGGCCAGCAGGCGTTCATTGTCGCGCTGATGCAGGCCGATGGACGGTTCATCCAGGACGTAGAGCACGCCGGTTAGGCCCGAGCCGATCTGCGACGCCAGGCGGATGCGCTGGCTTTCTCCACCGGACAATGTGCCCGACGAACGGGACAGGGTCAGATATTCCAACCCCACGTTCATCAAAAAACCGAGTCGCTCATTGATTTCGCGCAGGATGCGCCGAGCGATTTCCTTGTCCTTGCCGGTCAGTTTGTCTTCCAACCCCGAAAACCAGTCGTGGGCCTGGGCAATGTACTGATCGGCGACCTGGGACACGTTCATGCCGTCGACCTTGACCGCAAGGGCTTCCGGTTTCAGGCGCATGCCGCCGCAATCGGAACAGGTCGTCACGGTCTGGAAGCGCGACAGTTCGTCGCGCACCCAACTTGAATCGGTTTCACGCCACCGCCGTTCCATGTTGGGGATGACGCCTTCGAACGGCTTGGTGATGTCATAGGCCCGTTTGCCGTCATGGTAGCTCATGGTCACGTCGGTGGTGCCGGAGCCGTACAGGATGACCTCACGGATCTTGGCCGGTAGCTTCTTCCATGCTGTCGTCAGGTCGAAGCCGAAATGCTCGCTTAGGCTTTTGAGGGTCTGGTCGTAATATTTCGACGACGAATTGGCCCAGGGGGCGACGGCCCCGGTCGACAAGGTGCGCCCATTGTCGGGGATGACCAGTTCCGGGTCGAAAAACATTTCCGTGCCCAGGCCGTCACAGGCGGGACAGGCGCCGAACGGGTTGTTGAAGGAAAACAGCCGGGGTTCTATTTCGTCGATGGTGAAGCCGGACACGGGGCAGGCGAAACGCGCCGAAAACACCGTGCGCCCGGCCGGCACGTGATCCTGGATGCCGCCCTTACGCGACCCTTTGGCGGTTTTAGGCGTCGCGTCCTTGGGGGCATCGGCATCGTCCGCATAGGCAATGCCGTCGGCCAGTTCCAATGCGGTTTCCAGGCTGTCGGCCAGGCGCGACTCAAGTCCTTCGCCGACGACCACGCGGTCGACCACGACCTCTATGTCGTGTTTGAATTTTTTATCCAGATCGGGGGCGTCTTCGATGTCGTAAAGTTCGCCGTCGATGCGGATGCGCTGAAAGCCTTTTTGCGCCAGGGCCGCGATCTCTTTTTTGGATTCGCCCTTGCGGCCGCGCACCACCGGGGCCAGCAGGTAAAGCCGGGTACCTTTCTTCATGGCCATGATGCGGTCGACCATTTCGGATACGGTCTGGCTTTCGATCGGCAGGCCCGTGGCGGGCGAGTGCGGCACGCCGATGCGCGCGAACAGCAAGCGCATGTAGTCGTAGATTTCGGTCACTGTGCCGACGGTGGAGCGCGGATTACGCGACGTCGTTTTTTGCTCGATGGAAATGGCGGGGCTCAAGCCGTCGATGTGGTCGACATCGGGTTTCTGCATCAGCTCCAGAAACTGGCGCGCATAGGCAGACAGACTTTCCACGTAGCGGCGCTGTCCTTCGGCATAAATGGTGTCGAAGGCCAGGGACGATTTGCCCGAACCCGACAGACCTGTGATGACGGTTAGACTGTTGCGGGGCATTTCGACATCGACGTTTCGGAGATTGTGTTCCCGAGCGCCGCGAACGCTGATTTTTTCCATGAGAATTCCGAGTGCGATTCATGTGGACAGGTGCCGTGGGGCGCCACCTTCACAAGCGGAGAGTCATATAGGGCGCCGAGGCTGGCGTAAAGCAAGACTCGGCTGCGAACATATTCACAATACTAATTTGTAAAAATTCACAAAAAAATTGTTTAGGAACAATTTAATGTACGATTATGCGTGAATTGTTTTTTGGTATTTTATAAAATGTTCACGTCAAGCAAGGAGGTGCCTCCCTTGAAACCGGCAGCGCTGCCAACTTCGAATGGAGGCAAACATGACGCAGGACGATAAATCGGCCTTTAAGTGGACCCTCGGGTTCGTGGTCTTGGTCCTTATCCTTGGTTACGGCGCTTATGCGGCTGGCTGGCTGACCCAGTAATCGCATGGACGCCATCTGAATCACACCAACGGAACTCTCGCCGGCCCTTTAATGGGCCGGCGTTTTTTTTATCGCGCCGCCGGTGATGGCGGCTTTGTCTCGTTTGGGGATTTGATTGAAGCGGATCGGACGTTTGCAAACGGCGGCGGGTGATCTAAAAAGGGCGCCGGTCACCCCCTGCGAAGGAATGTCTCCATGCCCAACGACAGCGACGAACAATTCGACAAGGCGGACATGATCCTGTCCAACGCCTTGCAGGAGTTCATCAGCGCCGGCGTCAGCCAGGAGGTCTATGGCATGGCGTTGCTGGAGATCGGCGTGCTGGCTTTGGTGCGTCTGGACGAGAGTGAAGAGCGAATATCCGCATTGGTTTCCGATTTTGCTGCCCGTGCCCGCGAAGGTATGGCGCCGGGAACAACTGAAACCTAGCCGGGGGCCGGGGTTTCCGGCTAAAGTTCGCTGACCTTTCCGGGGGGAGAGCGTCTGCTCAAGACATACCTATTTCACGACTTATCAATAAGAGGAATTCGATGGCAGGAAGCGTCAACAAAGTCATTTTGGTCGGCAATCTGGGCCGTGACCCTGAAGTCCGGTTCTCACAGGCCGGCCAGAAGATTGTGAACATGTCCGTCGCGACGTCCGAAACCTGGAAGGACAAGAGCAGCGGCGAGCGCAAGGAAAAAACCGAATGGCACCGTGTGGTGGTGTTCGACGAACGGCTTGCTGACGTCTGCGAGAAATATCTGAAAAAGGGCTCCAAGGTTTATTTGGAAGGCACCCTGCAAACGCGTAAGTGGACCGGCAACGACGGTGTTGAAAAGTATACGACCGAGGTTGTTCTGCCGCGTTTCAACGGTGTCATGACCATGCTGGACGGCCGTGGCGATAGCGGCGGCGGTGGCGGTTACAGCGGCCCGAGCGACGATGGCGGTTCCAATTGGGACAGCCCGGGCGGCGGTTCCTCAAGTGGCGGTAGCAGTGGTGGTGGCGGCGGTGGCGCCGACCTGGACGACGAAATACCGTTCTAAATATTTCCTAGGCCGGACCGGGACGCTGGATGGAGGGCGGCCCCCGGTTCAGGAACACATGTCGGCACCCGGGCTGGGGGAGACGGTTACGGGTTGCAGGTGAGGCCTTGAATGATGACCGAAGGGCAGTTGAAAAGCCCTCAACGCCAGGGAGTACGCTTACGCTTCGTTCTGGCTTTCGTGCTGATCGCCGTCGGTGGGGTTCCGTCGGCGATCCTTGCCACGTGGCTTCATTCACGGGCCATCGAAATTCAGGTCGCGGATGTATCCGAAAGGTCGTTGCTGCTTGCCAAGACTCTGGCCCGGTTCATCGACGACAGCCTTGTCGGGTTTCGCGACAGTTTCCATGCATTGTCGAAGCGCCACACCCTGGACAACCTTCCCGACGAGGTCACCGAACACGCCAAAGCTCATGGCTTGACCGCCGCCTGCCTGTTGAGCAGCGCCAAACGTCCTTTAAACGTCAACCTGTTCTCAGGCGTGGCAACATGCCTGCCGCGGGATGAAAACCGTATGTGGCAGGATATCCAAGGCCGAATGCCGCAATCGGGCGGCGGGGTGGTTTTTTCCGAAGTTTTGGCCGACAGCGAGGGACACCCGGCCGTATTCGCCGTGAGCTTCCGCGCAGGCCTGCCCATTGCTGTGGCACGGATGTCTCTTGATCATCTCCGGGAACTGCGGGGGTCGATCGCTTTCGGGGAACGGGGGCACGCGGCCATCGTTGATCATCGCGGCAATATCGTTTCGCATCCGCGTCCCGATTGGGAGGCGGCGATTAAGAACATCGCCGCGGTCGAGCCTGTCGCCAAAATGATGGCCGGGGAAACAGGCGTTTCGCGTTTTCACTCTCCCGCGGCAAACCTTCGGATGGTTGCGGGGTTTGCCGCGATGCCCGATTTCGGCTGGGGCGTCATGGTACCGCAGCCAGAGAACGAACTGGCGTTTCATGCCGAGGAAATCCGAAGAAGCGTCAAAATCGCCTTGATCGTGGGCACGATCGTCGCAGCGGTATTGGCTTGGTGGTTGGCGGGCTGGCTGACGGCGCCCATTGCGCGCATCGAAGAAGCATCGCGACGCCTGGCGGCGGGTGATGCGATAGAGCCCGTGGCAGAACAAGGCGTTCTTGTGCCGGCCGAGGTCTCGTCCCTCACCACCAATTTCAACGTCATGGCCGAGCGATTGCGCGACCGGGCACGGGAAAACGACCGTATCGTCAATGATATCCAAAAGCTCAAGAACGAGTTGGAGCACCGGGTTGCCGAGCGGACATTGGAACTGACGATGGAAATCGGCGAGCGTGACCGGGCCGAAAAAGAAATGCTGCGCTCCAAGGCCGAAGTCGAATACGCCAACCGGGCAAAGACGGAATTTTTGGCTCATATGAGCCACGAATTGCGTACACCTCTGAACGCGATCCTGGGCTTCGCCGAAGTCATACGGGATGGCGACCCCGATCGTGTTACGCCGGATCAGGCCAAGCAGTACGTCCAATATATTCATGATTCCGGCAGCCATCTTCTGACCTTGATCAACGATCTGCTGGACATCTCCCGGATCGAGGTCGGGGCTATGGGATTGGAAATTGAAGATGTGGATCTGCGGCAAGCGCTGGAAAGCTGCGTGACGATCGTTTCCGAACGGGCATCGAAGGCGGGATTGCGCCTGGAGATCGATCTGCAAAACGATTTGGGGACGATCCAAGCCGACCCCACCCGGCTGCGTCAGATCATCCTGAATCTGATGATCAATGCGGTCAAATTCACGCCCGGAGGCGGCACGGTCGGTTTGACCGTTCACCGCACGACCGACGGCGAAGTCGAAATCGTCGTGACCGATACGGGGATCGGAATCGCGCCCGAAGACATGTCGAGGATCATGGAGCCGTTCAGTCAGGCACGCCAAAGTCATGTCTCGAACAAGGAAGGTACCGGCCTTGGATTACCCCTCGCTAAGGCCTTCGCAGAGCTTCATGGGGGCTCACTTCGGCTTGAAAGCATGGTTGCCAAGGGAACGACGGCAAGGATCATTCTGCCGACCCGGCAACCTGAATAAAAATGACCGCCTAATGTATTGAATTAAAATAAAAAAATAATCAGACATTCGGTGGAAATTCGCCCCGATCAAGTTGTTACCGGGCCGCTGATCTGCTAAAATTACAAATGTGTTGCCGCCGATAAGGCGCGCTGGCCGTGTCGGCCTATAACTATCTGAAAAACCAGGATAAATTTCTTTGACACCCCCTGACGACCTGCCGCCAGACGGCTCTGAGCCGCTGCCGCCCGAATCGGATGTAAGCCTCGTCTCGATCGAAGACGAGATGCGTGCCTCTTACCTTGATTACGCCATGAGCGTGATCGTCTCGCGCGCCCTGCCGGATGTGCGTGACGGCCTTAAGCCCGTGCAGCGCCGCATTCTGTTCGCGATGAAGGAAAACGGCTACGAAGCCGGCAAGCCGTACCGTAAATCGGCGCGCATCGTCGGTGATGTCATGGGTAAATATCACCCCCACGGCGATCAGGCGATTTACGACGCCATGGTGCGTTTGGCGCAGCACTTCTCCATGCGCCTGCCACTGGTCGACGGGCAGGGCAACTACGGCTCCATGGACGGCGATAAGGCCGCCGCCATGCGATACACCGAAGCGCGCATGGCGCGGTCGGCTCATGCCTTGTTGGAGGACATCGACCGCGAAACGGTGGATTTCCAACCCAACTACGACGAATCTTCGCGTGAACCGGTCGTCCTGCCAGCGGGTTTTCCAAACCTGTTGGTCAACGGGGCTTCCGGGATCGCCGTGGGCATGGCGACCAACATTCCGCCCCATAACCTGGGCGAGGTCATTTCCGCCTGCTGTGCCTATATCGACAATCCGGACATCACCATCGACGAGCTGATCGCCGAACACGTGCAGGGTCCCGATTTCCCGACCGGCGCGCAGATTCTCGGCAAACAGGGAATTCTGTCGGCCTATCACACGGGGCGCGGTTCCGTCGTGGTCCGCGGCAAGACCTCGATCGAGGAAATCCGCAAGGACCGCTTCGCCATCATCGTGCACGAGGTTCCCTATCAGGTGAACAAGGCGCGCATGATCGAGGTCATGGCCGAGGCCGTGCGCGACAAGAAGATCGAGGGCATTTCCGATCTGCGTGATGAATCCGACCGCGACGGCGTGCGTGTGGTGGTCGAGATCAAGCGCGATGCCGAACCCGAAGTCGTTCTGGCGCAGCTGTTCCGCTTCACACCGCTGCAAACGTCCTTCGGCGTCAACATGCTGGCCTTGGATGGCGGTCGGCCCAAGATGATGAACCTGAAGGACATCATCGTGGCCTTTGTCGCCTTCCGCGAAGAAGTCATCCGCCGGCGCACCATTTATGAGTTGGCCAAGGCGCGGGAACGGGCCCATGTGTTGGCGGGCCTGGCAGTCGCCGTCGTCAATATCGACGAGGTCATCGCCTTGATCCGCGGTGCCAAGGACCCGCAGGCCGCGCGCGAAGGTTTGATGGCCCGCGACTGGCCGGCCGAGGAAGTGGCGCCGATGATCGCGCTGCTGGATGAACCGGGCCGGGCCGTGGTCGACGGTAAATACAAATTGTCCGAGGAACAGGCCCGGGCGATTCTGGAATTGCGTCTGCACCGTCTGACCGGCCTGGAGCGGGACAAGATCGGCGGCGATCTGGAAGAACTGGGCAAGCAGATCACCTATTACCTGGAACTGCTGGCGTCGCGTGAACTTCTGTACAAGGTTCTGCGCGAGGAACTGGTCGAAATGTCGGAGAAATTCGCCGACCCGCGCCGCACGTCCCTGGAAGACGACGAGTTCGAACACGACATCGAGGACCTGATCCAGCGCGAAGACATGGTCGTGACCGTGACCAATTCGGGCTATGTGAAGCGCGTGCCGCTGTCGACCTACCGGGCGCAGCGCCGCGGCGGCAAGGGCCGGTCCGGTATGTCGACGCGTGACGAGGATTTCGTCAGCCAGGTGTTCGTCGCCAATACCCATACGCCCATGCTGTTCTTCTCGTCGGCGGGGATGGTCTACAAGATGAAGGTCTATCGCCTGCCCGTGGGCACGCCGCAGTCACGCGGCAAGGCGTTCATCAACCTTCTGCCGCTGGACGAAGGGGAGACGATCTCCACCGTCATGCCCCTGCCTGAAGATGAAGACACCTGGGGCGATCAGTTCGTGATGTTTGCGACGGCATCCGGTTATGTCCGCCGTAACGCGCTGAGTGATTTCACCGATGTGCGCGCCAACGGCAAGATCGCCATGAAGTTCGCGGGTGATTATGCGGACGACAAGCTGGTGCGCGTGCGGGTCTGTACCGAAGACGACGATATCCTTCTGTCGGCGGCGGGGGGCAAATGCATCCGCTTCCCGGTCGACAGCGTGCGCGTGTTCTCCGGGCGTTCGTCCCATGGTGTGCGCGGCATGAAGCTGTTCAAGGACGATGAACTGATTGCGCTTTCCGTGGTGCGCCATGTGAAGGTCGACACCGATGATCGCGACGCCTATCTGCAGGCTCGTAACGCATCCCGCCGCTTGAAGAACGGTGATTATACGGACCGTGCCGAGGACAAGGCCCGCGATGAGGAACTGGCGGCCCGCCTGTTGGAGCCCAAATACGCGGAAATGATGGAGAACGAGCAGTTCATTCTGACCCTGACCGACGACGGCTATGGCAAGCGGACATCGGCCTACGAATACCGGATTTCCGGGCGCGGCGGGCAGGGTGTGGGCAACATCAACGTCGATCGCGGCAAGGATCCGGATGCCCGTGTGGTCGCGGCCTTCGGCGTGTTGGATGAAGACCAGCTGGTCATGGTGTCCAACGGCGGCCAGATCATCCGCGTGCCGGTGGACGGCATTTCGATCTATTCGCGCGCGTCGCGCGGGGTGCGGGTGTTCAACACCGGCGGGGACGAGCATGTGGTTTCCGTGTCGCGCCTGCGGGACGTGAACGGCGACGACGAAGAAGGTGAAGAGGGCGAAGAAGGCGCTGATATGGACAGCGCCGAAGCCGACGGCGCGCCTGAGGGCGGTGCTGCTCCGGCAGAAGGAGACGCATCGGATGTCGCCCCGGAAACGCCCGAATCTGATGAAGACCAAGAAACGCCTGGGGAGGAAACCTGATGTCCAACAGCCGCGGTGTCTACCCCGGTACCTTCGATCCGGTCACCAAGGGCCATATGGACATCATCACCCGGGGGGCCCGGGTGGTCGATGAATTGGTCGTCGCCGTCGCCGTCAATGCAGGCAAGGGGCCGTTGTTCACCTTGGAAGAACGGACCGAGATGCTCACAAACGATATCGCGCAGCTTGACCCGGCCTTGGCCGCGCGGATCGAGGTCAAACCCTTCGACAACCTGCTGATGGAATTCGTCGGCCAGGTGGGGGCGAGCCTGATCATTCGCGGGCTGCGCGCCGTGTCGGACTTTGAATACGAATTTCAGATGGCGGGCATGAATGCGCGGCTCAGCCCAAAGGTCGAAACCGTGTTTTTGATGGCGTCAGAACGTCATCAGTTCATATCAAGCCGCTTTGTGAAGGAAATCGGCTCGTTGGGCGGCGATATCTCCAGTTTCGTCTCGCCCGTGGTCAAGGAACGGCTGTTGGAACGCTTCGCCGAGCGCAAGAACGCCGCCGACTGATCCCCAAGGGCCGGAAAGTGGACAGATTCCTCGAAAAAACCGCTATACAGCGTTGACCTTGGCGCCGTTGGCCCGTAATTTCCGCCCTGCTTGTCGGAACGTATTGCCGATGGGCCTCAAGCAACCTTAGGCGCGCTTAGCTCAGTTGGTAGAGCAACTGACTTTTAATCAGTAGGTCGCAGGTTCGATCCCTGCAGCGCGTACCAATTAAATCAAGGGCTTAGAGGTCAAAACGACTTCTAGGCCCTTGTCATTTTTGGTCAGGGGTAACGCATGGGGTAACGGCTGGCGGGGTATTCACAGGAATTGAATTCGTGTATCTGGTCGGATACACTAACCATCATGAACACGATCCTTCAAACTTCAGTTTTCCGAGACTGGTTGGCTGGGGTGAAGGATATGAAAGCAAGGTCGATGATCTTGCTTCGGATCGACCGAGCCGCGTTGGGTAATTTTGGAGATTGCGAGCCGGTGGGCGACGGTGTGTATGAGATGCGAATCCACACTGGCCCAGGATACCGGCTCTACTACGTTCAACGCGATAAGACCGTTTATCTGTTGTTGTGTGGCGGTCAAAAAGGTTCGCAGGCACGCGACATAAAGAAGGCCAAAAAACTGGCCTTGGAGGTATGAGACATGACTAAGGCAAAATCGAAAGTTGAGGTTATGCCGTTCGACGCGGCGGAATTTTTGGATAGCGACGAAGCGATCGCCGCTTACCTCGACGCAGCCATGAGTGAAGATAATGCGGACGTGTTTCTCCGCGCACTGTCAAACGTGGTGCGAGCGAAGGGGGTTGCCGCAATTGCCGAACGCGCCGGAGTTGGCCGCGAGAGCCTGTACAAGACTCTGGCCCCCGGTTCGACGCCTCGTTACGACACCATTCACAGGTTGCTTGATGCTCTAGGCGTGCGGTTGAGAGCCGACGTGGCTGCTTAGCGATCCACGCATTGCGTGCTGAGTGACTGCTGTACAAGGGGAGAGGAAGGCGGGCGTGGACTCGCCGGAAGGTAGTGTCTCAGTTTGAAATTATGAATCGTTAGAGTCGGGAACCGACGCCCAAACGATTATTGCATTTTTGTAGAATAAATGATGGCGTTCGATGCCGCGTGATACCAGCGGCCACGGTGAATTTTAGTATTACGGTTTCATCGTTCCATTCCTTCTAATCCACCACGCACTCGGTAGCGGTCTCCGCAAAGCCCGCCGGAAGCCCGTCCAGCGCGTGCCCGCCCTTGCAGCGCGGACAAATCCGCTCCCCGCTCCACGTCGATCTAAAATCCCGTCTGCACCGCAAACAAGCCCTTCTCTTAGCAATCTGCCGCGGCCCGTCGTCGCTATCGTCGGCCAGCACCTCCCGCCAATGCTCAATGACACTGACGCTGTGACCGCCACCGGCTAGCAACGCGGCTTGACCTACAGGCGCACCGTCGCGGCGGGCCTGGTCGTATGCGGCGACAACTTGGCGCCGGTATTCGGTTGAATGTCGTTTGGCCATGCGGGGCAATCTCCCTGTCGGAAAGGACCGGCGCGCCGCCCGTGTGGCAATGGGAGACACCCACGCGGACGGCGCTACCGGATGGCGCGGCGGGCCGTGCGCCCGTCGCGCCTGGGGAGTCGGTTACTGCGTGAGGTCGCCGTACTGCACCGCCGCCGGACGCTGCACGGCGATGGTTGCCCGAAGTTCGGCCAGCAGAACGACGAGGTTTTTCGTGAAGTCGTCGTTCACGTACCCGACCTGAACCGACGCATCTTCACGCAGGAACAGGACGCCCATTTGCACCGAGTCCATGGCCAGGAACTTGCCCTGCGTCATGGCCGGGGTGACGTGAACGTCGGTATTCCACACGTTGGCCGTATTCTGCCCGGACGGCGCGCCGAACAGGAATTCGCCGGAACCGCTGGCCTTCACGCGCTGCATGGCCCGGAAGTCCGTCGGGTGCATCACAACCACATCCGGCTGGGCTTCGTTCGTTTCGAGC
>JAVJOU010000011.1:0-1038 GCA_040216635.1 Rhodospirillales bacterium | reverse complement strand
GGCGGCAACGCGATCAAGTTCTACAGCTCGGTGCGGCTGGACATTCGCCGGATCGGCTCGATCAAGGACCGCGACGAGGTGGTGGGCAACCAGACCCGCGTGAAGGTGGTCAAGAACAAGGTGGCGCCGCCCTTCAAGCAGGTCGAGTTCGACATCATGTATGGCGAGGGTATCTCGAAACGCGGCGAGTTGCTGGACCTGGGCGTCGCGGCCGGCGTGGTCGAGAAATCGGGCAGCTGGTTCAGCTATGGCGACGAGCGGATCGGCCAGGGGCGCGAGAATGCCAAGAACTTCCTGAAGGAAAACAAGAAGATCGCCTACGAGATCGAGGACAAGATCCGCGGCGCGCACGGTCTGGACTTCGACATGCCCGGTGGTGCCGACGAGGCCGCCGAGGACGTTCTGGACGACTGACGGAACGGAGATGGCCCACTCCGGAAAGGGCCTGCGCCACCGACGGGTGGCGGAGAATATCCGGGCAAAGGCCATCCGACGGGGTGGCCTTTGCTCTTTCGGGGACCCATGCGCGCCGATGGAAACGCCCGGCTTCTGTGGACAGTCAAATGGCTTGGCGTTACACGGGTTCGACGCAACTTTTGCCTTCGGACCAGACGCCTATGCCCACGCTTAACGAGATCCGCTCGACCTTCCTCAGTTTCTTTGAACGCAACGGCCACGAGGTGGTGCCGAGCAGCCCGCTTGTGCCGCGCAACGACCCGACATTGATGTTCACCAATTCGGGCATGGTGCAGTTCAAAAACCTTTTCACCGGGGTCGAGAAACGCGATTATTCCCGCGCCACCACCAGCCAGAAATGCGTGCGGGCGGGGGGCAAGCACAATGACCTCGACAATGTCGGTTACACCGCCCGGCACCATACGTTTTTCGAGATGCTGGGGAATTTCAGTTTCGGCGATTACTTCAAGCGCGAGGCGATCCCTTATGCCTGGGACCTGCTGACCAAGGATTTTGGGATCGACAAGTCCAAGCTCCTGGTCACGGTCTATCATACCGATGACGAGGCGGCGGAGATCTGGA
>JAVJOU010000010.1:0-21114 GCA_040216635.1 Rhodospirillales bacterium | reverse complement strand
GGCTCATCACATCCTGGGGCTGGAGCAGGTCCCAAGGGTTCGGCTGTTCGCCGATTAAAGTGGTACGTGAGCTGGGTTTAGAACGTCGTGAGACAGTTCGGTCCCTATCTGCCGTGGGTGTTCGAGACTTGAGAGGATCTGCCCCTAGTACGAGAGGACCGGGGTGGACGGATCTCTGGTGGACCAGTTGTCGCGCCAGCGGCACAGCTGGGTAGCTAAATCCGGAAGGGATAACCGCTGAAAGCATCTAAGCGGGAAGCCCACCTCAAAACCAGGTCTCGCTTGAGAGCCGTGGAAGACCACCACGTTGATAGGCCGGGTGTGGAAGCGCAGTAATGTGTGAAGCTGACCGGTACTAATGGCTCGATTGATCTTGAGAACTCCTCCATACGTATGGATAAACTTTTTATAAGTCGGTCGCCCCGAGCGCCCTGAAAAGGGTGCGACGACGGCGAGCGAAAATGAAAATCCTATATGTAGATTACGCAAAACAACCGTCGCGGCTGTTGCCGCCCGGGTTTTGCGACAGGTAGCTCGATACACAGGTATTCGAACTTGCCCTATGGCCAAGCCAGACGACGTTCCGGTGTTGCGGAACGGGTTGAAACTATGCGCAAAACGACGTTCCGGTTTTGTGTAACAGGTTGAAAGTATACGCAAAACAACGTTCCGGTTTTGCGGTGGTTGGATATGTTATGCGTGCACAAAATCACGTTCGGCCGCGCTGCGGTCGCCCGTTTTGTGATGAGAACCCGGTTTGACGACCTGGTGGTTATGGCGGAGGTGCCCCACCCGATCCCATCCCGAACTCGGCCGTGAAAGCCTCCAGCGCTGATGGTACTGCATCTTAAGGTGTGGGAGAGTAGGTCGCCGCCAGGTCTTCAAACCGGGTTCTTAAAATCACAGCAAAACGACGGTCCGATTTTGCCGAGCCAATTCCTCTCACAAAACACCCAAAATCAGTTCATGTATTGGCGCGGGGTGGAGCAGCCCGGTAGCTCGTCAGGCTCATAACCTGAAGGTCGTAGGTTCAAATCCTACCCCCGCAACCAACAATATCAACGCCTTAGCCGATTATGGCTAAGGCGTTTTGTTTTGCGTGGAAGCAATATGGAAGCATAAGCATCCGATTGGGCCGCAAAACCGACGACCGAAAAGTGACAATGAGTTGTCGTGATCCGTAATTATTAGACAGGGTGAGATATAACCACAAGCCGCCATTGAGGGTTCAGATCAAGTTCAGTGTGATCACGGTGACAGTCAGGTATCGGATAGTCTTGGCCACGGCGACCAATGCGAGAAAGCTCCAGAACGGTTCGCGAAGCACGCCCGCCGCCAGGGTCAACGGATCACCGATGATAGGCATCCAACTCAACAAAAGGCTCCACCGTCCGTAATGATGATACCAGCCGACCGCCTTATCCAATTGTTCCGGTTTTGCCGGAAACCACTTACGGTCCCTGAAATGCTCGATCCAGCGCCCAAGCGCCCAGTTGACGACCGCGCCCAGGGTGTTGCCGAGACTGGCGACGGCGATCAGCATGGGCAAACTGTAATCACCTGACAAGATCAGCCCCGCCAACCCCAGTTCCGATTGCGCGGGCAGGATCGTGGCCGCAAGGAAGGCAATGCCGAATAGCCCCAGATAGATACTGATATCACTCAAGTCAGAGTCCTTTGCAGCCCAATTGTTGGTGACCGGGTAGCAAACAAATGTTAGACAGCACCATGTTTTTCTTGATGAAAGATCATTGCGGAAACCGGCGTCGCTTCACTGTTATTCTTCTTGCGACCTTTGCGGTTTCGGCACTTTTCGGGCCGTTGGCCCATGCCAATATCACTGAAGATTTCCTGACAATCAGTCAGTATCAACGAAGCGCGCCGCCTGTCGATCAACATGAGATAGATCACGGCCACAGCCACGATACCGATTGGCCGGAAGAGCGCGATCAGCAACACTCTCATAAGCACAACCCAATTGATCATTCGCACGAAATTCCCGGCATCACCGTCTTTCCACTTGGTGCACTGGGCAATGATAAGGGCGGCGCCTATCTTGCCGTTTATGAACAGCGCCATAGATATGCGCCGGACAGTATAGACCGCCCCCCTCGTCGTTGAACCTTTCCCGCCCGGTTCGGGCATCGGAAACATATTTCAACGAACGAGGACTATTCCCATGAATAACTATCGTTGCGGAGAAGTTTTGCGGTTCAAAGCCGTAAAGCGAACGCCGCTATTCATCTTTGGCATCCTTACGATGCTTGCCGTGTGGTGGCCCGACACAGCGCTCGCGCATGCCGTCACACAGGGCGACAAGGGCTACATTCAGGAAATCTACGGGGTTCATCTGATCCCGTTCACGTATCTCGGGGCCAAGCACATGGTCACCGGGTACGATCACATCCTGTTTCTGTTCGGCGTCATCTTCTTCCTGTATCGGATGAAGGACATCGCCATCTACGTCAGTCTTTTCGCGTTGGGCCATTCCCTAACCATGATCACCGGCGTCATGCTGAACTTCGGCATCAACGCCTTCATCATTGACGCCATCATCGGCCTGTCCATCGTCTACAAGGCGCTCGACAACCTCGGCGCTTATCAGCGGTGGTTCGGTTTCCAGCCGAATACCAAGGCCGTGACCTTGATGTTCGGCCTTTGCCATGGCTTGGGCCTTGCCTCGAAAGTCATCGAATACAACATCGCCGAAGACGGGCTTCTGCCGAACCTGATCGCCTTTAACGTCGGTGTCGAACTGGGGCAGCTTTTGGCCCTCGCCGCAATCTTGATCGCTATGGGCTGGTGGCGTCGAACCGAAAGTTTCCACCGATACGCCTACGCCGCGAACGTCGCCATGATGGTGGCGGGCTTCATCTTCATCGGTATGCACCTTACCGGGTACGCCATTTCCTGAGTTACGGAGAAATCATATGTACAACGCTGAAAAACCGCATCCGGATGAACTGCCGTCCACGGCGCAGCTTATCCGTTCGACCCTCATTGCAATTGTTGCCGCCGGCATCATCTTGATCACCGTCGTCCTGCCTTCCGAATACGGAATTGATCCGACCGGTGCGGGCAAGGCGATGGGCTTGACCGAAATGGGGGAGATCAAACAGGAACTCTCCAAGGAGGCGGAGGCCGATCATCGATCCTCCCTGCCGGACCGTGGCGAGCCCGGCATGATTAGCCGCCTGCTGGGCGTCTTTATCGGGACGGCCTATGCCCAGGCAAACGAGGTTTGGAAAGACGAAGTCCGGTTCGAGCTGAAGCCGAAAGAAACCCATGAGCTGAAGGTGACCATGAAAGAAGGCGAGATTACCGAATACGAGATGATCGTGGAGGGAGGCCGCGTGAACTTCGATCTTCATGCACACGCCGGGGGTAAAAACGCCTCATACGAAAAAGCCCGTGGCTCTACCGGATCAAAGGGCAAGATCGTCGCGGCGTTTGACGGCGATCACGGTTGGTTCTGGCGGAACCGCGACAGAAGGCCTGTGACGGTCACTCTCAGGCTGCGGGGGTCCTACAGCGCCTTGAAACAGGCCAAGTAAGTTAGGCCGCCCGAGGTGCGGGCCGCCTGATCGGTGGTTCGCACCTCTCGCCTGCCGACGCCGAATTCCCCTAACCACATCAATGTTCGTGCTGGTGATGGGCGTCCGGGTAGTGGGGGTGTTTGTGCCGCAACGGTTCATGACGATGCCGGTGGACATGTCCCCCCTCCGGCATCACGTCGTGGTGGTGATCGTGATGCTCGTCGTGGACATGGGCATGGGAATGCTCCATCGCTTCGTGCGTATGTTCATGCTCGTGGACTTCTGTCAGATGTAGCCACACGCCGAACCCCATCAACAGGCCCGCGATCAGCAATTGCACCGTCACGGGCTCTCCCAGCAAGGGAATGGCGACAATCGCGCCGACGAACGGGGCCGTTGAAAAGTAAGCGCCGGTGCGGGCGGTCCCCAGGCCCCGCAACGCCACCACGAACAACGTCAGGCTGACGCCATAGCCGAGAAAGCCGATGACACCGGCGGACAGGGCAGGAGCCAATCCCGGCATCTCCGCACCGAGAGCCAGGGCAATGGCCGTATTCGTCGTTCCCGCGATCAGCCCCTTGAGCGTCGTGATCTGCTGCGCGTCCGAGAGAGAGACTTTGCGGGTCAGGTTGTTGTCGACCCCCCAACAGAAGCAGGCCCCCAGGATCGCCAGGGGTGGCCATAGCCGGTCGATGCTGAGCGATCCGCTCCATGACAACACGACCGCCCCCGCGACGATGGCCGCCATGCCGAGCGCGATACGCCGATCAAAGTTCTCTTTGAAGACGAACCAAGCCAACAAAGCAGTGAATACGCCTTCGGCATTGAGGAGCAGAGACGCCGACGCGCCGGACGTGCCGGTGAGGCCCGCCATCAGCAAGACCGGACCGGCCACCCCGCCCGCGGCGATGGCGCCCATCAGCCAAGGCCAATCGCCTTTGTTGAGTTTAGCCTTAGGGCCTTTGCGGAAAAGACTCAGCAGGCCAAGACCTATGCCAGCGCCCAAATAAAACAGCCCGGCCAGCAGCCACGGGCCGATATCCGCCAATAGGAACTTCGCAAACGGCGTGCTGACCCCAAACAACAGGGCGGATAGCAGAGCAGCGGAAACACCTGAAATATTAGACTTCATGGCCAAACCTTACGCTCACTCGTTCATTTGGCAAACAAACCAGAATTTATTCTGTGTGGGGTCGTAAGTCCGCGCGGGGCAAAGCTAGACGCTGATTGGTTAAACGTAGAACGATCCCTTTCTACCCGAAAGCGGATATAAGGGCCGTCTCACCCTTACTGCAACGAGAGCAACTTCTGGCGAATACATTGAGTAGAGACTATTCACTATCCGACGCGATAAACGCCCTGGGACGGCGCTTGTGGGCTGGGCAATGGACCGGCCAGGAAAGCGAAGCCCGCAAGGTCCAAGACCCTGACGTGATCCGCCAAGCGCGAGTTCCCTTCGAAGCCGAGATGGTTGAACTCAACCTCTTGCGCCAAGCGAAGGGTGCCGAGCGCCGGGAAGCGGTCAGTAAGGACGCTCTGGACCGCATAAATTCAGACCTGATGGAGATCGAACGTCGGCAGCAAGAGCTTTTCACCTGCCTGAATGAAGTCGGGATGGTCCGGAAATTCGAAGAGGAAGACCATGCCCGCTGGGAGCGGTTCGACAAGACGGAAGCGGAACTCTTGCGGGCGTTCCGTGAAGGCGAACTTTTTGTCTTTGGAGGAAACTCTTCCAGGGTTGAGCCTCGCCTTTGGATTGAGGTGCCAAAAGGTTTCGGCTGGAACTGGGCCTTATCTCTGATCTTCTGGCCCCCTGACAAATCCGCCCGGCCCGTGGACGCGGGCAAGATCATCTGTGCCGAGTTCGAGGACTGGCTCGCCCGGCAATTGCCTGTCGTCGAGGGTGCAAACGTTGACCAGCTCCCGGCGGAACAGCGGTTCACACTTCACTTCCGTAAGCTCGTGAAGGCCGGACCAAAGCCCGCGCCAAGGGACAAAATGAAGCGTGATGCCATGCGTGAGTTTCCCGGCCTATCTGGCCGCGCTTTCCAAAGGGTGTGGGACAAGGAAGCACCCGATTCGTGGACAAAAAGCGGTAAACCAAGGAAGAAGCGCTAATTGTCGCACTTGGGCAGTGTGGCCGCTGCAATTACCCGTCTTCTGTTCAAAATCCCACAATTCCGCCGCCGTAATTGCCGCACTTTGCCCGCTGCGATTAGCGGTAACCGTGCAGAATTTTTCGTTCCCCTGGAACATGACCGAATTGCCCCCATCGCAACTCAGCGAAGGTGGGCCGGGGTCATGGTGATCGAGCGTCTTCCTTCGCATAGGAGAAAAGCTCGATGGTCGAGTTCGAACACCTGACGTACACCCTAGCCCGCGATGCGGATTATCTGGACCGCATGATTACTGAAGGCGAAGCGGCGGGCTTCACCGGCTACACGGTCCGCGCCTTGCAGAATTGGCGTCTGCGCGGTGGTGGGCCGAAGTTTATCAAGGTCTCGGGCCGGTCCGTCCGTTACCGCCGCCGTGACCTGATCGAATGGGCGGAAAGCCTCTTGGTTGCTTCGACGACGGAGGCGGCCAATGACAACTAGAAAACAGCGCATCAACTTTAAGAAGGTGAACCGCGCAGCGCTTCGCCACCTCCCTGAGCTTGTGCGGAACTGGCTTCGTGACGGCCACATGGTTTCGGGTGAATGGGTCGCCAAGAACCCGACCCGGTTCGACCGTAGCGCGGGCTCCTTCATGATCAACCTTAGCTCCGGTAAATGGTCCGACTTCGCCACGGGCGACCGGGGCGGGGACGTGATCAGCCTCGCGGCTTACCTGGCTGGCATCAGCCAGGTCGAAGCGGCGCGGCGGCTCGCCGATTACCTGGGGGTGCGCCATGACTGAGCGGGCCTATGACAACACCGGGACCGGCTACCCCCGCTTGCCGGTCCCGGCAGCGGCCCCTGAGGGCTTTCCCAAACTCGGCAGGCCGGATGCCCGTTACGTTTACATGGACGAAGAAGGGAAGGGCGTCTGCGTCGTCTACCGTTATGACAAAAGCGACAATAGCGACGATAGGCCCCGCAAGACCTTCCGGCCTTACGACCTTGAACGGTCGGCCTGGTGCGCTCCCATGGTTCGGCCCCTTTACCGGCTCGACTTGATCCGGGCGACGGCGACGGAAGACAGTCCGCCGCCCGTCATCATGGTCGAGGGTGAAAAATGCGCCGACGCTCTCAATGATCTCGGCATTCTGGCGTCTACGGTGGTCGGGCTCAGTGTGACGAAAGCAAAGCCGGACGTCACGGAAGACGATATAAAGCTGACGTTCAACCTGGAAGGATTCCGGCCGCCGAAGATCGGACGTTACGTCGACGCCGCCGACCTGGCGTTGACGATCGCACCGGACAAGGATGGGCGGTTGGACATGACGGGAATGGCGGCGGCCCGGTTCGGGTTCGGTGCGCGCAAGGTCAAGGCCGCCGGGAGGCTCGATTTCGACGCCGTGTCCGGCGATGGCGAGCCCGTATTCCGCATGACCGCCAAGGCGGGCCCGCGCGACCTGCGCAACATCAAGGTCGACGGGGCTCAGGCCAAGGAGATCGACTTCCTGTTCTCGCTGGACGATGCGTATGTGCCCAAGCTTCGGGCCGAAGGTTACGGCGAGCGCGCGGGCGAGCGCATCCCCATCGCCGGTGAACTAGATGAGGAAGACGGCAAAAATCTATTCAAGCTGGACGGCAACACCCTGGAAGCCGTCGCCGGCCTGGACATTCCCGGATTCGATGAGATCAAGCTTGGCAGTGTGCCGAAGCTGACCACGGGCCGCGCCGTGTCGGTCGATACGATCATCCGCGGCCAGCCGGCGAAGCTGGTCATTGGCCCCGTCACCAACAATGACGCCGCCTATGTGGCCTTGTCCGTCGATGGCGGCGGCATCGAGATGCTGGTGCCCCCAAATGCCCTGGGTGACCTGGGCAAGGTCGAGACGGGACGCGCCGTGTACCTCTACGTGCCCAAGGGGCGGGGGCCGCCCAAACTGTCGGACCTGCCGAAGCCGTTCCGAACCCTGTTCCAGGAGTTCTTCACGGACAAGGATCTGAGCAGCGCCAAGCCGGGGATGAACCTGTTTCAGGCCTCCGGTTTTGCCGAAAAGCATCCGTTTTCCACCTTGCTGTCGCTGTTCCGCCAAGGGCGGGCCAATGAAGGCGGTATCAAGATTGTCGGCCAGATCGATCCCCTGGTGTTCGACGAACCGGATGAGCCCGCGGCCGAGGCCTGGCGCAGTGGCGATGCGCGCGGGCGATTGAAGCGCATCCTGGCGACCCTGCGTCTGCGGGGTGAGGTGTCGGGGTTGGAGGGGATCGGTCTGAGCAACCTGTTCCGTCTCGCCGACCGGGCGGAATTCGTCTTCGAGGGCGGTTCGTCGGGCAAAGTGTCGGCGGGGTTGGATTTCGGCGGCACGTTGACGCTGCCGGGGGCCAAGGCGCCGCACCGCTTCGAATTCGCTGCCGCGGCCCGTTCCGACGGCGCATTCCGCTGGCAGGGTGACGAGGTCGATGCCCAAGGCGAGGATATCCGGGGCGGCCAGAGGGTCACCCTGACAGGGGCCATCCGCAACAAGCGTCCAGTTGATCTGAGCCTGGCATTGGCCGGCGGATTCCGGTTGGGGGACCTGTCGCACATCCAGGTGCCGGGCCTGGCGGAATTGGAAATTCAGAACGTCTATCTGAGCCGTAGGGTCATTTCCGGCAGCTTGGGCCGGGGCAATGCCCGGTCGACCATCACCATCGTCGATAAGCCGGATGCCCGTCTGGCCGTGATCGACGTCAGCCGCGGGGTGCGCCCGGCGGCCTATCTACCGGGGTTGAACCGCACGCCCCTGGCCGGTCTGGAGTTACCGGAAACGGCGGTCCTTATTGCCGAGCCCGGCACTGGCGCGGAGGCGATCGACGGCCTTCCGGACGCCATGGCGCAGTCCTTGAAGAAAACGCTGGAAGGCGGCGGCATCGTTTTCAAGCCGGGGATTTCGTTCCTCAGCCGCCTGTCGTTCGACGGCGATGATCCCTTGGCGCGGCTGGCCCGGCGTCTGGGCGTGCCGAAAACGGAGACGGCCTTCCTGTCTGGCGACATTCCCGCCGCCGTGGTCAAGGCGATTGCCGGGGGGCGTGCGCCCAAGGCCCTGGCCGGATTGTCCTTGAAGGCGCAGTTGCCGCGATTGACCCTGCCGGGGCTGGAAAATCTGTTCAAGCTGTCCGACGTGACGGAACTGGCGCTGACCAGCGACGCCGCCGGGGCCATGGAACTGGCCCTGAAATCCGGGGGCACCTTTACGATACCCATCGTCGGGCGTGATGAGCAGGTCAAGGTCGATGCGCGCATTACCGGGCAGGGCGCCCAGCGCATGGCCACGGTCGATATCGAGGCCGCCGCCAAGCTGCGCCTTACGGCAGAAGCACCGCTTGATTTCAAGAACCTTGCCAAGGCCAAGGGTTTCACCGTTTCCATCGACAATGGCCTGACCCTGTCGGACCTTCTGGGCACGGAGGTGCCCGGCATCGGCAGCTTGCGCCTGGCCGAAGCGAAATTGTCCCTGGGTCATGTCCAAGGAACCCTGGCGCTAGGGGACACAAAATTCACGGTCAACCTGGCGGCCCTCGGCGGCGGTGGCGGCGGTGGAAATCCGCTGGCCCGGCTGATGACGATGGAGGTTTCGGACCTGCCGGGCCTATCGGTCATTCCCGGCCTGGGGGCGACGCCGCTGGCGGATGTGCGCCTGGGGGATCTCGTGTTCGCCTATCTGCCGACACTTGGCGGTGGCGGTGGGAGCGGTCTGGCCCTGGACAAGCTGCCGGATGGGATCAAGCATCTGGCGGGCAAATTGTCAGGGCCTTCGGGCGGCGGAGGCAAACTCTTGCCCGGTCTGAACCTGGTGTCGGCCATTGATCCGGCCAAGTTGGGCAAGCTGTCCGACTTGTTGACCAAACTGGGCGCCAGCGGTGGCGGCAAACCGTTCAAGCTGAAGGCGGTCATGCCGGGCGAGGCGCTTGCTTTTATCCGCGACAAACTGCCCCGGGGGAAAAGCAGTGGTTCCGGCGGGGCGGCGGCCAAGGCCAAGAAACTGGCCGGGACGGTGGTCGCCAAGATCATCCAGAAAACGGACCTCACCATTCCGGTTCCGGCGATCAAGCTGCCGGGGGTCGGTGACTATCTGTCGTCACGGGCGGCCCAGATCAAGCTGACGGGCGGCGAGGGCGCAAACGGCGCGGCCCTTACCACGGCGATCACCGGTGCCTTCGATTTCGTCCTGCCGGGCACGCCCACGTCGGGCAGCCTGGACCATGAAATCAGGATCACCGTGGACGGCAGCCGCAATCTGGCGGCGGCGGTCAACGGCACCGGGCGGCTTAACAACGTGGCGGGGCAGTTGACCCTTGCCGGAACGCTGGCCACGGCCGGGGGACGCAAGGCGGATCTGGCGCTCGCCCTCGACGGCGAGGGCTTGACCCTGGCCAATGTCATGGGCCTGAACGTGCCGGGCCTGTCGGATGTGGCGCTGACCAAGGCCGCCGTCCGCGCCGGGCTGGTCAGCGGTGAGATTATGGTCAAGGGCGCGACGTTCCAGGCCACGGCCTTTGATTTCGCGCGCGATAAAAAGCCGGCCCTGGCCGTGGTGGCGGCGAACCTGGATATAGCCCAGGTCCTGCCCGCCGTGGCCGGCACGGCCCTGGACGCGGCGACGCTTACGCGCACGACCTTCCTGTACCTGCCCTTGGGCCGCAAGGAGACCTTGTCCGAAACCGGGTTCCCGGCGGAACTCGTCGGGCGTTTCGACCTGGCCAAGGTCGGCGACGGCTTCAATGCCGAACTGATGGCGCAGCCGAAACAAGGGGGCCAGTTGGCCGACCTGCTGGGCGGGCTGGGCATCCGCGTGACGGACCCGCTTGAGATCGAAGGCCGGTTCAGCGCCAATCCCTTCACGGCGTCGGCGAAGGATCTGATCGCCGCCATCGATCTGACGGCGACCCTGCCGACCCTGAATTTCAATAAGATCGGCCTCGTGGCCATCGATTTCCCGTCGCGCCCGGTTTTGGCCCTGAAGGGCAGCGATACGGGATTGACCACGCGCGTCGATACCTCGATCCGATTTACCCTGCCGGGGCCGGGGCGCGTCTATGAAGGCGAGGGATCCTTCATGACCGATCCGATGGAGGGGAGAAAGCGGCTGCTGACCTTCTCGGGCTCGGCCCTCGACCCGGGCGGACGGAAGGCCCTTATCGAAGCCTCGCTTCCCTTGCCCGGATTGCCGCGCGATTTCAGACTGAAGTTCTCGGGCGAACAGACTCTGTCCAGCCTGCTCGGCGTGGATATCCCGGTGATCGGCGATTTGAACCTGAAAGAGGTCGAACGGGACACGGATTATCTGATCGCCAAGATCGCCTTGAAGGGCTTTGAGACCACGGTCGGCGCGTTCCGCACGGAAGGGCGCTGGGCGGTGACGCTCTCCGCCGCCGGGCTGAAGCCGTCCGAATTCATCCCCGGTCTGGGATCGTCGCCCATCGCCGGTCTGACATTGCCGCAGGCCGTATTCACCTATATCCCCGGCAAATCGGGCGACAACAAATCCCTGCGATTGCCGTTCGACGTGGCGGCCCTGCCGGACAAGGTGAAAACCGCCGTCGGCCCCTTGCTCAGTCCCTTCGGCGGCGGCGGGTCCACGTTCCGTCCCGGCCTCAACCTGAAAAGCTTCCTCAAACCCGGTGATCTGCCGGCCCTGAAGAAATTGTTCGCCTTCACCGGTAGTGGGGGCGGGCAGCCGCTGAAACTATCCGGCGTGTTGCCAGTAGAGGCGCTAAAATCCCTGGTCTCGGGCGGCGGCGGTGGCGGCAACAGCGCCATCAAGAACCGCGCCAAGGAGGCCGTCGCGGGCCTGATCCAGAAGGTCGATCTGGAAACCAAACTGCCGGCCGTGAACCTGCCGGGTGTCCGCGATGTGGTCGCCTTTGACGATCCGACGCTGCGCATTCAGGGGGTGTCGGAAAACGGAAAGGTCGCTCTGGTGACCCGGATTACCGGCGACATGCAGGTCACTCTGCCGGGCGTTGCGCCGCTGGACCTTGCGGGCAGCCTGCGGCTTGCGGCACGGGTGAACGGTGTCGGCCTGGATGTCGAGGGCGGCAGCGATCGCCTGCGTCTGACCGGCAGCGTCGATCTGAACAAGGCCGATCCGCGTCTGCAATTGGCGGTGGCGTCGGACATCACCGTGCAGGACATGATCGGCACGTCGGTGCCGGGGATCGGCGATCTGGCGTTGACCGACGCCCGCATCGGTTCGGAAGTCATCTCCGGCACGGTCCAGTTGCGCGGCTCCCAGACGACCCTGGCCGTGTTCGATTTCAAGCAGGACAAGAAACCTTTCGTCGCTCTGGTGCCGGAAGGCGTGGATGCCGCCGACTTCATTCCCGGTGTGCGCGGCACGCCTTTGGATAACGCCAAGCTGATCCGGGGGGCTTTGGTCTACGTGCCCGGCGACAAGGACGCGTATCCTGAAAATGCCGCCTATCCTGACAGTGTCACGGCGGCCCTGAAACTGGTGTCGCGCGGCGGCGCCCTACCGCCATCCCAGGGTCTGCGCGCGGGCTTCATCGTCGAACCCAAGGCCGACAGTCCCCTGGCCAAGGCCCTGGCCTTCGTCGGGGTCAAGGAGGACACCCTGGAGGTCGCCGGGGTCCTGCCGTCCGTCGTTCTGGCATCCCGGTCGGGCGGCACCGGCCGCGGGTTGAGCGGTGATGCCCTGAAACAGGCTGTCGCCGCGGTCGATCTGGAGGCCAACCTGCCGGCCATCAATCTGCCCGGCATCGACAAGGTGCTGACCCTCGGCGCGCCGTCGTTCCTGATCAAGGGCACGCCGGTCACCGATATCAAGGGCCAGTCCACGGGCGAGGTCAGGCTGCGCGTCGGCATGGCCGGCAACCTGGTCCTGACCCTGCCGGGGCATGCCCTGGCCTTCGACGGCGGCATCGACATCGAAAAGACCACGGGCGGCAAGGCGTTCCGGCTGGCCGTGCGTTCGACCTCCACGGTCAACTGGGACAAGGCCTTCGGTCTGCCGTTTCTGGGGCTGAACAAACTGGCCCTGAGCGGCGCCATCGAACGCACGGCGGAAGGTCGGGCGCTGTTGGATGCGTCGCTTTCGACCATGGCGAGGCTCGACAAGCAGGAATTCGAAGCCGTCAGCTCCCTGACACTCAAATCCAACGCCGCCCCGGAATTGCGGTTCACGATTCCCGGCAAGGTCGATGTCGCCAAACTGCCGCTGGTCGGCGGACTTAAGGGCATCAACGAACTGAGCTTCGCCAATCTGTGGATCGGCACCGGCGGCCTGGGCGGCAAGGTGCGGATCGACAAGCTAGGCATCGGCGGCGAGGGGGCGATCTTCCTGCACGGCGGCAAGCCCATCGCACTGGTCAAGGCGGATCCGTTCAAGATTACGGACCTGGTCGGCAACTCGGGCCCGGCCAGCAAGTTCAAGCAGGTGTTGGAGGGCGCGGCTCAGATTTCCTTGCCTGAATCGGTCTTCGCCATTTCCATGGCGGATTTGTCGAACGTCCCCGCCGGCGACTTGCCGCCGGGCCTGTTGTCCATGGTCGAGGGGCTGATGCCGAAATCGGGCGGTGACAAACGCACCTTGCCGTTCGGCGCGGGGGTGTCCTTGATCGCGGCCCTGTCGGAAGAAAACCTGCCGTCAGCGATCCGTCAGGTCGCGACCCGCGATATCAATATCTTCAAGGCCGTGGACGGACCGCTGCTGCTGGCCGGCAGCCTGAAGGGGGTGTTCGACGACAATCTCGAGGCGCGCCTGGACATGCGCCTGCCCAATTTCAAGTTGCCCGAGGGCCAACCCTGGCGCCAACTGGTTTCCGTTGACAACATCGGCGCCGAGGGCTTCCTGTTCGTTGACGTGCCGAAGTTGCAGATGGGGCTTGGCGTCAACGGCAACATTACGCTGGACGTGCCGCGCCTGAGCACGCCCAGCAAGTCCGACAAGCTGAAGTTCGGCGGTGATCTCTATACATCCTTCGACGCGGTGTCCTGGGCGGGCAGTTTCAAGCTTGCGGCCAACATGAAAGGTGATTGGCATCAGCCGTTCGGCATTTCCAAGAACCACACCTTCCGCAACCCGGCGATCCTGATCGGATTTGATTCGGAAGGCAGCGTTGAATTCGGCGTCGGCGCGTCGGCGATCGTGACCGGTTTGGGCCGCAAACAGGACCGCACGGTGACGGCGGATGCGGATTTCCTGGTCAACATCAACTTCTCCACCTCCATCCCCCTGCCGAAGAAACTGGCTGTCGCCTACAAGGCCAAGGGCGAATTGAGCCAGTGGACGTCGCTGGAAATGATGGAGGCGAACTTCAAGGGTGTCCTGGGCGGGCCGATGGCCAATGAGGTTCTCAAGGTCCTGCCCGACAAGAAATCCCGCGACGCCGCCAAATACTTGCAGACGGAAATCCTCAAGCGCAGCATTTTCGACATCATCCGCCTGGAGGATCTGCCCCTGCCGACCTTCAGTGTCGTCGATCCGGTGATCTTTTTCGCCACGCCGGGGGCCAAGATTCCCGGGCGTGACGATACGCTGGATACCATGGGCGTGCGTGTCAGCGGCGGCGCCTACATGTCCTTGTTCGGCAACAAGAAGCGCCTGGGTGGGGCGGACCTGCGTCTGACTTTGTCGGATGGCCTGATTTTGAAAGGCGATCTTGCCGACATCACCGTGCCGCCGATCCTCAAGGTGCAGAACGCCAAGGTCGACATCGTCGCCAACATCAAGCAACTGCCCCATTTCAAGGTGTCGGGAAACACCAACTTCCTGGGCGCCAAGGAAAACATCGATATCGAGTTTTCCAAGGACCGCATCCATTTCGAACTGGAACGGGATCTGGGCCGCCTGATCAAGACCCGGTTCCTGGCGAAAACGGACAGCGGCGACGTGCTGGGCGCGCGCGAATTCCTGGTCGAAGCCGATACCAAGACGGAGATCGATAAGCTGATCTCGGACGACGTCTTCCCCCGCATGGGCATTCCCAAGGTGGTGTTCGACGCCATCAAGTCGTCGACACCGATCTTTATCCACGGGGCCAAGTTCCGCGGCAAGCTGGTGGACTTCCTCAAGGGCGGCGAGGTGACGCTGGAGATCGATCACAGCTTCTTCGGCACGCGCATGAAGGAACCGGCCGTGGCCAAGGTCACGCCGGCCTGGGCGTCGAGCAATCCGGTTGAGGTTCTGCCCGCCGCCGCCATCGGCGCCGCCATGGGCAAAAGCTTCTTTACCTATCTGATCGATCACCCCTTCCAGTTGGGCAAGATCAACCTGGGGCTGGTGTCGTTGGAAAGCGCCAGCCTGAGCGCGGAACAACGCGACACGTCCAGCCGCTTCAAGATCACCGGCAAGCTCAACGCCCTGGGGCTGCCGTTCTCGGAAACCACGGCTTATCTCGATAACAAATCGGGGCTGACGCTCGATTCAAAAACCGAAATCAACGTCGGTCTGCCGCTGGGCGTGCTGGGTAATCTGGCGCGCAGCGAAACCACATTGCATTACGAACTGAACCCGGCCGGGGTCAGCCATAAGATCAAGCTCGACATGTCGACGGCGGCGCTGGGCTTTAAGGACTCGATCCATTTCAATCTGGACGGCAACCTGACGGAAACCAACGTCTCGTTCCGATCGACCCATCCCTGCGCCCGCTTTTCCTCTCAGACCACGATGGGGGCGGGGGACATTCGCAACCTTGCGCTCAAGGTCAATCAGGGAACGGCCCAGCCCGTCGATTTCATCCAGGCGGTCAAGTTCAAGCCGCAAATCTCCCTGCCGTCGCCCAAGGACGCCCTGGAATGCGGATCGCGGGTGGCGGGGCTGGCGGCCCAGGCGGTCGACGTGGCGGCCCAAGGCCTGCGGGACGTGGCGAATGCGGCCAACGCGGTGGTCGGCGCCGTCGGGAATCTGGCGGGCGACATCATCAAGGGGTTGAAGTCGTTGGACTGCAAGCTGCTGCGCCTGGGCGATTGCCCCCGGCCTTCTGACTGCCGGGGCAGTGAGCGCTGGAACAACAGTTTGAAGCGATGCTGGATTCCGAACGAGGTCCTGATGCGGCATTATTCCATCGCCAATCGGGACAAGTCCTGGTGCGCCGACATCCGCCATGCCAAGGACAGGGATGGTCAGGAACTCATCCCCTATGGCTGCCACGGCAAATGGAACCAGGCATGGCGATTGCTCAGCGACGGCAGGCTGCAGAATCGCAAGGGCGGCTGCATGGGGGCCGATGGATATACGGAGGGCCGTAAAGTCACCCTGGCGCCGTGCAATTCGTGGCGGGCGCTGAAAATGGAATTCCTGACCACGGGGCAGATTATCGCCCACCGCAAGAACGGCAGCGGTGGTGCGTGTCTGGCAATTGACAAGGGAAAGATCGTTCTGTGGGGATGCGGGCGCATCGGCGACAAGCACACGGATCTTTGGCTGCCCTTTGACCCGTTCAAGGGACGGGTGGTCAATCCGGCGCTCGATCGGGAGGCCAAGGCCTTGGAAGCCGCCTACAAGGCGCCGATCAGCAATGATCCGCCGGTGCCGTTCATGCGCTATTGGAAGCGCAGCACCAACGAGTACTACCATACCGCTGACCCGGAACAGTTCGGCCAAGGGCGGGACGGCTGGGTCTATGAAGGCAAGGTCGGCATGATCTTCGCCAAGCGAGCCCCCGGCACGGTGCCGCTGTTCCGATTCTGGCGCACGGCACGGCATGGTCAGAACCATGTCTATACCACCGATCCCAATGCCTTCCGGGGCGGTCAGCGCGGGTTCAATTTCGACGGCGTGGCGGGCTATGTGTATAACCGGGAAATCCCCAACACGGTGCCGTTCTACCGCTTCCATGAAAGCGCCAACACCAATTATGTCTATGCGGGCGAAGGGGGAGATCCGGGAGCCGGGCGGTCCGGTTCTTGGCGTCGGGAAACTGTCGCAGGATATATGCCCAAGGAAGAGCCGCCGCTGACACCGCCGGTGGAGCCGTCCAATCCGATGCCGCTGGCTTTCGACAAGAACATCCAGGTTTTTCCCAAACCGGCCGAAGGGACGATGCCGCTGTATCTGTACGGCCGTATCGAGAACCGCCGCCGTCAGGCGCCCGATATCCTGTCCGGCGACTTCAAGGAATACGGCTACGGTTCGCCGGAAATCTATTTCGCGGGCATTGCCGGATACGTGTTCCCCGACAAGCACCCGGGCACGCTGCCGATCACCCAGCGCCGGTACGGCAAGACGATCGGGCTGGGCCATTATCCGGGCCCCGACTACGGCCCGGGCAAGAATGCCAAGATCGTGCGCGTCGATCCCGTGCCCTTGCTGCGCTATTTCAATCCCAAGGCCAACGACCATCTGTACACCGCCGATCCGGCGCAGCTGGGTGACGGCCGTGACGGCTACGTCCGCGACGGCGTCGCCGGGGCCATCTTCCCGGGGCGGGTTAAGGGCACGGTGCCGCTTTACCGTTACTGGAACGGCGCCAAGCAGGACCACATCTTCACCACCGATTTCCAGGAATTGTGGTACGGCAAGGACGGCTACGAATACGTCGCCGTGGAAGGTTATGTCTATCCCAAGGAACAGAAGGGTAGCCGGGCGCTTCACCGTTACCGCAACGGGGCGACCAACGACAATCTGCTGACCACGGACATCGACGAGTTCGGTGGAAAGAAAGGCGCCAAGGGCTTCAGTTACGTCAAGGTCGAGGGCTGGGTTCCCGCCGTCACGCCGCCGGGGGCCAAGGACCGGGCTGTCAAGTCCGAGCCCGAGATGATGTTGCGTTACCGCCATCCGGGCACCGGCGATCACGTGATCGCCCGCGGGTTCGGCGAAATGGGCGAGGGGGCGGACGGCTATGTCCTGGACAAACCCCTGGGCATGATCTTCACCAAGAAGGCCAAGGACACAGTGCCGCTGTACCGCTATTTCCACGCGGGTAATAACGACACTTATTACACGACGACATTCGACGGCCTGGCCTGGGGCAAGGACGGTTGGGTTTATCAAGGGATCGCCGGCTGGATCTATGACAAGCAGCGGCCGGGCATGGTGGCGCTGCGCCTATATCATTCGTCGGCCAACCGCGAACACATGCTGGCGCGCGACGGAGACGCCAAGCCCGGGTACACGCCGCAGGCCGTCGTCGGCTGGGTGCCGGAATTCCAGGCCCCCGGCGCGGATGCGCCCGTGGTGCAATCGGCACCGGTGATCCTGGCGCGCTACGTCAACGCCAAGACCCGCGATAATCGCCTGACCGCCGGGGATAAGGAATTCGGCCAAGGGGCGGGCGGCTATGTGCCCGACCGCTACCTGGGACACATCTGGCCGAAGCGGGCCAAGGGCACGGTGCCGCTCTACCGGTATTTCAGCGCGTCCCGGAACGACACCTACGTGGCGACCGATTTTTCGGAACGTTGGTACGGCACTGACGGCTACGTCTATGAGGGCGTCCTGGGCTACGTCCAGGCCAGGGAAACACCGGGGGCCGTCGCCCTTCATCGCTATGTCAACGAGGCCACGGGCGACACGCGGGTCACCACCGACTTCGCCGAACTCGACGGCAAGCGCGGTCGCGACGGCTATCGCTATCAGGGGGTCATCGGTTGGGTTAAACCGTTCACCCCGCCGGGCCTGGACCAGCCGGAAAAGGCGTCGGACCCGGTGCCCTTCGTGCGCTACCGCGACAGGAAATCCGGTGCCTACGTGCAGGTCGCGGGGGCCGAAACCTATGGTGCCGGCAAGGGGGACTTGGCGATCGAACGTGCCCAGGGGCGCATCTTCAAGACCCGTGCGCCCGGCACGGTGCCGCTTTACGAATACGGCCGCGGCAAAAGCCGTGTGCGCCGCTATACCACTGATTTCCGCGACCTGCTGTTCGGTCGCGACGGGTTCGACTATCTGGGCCTGGCCGGCTTCGTTTATCCCGACGCCCGATCCGGGACGGTGCCGCTGCACCGGTTCGACACCCGCGACAACGGCGGCCATGTCCTGGCCATCGACAAGGGGGCGTTCGCGGGCAAGAGCGGCTATGCGGGCGGCGGGGTGATCGCCCATGTTCCGGCCTATGACGAGACGCCGTCGCCGGCTTTCCGCAACCTTTACGTCGCGACCAACCGGAACTTCAGCTGTCTCAACGCCCAGGCCCAGGCCGGCGGCGGGCTTGATTCGCGCCTGTGTGCCGACGACGGCAACATGCGGTTCACCTTCTGGTCCGACGGCACCCTGCGCCACGATCCTAAGGATTTGTGCCTGGGCACCAATAGCCAAAGCGGCAACGCGGCCGACGTGGGGACCTATACCTGCGATTATTTGCCGGGCCAGCAATGGGATGTCCGGTGGATCGGCAAGAAGCCGTCGCGCCCGGACCCGGCGGCCCGCTTCCAACTGGTTCATCGGCTGAGCGGAAAATGCTTGGGGCTGGCCGATGACAGCGCCCGCGACGAGGTCGAGGCCGTTCTCGCGAAATGCGCCGCTGAGGGTCAATTCTGGACCGCAGGTCAAGAGGTTCCCGCCTATGTCCTGCCGGGCACGGACGCGCCGGTGCGGCCGTCGGACCCGCAGTTGCTGGTGCGCTACGTCAATCCCAAGGCCAAGGGGGGCGATCATCGCTTGGTGCTGGGGCTGGATGAATTGGGCCGGGGCAAGGACGGCTTCTTGCCCGACGTCGTCATGGGCCGCGTTTATGCGACCCGGGCGGTGGCCGATCTGGTGCCGCTTTACCGCTATGTCGCGACGAAGAACAGCGACCACATGTACACGGCCGATTTCCATGAACTGCGGTTCGCCACGGACGGGTATCGGTTCGATGGGGTGCTGGGTTATGTCCGGTCGGCCAAGGGACCGGGATTGCTGCCGCTGCACAGATACTTCAACAAATCCCGCCGCGATCACCTGGTGACCACGGACGGGGAAGAACTGGACGGCGCCAACGGCAAGAACGGGTATCGCTATGAAGGCGTCGCCGCTTATACCCCGGACACCGGCGCGGAAGTCCGCCAAGGGTGGGCCAAGGTTCACTTGGCCAACCGGGACGGCATGGTGTGCCTGACCCGGGACGGGGACGGCAGCCTGTCGTCCCGCCGCTGCGAGGACGAAGGGGACCAGCCCCTGGCGTTCTGGAGCGACGGTACGCTGCGTGATCTGAGCGGCGGCAAGTGCATGACGACCGACCGGGCGGGCACGGCGCCGCCGGAAATGGCGGCCTGCGACAACAGCCTGGCCCAGCGCTGGACACCCGAGTGGCAGGGCGGCAAGGCGCCGGGACAGCCCGACGGGCGCACGGCCATGCAGCTTTCCCATTGGCTGTCCGGGGCGTGCATGACCCTGGCCGACGGATCGGGCCGCGACGGCGTGGCCGCCGTGATGGCGCCCTGCGGCAAGTTCGCCAAGGACGACCGGCGCGGCATCTGGTGGGCTCATGGCGAAGTGCCCGCGTTCATCGCGCCAGGGGCGGACGCGCCGATGGTCAAGGCCGACCCGCTGCCGTTGATCCGCTATGTCAGCGCCAAATCGAAAAGCGGCGATCATCGCCTGACCGTGGGGCCGGATGCCCTGGGGCTGGGACGGGACGGCTACGCCATGGAATCGGCGCAGGGCTATGTCTGGGCCGGACGGGCGGCGGGCACGGCGCCGCTCTACCAGTATCACCACAAGGCCACGGGCGATCATTTCTGGACCCCCGACTTCCGCGAACTGGGATACGGCGCAGAGGGCTACGCCTATCAGGGCGTCGCTGGGTATTTGCATGCGGACAAGCAGCCGGGAACGGTGGCGCTCCATCGCTACGTCAACAAGGCGCGGGGCGATCATCTGCTGACCGCCGATTTCGACGAATTCGGCGGCAAGGCCGGACGCGCCGGGTATGCCTACGAAGGTGTTGCCGCCTGGGCGCCAACCTATCCGGAAGCCCAGACGGACGGCTACGCGGGCCTGTATCTGGCGACAGCCAAAAATCTGAGCTGCCTGGACGGCGCGGCCAAGGTAGGCACAGCGGTGACCGCGTCCTTCTGCCATGATCACGACAGGCCCAAGTTCTCGTTCTGGCAGGACGGTACCCTGCGTTTCGACGGCGGGACCAAGGACGGCACCAAGCTTTGCCTGAATGCGGACAAGGCCGGCGTGACGTTGGCGCGCTGCGCCTATACCCGGGCGCAGCAATTCAAGGCGACCTGGCAGGGCACCGCCCCCAAGGCCGCCGACCCGGCCCGCCCCATGCAGATAGTTCACGTCGATTCCGGCAAATGCCTGGGGTTGGCCGACGCTTCGGGTCAGGACGGCGTCGCCGCTGCTCTGATGTCCTGCAAGGCACCCGGCGATAATGTCCAGACATGGTCCGCCGGCACCGCCCAGCCCCGCTTCACGCCGCCGGGGATGGAGATTGCCGAGGCGGCGTCGACGCCGCTGCCCTTCATCCGCTATGCGGCCAAGGGCGGGAAGGGCGATCACCTGATGCAGCCGGGGCCGGAGCCTTTCGGGCTGGGCAAGAACGGCTATGAG
>JAVJOU010000009.1:0-2262 GCA_040216635.1 Rhodospirillales bacterium | reverse complement strand
TAATTCTGCGCCAACGCGCCGCCCGTCTCGGCCAAAACCTTCGTGATCGCCGCCGTCAGCGTCGTCTTGCCGTGGTCAACATGGCCAATCGTGCCGATGTTGCAATGCGGCTTATTACGTTCAAACTTCTCTTTCGCCATTTCTCTATCTCCCTTGGGCCCGCGCGGTTAACCGGCCAGGCGGGTTTGAATTTCCTCGGAAACTTGGGACGGAACTACTTCGTAGTGGTCAAACTGCATCGTGAACTGGGCACGGCCCTGGCTCAGCGAACGCAGCGTGTTCACGTAACCGAACATGTTGGCCAGCGGAACATGCGCGTCGATGACACGAGCAATCCCGCGCTGGTCCATCGAGTTGACCTGCCCGCGACGCGAGTTCAGATCACCAATGATGTCACCCATGTATTCTTCGGGCGTCACAACTTCGACACTCATCATCGGCTCCAACAGAACCGGGCCGGCTTTCTGGCAGCCTTCGCGGAACGCCGCACGGGCGGCGATTTCAAAGGCCATGACGGAGGAGTCAACGTCGTGGTAACCGCCGTCATAAAGCGTGGCTTTGATGCCGGTCACCGGGAAGCCGGTGAGAACACCCGATTCCATGGAGGACTTGAGCCCCTTTTCGACGCCCGGAATGTATTCGCGGGGCACGTTGCCGCCGACAACCGTGTTTTCGAATTCGAAAACGGTGCCATCGGACATGGGCTCAAACTTGATCTTGACCCGCGCGAACTGACCGGAACCACCCGTCTGCTTTTTGTGGGTGTAATCGATATCGGCTTCTTTGCTGATGGTCTCGCGATAGGCAACCTGCGGCTGACCGACGTTGGCGTCGACCTTGAATTCGCGGCGCATGCGGTCAACCAGGATTTCCAGGTGAAGTTCACCCATCCCCTTGATGACGGTCTGACCGCTTTCCTGATCGGTCGTCACACGGAACGAAGGATCCTCGGCAGCCAGACGGTTGAGGGCAACGCCCATCTTTTCCTGGTCGGCCTTGGTCTTCGGCTCGACCGCGACCTCGATAACGGGATCGGGGAATTCCATCCGCTCCAGGATGACCTGGTTGGACGGATCGGAAAGCGTATCACCGGTCGTCGTATCCTTGAGACCGACAACGGCGACGATGTCGCCGGCGAAGGCTTCTTTGATTTCTTCACGGTTGTTGGAATGCATCAACAGCATACGGCCGATGCGCTCGCGCTTGCCCTTGACCGTGTTCATGATCGACGAGCCGGCTTCGAGCTTGCCCGAATAGATGCGGATGAAGCCCAGGTTGCCGACAAACGGGTCGTTCATGATCTTGAACGCCAGCGCGGCAAAGGGTTCTTCGTCGGAGTTGTTACGCTCGATTTCCTTTTCAGGATCGTCGGCGTCCACACCCTTGATCGCGGCCACATCGGTCGGCGCGGGCATGAAATCAACAACGGCGTCAAGAAGCGGCTGCACACCTTTGTTTTTAAAGGCGGAACCCGTCAAAACGGGAACAAAGTCACCGGCCAAGGTACCCTTACGGATGCACCGCTTCAGGGTTTCTTCATCGGGCTCGGTGCCCTCCAGGTAAGCCTCCATCGCATCGTCGTCCTGTTCGACGGCGGTTTCGATGAGCTTTTCCCGGTATTCGGCAGCCTGATCAGCCAGGTCGTCCGGAATATCCTTGTATTCGAATTCGGCGCCCAGGCTTTCATCTTTCCAGATGACGGCCTTGTTCTTGACCAAGTCGACAATGCCCAGGAACTTGTCTTCGGCACCGACCGGCAGCTGCATGACCAGCGGGGTCGCCCCCAGGCGGTCAATGATCATCTCGACGCAGCGATAGAAGTCGGCACCGGTGCGGTCCATCTTGTTGATGAAGCACATACGCGGCACACCGTACTTATCGGCCTGACGCCACACCGTTTCGGACTGCGGCTCGACACCGGCGACACTGTCGAACACGGCAACCGCACCATCCAGCACACGCAGCGAACGCTCGACTTCAATGGTGAAGTCGACGTGGCCCGGGGTGTCGATGATGTTGATGCGGTGGTCGTTCCAGAACGTGGTCGTCGCGGCGGACGTAATCGTGATGCCGCGCTCATGCTCCTGCTCCATCCAGTCCATGGTGGCGTTGCCGTCATGGACTTCACCGATCTTATAGGACTTACCGGTGTAGTAGAGGATACGTTCGGTCGTGGTCGTCTTACCGGCATCAATGTGCGCCATGATGCCGATGTTACGATACCGATTGAGGGGGGTCTGACGTGACATGTCTTTAATCCAT
>JAVJOU010000008.1:0-49768 GCA_040216635.1 Rhodospirillales bacterium | reverse complement strand
CGTGGCCGAGATGATGAAGGCGATCACCTGGTTCTTGGTCATGGCCGACATGCAGGCCCCGATCGACAGGAACGCCCCCGCCATCAGGAAACTGCCGACATAGCCCGCGACGATCACGCCGTTGTCGGGCTGACCCAGCACGTTGACCGTGATCCAGACCGGAAAGGTCAGCGACAGCGCGATGCCGCAAAACGCCCAGGCCGCAAGAAACTTGCCCATGACCGCCTGGGTCGTGGTGACCGGCAGGGTCATCAAAAGTTCGATCGTGCCGGTCTTGCGTTCTTCGGCCCACAGGCGCATGGCCACGGCCGGGATCAGGATCAGATACAGCCAGGGATGAAAGCGGAAGAAGGCTTCCAGGCTGGCCTGACCGTTTTCAAAGAACCGGCCCAGATAAAAGGTGAAGGCACCGGTCAGCGCCAGGAAGATGACGATGAAAACGAGCGCCAGGGGCGTCGCAAAATAACCCAGCAGTTCACGCTTGGCGATGATCCACATGTTCCGCATCTCAGGCCTCCGCCCCGCTGTCGCTGCCTTGGGCGGCCCCCGGGGTGCCGCCTTGCGTGATCGCGCGGAACACTTCGTCCATATGGCCGCGTTCCACGTACATTTCTTCGGGCGTCACGTTGTTGGCGCGCAGGAAATCGCCGACCGGCAGGACGATGGAAGCCCCTTGTTTCGGGCGGGCGCGGAACGCCGCCGTTCCGTTCGGGGAATTTTCCAAGGGATCGACGCCCGCAACCTGATCCAGGCCGGCAAGGCCCGCAGCGATGTCCTTGGCCTTATCCGCCGCCAATTTGACCACCACCGCATTGTGGCGGATATCGCGGCTGAGCAGCTGTTCCGGCGTGCCGTCGGCCAGCAGTTTGCCGTGGGCGATGACCACGGCCCGTGTGCAGATCGCTTCGACCTCTTCCAGGATATGGGTCGAAATGACGATCGCCTTGTCCTGGGCCATGTCTTGAATGAGCGAGCGAACCTGATGTTTCTGGTTCGGGTCCAGGCCATCCGTGGGCTCGTCCATGATCAGGACTTCGGGATCGTGCAAAATCGCCTGGGCCAGACCGACCCGGCGCTTGAAGCCCTTGGACAAGGTTTCCACCGGCCGGTTGAACACTTCGTCCAGGTTCGCCATTTCGCGCACCCGATCAATCCGGCGGCCGATTTCGGCGCCGCTGAAACCGCGAACTTGTGCGATGAAACGCAGGAAGGATGATACCCGCATGTCACCGTAGGTGGGCGCACCTTCGGGCAGGTAGCCGATCGCCGCCTTGACCGCCATGGGCTGGGTCACGACGTCGTGGCCCTGAACCCGGGCCGTGCCGCTGGTCGGTGTCAGATACCCGCAGACCATCTTCATGGTGGTCGATTTGCCCGCCCCGTTCGGTCCCAGGAAGCCCAGAACCTCGCCCCTGCTGACGGACATGGAAACGGCATCAACGGCGGTCAAATCGCCGAAGCGCTTGGTCAAATTCTCAAGGACGATCATTTCGGACATTGCGCGGCACTTCCCCCTAGCGGCGAGCGTCTTCCCACGTGTGAGAAGCCAGCGCAATGATAAATTCGAATATGTCCGGAATGCGGCGTTCGCAATTCACGGCCTGTTTCTCCCTAACTGTCCGGTTGTTGACCAACCTTGAACGGCAAGGGAGATAGTCCGATCAGCGCAGACTTTTCAACCCCCGGGACAAAGAAAATCGCACCCGGTCAGCGCGCGGCGTTGATCCGCCAGTCATAAGCGTGGTCGTCGATTTCCGTTTTTCCGGCAAGCCGCGCTTTCAACGCAGGTGCTGCGTATTCAGCCAGATGGCCCAGAACAGCCTTCTCCGTGCCGCCGAAATCATCAATGAACCAGTCATAGATCTTGGAGACAATCACCCGGCCGTTCTCGGCAATGCGCAGACCGCGCGGGCTGTTGACAAAATTCTGCGCCGCCGCCGTCAGCATCTGTTCGATGTCTTCACCCGTATAAGGTTTGGCGGCCAGGTCCGGGCAGCCGATCGACGCGCAATTGACCGCGTAATGTAGGCGCGGGTCCTGCCAGATGGGCCGCAGGATGCGGTGCTCGATATCGTCGAGCGACAGGGCCTCACCTTCGACCATGACAAGCTTCTTACCCCAAGGCCCGTCGGAAAACAGGCCCGGTGAAATGTCGATATCGCGGATCGACGAAACCGGCCAGTGATCCAAAATCACGGTCACGGTCACGGCATTATAGAGGTTGATCCAATAGGCCCGTTGCTCGTCCCGGTTCAGGCCGGATACGGAAACGGCCGCCAGATGCCCCACATAACCCGCCACGGCAGCATGGTCCGCCGCCGTGACACCCGCATAATCAAGCCGGTTGCCTTCCACCGGCATGATCCGAAGATAGCGGGACAAGAACCGGCCCCAGGCGCTGTGGTCAACACGCTGCGTGGATTGCGGATCATGGGCCTGCCAGCGTTCCCACAACTCGGCCTTGGGTCCGGCAGCGTAGGCATTTCCCGTCAAGGCCCACGCGAGGCATAAGGATAAGGACGCAGCGACAAAAAAAGCTCTGGTCATCGGTGACTTCCAAAAGACAGCATAACCGGTGAGCGGTCGCGCCACCGATCAAGCAGGTTCCATCAACACAGAGATAGAAGATTGCAGGGCCCGTGCGGAAACACTTCCGTTCACGCCTTCGCGACCGCCCGGGCGCGGCTTATTGCACGGGCAAGGCATCACGTGGAATGAGCAAACAGCCCGCCGCCAAGGCGGGGCTTAATACCCCCCATGCGCCCGCGCCCTTCAACCGGCCGGCGAACCCGGGGGCATCGTCCCTGACGACTAGAACATTGGAAAACGCCCCGCCACGCAGAATTTGCCCGCCCGCGGCGGTCACGGCAGACAGGATTTCGCTTTCTTCCGTCCCCGGCAGGAACAAGACGGCCAGGGCGCCGCTCATCGCGTCATCGACCGAAACCAGACGCGGCGCGGCAGCCATCAGCACAGCCCAAAGAACGACCGCCAAACCCAATCCAAGGTTGCTGTACGCCTTCTTCGGTACATCTCGTTTTTTTGTAATTTTAAACATATTGCATACAAAGTTACGCTATCATACCTTGTAAACTCGGCGTCCCAAGCGGACTTTGTAATACCTTTGGATGATGGAAACGTCATCCATTTGCCGTTATAGAACGCCGTAATAAAAAGAAAAAACGTAACGTGCTCTAAAAAATACTGCGTGCGGACTGCGCCCGGAACCATCACCGGGAGCCGACGGATGCAGGAGAAAAACAGACACCGCACATGAACGTGTAAGGCCGTTCACGTGACGGTTCGGAGCACCTATCGCCCATGCCCATACTGGCCTACCCTTCCGTCCCGGGACTTCCCGTTCATTACGACCCGTCATTGGTCGCTCTGTCGTTCGCGATCGCCTGGTTCGCGTCATTCACGGCGCTCGACATCGGGGGGCGGATCAACGCCACCCAGGGAAGCACCAAGGGCATATGGCTGGTTTGCGGCGCGGTCGCCATGGGCGGCGGCATCTTTTCCATGCATTTCATCGGGATGCTGGCCGCGACCATCGACCTTCCCATAAATTATGCCGCCGACCTGACCATCCTGTCCCTGGCCTATGCGGTCGGGTTCACGGGCTTCGGCATGTTCCTGGTCAGCCGCGCCCCGACACGGCCTATTGTCCTTGTCGCTTCGGGCTTTTTGACCGGAACAGGCGTCGCCGCGATGCATTATACGGGCATGGCGGCACTTAAGGTCAGCGCCGCCATCTCCTACGATCCCACGCTGTTCATCACTTCGATCGCGATTGCCGTGGTCGCCGCGACGGCCGCGCTGTGGCTGGCATTCAACCTGAAAGCCGTCTGGCAGAAGGCCCTGGCAGCGGTGGTGATGGCCATTGCCGTATGCGGCATGCATTACACGGGAATGGCCGCCGCAACCTTCAGCAAAGCATCGTCAGCCCCGACCGCAGGCATGACATTGTCGCCGGCCCTGCTGGCGATCGCCGTGGCGCTGGGGGCGTCGCTGATCATCGGGCTATTCCTGATATCCACCGTGATCGACCGGCGCATGTCCGCCATGGCACAGCGCGAAGCCGATGCGCTTAAGGAAAGCGAGGCCCGCCTGCGCACGGTCAGTGAAGCCCTGCCCATATCGATCATCCTGTCGCCTTTGGACGGCGGACGTTCGATCTACGCCAACCAACAGGCCTACGACCTGTTCCGCGCACCGACGGATTCATCCGAACGTGTCCCCGTCAGGGAACGCTTCGCCGACCGGGCGGCCTGGGTCGAATTTGCAATCGCCGTGCGCGAAACAGGTAACGTCGAGAATTTCGAAACCCAAATGCGCCGCTACGACGGCACCGAATTCTGGGCCATGATTTCCGCCCATCGCATCACCTATCAGGACCAGGACCTGATGGTGTCGGGATATCACGACATCACCGACCGCAAGGCGGCGGAAATGCGCCTGATCGAAAGCGATGAAAAATTACGCGAAACCAACAACATGCTGACCTCGGCATTGCGTGAATCCGAAGAGCACGGCAAGAAACTGGAAACGGCGCTTCGCCGGGTTCGTGAATCCGACCAGGCCACGCGGGCGAAATCGGCATTCCTCGCCATGATGAGCCATGAAATCCGCACGCCCATGAACGGCATCATCGGGTTTCTTGAACTGTTGGGCGAATCGGAACTGCTCGACGACCAGCGCACCACCGTCGACACGATCCGCCAATCGGCCTTTTCTCTGTTGCGGGTCATCGACGACGTGCTCGACTTCTCCAAAATCGAAGCCGGCCGCCTGGACATCGAAGACACCGTGTTCGATCTATGCGGCGTGGTGGAAAGCGTGGCGGAAATCATCGCCCCCCATGCCTGGTCCAAGAACCTGACCCTGATCGCCGATTGCGACCCGGCCGTGCCGGCCCGCGTCATCGGCGATCCTGCGCGCATCCGGCAGGTGTTGAACAATCTGGCCGGGAACGCGGTGAAATTTACCGAGACCGGCAAAGTCGTCATCCGTGTCGAACATCTGAGCCAAAGCGGCTCCAAGACCAAACTGCGCATTTCGGTCACGGACACAGGCATCGGCATTCCCGAAAACGCTCAGCAGGATCTGTTCGAGCCCTTCACCCAGGCGGAGAAATCCACCACCCGGCGGTTCGGCGGCACCGGACTTGGATTGACCATTTCGCGGCGCCTTGTCGACCTCATGGGCGGGCGCATGGCGTTTGAAAGCAGCTACGGCAGCGGATCACAGTTCTGGTTCGATCTGGAATTGACGGTCGCCTCGTCGAAAGGGCAATCCATCGAACGGTTCCCGGACATCCAGGGCATTCAGGCCGTCGTTTGCGCCGCGGACCAGGAAAAGGCCCAGGTTGTCGCCAAATACCTGTCGACCTGCGGGATCGACAATTGGTGCACGACCGAACTCGCCATGGCCGAGGAACTGTACCGGCAACACGGCAAAGCGGACGACAAGATGACCATCGCCGTGTTCGACCGCGGCGTGCTGACTTCTGATCTGCACCAAGCCGTGACCGCGTTCTTCGATGCTGCCGGCGATGCCCAAGGCCGAGCCGTCGTGATCTCCCGGGACCGCGCCGGGTACAGTTTGCCGCCCGGCTCTCCGCCGACCAATCTGGTCATGCTGCCGCAACCGGTCAAAGCACGCGCCCTGGCCGACGCCATGTTGACCGCTGCGGGTCGGGCATCCCCGACGCTGCAACGTCAATCAACCTCGGACGACACACTTCCCGCCAAGAAGCCCGCACCTTCCCGGTCCGAGGCGGTCGCCCTGGGCACGCTTGTCCTCGTTGCCGAAGATCATCCGACCAACCGTCAGGTCATCGCCCGTCAACTCGACCGCCTGGGTTATGCCTGCGATGTCGTCGAGAACGGCGCCCTGGCGCTGGAACGGCTGGCGACGGGCGAATACGGCATTCTGCTGACCGATTGTCACATGCCGGAACTGGACGGTTTTGAATTGACCGGCTGTGTCCGCGGGGGCACCCACGGCGTGAACCCGGACCTGCCGATCGTCGCCATTACCGCCAATGCCCTGCTGGGCGAGGCCGAACGCTGCCTGGCGGCCGGCATGAACGATTATCTGGCCAAGCCCGCCAGCCTGAAAGACATGAGCGCCGTCCTTAAACGCTGGGTCGCGCAGCCGGAAACCGCCGGCCCGGCATCGGAAGCCGATGCCGGGCCGCAACCCGCCGTCGAACCCGGGGATGCGAACGACCCACAGCCCCAGGTCGCGATTGATCGCGGTGTCCTTGAAGAGCTTGTCGGAGACGATCCGGAAGCAATCCGCGATCTTCTGGCAAGCTTCCTTGCCAACCTTGTGGAGAACCACGACGAGTTGTCGGCCGCGCGCGACCTTGGCATCGAAGAAATGGATCATGCCGCCCACAAATTCGCCGGCGCCGCCCGGACAGCGGGTGCCGTATCCCTCAGCCTGTCGCTGGACAAGCTGCGCGCGGCCCTGGCGGCCAAGGCCTCCGCTGAAATCGATGACCTGCTGGCCGATGTCACGACCTCCGTCAACCACACCCGAACCGCTATTAAGAATGAAATCGGAGACAATCCGTGACACCACCCCCCGCCACAGCCGCGGCCGCCGCAAGCACCAACCTGGACCTGTCCGCATTGATCGTCGACGACGACGCCTTCGTGCGCATGGTCGTGGTCAAGGCCTTGAAAGCGCTTAACATCGGCACGGTCTACGAAGCCGCGAACGGCGGAGAGGCGATCGCCGTCCTGCGCGCGATGGGGCATGACGTCGATCTTGTGATCTGCGATTTGCAAATGCCCGACGTGGACGGCATCCAGACACTGGAAGCCCTGGCCGAACTGGGCACCCGTGCCGGGATCGTGATCCAAAGCGCCCACCAGGAACAGACCCTGACGGCGGCGGCGGAATTCGCCCGCGCTCACGGTCTCAATATTTTAGGCACCCTCGGCAAACCGGTGAAACGGGATTCCCTGTCCGCCATTGTCGATAAAATATGGGAGGGAAATTCCCTGCCCAGCGCGGTCAGCCGGCCCATCGTCCGCATCGAAAAGGAAGAACTGGCCGACGCCATCAAAAACGGCGATCTGTCCGCCTTCTATCAACCGAAGATCTGTGTCGCCAACAAACGCCCGGTCGGTGTGGAAGCGCTGGTCCGCTGGCAGCACCCTGAATACGGACTTCTGGGCCCCGGCGCGTTCGTACCGATGGCTGAAGAAGCGGGACTGATCGGCGATCTGACGAAATCCGTTTTGAATACGGCGCTTAAGGATTGCGCCGACCTTATCCGAAGCGAGCGCCTGCAGGCGGTTGCCGTCAACCTGTCGGCGGCAGCCCTGAAGGATCGCGGCCTGACCGATTACATCCTTGCCGCAATCGAGCGCCGTGGCCTGAAACCGCAGAACCTGATCCTGGAAGTGACCGAGAACCTGGTCATCGAAGACCTGCGGGCGGCCCTTCATATTCTGTCGCGCCTGCACCTGAAAGACATCAAGCTTTCCATCGACGATTTCGGCACGGGGTATTCGGGGCTGCAGCAATTGCTGCGCATTCCCTTCTCGGAATTGAAGATCGACCGGCTGTTCGTGTTCGAAGCGCATGACAACGCGGTCCAGCGGACCATCCTGGAAGCGACCGTCGATCTGGCGCATCGTCTCGGCATGGTGACGACCGCCGAAGGCGTGGAAACGCAGCAGGACTGGGATTTGCTGGCCAATCTGGGGACAAGCCAGATTCAGGGCTATTTCATTCATAAGCCCGCACCGATCGGCGAAATTACGGACTGGCTGGACGGCCAGGAAGTCACGAACCTCGCGGGCTGACGTAATTGGCGGGCGGATTCCACGGCATCCCCGCCATAAAGACCACCGGTTTCCACGCATTCTTGACCTTTAACGCCGGTTTAACTGGAAATCGGCGACGATGCCCCTTATATCGGGTCGTTACACACCCTGGGATTAATGAACACCAAAAGCCTTCAAAGAGGTTCTGAAATGGCGATCAAATGGGCGCCCGACTCCTGGCGCGGCAAACCGATCCTTCAGGTTCCGGAATATCCGGACGCGAAGGTCCTGGAAACCGTTGAAACGCAGCTTCGGCGCAGCCCGCCGCTGGTTTTCGCCGGCGAGGCGCGCTCGCTGAAGAAATCCCTGGCCCAGGTGGCCGAGGGCGAGGCCTTCCTGCTGCAGGGCGGTGATTGCGCCGAAAGCTTTGCCGAATTCCACCCGGACAACATTCGCGACACTTTCCGTGTGCTGCTGCAGATGGCGGTCGTGCTGACCTTCGGCGCGGCCCTGCCGGTGGTCAAGGTCGGCCGCATGGCCGGTCAGTTCGCCAAGCCCCGCTCGGCCCCCACGGAAACCATCGACGGCGTCGAACTGCCCTCCTACCGGGGCGACATGGTCAACGCCATGCCGTTCACCGAGGAAGCCCGCATTCCCGATCCGAACCGTCTGACCCAGGTCTACAACCAGTCGGCTTCGACCCTGAACCTGCTGCGCGCCTTCGCCCAGGGCGGCTACGCCGACCTGCACAAGGTCCATCAGTGGAACCTGGGCTTCGTCGCCGATTCAGCCGAAGGCGAAAAATACGCCGGCATGGCCGACCGTCTGGACGAAACGCTGGCCTTCATGGCCGCCTGCGGCCTGACCTCCGAAACCACACCGCAAATCCGCGAAACGGATTTCTACACGTCCCACGAAGCCCTGTTGCTGTGGTACGAACAGGCCCTGACCCGCATCGACAGCACGACCGGCGATTGGTACGACACGTCGGCCCATATGCTGTGGATCGGCGACCGCACGCGTCAGCCCGACGGCGCCCATGTGGAATTCATGCGCGGCATCAACAACCCGATCGCGTTCAAGGCCGGGCCGTCATTGGACCCGGACGAAATGATCCGCCTGATCGACATCCTAAATCCCAAGAACGAACCGGGCCGCATCACCATCATCGCCCGCATGGGATCGGACAAGGTCGCCCAGGGGCTGCCGCCGCTGGTGCGCAAGATCAAATCCGAAGGCCGCACCGTCGCCTGGGTCACGGACCCCATGCACGGCAACGTCATCAAGGCATCCAACGGCTATAAGACCCGGCCGTTCGACCGCATCCTGTCGGAAGTGCGCGATTTCTTCGCCGTTCACCAGGCCGAAGGCACCCATGCCGGTGGCGTTCATCTGGAAATGACCGGCCAGGACGTGACCGAATGCACGGGCGGGGCCCAGGCGATCACCGACACGGACCTCAGCGACCGCTATCACACCCATTGCGATCCCCGGCTCAACGCCCGTCAGGCGTTGGAACTGGCGTTCCTGGTGGCGGAAATGCTGAAGGAAGCCCGCACGCCCAAGCTGAAACAGGCCGCCCTGCCGTCCTAGGCACGGCCGTTCGGCGGCGCGGTGGAGAGACGTTCCATGGACAGCCCGCCCGACGATAGGGACCAGTCAACCGACGCCGCGCCGGGCGATGCCGATGCGGCCGCCCGGTTCGAGGACCAGATCACCCGCTGGGCCGATCATTATTTCCTGCGCACCAAGCAGGCCGTGCGCCGGTTCGGCGACACGCAGGTCACCTATGCCGTGTTCATGCGCCGGCCGGTGGTGTTCGCGCCCAAGATCGCGCTCGACTGGCTGGCCCAGGCCGCCCGCGCACGCAGCACGACTTTCAGGGTCGAGCCCAATTTCACCGAAGGTCAATGGGCCGGGGCCGGCGAGCCCCTGATGTACGTCACCGGATCGCTTGAACATCTGGTCGACCTGGAAACCCTGTTGCTGCAGAAACTGGGGGCCTGCTGCGTCGCCGCCAACAATGCCTATGTGATGTGCGCCACCCTGCCCAAGGTCGCCTTCATGGCCATGGACGCACGCCATTGCGCGGGCACGGAAATGGCCGACCACATGGCCTATGCCTGCGCCGTCGGCTCCACCGCCGCCAAGGAACAGGCGGGCGCCGTCGGCTTCATCGGCAACGCGACCAAGGCCACGGCCCCTCATTTCGGCAACGAAGAAGGCCTGGGCACCATGCCCCACGCCATGATCGGCTATGCGGGATCGACGCTGCGCGCCGCCGAAATGTATGCCGAAACCTTTCCGGGTGAACCCATGACCGTATTGGCGGACTACTTCGGGGCCGAGATCACGGACGCGCTTGCCGTCTGTAACCGCTTCCCCGATATGGCGGCGTCGGGCAAGCTCGGCTTCCGCCTGGACACCCACGGCGGGCGCTACATGGAAGGGCTCGACCCACAGGAAAGCTACGCCGTGCTGGAACGCCACGTGCCCTTGGCCGTACGCCGTTACCGCAATGAAAAGGAGCTGCGCTATCTGACCGGCACGGGCGTGTCCGCGGCCGCCATCTTCCTGTTCCGCGAACGGCTCGACGCCGCCGGATATGGCAAGGCCCGGATCGTCTGCTCCTCCGGCTTCGATGTGGAAAAATGCAAGGTCATGGCCGACGTGGACGCCCCCATCGACGTGGTCGGCACCGGATCCTATCTACCCGCCAATTGGTCCGAAACCTATGCCACCGCCGACATCATCGCCTATGACGGCGAACCCCGGGTCAAATTGGGCCGTGAATTCCTGCTCCGCCGCCCGGAAAAGCCGGAATAGGCACGCGCGTTTCGTTGACAGGACCTAACCCCGCACCTACCCTGCCGCCGCCTTTATCACCCCGTTGAAAACCCGCCACCTTCAGAGCCACCATGACCGAACGCCTGGCCATCGCCATTGCCCAGATCAACCCCACCGTCGGCGACGTCGCGGGCAACCTTGCGCTTGTCCAGAACGCCCGGGCCGAGGCAGCCAAGCTGGGCGCCGACCTGATCGTCACGGGCGAACTGGCGCTCTGCGGTTATCCGCCGGAAGATCTGGTGTTGAAGCGCTCGTTCCAGGACAGGATCGAAGACGCCGTGAAGACCTTGGCAGGCGAAACCGCTGACGGCGGCCCGGCCGTGCTGACCGGCGCCCCCTGGCGCGACGGCGGCAAGCTTTATAACGCGGCCCTGTTGCTCGACGGCGGCGAGGTCCAGGTTGTGCGGCTCAAGCACGAATTGCCCAATTACGGCGTGTTCGACGAAAAGCGCCTGTTCGCGCAAGGTCCCCTGCCCGGCCCGGTGCCGTTCCGCGGCGCCCGCCTGGGCGTCATGGTCTGCGAGGACATGTGGTTCGAGGACGTGACCGAATGCCTGGACGAATCCGGGGCCGAGATGCTGATCGTCCTCAACGGCTCGCCCTATGACATCGAAAAGGGCGACCAACGCCTGAATTATGCGGTCAGCCGCGTGAAGGAATCGGGCCTGCCGCTGCTCTACGCCAACCTGGTTGGCGGGCAGGACGAACTGGTGTTCGACGGCGGCTCCTTCGTGCTGGACGCGGACTGCACCCTGAAAACCAAGATGCCCTGCTGGCAAAGCGGCGTGGCCCTGACCACATGGACCCGCGCGGGCGAGACCTATGTGCCGGACGCGGGCGAGATCATGGCCGAGCCCGGCGACCTGGAAGCAATCTACCGTGCCATGGTGCTGGGGCTGCGCGATTACGTGAACAAGAACGGCTTCCCGGGTGTGGTCCTGGGCCTGTCCGGCGGGGTCGACAGTGCCCTTTCCGCCGCCGTGGCGGTCGATGCCCTGGGCCCGGACCGGGTGCTCAACGTGATGATGCCCTCGCCTTATACCTCTGCCGAAAGCCTGGAGGACGCGACCGAGGCGGCAACCCTTCTGGGCACGCGCCTGGAAGATCTGCCGATCGCGCCGGCCATGGATGCCTTCGACGATATTCTGGCCCCCCTGTTCGACGGCCGGGACAAGGACATCACGGAAGAAAACATCCAGGCCCGCACGCGGGGCCTTTTGCTGATGGCCGTTTCCAACAAGTTCGGCCATATGGTCCTGACCACGGGCAACAAGTCGGAAATGTCCGTCGGCTACGCCACCATCTACGGCGACATGAACGGCGGCTATTCGGTTTTGAAGGACGTCTACAAAACCACCGTGTTCAATCTGTGCCATTGGCGCAATCAGCATTGTCCCGATGATTTCCTGGGCCCCCGGGGCCGGGCCGTGCCGGAACGCATTATCACCAAGCCGCCCTCGGCCGAACTGCGCCCCGATCAGAAGGATCAGGACAGTTTGCCGCCCTATGAAGAACTGGACGCCATCCTGATGTGCCTGGTCGAGAAGGAAATGGGCTTCAACGCCACGGTCGCCGAAGGCTTCGACGCCGAGGTCGTGCGCCGCATCTGGGTGCTGTTGGACCGGGCCGAATACAAACGCCGCCAAGCCCCGCCGGGGGTCAAGATCACCGGCCGCGCCTTCGGACGCGACCGCCGCTATCCCATCACCAACGGATTCACGAAACAGTTCTGATGACCCTTCGCCTGCACAACACCCTGACCCGCGAAAAAGTCGACTTCACGCCGATCGACCCCGCCAACGTGCGCATGTACGTCTGCGGCCCCACGGTCTACGACTTCGCCCATATCGGCAACGCCCGGCCCGTGGTGGTGTTCGACGTGCTGGCGCGGCTGCTGCGCCGCCTGTACCCGAAGGTCACCTATGTGCGCAACATCACGGACGTAGACGACAAGATCAACGCCCGCGCCCTTGAGACCGGCCGTTCCATCAAGGCGATCACGCGCGAAACCGCCGCCCAGTTCCATGCCGACATGACGGCGCTGGGTGCGGAGCCCCCGGACCACGAGCCGCGCGCGACCCAGCACATCGCCGAAATGATCAAGATGATCGAAACCCTGATCGATAAGGGCCATGCCTACGAGGCCGAGGGCCATGTGCTGTTCAACGTTCTGTCGATGGACGACTACGGGCAGTTGTCGCGGCGCGACCGGGACGAGCTGATCGCCGGGGCCCGGGTCGAGGTCGCCCCCTATAAGAAAGACGCCGCCGATTTCGTGTTGTGGAAACCGTCACCGGAAGAGGACGGCCTGCCCGGCTGGCCAAGCCCCTGGGGCCGTGGGCGGCCCGGCTGGCACATCGAATGCTCGGCCATGTCCGAAAAGCTGCTGGGTCCGACCTTCGACATCCACGGCGGCGGCCAGGACCTGATCTTCCCCCACCACGAAAACGAAATCGCGCAAAGCCGCTGCGCCCACGGCACGGACGTGATGGCCAACGTCTGGATGCATAACGGATACCTGATGGCCGAGGGCGAGAAGATGTCCAAATCCCTCGGCAACTTCTACACAGTCCACGACCTGCTGCAGGAATTCCCCGGCGAGGCGATCCGCCTCGCCCTGTTGAAGACCCATTACCGCCAACCGCTCGACTTCACCAAGGACGGCATCCGCGAGGCGAAGGCGGAGTTGGATAGATTCTACATTGCTCTACAAAAGTTAGGAGGGCAGGACATTGTCGAGGATAGCGAACCTCCTGCTGAAATTACGAATGCCCTTTGTGACGACTTGAATACGCCACTGGCAATCTCAGAACTTCATAAGAACCTGAACGACCTAAACAGAGCCATGGGCTCCGGAGGTTGGGCGGGCGAATTGGCACCTTTTAAATCTCAGCTCCTACATGGAGGTGCGATACTTGGGTTGCTCCAGCAGAATCCGGAAGCCTGGTTCAAGTGGCAACCGCCGGCCCAGGCGGACGGACTTACGGACGATGAGATCGACGCCCTGATCGCGGAACGCATCGATGCCCGCAAGACCAAGGATTTCGCCCGCGCCGATGCGATCCGTGACCAATTGACGGCGGCGGGGATCATCGTCGAGGACAGCGCCGAGGGGGCGACCTGGCGGCGCGGCTAACCGCCGAAGGCGCGGAATCTTCTTCGGATTTCTTCTTCACTGGCATCTCGCGGCGGCTCGCGCATGGCAATGGCTTCGGCCTTGGTGCGTTTGGTGCCGGACCAGCGTTCATCGATTGCGGGCAAAGGCGCATCATCCATCGCCAAATGGCGGACGTAGCGCTGGAACAGGGCAATGCAGCGCTGATAGGCCATAACCTCCAATTCGTCATAGCGCATGCGCACTTCGGCCGGCAGATCGAACCATTCGACATTGATGATCGCCCCCTCGTCCACGCGGGGCTCCATCACGTGCAGGGTGGCGCCGAAGCGCGCCGCCCCGTCATAAAGCGCGAACCCGGCGGCCCAGCTGCCCGGATAGGTCGGCGGGCCGGGATGAAAGTTATAGGCCGGGCCCGGAAGGGCGGCCAGAACCTCGGCCGGCACGACCACCCCGGTGCAAAACGCAATCAACCGCCGGCCTTCATTGGCGGCGGGCCCGCCCGTCACATCCAGGGCATCGCGCAAGGTATCGGCACCGTCCACGTGGTTGACGTGAAGACCCGAATTCTGCGCGCTCAAGGCTGCCGCCAGATGGGGCCCCTCGATATCGCCGGTAAGTAGAATAATTTCCGTCGGCATGGCTGGACGCTAGCACGGCGACGCGGCCGGAAACAGCCGTCCGACACTTTCATTCATACATCTAACCTTTTGGCTAGCTTGACGAAATCGCACAACCAGCGCCTATAATGACCGTTAAAGGGTGAGAGATGTTCCTTAAACCTGTGGAATTCTGCGGAATAACCGGCAGGAAGGGGCATATGTGAGCTGGTGTGATGGCGGATATCTATGAGATCAAGCCGGGTGCCCGGCAGGCGGATCAGCGCCTTGATGAGTCGGGCGACATTACCGAGGAGGCCAATGAAACCCTCCTGGAAACCCTTAGTCACGATCTGCGCACGCCGCTGAATACCATTATCGGCTTTGCCGACATGATGGATCAGGAAATCCTGGGCCCCCTGACCAATCCTCACTACCGCGAATATGTCGAGGTGATCTCCACCGAAGGCAAGCGGATGCTGGATTTCATCAACGACCTTCTGAACCGCAAGCGTTTCGAAAACATGAAGCGCAGCGAACAGAGCTTCCGGCACGTCATTGAATTGGCACCTGACCTGATCGCCGTCTGCCGGGCCGGAACCATCGACCTGATCAATCCGGCCGGCGCCGATATGCTGGGCGTCTGGCCCGCATCGGAATTGAAGGGCCGGGTGTTCACCGACTTCGTGCAGGAAAGCAGCCGCGATCATTTCCAGGGCGGAATCGAAAATCTGACCAAGGAACGCCTGCGCACGCCCATGGTGCTGCTGCGCGCCGACGGATCGACCTTGGATGTCGAACTGGCCGCCCTGCCCTATGAAGATACGGAGGAAGACCGGCCGGAAATCGATGTCGAGGACAGCGCCTATATCATCATGGCGCGCGACGTCACTGAACGGAACCGCGCGCTGAAGGCCCAGGCGACGCGCGAAGAACACTTGCGCAAGATCATGGATACGGTCGCCGACGGGATCATCACGATCGATGAGAACGGGACCATCGAAACCCTGAACCCGACGGCCGAAGAAATTTTCGGCTATGCGCCGGGCGAATTGGTGGGATCGAACGTCAAAATTCTGATGGGCGACGATGATGCGGCGAACCACGACCATTACCTGGCACGCTACACCAACACGGGCGTGCGCCATATCATCGGCACCGCCCGCGAAGTGATCGGCCGGCGCAAGAACGGTTCCTACATTCCCATCGAACTGGCCGTCTCGGAAATGCGGTTTTCCGGCCGGCGTCTTTTCATCGGCGCCTTGCGCGACATCACCGAGCGCAAGGAAAACGAAGAACGCCTGCGCGATCTGGCAACCCGCGATCCGCTGACACGCCTGCCCAACCGCAACCTGTTCACCGAACGCCTGGAAGAAGCCATCGAACAGGCCGACAGTTGCGGTGTCGGCTTTGCCGTGTTGTTTTTGGATCTGGACAATTTCAAGACCATCAACGACGCCCTGGGGCACCTGATCGGCGACCGCATCATTCAATTGGCGGGCCAGCGGGTATGCGGCTGTGTGCGCGGCCAGGATACGGTGGCCCATCTGTCCGGGGATGAGTTCATGGTCATCCTGGAAGGCATGGACGACGAAGCCCGCGCGGCCAAGGTCGCCAAGGATGTTCTGAAAAGCCTGTCACAGCCGTTCAAGGTCGATGGCCGCGAGGTCTTTACATCGTGCAGCATCGGCGTCGTCGTGTATCCGAAGAATGCGAATTCCCTGGTCGAATTGATGCGCAACGTCGATACGGCGGCCCATTTCGCCAAGAAGCAGGGGCGTGCCAACTTCCAATTCTATACGGAACGTCTGTCCGAAGACGCCAGGCGGCGGATCGAAGTTGAAAGCGGCCTGCGCCGGGCATTGGAAAACGACGAGTTCGAATTGGTCTATCAGCCCAAGGTGGACCTTCAAACCCGCCGAATCTTGGGTGCTGAAGCGCTGCTGCGCTGGGATAATGCCAACCTGGGCAAGGTTTCGCCGGTCGAGTTCATTCCCGTCGCCGAGGAAACGGGCCTGATCGTCGCCATCGGCAGTTGGGTCCTGCGCGAGGCCTGCAAGACGGCGGCGGCTTGGCACAAAGAAGGATTGGTCAACTGCCATATCGCCGTGAACCTGTCGGCCATGCAGTTCCTGCACGGTGATCTTGCCGGCGAAATTCGGGATACCCTCAACGAATACGGCCTTGATCCGCATCTTCTGGATGTGGAACTGACGGAAAGCATGCTGGTGTCCAACGCCGAGGAAACCATCCGCATTCTCAACGTCATCAAGGACATGGGCGTCAACGTGTCGATGGACGATTTCGGAACGGGTTATTCCTCGCTCAGCTATCTGACCCGCTTCCCGCTCGACAACCTGAAGGTCGATCGCTCCTTCGTGACCGGCCTGCCCGACGACCGCGATGCCTCTGCCGTGGCGCGGGCCATTATCTCGATGGCGCAAAACCTGAACCTGCGGATCGTCGCCGAAGGCATCGAGACGGAAAATCAGGTCGGCTTCCTGCATGCGCTGGGTTGTCAGGTCGGCCAAGGGTATCTATTCAGCCCGCCTGTCGAAAACGAAAAATTCATGGGACTGGCACGTGCCGGCTCAAACGCATTCGCCAAAACCCCGCCCGCCGCGGGCGAATAGCCGATACAGACACATCTGATTTTCCGAAGGACCGCCGTCACGGCGCTCCACCAATCGCTACGTCGCGATGATGGTGTCGATCTCTGCCTGATCCATGGTCTTGGTCGCGCCATGAATGATACCCGAAGCCGTATCCAGCAGGCGCTGGATCATGCGCGACATGACGGTTGCCTGTTCGCGCAACATGCTTTCGTCACCCTGTTCGATATACCGTTCCAAAAGCTGAACGCTTGTCACGATCACATTGTCCAACTGCGCAACAGTATGCTCGAACGGCTCCAAATAAACCGGCAGCACGTGGGCATAGGCCTCCATGGCCAGTTCCCGGTCAGCGATGGTGCTGTCACGAAAATGATCGATATAGCCCTTGGGCTGCCAGGCCTTCACTTCTTCCATGATCTCGGGCATGTCGGGCACCATTTCCAAGAGCATGACGATCTCGTTGAAATGGTTTAGATAATCCGTCGCAAGCAGGGTTTCGGGATCAAGGTTTGAATCCGCGGCGCGGCCTTTCAGGTCCAGATACTCCGGCGTTGGGTCCGATGCCATATCCTTGCTCGTAACCGGTGCGGAAGTTGAAACCACGCCGCTCCCTTTCCTTGCCTCACCCCGATTCCTGCGATCTCCGAGCGCCCCGACGGTGTTCTGTCTGTACCCTCGACATTTCTTAACGAATTCACCTACATAGCATAATAAACCCGATCGTATTTTCCAATTAGCCTTTAGTTAGTGATGAGAATTGGATATCGGCCCACATCTGCGGGAATCCTTGAGAATTACCGCTGCTTTGGGCATTCTCCCGCGACCTTCGCGGCCACCATCGGGCGCCGGCTGTAATTTGAGAGACATCACCACATGACGGACAATCGCGTTTACCTGTTCGACACCACGCTGCGCGACGGCGCCCAGACCCAGGGCGTCGATTTCAACCCCGTCGACAAGGCCGCGATCGCCCGCGAGTTGGACAAGCTGGGCATCGATTACATCGAAGGCGGATGGCCCGGGGCCAACCCGACGGACGATGCCTTTTTCGCTGCCCCACCCACCTTGAACCGGGCCAAACTGACGGCCTTCGGTATGACCCGGCGGCCCGGGCGCAGCGCCGAGAACGACCCGGGCCTGGCTCCGCTGCTGTCCAGCAAGGCATCGGCCATGTGCATGGTCGGCAAGTCCTGGGACTTCCACGTTGACGTGGCGCTTGGCATCTCGAAGGAAGAAAACATCGCCATGATCCGGGATTCCGTCGAACTGGCCGCCGCCCGCAAGGACGAAGCCATGTTCGACGCCGAACATTTCTTCGACGGCTTCAAATCGGACAAGGATTTCGCCATGGCCTGTCTGAAGGCGGCCGAACAAGCGGGCGCCAGGTGGATGGTGCTGTGCGACACCAACGGCGGCACCTTGCCCCACGAGGTCGCGGAGATCGTCACTGAAGTCTGCACGGAAATTCCAGGATCGAAGATCGGCATTCACGCCCATAACGACACGGGCAACGCCATCGCAAATTCCCTGGCCGCCGTGCGCGCCGGCGCCCGTCAGGTTCAGGGCACGCTGAACGGGTTGGGCGAACGCTGCGGCAACGCGGATTTGATCGCCATCATCCCGTCCCTGATGTTGAAAATGGGGTTCGAAACGGGGATCGATGCGGACGGCCTGACACAACTGAGCCATATCTCGCGCTTTTTGGACGAACATCTGAACCGCCCGTCGAACCGCCACGCCCCCTATGTGGGCGAAAGTGCGTTTGCTCATAAGGGCGGTCTGCACGTATCGGCGGTCGAAAAAGACCCCCGCACCTACGAACACATCGACCCGCCCCTGGTCGGCAACCGCCGCCATATCGTGGTGTCGGACCAGGCCGGGCGGTCCAACATCCTGGCCCGGTTCCGCGAAATCGGCATCGACATCGACCCCAAGGACGCCAAGGTCGCCCGTCTGGTCGATCTGGTGAAGGAACGGGAATTCGACGGGTATGCCTATGACGGGGCCGAAGCGAGCTTCGAATTGCTGGCCCGCGACGCCTTGGACGGCGTGCCGGAATATTTCCGACTGTCGAGTTTCCGTGTGCTGGATGAACGGCGCTGGAACGCGCGAAACGAAGTGGTGACCATTTCCGAAGCCACGGTGAAGCTGTCCGTGGCCGGTGAGCCGTTCATGACCGTGGCCGAAGGCAACGGCCCGGTCAACGCCCTGGACGCCGCCATGCGCAAGGTCCTGATCCCCGCCTACCCGAACCTGGAGGCCCTGAAACTGGTCGACTACAAAGTGCGTATTTTGACCCCCGGCGACGGCACCCGCGCGGTCACCCGCGTGATGATCGAAAGTGCCGCCGAAGGGCAGGACAACTGGTCGACCGTCGGCGTGTCCACCAACATCATCGATGCATCCTATAACGCCCTGCACGATGCCCTGGTCTACATGCTGTACCGTGACGGCGTCACGCCCAAGGCGGGCTGAGGGATTGGTCATGGCGGGAACGGACAAGACCCAGGGCCGCGGCTTGGACGACGTGATCGACACCACGGGAGCACCCGTGGTCGTCCTGGTCGAACCGCAGCTGGGCGAAAACATCGGCATGGCCGCCCGCGCCATGCTGAACTGCGGGCTGACGGAAATGCGCCTGGTCAGCCCCCGCGACGGCTGGCCGAGCGAGCCCGCACGCGCGGCGGCGTCCGGCGCCGATGTGGTGATCGACGGCGCCAAGGTGTTCGAAAGCACGGCCGATGCCGTCGCCGATTTAAATCTGGTGATCGCGACCACGGCACGGTCCCGCGACATGACCAAGCGTGTGCTGACACCGCGCCACGCGGCGCGGGAAATCCGCGATGCATACACGCAAAGCGGGGCCCGCACGGGCATCCTGTTCGGCAAGGAAGCCAAGGGGCTGAACAACGAAGACGTGGTCCTGGCCGACGCCATCCTGAACGCGCCGCTGAACCCGGGTTTTTCGTCCCTCAACCTGGCGCAGGCGGTGTTCCTCGCCAGCTATGAATGGCGCCTGGCCGGGATCGATGTGCCCGACGAAGAATTGACTATGCCCAAGATCACCCGTCCGGCCGAACGCAAGGAACTGCTCTATTTCTTCGAACACCTGGAACGGGAACTGAAAACCTGCGGCTTCCTGCACCCGCCGGAACGGGTTCCCGTGATGATCCGCAACCTGCGCAACCTGTTCGGCCGTGCGCGCATGACCGAACAGGAAGTGCGGTCATTACACGGCGTGATAAAAGCCCTGCGCCGCGGGCCGTTCGAACCGGACGACGATCCCGATCCGGCGTCCTGAATTCGCGCAAATCGCCACCATGAATTCAGGCGCCAGGTTCGGGGGCTCTGCGTCAGTCCATCACGAACACGCCCTTGCCCGTGGTCCGGGTCACGAATTTTTTATAGGCCTCGTCCGCCTGATCCAATGAATAGACATCCGTGAACAAGGCATCGACGTCGATTTTCCGTTCGGCGACGAAAGCCGCACAATCGGCCTGACCGTTCTTCGAAAACGTCCAGGACCCGACGATGGAAACCTGCCGGCGCAGGATGTCCTGGCTGACGTCCAACGTCACCTGACCGCCTTCGCCGACGAAACACGCCACACCCCAGGCCCGCAGACACCGGACGGCGGCCGCCCGGGCATCCGGGTTGGAAGAACAATCAAGCGACTTCTGCGCGCCCTCACCGCCCGTCAGATCACGGATGGCCGAAACCACATCGTTGTGGGCCGTCGGGTCGATGACCTCATCGGCGCCGAAATCCAGGGCCAGCTTGCGGCGTTCTTCGCTGATATCCAGCGCGATCACCCTGGCCCCCATGGCCTTGGACAGTTGTGTGGCGCTCAACCCCACGGGGCCCTGGCCGAAGATCGCGATCGTCTCGTCGCCCGCCAGGTCCAGGCGCTTCAGCGCACCATAGGCCGTGCCCGTGCCGCAGGAAATGGCGGCCCCGGTCTTGAAGCTGAGTTCATCCGGCAGCTTGACCAATGTATGGGCGGGAACCTTCATATATTCCGCATGGGCTCCATGGCCGGTCGCTCCGTAGACGATGGTCCCGTCGATGCACATCTGCGACCAACCCGTGCGGCAATGCTTGCATGCGCCGCAGCCGTGGTAGTGGTGATCCATGACGCGGTCGCCGACACGGGCCTGATTTTCCGGCACACCTTCGCCGACCTCGACCACCACGCCGCAAGGCTCGTGTCCGGCGATGATCGGGCCCTTGCGCTCACCCAGACCCAAGGTCGGTGTGCCCGGCGGGTTGATGTAGTACTTCAGATCGCTGCCGCACATGCCCGATGCCTTGATCTGCAGAACGACCTCGCCCGGGCCCGGATGGGGGTCGGGGAAATCCATGATGTCGACCTTACGGTCGCCCGGAAATACCACTGCCTTCATTGTCTGTATCCTTTGGTTTCTTCTTGGGTAGGGAATTGATCGGAATTACGGGGAACAGGCGTCAGACGCGCTCCGACAGCCAGATGGCCAGCTTGGAGCCCCGCTTGATGGCGCCCTTCAACAGTTCGTAACCCGGCGTTTCCTCGGCGCCCAGTTCAAGCGCCTTGTCGTGATGTTCCAGTTCTTCCTGGCGGAATTTCTCGAAGGTATCGCGCAGATCGTCCTCGCCCTCGCCTTCCAGGCGTTCGATCTGATCGGCGTAGTGTTCGTCGATGGCTTCTTCGACCGCGACGGTGCAGGCATGGGCCGCCTTTTCGCCCATCAGGGCCGTGCCGGCCCCCAAGGCAAAGCCCGCCAGATGCCACAGCGGCAACAGCGCCGTCGGCCGCACCCGGCGGTCGGCGACCAATTCGTTGAAGGTCGCAAGATGGACTTCTTCCTGTTCCGCCATATGTTTGATCTCGGCCGCGCTGGCCGCGTTGTCGCCAAGGACGGCCAACTGCCCCTGGTAGATGCGCACGGCGCCGTATTCGCCCGCGTGATCGACGCGCAGCATGCGTTCGACCATGTCCTTTTTGGACAAATCTCCCGGCATGCGCCGGGGTTTCTGGGGGGCGTCGGTCGCCATGGTGTCCTTTGTCGGTCCTTTCGGCATCAACCCGTCATGCCGTCTTCAGACGTCGGCCGGCAATGCCGCACAGCACGGCCATGACGGCGGAGAAAGCCGCATTATAGGTCGCCATGGAGATGCCGAGAAAGGCCCAGTCCACGGAATCGCAGGATTTTTCCGGCGCCGCCGATAGCCCCGCCAGTAGATCCACGGTCGATCCCACGTCGGAGACAGCACCACCGCAGACGGCGGAAGCCCACCAATGCTGTTCCACCCCCACATGATAAACGGCGATGCCGGCCCCGATCACGAAAGCCACCGTAGCCAGCCAGACAAGGGCGCGCAGCACCTTTGCATTGGGGCGGACCAAAGCCGCCCCCGCGAACAGGCCGATCACGGCATAGGGAACACGTTGGTAGAGGCACAGATTACAGGGCTCCAGCCCCTGGACGAACTGGGCATAAAGCGCCAAGCCCAGCGCCCCCGTGGCAGCCGCGAACAGAACCGCCGGGAACCAGCTTTGAGCCTTGGGATCGTTCAATATCGCCAACATGGCGAAAAGCTATATCACGAACTTCAAAAGAACGAACCCGCCAACCAGCAGGATACAAAAAATCGTGAACAGCAAGCCCAAGCGCTTTTCGATCACGGCGCGGATCGGCTCACCGAAATACCACAGCAATGCGGTCACCACGTAAAACCGCAGCCCCCGTGCCAGTACGGAGGCGATGCAGAACACCCAGATGTCGAGCGATGCCACCCCCGACAGGATGGTGATGACCTTGTAGGGAAAGGGCGTGACCCCGGCGATGAACACGGCCCAGGCCCCCCATTCCGCATAGGTTTCGCGGAAATGATCGAACTTGGCCGCGTAGCCGTAGAATTCCAGCATGGGCTGCCCCACCTGGTCGAACAGATAGGCGCCGATGGCGTATCCCAGAACACCGCCCAGAACCGATGCAACGGTACAGATGAAGGCATAGCGCCAAGCCCGGGCCCGGTCGGCCAGAACCATGGGAACGAGCATGACATCGGGCGGGATGGGAAAAACCGAGCTTTCGATGAAACTGACACCGGCCAGCCATCCCTTGGCATGGCGATGGGCCGCAAGGGCCATGGTCCGGTCGTAAAGGCGGCGCAGCATGTCAGACGGCCCGTCCCGTTCGATTGATGGGTGCGGCGCTTCTATCAGGCGCACGGGGGCGCTGACAACGCTTGCGTGGCCGGTCTCAACACGGAATGCGGGCCGAAAAGCGCGACACCCCGCACCGTCTACTCTTGTTTTTGGCCGGGGGCGGATTATCCTTCAATCGGGGGCATCCAGCGGAGGATCACATTTACATGAAACATCCAACCACGCCGATGAACGGCGATTTCGGAATATCGATCGATCAGGTAACGCCGGACGACCTTGCCGATCCGGATTTTCAGTCTTGGGCGCACGGCCTATGGCTGGAACACGGCGGGCTGCTCGGCGTCCGCGGCGAAAAACTCGCTGGCCTGCTGCCCGAACAGCTTGTGCGCTGGTCGGAAGTGTTCGGCGTCATCGAGGACAAAATCCAGACGGCGCGGGAGGACAAGTCCGTCGCGGGCTTTCCCATCCTGCGCATCGGCAACGTTAAAAACGAGGACGGCAAGATCGTCGCGCAATTGCTGCAGGTGCCGCAGCTGACCAGCGACGCCGATATCCGCTACAACCCGGAAACCCGCAGGCCCGTGTGGCATACGGATTCCACCTTCCGCGCCAGGCCGCCGGTGGGCTCCGTCTTTCATTGCCGCAAGGCGCCGCCGGAAGGAGCCGAAACCCTATTCGCCAATATGCAGGGCGCCTATGCCGCCCTGCCGCCGGAAGACCGGCAAAAGCTGGACGGGCTCGAAGCCGTCTGCTCCCTTGCCCATCACGACAAGAAGATCAACAGCTACTCGCCGCACTATCCGGTGCTGACCCCGGAACAGCGCAAGGAAAACCCGCCCAACCGGGTACCCATCGTCCTGAACCATCCGGTCACAGGCCGGCCGTCGCTTTACGGCCTTAACAGTTCGACCTGCGCCATCGTGCCCAAGGGGCAGGAAGTCGACCCGGCCGACCTGGACAAATGGGATCTGGAAGGCGTGGAAGACGACAGCGTGATGATCTGGCGCGACATGCTGCCCACCGTCACGGGACCTGAGTTCACCGTGAAATGGCAGTGGCAACCGGGCGATGTCGTGGTGTGGGACAACCGCTCGACGATCCATGCGGGAACCGGCTTCGATTATCAAAAATATGAGCGAGAGATGTGGCGGCTGACGTTGGTGGACGAACGGCATCCCTCTGCCTGACAAAGGCGGCGCCTGACAACCTTCACGACATTTCAAAGGAAAAGATGGTGCGGGCGGGGAGAATCGAACTCCCACTCTGTCACCAGAACTGGATTTTGAATCCAGCGCGTCTACCAATTCCGCCACGCCCGCACACTTGCCTGCCGGGGGCCGCATTGGCCGTCGGCAGGGGCGCTTTTCTATCACCCAACTTCGGGCAAGGCAAACCGCGAAATCACCCCTTGGCCGCCTAAATTATTCCACGACCTTATAGCCCACCCCTTTCATCGTCAGGATGATGGCCGGACGTTTGGGGTCGGGTTCGATCTTGCGGCGCAGGCGCGAGATATAGGTATCGATGGTGCGGTCCAGAGGGGCGTCGTCGAAGCCACTGACCGCATCCAGCAGGGTATCGCGGCCGACCACCCGGCCCGGATGCCGTGCCAGGGCCGCCAGAACCAGGAATTCCGATTTGGTGAAGTCGACGTCTTCGCCGTCAGGATTTGTCACCGTGAAGCCATCCAGGTCGACGGTCCAGCCGGAGAACCGGGACACCTTTCCCGCCCCTTTGGCCGACGCGGCCCCGGCATGTGAAACGCTGCCGACCGTGGCCGATTTGGCCCGGGCCAGGGTGTTGCGGACCCGCAAGTTCAGCTCCGCCGGGTCGACCCCCTTGGTCACATAATCATCCGCCCCCAGTTCCAGCGCCGCCACACGGTGTTCGGTCGTGGTCCGTGCACTGAGCACGATGATCGGCACGTTGGAGCGCGTACGAATCTTGCGGATCAGGGTCAGGCCGTCTTCGTCCGGCAGGCCCAGGTCCGTGATGATCAGATCGGGCGGGCGGGCTTCCATCGCCGCAAGGGCGGCTTCCGCCGTTTCCACGGCCTCCACGTCATGCCCATCGCCGCCCAGATGCGCGCTCAACAGCCCGCTGACCAGGACGTCGTCTTCAACCAAAAGAATGCGTTCGTTCATGGCGCACAGAATATTCGGATTGGCGAAAGGGTCCAGGTTTATCGCTGTCAGGTTGGGTCAGGCGCCAGTCAGGTTGGCGCCATCCATGGTCCAGCCCGAGGTCTCATAAAGGGGCACCGGGATCGGATATCCCGGTCGATTTTCACAGAACGTGAGCCGTTCAAAGGGATCAAGACCATGAAAACCATCGTTCGCAACACAGCTTTCGCCATCGCCGTTCTGGCCGTTGTTTTCGCCGCTCAGCCGGGTATTGCCGCTGAAACGGAACTGGCCCAGGCCCGCGCACCGCGTCTGGACATGCTGATCGATGCCCGCTGCGAAGGGGGTGCTGCCGTGTTCCGGTTGAAAAACCGTGGCAACATGTGGCCGAAAACCGGCGCCTTGATGGTCATGACCCATGACGGCGAACAGGTCCTGCACAAGCGGGAAATGCGTTTCGCCATCAACCAGACCGCGACCGTACGCTACCTGAAGGCCGCCAAGTATCCCGCCGGCGTGACGCTTTACATCCGCCCGCGCTGGGAAGACCGCGGATACGGTTCCGGTGTGCGCCTGCGCTGCAGCTAGGCTTTAATCCGCATAAGCTGCGGTGATGGCCTCGGCATCCAATCCGTATTTCCGATAGAGATCCTGGACCGTGCCGCATTGGCCGAAGTCCTCGACCCCGAGTGCGCTCACCCGGTGGCCCTGAACGCCGCCCAGCCAACTGAGCGTCGCCGGATGGCCGTCGATCACGGTGACCAGCTTGCCCCCCGGCTTGACCGCGCCCAGCAGCTTGGCCGCATGACTTTTCCCGCCCTTGGCGCGCCAGTCGGAATACAGCCGGTCGGGCGAGGTCACGGCAAGCACACCGGGCCCGTTTTTCCCGGAAAGCTTTTCCGCCGCCGCCATGGCTTCCGGCACCAAAGCACCCGTATAGATGATCGCCCCCGCCGCCGGTGACACGGGTTCTTTCAGCCAATAAGCCCCCTGAATGACCTGATCGGCCAGGGCTTTGGTCATTTTGCGCTCGATCTGTTCCAGCGGGCGGGTTGACAGGCGCAGATAGACCGAACCGCCGTCCTCTGCCTGCATATGGCCGAAGCCCCAACGCATGACGGCTTCGAGCTCGTCCGCGTAGGTCGGTTCGAAATAGGCCAGGCCCGGCTGGCCCATGCCGATCATCGGCGTGGCGATGGACTGGTGAGCGCCGCCTTCGGGCGCCAGCGTAACTCCCGAGGGCGTGGCCACCACCATGAAGCGCGCGTCCTGATAACAGGCGTAATTGAGGGCATCCAGGCCGCGTTGGATGAACGGATCGTACAGCGTGCCGATGGGCAGCAGGCGTTCGCCGAACAGGGAATGGCTGAGCCCCAAGGCCGAGAGCGCCAGGAACAGGTTGTTTTCGGCGATACCCAATTCCAAATGCTGGCCTTCGTCGTTGGCCCCCCATTTCTGGACCGAGGGCACGTTGACCTTGCGGAAGGTGTCTTCCTTTTCCTCCATGGCGAAGATGCCGCGCCGGTTGACCCAGGGCCCCAGGTTGGTCGACACCGTGACATCCGGCGAGGTGGTGACGATACGGTCGGCGAACTCATGGTCCATGGCCGCCATTTCGAACAAAATCTTACCGAAGGATTCCTGGGTCGATGCCTTGCCGGTGCCCGTTTGCGCCAGCTTTTCAGGCACGGCGACGGTCTTGGCCGCATGGCGCCGGGGTTTGCCGCCCTCAGCCATGAAGGGGGTCGAGCGGATAAAATCGCTCAGTTCCTCGGCTCGGTCTTCCATGCCGGCGAAGGGCTCCCATTCCTGGCCTTCGGCAATGCCCAAATCTTTCTGAAACCCCTTCAGCTGATCCGGCGTCAGAATGCCCGCGTGGTTGTCCTTATGGCCGGCCAGCGGCAGGCCCCAGCCCTTGATGGTATAAGCCAGGAAACAGGTCGGCACGTCGTCATCGGCGGATTTGAAGGCCTCGCAGATGGTTTCCAGACAATGTCCGCCCAGGTTGGACATCAGGTCCTGCAGTTCATCATCCGTGTGAGACGCCAGCAATTCCGGCACGCCGGGCGCGTTGCCGATATCGGCGGTCAGATGATCGCGCCAAGCAGCCCCCCCCTGGAAGGTCAGGGCCGCGTACATGTCGTTGGGGCAGTCGTTGATCCATTTCTTCAAGACCTTGCCGCCCGGGCGCTTGAAGGCCTCCATCATCAGTTTGCCGTACTTCATGACGACGACACGCCAGCCGGCGGCGCGGAACAGGCGGTCGATCAGGCGGAACAGCTTGTCGTTGACCACGCCGTCCAGGCTTTGGCGGTTGTAGTCGATGATCCACCAGCAATTCCGAAGGTTATGTTTCCAGCCTTCCAGAATGGCTTCGTACATATTGCCTTCGTCCATTTCCGCATCGCCGACCAGGGCGATCATGCGCCCGGCATCGCGGTCGCGCAGGCTTTCGAAATGGCGGCGGGTGTAGTCCTGGGTCAGGGAGGCGAACATCGCCATGGCCGGGCCCAGCCCGACGGAACCGGTTGAGAAATCCACGTCGTCCGCATCCTTGGTGCGCGACGGATAGCTTTGCGCGCCGCCCAGGCCGCGGAAATTTTCAAGGTTTTCCCGGCTCTGATTGCCCGTCAGATACTGGATCGCGTGGAACACGGGGCTGGCATGGGGTTTGACCGCAACCCGGTCCTGCGGACGCAGGGCATGAAAATACAGCGCCGTCATCAGCGCCGCCGAAGACGCACAGGAGGCCTGATGGCCGCCGACCTTGACCTCGCCCTTGGCACGCAGGTGGTTGGCGTTATGGATGGTCCAGGTCGCGAGCCACAGAATCCGTTTCTGCAGATCCGTCAGGTGCACCAGGGTTTCCGCATCGGGGGCGGCACCGGGGTTGGGTTCGATCATCAGATGGTTGGGCGTGTCGAGGGGGGCCATGGACGTCTCCGGGAAGGGCGGCCGGTGTCTCCAAGGGATGCATCGGAACCGCATTTTCACATTGTTGGCGCAATTCTACGCCAAATTCCCCGCTATTTGGTTGCGAGTTGCGGCGCAGAATGAGATATTTACGCAATTAATTTTTATTTTCCCGATATATTTTGGTGAAAAATGCCTGACATTCCCGATCACACGACATTGGACGCCATCGACCGCCGCATCCTGAAAGCCATGCAGGCCAACGCCCGCATGCGCAACGTGGACCTGGCCGACGCGGTCGGCCTGTCGGCGTCGCCCTGTCTGCGCCGGGTCAAGCGGCTGGAAGATGCGGGCGTGATCCGCGACTACGTCACCCTGGTCGATCAGCAGGCCGTGGGCCTGCCCGTGTCGATCTTTATCAGCGTGACCCTGGAACGTCAGGTGGAAAAGGCATTGGAGGAATTCGAAGCCGCGATCCGATCCTGGCCCGAGGTCATGGAATGCTATCTGATGACCGGCGACGCGGATTATCTTTTGCGCGTCGTCACGTCGGACCTTGCCGCTTACGAGCGGTTTCTGATGGATAGGCTCACGCGCGTCACGGGCGTCGCCTCCATCAAATCCAGTTTTTCCCTGAAGCAGGTGGTTTACCGCACGGCGCTGCCGGTCGCGGAATAACCCCCGTCCCGCCGCCTATTTTTTATCGACGTCGATATAACCGCGTTCGATCGCGGTTTCGATCATCTGGGCACCATGGATCAATTCGTCATAGGACCGGCGCAGCAGGTTCAGTTCGCGCACCTGATCGTCGGACGGCAGGTGATCGGTGCCGTCGGCCAGTTCGATCAGGCGTTTGATGTACAGCCCGCGCGCCTTGGCCACCAGTTTGAAATAAGGCGTCAGTTCGGCCCCGGACAGGTTGGGCACCAGATCGTGGATGGTTTCGCGGTTGATGTCGCGCAGCATGGCCTGCATTTCCATGCGCGCACGGCCGATGTCTCTGTCGTCACTGGGCATATCGAGGGCTCCCGCCGGTGGGGTCGTTTCCTCGACGCTACGCCGAAACGGCGCGCCTGCCAATGCGTGAAATCACCGCCGGGCACGGCCTGGCGGCAATGCGGACGGCCTAGTCCTGGGGAAGGTCTTCTTCCAGGATGGCGATCTGCAGGGCGTAGGACACTTCACCTTCGTCCTCGTCCCGGTGCAGCACGCCGACAAAGGCTTCGCCGAGATAGACCTCGACCGGCTGGCCTTCCTTTTTCGGCGCCTTGACGATGAACCGGTTGTTGTCGAACGCGGCGCGCAGATATTGCTGTAGGCGTGCGATTTCTGAGAGTTGCATGGTTTTCCGTTTCCCCTTCGTTGTCAGATGTCCAGCACCAAGGGTGTTTTCGGCACGGAACAGCAAATCAAAATTTCGTTTTCGGCATCGGGTTCGAACACGCCGTCGTCAGTATATTCGATTTCACCCGCGATCTTGGCACATTGGCAGGTCGTGCAGATGCCCGACCGGCAGCTATAGGCCAGCACCAAGTCCAGGCTTTCCGCAAGTTCGAGAATGTTCTCGTGCGAACCGTCCCAGGTACCGGTCACGCCGGAGCGTCGGAATTCAACGGTGATGTCAGTCATTGGCGCCCCTGACCGCGGCCAGTACCGCATCTGTGACCTGGCTCGTGGTGGCATTGCCGCCCAGGTCGGGGGATACGGCCTCGCGCGATCCCGTGACCCGTTCGACCGCCGTCATCAGGCGCTGGGCGGCAGCGGTCTCGCCCAGGTGTTCCAGCAGCATCACGCCGGACCAGAAACAGCCGATCGGATTGGCCACTCCCTTGCCGATGATGTCGAAGGCGGAACCGTGGATCGGCTCGAACATGGACGGGAAATCCCGCTCCGGGCGCAGGTTGGCCGTGGGGGCAATGCCGAGCGAGCCCGTCAGCGCCGCCGCCAAATCCGACAGCACGTCAGCATGCAGGTTGGTGGCGACGATGGTGTCCAGGGTTTCCGGCTTCAACACCATGCGCGTGGTCATGGCATCGACCAGCATCTTGTCCGTTTCCACATCGGGGAAATCCTTGCGGACCTGTTCGAACACGTCGTCCCAAAACACCATCCCGTGGCGCTGCGCGTTGGATTTGGTGACCAGGGTCAATTTCTTGCGCGGGCGCGAACGCGCCAGTTCCAGGGCGAAGCGCTGGATGCGTTCGACCCCCGCCCGAGTGAACACGGCAACGTCCATGCCGACTTCTTCCGCAAGGCCCGTATGCACGCGCCCGCCGACCCCGGCGTATTCGCCTTCGGAATTTTCCCGCACGATGACCCAGTCCAGATCGCCCGGCTTGACGTCCTTCAGGGGCCCGTCGATACCCGGCAGCAGCTTGGACGGCCGCACGTTGGCGTATTGATCCAGGGTCTGGCAGATCTTCAGGCGCAGGCCCCACAGGGTGATGTGATCGGGAATATCGGGGTCGCCGGCGGAACCGAAATAGATGGCATCGAACGGCTTCAGCGTTTCGACCCCGTCTTCCGGCATCATCACGCCGTGCTTGCGGTAATAGTCCCCGCCCCAGTCGAACGTTTCGACGTTCAGAGTGAACCCGCCATCGCGTTCGGCGACCGCATTCAGCACTTCGACACCGGCTTCGACGACTTCCGGCCCGATGCCGTCCCCACCGATGGCTGCAATTCGGTATTCACCCATGGCCAAATTTTCTCCATAATTTAATCGGATGTTGACTCCCGACCGGTTTGAATAGTGGAATTTCCGCCCGGGTCAAGGCGTCCGGCGGATAAAATGGTAAAAATCTCAACAGCAAACGACGATACATGCCTCGATTGAACCACATGACGGCCTGGACGTTCTTCGTCGACTGGTGCCAAAAACGGGGACTGAAACCTCTACCGGCCAACCCCTGGACGGTGGCGGCCTATGCGCGCTGGTGCGAAGCCAACCATCGCTATCAGACCATCGTCGACATGGTGAAGGCGATCGCCAAGGAGCATATGCGCAAATCGCGCAAGCGCCCGGACCGCCACCCCCTGGTGACCCGGACCTTGAATCTGATCGCCAAGCGCCAGGAACAGCTGGAAGAAGACAAACACCGCGCCGCCGACCTGTTCCCCGACGAGGATTTCGTGCCCGACGCCGCCGAAACGGCGACCGCCCGGGTCCAGCGCGAAGTTCAGACCCGCACCCAAGGCCTGCGCCGGGCGTTGCGGGCAACGCCGAAACTGGTGTCGCGCCGTCCCTCCATGACCTGACGCCGCACCTTATCCTGCACGACCTGCCCGTTTATTCGATGTTCAAGCTGCGTTCGATGCGGAAGGTTTCCGTCGCCCCTTTGTCGTCCGTGCGTTCCAGCACCGCGATACCCTGATAGGTCCCATGATGCCAATCGACGGTCTTGCGCTTGCCGATGAAGCGCATGACCCGGGCCTGGGTCTTTTTCTGGGTAAAGGTCTTGTCCGCGACCTTGCGACCGCCCGGACCGGTCAGCGTCAGGGTCAGGCGGTCGCCTTTTTCCAGCCAGAAGGCATCGACCCAGAACGCCAGGATGGGCGATTTGTCGGACAGGCGCGTATCGCGGTAGAACCCGCGCCGCAGCGCGATGGCGTTGACCTCGGCCGGAGCGAAGCCCGCATCGTACAAAGCCGTCGCCGTACCTTTCAATTTGCTCAACGTGCGGGAATCCCACAACGGCGAAGGTCCGAGCCGGCAATCGACACGGCGTTCCAGACCCACAAAGGGATCAATCACCTTGCCGTCCTTACGCACGCCCAAATGGACATGGGGAAATTCGGCCAAGCCGGAAGACCCGACGAACCCCAGCTTGTCGCCTTTTTCCACCCGCTGGCCCCGCCTGACGGTCAGCGAGCCGCGCCGCAGGTGGCAGTAATAGGTTTCCCACCCGCCGCCGTGGCCGACCGCGACCGAATTTCCGCATCCTCGGCCTTTCACGACCTCGTGCCCGGCCTGGGAGATATCACCGTCCAGCATGCCGTCGCGCAGACGCAGCACCGTGCCCGCCGCCGCCGCGACCACGGGAATGCCGTCTTCCATCTTGGAATAGTCGCGGATCGCGATATCGACGCCCGTGTGGCCGTTATAGCTTTGCACGTTGCAGGCGTAATCCTTCACGCCGGGTCCGGCATCGTGATCGACCTGATTGACCAGCCAGCAGGTACGCCCCGGCTCGCACAGCACCGGCAGGCCCAGGGAGGGCGGCCCGCCGTCCTTGGCATGAACAGGGCCGGCGATAACGATGAAAACCAGACAGGCCGCCAAGTGAAAGGCGGAAAAACAGGATTGTTTGTTCGGCGGCAAGATCGATCTCCCTTTCCGCGGCATGCTACACGCGCCGTCCGGGGCCGCAAAACATTCCCTTGCCGCCCCGCTTATTGCGGTGCAAAATACATCGCTGCACTGCGATATCGGCGGTGCCCGGCACAAAACCAATCCAACGATGTATTGGAGCGCGTAAAAATGGACACCCACGCCGTCACCGCCGTCGACAAATTGCACGGCTTTTATTTTGAAGATCTGGAAGTCGGTCAAAGCGACGAATATTCGCGCACCATTTCCGAATCCGACATCCTTGTTTTCGCGGGCGTGTCCGGCGACACCAATCCGGTTCACCTGAACCACGAATTCGCATCGGAAACCATGTTCGAAGGCTGCATCGCCCACGGTCTTCTGACCGCAAGCTACATTTCCACCGTGATCGGCACCAAGATGCCGGGTCCCGGCTGCATCTACGTGGGCCAGTCCTTGAAATTCAAAGCCCCGGTCAAGGCCGGCGATACGGTCACGGCGCGGGCAACGATCATGGAAAAATTCGACGACAAGAACTTCGTCAAGATCCAGACCCAATGCCTGGTCGGCGACAAGGTGGTGCTCGACGGCGAAGCCACCATCATGGTTCCGTCGCGCAACACTTGATCCCCGCCATAAGCCAGGGTTGACCGGGCGCGTGGCCACGGGCACTTTCACCGGCGTTATGCGGGTTTTTCGTCACTATCAGAACATTCCGGCCGATGCCCGGGGCGCCGTGGTCGCCATCGGCAACTTTGACGGCGTGCATCTGGGCCACCGCGCCGTGATCGGCGAGGCCGGCGCCATCGCCCATGCCACGGCCCGGCCCTGGGGCGTGTTGACGTTCGAACCCCATCCCCGCGCCTTTTTCGCGCCCGACACCCCGCCCTTCCGCCTGACACCGTTTCATGCCAAGGCGCGGCAGATTTTCGGGCAGGGCGTGGACAGTATTTTCGTGCAGCAGTTCAATAAGGCCTTTTCGTCCCTGACCGCCGAAGCGTTCATCGAAACCGTGCTGGTCCAAGGGCTGGGCGCCCGCCACGTGGTCTGCGGCTATGATTTTGTGTTCGGCAAGGGCCGCGGCGGCAATTGCGAGATGCTGTTGGCTTTCGGCAAGAAGCTGGGGTTCGATTTCACGGCTGTACGCGCCCAGACCTTCGCGGGCGGAGGCAGCACCGAAACCGCCTATTCCTCGACCGGCGTGCGCGAGGCCCTTCGCGCCGGAAACCCGCAAGAAGCCGCCCGCATCCTGGGCCGTCCGTTCGAAATCGAAGGCCGCGTCATCCAAGGCGACCAGCGCGGCCGGACCATCGGCTTTCCCACGGCGAACCTGGCATTGGGAACCTACCTGCGCCCCGCCCGGGGCGTTTACGCCGTGCGGGTGCGGGTCGACGACGGCGGGAAATCCCGGGAATTCAACGGTGTCGCCAATCTCGGCAAGCGCCCGACCTTCGCCGGCGAGGCCGATCTGCTGGAGGTTTTTTTGTTCGATTTTACCGGCGATCTGTACGGCAAACGACTGGGCATCGGATTGATCGATTTCCTGCGTCCGGAAAAGAAGTTTGACGGCATCGACCAATTAAAGGCACAAATCGCCGCGGACAGCGCCCAGGCGCAAGAAATCCTGGCCCGGCAAACAGTATCGAAACACGAAAAATGACCGTTGATTACAAATCGACCGTATTCCTTCCCCAGACCGACTTTCCCATGAAGGCCGGCCTGGCCCAGAAGGAACCGGGCATCCTTGAAAATTGGGAACGCGTGCGCCTGTACGACCTGTTGCGCGAAGACGCCAAGGGGCGCCCGCCCTTCGTCCTGCACGACGGCCCGCCTTATGCCAACGGCAACCTGCACATCGGCCATGCCCTGAACAAGATTTTGAAGGACGTGATCGTGCGCGCCCAGCAGATGATGGGCAAGAACGCCAATTACGTACCCGGCTGGGACTGCCACGGTCTGCCGATCGAATGGAAGATCGAAGAACAGTACCGCGCCAAGGGCCAGGACAAGGACGAGGTTCCGGTGGTCGAATTCCGCCGTGAATGCCGCGATTTCGCCGACCACTGGATCGGCGTGCAGCGCGACGAGTTCAAGCGCTTAGGGATCATCGGCGATTGGGACAAGCCTTACACCACCATGGCCTATGCGGCCGAAGCGCAGATCGCCCGTGAACTTTTGAAATTCCTGGACAACGGGTTGCTGTACCGCGGTTCCAAACCGGTCATGTGGTCGGTGGTGGAAAAGACGGCGCTTGCCGAAGCCGAGGTCGAATACCACGACCATGAATCCGACACCATCTGGGTCAAATTCCCGGTAACGAAGGGCGACGACGACTTGGCGGATGTTTCGGTCGTGATCTGGACGACCACGCCCTGGACCATTCCCGGCAACCGAGCGATCTGTTTTTCCAAGCGCATCGCATATGGCCTGTATGAAATCACCGAAGCGGCCGAAGACAATTGGGCCAAGACCGGCGACAAGCTGATCCTGGCCGACGCCCTGGCGGCCGACGTCATGAAATCGGCCCGGGTCGACGGGTTCGAACGGCGGGGCGACGTTTCTCCGGAAACGCTTGCGCGCCTGACCTGCGCCCATCCGCTACGCGGTCACGGCGATCACGGCGGCTATGCCTTCGACGTGCCGTTGCTGGACGGCGACCATGTCACGGACGAAACGGGCACCGGTTTCGTCCATACCGCCCCCGGCCACGGGCGCGAGGATTTCGAGGCCTGGACCGGTTCCGGCAAGTTCCTGGCCGAACGCGGGATCGATCCGCACATTCCCTATACGGTCGATGCGGACGGCCGCTTCACGGCGGAAGCCCCCGGCTTCGAAGGCGGGCAGGTCATCACCGACAAGGGCAAGAAGGGCGACGCCAACAAGCTGCTGATCGACGCCCTGGCAACGCAAGGCAAGCTGATCGCGCGCGGCCGCCTGAAACACCAATACCCCCATTCCTGGCGATCGAAAAAGCCGGTCATCTTCCGCAACACGCCGCAATGGTTTATCGCCATGGACCGGGATTTCGGCACCCCCGGCGGAACAGGCGCAAGCACCCTGCGCGATCTGGCGATCGGCGCCATCGGCGATACCCGGTTCGTGCCGGGCGCCGGGCAGGCCCGCCTGCATGCCATGATCGAAAACCGCCCCGATTGGGTGATTTCGCGTCAGCGTGCCTGGGGCGTGCCGATCACCGTGTTCGTACACAAGGAAACGGGCGACCTGCTGCGCGACGACGCGGTCAACGCGCGCATCGTCGATGCCTTCGAAGCCGAGGGCGCGGATGCCTGGTACGCATCGGATCCTTCACGCTTCCTGGGCAACGATTACAACGCCGACGATTACGAACAGGTCACGGATATTCTGGACGTGTGGTTCGATTCCGGCTCGACCCATTCCTTCGTGCTGGAACAGCGCGACGATCTGACCTGGCCGGCGTCCCTTTATCTGGAAGGCACGGACCAGCATCGTGGCTGGTTCCATTCAAGCCTGCTGGAATCCTGCGGCACCCGGGGCCGGGCCCCCTATGACGCCGTGCTGACCCACGGCTTCGTCATGGCCGAAGACGGGCAGAAAATGTCCAAATCCCTGGGCAACATCACCGCCCCCCAAGATGTGTGCAACCAACACGGCGCCGACATCCTGCGCCTTTGGGTCGTGGGCTCGAACTATTCCGAGGACCTGCGCATCGGGCCGGAAATCGTCAAGTTCCATGCCGACATCTATCGCCGCCTGCGCAACACCCTGCGCTACCTGCTGGGCAATCTGGACGGTTTCAACGCCGGCGAACGCATGGACACCGCCGACATGCCCGAATTGGAACGCTGGGTTCTGGCGCGCCTGTGGCGGCTCGACAAGATGCTGCGCACGGCCTGTGACAGTTTCGAATTCCACGGCGTGTTCACGGAACTGCACAATTTCTGTGCGGTCGATCTGTCGGCCTTCTATTTCGACATCCGCAAGGACACGCTGTACTGCGACCGGGCCGATTCCGTCGAACGGCGTGCCGCGCGCACGGTACTGGACGAACTGTTCAACTGCCTGACGGCCTGGCTCGCCCCCTTCCTGTGCTTCACCGCCGAAGAAGCCTGGCAAGCCCGACTGGATCAACCCGACGCAGTAAACAGCGTCCACCGCCGCCAGTTCCCCGATATCCCCGATGCCTGGAACGACGAAGCCCTGGAAAACAAATGGCGCACCGTGCGCCAGGTACGGCGCGCCGTCACCGGGGCGCTGGAGCTGGAACGCGCCGAAAAACGCGTGGGCTCGTCCCTGCAGGCCCATGTCACCGTGCACGTCACGGCGGAACAGGCCGCAGCCCTACAAGATCTGGACTTACCGCAGATCTTCATCACCTCGTCGGGCGAAATCACGACCGCCCCGGCCCCCGATGGGGCCTTCACCATTCCGGAAGCCCCGGGTGTGGCGGTGGTGCCGGTGATGGCCACGGGCGAGAAGTGCGCACGCTGCTGGAAGGTTCTGGAAGACGTCGGCCAGGATGCCGATCACCCCACGGTCTGCGCGCGCTGCGCCGATGCCGTGCGCCATTCGCCCCTGGCCGCCGAATAGGCCTCGCCCTGTTGGCCGACCTTCAATCATCCATCCGCCGCCAGGGCCTGAGCCTTGCCGCCCTGGTCATTGTTCTGGACCAGCTCAGCAAGTGGTGGATATTGACGGATGTCATGAACCCGCCCCGGGTGATCGAAGTTCTGCCCTTCGCCAATGTCGTTCTGGTATGGAACCGGGGGGTCAGTTTCGGGCTATTCAACACGGCATCGGACTATGGCCCCTGGATTCTATCCGGTCTGGCCATCGCCATTTCGGTCGTCCTTTTGATCTGGCTTTGGCGAGGAACGGAGCGAATCGTCGGCCTGGGTATCGGTCTGATCCTGGGGGGGGCCATCGGCAATGTCATCGACCGCCTGATCCATGGCGCCGTCGTCGATTTCGTCGATTTACACGCAGGCGACGCCCATTGGCCCGCCTTCAACGTCGCCGACAGCGCGATCACCGTGGGTGCGGTGCTTTTGGTCCTTGATTCCTTGTTTCATCGGGACAAATCATCGTAGATTGAAGACCTTGGTGAGGGACGCGTCCCCTGCCCCGCATCCGGGACTTTGTCCCGGAAAAGCGGTCAACCCAATCATGATATGAACCAGACACAGCAAGGCCAGGCAGGCATGAAACGGTTTTCAGCAAAAGCGACAGGCATCGTCTTTATTCTGACGGCGGCGCTCAGCCTGGGGGCCTGCGATACCGTGCAGCGCGCCATATCCGGCGGCAAGAAAGCGCCGGACGAATTCGCCGTCTACAAGCGCCCGCCCCTGTCGCTGCCGCCGGATTATGCCCTGCGTCCGCCCGAGCCGGGACGCGAGCAGCTTGAGACCTACAGCCCGCGCGACCAGGCCCGGGCCGCCGTGCTGCGCCGGCCGGTTGAAAGCCAGCCCCTGGGCCGCACCACACCCGGTTTGACCGCTTTGATGAACAAGACCGGAGCAACCGATGCCGATCCGTCCATCCGCAAGATCGTCGACGAGGAGACCTTGACCCTGTCCGTCGAGGACCGCCGTCTGATCGACAAGCTGATTTTCTGGGTTGACGACAAGGAATATCCGGGCACCGTGGTCGATCCCGCGGCCGAACAGCGCCGCCTTCTGGAAACCCAGGCATTGGGCAAGCCCATCAACGAAGGCAAGACACCCGAGATCAAGCGCGAGACGCGCAAAAAAGGCATCCTGGGCTTCTAGGCGCCCTGATCCGGCACACGTGCCATGAAAAGGCCGTGATCACAGCGACAATCCATTGCCAGCACCAACGTCAACGACTATCAGTTGATCGCGCCCCCTAGCCGTCCGCAGACCGCCCGCAACCTGGTTGAGGTCCTGTTCCCGACATGATCAAGCGCCCCTTTCCCTGCCATCAGCAGACTCCCCAGCCGGCCACCATGCCGCGCCGCCCGTTTGCAGGTCAGTTCTTGCCGGCCCTCGTCCTTGCCCTGATCCTGGCAATCGGCATCGGCACGGCCCAGGCCAAGGTGTTCAGTCCCGAGACCTTTACCCTGAAGAACGGCATGCAGGTCGTGGTGGTTTCCAACCACCGGGCCCCCGTCGTCACCCATATGGTCTGGTACAAAGTCGGCTCGGCGGACGAGCAATCGGGCTATTCCGGGATCGCCCATTTTCTGGAACATCTGATGTTCAAGGGCACCAAGACCCGCGCACCGGGCGAGTTCTCGAAACTGATCGCGCGCCATGGCGGGCAGGAAAACGCCTTCACATCCTATGACTACACCGCCTACCACCAGACCATCGCCCGCGCGCATCTGGAAATGGTTATGGAAATGGAAGCCGACCGCATGACCAATCTGGTCCTGACGGACGAAATCATCGAACCGGAACGCCAAGTCGTGCGCGAAGAACGGCGGTCGCGCACGGACAACAACCCGGCCGCGATCCTGGGTGAGCATGTGTCCGAAGCACTGTACCGCAACTATCCCTACCGCCGCCCGATCATCGGTTACGACCACGAAATCGTCGCCATGTCCCGCCAGAACATCATCGATTTCTACAAACGCTGGTACGCGCCCAATAACGCGATCCTGGTCGTCGCCGGGGACATCACGGCGGAAGAACTGAAGCCCCTGGCCGAAAAATATTACGGCGTCATCCCCGCAGCGCCCGAAATCAAACGCGCCCGCCCGGCCGAACCGCCGCAGGAAGCCTCGCGCATCGTCGCCATGAAACATACCCAGGTGCGCCAGCCGTCATGGCGGCGCTCCTACCTGGCGCCCAGCTATCTTTACGGCGAGACACAGCATGCCTATGCCCTGCAGGTCCTGACGGAAATCCTGGGCGGCGGCGGCACGGCACGGCTGTACCGCTCACTGGTCATCGACGGCAAACTGGCGGTCTCGGCCGGCAGTTACTACGACGCCGATGCCTTGGGCCCCGGGCAGTTCACCGTCTATGCCAGCCCCCGTCCCGGGGTCACCCTGGGAACGATGGAGCAGGCCGTCGATGCCGAAATCGGAAAGATCATGGCCCAGGGCGTGACCGAAGACGAGATCGCCCGCGCCAAAAAACGCATGATGGCCAGCGCCGTTTTCGCCCGCGATTCCTTCACCACCGGGGCCCGCACCCTGGGCGCCGCCCTGGCCGTGGGGCAATCGGTGGATGACGTGGAAGCCTGGCCCGACCGTATCGCCGCCGTGACCCAGGAACAGATCAAGGCCGCCGCCGAGTACCTGTTCGTCAAGGAGCGGTCGGTCACCGCGTTCCTGCTTGAAGACAAGGAGGGCCGGGAATGATCCGCTTCACGCATGACCGGCTTCGCACCTTTACGGGTGCCGTTATGGCCTTTGCCCTGCTGGCCTTTGCCGCCGGCAGCGCCCAGGCGACCAAGATCGAAAAGGTCGTCAGCCCCGGCGGGATCGAAGCCTGGTTGGTCCAGGACCATTTGAACCCCATCATTTCCATGCGCCTGGCCTTTCGCGGTGGCAGCGCCCTGGACCCCCAAGGCAAGGAAGGCTTGGCCAACATGGTTTCGTCCCTGTTGGACGAAGGGGCGGGCGAGCTGGACAGCAAGGCCTTTCAGCAGACGCTGCAGGACAATTCCATCACGCTCCGCTTCGACGAAGGGCGCGACAGCTTCGGCGCGCGCCTGCAGACGTTGACGGAATACCGCGATCTGGCGTTCGACCTGTTGCACAAAGCCATGACCGAACCCCGTTTCGATAAGGAACCGGTCGAACGCCTGCGCACCCAGATACTGGCCCAGTTGCGCCACGAACAGGAACAAGCCGATGCCCTGGCCGGAAAGGCGCTGATGGCATCGCTTTTCCCGGACCACCCTTACGGTCGGCCGACCGGCGGCACCCTGGAAAGCGTGGCCGCGATCCAGGTCGCCGATCTGCGCCGGTTCGTTGCCGAACGCCTGGCCCGGGACACCCTGGCCATCGGAATTGTCGGCGACATCACGCCCGAACAATTGGCCCCGCTGCTGGACAAGACCTTCGGCGCACTTCCGGCCCAGGCCGCCCCTTGGAAAATTCCCGAGGTCGCGCCCAAGATCGACGGCCGCACGATCGTGATCGACAAACCTTTCAAGCAAAGCAACATCCTGTTCGCCGATCAGGGCCTGAAGCGCAAGGATCCGGATTTCTACGCCGCCTATGTGATGAACCATGTTCTGGGCGGCGGCGGGTTTACTTCGCGCCTGTATTCGGAGGTTCGTGAGAAACGCGGCCTGGCCTATTCCGTCTATACCTATCTTAGCCCCATGGAGCGCTCGGCCATTTACGTGGGCGGGGTCGGCACGGCCAATGCACGGGTGTCGGAAACACTCGACGTGTTGCAAAAAGAATGGGCCAAGCTGGCCGAAAACGGCGTGACCGAGGCCGAACTGACCGCTGCCAAGCAATACCTGACCGGATCGTTCCCCCTGCGTTTCACGGCGACGGAGCGAATCGCTTCCATGCTGGTCGGCATGCAGTTGGAAGACCTGGGCATGGATTACCTGGATAAACGCAACAGCTTTATCGAGGCCGTCGGCATGGACGATATCCGCCGCGTCGCCCGGAAACTCTTGCATCCGGACAAGCTGACCGTGGTCGTCGTGGGCCAGCCCAAGAACGTCACATCCTCGCCCTGATCCGTGACATTGGCGGCACTGTGCCTGGGTGGTACTCTCCCACGCGATATGCGTCCCCCCGGGAGGAATCGAGACCTTCATGCCGTCCCCTAATCGCTCGCCGGCCTGGCAAGCGCTCGTCGACCACCACAAGGCGGCCGGAGCGGTTCATCTTAGGGACCTGCTGACCGCCGACGCCGGGCGCACGGAAAGCCTGTCGTTCAGTCTGGACGGCCTGTTCCTGGATTTGTCCAAGAACCGCATTACCGGCGAAACCCTGACCCTGCTGCTGGCCCTGGCCGAAGAACGCGATGTCGCGGGCCAGATTCGGGCCATGGCCGGGGGGAAGCGGGTCAACATCACTGAAGATCGCGCCGCCCTGCACATGGCGCTGCGGGCCGAAGCCGCCGACGGGTTCGCCATTGACGGCGCGCCGGTCCACGGCGCGGTCGCCGATGTGCAGGAGCATATGGCCGCGTTCGCCCATGCGATTGAAACAGGGACCCGCACGGGGGCGACCGGCAAACCCTTCACCGATGTCGTCAATATCGGCATCGGTGGATCGGACCAGGGGCCGCGTCTGGCCTGCCGGGCGCTGGCCCCCTATCTCGACCGGAACGGCCTGACGCCCCATTTCGTCTCCAACGTGGATTCAACGGACCTTGCGGAAACGCTCGACCGATGTAATCCCGAAACCACCCTGATCATCGTCTCGTCCAAGACCTTCACGACCCAGGAAACCATGACCAATGCCGCTTCGGCCCGCAGCTGGCTGACCGAGGCCCTGGGCGCGGATGCGGTGGCCGCCCATTTCTGTGCCGTGACGGCCAACGGGGACGCCGCCCGTGCCTTCGGCATCGATGACGATGCCCGGTTCCCCATCTGGAACTGGGTCGGCGGGCGCTATTCCGTGTGGTCGGCCATCGGCCTGCCGATCGTGCTTGGCATCGGCATGGATAACTTCCGGGCCTTCCTGGCCGGGGCCCGGGCCATGGACCGTCATTTCCTGGAAACGCCGTTCGAACGCAATCTGCCCGTCCTGCTGGCCCTTGTGGGCATTTGGAACAGCAACTTCGAAGGGGCCGCCGCCCATGCGGTGCTTCCCTACGGCCAATTGCTCGACGGCCTGCCCGCCTACCTTCAGCAACTGGAAATGGAAAGCAACGGCAAGTCCGTGGATGTGGGCGGGAACCCCGTTACCCAGGACACGGCGCCGGTGATCTTCGGCCAGGCGGGGACCAACGGCCAGCACGCGTTCTACCAGCTGTTGCATCAGGGAACGGCCCTGGTCAGTTCGGATTGCATCGCCGCCGCACGGCACCCCGCCCCCATGGGCGACCATCACGAAAAACTGCTGGCCAATTTCCTGGCCCAGCCGGCGGCCCTGGCCCTGGGACGCGTGCCCGACCCGGACACGCCGGCACACAAGGCATTTTCCGGCAACCGGCCGTCAACGACCATTCTGTGCGACCAACTGGACCCTAGAACGCTCGGTTCTCTGTTGGCCTTGTACGAACACAAGGTGTTCGTCCAGGCGGCGATCTGGAACATCAACCCGTTCGATCAGTTCGGGGTCGAATTGGGCAAGGAACTGGCAACCCCGCTTGAAAGCGCCGTCAGCGACGGGAGGGTGCCCGCGGGACTGGATTCCTCGACCCGAAACCTGCTGTCCCGGATTCACCGGATCAGGGACGGCGGAGAAACCCCATGAGTCTTCCCCCGATCATCCGGCGCCTGCCGGAAACCGTGGTCAACCGCATCGCCGCCGGCGAAGTCGTGGAACGCCCGGCATCGGCGGTCAAGGAACTGGTCGAAAACGCCATCGACGCGGGTGCCAGGCGGATCGACGTCGTGATCCGCGACGGCGGGCAGACCGCGATCACCGTGACCGACGACGGCCGCGGCATGACGGCCGAGGAAATCGAACTGGCGCTGGAGCGGCATGCCACCTCCAAGCTGCCGGACGACGACCTCATGGGCGTGACGACCTTGGGTTTCCGGGGCGAGGCCCTGCCTTCCATGGCGGCCGTGGCGCGCCTGACCATCACATCGCGGCCGGTCGGCGGCGGCGAAGCCTGGTCGATCACGGTCGAGGGCGGGCGCCACGCCAAACCCCAGCCCGCCGCCCATCCGCAAGGCACCCGGGTCGATGTGCGCGACCTGTTCTATGCCACCCCGGCGCGCCTGAAGTTCCTGAAGACCGCGCGCACGGAACAGAACCACGTGGTCGAGACTCTGAACCGGCTGGCCATGGCCCATCCGGAAATCGCCTTTACCTTGTCGGACGGCACCCGCGACCTGATCCGCCTGGAGGCCGTCACCGCCCGCCTGGGCGAAGACCCGTCGCAAGCCCGCCTGGAGCGGCTGTCCGGCATCATGGGCCGGTCCTTCGCCGAGAACGCCATGACCATCGATGCAACGCGCGAAGGCATCCGCCTGACCGGTCATGCCGGGGTGCCGACGCTCAATCGCGGCAACGCGGCCATGCAATTCCTGTTCGTCAACGGTCGCCCGGTGCGCGACCGCCTGCTGCTGGGGGCGGTGCGCGGCGCCTACCGGGAATTCCTGGCTTCCGACCGGCATCCCTTGCTGGCGCTGTTTCTGGACATCCCGCCGGACGTAGTAGACGTCAACGTCCACCCGGCCAAGACCGAGGTCCGGTTTCGCGACGCCGGATTGGTGCGCGGCCTGATCGTCAGCGCCCTGAAACACGCCCTGGCCGAAGCCGGCCACCGCGCATCGACCACGGTGTCGGGCGCCGCCCTGGGAGCCTTCCGGCCGGGCGGCGGCCCCGGCGGCCCCCTGCCCATGGGACGGGGCGGTCATGGCGGCGGATACCATGCTGCACAACCGCAATCCGGCGGCCTGTCGGACCTTTATGCCCCCCTGCCCGAACTTGACCGCGCACCCAGCGCGCCGATGACGGCCGATGCCGAAACGGGCGTCTATCCAGCCGGATATGCACCCGACGTGCCCCCTGCCGGACAAGCGGGCGATTATCCGCCTGCGGAATATCCCCTGGGCGTGGCCCGGGCCCAGGTCCATGCGACTTATGTGATCGCGCAGACGGCGGACGGCCTGGTGATCGTCGATCAGCACGCGGCCCATGAACGTCTGACCCAGGAAAAAATCAAGACCGCCCTGGCATCGGGCGGGGTCAATAAGCAGATACTGCTGATCCCCGAGGTCGTGGAACTGGAGGAAGCCGCCGTCGACCGCCTGCTTGTCCGGGCGGACGAGTTGGCCGAAATGGGCCTGGTGATCGAAAGTTTCGGGCCCGGCGCCGTGGTCGTGCGCGAGACCCCGGCCCTGTTGGGCGAGATGGATATCCAAGGCGCGATCCGGGATTTGGCCGACGATTTGGCGGAATACGGCGAGACCATCGCACTTTCAGAACGCATCGGCGATGTCTGCGCGACCATGGCCTGTCACGGCTCGATCCGCGCCGGCCGGCGCCTGAACGCCGATGAAATGAACCGCCTTTTGCGCGAGATGGAGGCCACACCCCATTCCGGGCAGTGCAGCCACGGCCGCCCCACCTATGTGGAACTGAAATTGGCGGATATCGAAAAACTGTTCGGCCGGCGTTAACATCGCTTCCCGTAAAGGTCTGCACCGAGGCGGCCCATGATCAGCGAATGGCTCACCCATCTGACGACCCCGGCGCCCGAGCCGGTAAAGCGCCTTGGCTATCTGAAGGAACAGATCGCCATCGCCGCCCGCTATCGCCGCCATGCTCCTGCCTGGCAGTATCATCTGGAGCGCAGCCGCCGGTTCGTCATGTGGACGGCCGCCAACACGGCCGATCAGAACAAGGTCGTGATTCTGGGCTCCGGCGGATTGCTGGATGTGCCGCTCGATGATTTGGCAGAAGATTTCAACGAGGTCGTGCTGATCGACATCTTCCACAGCCCCGCCGTCCGGGGGTGGGCCGCGCAATACCCCAATGCGCGCCTGGTCGAGGCCGACCTGACCGGACTGATCGACGATTTGGCCGAAGGAGAACTTCCCGACGCGCCGCCCCTGCCGGTGATCCCGGACGCCGATGCGGACCTTGTGGTCTCGCTTAATCTATTGGGGCAATTGCCGTTGATTCCCCAACGCCACCTGCCCGATAAACGCGGCAAGGCCTTTGGCGCGGATATCCAACGCCAGCATCTGCGCGCCCTTCAGGAATTGCCGGGCCGGGTCTGCCTGATCACGGAAACCCACCGCGAATATGTGGAAGACGGCGAGGTCGATGAGGTCGAGCCCGCCCTGGCCGACATCAAGCTGCCCGAACCGGACGAACGCTGGACCTGGAACATCGCTCCCGCGCCGGAGGTCGAACACGACCGCGACCTGCGCCTTCGGATCGCCGCCTATTCCGATCTTTTCAGGAAATAGACCTTGGCCGCACCGTAGGTGCGTTCGTCCAGCACATCGAAGCCCCGCGCGCCCTTAAGGTCTTCGTCCGTGCCGACCTCGACCACGACGGTCGCATCGGGGGTCAGCCAATTGCGGTTGACGAGGCCGCGCAGGGCCGGGTCCGCCAACCCTTGACCATAGGGCGGGTCCAGAAACGCCAATTGCGCCGGTGTCTTCGCCGCGCGCGGCGGCACCGCCAGATGGGCGCAGTCGAGCCCCAGCATCAAACATTCCCGCCAATATCCCATGGCCCCGGCGTTGTCCTTGGCATAGCGCAGGTGCGCCGGATTGCGGTCGGCGAACACGCCGAACACAGCACCCCGCGACATGGCTTCAAGCCCCAGGGCCCCCGTGCCGCAGAACATGTCGAGCACCGTGATGCCGTCCAGGTTCATGGCGGCCTTGCCGTGGGCCAGGATGTTGAAGATCGATTCCCGCGCCCGGTCGGACGTCGGGCGCAAATCCTTGCCTTCAGGGGCGATGAGCTTCTTGCCCCGGAACTTGCCACCGACAATTCTCATATGGAAATTCTCATGTGGTAACGCACATCAGCCGAATGTCTTGCCGAGCTGTTCCTTCAGGATCTTGCCCCTGATTTCCGAAACCTGACCGCGCGGCAGATTGCCCAACTGGAACGGCCCATAGGCCGTGCGGATCAAGCGGTTCACGGACAGCCCCAGGTGTTCCATCACCTTGCGGATTTCCCGGTTCTTGCCTTCGGTCAGGCTGACGGTCAGCCAATGGTTGGCGAAACCCTTGCGTGTTTTGTCGCCGTCCTGGGTGTCGATTTCCGCCCGGATCGGCCCATAGCGCACGCCCGATACGGTCACGCCGCGGGCCAGCTTGGCCAGGTCTTCCGGTTTGACCATGCCGTGCACGCGCACACGGTAGCGCCGGTTCCAACCGTTGGACGGAAGTTCCAGGCGGCGGGAAAGCTCCCCGTCGTTGGTCAGCAGCAGCAGGCCTTCGGAATTCAGGTCCAAGCGCCCCACGGAAACCACGCGCGGCAGGTCCGGCGGCAGGCGGTCGAACACGGTCGCCCGGCCTTCCGGGTCCTTATGGGTGGTGACCAAGCCGACGGGCTTATGATAACGCCACAACTTGGCCGCCGTCTTACCGGGCAGGGGCTGGCCGTCGACCAGGATCATATTGGCATCGGTCACCGTATGGGCCGGCGTGGTCAGCTTTTTGCCGTCGACCACCACCCGGCCGGCTTCGATCCAGCGCTCGGCCTCGCGGCGCGAACACAGGCCCGCGCGGGCGATCACCTTGGCGATGCGCTCGGGCGCCTTACCGGCGGGCGCTTTCGAATCTTGGATTTTATCGGACATGGCCGGGACATTAGGGGCGGAATGCCCAAGCGGCAAGCATTGACGCATTTATTGACGCCGGATATGCCGCGCGTATGGTTGGCGCCATGGACAGACCGGCATCCGAAACCTTCATGACCCAGGCCCTGGCCGAAGCCCGCGCCGCCGCGGACCGCGGCGAGGTGCCCGTGGGGGCGGTCGTGGTCGATACGCAAACGGGCACTGTCCTGGCCCGCGCCGGGAACGAGACCGAATCAGCCCCCGACCCCACGGCCCATGCGGAAGTTCTGGCCATCCGCCGCGCCGCCGCCGCCAAGGGCACGGCCCGGCTGACCGATTGCGATCTTTACGTCACGTTGGAGCCCTGCGCCATGTGCGCCGCCGCGATCAGCCATGCGCGCATCCGCCGGCTGTATTTCGGGGCCTACGATTCCAAGGGCGGCGGGGTCGAACACGGCCCCCGCTTCTTCGCCCAGCCGACCTGCCACCACGCACCGGAAGTGATCGGCGGCATGATGGAGACGAAGGCGTCAGACCTGTTGAAGGCCTTTTTCAAGGATCGGCGCTAAGCGACTGATCCGGCAGTGTTCAGGATTCCGCCGCCAGGGGCAGATTGACCAGAAGGTTCTGCGGTTTCACGCGCACGCGATTTTCCGTCGTCATGCACAACGCCAAATAAATGGGCCGGCCGCGCACGTCGGCGGCCATTTGGTTGGGGTCCTTGAAGTCCAGGCGGAACAGCGACAGCAGCCGTTCCATGCGGGCATCCTCGACGTCGTTGCCTTCGTACAGATCGTTGAGCAGCTGCGAAGCCTCGGCATCCAGGCCCAGGTGCCAGACCCATTTATCGTCGTTGATTTCCTGCACGGGCTGGATCGAGACCTCGGCTTTCAGGAAATGGCGGATCCAGGATTCGAGCACACGGCACAGCGCATCCAGGCCCGGACGGGCGAAGGAAATATCCAGCACGGTGTCGTACTTTTCATTGCGGCCCCAATAGATATCGGCCGATTCCGCCTGCAGAACGTCCATATCGACCTGCCGCGCGGCGGATCCGCTTTCGACCACCAGTTTGCCGAGCGAGCCCATGCCGCCGGTCGCCGCCAGCATTTCGACCGTATCCGAATCCCCCAGAAGGATCGCGCCGTCTTTCAGCGTGACCATCTGTTCGCGGAACATCAGTTCGGCCGCGCGGGCGCGGAACGGATCGTCCGTGCCGTCGATTACCCGGCGCGTGACCACATGGGCCATCTGGTCGACGAACAGGGGCGGGATATTGACCCCGCCCTGGCGGAAGATATCCAGGTAACAGGCCTCGACCGTGCCGCAGGAAATCAGATGATCCCGGAAGCCGAGCAGCACCCGGTAATTTTCCTGGGCGTCCTCGTCCGCCATGGCGTCGATCCGCCCGTCGCCGACAGCTTCGCGCGGATTGGCCATCAGCGCCCCATGCAGGGCCCGTTCGGCATCGCAGGATTCCTCGATGGGGGCGATTTCCGGGCGCTGCAGATAGGCACGCAGGAATTCGTCCGTGACCGCCAGATGGCCCGCATCGTCCCGCGCCAACAGGTGGTATCCGGAATTGGGCCAGAAATCGGGCGCCGCTTGATCCATTTGTTAATTATGTCCGCTGATGTCGGCGTGCAGGGGCTTCGATTCCTCGAACTTCTGTTTCTGCTCGTCACTGGCAGGAGCTTGGTGTTTGTCTTTCCAGGCGTCATAGGTCATGCCGTAGACAGCCTCGCGCGCGGCATCGTAATCGACGTCCTCGCCCCGGGTCTGGGCCTCGGCCGCATACCATTTGGCCAGGCAGTTACGGCAGAACCCGGCAAGGTTCATCAGGTCGATGTTCTGCACGTCCGTGCGTTTCTGCAGATGTTTGATCAGGCCGCGAAAGGCGGCGGCTTCCACTTCGGTGCGGGTCTTGTCGTCCATGTTGTCGGCTCCTCCGTCCTCGTCCCCCGATAAGGGGTCGGTAGGTTATTGCTGCGGATTATATAGGGAACGGGACGCCCGTGCGAAAGGCCCCGCCAAAGCTTCGACCCGCCCCGTGATCAGCGCTTGATCGCCCGCCAGCCGATATCGCGGCGGCAGAAACCTTCGGGCCAGTCGATCAGATCAACCGCCTGATAGGCCCGGGCCTGGGCGTCCTTGACGTCCTTGCCCAGCGCCGTAACGCCCAGCACGCGCCCCCCGGCGGCCACGACCTTGCCGTCCTGTTCGGCCGTTCCGGCATGAAACACGACCACGTCCTCGACCGCGCCGGCGGCTTCCAGGCCCTTGATTTCGGTCCCCTTTTGATACCTTCCGGGATATCCCTTGGCGGCCATGACGACGATCATCGCGGCTTCGTCCCGCCATTGGACCTTGGTCTTGGCGAGCCGTCCTTCGGCGCAGGCCAGCAACAGGTCCAGCACATCGGATTTCAGGCGCATCATCATGACTTGGCATTCCGGGTCGCCGAACCGGGCGTTGTATTCGATCAGCTTGGGCCCTTCGTCGTCGATCATCAGCCCCGCATACAACACGCCTTTATAGGGGCTGCCTTCGGCCGCCATGCCCCGGATCGTCGGCTCGATGATTTCTTCCATCACCCGGTCGATCATGGCCTGATCCATGACGGGGGCCGGGGAATAGGCCCCCATGCCGCCCGTGTTGGGGCCTTCGTCGCCGTCATGGACGCGTTTGTGATCCTGCGCGCCGATCAGGGGCAGGGCCGTTTCGCCGTCGACCAGGGCGAAGAAGCTCGCTTCCTCGCCTTCCAGGAATTCCTCAACCACGATTTCCGTGCCCGCGTTGCCGAAGGCTTCCTCGATCATGATCTGGTCGACCGCGGCATAGGCCTCGTTTTCATTGCGGCAGATGATCACACCCTTGCCGGCGGCCAGACCGTCGGCCTTGACCACGATCGGTGCCTTATGGGTGCGGATGTATTCCTTGGCCGCGTCAGGTTCGTCGAAACGGTCG
>JAVJOU010000007.1:0-71128 GCA_040216635.1 Rhodospirillales bacterium | reverse complement strand
CGATTCCAGGATCGGCAGCATGGCCTGCAGGTTGGAGAGCTTCTTCTCGTGGATCAGGATGTAGGGATCCTCGAGGTCGGCCACCATCTTCTCGGGATTGGTGACGAAATAGGGCGACAGGTAGCCGCGGTCGAACTGCATCCCCTCGACGACGTCGAGTTCGGTGTCCATGCCCTTGGCCTCTTCAACCGTGATGACGCCTTCTTTGCCGACGCGCTGCATGGCTTCGGCGATGAAGTCGCCGATCTCGCGCTCGCCGTTGGCGGAAATGGTGCCGACCTGGGCGACCTCGGCCTCGGTCTTGACCGGTTTGGCCGCCTTTTTGATCTCGGCGACCACGGCCTTAACCGCTTTGTCGATGCCGCGCTTGAGGTCCATCGGGTTCATGCCGGCCGCGACCGACTTGGACCCTTCGTTGACGATGCTCTGAGCCAAAACCGTCGCGGTGGTCGTGCCGTCGCCGGCTTCGTCGCTGGTCCGGCTCGCGACTTCGCGAACCATTTGGGCGCCCATGTTTTCGAACTTGTCTTCAAGTTCGATTTCCTTCGCGACGGATACGCCGTCCTTGCTGATGCGCGGCGAACCGTAGGACTTATCCAGGACGACATTGCGTCCCTTCGGGCCCAAGGTCACGCGCACTGCATTGGCAAGGGTGTTGACCCCTTTGATCATGCGGTCGCGCGCATCACGATCGAACTTAACGTCTTTGGCTGCCATGACTTTCCAACTCCGGTCGGTTTGTTTTTTTGGGCCACGATGGGTATTGGCACGTCGGTATGTGCCAATGCCCATCTGGTATTCGTTAGCACTCAGGGGCGCCGAGTGCCAAAGCTGAGGCGGGATATAGTCCCCTGGCGCACGGTGTCAAGGAGTGCGGGGGGCTCGCCAAATATCACTTGACAGGAACGAGTGCTAAATCATTGAAATCATTCTGTAATTGACTCCAACCGTGGGGTGCCCACCATAGAGGACGATTGATCGCTTTATTGAGGTGCCACATGCCAAGCAGCATTGACCTTGAGTTGAAGGGGTATCGTCTCACCACCGCGGAGATCCTTTACCACCTCCCCGACTACCCGACCGTTCTCCAGAGTTTCGTCCTGCAAAAGTACGATCTCGCGCCCAGGTTCCCCGTCATCCAGGGCTTTCTCGACTACTGGGAGCGCGAGATCGAGGCGCGAATTCACTCGGTGCGCCTTGCCAACGTCGACTTGGTCGGCGCGGGAGACCTCCACTACGCCGACGGTCGATTCACGCTGCACTAAGGGCGTTCGCCTTAGGCGAGAATGCCCATGATGTCGGACTCTTTCATTATCAGGAGATCCTGGCCTTCAACCTTGACCTCGGTCCCCGACCATTTTCCGAAGAGAACCCGATCGCCTTTTTTGACGTCGAGTTGAATGATTTTGCCGCTCTCGTCGCGCCCGCCGGGGCCGACGGCGACAACTTCGCCTTCTTGCGGTTTTTCCTGCGCGGTGTCGGGAATGATGATCCCGCCAGCGGTCTTCTGTTCGGAATCGATCCGTTTGACGATGACGCGATCTTGGAGCGGCCTGATCTTCATCTGGAATGTGCCTCTATTGAGCCGTTGTGGGGTGTTAGCACTCTCAGTCGAGAGTGCTGGGTTGATAGCGGTTTCGATCCGCCCGAGTCAACCGGAGTGGCTTAATCGGCGGCGATGAGTTTCGTGTCCGCTTGGCGCCGTTCGAACCGGCGGGCGTCGGCGGGGTAGAGCGCGACCTGGATCGTCGTCATCCCCTCCTCATCGTGCCGGGCGGTGACCTCGCCGTGTTCGTGGAGCCAGGCGATGGCGCTGCCGTCCTGGGAAGGCAGCCGAAATTCGCAGACCTCGCGCGCCTTGCGCAGGTGCCACCCGACGAGGGTTAACAGGTCGCCGCACCCCTCGCCCGTCGCGGCCGACACCGTCACAACGTCAGTGGCCCCCGCCGCTAAGGCCGCGAGCCGCTGTTTTTCCTCGTACGGCAATAGATCGATCTTGTTTTGCACTTCGATCACGGGCGTTTCCGCCCGAAGGCCGAGTTGTTTCAGAATCCCAAGGACATCGTCTTTTTGGTGGTCGTTGTCGGGATGGGCCATATCGCGCACATGCAAAATGACATCGGCGTCGCGCACTTCTTCGAGGGTCGCGGCAAAGGCAGCGACGAGATCGTGCGGCAGGTTGGAGACGAACCCCACCGTGTCCGAGAGGATGATCCTCTCGCCACCGGGCAATGTCAGTCCCCGCATGGTCGGATCGAGCGTGGCGAACAGCATGTCTTTCGCCAAGACCTCGGCGGCGGTGAGCCGGTTGAACAGCGTCGATTTGCCCGCGTTGGTGTAGCCCACGAACGCGACGGTCGGGAATGGCACGCGTCGCCGGCTCTCGCGGTGCAAAGTCCGCGTCCGGCTGACCCCTTTCAGTTCCTTTTCGAGACGGGTAATTCGCTCGGCGATCATCCGGCGGTCGGCCTCGATCTGTCGTTCGCCTGGGCCACCCATGAAACCGAAGCCGCCGCGTTGCCGCTCCAAATGGGTCCACGACCGCACCAATCGGCTTTTCTGGTAGTTCAGCGACGCCAATTCAACCTGCAACCGGCCTTCGCGGGTACGGGCCCGGGCACCAAAGATTTCCAGGATCAATCCGGTCCGATCAATCACCTTGCAATCCCAGTCGCGTTCCAGGTTGCGTTGCTGGCCGGGGGTCAGGGCAGCATCGATCACGACGATTTCCGCCCCAAGCTCTTTGAGCGTCGTCCCGATTTCCGCAACTTTGCCCGACCCTAGGAGCGTTGCCGGTCGCGGGTTGCCCATCGTCACGACAGTGCGCAACCTGACGTCGAGCCCGATCGCTTCCGCGAGGCCGATGGCTTCCTCAAGCGACGCGTTGGGTAGCCGTTTTCCCCCGCTCCCGCTCCGAAAAAAGGGGTGGATGACCGCCGCGGCGGTCGGATGGGCGTCCCGGTGAATCGTCTCGCCGGTCAAGTTTGAGCGGCCCGGGAGCTAACCGTCGCCGTCCCCTTCACCGGATTCATCGGCAGACGGATCGAACAGTTGGACCGGCTGAGATGGCATGACAGTGGAAATCGCATGTTTGTATACGAGTTGGACGTGGCCATCGCGGCGCAATAGAACGCAGAAGTTGTCGAACCAGCTTATCACGCCTTGGAGTTTGACCCCATTAACGAGGAAGACCGTGACCGAGAGCTTGTTCTTTCGAACATGATTTAGGAAGACGTCTTGGACGTTTTGAGACTTGGCTGACGACATGTTGGCGCCCCCGTCCTTTCTTGTTTTGTACGTCGTCCCCCTGGCCGGCGCTACTCCCCGGCCAACGACGTCTTGGCTTGCCTGTCGTGGAAAAACTCTAGCGTGACGGGCATCGCAAATCTATGTCGGTGACCCGTGATTGTGTCTAATCGGCGGGCCGCTCACGTTTTCGTGAGTGCTGCGCCGTCAATGTGGGCGTCGTATAGCGCAATCAACCGCGCCGCTGTGGAACCCGGCCGACCGTTGCCGATCACCGTATCGTCGATTTGTACGACGGGGGTCACAAAGCTGGTCGCGCTGGTAACGAAGGCCTCGCGGGCCGCCTTGGCTTCCTCCACCGAAAAGGCACGTTCAATCACGCGAATACCTTGCTCGTCGGCAAGTTGTTTGAGCACCTTCCGGGTAATCCCGCCCAAGATCGCATGGGTAAGCGGGCGGGTGACGAGGTTGCCGTCGGTGTCCACCATCCAGGCATTGCTCGAGGCCCCTTCGGTCACCATGCCGTCGGCATCCACCTGCCAAGCCTCGTAGGCGCCGGCCTCCCGCGCGACTTGTTTGGCCAGGACATTGGGCAAGAGCGAGATCGATTTGATATCGCACCGGGCCCAACGAATATCGGGAACGGTTACTACCCGAACGCCGTACTCTCTGTTCGCCGGGCTCGGACGTCCGCCCCGGCGCGCGGTAATCACGATGCCGGGCACCGCCGACGCCGGAAACGCATGGTCACGCTGGGCCACACCACGGGTGACTTGGAGATACACGATACCGCGGCGCAGGCGGTTGCGCCGGATCACTTCGTGCAGAACGACATCCAACGCGCGCCGGCCCATCGGTGGGGCCATGGAAAGCTCGTGGAGGCTGCGCCAGAGACGGTCGTAATGGGCCTGTGCATCGACCAAACGTCCACGATCGATGGTGAACACCTCGTAGACGCCGTCGGCGAACTGGTAGCCGCGGTCCTCGACATGCACGCCCGCGGCGCCGTGGGATACATAACTGCCGTTTACATATGCGATCCGCGACACGGGGTCAGTTCCTCCAATAGGACGGGGTGAACAGCACCAGAACGACCAGCAATTCCAAACGCCCGATGATCATCATCGCGCAAAGCGTCCACTTTGTGGCATCGGAAAATGCCGGGTAGGACAGGTCTGGCGCCGTCAGTGCGAGGCCCGCCCCGGTTGTCGATAAGGTCGTTGCGGCCAACGCCAACGCGCCCTGAAGGTCGAAGCCTAGAATCCCGAAGACCACCGCCGCGAGCGCGAGGAACGAGAGAAACATCATCAGTTGGCCCCAGACGCTCCGGAGAGTCGGCTCGTCGATGATTTGCCCGCCGTATCGCAGTCGTACCACCCCGTGCGGATAGGAAAGACGGGAAAGCTCCCGACCGGCAAGCTTGAAGAACACCGAAATCCGCATCAACCGCATGCCGCCGGCCGTCGACCCGGTTGCCCCGCCGATCAGCATCAGGGCCATCAAAGCAACCGGCCCGATTACGGGAAGGGCACCCACGGCCAAGCTGTTGCCTGCGCCGTAACCTGTCGTTGTCAGAGCCGAGATAACGTCGAAAAGCGCGGTACGAACGCTGGTGCCCACGCCCAAACCTTGGGCGACGATAAGTGCACCCGCAATCATCGCCGTCGCGCAGGTTGCAATTGCAAAAAAGTACCGGGTCTCGCCGTCCCTGAGGATCGGCGCGTAGCGGCCCCGGGTTACCGACCACAGCATGGTGAAATTGAGCGCGCCCAAAATCATGAAGACCATCAAGACGATCTCCACACCGACGTTGTCGAAGGCAGCTATGCCGGTCGTGCGCGTGCTGAACCCGCCGGTCGAAATCGTCGATAGAGCATGGGCCGTGGCGTCGAACGGCGCCATGCCGACGATGACCAAGGCGAAGATGCAAAGGGCGGTGAGGCCGACATAGATCCACCACAGCGACTGCGCCGCGCGCTGGGCCCGCCCCAACAAGGTCTCACGGTCGCCGCGGGGCATCGGTGAGACAAACAGGTTCATCCCTCCGACGCCGCCGAACGAAAGCAGAGCCAGAGCCAGGAGAATGACAGCGAACCCGCCGAGCCATTGCAGGATCGCCCGCCACAGCAGAATTCCGCGTGGAACCGACTCGAGATCTGTAAGAATGGTCCCACCGCTAGTGGTGAAACCGGACAGCGCTTCGAAATAGGCATCGAGGAACGAAGCGAACGTACCCGACAGAACGAACGGTATCGCCGCTAAAGCTGGGGCAAGCGTCCATAGCAGCGTGGCCGTCAGAAAGCCGCCGCGGAGGTCGATCCGCCGTTCGGTGCCGCGTGTGGCGATCACGGCGGTACCCCCGACAAAAAGCGTGAGGCCGGCGCCTACCGCGAATGCGGCCCCGGTCGCCGGTTCGGCGACCCCAAAGGATAACGCCGCCGGCAGCAACATGAAGGCCGCAAGGATGGTCGCTGCCCATCCAAGAACATTGATTTGCGTGGAGATCATTGGGCGGCGCGGTTGGAGCGTGCGCTCAGAAGAAGTCCAGCCGGACGGCGAACATTTTCTCGACCTTCTTCACCATTTCGCGGGTGGCGAACACGATCACCCGGTCGCCCGTTTCGATTACGGTTTCGCCGCGTGGAATGATGACCTCGTCGCCGCGCGCCAGCGCGCCAATGATGACTCCTGCCGGCAGCTTCACATCCCGAAGCGACTTGCCCGATAGCGGCGAGGTCTCCAGGGTCTCGGCTTCGATGATTTCTGCCATACCGTCGCGCACCGAATGGACGCCGCGAATCCGGCCGCGCCGGATGTGCTGAAGTATCCGCGAAACGGTAATCGCCCGTGGATTGACGACGGCATCGATTCCAAGCGATCGGACCAGCGGGCCGTAGGTCATGTTGTTGACCAAAGTCGTCGCCCGTTTGGCGCCTTCGCGTTTAGCCAACAGCGAACTCAAAATATTGACTTGGTCGTCGTTGGTCACGGCGATGACGGCGTCGGACTCTTTAACGTTGGCCTCCGCCAGGATTTCGGCGGCAAGTGAATCGCCATAAATGACGACGGCCCGTTCGAGCTGATCGGCGACGCTCTCCGCGCGCTCACGGCTCACCTCGATCATCTTCAGGCGAACGTCGGGGATGCTCTCGATGATCTGTTTGGAAACAAACAGACCGATATTACCGCCACCGATCACGACGATACGGCGGGCCTCCTTCTCTTCATGCCCGAATGCGGACATGGCGCGGTGGACCTGCGTCGAATCGACGGTGAAGTAGACTTCGTCGCCAACCAAGATTTGATCGTCGCCGCCCGGCGTGATGATACCTTCGCGGCGGACGATTCCGACGACCCGCATGTGCAGGTCGGGAAACAGTTCGGTCAATTGCCGTAGCGGCGTGTCGACGATCGGGCAACTGTCGCCGATCGAGACGGCAACGACGCGGACACGGTCGTCGACGAAACTGACCATGTCGGTGGCCCCGGGTACGTTCAACCGGCCGGTGATGGCTCGAGCGACTTCGATCTCAGGCGAAATGATGACGTCGATTGGCAGATGGTTTCGCGAGAACAGGTTTTGCCACGCCGGGTCGAGGTACGTCTGCGCTCGGATCCGCGCAATTTTGGTCGGCGTTTCGAACAGCGAATGGGCAACCTGACAGGCGACCATGTTGATTTCGTCGTTCTGGGTTACCGCGACGATCATCTCCGCATCGCGCGCACCGGCCTGTTCCAGCACGTCGGGGTGCGACGCGTAGCCTTCGATTGCCCGGACATCGAGCGATTCGTTCATCTTCTGAATAGTTTCGGGCGATTGGTCGACAATCGTGACGTCGTTGTTCTCTGACGCCAACTGACGCGCGATGCTGGACCCGACAAGCCCGGCGCCACAAACGATAATTCTCATAGGGTTCGCCTGCGCGTTTTCTTTGGGGCCACTGGTTAGGCCCGGTTGTCGCCGCCGGTTACACCGAGCGCCTTTAGTTTGCGGTGGAGCGCGGAACGTTCCATACCGACGAACGACGCCGTGCGCGAGATGTTTCCGCCAAAGCGGTTGATCTGGGCGAGCAGGTATTCCCGCTCGAACACTTCGCGTGCCTCACGTAGCGGCATCGCCATCACCTCTCCGTTGTCGGCCTGACGCAACGAGGAAACGCCGTTTGACCGGATCTCCGGCGGCATTGTCTCGGCATGAATCGCCGTTTCCGGACCGCCCGGTGCCATAATCAGCAGACGTTCGATCATGTTGCGCAATTCGCGAACGTTCCCGGGCCAGTCCTTGGCTTGGAGGACCGCCATGGCGTCCTCCGCGATGGTGCGTGGCGGCAAACCTGTCGATTGTGCCATACGCTCCATGAAGTAGCGCGCTAGGTGCGGGATGTCCTCCCGCCGCTCGGCCAGCGGCGGTACTCGAATCGGTACAACCGCCAACCGGTGATAGAGGTCTTCGCGAAAACGGCCCGCCGCGATTTCGTCCGACAGATTGCGACTAGAACCGCTAATCACGCGGACATCGACACGAACCTGCTCGCGCCCGCCCAGACGCGCGAAGGTCTGTTCCTGCAACACGCGCAGGATACGCCCTTGGGTTTCGAGCGGCATGTCGGCAGCTTCGTCGACGAACAACGTGCCTTCGTGAGCTTGCTCGAAGATCCCGACCTTGCGTGGGCTGTTCGCGCCGGTGGCCCCGGCTTCGGCACCGAAGAGCTCTAGATCGATTGTGTCGGGCGCCATGCGCGCGGCGTTCATCACCACGAACGGCCCGTGGGCGCGCCGCGATCGGCTGTGGAGGAGACGCGCCGCAACTTCCTTCCCGCTGCCGGCGGGGCCGGTAATGAGGACGCGGCTGCCGGTCGGCGCGACCTTTTCAATCGCAGCACGCATCGCATTGATGGCGGGGGCGCTGCCGAGCAAATCGGCTTCCTGTCCGAACCGCAGTCTCAGTTCCTCGTTTTCGCGGCGTAGACGGGATGCCTCGATCGCGCGTGAGACAACCAACAGTAGTCTGTCGGCGGCAAAGGGCTTTTCGACGAAGTCGTAAGCGCCGCGCTGGATCGCCGAGACGGCGGTCTCGATGTTGCCGTGGCCGCTAATCATGATGACCGGGAGATTCGGATAGTCGGTTCGGATCACGCCCAGCAGTTCGAGCCCGTCGAGTTCGCTGTTCTCCAACCAGATATCGAGAATGACGAGCGAGGGCTCATGTTCTTCGAGCGCCAGAAGCGCCGTTCGGCTGTCGGTTGCAACACGAGCGGCATAGCCTTCATCCGAAAGAATACCTGAAAGGGATTCTCGGATATCCGCCTCGTCATCGACAATTAGAATGTCGCGCGCCAAACTTCCGCCTCCCCTACTCTCGAACCGCTATTCCGCCGCCGTGTCGAGCGACATCGCTGCGCCGGAACTCTTGTGTCGTGGAAAGATCAGCGAAATGCACGCGCCGCCATCGGGAGCGTCTTCGAGGATCAATCGGCCGCGATGCTCTTCCATGATTTTCTTCACGATGGCAAGGCCCAAGCCGGTCCCTTTCTTGCGTGTCGTGACGTAGGGCTCGGTCAATCGCGCGCGGTGTTGGGTCGGTAGACCCCGGCCGTTGTCCTCAACGCTCAGACGCACGGTCTCGCTATCTTCGCTGATGTCCACGCGAATACGACCGGGGCTCATGTCGCCCTCCTCTTGCCTGCCTTCGATCGAATCTGCGGCGTTTTGCATCAGATTGGTCAGCGCCTGCGTGATCTGTCCGCGGTCGCAATGAATGGTGGGACCGATCGGCGGCAGGCTCACGTCGTAGGCGATATCGGGTGCGCCGGACTGTTGCAGGAACTTAACGTGTTCGACGATCGCGCGCAGGTCTTCGGTCCGGAACTCAGGCGCCGGCATCCGCGCGAACTTGGAAAATTCGTCGACCATGCGGCCGATGTCATCGACCTGCCGCATGATCGTTTCGGTGCACTGGCGGAAGATGTCTTGGTCGGACGTAATTTGACCGTTGTACTTGCGCCAAATGCGATCGGCGGAGAGCTTGATGGGTGTCAACGGATTCTTGATTTCGTGGGCGATCCGACGCGCCACGTCGGCCCATGCCGCACGGCGTTGTGCCGAGACAAGTTCGGAAATGTCATCGAACGTAACAACAAATCCAGATTGCGCGCCGGTACCCGGATCGCTGACAATGCGCACGTGTAGTTCGCGTACCTGTCCGTTGCGCTGCACCGTCACTTCGCCGTCTACCTGCCGTTCGCTTTGCGTAAGGGCGGTGTCGAGCAGGCCGGCCATTTCAGGCAGAACCTCGCGGAAGTCGCGGCCCGCCAAGGCCTCGCGCGGCATCCCGAGCAGTTCAGTCGCCGAGCGGTTGGGTAGCGTGATGCACCCTGTCGAATCCAAACCGAGAACGCCGGCAGACACACCGCCCAAGACCGCTTCGGTAAAACGCCGGCGATCGTCGAGTTGTTGGTTGGCTTCGATAAGTTCGCCGCGTTGCGCGCGCAATTGGCTGGTCATGCGGTTGAACGCGCGGCTGAGGGTTCCGAACTCGTCGTCTTCGCGTCCCTCGGCAACCCGAACGTCGAGGTCGCCCGAGCGCACGCGCTCCGTTGCCCCGACCAGCGAAGAGAGCGGTTGCACAAGTCGGTTGGCAAAAACGAGGGCCAGCCAAATGGCGATGCTCAACAACAAGAGCGCCAGAAGAACGAAGACCGTTGCCAAGCTGAATTCCACCCGCGATCGTTCGTTTTCCAAGCGAGTGTAGGATTCGCTGCGGCGCCGGGTTTCCTCGGCGAAACCTAGCACCAGTGGATCGACGAGCCGGCCGACGTACATGTAGGTATCGCTCAGCGTATCGAAACGCATCAGGGCGCGAACGATCTCCTCGCCCGAGCGTAGCAACACGACATCCCCGCCCCTGGCCCGTGACAGGATGGCTTCGTCCGTGATCAAGCTCATCTGGCCGCTAAACCGCGTCCGCGCGAGGATGGTGCCCCGGCTATCGAAGATCATGGCCTCCGGCAAACCGCGTGCGTCCGCAAGAAATTGGAGCGTTCCGGCAAGCTGGGCCGGATTTCGGCGGGCGGCGAACAGGGTTTGGTGCATCGCGTCGACCATCGCGCGGACGTCGCCCTCGATGGTCTTCCTGTTCTCCTCGACATAGGCGTTTGCGACGGCCACCGACGTATTGATCGCTGTGCGCGTGTTCTCGCCGAACCACACGTTGACGCCGATGTTGATGAACAGCGCCGAGACCACCGCCACAACGATGGTCGGGACCATCGCCACCAAGGCGAACATCGCGACCAGGCGAACATGCAACCGAGAGCCGGCGAACCCGCGTCTGCGGGCGACCACCAATCGCACGAAACGCATCGTCACAGCGCTCAGGAGTGAAAGCAAAAGGACGCTGTCGACAAGCAGTAGCGGCCGTACCGCGGCACGATCGCTCGTAAAGGGGGCGACCCCGATAACGGCTAAATAGGTCAGAACGCCGGAAACGACCGCGGCACCGGCGAGCCCGAGCACAAGGCGACGTTCCAAGCCAACGCGCTGCGCCCAGGCAAAAATTCGACCGAGTTGCTCCGGGGTCTGTGTCTCGGGTGCCATACGCTGTGACCATTTGGTTCGAGCATCGTGCCCAAGAACCACAATGTTGCATTATTGCATCACTTGGGCGCGCGCACTACCTCAATCTGCAATTCTCGAATCTTCTTTCGCAGCGTATTTCGGTTCAGCCCGAGCAGGCTGGCTGCTTTGATTTGGTTGCCACGCGTCGCCCGAAGACTGAGCGCGATCAGCGGGCGCTCCACTTCCTTGAGAATGCGTTGATAAACGCCGTCCGGCGGGAGCGTCTCGCCGTGGGCCGCGAAATAGGCTTCGAGGTGGCGCTCGACCGCGCCGCTCAAACTGTTGTCGGCGTCGGCCGGTTGTTGATGAGTTTCGCCGCCCAATTCATGGTCGACCGCGGCCGCTTGCACGATTTCGTCGGCGTTCAGCGCAGCAAGTCGCCGCATGAGGTTTTCTAGTTCGCGAACGTTGCCGGGCCAGCGGTACGTGCGGAGTCGCTCAAGCGCCTCGCCGGTCAGGAGTTTGGGCGGTAGTCCCTCTTTTTCCGCCCGGAGCAGAAAATGACGCACCAGGTCAGGTATGTCGTCGGTGCGCTCCCGCAACGGGGGCAGCCGCAACGGCACCACGTTTAGCCGATAGAAAAGATCCTCACGGAACAGACCCTGATCGACAAGGCGGCGCAGCGAACGATGGGTCGCCGCGATAATGCGGACATCGGCCCGGCGGGCACGGCCGCTCCCGACCGCTGAATACTCGCCCTCTTGTAGAACGCGGAGGAGGCGGGTCTGGGCCTCCATCGGCATGTCGCCGATTTCGTCCAGGAACAGTGTTCCACCGTCGGCCTGTTCGAACCGGCCGCCATGGCGCGCAGTCGCGCCGGTAAATGCCCCCTTTTCATGGCCGAATAGCTCGCTCTCGATGAGGTCGCGGGGGATCGCCGCCATGTTGACCGCCACGAAAGGCCGGTTCCGACGGCGGCCGAAGTCGTGAAGTGCCTTGGCCACCAATTCCTTGCCGGTACCAGATTCGCCGGAAATCAAGACGGTAAGGTCCGTGGCCGTAAGGCGGCCCATGACCCGGTAGACGTCCTGCATCGCCGCGGACCTGCCCACAATGGGCATGACCTCGTCGTCGTCTTGCAGTGCCGAAAGAGTGGTCGGAGGGCGGCGCGCCCCATCTTCCAGTGCTTTATTAACAATTGATACTAATTGATTGATATCAAAAGGTTTAGGGAGGTATTCGTAAGCGCCCCGTTCGGTCGCGCGTAGCGCCGTCATCATCGTGTTCCGGGCGCTCATAACGATCACCGGGACGTCGGGGCGGGCTTTGCGAATCCGCGGCAGCAGGTCGAGGCCGTCTTCGTCGGGCATGACGACATCGGTAATGACAAGGTCGCCCTCGCCGGCCTCGATCCACTGCCAGAGCGTCGACGCGGTGCCGGTGGTGCGCACAGCGTAGCCTGCCCGCGCGAGCGCTTGACTGACGACCTTGCGGATGGAGGCGTCATCGTCGGCAACAAGAATGGTGCCCTCGCCGCTCACGACTCATGCCGTTCGTCGTTGGCGGCAATCGGCAGCCTCAGTCGAAACACCGTGCGCCCCGGCTCGGAGTCGCATTCGATCAACCCGCTATGGTCGCCGATGATTTTGGCCACGAGGGACAACCCAAGGCCAGTGCCTGATCGCTTGGTGGTAACGAACGGATCGAACATATGGCGGCGAATGTCTGCCGCGATTCCCGGACCGTTATCCTGAATGGCGACTTCAAGCGGCAAGTGGACCTGCTCGCGGGTACCGGGCACGGCCAACCGCAGGCCGTGCCGGTAGGCTGTTGACAGGAGAATCTCGCAGGCCGCCCCTTGGCAGGCCTCGACCGCGTTCTTGATAAGGTTCAGAACGACTTGCACGAGTTGGTCGCGGTTTCCCAGCACCGGCGGCAGGGAGGGGTCGTAGCGTTCCTCGAAGACGGCCCCGGCCGCGAAGCCGGTCTGGGCGACGCGGCGGGCGTGATCGAGAACGAGGTGGACGTTGACCGGATGATGCGCCGGCGGCCTCGGGTCAGAGAACCGTTCCATGCTGTCGATCAGACCGCAAATGCGGTCCGACTCGTCGCGAATAAGGCGGGTAAGTTCCTGATCCTCGGGCGACGCGTTGGTTTCCAAAAGCTGTGCGGCACCACGGATGCCGGCGAGCGGGTTCTTAACCTCGTGCGCCAATACCGCCGCCATCCCGGTGACCGACCGCGCGGCATCGCGGTGGCTCAATTGGTGGCCCATGCGCGACGCCATGGTCAGTTCCCGAATGGTCAGCAGGATGCCCCCGGCCCGGTCCGGGAGCGGCGTTATTTGAAAACTAACCTCACGGCGACCGATCCGCGGTGTGTAGAGCTCGGCGTCGTGCTCGGCGACGCTGTTTCCTGTTGCCAATGCCTTGTCGATAAGGCCCAGCAGAGCCCCATCCGTTGGGGCAATGGTGCCGATATCCTGGCCAACCAAAAGGCCTGCCCCGGCCCGGAAGAACTGTTCCGCCGCCGGATTGACGTAGTCGATTTGGCGGGCGGCACCGATCACCAACAGGGGATCGGGGACTGCGGCCAAAATGGAAAAAGCGTCAACGTCCTCGAACGGCGGATTGGCTTGCGCAGGGTGCCGCGTCGTCATGCCGCCGCCGCAAGGTCGGCGTGTTGTACAAGCGCCCGCAGCAGGCGAACAACGTTGGCCGGATCGCGTTCGCGGTTGATCGCATCCAGGGTCGTCTTCGAGTTCGGCAGGTCGCGCAGGTACCAGCCGAAGTGCTTGCGGGCCGTGCGCACTGCAAGGTCAGTCCCCTGCTGGGTCAGCATGGCGTCGTAATGCCGTTCGATGATGTCGAGCCGTTCCACCGGTTCCGGGGCGCTCAACCGAACGCCGTCGCGCACATAGCGCACGGCGTGTCCCGGGAACCAGGGCCGTCCGTAGGCGCCCCGCCCGATCATGATGCCGTCGGCGCCCGACTGAGCGAGACAGGTGTCGATATCGTCGAAGCGCGCGATATCGCCGTTGGCGATCACCGGCAGCCGGACCGCCTCTTTCACCGCGCGAATGAACCGCCAATCGGCCTGTCCGGTGTAGAACTGCGCTCTGGTGCGGCCGTGGACGGTGATCATTTGTACGCCGCAGTCCTCGGCGATTCGCGCAAGCTCCGGCGCATTGCGGCTGTCATCGTCCCATCCGGTGCGCATCTTCAAAGTGACCGGGACCGAGACGGCCTTGACCGTGGCCTCGATGATCCGGCGGGCCAGCGGCAACTCGCGCATCAGCGCCGAGCCGCACAGGCTGCCGACTACCTTTTTCGCCGGGCACCCCATGTTAATGTCGATTATGTCGGCGCCGCAGCCTTCGTTGACTCGGGCTGCCTCCGCCATGATTTCCGGTTCGCGTCCCGCCAGTTGCACGGCATGCAGGCCGGTGTCGGTATCGCGTTCGGCCATCCGCCAGGAGCGCGCGGAATCGGCAAGCAATTCGCGGCTGGCAATCATTTCCGAGAACGTCAGGCCACCGCCCATTTCTCGCACCAGACGGCGAAACGGCGCATCGGTGACCCCCGACATGGGGGCCAGCAATACCGGTGTGCCGATGTCATGGGGGCCGACGAAAACGGACATTACGTGTGCACAGGTTGTTGGTGCCTAATTCTTGGGCAAGATAGGCCGGTGGGCAGGGCCTCGCAATGGGGTGCCCCAGGGGCGCTTGGCGAAGAACCCGCGCGGCGCTAGGTTGCCGCCGGTGACCACCGTGGCCCTCATTGTCGCCGCGGGCCGCGGCACGCGGTTCGGCGGCGACACGCCCAAACAATATCTGCCCCTGGGCGGCCGTCCCCTACTTCGCCATAGCGTGGCCCGCTTTGCCGCCCATCCTGCCATCGACGCCGTTCGGGTTGTGATCGATCCGGCGAGCGAGGCGCACTACCGGGCGGCGGTCGCGGGGCTCTCGGTCCTGGAACCCGTTGCCGGGGGCGACAGTCGCCAAGAATCGGTCCGCCGCGGGCTCGAAAGTCTCCTCCCCAACGCACCGCGCCGTGTCCTGATCCACGACGGTGCGCGCCCGTTTCCCGGTGCGGCACTTGTCGACCGGGTCATGGCTGCGCTTGCCACCCATACCGGCGCAATCGCCGGGTTGCCGGTCGTCGATACGCTCAAGCGGACCCGGGGCGACGGTTCGATCGTGGCGACGGTTGAGCGCGCCGGATTGTGGCGGGCCCAAACCCCGCAGGGATTCGATTTCGACGCCATTCTTGCCGCCCACCGCGCTACCGCCGGCCAGGACGACTTGACCGACGACGCCGCCGTCGCCGAACGTGCGGGTCTCGACGTCGCATTGGTTCAGGGTGCGGAGGACAATTTCAAAGTGACGACCGCCGACGATCTTGCCCGGGCCGAAGCGATCCTTGCCGGCAGCGGCAACTGCACCCGGATCGGCAGCGGGTTCGACGTCCACCGGTTTGGCGACGGCAGAGAAGTCTCGCTTTGCGGGGTGGTCATCCCCCACGACCGTGGCCTTGTCGGTCATTCGGACGCCGACGTCGCCCTCCATGCGCTGACCGACGCTATCCTCGGCGCTCTGGCGGATGGCGATATTGGCCGGCACTTTCCGCCGAGCGACGAACAATGGCGCAACGCGCCCTCTGAAATTTTCGTCCGACACGCCGTGGAACGGGTGCACGCCAGGGCGGCGGCAATCAACCACGCGGATATCACCATCATCTGCGAAGCGCCGAAAATTGCCCCCCATGCAACGGCGATGCGGACCCGGGTTGCCGCGATGTTGGGCATCGCGGTCGGCTGCGTCAGCGTCAAGGCGACGACGACCGAAGGGCTTGGCTTCACCGGTCGCCGCGAGGGGATTGCCGCCCAAGCCACCGTAACGATGCAGGTGCCCAATTGACTGCCGAACCCGCGCATCCTCTGTCCTTTTTTCACCCAGCGTCGCTCGTCGCCACGGTTTTCGGTGCGGGTTTGTCCCCCGTCGCGCCCGGCACCGTGGGGTCGTTGGTGGCGCTTCCCGCGGCGTGGTTGATCCATGTTACGGCGGGGCCGCTCGCGCTCCTGGTGGCGACCGCGGCGGTTTTCCTGGTGGGCTGGTGGGCCTCGTCGGTCTACGTGGGCAAGACAGGCTTCGAGGATCCGGGCGCGGTCGTCGTCGACGAGGTCGCAGGCCAATGGTTGGTCCTCGCCGTAGCGCCCCTCGACATCTGGTATTTCGCCGCGGCCTTCGTCCTGTTCCGGTTGTTCGACATCGCCAAACCCTGGCCTGTGAGTTGGGCGGACGGGCGAATCAAGGGCGGCTTTGGCGTGATGTTCGACGATATCCTTGCCGGTCTCTACGGTGCCGCCGTTCTCCTTGTTGTGCTGTGGCTGGTCGAAGGCTCCCATGTTCTCTGAAGAACTGACCGCGCGCGCGGCCCGCGTGATTCAGCTTTGCGCTGCGCGCGGTGAGATGGTGGCGACGGCGGAGTCCTGTACCGGCGGGTTGATTGCCGCCTGTTTGACCGACGTCGCCGGGGCATCGGCGGTGGTCGATCGCGGCTTCGTTACCTATCACAACGATGCGAAACGCGACGTGTTGGGCGTTGATCAGGCCCTCCTCGATACTGTGGGCGCGGTCAGCGAAGAGGTCGCGCGGGCGATGGCCGAGGGCGCGTTGGCCGCCTCACACGCCGATGTCGCGGTCTCGTGCACGGGGATTGCCGGTCCAGGCGGTGCGACGCCGACCAAACCCGTCGGGCTTGTTCACATTGCGCTCGCGCGGCGCGGCGCACGCACACGGCACCTGCGCATGGAATATGGTGATATCGGGCGCGACCAAGTGCGACTGGGCACCGTTCGCGACGCTCTTGGCATGATCTTGGACGATACCGGCGACATTGAAGGGAATGGGGCATGACAAAAACAATGCAAGCGGTACTGATCGACGCACCCGGCGGTCCCGAGGGGCTTCGTCTGGGCGAGGTGCCGATTCCTGAGCCCGGCCCCGGCGAGGTCCGCATCAAGGTCGCCTACAGCAGCATGAATCCGATGGACGTGTTCGCCCGCCAGGGCAAGGTTAGTTGGCTGCCGATCAAATGGCCGTTCATTCCCGGCATCGAACACGCGGGCGTCGTCGACAAAGTCGGCGACGGCGTCGATCCGGGCATGGTCGGCAAGCGCTACCACTCGCGCAACATGTTCGGTGGCAATGCCGAATATTCGATTACGCCGCTCTCCAACGCCCATCCGATGCCCGAGGGGTTGGATTGGAAGATCGGCACCTGCTACGGCGGAATGACGTACACGTCCTACCACGCCTTGCACACCGCGGCACGGATCCGGCCGACGGACTGGTGTCTATTCCATTCGGCCGCCGGGCCCATCGGCATCATGCTGACCCAAATCGCCAAGGACGCGGGCGCCAAGGTCATCGGCCTGTGCAGCGGCGGCAAGATCGATTACGCCCGCCCCTACGGCGCCGACCATCTGATCGACTACACCCAGGTCGATTGGGTCGCCGAGGTGAAGAAGATTACGAACGGCCAGGGCGCCGATATTATCGTCGACGGCAACCAGGGCCCCGATGCGCCTAAGAATTACGAGGTCATCGCGCCGGGCGGACACTGTATCTATGTCGGCGCGACGGCGGGCAGTCCTGCGCCGGAAATTCCGGTATCGACACTGATTTTCAAATCGGCCTTCGTCGGCGGCTTCAATCTGCCGTTGCTTGAGGCGCGCGGGACGCGCGACAGCGAAGAGGTGCTGCGCAAAGTGACCGACGGGACCTGGAAGATTCCGATCAGCGAAGAGGTCGGTTTGGCGGACGTCCCAGCCCTTCACCGGCGATTCGCTGCGCGCCAAGTCAAAGGTCGCGCGGTCATTCGCATCGGCGGCGAACTCAACTGGTCGAAATAGCGCGGGCTCTGCCCGACCGGCGATCAGCGCGCGCGTCGGGCCGTGCAGGTTCCGGGATTTGGGCTACGGTCGTGGTCCCGTGACCGACGCCCCCCGCATCCCCCTGCCCTTCATGATCGCCCTGGTCGCCAATACCGCGATTGGGCCGGCGGCAACCCAGCTCTTCGTCCCCTCGGTCCCCGCGATCGCCGTCGAATTCGGGGTCACCATCGGCGTCGCCCAGATCGCCTTCTCCGCGGCTATGGTCGTGCTGGCGATTTCGACGTTGTTCTACGGTCCGCTGTCCGATCGCTACGGTCGCTTGCCGATGCTGTATGTCGGCTTGGTCTTGTTCCTAATCGGGACCACGGTCGCCCTGTTCTCAACGGGCATCACCATGCTGATCGTCGGGCGGATTATCCAGGCCGTGGGCGGTGCAGCAGGCATGGTCATCACCCGCGCGATCGTGCGCGATATCTACGGCCCCGAAGGTGCCGCCCGAGTGATCGGCACCTTGATCGTCGCCACCATCGGTGCGCCGATGCTGTCGATCGTCCTCGGCGGGTTAATCACCGATGTATTCGGATGGCGATGGATATTCGGCCTGTCGCTAGCACTTGGGATCTGTGTCGCGATTCTGGCCTGGATGACCATGCGCGGCGCGGAATCGAGCCGCGGCAGGGTGAGCAGCGTTGCCGATATGCTGCGCGGCTACGGCCGTCTCTTCCGCTCTCCGGTGTACGTCGGGTTCATTCTCCAGGGCGGATTTGGCGCAGGGTCGTTCTTCTCGTTCATGGCCGTCGGTCCGTTCCTGATGGTTGAAGTACTGAACCGTCCGGCAACGGAATTCGGCGCCTACTTCGCGTTGGTCACGTTGGTGTTCATGAGCGGCAACTATTTCGGCGGTCGGTTGTCGTCTCGGGTCGGTCTGGAACGCATGGTCGTGATCGGAGGCAGCGCCGCGCTGATTTGTGCCGCCGCGGGTTTTGGCGCGTTCTCCATTTTTGGCTTGGGTGTCGCGGTGATGTTCGGCACGTCGTTTTTCATTTCGTTCGGCAATGGGTTGGCGATGCCCAACAGCCAGGCCGGCGCCCTCAACGTTATTCCCGAATTAGCCGGGACCGCCTCGGGCGCGGCGGCGTTCGTCCAGACCATCTTCGGCGCGATGTTCGCCCAAGGCGTTGCCATCATCATCGACCCCTCGGGCACCGCGTTGTTCGGGGCCATGCTGTTTGCAATGGTCACGGCGCTGATGGCCGGGTCGGTGCCGCTCTATTTGAAATCTCGCGCCGTCCGCGCCGGCGACACCGGAAATTGAGGGAAGCCATGTCTTATCTCGATGCCCACTTCACCACCCGCGATGGATTGAAACTCTACTACCGCGACTATGCCGGGCCGCCGGGGCCGGTGCCGGTTCTTTGCCTCGCCGGTTCGACCTCCAACTCTCGCAGTTTCGACGATTTTGCACCTCATGTTGCGCAAACCCGGCGCGTGCTGACGATGGACTGGCGCGGCCATGGCAGATCAGATTGGGATCCGGACGAGAATAATTACGGCTTCGAGGCCGATGCCAGCGACATCGTTGAATTTCTCGGTCATCTCGGGATTCCCAAAGTGGTTATCGTCGGCACGTCGCGTGGCGGCATCATTGGAATGGTTTTGGGTCTGTCGAACCCGCTCGTGTTGGCGGGCGTCGTGATGAACGACATCGGGCCGGAGATCGGTGCTAAGGGCTCCCAGCGTCTGCGCGCCCGCACGGCCTTGGACTCGACCTTCGCAACCTTCGAAGAAGCCGGTGCGGCGCTTCGCGACCGATACGATACACCGACACCCGACCTGAGCGACGCCTACTGGACCGCCTACGCGCGGCGAACCTGCAAGCGCAACGACGACGGGAAGATACGGCCGGACTATGATCCGGGCTACGGTCGTGCCTTTCGCGCTGGCCAGACCCGCGGCTCACTGTGGCCGGCTTTCGAATCGCTCGCCAACATCCCAGTCCTCGCGATTCGTGGTGCGGAGTCCGACATTCTTGAAGCTGACGGTATGGCAGAGATGGCGCGGCGCAAGCCCGACCTGCGCACGGCAACGATTCCAGCGCGTAACCACTGCCCGTTTCTCGACGAACCCGAAAGCCTCAAGGCGATCGACAACTTTCTCGCCACGATCTAGGGCGCGTTGCATCTGGTTCTGTCCCTTAGGACGGGGCCCCGCGGCTTGACCCCGGGCGCCGGGCGCGCGACAACCCCACCAACAGGGAGGTCCAATCATGGCAAAGAAAATGCGGGCAATCGTGGTCGATGCGCCGGGCGATCCGTCCGTCCTCAAACTTCGCGATATCGATATCCCGGAGCCAACCAGCGGCCAAGTGCGGATCAAAGTCGCCTACTGTGCCCTCAACCCGCTTGATACCCATAGCCGTGCCGCGCGGGTTAAATGGGGGGCGCCCGCGATGCCCTACACACCGGGATACGAATATGCCGGCCTGGTCGACGCGGTCGCCGACGACGTGGAAGAAGAGATGATCGGCAAGCGCGTCGTCGCCGTTGGGCAATGGGGCGGCAACGCTGAATACGCGGTTGCCGAGGCCGCGCGCCTCATTCCGGTTCCAGATGCCTTCGATTGGAAAATTGCAGCCGTCTTCGCGACCTGCGCGCCGACGTCCTGGCACCTCGTGCACTCCGCCGGTCGCGTGAAAAAAGACGACGTCGTGGTCGTGCACTCCGCTGCGGGCGCGGTGGGCGCGCTCACCACCCAGATCGCCAAGGATGCGGGTGCCGTTGTGCACGGGCTCGTCGGCAGCGCCTCGCGCGCCGAGTATGCCAAGCAATTCGGTGCCGACATGTTGATCGACCGTGTCGCCGACAACTGGGCCGACGTCGTGTTGCGCCTCACTAACGACCGCGGCGCAAATGTCATCTTCGATGGCGTGGCCGGGCCAGATGCCGGGCTGAACTACCGGGCCGTGGCGCCGCTCGGCAACGTGATCTATTTGGGTCAAATGGCCGGTCCGCCGCCCGAGGTGAACATCTCGCAACTCATCGGCAAGTCGTTCTCGGTGACCGGGTTCGTCCAATACTTCCACCAAGCCGCGACCCGCCGCGCCGAGGAAAAGGAACTCTTCGCCAACCTCGCAAGCGGCAAGTGGCGCATTCCGGTCGAACGGATCGAGCCGCTGGACAAGGTCGCCGAACTTCACGCAGCGTTCGAAGGCCGTCAATTGTTGGGCCGGACGCTGATCGAGGTTGGTGGGAATATTTAGCGTAACACGCGCGACTGAGGCTGATCCGACGGTTGAACGTCCATATCCCGTTTGGCTGGGGGCTAAGCCGCACCCTTGCTCGCCGTCGCGCCCTCGGGAGTTTCGCCGCCGTAGATATCGTAGGCGCGTTTTTCGAACGCGCGCACCATGCGCTGGACCGCCTCGTTGAACACTGCGCCAATCAACGTTTGCAGAAGCCGGGAGCGGAATTCGAAATCGACATAGAAATCGATTGTGGTCGCGGTCCCGCTCTCTTCCGGAATAAAGACCCAATGGTTGGTCAGATACTTGAACGGTCCATGGGCATATTTCACGTCGATCCGGTCGGGCATGGACAGCGTCACTTGCGACGTGAACTTCTCGCGGAACATCTTGAATCCGATCACCAGGTCGGCGTGGATCACATCGCCGTTGCGCGAATTGACCCGCGAGGCGACGCACCAGGGCAGGAATTCCTGGTAGCGGTCGACATCGGCGACAAGATCAAAGAGCTGCTGCTGGGTGAACGGTAAACGTTTCTTCTCGGCGTGTGTCGGCACGGATCAGTCCGTCGCTCGCGTATTCAAATCCGTACCCAGTTGCGCGTCGCGAAAGGCGCGCAGTTTCGCGAAGTCGTCGCCTGCATGGTAGGACGAGCGCGTCATCGGCGAAGCCGCCACCATCAGGAACCCTTTGGCTCGAGCCATGCGGGCGTAGTCCTCGAACTCCGCCGGTTCTACAAACCGATCGACGCCGATGTGCTTCACGGTGGGCTGAAGGTACTGACCGATGGTGATGAAATCGACGTCCGCCGAACGCAGGTCGTCCATCACCTGGGCGACTTCCTTCGTGGTTTCGCCTAGCCCGACCATGATCCCGGATTTGGTGAACAGCGACGGGTCGATCCGTTTCACGCTGTCGAGCAGGCGCAGCGAGTGGAAGTATCGCGCGCCTGGCCGTACGTCGGGATACAGCCGCGGCACGGTCTCAAGGTTGTGGTTGTAGACGTCGGGTTTGGCCGCGACGATGGCCTCGACCGCGCCGGACTTGCGCAGGAAGTCGGGTGTCAAAATCTCGATCGTGGTGTCTGGTGTGTGGGTGCGCAACGCCTGGATGGTCTTGACGAATTGATCGGCGCCGCCGTCGGCCAGGTCGTCGCGATCGACCGAGGTCACGACGATGTGGTTGAGGCCGAGTTCCTTGGCGGCAATCGCGGTGTTTTCAGGTTCGAACGGGTCGACCGGACCGGGCATCCCGGTGGTGACGTTGCAAAAGGCGCACGCGCGGGTGCACACCTCGCCCAGGATCATCACGGTCGCATGACCTTGCGCCCAGCATTCGCCGATGTTGGGGCACGCCGCTTCTTCGCACACCGTGTTGAGGTTGAGGCGCCGCATCAACGCACGGGTTTGGTGGTATTCCGCCGACACCGGCGCCTTAGCGCGAATCCAGGCGGGTTTGCGCTTGATCGGGTTGTCGGGTCTGTGCGCTTTTTCTGGGTGGCGCGGCCGCACTGCCGTGCCGTTGCTGAGGTCGCTCATCTGATCTTAGAAATGGAGCGCGTGGCCATACGCGTCAAGGACCGATTCGTGCATCATTTCCGAGAGCGTCGGATGCGGGAAGACCGTGTGCATCAGTTCCGCCTCAGTGGTTTCCATCGTTTTGGCGATGGTATAGCCCTGGATCAGCTCGGTGACCTCGGCGCCGATCATATGGGCGCCCAGCAATTCGCCCGTCTTGGCATCGAACACGGTTTTGATCATTCCCTCCGGTTCGCCTAAGGCAATGGCCTTGCCGTTGCCGATAAACGGGAACTTGCCAACTTTGACGTCGTGGCCCTTTTCCTTGGCGGCCTTTTCGGTCAACCCGACACTCGCAACCTGCGGGTTGCAATAAGTGCAACCCGGAATGTTCTGTGTGTTCATCGGATGCACGTCTTTTTGGCCGGCGATTTTCTCAACGCAGATGACCGCCTCGTGCATGGCTTTGTGGGCGAGCCAAGGCGCGCCGACGAGATCGCCGATGGCGTAGTGGCCTTTGACGCCGGTCTCGAGCCATTCGTTGACCACGACATGCCCGCGCTCGACTTTGATCCCCTTCACCGTCTCCAGGCCGCAGTCCTCGACATTGCCGGTAATGCCGACGGCGAGAATGACCTTCTCGGCGGTGACGGTTTGGGCCGGTGTCTTGCTGCCCTTGGTCGGTTCGATGGTTGCTGCGATCCCGCCCTTGCCCGGCTTCAGGGCGGCAACCGCGGCGCCGGTGACGATCTTCATCCCCTGCTTCTCGAACTGCTTGCGCGCGAACGCAGAGATATCTTCGTCCTCGACCGGCAACAGGCGGTCGAGCACCTCAACCACTGTCACCTCTGCCCCCATCGTGCGGTAGAAACTAGCGAACTCGATTCCGATCGCGCCCGATCCGATCACCAGCAAGGACTTGGGCATGGCGTCGGGCACCATCGCCTCTTTGTAGGACCACACATCCTTGCCGTCGGCTTTGATGTTGGGGAGGTCGCGTGCCCGTGCCCCAGTCGCCAGAATAACGTGCTTCGCGGTGATGTCGGCGACGGGTTTGCCGTCTTTGGTAACGGCAATCTTACCGGGACCGTTCAGCTTGCCCTGGCCGTCGATTACATCGACCTTGTGTTTCTTCAACAGGTGTCCGACTCCGCCGGACAGTTGCTTGGATACCTTGCGGCTGCGCTGCACGACCTTTTTCAAATCGAAGGTGATGTCTTTCGCGCTTAGACCGAACTCATCCAATCGGTGCAGCAGATGGTAGATCTCGGAGGAACGCAGCAACGCTTTGGTCGGGATGCACCCCCAGTTGAGGCAGATGCCGCCAAGGTGTTCGCGCTCGATACAGACAGTCTTCAACCCGAGTTGCGCGGCGCGGATAGCGGCGACGTATCCGCCCGGGCCCCCGCCTAGAACTGCGACATCGTACTGTTGTGCTGCCATGACCGCCTACAAACGTTGGGGTTAAAGGGCCGTGCGCGCTAGGCAAACGTCCCCGTACTAATGACGTTGCGTCGTTCGAACACCATGACGCGGACTTCGTGCGACGTCGTCCACAACGCAGCTACAGCAGCATTGTGACCGGGTCTTCGATGAAGCCCTTGAACGCCTGCAAGAGTTCCGCCCCGATTGCACCGTCAACAACGCGGTGGTCACACGACAGGGTGCACGACATCATGGTCGCGATCGACAACGCCCCATCTTTGACGACGGGCCGTTGTTCCCCTGCACCGATCGCGAGGATCGCGCCTTGCGGCGGATTGATGACTGCGGCGAATTCCTTGATCCCATACATGCCGAGGTTCGAGATCGAGAACGTGCCGCCTTGGTATTCCTCGGGCATCAACTTGCCCTCGTGCGCTCGGCCCGCGAGGTCCTTCATTTCCGCCGAAATGGTCGCAAGGCCCTTTTGATCCGCGTTGCGGACAACCGGGGTGATCAAGCCATTCGCCACCGCGACCGCGACCGAGACATCGACCGTTTCGTATCGCAACGTCGCCGCTTCCGTCCAACTCGCATTGGCGCTCGGCACCTTCTTCAGCGCCAGTGCGGCAGCGCGAATAACAAAATCGTTGACCGAAAGTTTGAACGCGCCGTCCTTCGCGCCACGCTCGTTGAGGTCCTTGCGCATGGCCAGCAGCTTGTCGATGTCGCACTCGATGGTCAGATAGAAGTGCGGCACGTGTTGCTTCGATTCGGTTAGTCGGCGCGCGATGACTTTACGCATCGTGCTGTTGGGCACCTCGACATAGGCCGCCGCGCCCGGTTGCATTGTGGGCGGTGCGGCTTGGGGGGCCTGGGGCGCCGCGTCGGCTTTGCGGGGTGCCGGGGAACCGCCGGAGAGAGCTGCGTCGATGTCGGCCTTGACGATCCGGCCGCCGGGGCCGGAGCCGCTGATACCAGAGAGATCTAGGTCGGCCTGGGCCGCCATACGCCGCGCCAGCGGGCTGGCAATGACGCGGTCGCCGTCGGCGGCTGCCGCCTTCGCGGGCGGTGTTGTGGGGGCCTTCGTGGCAGGCGGTGCCGCTTCCTTCGCCGGGGCTGCGGTTTTTTCGGCCGGCGCTTTGGCTGCCGCCGCTGGTGCCGGTTTCGCTGGAGCTGGTGCCGCGTCGCCCACGGCGCTCGCGTCTTCGCCTTCTTCCAACAGCACGGCAATGACCGTGTTCACCTTGACGCCTTCGGTTCCCTCGGCGACGAGCAGTTTGCCGACCGTACCTTCGTCGATCGCCTCGACTTCCATGGTCGCTTTATCGGTCTCGATCTCGGCGATGACATCGCCCGACGATACGGTCTGGCCCTCTTTGACCAGCCACTTGGCGAGTGTGCCCTCTTCCATCGTTGGCGACAGCGCGGGCATCGTAATTGAAATAGGCATGGTCGTTTCCTTAGTCGCGGTAGCAAACGGTCTTCACCGCCTGCACGATTTTCGCCGGGTTCGGCAGCGCCAACGCTTCGAGGTTGGCAGCGTAGGGCATCGGCACGTCTTCGCCGGTTACGCGGAGCATCGGCGCATCGAGATCGTCGAAGGCCTGCTCCATCAGGACCGCAGCGATTTCTGAACAAATGCCGCACACGGGCCAACCCTCTTCGACCGCGACGATGCGGTTGGTCTTGCGCACCGATTCGACGATCGTCGCGGTATCCAACGGGCGCAACGTGCGCAAATCGATCACTTCGGCATCGATCCCCTCGCCCGCGAGTTGTTCGGCGGCCTTCAGCGCGTCGCGCACTGAGATCGAGTACGCCACGATGGTGACGTCCTTGCCGGGCCGCGCGATCCGCGCCTTACCTATGGGGAGGACATAGTCGTCGAGGTCTGGCACCGGTTGGCTGGCGCCATAAAGGATTTCGTTCTCCAGGAAAATCACCGGGTTGGGATCGCGGATCGCCGCCTTCAGTAGACCCTTGGCGTCCGCCGCCGAATACGGCGCTACGACCTTGAGTCCGGGAACGCTCGCATACCACGCCGCGAAATTCTGGGAATGTTGAGCGGCGACCCGTGCGGCGGCCCCGTTTGGCCCGCGAAACACGATCGGCACCGGCATTGCGCCGCCGGTCATGTAGAGGGTCTTGGCCGCCGAATTGATCAAATGATCGATAGCCTGCATGGCGAAATTGAAGGTCATGAATTCGACGATCGGGCGCAGTCCCCGGTAGGCGGCGCCGACGCCGACGCCAGCGAACCCGTGTTCGGTGATCGGCGTATCGACCACGCGTTTGTCGCCGAACTCCTCCAGTAGGCCTTGGCTGACCTTGTAGGCTCCCTGGTATTGGGCAACCTCTTCACCCATCAAAAACACACGATCGTCGCGGCGCATTTCCTCGGCCATGGCATCGCGCAGCGCTTCGCGCACGGTGAGGTCCACCATTGCGGTCCCTGCGGGCAGGTCCGGATCGGGGGCGACGACAACGGCGGCTGGCTTCTCGGCTGCCGGTGCCTTTTGCTTGGGTTCCGCGTCCGGCGTTTCTGCATCGGGCGCGACGTCCGAATCGTCGACTCCATTACCGCCGTCGCTCGTATCGGCAACGTTGCCCGCGTCCTCGCCGTCTTCCAGCAAATGCGCGATCACCGTATTGACCTTGACGCCTTCGGTCCCCTCGGCCACGACGATTTTGCCGAGCACACCTTCGTCCACGGCTTCGATTTCCATGGTCGCTTTATCGGTTTCGATCTCGGCAATGACGTCTCCCGGTGCGACGGCGTCGCCCTCAGCCTTGAGCCATTTCGCGAGCGTCCCTTCCTCCATCGTCGGCGAGAGGGCGGGCATTGTGATGGGTATCGGCAACGAAAAGCTCCCCTGCGGCTACGCGGCGTCGGCCGCAGCGAGAATGTCGGTGTATAGCTCGGACGGATCGGGTTCCGGGCTTTGCTGGGCAAAGTCGGCGGCGTCGGTCACGATCGCCTTGACCTCTTTGTCGATAGCCTTCAAGGCGTCTTCGCCCGCCGCGCCGCTCGTCAGGATCAGTTCGCGCGCATGGTCGATGGGGTCGCGCTCCTTGCGAATCTTATTGACCTCGTCGCGGGTGCGGTATTTGGCCGGATCCGACATCGAATGGCCGCGGTAACGATAGGTCATCGCCTCCAGGATGTAGGGGCCCTTGCCGCCGCGAATATGTTTGACCGCCTTGGCCACGGCGTCGCGCACGGCCAGCACGTCCATCCCGTCGCATTCGCCCCCGGGGATGCCGAAGGCATCACCGCGCTTATGCAGTTTGGTTTGAGCGGTCGAGCGCGCGGTCGAGGTGCCCATGGCGTACTGGTTGTTCTCGATGATGTAGAGGACCGGCAATTTCCAGAGCGCTGCCATATTGAACGATTCGTACACCTGGCCCTGGTTCGCCGCGCCGTCGCCGAAATAGGTCAGCGTGACCTGGTCGTTGTCGAGGTAGCGATTGGCGAACGCGATCCCGGTGCCGAGCGCGGTCGAGGCGCCGACGATCCCATGTCCACCATAGAAATTCTGTTCGCGGGCAAACATATGCATCGAACCGCCCTTGCCCTTGGAATAGCCACCGATCCGTCCGGTCAGTTCGGCCATGACGCCACGCGGGTCCATCCCGCAGGCCAACATGTGCCCATGGTCGCGGTATGTCGTGATGACGGCATCGTCGGCGGTCGTGGCGGCGCGGGCGCCGACAACGACGGCCTCCTGGCCGATATAGAGATGGCAGAACCCGCCGATCAGCCCCATGCCGTACATTTGTCCGGCCTTCTCCTCGAAGCGCCGGATTAGCAACATGTCGCGGTAGTATTGGAGGAGCGCTTCCGGAGTGGCGTCGATCGTCGGTTTGGGGTCGGCTTTGCGCCGCGCTTTCGGTTTGGTCTCGGCCGCTTTCGCCATGAACGCTCCAGTGCAGGCGGTGTCGCGAGGAGCCGCAATATACGCACTCGTCCAGCCGCCCGCGAGCGTTTTCTAACCCGGTCCAATAACCTCTAAGTAATTAGGAAATTTGAACGAATCGTAAATTAACTGAAAGAAGGCTAATTCTTGGGTGTGTAGAGAACAATCTCGTCGCGGTGGGCAAAGCCCAGCAAGGCGCGGGCGCGCTCGTCCAGCATATCGAGATCCAACCCGTCGGGCCGGAGCAACCGCGTGCGATGCTCCAACCGCATGCGTTGGTCCTGCAGTTCGCCCAAGTCAGCCTGGGCCACGGCAATCTCGTCGTTCAAGCGGATCCATGCCAACAGGCCGCGATCCCCTTGCACGAAGCTGATGCCGAAGTAGGCGACCATCAGAATCAACAAAAACGGCGCGATGGCGGCGCGCGTACGTTTCTTTACTTCGTGGGCGAGTCCCATGGCCCCACCGAATCACAACCGATTCCCTGGGGTCAAGTCGGCCATCGGTCGGTTGATTGGAATTCCGGGCGGTGTGACTCGAAAGACTCAGTTTTGATTCACAATGGAACAGGTGCGTCACCGTGCCGCCCCTGGGGGCACATCTTTGATCTGTTGACGCGTGGCGCCAGGACTATGGTTTGATGATGAGCCAACCAACCGTCGATCCCGACCGCACCGCTGCAGAGACAAAAGCGGCGCAGCGACCGCGCCGCCGCTACGCTGGACCCGCATTTTTGTCGCACGGTTTTCGCCCCTTCTTCTTTTTTGCGGGCGTCTGGGCGGCACTCGCGGTCTTTATTTGGGTTCTGGCCTTCGCCGGCGCACTCGTTTTGCCGAGCGCCTTCGATCCCCTCACCTGGCACGTCCACGAAATGGTGTTCGGCTATGCCGCTGCGGCGATCGCAGGATTCCTTTTTACCGCTGTCCCCAATTGGACCGGCCGTCTGCCGGTGCATGGCCTCCCGTTGGCCGCGTTCGCGGCGCTGTGGGTAGCCGGCCGGTTCGCGGTCCTGGGCAGCGACTGGATCGGCGTGTGGCCCGCGGCCGTCATCGACAGCGCCTTTCTGACGGCCCTCGCCGCGGTCATTGCGCGGGAAGTGGTGATCGGTAAGAACCGCCGCAATTTCGTCGTGGCAGGCGTCGTCGCGGTTCTGGCCGCCGCCAACATCTTGACCCACCTGGACGTCCTAGGCGTCGCCCCGACCGGCAGCCTGGGTTTGCGTCTCGGGATCGCCGTGGTCGTAGTCTTGATTACGCTGATCGGCGGCCGCGTGACGCCCAGCTTCACGTCCTCCTGGCTCCGCCGGCAGGGCGCGGCACCGCCCGACATCGCGGTCACCCACGTCGATCGTGTCGGCTTGGTCGCGGTCGCGGCTGCCATGGCCGCGTGGGTCGTTGTCCCCGAGGCCCGGGGCACGGGTTGGCTCCTGGTGTTCGCGGGCGCCATGACGCTCTACCGACTGGCGCGCTGGCGCCCAGATCGCACCTTGGGCGAGCCGCTCGTGTGGGTTCTTCACCTCGGATATGCCTGGCTCGCGGTCGGTCTGGTTCTCCTCGGCGGTGCGATCGGCTTCGAGGCGTTCACCGCGACCGCCGCGCTGCACGCGCTCACCGCCGGCGCGATCGGTACGATGCCCTTGGCCGTCATGAGCCGCGCCACGTTGGGCCACACCGGCCGCCCGCTCGTCGCCAATCGGCTCACCACCGCGCTCTACCTGTGTGTCAGCGTCGCCGCGATCCTCCGTGTCCTCTCGCCCACTTTGGGTGGGATGGAGACCCCCGCGCTGCACCTCTCCGCGACGCTCTGGATTGTCGCCTTCGGCGGTTTTGCACTGACCTACGCGCCGATGTTTTTCGGTCCGAAGCCAACTTAAAACAGACAAAACCAGGCCCGAGCTTTGCGCCGTCTCGTTGCTTGAAGTGCTGGCGCTGGACGCCCCGGCCTAAGCGTCGAAATATTCCGCGAGACTGCTCGCCGCCGGAACGGGAAGGCCGTCGGCCTTTAGGCCTTTCACATGGAAGCGAATGGCCGCGCGAATCTCGGTCTCGACGTCCTCTACCGTGGCTCCGGTGGCAATACCCCCTGGAAGGTCGGGCACATAGGCCGAGAAATTGCCCGCGGCTCTCTCGATGACGACGGCGTACCGCATTGCTTCTTCTAGAATTCCCGCAGCAGTTTCCCGTAGCCGTCGATCCGGTCGTCGATCCCGGCGGCGCGGAGGCTGGCCCAGAACGACGCGGTGTTGGACGACACCACCGGTTTACCCAGCGCTTGCTCCAACGGTTCGATGACATCCAGCGTGTTGAAATCCGTGCAGCAAATCAGGATGGCTTGCGCGTCGGGCCGGTCGACCGATTTGGCGTGTTCGTAAACTTGTGCCGGCGGGACTCGCGACATCTTTTGGATGCCCGCCCAGCCGGTGTTGAGGCCAAGGCCTGCCATGGCGACAACTTCAATCCCATGGTCTTCGAGAAAGTGCTTTTCATGCTCGTTGGTGGCCTCAATGTAGGGCGTTGCCATCGAGACTTTCGTCACCCCTAGGGCCTCGAGCGCCTTGAGAATGCCGCCGGCGGTCGAGACGGACGGTTTGCCGCCGCTCTTTTCCTGCATAGTGCCGATCAGGCGGTCGGCCGGACAGGCCATCGAGTCCGACGTGCAGCCAAAGGCCAATGCATCGACATTGGCCAGCGAAAGATTGCTCACCGCATCGCCGACCGCCTCCAGCATCTCCTTAAAATCGTCATGCGCCGGATCGTCATGCAACGGCGACCGGGTGAAATGGAAGGTCACCCCCTCGGGTGCCAAGCGGGCGAACTCTGCTTCGTTGACGGTGTTGCTCGGCGGTACGATGACGCCGATCCGCCGCCGGTAGCCGATGGGTTGGGCGTCGTTCAAGTTGACCATGTTTTTTACCTGTCGAATTTCCTGGAACCGGTTGGCTCCATGTTATCGGAAACCGCTCCCCAAAGTCTCTGTGGACCGGGTGCGGCGCCGGGAGTAGGCTCCGCGCCGTCTCATCGTCAGTGCGTGACTCCTGGCGTCCACCCCTCGGCCCGCCACCGAATTTTTCGCTTTGCGTTATTTGTTCGGGCCGCCAGGGTATCTGGGGGGTTGATGCGCTATGGAACGACGCCTTTTTCGCTACATCCTGAAACACAGCGCCCGCGACCAGGTGATCATCCTCGCCGTCGTCGTGGCATCGATGCTGTTCTATTTCATTTCGCTCGACCTGCCCAAGCGGATCGTCAACGAGGCGATACAAGGCCGCGCGTTTCCCCAGGATGGCGGCGTCGCGGTTCTCTTTCGGGTCTCGTTTGGCGTGCCGGAGTTCCTCGGTGGGGGCACCTTGACCTTGTTCGAGGGGGTCGATCTCGAACGGTTGCCCTATTTATTGGTCCTCTCGCTCCTCTTCCTAGTGTTGGTCGTCGTCAACAACGGGTTCAAGTTCTACATCAATACCTTCAAGGGCCGCCTGGGCGAGCGCCTGCTCCGCCGCCTGCGCTACGAATTGTTCGATCGCATTCTGCGCTTCCCCCTGCCCCACTTCCGCAAGGTGAAGGCCGCCGAAATGGCGACCATGATCAAGGACGAGGTCGAACCGCTCGGCGGTTTTATCGGCGAAGCATTCGTCACCCCTGCCTTCCTAGGCGGCCAGGCGCTCACGGCCGTCGTCTTCATCATGGTGCAGAACTGGTTGCTGGGTACCGTGGCGGTCGGTGTGGTGTTTCTCCAGATCGCGATCGTCCCGCGGCTGCGCCGGCGCGTCCTTGTGCTCGGTCGCGAGCGCCAAGTCACGGCGCGGCAGCTTGCGGGCCGCATCGCCGAGGTCGTCGACGGTATTCAGGAAATTCGATCCAACGACGCCAGCAACTACGAGCGAGCCGACATTGCAGCGCGCCTCGGCCGCATTTTCCGCATTCGCTTCGAAATCTATCAGCGCAAATTCTTCGTCAAGCTCGTCAATAATTTCTTGGCCCAACTGACGCCCTTTTTCTTCTATTCGGCAGGCGGATACTTCGCGATCAAAGGCGAACTCGACATCGGGGCGCTGGTTGCCGTGATTGCCGCTTACAAGGACCTGCCGGGGCCGATGAAAGAGCTGCTCGACTGGGACCAGCAGCGCCTCGACGTTCAGATCAAGTACGAGCAGGTCGTCGATCAGTTCCATGCCGACGAGTTCGTGTCGCCCGAACGTCAAAACCCGGACCTGGGCAGCGGGCAGTCTTTGTCGGGTGACATTGTTGCCTCGGGGCTTACTTACACCGACGACATCGGGCTGAAGCTGATCGACGGCGTCGCGCTCAAAGCGCCGGTCGCCGGAAGACTTGCCATCGTCGGCCCACCAGGCAGCGGAAAAACGGAACTTGCCCAGATCGTCGCCGGCCTCATTCGCCCCACAGGCGGGACCATTGCCCTTGGGGATGTCGATCCATCGCGCGCCCCCGAAGCGGTGCTCGGGCGCCATATCGCCTATGTCGGGCCAACGACGTACCTGTTCCCCCAATCGTTGCGCGACAACATGCTTTACGCGCTCAAACATCTGCCGCGGGACAACAGCGACCCCGACTCGCCGACCGCGGCCCGCGATCGTGCCGAAACGCGGCGCACCGGGAACACGTTGCTCGACATCGGTGCCGACTGGATCGATTACCGTGGGGCTGGCCTTGCCGATGCCGAGGCTATCGACGACCGCCTCATGGAAGTTCTGGCCGCCTGCGACTTTGACCGAGACGTGTTCGAACTGGGCCTGCGCAGTGCGGTTGACCCGGCGGCGCACCCCGACATCACCGCGGGCGCGCTCGACGTCCGCCGGAAAATGGCCGAACGTCTCGCGGCACCGGAGCACGAAGGAATCGTCGAGCGATTCGACCCGATGCGTTACAACGCAGGCGCGACCGTGGGCGAGAACCTTCTTTTCGGTCTGCCGGTGGGAGATGCGTTCCGGATGGATCGACTCGCGCTCAACCCTTACGTCCGAACCGTCCTCGCCGATTCTGGGCTCGGCCCGATCCTGCTCGACAAGGGATTGGGCGTGGCCCGCACGATGGTGGAAATCTTTGCGGATTTACCGCCTGGCCATGAGTTCTTTGAGCGCTACAGCTTTATCCGGCACGACGAGTTACCGATCTACAAGGGGATGCTGGTGCGCGCGGCGGCGGGCGACGCGCTCGGCGAGGACGACAACGCCCGCCTCATCGGCTTGGCGCTGATGTTGCTACCGACCCACCGGCTCGAAGCGCTCGATAGCGACCTGCAACAACGCATCGTCGGCGCCCGTGCGACGTTCGCCAAAAATCTGCCGGACAACTTGCGGGCCAATGTCGAGTTCTTCGATTCCGACCGCTACATCGTTGCCGGCACGCTTTTGGACAACATGCTGTTCGGCAAAGTCAGCCGCGAACGTGCCAACGCCGACGCAACGGTCGACAAGATACTGGCCGAGGTGCTCGATGCATCGAACCATCGCCGCGACGTGATCCGCGCCGGGTTGGACTATCAGGTCGGCGTCGGCGGCGCCCGCCTCACCGCTGCCCAGCGCCAAAAGGTCGGTTTGGCGCGCGCCATGCTCAAGCGCCCCGACCTCGTCGTCCTCAACGAAGCCACCGCCGGGCTCGACGCCGCGACTCACCGGCGCGTCATGGAATCGCTGATGGCGATGCCCCAGACCGGCATCGTCGCGGTCCTCCACCGGGCCAGCCTCGCCGTCGCCTTCGATAGCGTTCTAATGCTGAAAAGCGGCCGCGTTGCCGAACACGGGTCCTACGCCGACCTCGTCGGGAAGGCCGGGCTCTTCGCTCAAATGGCTGCCGCAGACTAGGCGCGGATTACCACGGTACGACGTCGCCGGTGTATCGCAACAACCAGCCCGTGCGATCCATTGTAAGGCCGTCGATGACCTCACGCATGCCACGCACGCTGTCGTCGATCTCGATCATTGCGCCCGGCCCGCCCAGCTGGGTCTTGGCCCGCCCGGGGCAAAGCCCTGCGACGATCACCCCCCGCGTCCTCAATACCTCGGCCATAAGGTTCGTGACCTTATGCAGCGCCGTCTTGCTCGACCCATAAACGAAAGCGGGTACCTTGCGCCCGTGGATCGAGCCCACTGTCGATCCGATATTGATCAACTTCTTGCCGTCGCTCTGCGCCACGTTGTCGACAAAACACTCGGCGACGCGCATCGGCCCGAATACGTTGGTACGCATCACCCGGTCCCACATCTCGTAGTCGATATCGCCGAACCCTTGGTGCAGCACTTTCTGGTTGGCATCGCGGTCGCCCATGTAGCCCGCGTTGTTGATCAACACGTCGATGGGCTGCCCCTCGTACTTGGCTGCCAAAGCCTCGATTTGAGCGTGGTCTGTCATTTCTAGTTGTTCAACCGTGATATGCGGCGCGTGTTCCTTGGCCAGCGCATTGAGGTCGCTCGCCGCATCGGGCGCGCGGCAGCAAGCAATCACGCGCCAGTCCGCCGCCGCATACTGTTTGACGAACTCAAGCCCGAGGCCGCGGTTGGTCCCGGTGATCAGCGTTGTCGGCATGGATGGCTCCTTTGGCGGGGAGCCCGACCCTAACGCAGGACGGCAAGCCCCGGATAGTGCGCCGCGGGGCCCAGTTCTTCCTCGATGCGGATCAGCTGGTTGTATTTGGCCGTGCGGTCCGAGCGCGACAGCGAGCCGGTCTTGATCTGCCCCGCATTCGTGGCGACGGAAATGTCGGCGATGGTGGTGTCTTCCGTTTCGCCCGAACGGTGCGAGATCACCGAGGTATATCCCGCCTTATGGGCCATTTCGACCGTCTGCAGGGTTTCCGACAACGTGCCGATCTGATTGACCTTAATGAGGATCGAATTGGCGACGCCTTTCTCGATCCCGTCGGCAAGGCGCACCGGGTTGGTGACGAACAGGTCGTCGCCGACCAGCTGCACCGTTCCGCCAATCGCATCGGTCAGGGCCTTCCAGCCGTCCCAGTCGTCTTCGGCCATGGCGTCTTCGATGGATTTGATGGGGTAATTGGCACATAGGTCCTGATAGATGCGGACCATTTCATCGGCGCCCAGGGTCTTGCCGATCCCTTCCATGACGTATTTTCCGTCGCGGTAGAATTCGGTCGAGGCACTGTCCAGCGCCAGCACGATATCTTCGCCCGGCGCATAACCCGCATCGGCAATCGCCTTCATGATGAAATCGAGCGCCTCTTCCGAACTGTTGAGGTTGGGCGCAAAGCCGCCTTCGTCCCCCACGTTGGTTGAATGCCCGGCCTTGGCCAGTCCCTTCTTCAACGTATGGAAGACTTCCGCCCCCATGCGCAGCGCTTCCGAAATGTTTTCCGCCCCGACCGGCATAATCATGAATTCCTGGAAGTCGATGGGGTTGTCGGCATGGGCCCCGCCGTTGACGATGTTCATCATCGGCACCGGCAGTTCACGGGCGAAGGCCCCGCCGATATAGCGGTATAGCGGCAGGCCCGCTTCTTCCGCCGCCGCCTTGGCGGCCGCAAGGCTGACGCCCAGGAGCGCATTGGCGCCAAGCCGCGCCTTGTTGGGTGTGCCGTCCAGTTCGATCATGGTGTTGTCGATGAACAGCTGATCTTCCACGTCCGTTTCCGCCAGCGCGTCGCAAATCTCGCCGTTGACGGCTTCGACGGCGGCCAGAACGCCCTTGCCCAGATAGCGCGCATCGTCGCCGTCACGCAATTCCACTGCTTCATGCGCACCGGTCGAAGCCCCCGAGGGCACGGCGGCGCGGCCGAGCACGCCGCTTTCCAGGGTCACATCCACTTCAACCGTGGGATTGCCACGGGAATCCAGGATTTCGCGGGCGAACACGTCGACGATGGCGGTCATGCTTCTCTCCGGTCAGGCTGGGCCGGTTGGCCGAATGGTGAATTGTTGGTTCGGGGTTCTTATAGAGAAACCGGGCGGGCCTTGGCCAGCCGGTCGAATTGCGCGAGTGTTTCTAACACACCCGGCATGTCAGTCAGATGAATCATGTTGGGACCGTCCGACGGCGCATTGTCCGGGTCCTCGTGGGTTTCCATGAATACGGCGGCCACCCCGACGGCCACGGCGGCACGGGCCAGGACGGGCGCGAATTCGCGCTGCCCGCCGGATTTGCTGCCCTGCCCGCCCGGCTGCTGCACGGAATGGGTGGCGTCGAACACCACGGGACAGCCCGTCTGCGCCAGGATCGGCAAGGACCGCATGTCGGAAACCAGGGTGTTGTAACCGAAGCTGGCACCCCGTTCGCACACCATGACCCGTTCGTTTCCGGTCGATTTGATCTTGTCGACCACATTCTGCATGTCCCAGGGAGCCAGAAACTGGCCTTTCTTGACGTTGATGGCGGCCCCCGTTTCACCGGCGGCGACCAGCAGGTCCGTCTGCCGGCACAGGACAGCCGGAATTTGCAGCACGTCGACCACGGTCGCGGCCTCGGCACATTGCCCGGCGTCGTGCACATCGGTCAGGACGGGACAGCCGATCTCATCCTTTACGGCCTGAAACACGGGCAAGGCATTTTCAAGCCCCAGGCCGCGCGGGCTGGCCGCACTGGTGCGGTTGGCCTTGTCGAAGGATGTCTTGTAGATCAGGCCGATCCCGGCCTTGTCCGCCATTTCCTTCAGGGCACCGGCCATGTCGAGCGCATGCTGGCGGCTTTCCATGGCGCAAGGCCCCGCGATGATCACGAGGGGCTTGTCGTTGCCGATGTCTAGTCCGCCGACGGAGATCGTTGAGGACAAGGGGATGCGCTTCCTTAGATTTAATTAGACGTTAGACCAGTCGGGCCTGTTTCACGGCGGCCTCGATGAACGAGGTAAACAGCGGATGCGGCTCGAACGGCTTCGATTTCAGCTCCGGATGGAACTGCACCCCGATGAACCACGGATGGTCGGGGATTTCAACGATTTCCGGCAACAGACCGTCCGGTGACATGCCGGTGAATTTCAGGCCCGCCGCTTCCAGACGTGGACGGTATTCCGTATTGACCTCGAACCGGTGGCGGTGACGTTCGGAAATATCCTTCTCGCCATAGACCTCGCGCACGCGCGACCCGTCCTGCAGCGTGCAGGGAAAAGCCCCCAGCCGCATGGTCCCGCCCAGATCGCCGTCGATCTTGCGCTGTTCCAACTGGTTGCCGTTCATCCATTCGGTCAACAGGCCGACCACTGGTTCCTTGGTTTTACCGTTACCGAATTCGGTGGAGCTTGCCCCCTTGACGCCGGCCAGGTTGCGCGCGGCTTCGACCACGGCCATCTGCATGCCGAAGCAGATGCCGAAATAAGGCACGCCCCGCTCGCGGGCGAAGGTCACGGCGGAAATCTTGCCTTCCGATCCCCGCTCGCCGAAACCGCCCGGGACCAGCACGCCATGGACATCTTCCAAGGTGTGCAAGGCTTCTTCCTCGGTCTCGAAGCTTTCCGACTCGATCCACTTGATGTTGACCTTGACGTTGTTGGCGATGCCGCCGTGGGTCAGGGCTTCGATCAGGGATTTGTAGGCATCGGGCAGAACCGTGTACTTACCGACCACGGCGATGGAAACCTCGCCCTCGGGCCGGGTCACGGTCTCGGAAATCGCTTCCCAGCGCGACAGGTCGGGTTTACCCGTTTCCATATTGAAGTGGCGGTAGACCGATTCATCCAAGCCTTCGGCGTGATAGGCCAGCGGCACGCGGTAGATCGTGTCCACGTCCAGGGCCGGAATGACGTCGCGCTCGTTGACGTTGCAGAACAGCGCAATCTTCCGGCGTTCACCCTCGGGCAAGGGCCGGTCGGCGCGGCACAACAGCACGTCCGGCTGTATCCCGACACTCAGCAGTTCCTTGACCGAATGCTGGGTCGGCTTGGTCTTCAGCTCGCCGGCCGTCGGAATATAGGGCAGCAGCGTCAGATGCAGATACATGGTCCGGTCACGGCCCAGGTCGTTGCGCAGCTGACGAATGGCCTCCAGGAACGGCAGACCTTCGATATCGCCGACCGTGCCGCCGATTTCGCACAAGATGAAGTCTTCGTCTTCCAGGTCGGAGGTCACGAAGTTCTTGATGGCGTCGGTCACATGGGGAATGACCTGGATGGTAGCCCCCAGGTAATCGCCGCGCCGTTCCTTGGCGATGACCTCGGAATAGATCCGCCCGGTGGTGACGTTGTCGGACTGGCGCGAGGACACGCCCGTGAACCGTTCGTAATGGCCAAGGTCGAGATCGGTCTCGGCACCGTCATCGGTGACATAGACCTCGCCGTGCTGATAGGGGCTCATGGTCCCGGGATCGACATTCAGATAGGGATCGAGCTTGCGCAGGCGGACTTTATACCCGTTTGCCTGCAGCAATGCGCCGAGCGCCGCCGATGCCAGACCTTTTCCAAGGGAAGAGACCACGCCGCCGGTGATGAAGATGAACCGCGTCATGGGCCTACACAATACACTGTCGGTCGGAGGGGCAAAAAGAAAAGAGGCGGGAAAGTGCCCGCCTCTGATCGGCTGTCCAGGAGTCGCTGATTCCTGCCGTTTCGCTACTTGGCAATGGGGGCCGCCGGAGCTACGGGTTCAGACGATGCGGGGGCGGTCGCCGCCGGTTGATCGAGAATCGACCCCGTCGCGGCCTTGCGGTCGTGGGCGGCGATGATCGCCAGCATCAGCGACGTGACCATGAAGGCCGTCGCCAGGATCGCCGTCGTCCGGGTCAACAGGTCCGCCGTGGCACGGCCGGTCATGAAACCGCTCATGCCGCCGCCACCGCCGCTGCCGCCGATACCCAAGCCGCCGCCTTCGGAGCGCTGCAACAGCACCACGCCGACAAGGCCGATGGCCAGCAGCAGGTGAATGACCAGGATTACGTTTTCCATCGAACTTCCTTCCAAATGGGCAACGCGCGACGGTCGGCCGCGCCAGCCCCAATCAGTTGGGCCGGGTTTTACTGTGTTGCAAGCATGATTTCCAGGGGGATTTACACACCCTTGGATTTGGCCGCCTTCAAGGGGCCGCTTGGCCGATGGCCCAAAAATCGTCGGCGTTGAGGGAAGCCCCCCCGATCAGCCCCCCGTCCACGTCCGCGAGGGCGAGCAGTTCCGCAGCATTCCCCGGCTTCATGGAACCGCCGTAAAGGATGCGGATGCCGTCCGCCGCATCTGCGCCGAAGCGGTCGGCCAGGGATGTGCGGATCGCCGCATGCATATCCTGGGCATCATCGGGTGTGGCGGTTTTACCGGTGCCGATGGCCCAGACGGGCTCGTAGGCGATGACCAGATTCTCAGGCGTCGAGCCCTCGGGCACGGAACCGGCAACCTGGCCGACCACGACCTCGACCGCCCGGCCCGCATCGCGTTCGGCTTCCGTTTCTCCCACGCAAACGATGGCGCAGATGCCGGCGGCTTGTGCGGCTTTTGCTTTTTCCAAAACGACTGCGTCGGTTTCCTTATGGTCGGTCCGCCGTTCCGAATGGCCGACGATGGCATAGGAACAGCCGATCTGGGCCAGCAACAGTGCGCTGACGTCGCCCGTATGGGCCCCCTTCTCATTGCCGTGGCAATCCTGGGCGCCCAAACCAAGTCCACTTTCTTCGATCCGCGCGGCGATCATCGGCAGCAACGGAAACGGCGGACAAAGGGCCATGTCGAAGGCCGGTGCGCCGTCCATGGCCGTCATGCGGTCGGCAAGGGTGCCTGCCAGGGCGTCGACCTCGTCCAACCCACCGTTCATTTTCCAGTTGCCTGCGATCAGCGGCCTGCGCCCTTGGCTCATGTTTCACCTATTCGTTCATGGGGTTCCTGCGGATGCGATCCATCTATCATAGCCCCTTCTAGAAGCCAATCCGCAAGCCGGTTCGCACAGGTATCATTTCCCGCCAAGCGGTGTTGCCGGGGCCCTGCGCCCGCCTTATGATGCGCCGCCTCAAGAAGAAGGGCGCAACCCAGAGGGATTTTTTATGCTCCGTCAAATTCGCGAAAGAACCGGCTCACTCGTCGTCAAGATCATCCTTGGTCTTTTGATCATCAGTTTCGGTGCCTGGGGCATCGGCGACATGGTCACGTTTCAGGCCGATGACCAACCCGTGGCCGAGGTCGCGGGCAAGGATTTGAGTCGCCGCGAGGTCGAGAATGAAGTGCGCCGCGAAATGGCGCGCCTGAATCCCCGTTTCGCCGGGCAATTGACGACGGAAACCGCCCGCCTTTTGGGCCTGCCGCAATCGGTTCTGGGGCAAATGATCAACGACATCCTGCTGACCGAGGCCGCGCGCAGCATGGACATCGCCGTTTCCGACAATATCGTGCGCGAAGCCGTGCGGACCTCCAACGCCTTTCGCAGCAACCTGGGGGCTGGCGGGTTCGACCGGCAGAAGTTTCAGAGCATGCTGTATCAGTTCGGCCTGACCGAGCAGGAATTTCTTGAGCGCGCGCGGCGCGAGCTGGCCCGTGGGCAGCTGATCGACACGGTCGAAGCCGGTGTCGTGGCCCCCAAGGTGCTGGCGGAAACATTCTATCGCTACCGCGAAGAAACCCGGACGGCGGAAACGCTGTTCATCACCGATGCGGCGGCTCAGATCACGTCACAGCCGACCGACCCGGAACTGCGCACCTATTACGACAACAATCCCGGCCCCTTCACCGCGCCGGAATACCGTGCGATTACCTTGGCGGTTCTCAGCGCCGAAGACCTGGCTGATACCGCCGCCGTGACCGATGCCGACATCGAAAAATATTTCGATGAACAGGCCGATACACTGGGCACGCCGGAAACCCGCAAACTGTCCCAGATGATCCTTGCGGACAAGGAAACCGCCGACAAGGCTGCCAAGGCCTTGGCCGAAGGACAGCCTTTCGATGAGGTCGCCAAGGAACTGGCCGGCATGGATGCGGCAAGCACGGACCTTGGCAGCGTAACCAAGGAGGACGTGCTGGAGGAAATCGCCGAGCCCGCCTTCCAGACATCAGCCGGCAGCGTAACGGCCCCTGTTCCCGGCCCCGGCGGAATCGGCTTCTACATCGTCAAGGTGCACGACGTGACCCCGGCCAAGACGGTGACCCTGGCGGATGTGAAGGAAAAACTGCGTACCGACATCGCCCGTGAACGGTCGATCGATGCCTTGTATGAACAGGTCAACCGTCTTGAAGACGACCTCGGCAAGGGTGTGGCGATCGAAGTCGCGGCCGAAGCCATGGGCATCAGGGCGGTCAAAATTCCGGCCTTGGACCGATCCGGCAATGGACCGGACGGCAAACCGGCAAACGGTCTGTCCGAAAACGCCGGCGCCATCGCCCAGGCCGCGTTCGAAACCGAGGAAGGGCTTGATTCAACCCTTCAGGAACTGGGCAACGATGCCTTTTTCGTGCTGCGGGTCGACAAGATCACCAAACCGGCGCTCAAACCCTTCGAAACCGTGAAGAACGACGTCAAGGAAGCCGTGATGGCCGAACGGCGGCGTGATGCGGCACTGGCCTTTGCCAATCAGGTGGCCGACCGCCTGAAAGCCGGTGAAGACGCGAAGGCCGTGGCTGAAAGCACGGGCGCGGTCTATGCCAAGACCGATGACCTTAAGCGCTATCTGCCGCGCAACCAATCCGGCCTGCCCGGACAGGTCCTGCAGGACATTTTCGCCATGGACGAAGGCATGGCAAAAGTCACGCGCGGCGAAGGCGGGTACTTCATTTCGCGCCTTACGTCCGTGACCCCGGCCGACCCGGCGGCCAATACGGAAGGCGTCAAGGCCATGAACGATGAACTGGCGGGCCTGTTCCGCGATGATGTCGTCACGCAGCTGGCCGGCGCCCTGCGCACGGAAAAAGGCGTGACCGTCCACGAAGACGTCCTGCGCCAAATCCTCAACCCCGCCGCCCAAACGGCACAGTAGTCGTCCTGACCGCCATCATCGCCCCCGACGGAATCTCGTATCCATGAAGATCGAACCCGCATTCGAAGACTTTACCGGCGCCTACGAGCGGGGCGAGCCGCAGGTTCTGTGGACCTCGCTGGTCGCCGATGTGGAAACGCCTGTGTCGGCGTTCCTTAAGCTGGCGCGCGGCAAAACCAACAGTTTCGTGCTTGAAAGCGTCGAGGGCGGCGCCGTGCGCGGGCGCTATTCCTTCATCGGCATGGAACCGGACCTTGTCTGGCGCTGCCAGGGCAACATGGCGGAAATCAATCGGGACGCGCTGGAAGACGAAACAGCCTTTGCCCCCTGCCCCGTGGCCGAAGCCGAAGGCGCCATTGCGTCCCTGCGTTCGCTGGTCGCGGAATCCCGCATCGATCTGCCGGAAGAACTGCCGCCCATGAGCGCCGGGCTGGTCGGCTATGCCAGTTACGATACGGTGCGCCTGGTCGAAGACATTCCCGACAGCAACCCGGATGTGCTGGGTATTCCGGACGGCATGTTCATTCGGCCCACGGTGATGGCTGTGTTCGATACCATCAAGGACGTGATTTCCATATTCACGCCGATATGGCCCAAAGACGGCGTCGATGCCCATAGCGCCTATGGCCAAGCGGTCGAACGTCTGCGCCGGGTCGTCGCCTATTTCGATACCCCCCTGCCCGAAGCCGCCCACGCCCACCCGGAACGCGACGTCGCCGCCCTGGAAACCGCATCGAACATAAGCCAGGGCGACTTTCATGCCATGGTCGAAAAGGGTAAGGAATACATCAAGGCGGGCGACGTGTTTCAGGTCGTCCTTTCGCAACGATTTTCCGTGCCCTTCCCTTATCCGTCCTTTGCGTTGTACCGGGCACTTCGGCGCCTGAATCCGTCACCGTTCCTGTTTTTCCTGGATTTCGACGGGTTTTCCATCGTCGGGTCCAGTCCGGAAATCCTGGTCCGTGTGCGTGAAGGCAAGGTCACGATCCGCCCTATCGCCGGCACCCGCAAACGCGGCAAGGACGCCGCCGAGGACGAAGAACTGGCGCAGGATCTGCTGTCCGATCCCAAGGAACTGGCGGAACACCTGATGCTGCTGGATCTGGGCCGCAACGACGTGGGCCGCGTGTCGGAGCCGGGCACGGTGTCCGTCACGGAACAGTTCACCATCGAACACTATTCCCATGTCATGCACATCGTCTCCAACGTCGAAGGCAAATTGAAACCGGACCTGGACGCATTGGATGCTCTTTACGCCGGCTTTCCTGCGGGCACGGTGTCGGGCGCGCCCAAGGTGCGGGCCATGGAAATCATCGACGAGCTGGAAAAAGACCGGCGCGGGGTCTATGCCGGATGTATCGGTTATTTCGGCGCCGACGGCGATATGGACAGCGCCATCGCCTTACGAACGGCCGTGGTCAAGGACGATACCATGTACGTCCAGGCGGGCGGCGGTGTGGTCCACGATTCCAGCCCCGAGGGCGAATACCAGGAAAGCATCAACAAATCCCGCGCCCTGATCCGGGCGGCGGAAGAAGCGGTCAAGTTCGCGGGTTAGCGGCCACCGAACGGCCCGCTTCCTTCGTTTTCAGGTCAACCCGATGTTCCGGCCGTGCCGGAATGGGCTGGGCGCGGCCGGTGCAGTACCCGCGAAATGCCGACCAATTCGAACCCCTGCTCCAAAACCTTGGGGATCCAGGCTTTCAGCACCCGCAGCGTGATATCGCGGGGATGGCCGATGGCAATGGCGATGCCCTGTTTGCGGGCCCGGGCCGCGGTCTTGTCCAACTGCTTCATGACGAAATCCATTTCGTCCTTGTGATCGATGAAGATATCGCGCGAGGCATAGGGCACGCCCGCTTCCCGGGCAGCCCGCGAGCCGACGCTGTCGCGGCTGGTGACGGAATCCAGGAAAAACAGGCCGCGCGCTTTCAGTTCCGCCATTACGACGCGCATGCCCGCCAAATCGCGGGTAAAGCGGCTGCCCATGTGATTGTTGATACCGGCGTAGCCCGTCATCTGATCCAGGTTCCAGCGCAGGCTTTTCAACAACTCATCCTTCGGCACCCCGGTCAGCAAGACATTGGGGCCGGGGTCGGCCTCGGCGCTTTCCGGCTCCATGGCGACATGGAGCATGACTTCGTGCCCGCTTTTCGCGGCTTGGGCGGTTTGCGCCTTCAAATCGCGGGCATAGGGCAGGAATGACAAGGTCACCTTGCCCGGCAGCGTCATGGCCCGGGCCGAACGGCGCTGGTCCACGCCCATGTCGTCGATCACGATGGCGATCAACGGTTTTGCCGCCGGTGACGGCGGCACGGCTTCGGGAAGCGGCCGCGGCGATACGTCCTCTGGCATGGCTTTGGCTGTTGCCTGAGGCAGAGCCTCCTCGCGCGGTCCCAGGGTGTCATCAGGTTCGTCGACGCGGCTTACGGGCAGTTCTGGATAGGTTTCCACCGGCGGTGCGGAAGGCTGCCAGTTTTCCGAGGGAGGTGGTGTCGGTTGAACCACACGGGCAACCGGAGACGGATTGACCGTAGCGATCCGGGCCTGTTGTTGGATGCCCTCCGCCTTGATGACATCGCGTTGCATGGGTTGGTCTTGTGGGCCGCCGACCAGCATGATTACGGCGAACACCAGCACGGCCCCCACACCGGCACCGCACAGTGCGGCCAGCCGTACGGCCGGGTCCTTGATCGCTGATTTAAAAAGTCCGGTCGGCTGTTCCGTCATCGCCTTCACACTGCGTTATTACGTCAGCCCTTGGTTGCGCTGGTACTCCCCCGCCGCAGCCTCGTCAAGAAGCGCTGCGTATTCGCGCCGACACAATCCAACCATTACCGGCTGATATCTGCTTTGTATGACTTGTTTTAAGGACAGTCCGATCAATAAGGTTAATCAGTTGCATTTGAACTTCGTGTCACCAATTTCCTGCTTAGATATGGATCATGCAATGAGGGAGAAGGATGCCGTTGTTGATTAGGGTCCGCCTTGGAAATCCGGTCATACAGTCTATTTCTATTCCCTTGACCGGCAATAACCGCAAGGGGCATTGTGGCGCGAATTTCGGGGGCCGTTCCATACTTCTTCCGGCACATCAGAAATCATCTTTAAGGTCTTGAATGTTTGTCCTGATTGATAATTACGACAGCTTCACGTTCAACCTGTGGCACTACCTAGGGGAACTTGGGGCCGAGGTCACGGTATATCGCAACGACGTCGTCACACCGGCGGAAGTTCTTGCCTTGAACCCGCAAGGGATCGTCATTTCGCCCGGCCCTTGCGATCCGGACAAGGCCGGAATTTGCCTGGACCTGATCAATCAGGCGGCCGGCAAGGTGCCGATCCTGGGCGTTTGCCTGGGCCATCAATGCATCGGCCAGGCCTTTGGCGCGGACGTCGTTTTGGCGCCGAAGCCCATGCACGGCAAGGTTTCGACCATCACCCATGACGCCTCGGGCGTATTCGCCGGCCTGGACACCCCCTTCACGGCAACGCGCTACCATTCCCTGACCTTGGATCCCGACACCATCCCGGATTGCCTGAACGTCACGGCCCATAGCGAAGACGGCGTTATACAAGGCATTTCCCATCGGGACATGCCGGTTTACGGCGTGCAGTTCCACCCGGAAAGCATCGCGTCCGAAAACGGTCACGCCCTGCTGCGCAATTTCCTGTCATTGACGGGTGAAAAGGCCGCGGCATGAGCGACGCTTTGAAGCCCTTTCTGACCAAGGCCGCCGACGGACAGGCCTTGAGTGCGGAAGAGGCCGAAGACGCCTTCGGCGTGATCATGTCGGGTGAAGCCACCACGGCCCAGATTGCGGGACTTTTGATGGCGCTCCGCGTGCGCGGAGAAACGGTCGACGAAATCACCGGCGCCGTGCGCGCCATGCGGGCCAAGATGCTGCCCGTCTCGGCCCCCCAAGGAGCCATCGATCTGGTCGGCACGGGCGGTGACGGTTCCGGCTCGTTCAATATTTCCACCGGGGCGGCTTTGGTCGTCGCGGGCTGCGGCGTGCCCGTGGCCAAACACGGCAACCGGGCGCTGTCGTCAAAATCGGGGGCGGCGGATGTGCTGACCTCGCTCGGCGTCAATCTGGATGCGGACATGGCACGGGTCGAACAGGCCATCGCCGAGGCCGGAATCGGCTTTCTGATGGCGCCGCGCCACCACAGCGCCATGAAGCATGTGATGCCGGCGCGGGTCGAAATGGGCGTGCGCACGATCTTCAATATTCTGGGGCCCCTTTCCAACCCCGCGGGCGTCACCCGTCAATTCACGGGCGTGTTCGCCCGGCAATGGGTCGAACCGCTGGCCCAGGTCTTGAAAAACCTGGGGTGCGAAGCCTGTTGGGTGGTCCATGGCGAGGACGGCCTGGACGAGCTGACCACCACGGGGCCGTCGTTCGTTGCCGAACTGAAAGACGGCGCCGTGACGACCCGAACCGTCCATCCCGAAGACGCCGGCATTCCCGTGGCCAAGCCCGAGGACCTGAAGGGCGGCACGCCCGAGGTCAATGCCCAGGCGATCCGCGACCTTTGTGCGGGTAAGGCGGGGGCCTATCGTGATATCGTCATCTTCAACGCGGCGGCCGCACTGATCGTCGCCGGCAAGGCACAGGATTTGACATCGGGTGCCGCGATCGCCGCGGAAGCGATCGATACGGGGGCCGCTGCCAAGGCGCTTGAGACGCTTGTCGCGATCACCAACGGGGGGGCGTAACATGGCCGAGAAACCGCCCAACGTGCTGGATCGGATCATTTCCGACAAACGCGCGCACGTGCTTGAGCAAAAACAGAACGTCAGCCTGCAAACCCTTCAAAAACAAGTGCAAAATCAGGCCGCGCCGCGCCGCTTCATGCATGCCCTACAGGAAAAATCTCAATCCGGTTTCGGCTTGATCGCCGAAATCAAGAAAGCCTCGCCGTCGCAGGGCGTTATTCGCCCCGATTTCGACCCGCCGGCCTTGGCGAAAGCCTACGAAGCAGGCGGGGCGACCTGCCTGTCCGTACTGACGGACGAGCCCTATTTCCAGGGCCGCCCCGAATATCTGGTCGCCGCGCGCGAAGCCTGCTCCCTGCCCGTTCTGCGCAAGGACTTCATGATCGATCCCTATCAGGTGGTTGAAGCCCGTGCCATGGGGGCCGATTGCATCCTGTTGATCATGGCGGCGCTGGACGACGCCACGGCACGGGATTTGGAACAATGTGCCTTCGATTTGGGTATGGACGTATTGATCGAGGTCCATGACACGGACGAATTGGACCGCGCCCTTCGCCTGCGCAGCCCGCTTTTGGGCATCAACAATCGCGATCTGACGACCCTCAAGGTTTCCCTGGAAACGACGGAACGCCTTGCCCGCGGCGTGCCGGACGACCGCATCCTGGTCAGCGAAAGCGGCCTGCACTCGGGTGCCGACCTGAAACGCATGGCCACCGCCGGTGCACGTTGCTTCCTGATCGGCGAAGCCCTGATGCGCCATGAAGATGTCGAAGGCGCCACGCGCTCCCTTCTGACCGCGGCCTGACAATTTCCGGGAACAGACATCAAATGGCAGACGACTTCACCCATCTGGATGCCGACGGTAACGCCGTAATGGTCGATGTTTCGGCCAAGGACGCGACGGAACGCACGGCCACGGCCAAGGGCAGTGTGATCATGGCACCGGAAACGCTGGCGCGGATCATGAATCGAGGGGTCAAAAAAGGCGACGTGCTGTCCGTGGCGCAGCTGGCCGGGATCATGGGAGCCAAACGCACACCGGACCTGATCCCGCTGTGCCATCCCCTGATGCTGTCCTCGGTCAAGGTGGATTTGACCTGCGATCCCGCACGCAATGCCGTGGATATCGAGGCAACCTGCCGCCTGACGGGCAAGACAGGCGTGGAAATGGAAGCCCTGACGGCGGTCTCCGTCGCCGCACTTACGGTCTATGACATGTGCAAGGCCGTGGACCGGGGCATGCGCATCGAAGATGTCCGCCTGACCCATAAATCGGGCGGCAAGTCCGGCGCGTTCGACGCCAATTGATACTATTTCGGAGCGCCGCCCATGCTTTCCGTCATCGATGCGCTTGAAAAGGTTACAGCCGGTGTCAACCTGATGCCGGCGGAACAGGTGCCCCTTTCCGATGGGTTGGGCCGGGCCCTGGCGCAGGATGTGGCATCGGCCCTGACCCATCCGCCGGCCGCCGTTTCGGCCATGGACGGCTACGCCGTCAGATGGGACGATCTCGCCACCATCCCCACGGACCTTACGGTCGTCGGAGAATCGGCCGCAGGTCATGCCTACGGCGCGGCCATCGGTGCCGGACAGGCCGCACGCATTTTTACCGGTGCGATCCTGCCCGAGGGCGCCGACACCATCGTCATTCAGGAAGATAGCGAACGCGACGGCGACACCGTGCGGGTCGTCGAAAAGCCCAGGGAACGGGGCGAATTCGTCCGCCCGGCGGGCCTTGATTTCAAGCAAGGGGATATTCTGCTGAACGCCGGGCGCGTCCTGACCGCCCGGGATATCGGCCTGGCCGCCGCGATGAACGCCCCTTGGCTGATGGTGCGCCGGCGTCCCCGGGTCGCGTTCGTCGCCACCGGTGACGAGGTCGTCATGCCCGGCCAGCCGCTGGGCCCGGGCCAGATCATCAGTTCCAACAGTTTGGCCCTGGCGGCCTATATCACCGCCATGGGCGGTGAGCCCGTCAGCCTGGGCATTGCCAAGGATACGCCGGAAAGCCTGGCGGAAACCTTGGCGGGCGCGCGCGGTGCCGACATGCTGGTGACCATGGGCGGGGCGTCGGTCGGTGATCACGACCTCGTGCAACAGGTATTGGGTGGCCGGGGGTTCGAACTGGATTTCTACAAGATCGCCATGCGCCCGGGAAAGCCGCTGATCTTCGGCCATATCGACGGCACACCGATGCTCGGCCTGCCCGGAAACCCGGTATCGACCGGCGTGACCAGTGCACTGTTTCTGCGTGCCGCTTTTACCAAAATGCTGGGGCTGACCGAGCCCTCCATGGAATGCGCTGCCGTGTTGGGGGGCGACCTGCCCGCCAACGGCAATCGCGAGGACTACATACGCGCCCGCCTGGCCACCACGGAAGACGGCCGCGCCCTGGCCACGGCCTTTGCCGCCCAAGACAGCGCCATGCTGGCGGCCTTCGCCCGGGCCGATTGCCTGATCATCCGGCCCGTCGCCGCCCCTCCGGCCAAAGCCGGGGAATTGGTCCGGATTCTGCCGCTCGGCTTTGGCGGGCAACGCTTTTAATCCCCGTCCCGGGCGAATTTCCCCGCAAACATCGAAATATTCCGCTCGAAGTTGACACGATACGTGAACTAAAGTAGAACATATGGTGTATATTCAATTCGCATTATGTTGATATAGGCGGGTTTGTTCCGTCTGGAAAATCGACAAAAGATGCAAAATACGCCGCGTTTCCGCCGGGTTTGATCACATAACCCCCATCAAAAGCGGACCAAAGCGGCATAAGGGGTCGAGGCAGCATGCTCACGAAAAAGCAATACGAACTACTCGTCTTTATCGATAAACGGTTGAATGAATCAGGCGTTTCCCCGTCCTTCGAGGAAATGAAGGAAGCCCTTGATCTGCGGTCGAAATCCGGCATTCACCGGCTGATCACGGGGCTGGAGGAACGGGGCTTCATCCGACGCCTACCCCACCGCGCCCGCGCCCTCGAAGTCTTGCGCCTGCCGGAAAACATGGACGCCGTGACGGCACCGTCACAGCCGTCCGCTCCGCCCGCCCCCGCCGGAACCAATGTCATTCCCGGCCGCTTCGGTGGCGGATCATCAGCTCCGCTGACGGGCGGCGGTGACACCGGCCAGCCCGGCGAGGCCGTCTCTCTTCCCCTTTACGGGCGCATCGCCGCCGGCACACCGATCGAGGCCCTGCGCGACCATTCCAATGCGGTGGACGTGCCGCCGTCCATGCTGGGCGGCGGGGAACACTACGCCCTGGAAGTGGATGGCGACTCCATGGTTGAAGCCGGCATTCACGATGGCGACACGGTAATCATCCAACGCACGGATACGGCGGAAAACGGTGCCATTGTCGTGGCCTTGGTCGAAGGATCGGAAGTTACCCTCAAACGCCTGCGCCGCAAGGGCGCTTCGGTCGCGCTCGAGCCCGCCAACAAGGCCTATGAAACCCGCATTTTCGGCCCGGATCAGGTTGAGGTTCAGGGCCGCCTGATCGGCCTGATGCGGAAATACTGAGCCGCCGGGGCATTCCGCCCCCCGCTTAATCGGATTTCGGCCGCCACGCACGGGGGCGGACCACCCATGGCCGCGTCCCCCGGCTGTCGTTGACGGCATGAATGCGAATCTCCTTGCCGAGCGTCACGCTATGGGCACCGCCCCGGCGCATGTCGAACAGATCGATGATCCGACCTTGGGACGGGGCGCAGACCTTGCGCGCCGGGATGAAGGCGATCACAAGGTCCGCCCGCCCGCAATCCTCGGCCAATGCGTCGCGTGTCTCGGCCAGGGCGACGGTCCATCCCGAACGGCGCAGGATACAGCCATTGCCGTCGCATCGCAGGTCGCCGTCAGCCGGATTGCGACGCGGGGCTGCTTGATGATAGCCGCCATCCCGCACCCAGGCGGCGGCGTCTTGTGGCCGAAAACCGACATGCGCCAGCCAATTTTCCCGGGCGAACCGGTCCCGGCGCAGGGTCGAGAACAGAAATCCCCCCTGCTCTCCACGAACGGCGGCCAGATCGCCGTCACCGGATATGATCAAATCCGGCGGTGTGGCCTTGAACGTTGCCAAGGCAAAGACGGCAATTCCCGCCAATCCGGCCAGCCGCAGGCGGGTTCGCACCACGCAGAGCCACAAGCCCCCGGCGGCCAGTGTGCCGAGCGCCCAGACCGGCGCCGAAGCCAGTACCTGGGTGGCATCCGGCAGGCCGGCAACCCATTCGGCAGTCCTGATAACGACCTCGGTCCCCCACCCCATGGGCGCCAGCGCCAGTTTCTCCAAACCAACCGGCATCAACAGAAACGACGACATGGCGGCAGGCATGACCCAAAGGGCTGTCACCGGAACGGCGACCAGATTGGCCAACAGGCCGAACCGAGCGACTTCGTTGAAGTGGTAGAGCACGAAGGGCGCGGTCGCGAAACTGGCGACCAGAGTGGTGAAGGCGACACCGATTGCGTACAGCACAATCCCCCGCCCCACCCACCCGTGGCGATCATACCCCTGTCGTTGCCACAGCCCCCGTTCGCCAGCGATTTCATAGGCGGAAACCAGGGCAATAGCGGCGGCGAAAGACATTTGGAAACTGGGGCCCAACAGGCTTTCCGGCTGCAGGAATAGGATCACGGCCGCGACCCAAGCCAGCATGCGCAGGGATATACCCCGCCGGTCGACCATCACCGCGACCAGAACGATGGCCGCGATCAGAAAGGCCCGCTGGGTCGGGACCGTCGCTCCGGCCATCAAGGCATAACCGAAAGCCGCCAACAGCGCCGCCATGGCCGCCGCCTTTTTCACCGGAAACCGCAGGGCCAGGGGCGGATAGGCCCCCAACGCCCGGCGCGCGCCGAAGAACACGATGCCGGCGGCCAGGCCGATATGCAGGCCGGAAATCGCCAGCAGATGGGCCAAGCCCGCCTGGCGAAAGGCTTCCAGAACGGGTTCGGGGATCAGCGTCTTATGGCCGGTGATCAACGCCGCCGCCACCGCGCCCGCATCCCCCGGGATTGCCGCGATCACGCGGGCAGCCAGACGGGTGCGCAGGTTCGACAGATGAATGCGCCATTCAAAGGGGCCGGGCGGTGGGCCGTCGAGGATGCGAACCGCCCCCATGGAAAAACCGACCGCCCCGATGCCCGAGAAATAGGCGTGGCGCTGGAAATCGAACCCGCCCGGCAACAAGGGTGCCGAAGGGGGCGACAACCGCCCGCGCAGACGCACCCAATTTCCAGCCTGCAGGTCCGGCTGCGTGCCGCGCAGGCGGATGCGGATATGCGCCGGTGTTTCCGTTTGTGCCAAGGCCGCGACATCGACCCTGTCCAAGGTTATCCGGGCTCCTTTGTGATAGGGCTGGAATTCGATGATCCGCCCCTCGATCGCGGTTGTCGGAGTTTCACTGGCCAATACCCGGCCATCCAGACCATGTGTCCGGATGCCGGCGACGCTGAACCCCAGGGCCACGAATGCCGTTACAAGGGCGGTCGAGAACAACACCCCGTTTCGCCGTAGCGCCAGGGCAGCCAGCACCGCACCTGCGAATACCAACGGGCCCAGAAACCACGGCGGTTCCTGCGCCAACGAGAAATAGACGGCAATGCCGACCGCCAGACCGACCGGCAGGACGAACGGCAGGACGAACGGCCAACGGTCCCGGTTGGCCTCGACGGCCCCGGAAACATGGGTAACCACCCATTCCCGTATCGATCTTCCCGTCACAGCACCCCCGTGCCGTATTCTCACGATTGGGGGCTCCTCCGGCCCCCGGGCACAAGGAATGCTGCGCCCGCACAGAAAGTATGCTATCCCTCCGGCGCCTTTCTTGAAAGCGCAACTCTCTGGCACGGATAAGGACAACAAGACAGCCATGACGGTCGTGACACGCTTTGCCCCCTCTCCCACCGGCTACCTCCATATCGGCGGGGCACGCACGGCCTTGTACAATTGGCTCTTCGCCCGTCATTTCCCGGACGGCAAATTCTATCTGCGGATCGAGGATACGGACCGCAAACGGTCCACCCAGGATGCGGTTGATGCCATTTTCGACGGCCTGACCTGGCTTGGCCTGGATTGGGACGGCGATCCGATCTCCCAGTTTGAGCGCGCCGACCAGCACCGCGCGGCGGCCGAACGCCTGCTGGCCGAAGGCAAGGCCTATAAATGTTATTGCTCGCCCGAGGAACTGGCCGCCATGCGCGACGCCGCCCGCAAGGAAGGCCGCCAGCGCATGTACGACGGCACATGGCGTGACCGGGACCCGGCAGAGGCACCCGCCGGTGTTGATCCCGTGATCCGCCTGAAAGCCCCCCTGGAAGGCGAAACCGTGATCGACGATCTGGTTCAGGGACAGGTGACCGTGGCCAATGCGCAGCTCGACGACATGGTGCTGCTGCGCGCCGACGGCACGCCGACCTATATGCTGGCCGTCGTCGTCGATGACCACGACATGGGCATCACCCATGTGATCCGCGGCGACGACCATCTGACCAACGCCTTTCGCCAGACGCAGCTGTACTTAGCCCTTGGCTGGGACAGGCCGCAGTTCGCCCATATCCCCCTGATCCACGGCCCGGACGGCGCCAAAATGTCGAAACGGCATGGGGCGCTCGGCGTCGAAGCCTACCGTGACGACGGATTCCTGCCGGAAGCCTTGCGCAACTACCTGTTGCGCCTGGGGTGGAGCCATGGTGACGACGAAATCATTTCCACGGAACAGGCGATCGAATGGTTCGGCCTGGAAAATGTCGGCAAATCGGCGGCGCGGTTCGATCTGGTGAAGCTGACCAACCTGAACGGGCATTACATCCGCGAAGCCGATAATCACCGGTTGGTCGATCTGATCATGGCCCGTCTGGATACCGCCTATCCGGGAAAGCTTGCTAAAGAGGCACGTGATCGGCTATTTAAAGGCATGGCTGGTTTGAAGGAACGCGCGAAGACAATTTCAGAACTATCTGAAAATGCTTCTTTTTATGCACTTGACCGTCCTATTCAAATGACAGAAAAAGCATCCCAGCAACTGGGTTCCGAAGGAACTGGTCTGTTGCGGGAATTGCGATCCGTTTTGGAAACCGCGGATACCTGGAGCGACGAAGCCTTGATGGCGACGGCCAGGGAATTCGCGGAAACCGGCGGACGCAAGCTCGGTGCGGTCGCCCAGCCCGTTCGGGCCGCCCTCACGGGCAGTACGGTCTCGCCGAGCGTATTCGAAATCATGGATGTATTGGGCCGCGAGGAAACGTTGGGGCGTATAGATGACGCCTTGACCGGCCCCTAACCCCGGACGGACGCGTTAAGAACCGCATTACTTGCGGCAAACGCGCCGAGACGAACCGGAGACCCCTGTCTCCGCCGCCCATATAAGGAGGGAAGTATGAGTGACACAAGCCATGGCAAAAACGCCACCTTCACCCTGACGGACAACCGTGACGGCAAGGCCTATGAACTTCCGGTCATGGATGCCAGCGTCGGACCCTCCGTCATCGACGTACGCAAGCTGTATGCGGAAACGGATTGCTTCACCTATGACCCCGGTTTCACGTCGACCGGCAGTTGCGAATCCAAAATCACCTATATCGACGGCGACGCCGGTGTGCTGCTCTATCGCGGCATTCCGATCCAGCACCTGGCCGAAAATTCCGACTTCATGGAAGTCTGCTACCTGCTGCTGTACGGCGAACTGCCGACCGGTGACCAGAAGGGCAAGTTCGAGAAGGACATCACCTACCACACGATGCTGCACGAACAGATCGCCAACTTCTACCGCGGGTTCCGGCGTGATGCCCACCCGATGGCGGTAATGTGCGGTGTTGTCGGCGCGCTGTCGGCCTTCTATCACGACTCGACAGATATCAACGATCCGACCCACCGGGTCATCGCGTCCTACCGTCTGATCGCCAAGATGCCGACGATTGCCGCCTGGGCCTACAAGTATTCCCTGGGGCAGCCGTTCATCTACCCGCGCAACGAGCTGAGCTACGCCGAAAACTTCCTGCACATGATGTATGCGACGCCGTGCGAGGAATACAAGGTCAGCCCCGTGCTGTCGCGCGCCATGGACCGCATCCTGACGCTCCATGCCGATCACGAGCAGAATGCCTCGACCTCGACCGTGCGTCTGGCCGGGTCCTCCGGCGCCAACCCCTTCGCCTGTATCTCCGCCGGTATTGCTTCCCTCTGGGGCCCGGCCCACGGCGGTGCCAACGAAGCGGTGCTGACCATGCTGGGCGAGATCGGCCACAAGGACAACATCAACGAGTACATCAAGAAGGCCAAGGACAAGGACGATCCATTCCGCCTCATGGGCTTCGTCCACCGCGTCTACAAGAACATGGATCCGCGCGCCAATGTGATGCGCGAATCCTGTCACGAGGTGCTGGACGAACTGGGCATCAAGGACGAGCCGCTTCTGGATCTGGCCATGGAACTGGAACGCATCGCCCTGGAAGACGAATATTTCGTCGACCGTAAGCTGTTCCCCAACGTCGACTTCTATTCGGGCATCATCTTCAAGGCCATGGGCATCCCGACCAGCATGTTCACCGTGCTGTTCGCCGTCGCCCGCACGGTCGGCTGGGTCGCCCAGTGGAACGAAATGATCGAGGACCCGAGCCAGAAAATCGGCCGTCCGCGTCAGCTCTACACCGGCTATACCGAACGCGATTACGTGCCCATCGACAAGCGCTGATCGGCTTATAGACGCCAAGCATGATTTAGGGCCGTCCCAAAGGGACGGCCCTTTTTCTATGGGGTTTTGGTGTTGCCAATGACCCGTTGCACGACCACATCGGCGGCCGCTTCCGAAGGGCCCGTACCCGGGCCTTGCAACAGGGCCATGGCATCCTTGAAGCGCGCATGCTGGCGGTTGCGGGCGTCTTCATCGCCCAGCAATGCCGACAATGCCGGGGCCAGCCGCGCCGCCGTGCAGTCATCCTGCAGAAATTCCGGCATGACGGCTTCTTTCAGCAGGATATTGACCAGGCCCACATGATCGACCCGGATCATGCGCCGGGCGATCGTGGCGCTGAGCGGGGATACACGGTAGGCGACGAGTGCCGGCACACCTGCCGCCGCCAGTTCCAAGGTCACCGTGCCCGACGCCGCAAGGGCCGCGTCCGCGGCAGCGAAAGCCCCCCATTTATTCTCATCACCGACAATGACGACCGGCATCCCCGGCCAGTTTGCCGTTGCATCGCGAACCTGATCCATATGCCGCGCCAAGGTCGGGATGACGACGCGCCCCTGCCAACCGCCCATGGACAAACGTGCCAGGGTGTCGCCGAACACCGGCATGTGGCGGTCGAGCTCGCCACCCCGTGACCCCGGCAGAATAGCCAAAACCTGTGTGTCTTCCGAAATCTCATGCTGGGACCGGAACGTGGCCGCGCGTGCTTCCGCCCCGGGGGCCGCCCCCGTGGAAACGGCGATGGGATGCCCGATAAACGTGGCGTTCAGGCCTTCGCGCTCAAAAAACGGCGGCTCGAACGGATACAGGCAAAGAATATGATCGAGAAACCCGGCGATCGCCTTGGCCCGGCCCGGCCGCCAGGCCCAGACCGTGGGAGCCACGAAATGGATGATCGGCAGGTCCGGCATCGCCGCCTTGACCCGACGTGCCACGCGAAAACAGAAATCCGGGGAATCGATGGTCACCAGAACATCCGGCTTCTTGGCCGCGATATCCGCCCGTGTCTCGCCCATACGGCGCAACAGGGACGGCAGACGGGGCAGAACCTCCGCCAGCCCCATGACGGCCAGGTCTTCCATGGGAAACAGCGTTTCCAGGCCTTCTGCGGCCATCAGGGGGCCGCCCACGCCGGAAAAGCGGATATCCCCCCCCAGACGCGTCTTCAGGGCGGTCATCAACCCGGCGCCCAGGACATCGCCCGAAGCTTCCCCCGCGATCAGGTACACATTCGGGTGCGTTGTTGGACTCATCGGCTTGTCTCGTCATCAGCCGTGAAGCCGAAGATGCAGATACCGGCGGCATCGGCGCGGCGGACCGTTTCCTCCCGATCCAGAATGAAAGACCGGCCGGCTTCAACCGCGATGCCCCGAAGGCCCGCATGAACGGCCTGATCGACCGTGTCCGGGCCGACGGCGGGCAGATCGACCCGGGGCTCCTGGTTCGGCTTCATGGCCTTGACCAGAAGGCCGCCCCGGGCGTCGGGACCGGCCGAAAGGATCATCGCCTCCGTCCCTTCCGGGCCTTCTTCACAAACCACGCGTCCCCCGGCTGCGATCACCGCCTGGCCAAGGTCTCGCCGTCCCAAGTCCTTCGCACCCAAAATACCTGCGTTCAGGTCATTGATTGCGGTTTCCGCGAAGGACACCCCCCCAACGGCACCGGCCGGCGTCAGAAGATCAGGCGCAATGTCATGGGGGGCGAGCACACGAAACCCCTCCTCGCTTTCCAACGCACCAAGGATTGCCTTCAACAGACCGTCATCACCAAGCCCCAGGGCCTTGGTTCTGGCCAGGAAGCGGGTCGTCCACAGATCAGGAATCAGGTCCGTCGCCTTGGGGCGGCGCACCGCGCCACACAAAACGATCTCTGTAATATCGTTATTTTTTAGATACTTGATGATCCCGCCGACGGCGCCCAGGCGAAAGCTCGTAACGACATCCCCGGCAAAGCGAGTGGGGTCGCCCTGCCCCTTCAACGCCGCAACGACCACAGGGCGGTCGGCGGCGCGACAGCGGTGCACGAGAATCTCGGGCAGCAAGCCGCCGCCCGCGATGATGCCGAGCTTAGGCGGCATCCTCCACCAGGGGCTGGCAGATGGAACGGGATGAGTCGGAACGAATGAACTCGACGATTTCCATGACCGGCTGATTGTCGCCGAACAGTTCGGCGACGTCGTCCAGGCGTTCAGCCATGGTGCCTTCCTGGGCGAAGATCAGACGATACGCCTGACGCAGGGCATGGATCGTATCGCGATCGAAACTACGCCGTTTAAGGCCGACCAGGTTGAGGCCTTCCAGTTTCGCGCGGTTTCCGGTGATCGAGCCGTAGGGAATGACATCCTGCGTCACGCCGGACATGCCGCCGATCATGGCATGGCGGCCGATCCGGACGAACTGGTGCACGGCGGACAAGCCGCCGACGATGGCCCATTCCTCGATCGATACATGACCGGCCAAAGTCGCATTGTTGACCAGAATGACATTGTCCGCGATTTGGCAATCATGGGCCACGTGGGCGCCGACCATGAACAGACAGTTGTTGCCGACGCGCGTTTCAAGCCCGCCGCCTTCGGTGCCCGGGTTCATGGTGACATGTTCACGGATCATGTTGTTGGCACCGATGACCAACTGCGAGACTTCTCCCTTGAACTTCAGGTCCTGGGGTTGGTGGCCCAGGGACGTAAAGGGAAAGACCCGCGTGTGGGAACCGACCTGGGTATGGCCGTCAACCACGACGTGGGACAGCAATTCAACCCCGTCACCCAGGCGGACATTGGGGCCGACGACGCTATAGGGTCCGATTTTAACATCGGCACCAAGTTCGGCGCCCTCATGGACAACCGCCGTCGGATGAATATCGGTCATGTTTGTCTCACGATCATGGCCGAATACACGGCCTCTGCCTTGACCACGCCGTCCACGACGGCCTTGCCTTTGAATTTCCACACATCGCCGCGGTTCTGGATGCGTTCGACCTGAATGTGCACGCAATCCCCCGGAACGACGGGTTTTCGGAACCGAGCGTTTTCGACGGTCATGAAATAGACCAGCGCGTCCTTGGCATCGGGCAGCCCCGACATGACAAGGACGCCTGCCGTCTGCGCCATGGCCTCGACGATCAGCACGCCGGGCATGATCGGATGGCCGGGAAAATGGCCCTGAAAGAACGGCTCATTGATGGTCACGTTCTTGATCCCCGTGCCGCTTTGGCCCGGGATCGCATCGATGACCTTGTCGATCAGCAGAAACGGATACCGATGGGGGATCATTTCCATGATCCGGTTGATATCGATGTCCAAGGTTTCGGTGGATGCCTCGGAATCCATGGCCCCTAGTCTCCTTTCTTCCTGACCATCCTGGACAGGGCAGCCGTTTCCTTCAGCCACTCCCGCATGTCCTTGGCGGGCGATCCGCCGATGGTCGCACCGGGCTCGACGTCCCGCATGACGCCGCTTTGGGCGGCAATGCGCGCGCCTTTACCAACCGTCAGGTGACCGGTCAAGCCTGCCTGGCCACCGATCATAACAAAATCATCGACATGGGTGCTGCCGGAAATACCGACTTGGCTGACGACGATACAGCCCCGGCCGATCCGCACGTTGTGGGCGATCTGCACCAGGTTGTCGATCTTCGAACCCGCACCGATCACGGTGTCAGGTCCTGCGCCCCGGTCGATGGTGGTATTGGCGCCGATTTCGACATCGGATTCGATCACCACACTGCCCAATTGCGGCACCTTCAAATGCCCCGCGGGGCCGGGGGCAAACCCGAACCCGTCCTGGCCCGCACGCACGCCAGGGTGGATGATGACGCGATCGCCGACAAGACAATGCTGCAGCGTCACGCCCGCCCCGATTATGCAATCCGCACCGACGACGACGCCTTGGTCGATCACCGCGCCTGGACCGATCACCGTATTGGCGCCGATCTCTGCCCCATCCTGAACCACGGCTCCGGCCTCGATACAGGCACTTTCCGCAACCTGTGCACCCGTAGCGACATGAGCCCCCGGATGAATACCGGGTGTTGCGGCCGGCCGCGGATAAAACATCGCGGCCGCCACGGCATAGGCTCTGTACGGATCATCGCTTAGAATCAGGGTGCAGCCTTCCGGGGCTTGTTTAGCCAAATCAGGCACGGCAAACACGGCAGAAGCCTTCGTCGCGCGAAAGGCATCCAGGTACTTCCGGTTGTCGATGAACGTCAAATGCCCTTCGCCGGCAGCCGCCAGCGGCATGACATCGGTCATCTTAAGGCCGGTGTCGGCATCAGGCCCCAAGGTTGCCCCTGTGGCCTCGGCCAATTGGCTCAACGTAAAGGGCCCGGCCCTCGTGAAAAATCGGGGGTCGGCCATATCCGATTATTTTTTCGGCGGGCTGACTTGGACTGCGGGTAACCGCGTGTCCAAACGCGCCAAAACTTCCGGCGTGATCTCGATCGGCGGATGAACCACGATCGTGGCACTTTTGCGGAAAATCAGGCCGTAAGACCGTTCGTTCGCAAGGTCGAGAACGATCTGATAGAGGGTTTTTTGCACGTTGATGACCGCTTCCGCATTGGCACGATCAAGTTGCTGATTGCGCGATTGCACCAAACGTTGAACTTCTGCGACTTTCTGGTCGAATTTACGCCGTTCTTCATCGAACGCATCAGAGGACAAGATCGTGCGCTTACGCCGCAAATCCTCATTGTCCTTACGCAGGTCAGCCTGTTTGGTCTCGATTTCTTCCTGATAGGTCTTACGCAGTTGCGAGACCTGATCCCGGATATTCTTCATCGCCTTGGCTTCACGCAGAATGCGTTGCACATCCAGCACCGCCACCTTGGCGGCACGGGCGCTCACATCCTCGGCCGTCGCGGGTTGTCCCGTCTTGGGCTCCTGCGCCTGGGCCGTGGGTGCAATCGCGAGACACAGCAGCGCAACCATCACGCCACGCCAGAAAATTGAATTGGAGCAGTTAAACAAAAGAACCTCCTAAAACCGCGTACCGAAGTTCACGCGGACCAATTCGGTTTCATCAAATGATTCTTTGACGATGGGGATACCCAGGTCCAAGCCGACCGGGCCAAAGGGCGATTTCCAAGTCACACCAAGCCCCACGGAAGCCCGGAGTGAGCCTGTATCAAAGATACCGGACCGCGTCGTCGCCAATTCGCCCGCACTACCGAAGTCAGAGAACACGCGCCCACTGATGCCCAGTTCCTGGGGCAGCCCAAGCGGGAATGTCAATTCCAACGACCCCGTGTACATCCATTCGCCACCAAGGGAGTCGTCCGTCGAGGCATCACGCGGGCCGACACCACCGAGCGCAAAACCGCGCAAGTCACGGCCGCCGACGAAAAAGCGCTCTGACAACAAGACATCATCCGATATCGCAACAACATAGCCGGTTTTTCCGCCCAAGCTGAGGACATAGCCTTCCCACGGTGTCCAATGGTAGGCACCGGAAGCAATGTTCTTCACGCTGTAGACATCACCGCCAAGCCCCGACAAGGTGGTCGAAAGCCGGGCAAAATACCCCTTGGTCGGCGTCAGCCGGCTATCGCGGGTGTCATATAAAATGCCGTGTTCAATCGATGAAGAAAGATTCGAGCCCGCAGCATCCTGAACGACCAGCGAAGCGGATGAGTCCACATCTTCAATGGCTTCCTGATGCAATACGTAGGCCCAATTCTGGGTCAGTAGTTCAGTGATGTGATATCCCGCCCGCAACCGGAAACCGGTGCGTTTCTTGTCGAACGAACCAAAGTCCTGCAAATCCTCGGTTACACGGAACACGTCGAACCCTGCGGTAATGTCGCGGTTCAGGAAAAACGGTTCGGTAAACTTAAGATCAATTTCGCTGCGTCGTGCAGCCAGAATAAACCTCAGTGACAGATCGCGGCCGGTTCCCAACAGATTCCGTTCGCGAAGCCCGATATCACCCAGAATACCGGAGTCCGTCGAGAAGCCGGCACCGATCGAAATGGACCCGGTGGATTTTTCGGCCACCGTCACATTGATCACGGCCTTATCGGGAGCACTTCCCGGAACCGGCTCCAACTCAACTGAATCAAAGAAGTCCAGGTTCTGAATTCGTGTGCGTGAGCGGCGCAATTTCGCGGAATTAAAGGCATCCCCTTCGATCAGACGGAATTCACGGCGGATGACATCATCTTGCGTCCGAACGTTGCCGACGATGTTGATCCGCTCGACGAACACGCGCGGGCCTTCGTTCACTTCGAACACGAGGTCGATGGTCCGCTTCTCACGGTCACGGTCAAGGCGCGGACGCACTTCAACGAAGGCAAAGCCCTTTTCGCCAACGGCTTCGCTCAAAGTCTGGATCGTGCTATCGACCAAACTGGCGTCATACCAATCACCTTGTTCAATATCGATATGCTTGCGGATCGCCTCGACATCCAGATTACGGATCGTCGTCGCGACATCGACCTTGCCGAACCGGTAGCGCTTTCCTTCCTGAACACTGAACGTGATGAAAAAATTCTTCCGGTTGCGCGTCAATTCGGCCACGGCGGATTGAACCCGGAAATCCGCGAACCCCTTCCGCAGATAGAATCGGCGCAACAGTTCGCGGTCCAGCGTCAGGCGGTCCGGGTCGTAACTGTCATCCGTCGACAAGAACCGGTACCAGATCGATTCCTTGGTTTGGATGTTTTCCCGAAGGTCGTCGTCATCGAAAAATTCGTTTCCGATAAAGGAAATCCGCGCAACCTTGGTCGGATCGCCTTCGTTGATTTCAAAGGCAAGATCAATACGGTTTTGCGGCAGGCGGATGACTTTCGGTTCAACCGTTGCCCCGAACCGGCCCGTCGAGCGGTATACCGCAAGGATGCGTTGCAAGTCGGCCTGTACCTTGGCGCGGGTGAAGATCACGCGCGGACGCAGCGTGACCTCGGCCTCCAACGTGGAGTCCTCGACCTTTTTATTTCCTTCGAAGGCGACGCGGTTGATGATCGGGTTTTCAACAACATTGACGATCAGACGCGATCCGTCCTGCCGCATGGTCACATCGGCGAAAAGGCCGGTGGCAAACAAACTTTTCAGCGACCGGTTGATGCGAACCGGATCAGCGGCCTCGCCTTCCTTGATGAGAAGGTAGGATCGAATGGTGCCGGGTTCGATACGCTGCGCGCCCTCGACAACGATTTCTGAAATCGTGCCACGGCTCTGCGCAAACACGTCAGGCGCAGCGGCCCAGATCGCTGCGATCAGCGCGATACCGACAAGGAGACGCTTAAACCGCTCCAATTTCTTCCCCCGAACGTACATGCCAATAACCCCAGGTGTTCCGCCCTTATGCCCCTAAATCATTGGCATTCCGTTAAATTAGTCCCTTAACCCAGTCGACAACCTTGTCCCAGGGCATTTGGTTTATATCATTCCACGTCACGAACACGACGAGAAACAATACCAACGCCAGGCCAAGACGCATGCCGTATTCCTCGATCTTGGGTGCCACAGGTTTCCCGCGCAGCCCTTCCGCTGCATAGAACACCAAACGGCCCCCATCCAGCACCGGGATCGGAAAGAGATTGATCAAGCCTAAGTTCACAGACAACGCCGCCATGAACATGATCAATTCCTTCACCCCCAATTGGGCGATGTCACCGGAAAGCTGTGCAATGCGAAGCGGACCACCCAGTTCTTCGGCCGAGCGATTGCCGGTTATCATTTCACCAAGCACACCGAAAATCCGGGTAACCATGTTCACGGTATAGCCGACACCGGTCGAAATGGCTTCGACCGGACCCTGACGTTCGTATTCGACGGCTTCGGGGTTAAACCCGACACCAAGCAAACCAATGGGCGTTGATTGCCCCTCAACCTGGCGCGGTTGCGGCGTCACGGTCACGGCAATGGTTTCACCCTCACGGGACAGGGTCAGTTCAATCGGAACGCTTGGTTTTGCGGATACCGTCCGGCGCAAGTCCTCAAACCATTTAATGGGCTGGCCATCGATGGCCGTGATGCGGTCTCCGGGAAGAAGCTGTGCCGTGGCGGCAGCACTGCCCGACTGCACCACACCGACCGAAGCCAACGGGCGCGCCGTGCCGACAATGCCAGCCAACAGTGCGACAAGGATTGCCGCAAAGATGAAATTGGCAATCGGACCGGCTGCGACGATCGCCGAACGCTGCCAAAGCTTTTTGTGGTGGAAGGAAACTGCCTTTTCTTCCGGTGGCAGAGGCGTTGCTTCTTCCTCTTCTTCCCAGCCGAGATCGGCCTCACCGAACATCTTGACGTAACCACCAAGGGGGATCGCGCTGATTTTCCACCGTGTCTTGTGTTTATCGGTCCAGCCGTAAATTTCCGGCCCGAAACCGATCGAAAACACTTCGACCCGCACACCCGCACGCCGCGCAACCCAGTAATGCCCCCATTCGTGGACAAAGACCAAGATGGTCAACACGATCAGGAAGACCACGACGTAGTTGAAGGCAAAATCGACGATGTTCATGGAGGGCCCTTCTGTAAGTCCAAGCGGATTCCCAAGCGGTGGAATACCCGAAATTCAGGAATTAACCAACTGATTTCGAAGCGATTTCCTCTGCCGCACGGCGCGCCTCGGCGTCGGCGGCGAAGACGTCGTCGAGAGAATTGAGCGGCTGGGCGGCAACTTTATCCAGCACCTTTTCGACGACCTCCGTAATTTCGAGGAACCCCAATCCCCGTTCAAGGAACCAAGCAACGGCAACTTCGTTGGCAGCATTCAATAAGGTAGGTGCGCTGTCCCCCCGTCGCAATGCCTCGCGGGCTAGGCGAAGAGCCGGAAAGCGCACAGGATCGGGGGATTCGAAAGTCAACGTGCCGATTTCTTCCAACGCCAGACGTTCGGCAGGCGTTTCGACGCGTTTCGGCCAGGCAAGCGCATAGGCGATCGGGGTCCGCATATCCGGTGTACCAAGCTGCGCCAGAACCGATCCATCAACGTAATCGACCATGGAATGGATCACCGATTGCGGGTGGACAAGAATTTCGATGCGCTCTTCCGGCACGGGGAACAGGTGGAAGGCCTCGATCAGCTCCAGCCCTTTGTTCATCATGGTCGCGGAATCGACGGAAATTTTGGCGCCCATGTCCCAGTTGGGATGGGCCACGGCCTCGGCCGGCGTGACGGCCGCCAATGCGTCGCGCGCCCGGGTGCGGAACGGCCCGCCGGATGCGGTCAGCACGATGCGGCGCACCTTTTCGGGCTGTTCGAAATCAAACACCTGGAAAATAGCACTGTGTTCGGAATCAACCGGCAACAAGGTCGCCCCCGATGCCTTAACCTCTCGAACCATCAGGTCGCCGGCCGAAACCAAGCATTCCTTGTTGGCGAACGCCACTGTGGCGCCACGGCGAACCGCATTGAGAACAGGCTTCAGCCCCGCTGCACCGACAATCCCGGCAACGACGATATCTGCATCAGCGCTTCCAGCGTCTTCAATGGCCCCCGTTCCGGCTGCCGGCTCGATGTCCGTTCCGGCAAGCGCCGACTTCAATTCCTGGAATTTCGTTTCATCACCGATGACGGCCTGCTTGGCGCCCAGGCGGATCGCCTGTTCCGCCAAAAGGGCGGCATTGCGGTGGGCCGTCAGAACCTTTGCCTGGAAAGCTCCCGGATGGCGCGCCAGAATATCGACCGTGTTGCAGCCGATGGACCCGGTCGACCCAAGGATGGTCACGCTGCGCGAACGGCTGTCCGAACTATCCGCAACTGCGTCGGTATTAAGTGCCAAATCCATTCCGTTTCCCTGCGTTACCGCCAGATTCCCGTTGCCGCGACGGCCAAAGCTGCGGCCAACAGCCCATCCACCCGGTCCAGAACACCACCGTGGCCGGGGATCAGACGTCCGGAATCCTTAACCTGAAAATGCCGTTTGGCGCCGGATTCCAGTAAGTCGCCGGCCTGACAGGCAATGCTGCCGATCGCCGCGACGCCGGCAATCTGTACATCGACCGGCCCACCGGTCAACCACCATATCAAGATACCGCCTGCGACCCCAGCCAACAAACCGCCGAGTGCTCCGGAAATCGTTTTCGACGGGCTGACCCGGGGGGCCAATTTGGGGCCGCCCAGAGCCCTTCCGGTCAAATAGGCCCCGGTATCGGTCGCCCAGGTAACGACGAACAGAAAAAGGATCAAATTCCGTCCCAGGTCATCCGCGCCCCGCATCAGGTACAGTACATAGCAAGCCGCCAGCAAATATGCCGTGCCGGGGACCAACCACATGATTTCGGACCGGGCCATAACGCCCCATTCCCACAACATGGCGGCGGCGAACAAGATTATCAGGGCGGTGAACCACGGAGCGCCGAAATAAACGGCAGCAATGACCGGCGGCACCATGACCACCGCCGATACGACACGAAGCTGAAATTCAGAAAGGGTCAAAAGCTGATCCGCCGGGCTCTAGACGCCCGCGGCGGCGCCGAACCGGCGTTCCCTGCCGCGAAAATCCTCTAGCGCGCCCGCCAGGGTCGTTTCATCGAAATCGGGCCAAAGAACATCGGTAAAGACGAATTCGGCATAGGCCACCTGCCACAGCAGGAAATTACTGACGCGCTGTTCGCCGCTGGTTCGAATGACAAGGTCGGGATCGGGCAGATCCGCCGTATACAACATTGACTGAAACCCCGTTTCATCGATATCGCTTGGGGTGATTTCACCCCGCTGAACACGTTCCGCCAAGGCGCGCGCCGCATCGAGGATTTCCTGACGGCCGCCATAACTCAGCGCAATCGTCAGGTTAAGCCGCGTATTGCCCCGCGTGCGCTCCTCGGCATCGTTGATCAATTTCTGGATATCCGCATCGAACCGTGCCCGATTGCCGATCACCCGCAGACACACCCCTTCTTTATCCAACTCGGCGATTTCATTGCGCAGATAAAGCCGCAACAATCCCATCAGGTCACCGATTTCGGACGTCGGACGCTTCCAGTTTTCCGACGAAAATCCGAACAAGGTCAGATACGGCACCCCCAGATTAACGGCTGCCTTGATCGCCCGTCTTACCGCTTCGGCCCCGGCTTTATGGCCTGCCGTACGGGGCAGCCCACGTGCCTGCGCCCATCGCCCATTGCCGTCCATGATGATGGCGACATGGGCCGCATCAGCCGGGCCGTCGGAATATTGCAGAGGGACAGAGGTCATGAATGCGGTCAAACCTGCATGATTTCAGCTTCTTTATGGGTAATGATCTCATCGATTTTGGTGACGTGATCATCGGTGATTTTCTGCACGTCCTCGGAATATCCGTGATAGGCGTCTTCCGAAATATCACCCGCCTTTTCCGCGTTCTTCAACTCGTCCATGGCATGGCGGCGCACGTTGCGCACGGCAATGCGGGCGTCTTCACCGTATTTATGGGCGACCTTGCTCAGTTCCGCGCGGCGTTCCTCGGTCAACGCCGGGATCGGCACGCGCACCAACTGGCCATCGACCGCCGGGTTCAACCCCAAACCGGAATCGCGGATGGCTTTTTCGACCGCACTGACAAGACCTTTGTCCCACACCTGCACGGTCAGCATACGCGGTTCCGGCACGCCGATGTTACCGACCTGGTTCATGGGCATTTCCGAGCCATAGGCGGCAACGGTCACGGGCTCAAGCAGGCTTGCCGCCGCTCGGCCGGTCCGCAACCCGCCGAGTTCACGATGCAGAACCTCGATCGCGCCTTCCATGCGCCGGTTGATGTCATCTTTCAGGTTCGAAATACTGAATTCCGCCATAACTTCCTCCCATTGCGGTTGCTGGCGCGATCCCAAAGCGGGCCGTCCTGTAGCGGATCAATCGACCAGGGTAAACCGCCCCTCTCCTTTGATTACCTTGGAGAATTCCCCGGGATTGTGGATGGAAAACACAAGGATTGGAACCCGATTATCACGCGCCAAGGCAATGGCGGATGTATCCATCACCTTGAGGTCCCGGGCAAGAACATCCTGATATTTCAGGTTCTCGAACCGCTTGGCGTCCGGATTTGTCTTGGGGTCGCTGTCATAGACACCATCGACCTGCGTTCCTTTCAGCAGGGCGTGGCAGCCCATCTCGACCGCGCGCAAGGCCGCCGCCGTATCGGTCGTGAAGAACGGATTGCCGGTGCCGGCCGCGAATATCACCACGCGGCCCTTTTCCATATGCCGCACGGCGCGTCGGCGGATATAGGGCTCGCACACAGTCTGCATGGGGATGGCCGATTGCACCCGCGTGCTCACGCCCTTTGATTCCAGAACACTTTGCACCGCCAGGGCATTCATGACCGTGGCCAGCATGCCCATGTAATCGGCGCTGGTGCGCTCGATCCCCTTGGCGGCGGCCGACATACCACGAAAGATGTTACCCGCCCCGATCACCAAACACACCTGCACGCCCATGCCGTGGACGGCGGCGACTTCATCGCAGATGCGATCGACCATGTCCGGATCCAAACCGTATTCACGTTCGCCCATCAAGGCTTCGCCCGAGAGCTTCAACAAAACGCGTCGGTATTTTGGATCGTCAGGCACTGGGGACCTCGCGCTGTTCCATCAAAATCCGCCGCCGGCCCGTCAAGACGGGGAACCGGCGGCGTGAAAAGGACCGGGCGTAGTTTACAACACCCGAAAGACGGCGTCTTGCCCAGCGCCCGGCGGATTGCCGGGTGCCGGGCAATTGCGCTTAGGATCCGGCCGCGGCAGCGACTTCGGCGGCGAAGTCGCCTTCTTCCTTCTCGATGCCCTCACCCAGGACGAACATCTTGAAACCATTGATGGAAATGGCACCGCCCGCATCCTTACCGGCGGCTTCAACGGCCTTGGAAACCTGTGTTTCACCGTCGATCACGAAGGTCTGATCAAGCAGGCAGACCTCTTCGTAGAACTTGCGCAGACGGCCTTCGACCATCTTCTCGATGATCTCTTCCGGCTTGCCCGATTCGCGGGCTTGCTCCGACAGAACGGCGCGTTCGCGTTCCAGGATTTCCGGGTCCAGTTCGTCGCGCGATACGGCCTGCGGCTTGGCCGCGGCCACATGCATTGCGATCTGCTTGCCGAAGGCTTCCAGCTTACCCTTGTCCGCATCGGACTGCAGACCGACCAGAACGGCGATCTTGCCGATGCCGTCACCCATGGCGTTGTGCACATAGGTCGCCAGCACACCGTTATCGACGGACATCGTTTCACAGCGGCGGATCGACATGTTCTCACCGATGGTGGCGATCATGTCGGTCAACTGATCGGCGACGGAGCCGCCCGCACCCGGGTAATCGGACGCAAGGAGCTTATCCAGATCGCCGTCGGCAGCCAGCGCCAGCTGCGCAACCTGGCGAACGAAGTCCTGAAACTGGTCGTTGCGGGACACGAAATCCGTTTCCGAGTTCACTTCGACGACCGCACCCTTGCCGCCATCGACGGCGACAGCAACCAAGCCTTCAGCCGCGACACGGCCGGCCTTTTTGGCGGCAGCGGCAAGACCTTTGGTGCGCAGCCAATCGATGGCCTGCTCCAGATCACCACCGTTTTCCGACAGCGCCTTTTTGCAGTCCATCATGCCGGCGCCGGATTTTTCGCGAAGCTCTTTGACCAGAGCCGCAGTAATTTCAGCCATTCTTCTACCTTCTCTTCAGATCATGCGTCGGATCGTTCGGACCGATCCGTCAGGATGCCGGAGCCTTTTCCTCGCCGTCGGCGGGGGTTTCCGGGGCAGCTTCGGCAGCCGGTGCCGGTTCGGCAGCAGCTTCCGTGACGGCAGCTTCAGCAGCAGCCGCTTCCGGAGCGGCTTCAGCTTCCGCCGGGGCTTCTTCGATCGGGCCGCCGGCGTTCTCGTCGGCACCCAGATCAACGCCGGACGCGGCCATCGACGTGGACAGACCGTCGAGCGCGGAATCCGCAACCAGGTTGCAGTACATCGAAATGGCGCGGATCGCGTCGTCGTTGCCGGGGATCGGATGGGTGATGCCGGCCGGGTTGCTGTTGGAATCGATCACGCCGATGACGGGGATGCCCAGCTTGTTGGCTTCGGCAACCGCGATGTCTTCCTTGTTGGTGTCGATGATGAACAGGATGTCCGGCAGACCGCCCATTTCCTTGATGCCGCCCAATGCGCGCTCAAGCTTTTCCTGCTCGCGGGTCAGGCCCAGCTGTTCACGCTTGGTCAGGCCCTGAACTTCATGGCTGCCCAGCATTTCATCCAACTGGCGCAACCGCGCGATGGATTTGGAAATGGTCTGCCAGTTGGTCAGCATGCCGCCGAGCCAACGGTGGTTGACGTAGTACTGACCGCACTTCTTGGCCGCTTCGGCGACCCGCGGCGACGCGGCGCGCTTGGTGCCGACGAACAGAACACGGCCGTTGGACGCGACAACGTCGCGCACGGCGTTCAATGCCTGATGCAGCAAGGGAACGGTTTGTTGAAGATCGATGATGTGGATGCCGTTGCGGTCGCCGTAAAGATACGACGCCATTTTCGGATTCCAACGACGGGTGCTGTGACCAAAGTGAACGCCAGCTTCCAACAACTGACGCATGGTGAACGACGGAATCGCCATGATAAGCCTCTTCTCCGGTTGTGCCTCCGCAGGGTGTCATCCGGCCCCATGGCCGGACACCGGAGCGGCAATCCTGTGAATTTGCACAGGCGCCGCGTCCCCGCGTGCGATATGGAGCGGTGGTTTAAAGGCTTAACGGTGGCCGATCAAGGGAAAAAACGTGACGTTTTTGCGCTGTCCGTATGGCTGGGAGCGCGAAGGATCATCCTTCGACAACTTCAAGCACACCGTTGACGGCCTTCAGCGCTTGAATGACAGCCGGCGAAACGGCGTATTTGTCGTTCAGGGACAGCACGACCTCGCGGTTGTCTTCCAGCCGGGGGACGACATAAACCGGCACCTGCCCCCTGCCCTGGCTTTCCAGAACCTCGCGCAGGGGGGCGAGCGGGCTTTCCCCGCCGATCACCACGGTGACGGAACCGACGGCGTTAAGGGCTGCACTTTCCAAAGGACGCAGCCCCTGCACCAGGAAGCGGGGAGCCTCCGCCTCGATCTGAATATCCATTTCGATCAGGAACGAATTGCCTTCCGTCAGATGTTCGCGGGCGGCGGCCAGAACTTCTGAAAACATCACGCCCTCGAACGTTCCCGTGGTGTCGGAAAAGCTGACGAAGGCATAACGCGATCCCTTGGCTGAGGTCCGCTCTTTCATTGCGACCAAGGTGCCCGCCATGCGTCTGTGGCCGGGGCGCCCGGCTGCCAGAATATCGGCGAAGCTGGTCACCTTCTGTTTTTCCAGCATGTTTTCGTAGGTCGCAAGCGGATGCGACGACAGATAGAAGCCGACGGCGTCGAATTCCTCTTTCAGGCGGTCCATGGGCGTCCAGTCGGCGATATTATCCAGGCGGATTTCCTGTGCCTGGGCGGCCTGCCCGTCGCCGCCGCCGAACAACCCCATCTGATCCGAGGTCCGGTCCTGATGGGCGCTGACGGCTTCCTTGAGGATACGCTCCAAGCAGCTGAACAATTGTCGGCGGTTGGGGTTGAGACTGTCCAGCGCCCCGGCGCGGATCAGGTTTTCCATTTGCCGTTTGTTGATGACCTTGGGGTCCAACCGATGGGCGAAGTCGGAAACATCCGTGAACGGGCCGTCTTCTTCCCGGGTATTGACCAGGGCGGCCATGGCGCCCTCGCCCACGTTCTTGATGGCCGCCAGGGCATAACGGATGGCGCTTTTATCGCCGTCTCGTTCGACCGAAAACTTAACGAAGGATTTGTTGATGTCGGGCGGCAGCAGGTCCACACCCATGCGGTCCAGTTCCTGCTTGAAGATGTTGAGCTTATCCGTGTTGTGCTGATCCAGTGTCATGGACGCGGCCAGGAATTCCACCGGATGGTTGGCCTTCAGATAGGCCGTCTGATAGGCCACCAGCGCATAGGCCGCCGCGTGGGACTTGTTGAAGCCATAGCCCGCAAACTTGGCGACCTGATCGAAGATGTCGGACGCCTTGCGGCCGTCGACGTCGCGTTCCACCGCGCCGTCGACGAACAGCTGGCGCTGCTGGTCCATCTCTTCCTTGATCTTCTTGCCCATGGCGCGGCGCAGAAGGTCGGCACCGCCCAGGGTG
>JAVJOU010000006.1:0-196137 GCA_040216635.1 Rhodospirillales bacterium | reverse complement strand
CCAGGCCGCCGGCGGAGGACAGCTTGTCGGCGAACTCGACGAACAGGCGTTCGATCACCGAGGAATGGACGCTGCCCAGGCTCGACATGGAGGCGGACAGTTCGCGGATTTCCTCGTCGTCCATGCGTTCGAACAGCATGGATGCCTGGTCCTGGTGCAGGGACAACAGGAAGATCGCGGCTTTCTCGGTGCCGGATAAGGCGCGGTAATCGTCCTTGATGCGGGCCATGAGGAACTAACCTTTTCTTGCCTTTTCGCGTCTTCTGTCGGGTTTTGACGCGGAATCGATTGCTTATGCTTCCTGATACATCCAGGCGCGGATGATGGAGAGCGCCTCTTCCGGGTGCTTTTCGACGATCTCGCCGACCTTCTTGACCGAAGACGCCTTGACGCGGCCTTCGACGCGGTCGATGTCGATGAGTTCTTCGAACTGTTCTTCTTCCATATCGGCCGGCGCCGGTGCCGACGGGCCGCCAAGCAGTCCGGCGGCTTGCGAGCTTGTGTCCGCCAACAGGCGGCCGGCGGCTTCTTGCGCCGACGGGATGGATTCGAAGGCCCGGCTGACCAGAGGCCGTACGACCAGCAGGATCACCAGGATGCCCAGAATACTCAGAACCAGGATTTCAGCCAAGCGTAACAGATCGTTCTTGCCGAGGCCGAAGAACAACTCTAGCGGCTCTTCGAATTTGACCGGCGAGGCGAATTCCATGTTGACCACTTCAACGGAATCGCCGCGGTCGGCATCGAAACCGATGGTGTTGCGGACCAAGGTGGCCAGAAGTTCCATCTGTTCCTTGGGGCGGGGGGTGTAGGTCTGGTTGCCTTCTGCGTCGCGCCCCTGGATGCCGTTGACCAGTACGGCCACGCTGATGCGCTTGATTTCACCGTCGGTCTTCACGTGATTGACGGTTTTCTTGGAAATCTCGAAGTTGACCGTTTCCTCGGTCGAACTTTCGTCCGACTGGGCGCGGGCGGATTCACCGCCGCCGGGCGCCGCATCGGGCAGGTTCGTTCCGACGGTCACCGGATCGCCTTCGGATTCCTGATTACGGGCGGCCCGTTCGATGGTTTGGGTCGATCGCACGACCTGGCCGTCCGGATTGTAGATTTCTTCGGTCGTCGAAACCCGGTCAAAGTCCATATCGGCATTGACTTCCGCGCGGACGTTGCCGAAACCAACCGTCTTTTCAAGGAGTTCTTCGACGGTCCGGGCAATGCGCGCTTCGAAGCCACGGCGCCGGTCTTCGTTCTTGGCAGCCACGGTCTGTACCGATTGGTCATCTTCAAAGCCGGGCGACAACAACTTGCCCTTGTCGTCAATAATCGTGATGCGGCCGGGTTTCAGGCCGGGAACGCCGGATGCCACCAAGTGTTGGACAGAGGAAATCTGTTCGGTGTCGAGGCGTTTGCCGCCGCGCATGGCCAGCACGACGGAGGCGCTGGGCTGTTGTTCCTCGCGAGAGAACAATTGCCGCCGGGGCATCACAAGGTGGACCCGGGCACGGTGGACGATGTCCATGGATTGGATGGTGCGGCCCAACTCGCCTTCAAGGGCGCGGCGCAAGTTCACGTTCTGCAGGAAATCGGTGGTGCCGAGAGAGTCCGTTTCATCAAAGATTTCAAAGCCGACACGGCCGCCGACCGGCAGTCCGCGGTCTGCCATCTGAAGACGCAGTTCCAGCGCCTTGTCGGCCGGCACGTAGACCGACGTGCCGTTGTCGCGGACTTCCGCTTGATGGCCCAAGCGGCCGACTTCCGACACGATGGTGTTGGAGTCCGAAGGTTCCAAATCACTGAACAGAAGCGCCATGTTGGGTTGGCCCAACTTGGTCAGCAGGAAAATAAAGAAGCCGAGCATCACGAACATCACCCCGCCCATCATGGCGAGGCGAACGGGTCCTAGACCGCGCATTGCTTGAGTTAGTGCTTCCACTTGCGTCCCCCGTGGTTGCAGGAGTGTGAACCGGGTGGTTTCCCCTTGAATTCCAGGCGTTTTGACGCACCTGGAATGTTCAGGAAATCCGTTACCTGCAGGTTATTTGGGGGGCAGTGAAGAAGTGGTTAACAGTGGGCAATTTTTGCCCACCCCGGGGACCGGGGCTGTCAGGGAGTGCCTCAGCTGTTTGCGACGACCTCGGGACGGCGGCCCTTGCGCTGGGCAATGTTCCGGTATACCTGCGTCCGGGTCGTGTGCAGGCCCTTGAGGCCGTGGTCGTCGATCAGACGCTCCCAGGTGCGGTATTCGTCTTCGGACAGGGAATAGCGCCGGCAGGCTTCCTGAAGCGTGAGCAGGCCACCGCGCACGGCGGAAACGACCTCGGCCTTGCGCCGGGCGACCCACCGTTTGGTGGACGGCGGAGGAAGATCCTCCAACCGCATGGGACGGCCAAGCGGGCTTAAGGGTTCGACATTACTGCCGGTTCCCGTACGCCCGTTCCGAGCATCCTGATTCTGGCGCTTCAGCAAAGTCATGATTGTTCGCTCGTATTCCATCTTCCCTGGCGGATGTCGCTTCCGCTTGTTCGTTACGGTTGCCAGTTTATGTGCGGGACCTTTAATGAAAGGCTAAAGACCAGCGTTAATTTTTCCTGAATTGCAAATCATGGTGATGCCCCCTGAATGCCAAAGAAAAAGCCCCGAAATCCGCCATAAAGGGGAGATCGGGGCTTTATCGTTTAGCGGCCGTCGACCGGGTCAGCGGCGATTAACGGAGCCGGACCAGTTCATCGAGCATTTCATCCGCCGTGGTGATGATCTTGGTGGCGGCGGAGAAGGCTCGCTGGACGACAATCATCTTGGTGAATTCCTCACCGATATCGACGGTCGAGGCTTCCAGGGCCGACTGGGTGATGGCACCCGCTGGGCCTGAGTTGGCGGACCGCAGCGTCGGGTCGCCCGAAGCCTGGGTCGAATTGAAGACGTTACCGGAGCGCGAGCCGAGTTCATTGACGTTGACGAAGGTGGCGATCGGGATCTTGAACACCGGGCGGGTTTCACCGTTGTCGAACAGAGCCGTCATCAAGCCGTCGTCGTTGACCGTGATGCCTGCGAAGGTACCGAACTGCGATCCGTCCTGACTGATGAACACTGGCGTAAATTCGTCACCGAACTGGGTCAGGCCATCGGCAATGCCGATGGTGCCGAAGTCCAAGGTGATTTGGTCCGTATTCGCCGGATCGTCATCGAAGTTCGCGGCACCGTTGGAAAACCCGAGCATTTCGATCTCGGAAACCGCGACTGACGACGGAAGGCCCGAGGAATCGAAGACAAGAGCATTCGACTTGCCGATGGAGAAATTGATCCCGGCCGTCAAATCGGATCCGGAAGTGTCGACCGGCGTATTGCCGTCAGGCAACGTGGGCAGGTCGGCAAAGCCGGCACTGAACTGGATGTTGTAGGAGCCGCTCGGCAAGACATCCAAGACGATCGTGTTGACAGCAGTAAAACTGGCATTGTCGGCCGTCAATCCATTGGCGCGCGTGCGAACGGTGCTTGCACCGGTTGCAAAGCTGGGATCGCTGGATTCGATGGCGGATTCAAGATCGCCGAGGAATGTCGTAACCGCCGTTGCCAGAACACTGCCTTCACGGGCGGAAACGTCGACCAGAATGTTCCCCGCCGTATTCGCCACACCGTCGGAGTCGAATTCGTAAGTGACCCCGTTAATCGTCAGGGTTTCTCCACCCAACGGAACCGTGTCGAAAGTGAATTGGAAGTGGTCTTGGTAGAGGTTGTCCGTCTGGCGCACGGTGAAGGATGTTTGCTGCTTGGTCGCCCCCGCCCCGGACGAGGTCAACAGCCCGGAAGGATCAACGGTGATTGCTCCGGTGCCGTCTTCGCTGAACAGTATTGTCGAGGCGTTGAACGGAGATACGGCAACCCGGGTATTGGTATATCCGCCATGATCTGCGAAATCGGAATCCGATGCTTTGACCTTGGCCACCAATTGAGAAACATAGTTGGCGGTCGTCGTTGACGAACTGGTATCAACGATTTTAACCGTGTCGGAATCATCCGGAGTGATTGTGATGTCCGAGGATTGTGCGGCAACCGTTGCCGTGAACGGACCAGCACCTGCAGGCGTTCCGACGGGATAAACGTCAATTGTCGTGCCGTTGTTTGTGACGCTACGAATTTCAACGGTGATTGGGCCGCCAGGAGCCGGCAGGTTGGCGCCGTCAAGGGTAATTTCATCACCGGCAGCCAAGGCCGAGAACGTGCCCGTCGCAGAAGCGACGATCCGGTCGTCCGTACCGTTGGCGCCGCCGGCATCGGTAATGGCGATGGTATTCGATGTCGTGGCCGTCAGCGTGCCGAAATTTTGGAACCGGTAGGAAATGCCATCGATGCTGATCGAGGAGCGGTTGGCGGGAATTGAATCGAATTCCACCTGGCCGCGGCTGTCATAGGCGTTGCCATTGGCATCTTCCAAGGTCAGCACATCGTTGCCGGAAGGCGGATCAACAGCTACATCCCACTGGTTGTCCTGCCCGGATCGTGTGTACTGGAACGAAATCGTCCGCGCGGTGCCCAGGCTATCGAAGAATTGAACATCCGAGCGATGGGTCTGCCCGGCCGTCGCGTTGGCCGGCAGGTTGGCACCGACCGAAATTTCCGACGTCGCCGTCGCCGTGCCGCCGACTCGGTTGAGGTTGACCGTGGTCAGGAAGTCCGTCGATATGACGTTGGTATTGGCGATCAGGATGTCCGAGTTGTTCGGAATGATTTCACCGTCCGGGTTCACAGGGAAGGCCTGGAGGTAGAAGCCCGCCGTGTTCCGCAGATAGCCGTTGTTGTCCTGGAAGAACTGACCGGCGCGGGTGAACAGAAACTCGTTGGACAAGGTCGGCACGGCCGCTTCGTTGACGACGAAGAAGCCGGAGCCCGAAATGCCCAGGTCCGTTTGTGAAGTCGAGGACTGCAACAGGCCCTGAATACCGGCATCCGTCCGGGGACGGGACTGCACACCACCAGCCGAGAAGAACGTCGACGAGGTTTGCCGGGTGACGAGGGTCTGGAAATTGACCTGTGTGCCCTTGTAACCGATCGTGTTCACGTTCGTGATGTTATCGGCGATGGCACCCATGGCGCTGGACTGCGCGGTAAGACCCGACACGCCCGAACTAAGTGCACCAAAAAGACCCATTTTACTTCCTCCTTAACAATGCCGGGTTGGGAGAAGTCTCAAGCCGGCGGTCGTCAAAACCTCAAAAATTCCGATCCACGCCCTAAGGCGTCTCTTCCGCAACCTGCGGTGCTTCTTCGACCGACAGAATGTCCTGCAGGCTGCTGCGCAGCGGCCCCATGAACAAAGTGGTGTCGCCGTTGATGACGCCGGCACCGGTTACCCGGCCGAAGGTGGTATGCAGAACGTCCAGAATGTTGTCCTTGGCGTCGAACGCCGTAACCTGAACGTGGTACAGGCCGTCCGGCAGTTGCTGGCCGCCATTGCCCTTGCCGTCCCATTCGTAGGAATGCACGCCCAGTTCCGTTTCGCCATCCAGGGTCAGCACCTGCAGACCGCTGGCATCGGAAATCGTGATCTTGGAATTGCTTGTCCCGGACGGGATGTTGTAGGTGAACTTGGCTGCGCTGTTTTCCATAACCAAGCCTTGGCCCTCGACTTCGACGACACGGTCGATGAAGTCGACCATGCTGGCCAATTGGCTGGTTTCTTCCAGGTTCAGCAGTTTTTCCAGGTTGGAGTTCTGGTAAATCTGCTGTTCGACGCTGGCGAACTGAACCAGCTGCGAGGTGAACTCGGTCGCATCCATGGGATCGAGCGGGTCCTGATGCTGCAGCTGTGTGGTCAGCAGGGTCAGGAAACGGTTCAGATCTTCCTCAAGCGACTGGGCGCTCTGACCTGACTGAGACGTCGGGTCCGTGCTGATCGCAGAGGATATGCCGTTAATGATGGCCATCTGTTCGTTTCCTATCCCTTAGCCGATTACGCCGTGGGGATTCCCTTAAGCCCGAACATCGATGCGGCCGTTATGCAGGACGCCCATTTCGTGGGCGGCCAGGGCCGTATCCAAAGTTTCGGATGCAAGGGTATCGTCCTCGACCTCTTCGTCGCCGGTGTTACCGGAGGCGACATGTTCCTGTTTGTTGCCGTCTTCCTGACCTTTCAGGTTGTAGTTCAGGTCGCCGGACTGCATATCCAGGCCTGCATCCTGCAGGGCCTTGGAAAGTTGATCGGAATCGCGCCGCAGCATTTCCAGGGTTTCCGGCTTGTCAGCGGTCACCATGGCGACCGTGCGGCCGTCGTGGGCAACTTCGAGGCGAACCTCGACGCGGCCGAGATGCTGCGGATACAGGCGGATGTTGATCTTGTCGGCACCGGCCTTGATCGCCTTGTTGATCTGGACGGAAACCTGATCGACCACCTTGTTCTTGGCCGCCTGGCTGGGCTGCTGTTGCTGTGCGGATTTTTGGGCTTGCTGAGCCTGTTGCGAAGACTGGGCCTGGTTGGCATTGGCATTGGCCTGCGTGGCGCTGCCGTCGCCGTTGTTAAGGCCGTGCGTGCCGGCGTTGGAGGCACCGGATGAAGCCTGAACCGGGCCCTTGGCGTCAGCGGTAATCTGCGCCGCGGTCTGGGCCTGCGTGGCCGCACCGGTCTGGACCTGCGCCTGATTGGCCTGAGGCTGCGCCGGGTTCTGGCGGCTCTGCACCATAGCGGCCTGGGCGATCGGGTTCTGGATTTGGGCCTGCTGCGCATTCTGCGCCTGCTGACCGGACTGAGCCGACTGCTGCTGACCCGAAGCCAGGGCGGACGCCGCGCTCAGGGCCGACAGCGGGCGGCCATTGGCCATTGCCGCGTCGTCCTGAACGTTGACGTTCACCATCAGCTTGGTGTCATTGCCCACAGCTTCGGCAATCTTGCCGGCCTGGGCTTGCAGAAGTGACTCGGCCTGCTTTGCGCCATCCCCGTTGGCTTGTCCGTTGGTATGAAGGTTCGCGATATTGCGAATGTGCTGTGCCTGTTGGTTGGCACGAATTAATTCGTGGTTCAGCCCGCGCTGGTTCTGACCAGCCTGCGGGTCTGCCTTCACCGTTTCCACAACGTCGTCGCCGATGGATTGGGCGAGTTGGGAAACCTGCTTGGCAGCGTCCTGGCCCTGCGTTTGGCCTGCTACCGTGGTGAGAATTTGATCGACCTGGCTACCGGCAAGTGACGCCTGCACCAGGGTCGCGTTTTCATTCTGGCCTTGCGTCTGAGCCTGAGCGTCGGACTGCCCGCCGTTGCCGGCATTCGTGTCCGTGTTGGCGTTCTGCACACTGCCCTGACCATCCGTGTTCTGATGGTTGTCGCCGCGATCGGAATTACCATCGCGGTTCACGGCGTCCTGGCGGCGGCCATCAGAGGCGCCACGATCGTTGTCGGCCTGGCTGTTGCGCTCGCTGGCGGCAACGTCGCCATGGTCGTCGCGGCGATTGTCGCCGTAGCTGCGGCCCGCGTCGTCGCTCTGGCTGACTTCGTGATCGTCGCCGAACTGACGCTTGCGTTCCTGATAGCGTGAGCTTGTTTCCACTTCCTCGCGGCCGGCTTGGCGGGAGGCAGAGCGGTCGCGATAGGAATCACCACGGTTTTCTGAAGGTCGGTCCATCCGAGCGACATCGCGCGCCGCGACCTGCTGGGCCTTGGCCGGATCCATGATCTTGCCCTGCATGTCCATGACCAGGGAATGGAAGGTGTCGAACAACTGGGAGTGGGTGGCAAAACGCCCCGCTTGCTGCTGTCTTGCAGCAACCCCTGCGACACCTGAACTTGCGGCCGTTACGTGATCCATCGTGCTCGTTCCTTACGCTTCGTTAGCTTCGATCCAAATGAATGCGGGCGTTCTGCTCCGCGGAAACAATCAGCAAGCATCGGGCCAGTTAGAGAAAATCTTCTAACCAATTGAAAAATAAGAAATTGTATGTGAGGGATTTGACGAAACCCTGGGTAAATCAGGGCTTACCCGGCAATTATTGACCCCCTGGGGGGCAAGAAGTTACCGCGTTTCGTGCCAATTCCGTGCCGAGCGGCTGGCATAGATCATGTCCATATTCCGCCCATCGATCGGGGTTGGGCCGGGTTCGCGGCGGGCTTCGGACATGCCTGTTTTTTCCATGATCTTGCGCATGCCCCGATTTTCTTCGAGCGTCCCCGCGGTTACGCGGGCAAGACCCAGATCATCGAACAGATGGGCCATGACGGCCAGCCAGGCTTCCGCCCCCAGGCCCGTGCCCCAGGCGTCCCGCTCGCCGATCAGGATGCGGATGTCGCCGGTGCCCGACCGTGAATCAATTTCGGTTGTGATGTTGCCGATGTGACGCCCGCCCCGGGCAGTCTCGCGGATGGCCCAAAGACCATTGGGTGTGTCGGCGAAGCTTTCGATGAATTCACGGCAGCTTGTGAGTGTATGGGTCATATGGCGTTGTTCCGAATAGCGGACGACCTCGGGATCGTTCAGCCAGCCGACATAATGTTCGGTCAACAATTCGTCGGGAAACGGTTCCAGCACCAGGCGCGGTGTTTTCAGAACGGGGGGCGTATAAGGAAGAGAGCCGTCAGGTGCGGGCTGTTTACCCACGGAAATCTTTGCCAGGGCGCGGGCAATCCGGGGGGCAACGCCCGTTCGCGCAAAGCCGGTTGATTGCCCCGCCATGAAAGTTTTCGGATCGTCCAGCGCCGAGGCCATGGCCGTTCGAAGATCATCGCGCGTTGAGATATGCGGCACCATTTCGGATCCTCCGGCCAGCCATCGAGCCTCGGTCTCGCGGGGCAGGACGGAAAGGACGGGCAGGCCCATGACTGCGGCCTCCGTCAACAAGGCCGTCGATAAGCCAACCACCAGATCCGCGGCACAGAGCACGGGATAGGCGCTGCCCCCGGAACTGACCGCCGCGATTTCCCTGGCATAGGTGCTGTAAAGGGAGGCGGGCGTTTTCGGGTGCAGGCGCAGCGCGACTTTGGCAGTCCCGATTTCGGCCGCCGCATCGAGGACTTCTTCCAGTACGATCTCCGTGCGCCCGTCATTATGACCTCGGCCGGTGAGGATATAATCCGGGCTGCGGCGGAATTGTGCGGGGTCCAGGCCGTCGGAAAGCTCGGTCAGGAACAGAACCAGGGGGCTATCCGCCGGTAGGTCTGGAAAAACCTTGCGGCGTAGGCCGGCGCGATCCCGGGCGAATAGCTTTTCACCCTCGGCGCGAACCCGGTCCAGAGCCGGACTGCCGACAAGGCGGATGCGGTCTGTTGCTACGCCCAGTGCAACAAAAGCATCCCGCGTCGGGTCATCGGGTACGAACAGCCAGTCGGTCAAATGCGTTAACGGATCTGTCCCCCGGCCTTTCAGGCGTTTGTCCGCATTGGCGGGCCCGTCGATCAGGCAGACCGTGGGGATGTCTGCATTCCGTGCCGCTTCGGCCAGGGCAAAGGCGGGAGTGTCCGGATCCTCTGCAGTGCCGATCACAAAGACATCTGGGGCTGCGCCCTTTATCAAGGCCACGGGGTTCCAGGGGAAGGGCAGCGGATCGGTATCCATGCCCCGGTCACGCAAATAGGTTTCCGCCGTGCTGCCGGCCAGTAACCGGGGCGCGGTTCCTTCGGCCTTCAAGGCATCGGTCAGATCGAGCACCATGTTCGCGGCACCCGGGTCTTCCACATAAATCAGAATTTTGGGGATCGGCATGGGATCAATCCAGGGACAGACGGCTGCCGCCTTCGGCCACCGAGCGCAGGATCAAGCTGATGATCCGTTCGTTCCATGCCGCGGCCGATAAAGGCGACCAGGCATCGGCGCGGCCATGCGCCATATCCGCAAGATTGTCATACATGCGGTAGAACGCGTCGGTAACGGTCGTTTCAAGAACTTCACCCGCGTCGGACGCGATTTCCATCGCGCCGCTGAGGCCTCGGTTTTCGGCCAGGGGAAAGACCTGCGTGACCAGGCCTTCCTGCAGAATTGACAGGCGTCCCTTGGTTCCCCAGATGTCCAGGCCGACTTCCCGGTAATCTGCAAAGTCGAGCGCATGTGCCGTTGCAACGGGCCCGTTTTCAAAGGTCAGGGCAAAGGGAAGCTGAGCATCCCCGGATAACGGCGCATCGGGCACCGTGGCCGCGTTGCCGAGCGCCTGCACACTGGAAACCTCGCCCAGCAACATGCGCAGGAAATCGATCAGATGCCCGCCGTTGTTGGCGAGCCCGTTGCCGTAATACCCCGTAACGGCTTGGATTTGTCCGGCGCGTTCCATGAGGCCGCCCGCGGCAAGGCCCTGGAATTGCCGGTCCGCGCGCCGCCAATAATTGACCAGCACGGAAATCCCCCGTTCGGCGCAAACCTCGGCCAGCCGGGCGCCGTCTGCATCCTGTCCCGGTTGGTTCAGGGGTTTTTCGACCAACACGGCCTTCAGGTCCGGCATCCGGCTGATCAGATCGGCGCGTTCGCCCGGCGGTGCCGCCAGGATGGCGATTTCGGGTCGGGCTGCTTTGACGATGGCGGCAAGGTCGCCGCCGCAATGGGGCACCTTCCAATTCGTCTTGGCATCGTCCAGGGCGGCTGTACTTGGATCGACAACGCCCTGCCAATCGAAGGCGGGATGGTCCGCCAACACGGCCGCATGGGAAGCGTATTTGAAATACGTTGCCATGCGCGGGTCGCGCGTCAGGCCCGAAGATACCTGGCCGAAGCCGACAACGATGGTGCGCAGCCCCGTCATCGGACCGCCTTTTCTTCGCAATGGGCGTTGATCGCCGCTAATGCGGGTTCGGCGGTCAGCAAATCCAGAATATCCCGCACGCCGAAGCCGTCGCCGAGCCTGGGTTCCAGGCGGGAATAGACGGACCGGATCAGATCCAGGTCTTCGGCGTAATCAAGCTGCAGGCGAATGTCCGGCGCGGTTTCCTCGGCCGGTGCCGTAAGATGATGGATGCGGAATTTATCGGGGTTTTCATAGAAATAGAGCGAGACATGTTCACGTACGGCGGGATCGTTCTGGGTGCGGGCGATCATGTCCAGGTCGTCGAACCGGAATACTTGGGCATCAATGCCTTGCGGCCAAGTCAATCGGGCCGTGTTGGAAACGACATCTACATCGCCTTCAAGAAACCGGTTTACCGCCTGATCGACCACTTTCGGGTCCAACAGGGGGGTGTCGCCGCAGATTTCGACGATGACTTCCGATCCCATCATGCGGTGGGCTTCGACCACCCGGTCCAGCACGTCGTCTTCCGACCCCCGATAGCAGGGCAGGAGGCGGTTCTCGGCCCATGCGGCCAAGGCGTCGTCCGCCGGATTGACGGTGGTTGCAAGCACAACCCCATCCAGGGTTTCCGCCCGCGTCAGGCGTCGCACCAGGCGTTCAAGGGCGGGGGCGCCAGCCACATCCATCAGCACCTTGCCCGGCAGGCGCGAGGCCGACATCCGGGCCTCGATGCTGGCGACGACGCGCGGGCGCAGGGTCGGGTCGGGTCGGCCGGTCATGGCTCAGGCCTCGGTTCCCGGTTTGCCGGCGGCTGCGTTCAGGTCGGCACGATGGGCGTGCACTTTGCGGATCGCTTCGACCATCTGGTCCGCAAGCGCGTCATCCACGTCATAGGCACAGGGTTCAAACAGGATTGCTTCCTTTTCGTGCAGCCGTTCGGTGACGGGACACAGACCGTCTTCGTAGGTGCGCTCGGTCAGGGTAAAGGGCCAGCCTTCGCGGCCGATGGCCGTGCGCCGTTTGAACAAGGGCAGGCGGTAAAGCGGGGGCAGATAGGCCGGGAAGTTGGGAAAACCTTCGGCGTTCAGCGCTTTGCAGAACAGTTCGCGGCTGATCCCGACTTGGGTTTCGTCGTATTTGACCAGCCAGACATAGTAGTTATGACGGCAGCCGTCACGCACGGCGGGAACGGTCCAGCCGTCCAGATCGCGGGTGCCGTCGGAAAGCTTTTCGGCCAGACGTTCGCGGATCGAGACATGGCGTTCGATATCGCCGAGTTGTACCAGGCCGATGGCAGCCGACAATTCGGTCATGCGAAAGTTGAACCCGACCATGTTGATCAGATCGTCCACGCCTTCGTGCAGGGCGGCATTTTCCGCATGATTGCGGATCAACTGCAGGCGCTTGGCCAAATCGTCGTCGTCGGTAACGCAAACGCCGCCTTCACCGGTATGAATGTGTTTGTGGAAATTCAGGCTGGCGATGCCGATATGGCCGATCGTGCCCGTGGCCCGACCATTTTCCATGCCCAGCGGAGCCTGTGCATTGTCTTCAATCAGATATATGCCGCGGTCATCGGCCAGCTGGCGCAGTTCCGCCATGCGGGCCGGATGGCCGAACAGGTTGACCGCGACGATGGCGCGGGTCTTGGGCGTGATCTGCGCGGCAACCTTTTCCAGGTCGATACAGAAAGTTTCGTCTTCGACATCCGCGAACACGGGAATGCCGCCGTAGATCAGCGGCGATACCACGGTTGCGGACATGGTCCAGGGCGGCACGATGACCTCGTCACCGGGGGAAAGGCCGATCGCACCCATGGCGGCGAACAGTCCGGACGTGTTGGAATTGACGCTGACGGCATGCTTCGCACCGAAGCGTACGGCCCAGGCGGCTTCGAACTCGCGGACTTTCGGGCCGCCAAGGAATTCCGGGCCCGGGGAGCCGAAGAAACCGGACAGACAACCTGACGCCACGACATCGCGCACGGCGTCCTGCTCCGCCTGACCCATGGAGGGATAGGGCGGGAGATCACCTTCGAACACCGGTTTACCGCCAAGGAGCGCCAGTTTGCTCATGTCGCAATTCCTTCGTCGGATGCCTTCATTTCATATTCCCGTGCCAAGCGGGCGATTTCACCAAGGCCGGCTTCACGGGATGTCAGGTGCCGGGCAATCCATTCCGCCCGTGTGTAATCCTCCCCGGTGTCGACGGCCAGATGCAGGTCCTTATGGCTATCATCTCTATAATCCGGCCCGCTTGCCGGAACGTTAATAATGCGGAAATTTCCCGGGTTTTCATAGGCATAGAGCGTCACGTGTTCGCGGTAATGCGTACTGGTCGCCTCGGCGTCCAGGCGTTCCAAAGTGGTGGTCGGAACGGCCTCGACACTGATGCCGGGCGGAAAGGTTCGGGGAAAGACGTTGGTCGTCAGGTCTGGGGTTTCGCGGGCATGAACGTCGGCCACGGCCCGGATCACGGCGGGGTCGATGAACGGGCTGTCGCCGGAAATGCGGATCAAGGTTTGCAGCCCAAAAGACCGCGCGGCACCCAGGGCGCGGCCGAGAACATCGTTGGTCTCGCCGCGATAAATGTTCAGGTCGGCTGCAGCCGCGAAATCGGCGATGGGAGCATCAAGGTCGCGGTCGGTGGTCGCCAGCATCATGGGCAGTCCCGCCGCCCGGCAACGCTGCAGGGTCCAGTCCAGCATGGGCGCGTCTGCCAGGGGCATCAGGACTTTGCCCGGCAGGCGTGAGGAATCAAGCCGTGCGAAGATGACGATCCCGGTTGTCATGGCGTAACCTCGGGATTGACCCAGTGGAGGGTCACCTGTCGGGTCTCAACCTCAAACCCCGCACTTTCATAAAGCTTGATGGAGGCCGTGTTGTCTTCCTGCGTGCCGACGCGAATACCGTCGATGGTGCCGCCGAAATGGTGGAAGGCCGCTTCTATCATCTGGCCGGCCAGTCCCCGGCGGCGAAAGTCCGATGCAACCGCGATCAGGTCGATGACGGCGGTACGGCCGGTCTTCAGGCATAGATTGAACCCGGCGACACGATCATCGATGCGGGCCACCAGGGGGGCTGCGGCCCGGCCAGCGATGTCGTTCCGCACCCAGGCTGCGCGGATGGCATCGGCAATGCGGTCGGGAACACGCTTATCGCGATGCAAGCGGTCATAGGTGAAGGCACCCAGTGCCAGGTCGACGCAGGCATCGATTTCATGCGTGCGGGCAAGCCCCGTTTCGGCGACCAGATCACGTGCCGGACGGGTCTTCTGGTAGAAGGTAATCAGCGTTTCAATCGCTGAAAAATCAATGTTTTCAAGTTCTTGAATGATAACTTTCCGGTCGGCCGGCACCCGGCAGGAAACCAGCCACATACCTTGTTCACGCCAGGATTGTTGAAGATCGGCAAGCGCCGGAGCGATGCCGTCATCGTTATCGGGAAGCGTAAGCTTGGCCACGGGAAGACCCGCGATCCCGGTTTCAAATGCCTGTTCCCGGCAGTCGAGGGCGGCGGTCGATGCGGCCCCGGCGGCGATCATGGGTCGGGTCCGTCTTCCATGTAGAAGCCGCGGGTTTCCCTGTCCCAGCGCTCGAAAAATCCGAGCACTGCCGTGGCGTTATCACCTTTCCAGGTGATGGGGGCCGATCGGCCGGTCTTTTCGCCGACCATGACAAGATAATCTGAGTCGATGAAACGATTGACGTCGGTCTTTTTGAACCCGGCCTGGGCCATGTAGCCTTCTAGGGTGCGGGCCGAGAAATGATAGGGGTGCACGTCGGCATTGGGGCCGATGTAATACTGCAGTGGCTTCTTGAACGGCACTAGGATGCGCGATCCCGTGGCCACGGCGACATGACCGCCGGGTTTGCAGAGCCGCCAGGCCGCGTCCATGACGTCGCTGGCTGAATGGCAATTTTCCAACGTCCAGATGATGGTAACGACGTCAAAGGTTCCTTCGTGGTCACTGACTTGGTCCACATATTCTTCGGCGATGCCGACAAAATTGGCGATCCCGCGTTCGCCCAGAATGCGGCAGTTGGCGTGGGAAGGTTCGATCGCGAAGACCTCAGCGGCGCCGTACTCTTCCGATTGGAGCATCTCCAGGAAGTCGCCTTCGCCCGCACCCAAGTCACAAATGCTTTTGCCACGGAACGAGACGGCTTCGTCGATGAAGTCGGCGGCGAAGGTCTGGCGGGCATGAACGGCGGGCATGCGGGCCGTATAGGTGGTATCGGACAGGCGCGTTTTTTCGTCTGCACGGTACATCTCGTCCGCCCAGGCGGCCCTGATTCCCTCCGGGGTCTTGCGATGGGCAACCTGCACCATGCCGCAGGATTTACAAACATGCAGCGACCGGCCCGCCATATAGGTCGGTGCACAGGCAATTTCGGCCAGGTCTTCGCTTTTGCATAGGTCGCAAGGGTAATTTTGCATGGCCGGGGTCTCCGTGCTGACGCTTATTCCACAGGGACTTTCAGGGCCCATTCGTTGCCGCGTTTATCCCAGATTTGTGGGTCGCGGTGTTTGTCGACGGTCTCCTGAAATTCGCTTTCTGACAGGCTCAGGTAGTCAAGGTGCTCGTCATGGAAAGTCTTGGGGAATTCGGCATCGTACTTGCGCGCCAGGGCCAGCCCTTCCTCGCGAGTCATCTGATTGTTCTGGATCATCCGGCAGGCATCGCGCACGGCGCGCCCGAACCCGAACTTGATGAATTGCATGTGGTAATAAAGATTGTCGATCTTGTCATCCAGGCTGTCGAAATTGGTGAAGGTGCCGTCCGTGCGGCCGTTTTCCGCCAACCGGAAATCGATCTTGTCCTTGATGTAGTCGTAGTTTTCCTTCATCGACCAGCGGAAGAAATAGGCAAAATAGAGCGCCTTCACGCCGATTTCCTCGACCTGTCCCGGGTCTGGGTAGACATATGGGGCGAGATCCTTTTCATCCACCACATCGTCCATCCAGTTGTAGGGGTCGTCGCCGATCTGATGTTCAAGAACCTCGGCGAAATCGCGGATTTTGCGGTGCTCTTCCGACAGCACGCGCCCGCCGTATTCGCTTTCACCGTGCTCTGCGTAGAAGATCAAGGGGACTTTGTAGTTCACGGCGGTTTGGACCGGTACGGAATTGACGCCGGCGTTCCAGTGGATTTTCGGATCACCGCGTTCGATGAAAAACCGGCGCGACAGATGGCGCGAAACTTTCTGATTGGCGCGAACCATAACGTGGTCGAAGCCCGCCTTGATCATTTCCTCGCGGTTATGGACGGCGATATCATTGGGCATCAGCGGTGAAAAAGTGACAAGCAAGGGGTTCAAGTCGAATTCGAACTTGAGCTTCCAGGCGATGGCGCTGGAATCCTTGCCGCCGGACCAAGGCACGATGCAGTCGTAGGGGCCGTCTGCGGGGCGGAATTTCTCGACGTATTCCAAAAATTCCGCGCGCCGGGCATCCCAGTCGATGTCTTCCTTGGCAGCCGCCGTGTGACAGGCGTTACACACACCGTCATCGTCGAAAACAATCCGCGGCCGGGTATCCGGCATCAGGCAGGTTGTGCAGTATTTGACCATCTCTTCCCAATAATCCCCGGCGAGTAATTCCGGGCCCGTGTTCCCGGGCCTTCCCATCATCCCGAAGCCGGTTGAATTCCAGCGCTCACAGCCTGACGGGAATACCTTTCTTTTCCATGAATTTCTTGGCACTGGCGATGGAGGTTTCCGTGAAATGATAGATGTTTTGCGTGCAGACGGCGGACAGGCCGCCTTTTTCCACGCCTTCGACAAAATGCTTCCAGTTTCCGGCTCCGGCCATGCCCAGGACGGGCACGGTGACGGCGTCGGAAACGCAGCGGCAAAGCTCGATGTCGTAGCCTTGAAGCGATCCATCCCGTTCAGCCGAGGTGATCATGATTTCCCCCGCACCCAGGTTCTCGCCCTCGCGTGCCCAGGCATCGGGTGTTTTGCCGGTAGGCCTTGCCGCGAAATGGGAAAAGACTTCATAGCCGCCCTCCAGCCTGTCCGACTTGCGGGCATCAACGGACAGCACCACGCATTGACTGCCGTAGGCTTCAGCGATTTCGGTGATCAATTCCGGCCGTTCAATCGCCCCTGAATTGACGACGACTTTGTCGCCGCCGACGGCCATCATTTTCCTGGCGTCGTCGAGCGTGCGGATGCCGCCGCCGACTGCCAAAGGCACGAAGCATTCCTTGGCGAACTGGGTGACGACTTCATAGAATGCGTGCTTATCCGCGTCGGGTTCGCGGGTCACGTCCAGCATCACGATCTCGTCCACGGACCAGCTGTCGACGAAATTATGGGTGTAGCGGTAATCCGGTTCGAACAGCTTGGTGCGGAACAGCGTGCCGTTGTTGAAGGTCAGAACCGTGATCAGGCGGTTGCGCAGCATTACGCCTTCTCCAGGAAATTCTGCAACAAGGTCAGGCCGGCCTGCTGACTTTTTTCAGGGTGGAATTGGGTGCCGAATACGCTGCCTTTTTGTACCGCGGCCGTGAACACACCGCCGTAATCGCAAGTGCCGATTTGTGATCCGTCCGGCGGTGTTTCCATGCGATAGGTATGGACGAAATAGAACAGTGCTTCATCATGGATGCCGTCGAACAGGATGCAATCCGGTGCGGTCTGGGTCAGGTCGTTCCAGCCGACATGGGGAACGCGTAAAGACGCATTATTTGGGGCTAGGCGGGTGACCGGGGTATCGATCCACCCCAGGCCCGCCGTGTGGCCGAATTCTTCGCTGCTGGCTCCCAACAGTTGAAAGCCCAGGCAAATACCTAGGATCGGTTTGCGTTGTGCGATCACCAGGTCGTTCAGGACGTCGATCAATCCGCGTTCGGTCAGGTTGGCCATGCCGTCGGGGAACGCGCCGACCCCGGGCAGGATCAGTTTATCCGCCGCGGCAAGGACGGCTGCGTCGCTGGAGACGACCGCATCAAAGCCCAGTTTGGAGACGGCCCCGGCAACCGATGTAAGGTTGCCGAGGCCGTAATCTACAATCCCGATCATTGGCCCGATCATGGTTCCGGTCGGTCAAGTCGGGCAAATGGCCCGAATGGAAAGGTTGACTGGCGTCAGGCCAGATTGGCGCCCATCTTAGCCTGAACGCGTTCCCATTGCTCCACATACCATTCGCAATAGCGGCGGTATCCGGTTTCGAGCGGCCATTTTGCTTCGAAGCTCAGGTTCTCTTTGGCACGTTGTGTCGACAAGGTGCCACGGATCGGTTTGATGGTGTCGCGCGGAACCTCGACAAGTTCGGCCGAGGGCACGACATCCTTAACGATATTAGCCAGCTCGAGGATCGAGCGTGAATTGCCGAATGTGATGTTGAAGGTGTTAGAGGACTTCGGAGCCATTTCAACGGCGAGCGAGCGGACAATACCATCCACCAAGTCCGTGATGTAGGTGAAGTCCAGGCGTCCATCTCCGCCGCCTTCGAGCATCAATGGTTTGCCCATCAGCGCATTTTCAATAAAGGCCTGGCTGACGCGTCGCGAGATGCAGCGTTCGCCATACAGCGCCGAGGGCCGTACAATGGCGACATTCAGGCCGTATTGGTCGTTATAGGTGCGGACCAGCCGTTCGCCCATGAACTTGGTGTTGGCATAAATGCCGTAAGGCTGGGGCCGGACGTTTTCATCAACGATCTGGGTCTTGAAGTCGCCATAAACAGTGCTTGAGCTCATAAATACCACACGGTTGACCACATCCGGATGCAGTTGCGTGTACTCAAGCACGTTGCGCAGGGTGATCAGCTGCAGGTCGAAGCAATGGCCCGGCATTTTCTTGGCATCCACAGCACTGGAAATCGCAGCCAAGTGCACGATCTTGGTCGGCATGAACTTCATCAACGCGTTCTCCAGGTCGAGCATGGAGCGCGCATCCGCGCTGGCAATCTCGACACCGGCATCGCGGAGCATTTCGAACCGCTGGCGGAGGAAGTTGAAATTCAGTTCGCGGCGGAACGGATCAATGGATTTATCCGAAATATTCGCCAGCAGATTATTCTGCATTAGATTATCAACGATCAGAACGCCGGCGCCATGCTCGCGTAATCCCAACGCAAGATTATGACCGATGAACCCGGCACCGCCGACCAACGCAATGCGTTCGCCGCTCAACGCGGACTTGATCCTATCGGGAGTCAGAATCGTAGACATGCTATTCTCCTCTTTCTGAGTCCGTTGCTTCCGTTTCTCGGAAGCATGCCGACCATTTGACGAGATCGATCATCCGTGATGTCTCGTATCAAAAGGGGGGTCACGGGCTCTTAGCATAGCACGTTAACCCTAAATTCTTAAAGGCATGTTAACCGTCGCACTGATGGGGAGAGGCGTCTGTGATCCCTGTCACAAAGCAAAATCCATAGGAATATGGATTTTCGACCTTGCGCCGTGAGGGTATCCTGACGACCCATCTGACGTGACCAACGCTGTACACGAGAAGAGCGCCAAACGAATGCTCGTTACCGATTTCCCCGATCTTCAGGAGACGCTCAAGTCCGCCTTGGTGCGGGCCACTGTCCATCAGCATGAAGGTCAATTGTTCGAGGCTGATGCCCTGTTTCGCCAATTGGTGCGGCAGGTTCCATTACACCCTTTAACGGCGCATAGCGTCGGTTCTTTCGAATTGCTGAAAGGCAATTACGATGCGGCTTGGGACATGTTCCAACACCGACTGGACCTTCCCTATTACACACACCGCCCGTTTGCTAAAATGGATGCTCCGTATTGGACGGGTGATCCCATGCCTGATGGTCACCTGTTGGTGTTTTCCGACCTGGGGTTGGGGGATGCGATATTGCTGGCCCGTTTCCTTCCCTGGGTTGCCCAGCGGGTGGGGAAAATCAGCTTTCAGGCCAATGATGGTACGGCCGCTTTCTGGCATCGCCTGTTGCCGGATGCCGACATAAGGGAATTGAATGATTCCTTGCCGGACTGTGATGCTCGGATAAACATGTTTTGCTTGCCGCGATTGTTCTGTGCCGATGCTCGGTCGATACCGTCCGCTCCGTATATTGCGGCGGACGACACGGTGCGACATGAATGGCGTGGACGCCTGAAAGGACAGTTCAAGGTCGGATTGTGCTGGCAGGGAAACCCGGAACACGCACGCGATTTTGAACGGTCCATTCCGCTTGCCGCGATGCAGCCCCTGCTGGCCGACCTGGATTTGCGGGCGGCAGGTGTCGGCTTCCACTCGCTGCAAGTGTTGCATGGACGGGATCAGATCGCGGTGCCTCCCGAGGAGGCGGAAATGATTGATCTGGGCGAGGCCATCATGGCGTCCGATGATCCCTTGGGCGCCTCGGCGGCATTGATCGCGGAATTGGATATGGTCATCGCGGTCGACAGCGCATTGGCCAATCTGGCGGGAGCTATGAACCGCCCCTTTTGGCTTCCGACATACCGTGTGCCGGACTGGAGATGGTGCATTTATCCCGACCTTGACCCGGACAATCCGCAAGTCACTCCTTGGTACAGCTCGGCGCGGTTGTTCAGATGTCACGAACGGGGAAAGTGGGAGCCCGTTATCGAGGATATGCGAAATGCCTTAAAGGCAGCGGTGGCGGCTTAGATCGTGGATATGATTTCCGCCATGGAGGTCGCGATGTCGTTCATGTCCTTGACTCCCAGGTGCGGGCCGCAGGGCAGGGCGATCGCGTTGTCGGCGATGGCGGTCGCCCCTTTGAAGCCGTCGGGATCATATCCGTACTTTTCGCGGTAGACCTTCAGCCTGCCGATGGGATGCGGGTAATAGATCGACGTACCTACGCCGCGCTCATTAAGGGCCAAGGCGATGTCGTTACGGCGGTGGGCCAAATCCCCCTGCAGTACCGCGATCACGCAATAGAAGCTGGATTTCAGGCGCTCTTCACCGCTGTCCAGGACATGCACGCCGTCGATGGCGATCAGGCCCTTTTGCAGGGCGCGGAAATTTTCTTCGCGCATGCGCATGATATCGGGCAGACGGGTCAATTGCACACGACCGAGCGCGGCCTGCATTTCCGACATGCGGTAGTTCATGCCCAGGCCTTTAACATCGTACAGTCCCGGCACTTTCGGGCCGCCGCCCGTACGGTCATAATTGAAGGCGCGGAATTCGCCGATGCGTTTGACCGTTTCCGGGTCCTTGGATACCAGCATGCCGCCTTCGCCGCAGGTGATATGCTTGACCGGATAAAAGGAATAGCAGCCCGTATGGCCGAACAGGCCGACGTGGATGCCGTCGACCCGGGCTTCGACCGCAAGGGCGCAGTCTTCGACGACCTTCAATCCGTGTTTGTCGGCCAGGGCCATGACCTTCACCATGTCGATGGGGATGCCGATATAATGCACGATGCCGATGGCCTTGGTCTTGGGCGTGACTTTGGCGGCCATGTCGTCCAGGTCCATGTTGCCGCTGGTCAGTTCACTGTCCACGAACACGGGCGTTGCCCCGGTCAACGCCACCGCATGGGCCGTCGCCACGTGGGTCATGGCCGGCAACAGGACTTCGTCCCCAGGACCGACGCCCAGGTCGATCCACGAAAGATGCAAAGAGGCCATGCAGCTGGAGGTCGAGACCGCGTGGCCGCTGCCCATCATCTTGGCGAAGCCGTCTTCAAATGCATGGCAATTGGGGCCATGGGTCAGGATGTGTCCGGACAGCACCTCCATCACGGCGTCACGTTCGACGTCGTCGATCCAGGGGCGGCCGAAGGGGATATCCAGCTTGGTCATGATCGTGTCCTGATGGGTTGGGGGGATTTGTCACGGTGTGCGCGGTCTGCGGCGGCGATCACGCGGATCAGATCAAACTCGCGCCTTGCCGCCGGGGTTGGGTCGGCATCGGTTTGGATTGCCTGAATGAAGTCGGGAATCAAGACACCCTTGCCTTCGGGCAGGGGGGCGAGATCAAGCTTCTTTGCCTGGGTGCCATCCGACCGGCCTTGGAACAGGCGCGGACCCTGGTCGTCGTAGATGAAAGTCGCCTTGGTGCCGAACACACGGATTACATGATGGTGCGGATGAACGCAGCCGAAATTGGCGGTGATGCGGCCAAGGGCGCCGGACGGAAAGGTGAAACTCGAGGCCATGAAATCGTCGTACTGAAAGCCGGTTCCTTGTGTTGCAATTTTGGAGCCGGTTGTGGAGACAGAACTGGGTGTCCCGTCCATCAACCAGAGCATAAGGTCGATGATATGAACACCGCCGCCTTCCATCACGGAATAATCGGGCACATCCTTGCGCCAGCCTTCGGTGATTTTTTCCAGGCGCCCATAAAGATAGTCGCCGTCGAAGGCATAAATGTCTCCGAATTCTCCCTGGGAAATCGATTCCTTCAGCCAGCCGTAAACCGGTGCGCCCCGCAAAACCAAGTTCGAGCGCAGATGCAGGTTGCCGGCCTGGGACCATTTGTCGGCGATTGCGTCCACTTCCGCATCCGTGCGGCATAGGGGCTTTTCTACGAACACATGCTTACCGGCATCAAGTGCCCGGCAGACTTCGTCAAAATGAAGATGATCGAAGGTCGCGATGGAAACGGCATCGACATCCGATGCGGCCAGGATTTGGTCGTAGCTTTCCGCAGCCCGGCCCTGGCCTAGGTCGTCCGCAAGGCGTTGGGCTTTTGCCGCATCCAGATCGTACAGCCACGTGACCCGGCTATCGGGCGCTGCGGCAAAGGCAAGGGCGTGTTGTTCCCCCACACCCAATCCGATCACGGCGACGTTCAGGGACATTCCTATGTCTCCGTGACAATACGGTGGGTCGGATCAAATATTTCGGGATGCCGTTCGGCCAGCGCTTCCAGTTCGGTCAAGCCAAATTCCGGATTATCCGGGTACAACAAATCGAAAATGCGCGTGATCCTGTTGTAGTCGTGCCGGGTATCGAGCAGGCATTTCAGGTGATTGCGGTTAGGTTGGCGGCGCAGCTCGAGAATGGGGAAGCGTTCCGGTTGACGTTCGAAAAACGGGATGATGTTTTCCCGCTCATACATGTCGTCTGATTCCGCCGCCAACGCACGTAGGGCGTCGACCCGCAGAACATGACTTTCGACACCTTCCGGATAGCCGGAATCGTTCGGGTAATGGGCCCAGCCCGCCCCGGTCGTAAGCGCCGCCTGTAGCAGGGCGGTTGCCAAATCAGGGTCCGTTACCGGGCAATCGCCCCACATTCGGACGATCACGTCGGCCCCCGTCAAATCGGCAGCCATCAGAAAACGGGTCACCAAATCGTCGTCCGGGCCGCGTACGACCTGGATATCGGGATAGTCGGCGGCGGCGTCTTCCAGCGGGTCATTGGCTTCGCTTGTGGGGATGGCCAGAACAAGGTCATCGACGCCGCGGATACGCCGGGCGCGGTCAAACAGGTGATGCATGACGGGCCGGCCCGCCAGCGGAAGGATCGCCTTCTGAGCCAGACGGATCGACGTCAGGCGGGCTTGGATGACGCCGGTGACCTTGGTCATGAACCGGCTCCTTGTTGAGCTATCGTAAGGAAACTCATTGGCTTTCAATGGGTTGTTGGTCAAGGAAGATACGCGCGGAGATAAAGCTGAACAAGAATTTTGAGAAGCTGTTGGATGCCATGTCATCATCCAGGAAGGCTTCGAATTTGGTGCGGTCGATCAGGTCGAAAATAGGGCCCGGCGCGAGTAGCCGGTCGCGTGTTTCCGCATCTTTGCGATCGACCAGTGAGTTGATCGAGGCATTGAAGCCGCGCTTGCGTTTGTCCAGGCGAACGGCGTCGGGCACCAAGCCTTCGCCCGACAGGCGCAGCAGCAATTTCGCGAAGCCGTCCCCGATCAGGTATTCGGACGGCACGTTGAAAAGAAATTCGGCCAAGTGCCGGTCCAGGAAGGGCGAGCGGTTTTCCACCGACCAGCGCATGGAATTGCAATCGTCCTCGTGCAAAAGGACGGGGATCGATTCCGCGAACAATTCATTCATCATGCGGTTGCGTAGAAGTTCGCGGGTGAATTCCGTTTCCTCGAAGTCCTCGTGGAACGGTTGGGCCAGCAGACCTTCGAAAAAGCCCTGATCCAATGTGATATGTCCCCGCTGGCCCGGGTCCTTCACGAAGGTCATGGGGTCCTGCAGCAACGGGTTCTGAACATGGGCGCCGAACCCGCCTTTCCAGTCGGACATCAGTTTTTCGAAATCGACGGCGGGATCGATCTGCGACCGTTTCCACATTTGCGCCAGCCACATGGAATAATGATCGTAGTAGCCGGTATAAAGCTCGTCAGCGCCCGAGCCCGAGACGGCGACCTTGTAGCCGGCGTCGTGGATCGCTTCGGACAGGAACGAATGGACGTAGTAGCTGATGGTCGCGACCGGTGCGTCGTGATAGGCGACGATATCCGCCATCCGGTCGAAGAAACCTTCGGTCGAAGTGCGGGTGATATGATGGGGGCACCCCAGGGCCTCGATCATCGTCTTTATGTTGGCGCTTTCGTCGTAGCGTTCGTCGGCGTCGATGATCGAAAAGCAGTGGATATCGGCCCCCAGCTTTTTCGCGGCGATGGCCGCCAAGGTCGCGGAATCGACCCCGCCTGAAAGACAAAAGGCAACCGGTACATCGGCGCGCAGGCGCAGTTCAACCGAGCGGAACAGCCGTTCGCGGGCACCTTCCAGGGCATCTTCGGCCGACATGGGCCGCGGAATATGTTTCAGCTGCCAATAGAATTCCGGCTGCGTCAATTCCGGTGATGACAATGTCAGATATGTGGAGGGCGGCAGTTCAAATACCCCGTCGAAAAAAGTATCGCCGGATTTGTAGAGCGATTTGTACCCAAGGGTCAGATAGCGCAGCACCTGTGTGTGGTTGACCGAGGGTGCTTCTCCGGCCAAAGCGGCCAGGGTTTTGATTTCAGAAGCAAAGTGAAGCGTGCCGTTCCGGGGCCAAAGATAAAGCGGTTTTTCACCGAACCGGTCCCGGCAGATCGTCAGGGTGCCGGCCGTCGTATCGGCGATGGCGAAGGCCCACATGCCTTCCAGCTTGTCGAGGCAACCCGCCCCCCATTGCCGCCAGGCAGCGGCCAGAACCTCGGTGTCGGAAGTTGTCGTGAACCGATGCCCCAGGGTTTCCAGTTCGGCTTTCAGTTCCAGGTAGTTGTAGATTTCACCGTTGTAGGAAACGAACAGCCCGTCCCGTTCGAACGGCTGATCCGCGCGAGGGTCCAGATCGATGATCGAAAGCCGTGTGTGCAGCAAGGCGGATTTCTGGCCGCCCAAATCCAATATCCGATGCCCCAAGGCATCGGGTCCGCGCCGTGCCATGGTGCGCAATGCCTTTTGAATGCGCTCGTTGCCGGGCGCCGCCGGGCCAATGGTTCCTGCTATGCCACACATGTTCCCGACCGGCTCACATGACCATGACGCGTTTCAGGCGGAACAGGTCCGTGCCCGGCGGGTTGACGCCGTCTTCAGCCGTTGGGCAGCAAATGATCCCCCGAGCCTTCATGGCGTCGATCACGGCGTCCGAATAGCAATGGGCCAAACCTTCGGGATAGGAATAATGGGTCGGTCCGATCCCGGCCTTGCGGTCCAAAAGGTCGAGCGACAGGTCCAATTCAATCGCCAATTTGTCGGGTGGAAGAAAAGACAGAATCTCGTGCTCATGTGAATGCCCGCCGACACGAAACAGGTTATGGGAGTCAAGCTCGCGCACCTGATCCCAGGTCATCTTCCGGTCGAGCGGATCATTACAGGACCAGATTTCGTCAAATCCCAGTTGCCGTTGAATATCAGTGGCCAAGACATCGGGGTCCAGATCGGGATCGGTTTTTACGTGTGAGCGAATATCCTTCAGGATTGAGATGACGGAATCCGTTCCTGTTGGTGTGATAGCTGTGTCTTGCCAGGGAAGATCAATGTGCATCGGCCTACCATCCGCCAATGCCACTTCGAACGCCCATTCGATGCGGTCGATCCAGGACATGCGGTTCCGGTCAATAAAATCCGTCGTTACGTAAAATGTCGCGGGTACGCCCATTTCCGCGAGGATCGGCGCGGCCACGGTCAAATTGTTCTCGAAACCATCATCGAAGGTGACGGCAAAGGCGTTCTTGGGGAAGGGCAGGTTTTGTGCGGATGCTGCAATCAGATCGTCAAGCGACATCGGGGTGCCGCTGTCTTTCAAATCTGCGATGATGGAGCTGAATTCACCGGCAGATAGATGCTTTCGATTGTAATTGCGCACCCGGTATCCCGTGTCATGAACGACTCCATGAAACAGATAGATGGCAAGCTTGTCATGCTGGAGAAACCTTGCCCAAGTCACGGTAGGTTCTCCGTATGGCGATGAAATTTCGCGACGCAGATGTCCTTCAACACCGAGGGCATAAAGGAATAATACCGCCCGCGCCGCTGTATCGGGGAAATGGTCATCATGCCGCCGCGCGCGATGCTGGCAAGAGCCCGGTTCGAGACGTCGATGCAGGTTTCCGTATTGGCGTGGCGGAGTTGGTGCAATTCCATTCCCCGGGTTAAGGGGACGGGCCGCTGGCTCAACACCGCGCCTGTATCCAATTCCGGTTCAACGAAATGAAGGCAGCTTACCAATGCCTTGAAGTCGCCGTGATAGACGGCCCAAAGATGAGAATCCAGCCCCCGGTAATCCTGCGGGTCGCCGCCGTGCAGGTTCAGCAGGCGTTGGGGTAACAGGTTCAGGATTTCCCCCTTCAGGCGGCCCGTTCCGAATACGATTGCGGCCTCGACGTCCAAGTCTGAAAGGGCTTTGGCCGCTGCCGGCTCGTTCAGTGACGTGAACATTTGCGCGGAAGAAAATTCGCCGAGCAGGGGTTCGTTTCCTGCGAACCAGGTGTCGCGTTCATATGCATCACGTTCGGCTTCGAATGGATGGGCCGTATCGAACGATGCGGTGGCCGCGGGCGTGGTTTCAACCAGAATGCCGGCAAGGTCATGCATTCCTGCCATGGCTTCGACGAAACGGGCATGGTGTGATGTCTGGGTGGTGAGAACGGCGATGCGCATGCGATCAGTCCAAGTGCTCGGGTGTGATCATATCACCATGTGTGACGTCGCGCCGTATCCGTCGTCCGATAAGCTGGTCTTCGTCGCCGGGCGCAATGCCGCCACCGGGACGGACCCAAGTAAGGTCTTCGTGTGAAACCGTATGCCCCGCAGTCAGGTCGCGGGCCGCGACGATCGACCGGCGGACCGGCCCCATCATGGGTTCTTCGCAGGGCATGGCTGTGATCTCGCCTGCGCCCATCATGGCTTCGGCACGACGCACGGCATCCACCAGGGCAGTCATGTCGGATGGGTCGGCGGAAAGTTGGTGGTCGCGAAAATCGGAATAAGCCGTATCCAGGGTGAAATGCTTTTCGATGATCCGCGCGCCAAGGGCTACGGCCAGCACGGCGGCTTCCGGGCCGATGGTGTGATCGGAATACCCTATGGTCTGTTCGGGAAAAGCAGCAATCAGGGAGCGGATCGCTGCCAAATTGGCTTGTTCCACGGGCACGGGATAGCTGGCAACGCAATGCAGCAGAGCCAGTTCCTGATCGATGCCGGGTTCACGCCGGGATTGCGTGACGTGATCGACGGCCCGGGCAATTTCATTGCGGTCCGCCAGACCCGTGGAAATGATCATCGGTTTCCCGGTTTCGGCAGCCTTGCGGATCAGAGGATAGAACGTGTTGTCCCCGGACGCGATTTTAACGGCATCGACGATCGTGCCGAGAAAAGCCGCGCTTTCCAGATCGAAAGGTGTGGATATGAACAGCAGGTTCCTGGCGTGGGCGCGATCGGCCAAGGACGCGAATTGGTCATAGCTGAGACGGAATCGATTCAGGGTCTCCATGCGCGTGACATCGCGGACCGAACTGTAGCGTTCGGGGATGAAGGTCTGAAACTTGACCGCATCCACGCCCGTTTCGGCGGCCTTGTCGATCAACTCGCAGGCGACATCGAAATCGCCTTCGTGATTATTGCCGACCTCAGCGATAATTAACGTTCTGTCCAATTTGCTGAACACATCTGCGCTCCCGTTGCGGGCCCCGAATACCAAACCCGATATGTGCAGTCCGCAGGCTAATGTTGAGTGTTTAACAATCGATTGATGGACCGCAGCGTACCGCGCGGATTTGCGCGCTTTACGCTTCTTTAAACAAAGCCTCCGATAGTCCATCACAGCGTAGATTGACCCAGGGCGGGTAACCCAAACGGAGAGATTATTGGTATATTCGGGCACGAAAATGGCATTTCATCGCCGGGCCCGTGGTTCCGGAAAGCCGAGCCTTCGCAACCAAGACGTTGAGCAAGTTATAAGGATAAGCCCGATGACAACCGTAGCGGTATTACAGGGGGGTGGTTGTGCCTGATACTTTAAGCCCGAAACCGTCTGTGGCTGAAACGCCGGTTGTTTTGCCCCCGGCGTTGGCGAGCGAAGCTGGCTGTTCCGTGTTCCCGGGTTTGATGCTGCCGGGTGCGGAAAACCAAGCGTCCCTATGGCGTATGATGGAAACGCTGTTTCCCATATACCGGTCGTTATTGGGCCCTGGGTTCAAGCAGTCGCTTGAGGTGATCCAGGAATGGCTGCCGATTACCGTTGCCGAGTTTTCGACCGGTGAACAGGTGCTGGATTGGACGATACCGCAAGAATTCAAGGTCAATGAGGCATGGGTCGAAGACCCGGACGGCAACCGTATCATCGATTTCGCGGACCATCCCTATGCGGTCTGGATCTATAGCCGCCCCTTCGAAGGCGAAGTCGATAAGGATGAGTTGCTGCAGCATTTGACGACCGATCCCAATCAGCCGGACGCCATCCCGATGCGGCAATCCTATTACCGCGACGCTTGGGGGTTGTCCTGCCCGGACAATCTGTTGCAGCGCCTGAAACCGGGTCGTTACAAGGTCAAGATCGATACCGAGCTTTATGATGGCAAACTGCGTATCGGCGAAATGTATCTGCCGGGGGAAGTTGAAGAGGAGATATTGATCTCCAGTTATCTGTGTCACCCGCTTGGTGCGAATGACAACCTTTCCGGGGTGGTTGTGGCGGTCGAATTGTTTCGGTTGCTGCAATCCCTGCCCAAGCGCCGTTATTCCTATCGCTTGGCCTTGTGGCCGGAAACCATCGGCGCCATGACTTATATCGACAAATATCCCGACCGTATTGCCAAGACGATCGGTGGGTATCAGTTCGGTATTTGCGGAGACGACAACCCCGTCAGCATCGACCGGACAAAGGTGGATGGCACTATTATTGACCGCGCCTTCCATCATGCGATGGGGTTGGTTTCAGGCGATGTGGTTACACGCCCGTTCAATATTTATGGGACCGATGCCTGTCATTTCAATTCCATCGGCGTTGATGTGCCCATCGCCAATATTTCGCGCGCCGGCTCCCGGCCAGGCGGCTACATTGAATATCATTCGTCGGCGGATGACCTGTCCTTGGTCAAGGCGGATAAGTTGTTCGAAACGCTGATGACGGCATGGGTCGCGCTGATGACAATCGAACGTACCCAGGTTTACCAAGGCACCTATACGGCGTCGCCCTTTATGTCCCGCCATGGCGTCTATCCATATCAGCATGGGGCCGGGGTCGGTGGCCGTGCGTCCGTAATTGGTGATGCGTATTATGCGATCATCCCGCACGCCGATGGCGCGCAGGATTTGTTGGAAATCGCCGAACGCTGTGAAATGCCGATCTTTGCTTTCGACGAATGTGTGTCGGAATTTCTTCGCGTGGGTCTGTTGAAGGAAGTTGAACAGTGACTGATGGCCCCCGAATGGATGCAGCGAAAATGGCGTGTATGATCCACTTTACCGGATCACCCTGGGCTTGGTTCGGGTGCACGATCGAAAGGAAGTAATTCCATGACGAGCGTGGTTGTCGCAGGCGGCGGGTTCAGGGGCATCACCAGCGCCAAGGTATTGGCTGACCGCGGATGCAATGTCACTTTGGTTGAACGTGCGCCGTTCTTGGGGGCGGTGCTCTGGCCGTTCGAATGGAAAGAGCACGGCCTGTTCCTCGATAAGGGATGTCATATTTTCGGCAGCGGGGATTCAGACCACGATTCCACGGTGCTCGAAATCCTGGGCGACAATTTCTATCCGGTTGATATGAAGACGGCGTCGGTATTGAACGGCGTGGTGACAGACGGTACGGCTGTGCCCGACCTATGTTCGTTGGGAGGGGATCTGGCGGCGCGCGTTCTGGTTGAGATCATCGAACAGGCGGCAATTGCGCCGCAAGGCCCGGTCGATGCGCAAACCCTGAGTGAGGCACTTCGAGTCCAGTTCGGGGAAACGGCTGCCCGTTGCCTGGAAGACGTCATCAGGAAGATTGCCGTGGCCGAGCCCGGAGACCTTGCTCCCGCAGCACTGACAACGACCGTCGGAAGCCGCATGCGGGCGGCGGATGATGCGATGTCGGATCTATTGAAACAAATTCCGGCCCTGGATGACCGGATCGCCGGCAATAATGCAGCCGATCCGTACAAATACCTGGGAAAAGTAAACCCACTGGTCCCGACGCGGCATTTTTATCCGAAGTCGGGGGGCACCGGCGGATTCTGCCGGGATGCCCAAAAGTGTTTGACGGATTTGGGGGTGGAGATTCTGCTTTCGACGGCGATTGAATCGTTCTCCGCCGACAATTCGTCGGTCAAAGTGACGCTTGGCGGAACATTGCGGGAATTCGACTATATGGTCTGGGCCCTGGATACGGGGCTGCTCAGCCAGATTGCTCTTGGCGAGGATACGGCTTCCGGTTTCGTGCATAAAACGCCCATGGCTCTGTACTATTTCCTGACCGATGCAGACGATATCGGCGATAAGGATTTCATCCAGGATTATGACGACAGTCATCGAATTTTCCGGGTGTCACGCGCGGGACACTATTCCAATCAGCAAACAGCCGACGGAAAGACCTATATCTGCGCCGAAGTAATGACGGCGGTCGGATCGGATGTATGGGAAGCGCCCGAAACCTTCACGCAGCAGGTTTGGGATGAGGCCAGGGCGTTGGGCATGGTTGTCAGGGAAACGCCCGATGACATCTATGTGCAGAAGACGCCGGTGAGTTACAAACACCAGCGTGTGGGCTTCGAAGAAGCCTGCCATAAGGTGACCGAAGAAGTCGCCAAACAGTCGGAGCGCGTGATCGTGACGGACCCTATGGTGCTGGGGTATTCCGCCATTCTCAAGATGCTTGATACGGTTGGTGTCGCCTGAATTGTCGGGGTTCTTACGGCCAGCGCTGTTCGGGCGCCAGCGCTTCTATCTCGGCTTCTTTCTCTTTCGAAACCCATTCGCGTACGCGGTCGCGTAGGCCGTCAGCGGTCGGAAGCAGGATATAAGGGTCCTGTTCAAGCACGGCCATGCCTTGTTTATAGACTGTCTGCGACAGGGCCGATTCAAAACGAAGCTTGGGGTGTGATGTGGTGAGCATGTCGCCGCTTGCCCGGAGCGGATCGGTGATCGTCGACCAGTCGTCCGCCAACATGATCGTCAATGGCCGGGAATACAGGACTTCGGAGCACGGCCCGATTTCGCGGCCGTCATCAAACAAAATACCCGGAAAGCGTTTGAAGTAGCGGTAGGGGACCCGGGCCATTTCTTCGCAGCGGTGAACGAAGCTGCAACCTTCTTCCCATGTAACGCCGAGGATGCAGATGCGGGCGTTTACATCGTGCATCCATCCAAGAACGCTATCATCCCCCCAGGCCGTGGTGCAGGGCAGTCCAAGGACCTCATCCTGTCGCGGCCCGACCACGAAATAACTATTCATTGGCTGGCGTGTGCGGGCCATATCCATCCGCTCCCAGGAGCGGTGCGGCAGCACACCGACCTGGGGCAGGCTGCGGGTCAAGTCGAACTGTTTGGTCCGGTAGAAATCAAAATTATAGGCGGGCATGATCAGCGTGCGTTCCGGGCCGATGATATCGGCCAGAATGTCGATCATGGGATCGACGTCTTCCGGCTTTGTCCAGCCGTAAGCCACGGCGAACGACCAGACACCCGAATGCATGACAATGACTTCGTCATCGTCCGGAATGATGCTGCGTAGAGCCGTTGAAAGATCGTCAAGGGTTAGTGCGGTCAAGTCAGTCTGCTTTCTTGGCGGGGTCGATAGGGACATATAATCGTTTTTTAACGCGTTTCGCGCAGGATGCCGACGGTATACGGGCGGGTGATCGTACCCATGATCCGAGAGGAGATAATTATATGAGCTTTTCCGAGAAATGGGAGATGCAGTTCAGCGACGCAACCAGCGCACAGATCAGCCGCTGGCCATGGAGCGACCTGGTGTCTTTCGTGATGCGTTATGCGCGTCCGACCGGACCCGATTTTCGCGTTCTTGAACTTGGTTGCGGTTCTGGTGCCAATGTCCCGTTCTTTCGTTACCTGAACGTTGATTATTGCGCGGTCGAAGGCAGTGCGTCGGCCGTTCGTATGCTGAAGGATACATATCCCGACTGGGCCGATCGTTTCGCCGAGGCTGATTTTACCAAGGACATTCATTTCGAAGGCCCTTTTGATCTGATTTTTGATCGCGGCAGCCTGCCGCATAACCATACGGCGCCGATCCGCGATTGCCTGGCCTTGGTGGATAAAGCCCTTAAGCCGGGTGGCACGTACATCGGGATTGATTGGTTTTCCACGGAACTGACCGACTATAAGCGCGGTGAGCCCGGCATGGACGAATACACCCGGATCAACATCGAAGACGGCCCGCTATCCAATGTCGGGCCGGTTCATTTCTCCGATGAGGAACATATCCTCGATCTTTTCTCCGACTACGAAATCACGGTGCTCGTTCACAAGCGTCTTGATCACTTGCGCCCGGCGGAAAACAGACGAGAAGGCCTGTGGAATTTTGTCGCCATCAAGCCGGAATAGACAACCACTCGCCCGGTGCCTTGCCCGGCGGCAGCGCGCTGAAACCGTGGTGAGAGGGCGCCTTAAGCGTTGACGAGCGCTTGGTGACGCGCGCTGACAGCATCCAAGGTGGTGTACTCAAGGATGCTGTCATCATTGAGCGTCACGTCGTAATGCCGTTCAAGAGCCAACATCACGCGCACATGGGCCAAGCTGTCCCATTTCGGATGGGCGCCCAGTCCGGTTCCCTCGACGAGATCGTCGATGGAGCATTCCAAGGCTTCGGCAACCAAGGCATGCGGTTCAATCAGTGTCGTTTGGCTCATCAGTCACTCGTTTGGCAAGGGCACTTGCGTCGATCTTTTCGTTCGCGTTCCGCGGCAGGGATTCCAATTGGCGGATGGCCGAAGGTACCGCGTATTCCGGTAAGGTCCGGGCCATTCCATCACGGATCGCGTTAACATCAAGTTTATCGGCGCCTTCGATGAAACAGTGTAGGGCATTGTCGGCAAAAACCGTGCAGGCAGCACGCGCGCCAAGTTCGCGCGCAACCTTATCGATTTCCCCCAATTCGACGCGGTATCCGCGGATCTTGATCTGATGATCAATGCGCTGGATAAAAAAATGGTGCCCGTTTTCCCGCCGTCCCCAGTCGCCGGTGCGATAACAAGGGACGGGGTGGCCGGCTATCTCCAATTCCTGGAATGCGCCGGCGGTGATATCGGGCGCTTCCCAGTATCCTCGGGCCAATTGCGGTCCGGACAATATGATTTCACCTTCATCGCCTTCTATACCGTCTTTGATGAAGTGCAGGTCCATGCCGGGGATCGGGTCGCCGAATGCCATGCATTGGCCGCTTGCCGCATCCAGATTTTCAGGTGTCAGTTTCAATAATGTGCAGGAAACCGTTGCCTCCGTTGGGCCATAGGTGTTGTGGACCGCGGCGTCTGGACGGGCATCGAATATCGCCTGCACTTGTTCCCGGTATAGCGGTTCGCCGCAAAAGGTGAACATGCGCAGCGATCCCAGGTGCTCCGGGGTCATCTGCTGTGCGCTGCGCATCATATCCAGAACGCTCGGGACCGAGTTCCATATGGTCAGGCCCCGGTCGCGAATGAACGTCGCTGGAAACATGCGGTCCATCGTGCCGGTCAAGGGGTGCAGAGAAGCCCCGCTGCAAAGCGCGCCGTAGATGTCGAGTACGCTGAGATCAAAAGCAATATTGGGATGTTGTGACCAGCGGTCTTCGGGCGTGAGGTCCATCGCATCCTGGGCCCAGTCGGTATAATGGGCAAGGCCCGATCGCGGCACCATCACCCCTTTCGGTATGCCGGTTGAGCCGGATGTGAACATGACATATGCGAGGTCGTGTGGCGGTTTGGGGACTTCTAACCGTTGATTCGGGAGTTTGGTGCTGTGCACGATTTTGGAAGAGGGGGGGCAGCCAAGGTCTGCAACAGCACCGGGTTGATCAGACACTACGACATCCGGGCGAAAGAGGCCGGCAACCCTGGCCTGGCGGTCGGGCGGCCATTCGGTGTTGGAACATGTGTAGAATCCACCGGCCATAAGCGTCGCAAACATGGCAGCGTAGGCGTCGGCTGATTGCGGCAAGTGAATAAGGACTTTGGGGTGTTCGCCGGTTTGAGCAAAACTGAATGCGTATCGGCAGACGAGATCGGTGAATTCCGAGTACGTCAGATGTCGGTCCGTTTCTTGGATGCAGAGCAGATCAGGACCACTTTCGGCGCGATGTAGGAACTTATCGAGCGGGTCGCCGGTCATCGTTGTGGCCTTCTCGTGTCACCTCCAGCTCGGCACCAATCCATGATGCGGAACTTAAATCGTATATAACGAAGTTCTCGCAACGACACCAATCGGGTTGTCACCATGTTTTGGAATACGACGGGGTAACCTAGGAATTGCCCTCGGTGACAACATCTCCGGCGCCGGCCGTTTCCATCCGTTCCGCAAGATCGACGGATTCCAGCTGACTGGCGAACTGGCTGAATGTATCCGCTTCGTGACGTATCAATTTTTGCGTTGCCTTCAGCGCGCGATACAATTTGATGTCATCGACGTATTTTAAAATTTCATCGGCGATTTCTTTAGAGGTCGGTGCTGCTGCTACGTAGTCTTGCAGATACTGGCGGAAATTTTCCAAATACTCTGCTTCGTGGCGGGGAAACATGTATGCGCATTGCAGTGCGAAATAAACCCGTGCCGCCGGGGTATTGGATTCTGCCTGCGATAGAATTTCCTTTTCACGAATTATCGCCGAATCGTTGTGGATCAGCAGTTTTGCGTTACTGCCGACGTTCTCCACCACCGCGCCGTTAAGGACCAGTTTTTCACCGGCCTTGAAATCAAGTTTCAGTGGCATAATTGCACCATAGTTTGATGTCCTTCCCCCATACTATACTACATATGCTATATTTTTGCATTATAAGCAAGATTGCATTGTTTCTTATTTTAAGCTGCAAGGCGTGTTTGCGTATCGTGAGGCTGCAGGGAAAATCGCGCATGATGGACGCTGAATTTTTATTTTAAAATATTCACGGATCAAATTGGTCAATACTTTGTTAACCCCTTGAATATAGATTAGTATCCGGGTCGTTGGCAGAATGCGCAACGTGATTGCTAGCGCGGCATTGGCGAGGAGAATCCCCAGCCGCGCGGAGACGAGGCAAATAACATGTCCGACGTTACTCTTTCTGCTGCAGTACGCAGTTCGCTGCTTGCATTGCAGCGCACCACGGATCTCATCGACCGCACCAACGACCGATTGGCCACGGGGCTTCGGGTCAGCAACCCGGTTGACGATCCTGTATCTTTCTTTTCATCCAAAGCTTTGAACGACCGAGCGTCTGACTTCGATGAACGCAAGGACGGCATCGACCAAGGCATCTCGACCGTTACAGCCGCGCTGGATGGTGTCGAGAGCATTGATACCATGGTTCGGCAATTGAAAGGCCTTGCCAATTCGATGCGCTCCGCCGCCGGCACGCAGTTCAATGATTTGGTCAACCAATTCAACGAAATTCGCACGCAAATCGGGGATTTGGCTAACGATTCCGAATATCAGGGCGTTAACCTGGTCGACAATACTTCGGAAACGCTTTCCGTGAGTTTCTCGAACAACACGACCAGCCTGCTGACGATCGACGCGGCAAACCTGCGCCAGACCGGCCTGGGTATCGATGTGCTTGAAATTCGTTCTGACAGCAAGATCAGCCTCACTGGTACGGTATCTTCCGGGGTCGAACTGAATGGTGCTGTCATCACCGGGTCATTCTCGGCGGGTAATGCTGTCTCTGATTTCGGCGGCCAACTGGTTGTCACTTATAACGGCACGGGCGTTACCGTGACCAACGACGGAGCCGAGGTCGTATTCGCCCTGAACACCGAGGTTACGATCACGGTGGCCGTCGGTACAGCAGACGCAACGGCGATCACACAGGGACAGACCTTGACCCTACAGCTCGCGACGTTCAACGCGGCAGCCGCTTCCGGCATCAGCGCGGCGGTTGCTGCGGACTCTCAGTTCCTGGGGGCGACACCTGCGGTTGGTATCAGCATCACAGGGGTGTTTGTGGGTATTGTTGCCGGTATTACGAACTCGTTCGAAGTGACCAATTCCGTTCTTGCGATCAACACTGCCGGCATCTTCCAGAGTGGCGTTGACTTTATCGCCGAAGGTCAGACGGAAGATGTTGAGAACGTTATCGTTGACTTGGATGCAGCCCTTGCGACCCTGCGGTCGCAATCGCAGCAACTGGGCTCCAACGTGGCACTGCTTCAGACCAGATTGGACTTCACCGAACAATATACCAATACCCTTGAAGAAGGTGCGGGCAAGCTCGTTCTTGCCGATCTGAACGAGGAAGGCGCCAATTTGCTGGCATTGCAGACTCGCCAGCAACTAGGTATTTCGGCCTTGGCCTTTGCCGGTCAGTCCGAGCAGGGTATTTTGTCCTTGTTCAATTAACTCGAATAACTACGCGAATTCGCCTCGCTTTGAGGCGTTTGATAGCCGTCGCTCCGTATATGGGGCGGCGGCTTTTCCGTTTTCGGCCGGAATTGTTCTGCCTCAAGGGGGGAATTAACGTTTGACTTTGCCAAAGGGCGCCGGTAGGTTTGCCGGAACTAGCCCTATGCCCGCCAGAAGCGCGGGTCGGCTGGTTGAGGATAGTAAATCCTGTCAACGCTCTAGAATGGAGTTACAAAATGTCTGACGTTACCCTTTCGGCCGCAGTGCGCGGCTCGCTACTTTCCCTACAAGCTACAACTGATCTCATCGACCGTACCAACGGCCGCTTGTCCACGGGCCTGCGCGTCGCCAGTGCAGTTGACGATCCGGTGTCGTTCTTCTCGGCTCGGTCCTTGACCGACCGTTCCTCCGATTTTACGGAACGCAAAGACGGCATTGACCAGGGCATTTCGACGGTTACCGCGGCCCTGGACGGTGTTGAAGGCATCGACAGCCTGGTTCGCCAGCTCAAAGGTATTGCGAACTCTCTGAAATCGGCCACCGGTACTCAGTTCACCGATCTGGTCACTCAGTTCTCCGACATTCGTTCGCAGATCGGTGACTTGGCGAACGACGCCGAATATCAGGGCGTCAACCTGATCGACAACACCTCTGAAACGTTGACGGTCAACTTCTCCAACAACACCACCAGCTTGCTGACGATTGACGCAGCTCAGCTACAGGAAACCGGTCTGGGCATCGACGATCTCGTGGTTCGCGCCGACAGCACGGTCAGCTTCACCGGGACGGTGTCCTCGGGTGTCGAACTGAACGGTGCTGTCATCACCGGGTCGTTCTCGGCGGCCAACGCCGTCTCCGACTTCGGCGGTCAGTTTGTCGTGACCTACAACGGTACGGGTGCCACCGTTACCAATGGCGGCTCGGAAATCGTGTTCTCCCTGAACACCGAGGTCTCTGTCACCGTTGCCGTGGGTACCGCCGACGATACGACGGTTACCCAGGGTCAGACCTTGACCCTGCAGCTTGCGACCTTCAACGCTGCGGCTGCTTCCGGTATCAGTGCGGCGGTTGGTGCTGACTCTCAGTTCCTGGGGGCAACGCCTGCTGTCGGCATTAGCGTCACCGGTGTATTCGTCGGTATCGTTGCCGGTATCACCAACTCGTTCGAAGTGACGAATACCGTCCTGGCGGCCAACACCGCCGGCGCGCTTCAGAGCGGCATCGATTTCATCGCCGAGGGCCAGAGCGCCGACGCCGATACGATCATTGCCGGTCTCGATGCTTCGTTGACGACCCTGCGGTCGCAGTCGCAGAAGCTTGGTTCCAACGTGGCCTTGCTTCAAACGCGTCTGGACTTCACCGAACAGTACACCAACACGCTGGAAGAAGGTGCGGGCAAGCTGACGCTGGCCGACCTGAACGGCGAAGGCGCCAACCTGTTGGCCCTTCAGACTCGCCAGCAGCTGGGTATTTCGGCCTTGGCCTTCGCGGGTCAGTCCGAACAGGGTATCCTGGCGCTGTTCAACTAATCGTCTTGATCCGCTTCTCCTCGCGGGGGGCGGGTCCAGCGCATACGGTTGTAAAGAGCCGCCGCCACCCGATGGGTGGCGGCGGTTTCTTTTTTATGGCATTGGATGGCAGGTCTAGCCGGAGTGCAAAGTGAGTGTACGGGAGGCATAAGGGATGGTGGAAATACGATCCGAATCCGATATTCAGGCAGCCTTGTCGCGCGTTGAGACGTGTTTGGGCGAGGAGCGCCCGCGTGATGCGATCGCTGACCTTCAGGCCATTCTTGCGGCGTTCCCTAATCATCCCATGGCGTTATGCGGTGTCGGGCGGGTCAGCATTCAGCTTGGCGACAATGCCGCAGCCTTACAGGCTTTGGATATCGCCTTGGCGGGCGCACCGGACCACGCTGAATCGCGGAACGCCCGGGGTGCCGCACTCCAAAATCTGGGCCGGCTGGAGGAAGCCGAAGCCGAATTCAGGCGCGTTGCCGACGCCCTTCCGGGGCACCCCGGACCGCTGCTTAACCTTGCCGCGACATTGGCTGCTCAAGGTCTTATCGAGGATGCGGAGAAAATTTTTAACCGGGTCCTGGAAATCAATCCCGAAGATCCCACGTCTCGATACAACCTGGGTTTGCTGCAGTTGCTCAAGGGAGAATTCAGCGCCGGTTGGCAGGGGTTTGAATGCCGACAATCGGCGAGCAATGTCGGACTTGCAAAAATCCGATCGACTCGGCCCCAATGGCAGGGGGAACCGGTGCCGGATGGCACTCTATTGATTCATGCGGAACAAGGATTGGGCGACAATATTCAATTCTCCAGATTCGTTCGATCCGCGGCAGAAAGGGTCGGGCAGGTGATCTTGGAGGTGCCCGAGACGTTGAAACCGCTGTTCGAGGATATGCCCGGTGTCGCTCAAGTTTTCACCAAGGATATGCCTCTGCCGGACCATGATCTGTTCATCCCGATTATGAGCCTCCCCGCGGTGTTGGGGATAGATGAAGGCGATGATTTTTGGACTGGAGCCTACGTGCGCGCCGAACCGGCGGCCGTCCAGCGTTGGCGTGAACGGGTCGAGCAGCGGTTGCCGGGGCCGCTTCATGTAGGGCTCATCTGGTCGGGCAACCCTTCTCATAAACGGGATGCGGAACGCTCTGTTCCCCTTTCGGTCCTAGAGCCGCTATTGGATGTTCCCGGCGTTTCGCTGCATTCTCTGCAAATCGGTCCGGCGATGGCGCAAATTGAAGGCACGGTGTTTTCCGGGCCCATGAAAATGTTATTCCGGCGGGCCTATCCGTTTTCGGAAGTCGCTGCCGCCGTTTCTGCGCTGGACCTGATCATCGGCGTCGATACGTCGCTGATACATCTTGCCGGGGCGATGGAGCGGCCCGTTTGGACCATGATTACCCATGTGCCCGATTGGCGCTGGATGTTGGGGCGGGATGATTCCCCTTGGTACCCAAGCATGCGCCTGTTTAGGCAACCCAATGCGGGTGATTGGCCCGCTGTCGCTCAGGATCTCGCCCTGGCATTGGCTGAATTCGCATCGGAAAAAAGTTAGGGCAGACCGAAGCAGACCGTTTTATGTGTCTGCCGTTGCGGCGTCTTGCTTGGTATCGGCGTCCTCATCCGACGGCTTATCCTGGCGGACCGTCAAGGCTTCGCGTTCTTCATCCGTCAGGCCGTCGTCGTCCGAGATGCCGCTCAGGCAAGCTTCCGCCAACTCAATGCCCAAAGCTTGAGACCTGATATGCTTGGCCGCGATGCTGCGCAGGCGCTCGGTCACCTTCCGATATTCATCGCGGACGACTTCCAGAGCCTGTTCGTATTTGCTTTCGTCATTCAGACGACAAAGATAATAGTCGCAGGCGATCAGCATCTGATTGATCGTTCCACGCAGCACCAGGCTGGAATAATGGCTGTAGACGTTGTCGGTGTTGGAATAGAACAGCCGTGATGATTCGATCAGATGGTCCGTATCATTGATAAGGTCGTGGGTTTCCACCAAATCCAACAGATTGTCCAACAGATCGTTGAACGCATCGATCATCTTCTCCGGCTGCCAGCGGCTGTCGATTTCCTCTGCCGTCATCAACCGCGACGCATCGATGATATCCTGAACCGCTTGCTCACGTGAAACTTCGGGCTCTGGCAGGTCAAGAGTCCGCGGCAGTTTGGGGATGGCGCGATTGATGCGGGCGCCGTTGCTGCAATTGAAATATTTATGGTTCGCCGTGGTATAGCCGATTGCTCGTTGAAGAGTATCAAGCGCCCAAAACAGGCCGGAACTGGTCATCGCCTTGCCGCCGAAGTTTGCCGGGACTTCGATGTTAAAGACCTGCTTCAAGTCGTTCTTTGATTCATCCGAGTAATGATAGGACGATTTGGCGTGATGTTGATCGCTGTCCTTTTGACCCATGTCCGCGCCGAATAGATAAAATTCGCGAAATCCCAATTCCTGAGCAAACGAAAGCCCGACGTTAACAACGGTGGGGTCCGGATGCCTCAGGCAGCTTTCCATGTCGTTGGAGAAAATCGGGAAGGGGCAGAGCGCGGGACGGAACCAATAGATTTCATTTGTGAAATATTGGCGGATTTCCCGATCAACAGTCGAACTGGCCACAAGACAAATGCCGGAAAGATCGTGCTTGGAGGCCGCATACATGATGACCGGCAGAACCTTGTAATTTTCAAGTTCCATCTGGAAATCCGGGCGGATGCCTGCATCCATCAAGGGGCCAAGTGCCGATCCGCAAGAGATGATGACTGCATTATCGGCATTACGCTTGATGTCTTCGATGCTGGCGTCCAGCGATGGACCACAACCAACGATGATGGCCGGTGTTTTGTCTGCGATGGGCTTGGTCGGCCGAAGGTATGTATGGACGTCTCTGCCGGCCATGTTCGCATAGGTATTACGCAGCATGAGTTGCTCATCAAAGAAGAACCCCAAGCCCGTCATGAGGAACTGGGACTCTTTGTTGAACTTTTTTGAGAACTCCGCAAACATGCTGTTCTTGTAATGGGCGTAGATGTAGAAGCCGTCCATTGAAATGGTATTGGTCTTTCGCGTTTGGTAGCGAAGTCCATCCATCCAATGCTGTGTGTCACCCCCGACATAGAAGAAGAGGTCGCCGTTGCGATCCTGAAATTCGAACAGGATGGCTTCCCAGTCCAACGTCTCCATCGAGTGGTAGAAACCTTCAAGATTCGGATCAAGCAGGAAAATATTGCGGCATCCCGTGCGTTCGATGAATTCGGGAAGGTGACGGCCCAGGCCAATGCCCATTACCAAGCCGTAGAAGCTTTGTTTGCTTGTCCGACCAACGGAAAACTCGACATCCACTTCCTTTTGCAGTCGCTCGTGCATCGAATAGAGAAAACGGGAGGCGTGAGTGTCCATCGTTTGCGGAAGGGGCGGCGCGACATTCAGGCGGTTCGGCGCGCGCCAATATTGCGCCAGTTGCCGGTCCGTAAATTCGTTGATATTGCCGTCGTAAAATGCCGATCCGGCGAAATTCATATCCGGCTGGCCGTCGTCTCCAAACACCAGTTCGGATTTCGGTTCATAGTTGACGATAGCGCTGTGAACAGTGGGATACTTCTTCTGGAATATTGCCAGATTGCGCGCCCGGAGCTTCGCGCGCTCGTCGGCGTCGGCGGGGGCAAGCCACCATTTTTCGGTCAATGTCTGTTCAGATTCACCGACGGCTTCGTCGGGATTGGTTGCAATGTCGATTTCCATCACCGTGAGGTCCTTGTCGTGGCGGTGGTGCTAACGGATGTCTTGCCTTGGCGAATTCAATAGCATCCTCATTAAGATCGCGTAAACCAAGTCGGTTGCTCGGAGCCGGTACAGGGTTAATCTGCTTGAGACCATGATACGGATAGTTCCCGGCTTTCGTTTTCCTGATCGTTGATTAGCTTGACCGTCAAAGAGCGCGAACCAGGAGCGACATCGTGAACGGAAATAAAGCGGTGAGCGGCGACGTTTTCCCAACCACAGGGAATTTCACCGGACGTTCCATCATCAAGGTGCCACCGGGCGGTCGTCTTATGACCCATGGGATTGACACGAATGCGAATAACCGCCTTACCCGTTTCGATCGAAAATACCGATGCGTCGATAAGCCGGGGAGTGCTATCAGCAGGCAACATAATGTCGTGGATGTCCCCGGCTGATTCTTCCTCGCCGGCCGTACAGACGAGCCGGTAAAATACCTGTTCCCCGGCGGACAGGCCGTCTACATCTTCCAGCACGGTCGTTGGTATCGTGCATGGAGGCGGAGAATAATCTTCGGCAAATACCTCAATCGCGTGAAGCCCCATGCCGTCCGGTGTGGCGCTGCTCAATAGTTCCAATTTGATCTCGTCGACTGGGCCGTCCAAATCCAGGGGGATGTTGAGTTGCGGCACAACGGAAAGTTGGCCGAAATCCGTCGGTAACGCTTCGTCCTTGACGAAAATTCCATCCGGTCCCGTGACCGTTAAGCGTGCCCGTTTTGTCGGCATCGCGATGTCCTGATGCAGAACGACGGCCGTGATTTTAAGAGGTTTGGGAAGTATCCAGATAAATGTCGGCGGCGTGTCCGTCGCCGTGGTCTGGTACCATCCCGTGTGCTCATTGCTGCGGATGCCGTCGGTCAGGGATTTAGGGTCAGCGGTAGAGTTCGTCGGGTATGTGACCAGTTGGGCGCCCGCATCTACATGGAGAATATTTTTGCTCCGGTATTCAACGGTGGCGTTCTTGACGCTCAAGGTGCCGGTGATGGTGCCGCGGATATCGCCGAACGGCGCGACCATGAAGATATTTCCGATGTGGTCCGCAAGGGTATCCTTCAAGGGCTCGTACCCATACCGATCATAGTTCGGCTGTTCGATCGGGTTGTTGCCGGCGAACGTCCATTGTCCGCGGTCCCCCGACAAGGTCGCAGAAACTTCGACTTCCTCACCCTGTTCGATATTCGCTAGGTTGAATGTCTGCCCAGTCAACATCCAACAGGCACGGCGGGAACCAATTCCGAAACATTGTTGTGTGTTGTTGGAATCGAAATCCTTGGCGGTCAGACGAAGGGTGACCCGCGCGTCACGGATGTCCGACCCTTCCCAATCTTGAACGGCCTGAAAACCGTCATACTGACAACTCGTGTGCTGGGCCGCGAACAGCAGTTCCAGGAAGCCGATCCCGGAAACATGGTTGGGGTCCTGGCCGAACGGCCAATGACAGACCAAGCCCGGTGATTCGCCGGGCTCCCACGTGATTTGAGAGCCGTATAAATAAAACCGCAGCGGTGTTTCATGCGGGGCAGCCTGAAATCGACTATTCAAGGGGCCGGGGATGGGGTGCCAGGGTGTGGAATGGGACATGGTGTCGGGCGATACGCCGTATTCGAAGCGGTAACGTGCATCGCTTCCGGATGCAGCCACGCGGCCGGTGAATGTCGCCCCGGCCATTCCTACTTCGTAGGCGTCGCCGGTTTCCGCTTCGGCAAACGGGTGCGGGGAGCTGGTTAGCTCAATCTGGTTGCCCGTGCTGATGCCGTCCGCCGTTTCCAGGCATAGGGTGACACGATGAACGGCTCCGGGAATTGTCGTGAATTCGGCGGTCCAAATTTCCGGGTCCTCTGCCGCGCCCGTCGAACGCTCTGCAGGGACCTCAATCGTGTCGTCAATCAGGAAGTAGCCTCTTTGGGCAATGATGCCTTTGGCTGCGCCGGCCAAGTGGAACATTCCCTCGGTCGGCTCGGAATCGTTGTCCAACGGATGCCAGGTGACGACATGCGCCGCTGCGTCCCGGGCCAATCGGTCCGTGCGGCATTTTGTAAGGTGCTCGCGAAACCAAAGTTGATGATGCGTGCGGTGCGGCGGTCGAAGGTCGTTGAGCCGAATGGGGAATTGCCAATTGCTATGTTCGTCGTCCGGAATTTTTCGCTTCGCCTCGAGGATCAGGTCACGCAATTCATGGACAGACCCTGTGGTGCTGAGGCCAACGGCGATTGCGTGGTAGCAAAACCCCACTTGCGTGTTTGATTCCAGTACCAGACGGTAATGGGGCATCGCATCGACAAACCGCTTCTGAGTATACATCAGCTGTGCCAGGGCCCAGCGGACGGGAATATTGTCGGGAAACTCTTTGAGGTATTCCAGCAACAAGATTTCTTTGACGTCCTCAACCCCCGGCCATTGCATGGCGGTGACAACGAGGTTTTCCAAAGTTGCACCGGGGATTTCCGCGATGAAATCAGCGATCCCGTTTTGGGCGTCGCCCGCACGAATTCGCGAAACCAGGGTCTCTATCTGCATGCCTTACCTTACCCAAGCCATGCTGGGAGATATAGTTAAAGAATGGTCGGGCGACCTTGTCGGGAAGGGCATCTGAAGTATTAGTTTGTCGCTATTTTGAGGGGAGTATGGTAGTATCTAACGTACGGAAATAAATAGGCAATTTTTGCCTATCCGGCATTTGCCGGGACAACTGGAAAGTAGGGTGAGATGGCGATTACGCCGTTTGCTTTTACACTGGCGAATACCGCGCTGAACAATCAGCGCGTGCAATTCGAGTTGCAATTTAATCTATTGCAGAACTCGTTGATCAATCGCCACAACAAGCTGATCGAAGATGTTTCGCAGACGTCTTCGACCCTTGAACGCAAGATTGACGACCTTTCCAGCCGTCAAAAGGCACTCATAGACGCCTTGCCGGCATTGGCTGATTTTCGCCAGGGAAATACCAACAACAAGGGAGCCCTGGAAAAGATTTTCGATGAAGTTTCAGCCTTGTTCGCGACCTTCAACCAGGACGCTACCGTGGATGCGGATGAAGTCGCCGCGTTCGAAGCTCAGCGGGATATTCTCGCGACGAAGATCGAAAACCTTTATGTCTTTGCGCATCCGGATGTGCAGGACGGAAAAGTCATCCAGCGCCTGAAGGAAGACGTTGAAACCATCCGAGGCCTCGAGGTGACTGCCGGTGCGCTGACTGATCCCGGAAATGTTGCCGTGGCCGATACGTTGACGGCTTTGCAGACCGAAGTCAGCGTGGGGATTACCGTTACCCAAAATACGATTGCCGTGACCTTGGATCTTGAACAGAACATTCAACGCAAATTCGCGATTGTCGAAGCTGATTTGCTTGAAGTGACATCAACTGAACAGGCGAGGCGTGAGCAGGAAATCGCTGAAGCAGAAACCAAATTGGGAAACCTGCTTCGGGCGCTGTCGCTGTCATTCGAAATCAACGCGGGGCTCAGTGAGGCGCTGACGAACCGCTTGAAGCCTCAAACGCCACCGCCAGGATCAGCGGTTAATATTATCTCGTAAAATCGTCCGAATGGCTTTCGCCGAACACGACTGATCTTGATGTTTAGCCGTCATCCCTGGAATCAACCATGGCGACGAACAGTGTCTCCATGGCGCGTACATGAACCAAGGGGTTAAACAGAGCGGATCGCCGCATCTGGTTACGCAATTCTGCGCGAAGGTCGGCAAGTTCACCAAGGTCGCTCGCGAAGGCAGAGATTTGGTTGATAAGGTCTTCGGTGGTTCCGTAAATCCATTCCGGTTTATTGGCGGAAGCCAGGATGCTTGACGCTGCGCAGGCGATGGGGCGTTGTGTTCCTTTGAGGGTAAGCATGGGGACGCCCATCCAAAGGGCCTCGGCGGCTCGAAGGGGGGCAGACAAAGCATCAGGTACAAGAAACAGGTCCACGTTGCTCCAGAATCCGGGATCGGAATCCCAGGGGTCCCCAACGGCCTTGTGAGGCCATACGGACACGCGGTCACTTAGACCGATTTCACCGAACAGCTGTTCGATCCGACGCGAGACATATGTGTCCGTCGCACCGCTTGCTCCAAATACAAGCCGGCTTTCCGGAAAAGCTTTGAGAATTTCGGCAAGTGTTTTAATTGCCGATTTGGTCAAAGCCGCAAGGTCGCAAGCCAGCCCTAGAGTGAGGTATCCGTTCTTTTCCGCCGGGAGCTGCGTTACTTCAGGCAGCATATTCGGTGGTTTGATCGACCAAAGACCGGGCTCCACCTGGACAATTTTCTGATCCGGGCCCGCTTGTTCACGGCATAGATCATCAGTCATGGGATCGCTCAGCACGTGCGTAATGCCGGGCATGCCCAGACCGAAATTCATGCCTAAATATCCTACTTGGATCGCTGATGGGGCCATCGCAAAAAGGGATGCACGGTTATCGGATGCGGGCGCGCACATATTCACCAGCACGTCGATTTCGTCTCCGGCAATAACGATCGAGGCGATTTCATCATCAAGTTCCCACAGTCGCCGCTCGGAATCGGCGAGGTTGTTAAGATACTTGATGTACGCGCTACGTCCTTGGGTTTGTTGGTAAATATGGACGTTGAAGCGGCTGCGATCATGCAGTTCAAGGAATGGCTCAAGCAGAGCGACGGTGTCTGTGCTCCAGTCACTGTTGGTGACATATCCGATATGGATTTTCTCTTTCCTGCTGAGGCTGGCTGTAGCTTCGGGCGGCAGCGAAGGTGCCTCGGCCATGCGGTCGGCCAGCGCGCTTTTGATCGAAGTAAGGGCCTCTGAATCGCCGTTGGGAAGCTGCATCGCAGAGGCAAGCGCCGCCGCCACATCCTGTGGTGATTTCTGATCGAGTTCCGCGACTTTGAGATAATGGAACATTGCTGCTTCGTCAGCGCCGATAGCCTGGCTTAGTTTGCCTGCCTGAAAATGGTTGGCCATATCGTCCGGAGCCAAGGCAACGGCTTTCTGGGCATAGGTGATCGCACGCTCGAAATTGCCGAGCATCTGGTGGGCGCGGCTGCCATAGCGGTAGGAAGTGTCGTCTTCGGGGGTCAGCAACACCTGTCGGTCGAACTCTCGTGCGGCGTCGGTATATTCGTGACGGTGCAACGATACGAAGCCATACGCTCGGTGGCGGGGAATGGCTGTTTTTTCGAGTGACTCGAAAAAATTCCGCATATCGGGCGGTACAAGATTGCGAACGTGAGGATGGGGTTCAAGCGTTGTCGATAATTTCGCGAAATACACACCTTCCGACAGATTGCCGACCCGGACGTGCAGGTTGGCCAAGACGTCGGAATACTCAAAGCAATCGGGGTCCGTGTTGTGCGCTTCTTCGATGAAGATCAAGCCCCGGCCGTATTCTTCCATTGTCACGGCGGCGATACCCATCAGATAGAGGACTTCCGCCGCATCAGGCCGTTCATGTTGCAGTTCATCGATTGCATCGAACGCGTTCTCGAGATCGCGTGCGAGCAACATGTTGCAGGTCGTACCGACCCGTTGATAAAAATCCATAGACGTATCGTCCGTCGGGGCCATGGATCAAACCGTACCGTGTGCAAGTTGAGAAATTGAGATCATCACTACCGACAGAAAGTCCGACGGTGTGGGTGGTTGAAGATGGCAATAGAGGTTTTAGTCATAAGGCGTTCTCAGGCCGCGGGTTGCTTGGAGGACATCTGGATTAAACTTCCGTATCCAGGTCTTGCCGGATTTGCGGCATGCCATCGGCAGCAGGGTGGTCGTGGCCTGGGGCATTGGATGTCGGCGCAGCGGCAGAATCTCCGTCGTCGCTTTCTGGGATTTGAGCCAGACCGGCAGCGATGTTGCGATTGATGTCGATCAAAACCGTTATGGCTTCCGGTGTCGGATTGACCAGGGCGCCGACTGTGTGTTTGTCGACGAATTTGCAAAGGGTCAACATGTTGATCCGAATCTCTTCCGGAAGGTCGGAGCGCTCGGTTGTCAGTTCCGCCTGAAAAATTGTCCATAGCCGCCAGTTCAGGCGAAGTGATGCCTTGCGCGCGTCTTTGGTCGCTTTCGCGTCTTCCGCATCGTAGGTGATCGAAACGGCCATGCGTTTCGCTGCTTCGATTAATGCCCAAGCCTCACTCTGCGCCGGGTTTCCCCCTTGGGGACGGCGTTCGTATTTTTTGACTTGGTTCTCGTATGGAGGCATTGGATTGGATGCAGTCCCAGGTTTAAAGAACAACGCACTGTATCATGCGATATTCCAGAAATTAAGTTGTCATAAAGTTAATGGCACGTGCATTGACCTTAATCGAACATAATTCATACCTGGCAAATGGATAGAGTGCTGTGACGGCCATCAAGTCAGTGGAATCAGAGGAAATTCGTCAGGCTCAATTGGCGAACCCGGGCGAAGGTCTGATAAGAGGCCTCCAGAACCCGCTGGGAATCGAGCAGCTTGGTGATTGATTCCAATGGGTCGATGTTTTCAATCGAAGCGATGCTGCCGTCAAATGAGGCAATGATCGTTTCGTTTGATTTCTTCACGTCGTTTAGTAGAACCGCGCGATATCCCAGGATGATTTCCATTTCCTCGATATTGCTGTTCAATTCCGTTCCAAACGGCGGCGGGGTCGTATTGGTCCGGTCGAGCGCGTCGTCCATCAGGAACAGCGCTTCGCTTACCCGGTTTTGATTGCGATCAAGGCCGCCCTCGGTGCCGTATTCACCCTGCATCACCAGGAACATCCCGCGAATGGCCTTTTCGAACGCAGGATCGACGCCGGAGATGTCGAATTCGAATGACCGGGATTCACTGACGCGGTGCGTCTGGCTGGTCGTGTCGCCCTTGTAATAGCTGGTCGCGGAAATGGTGCCGATTGTGCCGCCGATGCTGATCGTCCCGGCGGTCTGCGTCGGGGTGGTGTCGTCTACCGCATCCGACGGTATCAGAGTTGCGGTCCGGCCATCTGTCGAGACCGAGGCGATCGTGTAGGTATTGTCATTCAGACCGCCCGTGGTGCCGGCAAAGGTGATTCGGGTGCCGGCCGGCAGGTCATTGCCGTCGATGTCGCGGAAATATCCGCCGCCCAACGTGATCGTATCCGCTGCCGGGTCGTTGTCGGCATAGGTGATGGATCCACTTCCGGCAAGCACGGCGTCGGTAACACCGGCTGCGGTTGTCAGGGTGTCCGTGGCGATCAAGGTTGCGGTCAACCCGTCTGTGGAAATGGATTCAATCGTGTAGGTGCCGTTGTTCGCACCGGCGTTGGTTACGGTGATTCGGGTTCCCGCCGGCAGAAGGTTGCCTTTGGCATCGGTGAATGTCGCCCCGTTAAGCGTAATCGTATCCTGGGCGCCGCCGCCATCAGTAAATGTAACGGTATCGGCACTGGCGGCGACGGCATCGGCATCGAAGTAGAAGTTCCGTTCCGCGGCGTTGAACGAGAACGATTGTGTGAAGCTTGACACCACGCCGGCCGTCACGGTCGGGACCGTAGCATCCAGGCTTTCGTCCGAATTTAAGGTGATCGTGACGTTTGCCGCGCCGTCATCGGCGATATTCTTTACCGTGAAAATCTTGCCGTCGTTTTCCGTGTTGGTGTTGTTGATTTTGATGCGCTGCCCGATTTCTAGGGTGCCGAAGGTACCTGTATTGGCGGTGATTTGATCTTCTCCGTCGGGGCCTGTTCCGATGGAGAAGGTAAGCGGATTGGCCCCGCCGAGTGTCTCCAGCGTTGCACCCGAACTGCCATCGGTAATGAAACGTTGACCTTCAATAACCAGATCCGTGCCGTCGTTGCTGGCGACCGTGTAGGACCCGTTGTTGTTGGTTGTTCCGCTGACGGTAAGGATCGTTCCTTCCGGAATGTCATCCAGGGCGTCTGCATCGATTGCCGTGATGGTATTGGTTTGGCGGTCGAATGTGACCTCGGCTGAAAATCCCGTCGTTTGCCGGGGGTCATCCGGGTCGGGATACGTAAATTCGGCGAAGATCGGCGCGGCGGTCGTGCCTTCGTCCGTCAGCTGTTCGGTGCGCACATCAATCCACAGCCCGTTGGGGTCAACGGAATCGACCGTATAAACACCATCGTTCTGTCCACCGACGGTGCCGGAAATCGTGATCGTCGTGCCGGCGGCGATGTTTTGAAATTGGCCGCTGGCAGCCGTGGTGGTGATGCGGCTTTTATCCGTGCCGGCGGTTTGGGTAAACGTCAGATGATTCGGATCAAGGTTTACATTGCTGCGGCTGATGCTGAAATCTTCCAAATGCGCACTGCGGGTCGTCGGGAAGGTGACGCGCGCGCCGTCATAGGTGGACTGGAAGGTCGATACATCCGTCAGTCCGAAGTTGACCGGTTCGGTGCGGATCGTGCCGCCGCCGAAGATGTATCGGCCGTCCGCTTCCGTATTCAGCAGGTTCTGGATGTTTTTCAAGGAACGAAAGGCGTCGGCCTGAATTTGCTCTACCCGTTCCGGATCCGTCTGGTCGCCGTTGGAGAAACCCAGCAGCAGTTCGCGGAAATCCCGGATTGCATCGCGGATGCCGTCAACTGCTGTCGTCTGGATATCCAGGCGAAGCTGCGCCTGTTCGTTGTTCAGATTAAACCGTTCCAGGCTGCTTTTAGCGGTCTCGATATTGATGAGCCGTTGGGACGACAGGGCCAAGCCGCTGTATTGCTGCGTGCGTTTCTCCGTGCTGATCTGGGTTTCCAGGTCAAGCAGTGTCTTCTGCGTTTGCAGGAAACGGCTGATCAGAATGGTATTTGCGGCGGAACTCGTGATCCTGGTCATCTTAAATCCCTTAGGCCACAGCCTGTTCCAAACGGTCGATCATTTCCTGAATGACGGAAATGACGCGCGCAGCAGCGGAAAACGCTTGCTCGAAAACAATCAGATCCGCCAGTTCTTCATCCAGGTTCACCCCACGGATGCTGTCGGATTTGAATTGAAGGCTTTGGGTCAACGTGCGTTGGCTGTCGATCTGGCGGGAATTGCTGTCTGATTGGGACGAGTTGCGCGCGATGATCGACGAGGCGTATTCGGAAAAGCTGACGTTAAGCGCGGGCAAACCGCCGGAGACAGAGAACGAATTCGGATTGGACAGAATGGCCGCCAGTTCTTCGGCGACACCGTTACTGCCTGGCGCGGTCAGGTATTCGCCTGCTTGCCCCTTTTCGGCATCCCATTCCAACCGCCCGGAGGATACCAGGCTGGGGGCGGCGACGATGTCCGAACGAACCGTCAAGGCCGTGGATACCCGGACATCGGCCTCTTTCAAACCAAGTTCGCTGATCAGCGTCGTGCCTGCGGTTGCGGGGGCGCCGCCGGGTGAAGCCGAATGAGTGACGGTAAACGACAGGCCGTCGTCGTGGGCGATGCGCAGCCGGAAACCGGTGCCGTCGGGGATCACCGACGCGGTGATGTTATCAACGGCCGAGAAACTTGTTCCGGCAACGGGCGCACCGATGGGATAAAATACCCCGTTCGTATCCGTTCCGCCGTTGTTGATCAGGTCGGCGATCTGCTGCAGCGTGGCACCGGCCGGCACGACGATCTGGCCCAGGTAGGTCGGATCGCCGCTGCCGTCTTCTGGCGTATTGGTATCGCGGAAACTGAGCACGGCTGAGGTGCTGACGAAGCTGGAGCTGAGAACATTGGAATCGTAGATGTTCTCGGCCAAGCCATCGACGAACAGGTTGTTCAGGCCAAAGAAGCTCGAGAACCCGGACACCGTTTCGTCGACGGTGCCATCGGCATCTGAATCAAACTGGATGGAGGCATCCGTGGTCGTACTGCCGTCGGTCGCAGCGTTCTCGTCACGGAAACCAAAGCCCAAGGATGTGTTGTTCAAATTGATGCTGAGCTGGCTTTGGGCATTGAGCGTCACCGTTGCAGAGGACGCGCCGTTGAGCTGGAAAAAATCCTCCAGCCGTGCGGCCAGTTCGGTGATGGTGATTCCACCCCTATAGTCTTCACCGTCGCCATAGACTTGACCGTATACCGGATCGGTTGTGTCGCCGGCGCCGGTGTTATCGTCATCGTCAAGGAGTTGTGACATCCGAATAGACAATGTCTCGTTCCCATCACTGTCCATCAACACCAGTACGGAATCGCTCGAATTGGTGAAGGAAATGGTCTGTTCGCTCGGCAAGGCAAAGATACGCTGACCGGTCAATTCCTGATGCCCGGGGAACGGTGTGCCGCGGTTGTGGACCAGGTTGATCTGATCGCGCAATTGGGCCGCCAGTTCATCAAGCTGTGACTGAAGGTTGGGCAGGATATCGTCGCGCATTTCGATCAGACCGGCGATCTGGCCGCCGCGCGCCTGGGTGGTCAGATCGTTGATGGCGAGCTGCTCGCCCACATAAATGCCGTCGATCTGGCCACCCGCGACGGTCGATGTCGAACTGACGCTGGCTGATGCTGTATGCGTGACCGTCGGCGGAATGGTATCGACCAAGGTCAGCCCCGATGACGTGAACACCACGACGTCCCCGTCGTTACGGGAGAAGAACCGGATATCGACCAGTTCGGACAGGCGATCGATTTTGTTGTCGCGCTGATCCTCCAGGTCGGTGGTGTCGTTGCCGGTCGATCCGAACCGGATGATGTCGTCGTTCAACTGATCGATGCCGCTCGTCAGTTGATTGATCTCGGTCACGATTTCGGTAATTTGCTGATCCGCCTGAAGGCGCAGTTCCTGGATCGTGCGGCTCATGGAGGCGAATTTTTCGACGGCCGCCTGTGCCTGGCGGACGACCTCGCTCTGTTCCAGGATACGATCCGGGGAAACGGCCAGAAGTTCGGCAGCTTCCTTGAATTCTTCCAGAATGTGGGCGATCGACGTGTCGTCACCGGGCGTGCCGAAGGTTTCCTGCAGGCGTTCGTAATAGCTTTCCTGGACCAGGACGTCGTTCAGTTCCGCCAGTTCGATACGGATCGATTTGATCAGGCCTTTGTCGACGACGCGGGTGAAGTCGGAGATCGATACACCTGCACCCTGACCGGCCAGTACGACCGATTCTTGCTGAATGATCTTCCGCGAATACCCGACCGTATTCACGTTCGCGACGTTCTGAGAAACGATGTTAAGCGCTGTCTGGTTTGCCAGAAGGCCGCTTTGTGCCGCTCTCAGTGCTTGTGTGATGTCACCCATCTTCGGTCGGTTCCCGTCGTATCGCTCAGGTTAGGGATTAAAGGCTCTGATCCAGCGCCACGGATACGGAATTGGCAGCGGCGCGGGTGCCTTCCTTGCCGGTCCGTCCGTTTTTGGCGTAAGTGCCGGAATGCGGGGTTGTCGTCTGCACGGCTTCGGCGAACAGGTCGATCACGGTTCGGTTTGCGGTCATGCCGACTTCAAGACGCAGGGTGTTCTCGCCCATTGCGTTGGCCAGGCGCGTGCCGGCGACGGTCAGCTTTTCATTCAATTCGGGCTCGATGGCTTTCCAGTCCAGCTGGGCCTCGTCCAGGTCTTTCATGCTGTTCTCATAAAGGCGGGCCAATGTGGCCTTTTCTTCCAGCAGCGCTTCAACGTCCAAAAACCGCCGTTCGGCCAGGGCGAGATTTTCCGTCTCAACCAAATCGCTCAGCTGGTCGGTCAATTCCACCATTTTTTCAAGACGTTCCATCGGTTCCATGAGTTCGGTTCTCCTGTTGGGCACGGCTTAGCGGGTTTCCTGCATGCGGATAAGCTGGTCCATCACGGCATCGGCAATGCCCACGCCGCCGGATTTGGAAATGGCCTTGCCGTATTCATCGATCTGCAAATTGCGCCAGATGTCTTCGGCCGGGCCGCCGCCGAAAGGTTTTTCGGCTTCGATGTTTTCGAACATCGGGCGGATCATCTCCGAAATGAAGACAGCTTCGAAATCCTGGGCGACCTCGCGCATGCGGTCGGTGGTCATGGCTCCCTTTGCCTTGCCGGCAAGGGCGCCGACCTGCGCCTGGGGCGCTGTCTGCAATCCGACCAGAGTGGTATCAACGCCGCCGTTCATCACATCACCTGAATTTCAGCTTGGAGCGAACCGGCGGCTTTGATCGCCTGCAGGATGGTAATCAGATCGCGCGGACCGATGCCCAAAGCGTTCAGACCGTTCACCAAATCCTGCAACGTGACGCCATCGTTGAATACGGCCAGGCGTTTGTCTTCGCCTTCGTCGACCTGGATATCCGTGCGGTCCACCGTGGTCGTTTCACCGACTTCGGCGAAGGGGCCCGGCTGTGAAACCTGCTGGGTTTCCGTGATGCGGATGGTCAGGCTGCCCTGGGCGATGGCGACGGTGGAAATCCGCACGTTCTCACCCATGACGATCGTGCCCGACTGTTCGTCGATCAGCACACGGGCCATCTGATCCGGTTCAACCCGCAACTGTTCGATGTCGGTCAGCAGGTTGACCACATTCCTGCGGTAAGCATCCGGAACGTGCAACTGTACGGTCTTGGGATCGGACGGACGGGCCGCGGTGGTGCCCAGGAAGGCGTTGACGGCTTGCGAGATGCGGCGGGCGGTCGTGAAATCCGGGTTCTTCAGGCTCAGTTTGACCACGTCCATGTCGCCGATTTCGAAGGCGACCTCGCGTTCGATGATGGCGCCATTGGCGATCCGGCCGGAAGTGGGAACTCCCTTGGTGACGGTTTCGGCGGCACCTTGAGCCGTGAAACCGCCGACGGCCAGCTGCCCCTGGGCCACGGCGTAGACTTCGCCGTCGGCGCCGAGCATCGGTGTGACCAGAAGCGTGCCACCCAACAGGTTTTTGGCATCACCGAGGGAGCTCACCGTAACGTCGATGCGCGAACCCTGACGGGCAAACGCCGGCATGTTGGCGGTCACCATGACGGCGGCGACATTTGTGGACTTAAGGATGGCATCGTTGGTCTGCACGCCCAGACGGTTGAGCATGGACCGAAGACTTTCCATAGTGAAATGGTTGTTTAGGAGCTTGTCGCCCGTTTTATCGAGGCCGACGACCAAGCCGTAGCCCACCAATTGGTTTTCGCGGATTCCTTCGAAATCTACGATATCCTTGATGCGCGACGCTGCGCCGGCCGTACCGGGCAGGCTGATGCTCAAAAGCATGAAAACCGCGACGGCTGCTCCGGCCAGGCGCAAGGTTCCTGCGATGGCGCGACCGCTTAAGGTCTTGTTGCTGTTCATTTTTCCCGTTCTCGTCATCATTTTCATTGTCTCTATCGACAGATGCCGGCCGATTGTTCGGCCATGGTTGTTGCCACCTGTTTACTAGCGAAAAGCATGCCATACGGATGGGGTGCGTAAGGCTTTGAAAAAACTGATTATTTTTATTGAAGTGGGCGCCTGGGGAAGGCCGGTCCCGGCAAGACAGGCCCTGTTCTGGGCAACTATTGCCGGGGCTTTGGAAAAGCAAAGGGCGGCCCGAAGGCCGCCCTGAATATCCGAAATCCAGCCAATGCCGGTTTGGCACGGCATTACCGTTTCAGGTTTCCTGCTTCCTGAAGCATTTCGTCTGCTGTCTTGAAGGTCGTGGCCGCGACGTTGTAGGCGGATTGGGCCGCGATCAGACGGGTCATCTCCGTGGCCAGGTCCACGTTCGAGCCCTCTAATGCACTTCCGAGGAATTGTGCAAAGCCTGATTCATCGGCGTACACCGTGGTCGGTTCACCGGATGCCTCCGTTTCACGGAAGTTTTGCCCCGTGACCAATTCAAGGCTGTCCGGATTGGGGAAGACCGCAAGCGGTACCTTGTAGAGAGCGCGGCGGGAATTGTCCGTGAATTCACCAAAGATTTCTCCGCCGTCACCGAAACTGAGGTTTGATAAGGCTGCCGCTTCGGCGCCGTTATGCCCGTAATTTCCGACCGAGAAGTCACCCGCAAACTGGGTGAAGGTGCTGACATCTAGATCGAACGTCGCGGTCTCCCCATTATCGAAGGTAACGGCGAATGAATATAGATCGTCGGATGACAGGGCACCGTTGCTTCCGAATTCCAGGCGCTGAGGAATATTGGCGGTTGATGCAAAAGTGATCGCATTATCGTCGACATCGTCCGTTGCCAATGGCGTTGCGGAATCAAGTGTAATTTCTGCCTGATTTTCTGAGACACTGGCGATTGTGTAGGTGTCGTCATTTCCGTCGCTGCCTGTGATGGTGATTTCATCACCGGCCTTCAATCCGGCAAAGGTGCCGGCCTGAGGAGTGCCCAACTGTGGCGCCCCTGCGGGATTGAGGTCGGAGAACACAGTGATAACGCCACCGCTGCCTGCGACCGTTGAAAAGCGGACGGCATCGGTCGGAAGGGCGGGGTTCAACGGGTCGAATGCGGTCGTCGTTTGCGAGGCAAAAGTCGCCCCGGGAGACGAGGTCACACTGGTGATATTGTCGCCGAGAAGACGAAAATCCCACAGATTGGTGCTGCCGAAAACCTTGGTGAAGTCGATCCGGATATCCTGTGCTTCAAAGGCGGAATCAACCACTTGGATTGATCCGCTGCGCACGGAACCTGAATCGTCATTAGCCGGCAAGTTGACGTCGAGCGAGGCGATGGTCGTTTCCTCGCCCGTGTCCTCGAAACTAAATTGATCGACCCGCATGGGGGCGGGGTTGCCTGTCAGCGAAAAGGTACCGTCCGCATTGGGGGCGAAACCCAGCAGAAAATTTCCAAACTGGTCGGCAAGATAGCCTTCGTTCACGGTAACGGACGAACCGTCTTCCAATGTGACCGTGTCTTCGCGGTCGGTGACGCTGATATCGAAAGAGCCCCGCCGGGTGTATTGGATATCGCCGTTGACGTTGATATCCGGTGAAACCATGAAAAAGCCGCTGCCGATGATCGCGACGTCCAGGTTCCGGTCCGTCGTGCGGATCTGCCCTTGCTTTGAAATTCGCTGTAAATCAATGGGATTAACGCCACCAAAATCGGAATTGTAGGTGCCCGAAGCACCTTCGCCCGTCGTCGCGCCAATCGACGTGAAACCGCGGTTCATCAGCGTCTGGAAATCCGTGTCCGTGCGCTTGTAGCCGTCCGTGTTCACGTTGGCGATGTTTTGCGAAATGGTGCTCAGCTTATGCGACTGGCCCATCATGGCCAGGGTTGCTTGCTGAAAAACGTTTAAGCCCATTGTTCGTTGCCCGCCGCGTCCGGTAGGCCCTCTAAAAGGTTTTTTTCCACTGTTTTGGGTGCAAGCCGAATGCCAAATATGAACCCACGCAACTTGTTGAAATTGCAAGATTTTTTATTAACGGCTCTGGGCAAAGAATGCCGTGTATGACGGGATTGTTCGTTTGATGGGTAATTCTTGCCGCCGGCAGCCGTAAATTCAGACTTCATCCTTCGGGAAGATCAGCAGATTTTCCGGGGCGATTTCGGTGCGAACTTCGGAACCGGTTGACGGCAGAAAGACCCCGGGCATGCGTGCGTTCAAAAGCGGCGCGTCGCCGCCGTTACCGAGTTTGAGTGCCAGATGTGACGAGCGGCCCAATGAGCGCGCGGAAACAACCGTCAGGCGCGTGTTTTGGTCATTATCAGCCCGAAAAGTACCCGCGCCATTGATTTCCGAAAGCCCCAGGGCCTCCGGGCGGATAAGCACTTGGACCTCGGTGCCGTCTGAAAGGCCGTTGGATGGAAACCTCCCCAAGGGCGTGTCGAGGCCACCGTTGGCGATCCGACCGGACAGGCGGTTCACCGGTCCAAACAGTTCAGCGACAAAGGCCGTTACCGGATGGAAATAGATGTCCACCGGCTTGCCGGATTGGACGATCCGGCCGTTCTGCATAACCAGGATACGGTCTGCCATGAACATGGCCTCTTCCGGATCATGGGTGACCATCAGTGTCGCGATGCCGGATTGGGACAGGATTTGGAAGGTATCCTGGCGAATCTGTGCCCGGCGGTTGACGTCAAGGCCGGAAAAAGGTTCGTCCAAAAGCAACACACGGGGGGCGGGAGCCAGGGCACGCAGCAAGGCGACACGTTGCTGTTGGCCGCCCGATAGGGTGTGCGGATAGGCATCCGCATAGGTCCCAAGCCCCATGGCGCCCAGGGTTTTGCGGACCCAGCCCTGGCGTTCGGCGTCTTTTTCCGTCAGGCCGAAGGTCACGTTCTGGAAGACGGTCAGATGCGGGAAAAGAGCGAAATCCTGGAACATCAGGCCGATGTTGCGTTTTTCCGGCGGCATCTGCGCACCGGCACCGTCGGCGACGGCTTCTTCGCCGATGGTGATGCGCCCAGATTGCAACGTTTCCAGCCCTGCGGCCAAGCGAAGCAAGGTTGTTTTACCGCAACCGGAAGGCCCAAGAAGGCAAACCAGTTCTCCGGGTTCGACGAATACGGAAACCCCGTTCACGACCCTTTTTTCACCGAACGCATGGGATACGTTCAGCATGTGCAAACCGTCCCGTGGTGTCAGATCCGCCGCTTCGGGGGGGTGGGCGATATCGAATTTATTCACGCTGGCTGCCCCCGCCCGTGGTGGCCCAAAACAGTTCGGCCCAAAGCAATCTGGTTAAATTGGGTGGCGGGAAGGCCTGCGGTTTGCGCGCGGTTGATGTCGCGGGCGGTCGGCGGGGCGGCGGTGGTTTTATTGGCCTGGGGCACAATGCCTCTCAATTCGGTCGCCGCATGATCGGCGGGGCCGCAAGAAAACAGAATTCGGCGCTGGGGAAAACCCCGTATTCACACACCATTGGTCGTCCTGGGTTGCAGGGGCCGAACCTTGAAAACGGCACGGTTCAAGCGGTCGCCGCATCATGTTCATGGCGCCTGCCCAGGGCCTTTGAATTTTATTGAAAATCATTTGCATTTAGCAATGGATGAATTAGGATCGCCGAACCAACTGCTAATGATAATCAGCATCATTAGCAGTTACGAACCATTCAAAACCTTGGAAACCCAATTGAGAGGATCCTTCATGTTCAAAACGGCCACATTGGGCGCTGCCGCCCTCACTGTCGCACTGCTTTCCGGCCCCGCGATGGCGGACGACGATGTCTATTCTGGCTTTCCCGTCACCGTAAAGGGATATAGCGGCAAGAAGACCAGTTCCGTTTCCTATTCGGGGCAGATCGCCCGCCATGCGCTGCATGATTCCTTGAAAAAGCTTGCGGGCAAGGGCAACGGCAAGCCGAACGCCGAGCTTAAGGCGCAGCTGCTGTCTTATTTCAAGAATTCCGATGCGGGCCGCGCGATCATCGCGCCCAAAACAAAGGGTGCCTTCGTCATCAAGCAGACGGGCATTGACGATATCTCGAAGAAAAAGAACCTTGCCGGCAAGACCTTCAAAGGCACGGTCACGGGCATGCCCAACAACATGACCGGTGCGGAACTGCTGGAATTCTGGATCGGCAAGGCATCGGAAGCGAAGAAGGGCGTGGATATCGCCAACGGCTACAATTATCCGCAGCTCATCTCCAAGTTTCTTATGGGCGCGATGATGTACAATCAGGCCGTTGACGGGTACCTGGATGAATACCTGGGCGCGGATAAGAAACCGAACGACAAGCCCTACAAGGACGGCGCACCCTATACCGGCAAGGAACATGCCTGGGACGAAGCCTTCGGTTATTTCGGTACACCGGCCCATACGCTCAAACTGACGCCGGAGCAGATTTATGCCATCGCCAAGCAGAAAGATGATGCCTTCGCCCTGGCCGATTACAACAAGGACGGCAAGGTCGACCTGAAGTCGGAGATGGTTTTCGCGCCGGCTTATTACGCCGCCGGTGCCGACAAGTCTTCCAAGGGCAAGAGCACCTATTTGCATACCATTACCCGTGCGTTCCTCGACGGACGCAAGCTGTTGACGTCGGCTAAGGGCGAAAAACTGACGGATGCGCAGCGCGCGCAACTGGTCGGCTATGCCAAGGTCATCGGCGATAACTGGGAGAAGACCCTGGCTGAAGCGGTCTTCAAATATGCCGGGTCGGTCTACAAGGACATGACCAAGCTGAAGACCATCATGGATGCCAATGGTGATATCGCCAAGGTCAATGCCAACTACATCAAGCATTGGGGCGAATTGAAGGGCTTCAGCCTGGCTCTCCAGACCGGCAAGAGCAACCTGGGCGAAACGGCGACCAAGATAAACCGGCTGATCGGTTTCGGCCCGCTGCTGACCAATGCCAGTCAGGTCGTCAACATTGACAGCAAGGGCAATTATCTGCGCGACCAGGGCGTTGCCTGGGGCGAATACATGCTGCACATGGCGAAGCTTCAAAAGCTGTTGGTCGATAAATTCGGCGTTCAGGCACGGGTCAATGAAATCAGCGGCGACATCGCTGACCTGGCCAAGAAGCTTGGCGGCGGCAAAAGCTCCGAAAACGACTAAACAACCCGTCTGGCGGCCGGGCCCTGATGGGGCTCGGCCGTCTTTTCTTCCGTTACCTGGGCATAAATGGACACCCTGGTTCTCGAATATCTGGACCGCGTCGCGGACCCGTTTATCAATCCGCAAAAACGCGTGTTCGTCGGCTACCTGGCGGCGGCTTTGCTGATCGCCTTGGCGGTCCAGCTGCGTGTTGCTGACGCGCCGTTCCGCCGGGTCTTGGCCGGTTTGTTCAGCCGGCGGGTCTGGCTGTCCCGTTCGGCCCTTGCCGATTTCAAAATCCTGTTTCTCAACCATGCGGTGATGATGGGGGTCGGCCCCCGGTTGCTCGGCAACGTGGCCGCGGCGACCTTGCTGTTCGAATGGCTTCACATCTGGTTCGACGGGCGGCCCATGTTGTGGCCGCAGGCGCCGGGATGGGTGATTGCCGTTCTATTCACGGCGGCGCTGTTTTTATTGGACGATCTGGCCAAGTATCTCGTGCATCGGGCCATGCACCGCTGGTCCGTGCTTTGGGCCTTCCATAAGGTTCATCACACGGCGGAAACCTTGACGCCGTTGACCGTCTACCGCACCCATCCGATGGAAGGGGTCGTGTTCGGCCTGCGTTCGGTTTTGGTGCAGGCGGTGGCCGTGGCGGGCTTTCTGTTTTTCTTCGGCAACCGGGCGGAACTGATGACCGTTCTGGGCGCCAACGCGGTGCTGTTCCTGTTCAATGCGGCCGGCGCCAATCTGCGCCACAGCCATGTTTGGATATCCTATGGGCGATGGGTCGAACGTGTCCTGATTTCGCCCGCCCAGCACCAGATCCATCATTCCACCGATCCGCGCCATTTCGACCGCAACTTCGGCGTCGTCCTGGCCGTTTGGGATTGGATCGGCGGCAGCCTGTGCCTGGCCGGCCGGCGCGAGAACCTGCGCTTCGGCGTTGCCGGCGAGGTCCGCCCTTGTCACGACCTTCGAACCATCTATCTTGCGCCCTTCGCCGACGCGGCTGCCTGCGTCGTGGGGGGCCTGACCAAAGGAATTCACGTGATGTCAAAATCGTTCAACTCCGCACCCTTGTGGCGATCCCTTGCCGGCGTACTGGCTTTCGCCGCTGTTCTGACGGGCCTCAGTGCCTCGGCCCGGCCGGCGGAATTGAACATCTATTCCCACCGTCAGCCGTTCCTGATCGAGCCCTTCATCAAGGCTTATACGGAAAAGACGGGGACCAAGATCAACATCGTCTATGCGTCCAAGGGCCTTGCCCAGCGCCTGCAGGCCGAGGGGGCCCGCAGCCCCGCGGACGTCATCCTGACGGTCGATATCGCCCGTCTGATGGTCTATGCGGACAAGGACTTGCTGGCCAAGGTGGACTCGAAAACCCTGGAACAGGATATCCCCGCCCATCTGCGCGACCCCGGCAACCGCTGGTTCGCCTTTTCCAAGCGCGCACGGGTGATCGCCGTCGCCAACGGGGTCGAGGATGTTCAATCGATCCGCACTTACGAAGACCTGGCCGATCCCAAATGGAAGAAACGCATCTGTTCCCGCCCGGGAAGCCATGTCTACAACCGGGCCCTGGTGGCCTCGATGATCGAGGCCCATGGCGTCAAAGAGGCCGAGAAATGGGCCCAGGGCGTGGTCGATAACCTGGCCCGCCGCCCGCAAGGCAACGACCGGGCGCAGGTCAAAGCTGTGTTCGAAGGCGTTTGCGACATCGCCATCATCAACAACTACTATTTCGGGAAGCTCAAGTTCTCGGACAAGATGGCCCATCGTGCCTGGGCGGAAAGCGTGCAGCTGGTTTTCCCCAATCAGGAAGGGCGCGGTACCCACATGAATATTTCGGGCGGCGGCGTGGCCAAGCACTCCAAACATAAGGAAGAAGCCGTCCGGTTTCTGGAATTTCTTACCGAAAAGACGGCCCAGGGGCTTTATGGCGCCGTCAATTTCGAGTATCCGGTCAATCCTGCGGTTCCGCCCTCCAAGGAACTTGCGTCTTGGGGCACGTTCAAGGAAGACAAACTGCCCATCGGACGGATCGCCGAACTGGCACCCGAGGCGCAGAAGGTAATTGATCGTGTCGGATGGTGACGCAGGCTACAGCCTATTTCCGTACTAAAGTTCTTTCCAGGCTGACGCCCTGGTCCGCTGCGGTCTTCATGCTGGCGGCGGTGTTCCTGAGCCCGATCCTCGCCGTGTTCTGGGCGGCGACCGGCGACAGCGGCGGCCTGTGGGCCCATCTGTCGTCCTCGGTCCTGCCCCGGTATATCGGCAATACGCTGATGCTCATGGGCGGTGTCGCCGTGGTCTGCCTGTTATTTGGTGTCTCCACCGCCTGGACGGTCGTGCGCTACGATTTTCCGGGGCGGCGCGTGTTCGAATGGCTGCTGCTGCTGCCGGCGGCCATGCCGGCCTACCTGATCGCTTATGTTTATACGGATTTCCTGGAATATGCGGGGCCCGTACAGGGCTTCCTGCGCGAGGTCTTCGGCTGGCAGCGCGCATCGGATTACTGGTTTCCCGAAATCCGATCCATGGAAGGGGCGATCATGGTCATGGGGGCGGTGCTTTATCCCTATGTCTATGTCATGTCGCGCACGGCCTTTCTGCTGACGCCGTCGTCCCTGTTCGAAGCGGGCATGCTGTCCCGGCGCAATGTGTTCTGGAAGGTCGCCCTGCCGCTTGCCCGCCCGGCCATCGCCGCCGGTCTGGCCCTGGCCATGATGGAAACGGTCTCTGATTTCGGAACGGTGGAATATTTCGCGATCTGGACCCTGACGCTCGGCATCTTCAACGTCTGGCTGGGGATGAACAGCCTGGCCGCGGCGGCCCAGATCGCGTCGGTCGCGTTTCTGTTCATCATCGCGCTTCTGGCGCTGGAAATCCTGGCCCGTGCCCGGCGGCGGTTTTCCGACACGGCCCGCCGGGCGGTCTCTCTCCGCCCCGTGACCGTGAAGGGGCGGGGGATCACGGCCTGCTGGGTGGTCTGCGCCACGCCCATTCTGGTCGGTTTCGTGCTGCCGGTGGGGGTGCTGGCGTCCTTCGTGATCAAGGGCCATTCTCTGGACCTGAACGAAAAGATGGTTTCCGCGACGTTCAATTCCGTCTTCCTGGGCGGCAGCGTCGCCCTGGTGGTGATGTCCGTCGCGGCCTTCATGGGTTTTGTCGCGGCCTATCACAGCGGGCCGCTGCTGAAACGCATGACCGCCCTGGCTTCGGTCGGATATGCCTTTCCCGGAACGATCCTGGCGATCGGCGTGGTGACCGCGGCGGGGGCGTTGGATGGAGCCATCGCCGCCGTCCTGGGCGCCGTATCGGACATCACCTTCGACGGCTGGTTCACCAGCGGGGTCGGGCTTGTGATCTTTGCCTGCGCCGTGCGATTCCAGGCGGTGGGCTACGGCGCCGTGACCACGGGGCTTGAACGCCTGCCGCCCAATATGATGAGCGCCAGCCGGGTGCTGGGCCACGGGTTCGGCGCCAGTCTGGGAAAGGTCATCATGCCGCTGGTCAGCATGTCCTTCGTGGCGGGGGGGCTTTTGGTGTTCGTGGACGTGATGAAGGAACTGCCGATGACCCTGCTGCTCCGTCCCTTCAACTACGAAACCCTGGCGACCTATGTCTATCAGTACGCCAAGGACGAATTGCTGGAAGAAGCGGCCCTTCCGGCCCTGTTCATCGTGCTGTCCGGCGTGCTGCCGGTGATGATGATGAACGCGGTGCTCAACCGCTTCACGCGCCAATAAGGCCAGGCGGCCCTGGTTTTTTGCGGTTTCTTGGTTCAGACTGATACGGTGTGCGGCGGATTGTGACGTGGCGGGTGCGGAAAGAAGTTTCCGTAAAATTAACCGCCCGGAAACAAAGATCGCGCCATAATCCCGCCGACGCGGACAATACCGCGCGATAGAGGGTTCATAATGAAGGTTTCCAATATCGGTCCCGCCAAGGGTGTCGACAAGGCCAAGCGCAAATCCGGCGCTGCGTCATCGGATGCCTTTGCCGACGATCTGCGCGCGGCCACGACCGATGCGCCCGAACAGGCGTCGGGGACGGTCGGCGGCAGTGCGGTCGCCGGGGTCGGGGCGGTCCTGGCCGTTCAGGCCGCGGACGATGCCACCCAGGGCCGGTCCAAGGGCCTGTTGATGGCCCGGGGCGACCGTTTGCTCGACCGCTTGGAAGACCTGCAGATGGCCTTGCTGACCGGGCGCATGCCCAAGGAAAAGGTCATTGAATTGGCCCAGGCCCTTCGGGAAAAGCGGCCGACGTCCGATGACAGCGACCTGAACGCGCTGATCGACGAGATCGAGCTTCGCGCCGAGGTCGAACTGGCGAAACTGACCCGGTAACGCAAGGTGCCTGGGTGCCGTTGCCTATTTCTCTGAAATCAATGAGTTTCTTGTCCCCAAGCGGGGATAAATGATGGCTTGCCCTCGGGCCCGTCGGACCGTATATTCCGCGCCCGTCGACAGACGGCAACCTGGCATCTAACCGGGGAGACGACCAAGAAATGACGATTACTGTTCCGCCAGACTACAATCCTAAGAAAGACAAGGACTTCATGAGTCCGGTCATGCTGGAGTACTTCCGCCGGAAGCTCCTCAATTGGCGTGGCGAATTGCTCGATGAATCCAACGAAACCCTGCAGTCCCTGCAGGAAGGCGGCATTGTCGAGCCCGATATCGCCGACCGTGCCTCCATCGAAACGGAACGCGCCCTGGAACTCAGGACCCGCGACCGTGCCCGCAAGCTGATTTCCAAAATCGATGAAGCACTCAAGCGCATCGAGGACGGAAGCTACGGCTTTTGCGAGGAAACGGAAGAGCCGATCAGCGTTCAACGCCTGGAAGCCCGCCCGATCGCGACGCTGTCGATCGAGGCCCAGGAACGTCACGAGCGTATGGAGCGCACCCACCGGGACGATTAAATTTTAGTAGCTCCAAAAACGCGCGATACGGGGTTGGCAGGGCCGGCCGCGTCGCGCCTCTGATTGATGGGGCGCATTGCCGCGTGATTTGGGCGCACACCCCCGCAATGCAGGGGTGTGCGCTCGTTTATATTTTCCAAGAAGACTGTCTTCGTTCCACCGGTCAGGAAATCGCGGTTAATTTCCCGGCCCGCATACGGACAGGATGGTCAGGTGGCGTTCTGCGCCGTTTAATGTGCGCCATTGGATCGATTGGCCGGCTGACAGGCCCAGTAAGGCCACGCCGATCGGCGTCAGTATGGAAACGCGGCCTTGTGCGATATCCGCCTCGTTGGGATAAACAAGCACGACGGATCGTTTCTCGCCGGTGTCGGTTTCGTATCTTAGACGCCCCCCCATGGTGATCACGCCGTGGGGAATCTTGTCGTCGGGAACGATTTCCGCCCGGTCCAGTTCGGACAGTAGCTGGTCGGGGACGTCATCCGCCCGTTCGTGCAAGGGGGTGGCCAGCTTCCAAAGCCGGTCATGATCCGATTCCCTTACGGTTATAGACGGTTTTTTGTCGATATATGTCATCTGCGTCATTGATTTGGCTCCCATAGGCGGCGGCCGTGCAGAGTGGCGCGCGCCCGATCGCATGCGGTGTTGGTATTTGGAATATGTCGCGTTGGAGACGAGCAGACCCCTAACGAAAGGGCGCAAGTCCAATGGTCCCCACGGCTGGGGACGCGATGCCGCCGAGCCGGGGGCTAGCCTCCCGCGAGGGGATGCAGCCGACGAAGAGTGACGCAGAATTGCTCGACGATAATCATACTTAAGGCCATAGGAAAATCGCCTGGGATAGTCAAGCGGCCAGACGTCGTTCGGGCGGGTACTCAAGCAGACTCTGTCGGTCCCCAGGAATGGAGCAGAGGCAGCTTGGCCGACCCGACCAATCCCGTGCAAATGGAGCAGGGACGGCTTGGCCGACCCGGCCAATCCCCAAGCCGTCCGGCAGAATGTCCCCGGTCCGGCGGTGGCGGGTTCCGGCGAGCACATGAAAAGGACGCGCCCTGGCCGACCCTCCCAGCCCCAGGGCGCTTAGAGTTCTCCGCTAGCAGAAACTCCACAAAAAAAGAGGCCGGCGCTGGGCGCCGGCCTTTGAAGTTGAACTAGGTTGCTTTATGCGAACCTAGAACGGGAAACTGTTGTCCGTTCCGTGGCGTGCCGTTCGTTCTCAAACGGCCGCGCGTTCTAGAACGGGAAGAGGATGTCCCAAAGTTGCATCCCCCAGCGGGGCTGTTGAAGTTCGGACAACGTGCCGCGCCCGCCATAGGCGACGCGCATTTCTGCGATCTTCTCGTGGGAAATCTGGTTGTCGGAATCGATGTCGGAGGGGCGCACCACGCCGGTCACCATCAGTTCGCGCAGTTCCGAGTTCACGCGCAATTCCTGGCGGCCCATGATGACGAGGTTGCCGTTGGGTAGGACCTGGGTGACCACGGCGGCGAAGGTAAGCGAGATTTCTTCCGACCGTTCGATCGATCCGTCGCCTTCCGTCGCGTGGGTGTTGCCGAAGTTGGCGATCGCCGCCGGGCTGACGCCGTCGGGCAGATAGCGCGTCAACTCGCCTTCGAAGCCCAACAGGTTGGTGACGTTGGCGGCTTCGTTGTCATTGCGGTCGCGTTCCGTCTTGTTATCCAGCTTGGCGCTGTCGCTGAGCGTCATTTCAACCGTGACGATGTCGCCGACCTGTTTGGCCCGCATGTCCTTGAAGAACGCCCGTGCCCCCGCACGCCACAGGGAGTTGGGATTGCGTTCGGCAACCCTGGGGGCCGGCATGGGCATGGACACCGGTTTGTAATCGGGCCGCGCCGTCGGGTTCTGGATATGGGTAATCTTCGGCTCTTCGCCTACCTGCGACAACCGGGTAAGGGTGTTGCAGCCGGCCACCGAGCCCGCCAGGACCGTGACCAGGGCCGTGGTCCGAAGCAGTTGATGCGAGAAGCTGATGATCGAGCCGTTCATTGATTTTCTCCTAGGTGCTCCCAAGGGAACAAATGCCTTTCTGGACGATGCCGGATCCAAGTTTTTGCCGGCTTGCGTTAGCGGTTCTGGTTAACGGTTCTGCGCCAGTTCGCGGATGTCGGCGATTTTCACCTTGGCCCGGCTGGGGCCCGTGATTTCGCCTTCGAACACCGCTTGCGAGCGCCGGTTGATGATCTGCACCACGTCGCCGAGCGCCCCGCGCTCCAGCGCCTTGCCCTGCGCGGTCAGCGCCATCGGGCCGTGGTTGAGGGTGACAGTGACCAAAGAGCCGCGTTCGACCAGGATCGGGCGTTCCACGTCCGAGCGGCGGATCACGCCGTCTGGCCGCAGGCCGTGTTTCACGGCCATGCCGACCAGGTCTTCAAGGTTGGTGACCGTATCCGGCATGATGCGGTCCGCGCGGATGCGGATCCATTTGACGTCGCGGTCGGTGATGACGTCGTTGCGGCTTAAGACCTTCGAAGCCACGGGAATTTTCACCACCGCGTGAAGCCGGCCGGTCAGGCGGATTCTCTCGCCCGCAGGATCATTCTTGGGCACGGAGACGATGGCGGCGAACCTTTGCGTGCGCTTGTCGAAGGTGATGTCGTCCACGCCGATGGTCGCGGGTGCGGTACCCGCGATGTGAACGCGTTCCAATTGCGTCGACAGTTCCAGTTCGGACGCGGGGTCGGCACCTTTTTCGTACAGGGCGGCCATGATGGTATCGACGATTTCGGACCGTTCGATGACCTGGCTGACCCGTTCGACGACGATCTGCTGACGGGCGGAAAGGGGGCGCCAGTTCAAGCGGTAGGCACGGGCCACCCGGTACAGCCAGCGGGCATCGAAGATCGCCCGTTCACCCGGTGCCGGGGCATAGGCCACGGCGGCGTCGGCCTTGTCGCCGGCATTGATGAACAGATCACCCAGATAGATGACCTTGTCATCGATGGTGATGGCGTCACGAAGCAGGGGAGCGGTCACTTTCTCGGCCTGCGCCGCCGAACCGTCGGCCGGCGATTTCTTGGCCGCACCGGCGGCCGGCAACGATGCCAGGGGCACGATTGCGGCGGCCATTGCGGCGGCGATGAACAGATTTCGGGCGCTCATGTCTCGTTCCTTTCCGAAGCCTTCGGGCCGCTTCCGGGCCCTGGGGGCTTAACTCCTTATGCTGCCGGCTACCTGAGGGATGTCAGGGTGCCCAGCATCTCGTCCGATGTCTGGATGACCTTGGAGTTCATTTCATAGGCACGTTGGGCCGAGATCAGGTTGGAGATCTCTTCAACGGCATTCACGTTCGAGGTTTCCAGAAAACCCTGTAGAATCGTGCCGAAGCCTTCCGTTCCGGGGTTGCCGGCGGTGGCCGCACCTGATGCGGGAGTTTCCTTGTACAGGTTGTTACCGATCGATTCCAAACCGGGTTCGTTCTGGAAATTCACGGTCTGGATCTGGCCGGCATTGGTGAATTCCACCTGGCCTTCGATCTTCACCAGAACTTCGCCCGAGGCGTTGATGGTCACGTCGATGGCGTCGTCTTGAACCGTGATCGGCGGGTTCAGAAGATAGCCGTCGTGGGTCACGATCTGGCCGTTTTCGTTCAGTTGGAACGTGCCGTCGCGGGTATACGCGGTTTCGCCCGTGGGCAGTTGCACCTGGAACAGGCCCTTGCCCTGCACAGCCATGTCGAAGGTGTTGTCCGTGGCCGTCAGGTTGCCTTGTTCGTGGATGCGGTAGACGGCGGCCAGTTTCACGCCCAGGCCGAGCTGTACGCCCGTCGGCACGATGGCGCCGTTGTCGGCGGAGGTCGAGCCCACGCGGCGCAGATCCTGATAGATCAGATCCTGAAATTCCGTGCGCCGGCGCTTAAAGGCCGTGGTGTTCATGTTGGCGAGGTTGTTGGAAATAACCTCGACGTTGCGCTGTTGGGCGATCATGCCCGTCGAGCCGATATCAAGCGATCTCATTTTTCCCGTCCTTTCGCACGCCTGTTTTGATGGCGGTCGTCATGGTTTTGGCGTTCTGCCGTCTTGATGTTCCGGCCCTTCGGTCGAAACTCTTGCCGTCCCGGCGTTGTGCCGATTAGGTGCTTGTTTTGGGACCTTCTGGCCCCGGGTTTCCGGGTCTTCGCCGGGGCGGTTATGCCTCGCGGGCGAGACCCCGGATCATTTCCTTCATGCGCTCGTCCTCACGTTCGATGAAGGATTTTGCGCTTTCGTAGCTGCGATGCAGTTCGATCATCTTGGCCATTTCCAGGATCGGCTCGACGTTCGAGCCTTCCAGGGAGCCTTGGATGACGTCCGGACTATCGACATTGATCGGCGCTTTCTCCGATGTGAAAAGCGCCCCGGAGGTCCGCACCAGGTCCTGCTGGTTGTCGAACCGTACGATCTGCAGCTTGCCCAACTGGCCGTTTTCCGTGGAAATCGTGCCGTCGCGGCCGACGTTGATTTCGGAATCGTTGGGGCTGAGGACGATCGGCTGGCCGCCGGTCGCCAGCAGGGCATGACCTTGCTGGTTAACGATCTGGCCGCCCGTATCCAGGCGGAACTGACCGTTGCGGGTGAAGAATTCCTGCCCCTGGCCGTCGCGGACGACAAAAAAGCCGTCATTGCGGATCGCCAGGTCAAGGGGGTTGCCCGTGGTTTCAATCGCGCCGTCCGTAATGTCGGTTCGGGTCGCGATGTCACGTGTATAGGTCAGCTTAGGGCTGATGAGCCGCTCGCCGCCTTCGCTTTTAACGACATGCTCGACGAACATCATCTGGCTCGATTTGTAGCCGTTGGTGCTCATGTTCGCCAAATTGTTGGCGACGATTTCCAGTTGCCGTCTAAGCGCGCCTTGGCGCGAAGCGGCAATAACCGCTGAGGTTTCCATCTGATTTTTCCCGTTCAGTTCGTTCTCTCCCAGCGCGGTTCCTTTTTGGAACCTTTCGTCCGGAAGGCAGTTCAAGTACGTCTGGCCAACCTGTTGCACTCGCCGTGCCAAAATTAAAAAATGAGTTAAATCAATGTATTGAGTGTATTTTTCTGATGATTTAGCCGGGAAAAACCGGCCTGTCGGGGAAGCCTTTGCCGGGTATTTCTTGCCTATGGCGCGTCATTGCTGGGGAGGGCAGGGGTTTGATATGATGGCCCGGAAATGACATGGGCGAAATTTAAGCGCGGGTATGCCTCTTGGCCGCTGCGCGCATTGGAAAGCCCCCTGAACGGCAGGGCTGTCATTTCTCCGCCTCAACGACTTGTTAACGACCTGAATTTAAAGTTTTGGGACTTGGGATCAGGACGTTAGGAAACGGTTACCCCGAACATGGCTGATGACGACGACGATCTGGAAAATGAAGAGGTCGGCGGCGCGGACGATGAAGACTTAGAGGGCGAGGAGGGAGCCGGAGAGGGCGCCTCCAAGAGTAAGAAGAAAAAGCTCATCATCATCGTCGCGATCCTCCTGCTGGTTGTAGGGGGTGCTGCTGCGGCATTCTTCACCGGGCTTTTGGAGCCCGTCATCGCCATGATTACAGGCGAGGAAGGCGGCACCGTGGCCGAAGGCGAGGCCCCCGAGGGCGTGGGACTGTTCCACGACCTGCCGGAGGTCCTGGTCAACCTGAATACCTCGGGGCGTAAATCCCAGTTCTTGAAGATGAAGGTGTCGCTCGAAGTGGCGACCGAACAGGACAAATTGGTGATCGATGCGGTCAAGGATCGCGTGATGGACAATTTCCAGGTCTATCTGCGTGAACTAAGGATCGAGGATCTGCAAGGATCGGCCGGCATGTACCGGCTGCGCGAGGAACTGTTACGCAGGGTTCGGGCGGCGACGGCTCCGGCCCAGGTCAGGGACGTTCTGTTCAAGGAAATGCTGGTTCAGTAGACTTTAAGCGTGCAAGGGATGTGACGAATGACGAGCCCGGCTGACGATCAAGACGCAATGGCCGCTGAATGGGAAGCCGCCATGGGCGGCGACGGTGAAGGTGGCGGCGAAGGCGGCGGTGACGGCGACGAGCAGGACGAACTGGCCGCCGAATGGGAAGCTATGATGGGCGGCGACGGCGATGGCGGTTCGACCGACGTCGGCATGGCCGCCCCGGAAGCCACCCGCGTCCTTAACCAGGACGAAATCGACAGCCTGCTGGGGTTTGACGACAGCCACGAAGAAGGCACCGAGAAATCGGGCATTCAGGCGATCCTGTCCTCGGCCCTGGTTTCGTACGAACGTCTGCCGATGCTCGAGGTCGTGTTCGACCGCCTCGTGCGATTGATGTCGACCAGCTTGCGTAACTTCACCTCGGATAACGTTGAAGTCTCACTTGATAACATCGCGTCCATCCGGTTCGGTGATTACCTGAACTCGATCCCCCTGCCGGCCATGCTCAGCGTGTTCAAGGCCGAGGAATGGGACAACTTCGGCCTGATTACGGTCGATAGTTCCCTTATCTATTCCATCGTTGACGTTCTTTTGGGCGGGCGGCGCGGCACGGCGGCGATGCGTATCGAAGGCCGTCCCTACACCACGATCGAACGCTCCCTGGTCGAGCGCATGATCCACGTCATGCTGACCGATTTGTCGGCGGCGTTCGAGCCGCTCAGCCCGGTGACCTTCCGGTTCGACCGGCTGGAAACCAACCCCCGGTTCGCGACCATTTCCCGCCCGTCGAACGCGGCGATCGTGACGCGCCTGCGTATCGACATGGAAGACCGCGGCGGCCGCCTGGAACTGTTGCTGCCCTACGCGACCCTGGAGCCAGTTCGTGAACTTCTGCTGCAGATGTTCATGGGCGAAAAATTTGGCCGCGACTCCATCTGGGAAACCCACTTGGCGGAAGAGCTTTGGATGACCGAAGTCGACCTGGAAGCGGTCATCGATCAGCAGGTCACGACCTTGCAGAAGGTGTTCGACCTTAAGGAAGGCTCGCAAATGATGCTCAACGCGACCCCGGACAGCCCGGTCATGCTGTCCTGCGGCAACGTGCCGCTTTATATCGGGCGCATGGGCCGGAAAGGCGGGCGGATCGCGGTGCGGATCGAAGATCGTATCGACCGCGCGCCAAAGACGTCCTGATCATCAATTTTTGCGCCCGGGGTTAGCAATTCGTTCAGAACCTCGGGATTAGACTGGCGTCACGAGATACCCCGGTTCCGGCATACGGAACGGACGGCAACCCAGGGGACGGAGAGACAAGACGGTGACCTTTTCATTTTCATTGACGCTTGAAATCGTTCTGGCCTTCCTGCTTGTGGTCATGATCTGGTACTCGGTGATGCTGAACCGGCGTTTGACCCGGTTTCGCGGCAACCGCGAGCAGATGGAAAAACTTGCCGCCACGTTCAACGACGCGACGACCCGTGCGACCGATAGCATCGGCGACCTGAGAATTGCCTCCGACGCCCTGCAGGATCAATTATCCAAGGCGGAAAGCCTGCGTGACGACTTGGTGTTCCTGGTCGATCGCGGCACGATTGCTGCGGACCGTCTTGAAGAAAACGTGCGCCTGGCCCGTGATGAACATTCGGGCAAAGGCGGTGCTGCCGTGGAAACGGCGGATCCCTTGGAAGTGGTCGAACCCGTGCGCCAGCGCCCGGCGCCGAAGGTGTCACCGGCGGATGCCGAGGACGAAGGTGCGATGGTTCCCGCGGCCGTGGCCGGCGGGAAGAAGGCCGGTTCGCCCCGTTCCGAAGCGGAACGTGCCTTGCTGAAAGCCATTCGGTCGGCCAACTGACGGCCGGGCGGTTACATTATCATCCAGATGCCCTAAAATTCCGGGGCGGACATGGACCTGACGGACGCTTGAATGAACCTGTTTAGTAAATTCCGTTTCTTGCCGGTGACGATCTTTGTCGCTTCGATGTTGCTGACGGTGAAAATCGGCGACATTTGGAACAGCGTCGACGGATTGAAAAAAGACGCCATTCAGGTCGCCGGCGCGGAAGCGCAGACGGAAACGCCGCCCGCACCCGCACAAGGTGATCAGCCGCCCGCCGCCCAACCCGGCGAGCCGCCGGCACCGGCAGGTCAGGCGGGCGCTGGTGAACAGGCATCCGTGCCGGGCCCGGCCGATCCCAATGCAGGCGTTGCGGTCCCTGGCGGTGATGCCGGCCAATCCAGACTGATCACCGATGACCCCACCTTGCTGACCCCGCAGGAAATCGACCTGCTGCAGCGTTTGGCGGACCGTCGGCGCGAGATCGAAGCCCGCGAACAGGAACTTCAGGTGCGGACCGGCATGTTGACGGCCGCGGAAGCCCGGATCGACCGCAAGATCGCTGATCTCAAGAACCTGCAGTCGGAAATCGATAACCGGATCAAGGTGTTCGATGAACAGCAGGAAAATAAAATGGCCAGCCTCGTCAAAATCTACGAGAGCATGAAGCCCAAGGATGCGGCGCGTATTTTCGAAGATCTTGAGATGGATACGCTGCTTGAAGTCGCCCAGCGTATGAAAGAACGCAAGCTCGCACCCGTGATGGCCAAGATGGATCCCGAAAAAGCCCGTGAGGTTACGGTGCAGTTGCGAGACCTTCGTTCCCTGCCGCGCGAGGGCCTGGACCAGGGCAACTGATCGTTTTTTCCGGCTATGACCATAGACCTATAAGCGGAAAAACGCTTGCCCTGCCTCCTACCTTGAATAAACTGCCTGATACTGAGGATATAATCATAAATTCCCCTGCGCAAAGCACGGAGTAACAGATGGCTGTCGACCTGAATATGAACGTCCTGATCGTGGATGATTATCAGACCATGCTTAGGATTCTGCGCAATCTACTGCGTCAGTTGAATTTCAAGAACATTGATGAGGCGTCCGACGGATCGGAAGCGCTCAAGAAGCTTCGGGCGAAGTCATTCGGCTTGGTCATTTCCGATTGGAACATGGAGCCAATGACCGGAATTCAATTGCTGCGCGAGGTTCGCGCCGACGAGAAGTTGAAACACATTCCGTTTGTCATGATCACGGCTGAAAGTAAGTCAGAGAACGTGATCGCGGCCAAGGAAGCCGGTGTGTCCAACTACATCGTCAAACCCTTCAACGCCGAAACGCTCAAAGGTAAGTTGACCAGCGTCCTCGGCGAGTTCTGAGGAGACTGAATATGGCGACAGACTCGGTCGATCCCGAGTTGGCCGCTCGTCTCCAGGAGTTGGGGAAGGACCCTGGCGGCACGGTCAAGGTCGATGAAGTGGCGGAGGTGGTGGAGGCGATCTTGGCCACCATGCAGGGAGACCTGTCCGCCGTCGATGTGAAACTCTACGAAGAACTGGAAAGTCTTTCGCGCTTCATCTCCGAAGCGAAGACCGATATCGCGGCACTTCGGCCAGACGAGGTCAAGGATGAGTTCATTCCCAAAGCCGCCGATGAATTGGATGCGATCGTCGATGCGACGGCCGAAGCGACCAATTCGATCATGGATGCCGTCGGCGAGATTGAAGACGTCATGTCCAAGCTCAAAGGCAAGAATGCCGATAAGCTGATGGATGCGACGACGAAAATCTACGAAGCCTGCGGATTCCAGGACATTACGGGACAGCGCATCACCAAGGTTGTCGGCGCGCTGCAGCATATCGAAGAAAAGGTCGATGCCCTGTTGACCGCGTTCGGCGATGAAATTTCCAAGTACAAGGCGGCCAATCCCAAGGCTGAAGAACCGCCGGTCGAAGAAGAACTGCCTGCGGATGAAGATCTGCTGCATGGCCCGCAGATGAAGGAAGAGGCCATGTCCCAGGACGATATCGACGCGCTTTTGGCAAGTTTCGACTGATCGTATTTCCTTAAATCATAGACGCTGTTTTCCCCGGTTTGGTAAGGCCGTCTTTACCAGATTTCTGGTAGAATCCGGTCATGGCTGAGCGCAATTTCCTTCCGCCGATACCGGAGCCCGAGCACGGATCTAATACACCCGCGCTGTTTCTGTCGTTGTTCCTGTTGGTGCTGGCATTTTTCATCCTGATGGTGACCATTTCCACCTTGGAAGAGGTCAAGACCAAATCTGTGATGGACAGCCTGACGTCGACCTTCACCTCGATCGTGCCGCCGTCAACGGACCCGACCCGCTTCAAGTCCAAAGAAGGGGAGATGATCGCCGGCCAGCAGTATCAAGAGACCGTCAGCGATATCTTTGCCGCCGCCCTGCAGGTGGCCAAGGTCAAGGTCGTGCATCCCGGGCGGCTGATGCAGGTTCAAATTCCCGCCAGCACGTTGTTCGTCGAAGGCCAAGCCCGCATTCAGCCATCGCAGTTCGAATTGATGGACCGGATTGTCGCCGCCGCCAGTGGCCGCCCGCCGGGGCTTCGCTTCGATCTTGAGTTCATCATCGGCTCCCGCATTCGGGACGACGGCGGATTGCCGCAGTCGCAGACCCTGGAACTGGCGCGGGCGGGGGCTTTCGCCCGGGAAATGTCGGCTCGCGGGCTGCCGCCCGACAGCATCGCCATCGGGATCGAGCCCGGCGACCCAAATGATGTTACAATGTGGTTCTATATCCGGCGCGAAGAAGAAACACGCCTGCAGTTCCATTCGGACGGCGACGGTTAGGGGGGGCGATGTTGATGCCCCGGCGCTCGGATAGGGATTTGGCCCGCGACCGTAAATCGGCGCAAATGTGGCTGTTGACGTTCACGGATCTGGTTTCGCTGATGCTGACGTTCTTCGTCATGCTGTTTTCCATGTCCAACGTCAAATTGGACCGATGGGACAACGTGATCGATTCCTTGTCGCAAAGTCTGGCGCCGGAAGAGGTCAAAACGCCGATTTCATCGACGGCGACGCACAACATCGCGACGGTGTTCCGTAAACGCGCCATTAACCTGGATTATCTAACATCCGTGCTACGGGAAAAGATTGAAGGCGACGAACTGTTAAAATTGACGCAGTTCATGCGGTTGGAGGACAGATTGGTCCTGGCCTTGCCTGGGGATTTATTGTTTGAAGCCGGACGTGCGGTCATGACGGACCGGGCGCGCGATGCTTTGTTTCGGCTTGGCGGCGCACTCAGCACCATCGCCAACCAATTGGGCGTGAACGGTCATTCGGATCCGTCGCCCGTGCAGGGGGGCGATTATGCCTCTAATTGGGAACTGTCGACGGCCCGTGCGGCGGCCGTTGCCAACCAACTTCGTGCCGCCGGATACGCGGAACCTATTGTCGCCTTTGGATACTCGGACAGCCGATATGATCAACTTCCGCCCATGTCACAGGTCCAGCGTCAGTTGATGGGGCGGCGCGTGGATATCGTGGTGTTCCCGACCTCGGGGGGGCTCAGATAATGGCCCGTCTGTGGACCGGTGTTCCCGCTGTTTGGGCGGCGTTGATATGTGCCCTGGTGCTATGGGCGGGTTCCACCGCCGATGTCTCGGCGCAGGGATTGGCGCAGGTCAACGTGCGCGCGGGGGGGCATGCGACTTTTACCCGGGTGGTGTTTGATTGGAGGAACAAGGTTCCCTACAAGCTGTCCAAGGATGGCGGTCTGGTCACCATCACGTTTGAAGCCGGCGCACAGATCGACGATGGGGACATCAACCGCAATCCGCCGCTGTTTGTCGGCGGTATGCGTTCGGCCACGGCCGGCGGACGCACCGTCGTCGTTATTGCCGTGCCGCCCAATTCCACGGTCCGAGATTTTTACGCCGGCACCAAGGTTGCCATCGATGTTCGTGAACCGTCGCCCTGGCGCGAGCCGGTCTCCGTCCCGGCCAGTGTGACCGTTCCCGGGGCCGAGCAGAAAACGGCAGAGAAAACGGAAGCTGCCAAGCCTCAGCCTGCGCCGCAAGAAGCGGCCAAGGCCGAACCGACACCGCCGGTAAAAACGGCCCCCGCGAAAGCACCCGTGGCCGCGCAGGCATTGACGCCGCCACAAGCTCCGGCGCCGAAACAGGCGGCGGCGAACCAAGTTACGGCAGGCACGAAAGGGGCGGCAACCCAGGGCGCCAGGCAATTGCCCCAAGGTCAACGGGCCGCGCAATTACCGGGTGTGAAACCCGCGCCGTCCACCAAGACCGCGCCAACACTGCCTTCGGGAGGACAACCGCTCTCCCTGACCCCGCCTGCCGCGACGGCGGCTGGGACTGCCGCCAGCGGTCTCACGCCGCCCCCGGCGACCGCCAGTGCTTCCGCCCAGGCCTCGGGCGGTGCCGCTGGCGGATCGGCCGCCCAGGCAGAGGTCCCCGCCGGTCCGGCCCCGAATGCACAATTGTCCGTCGCCAAGGGTGAAGAAGGGACAGTGACGCTTCGTTTCGATTGGGCCGAGCCGGTCGCCGCCGCGGTTTTCCGGCGGAACGATCATCTGTGGCTGATTTTCGATAAGCGCACGAACGTCAACGTCCCGGCCCTGCAAGAAGCCGGCGGTGATGTCATTTCTACCCTGCAACAGGTTTATATCCCGCAGGCCACGGTGCTGCGGATGACCACGGCGAAGGATGTTAATCCCTCCATGCGCAGGGACGGTTTGGCATGGCTGATTGATTTCCGTGCACAGGATGTGACACCTAAAATTCCCCTGGAAGTTCAGGCCCAGACCGATTCACCGATCGGGGCGCGCATCTTCATGCCGCTGCCGGAGCCGGGCAAGGTTATTCCCCTGACGGATCCGATCGTCGGCGACAACATGTTGGTGATCCCGTCGATCCCCTTGGGTCACGGGGTTGCGGGTACCTATAACTATCCGCAGTTCGAGATTCTTCCGACCATCCAGGGCGTCGCCGTTACGCCCAAAATCGATGATGTTCGGGTCCGGTCATTGCGTCAGGGGATCGAAATCGCCAGCGCCGCACCGACGTTCCCGCTGCGCTTTTCGCCGGTGTCGCAGGAACTGGCCGCGAGTGCGCGGATGGCGGCAATGCGCCCGTTGGTCCGGGTGCTCGATTTGGAGAAATGGGATACGCCCAATGATGCGGCGATCCTTCAGACCCGGGCGATCCTGGAACAAGCCATCGCCACGGCGCCAAAAAGCGGTCAGCAGGAAGCGCGCATGAACCTGGCCAGATTCTATTTCGCAAATGCCTATGCGGCAGAGGCCTTGGGTGTGCTTGATCGGGCGCTTCAGGTTCAACCTTCCCTGGCCCAGGATCGTGAATGGCGGCTTCTGCACGGCGGCACGCAATTTTTGTTGGGACGCATCGAAGATGCAGAGAAGGATCTGTATCATGAAAACCTCAACGGCAGTGACGAGGGTGAGCTTTGGCGCGCGATCGTGCAGGCGGGACGCGGAGACCTGAACGGGGCATCGATCGAACTGCGCCGGTCCGGCTCCCTTGTCAGGCCTTATCCCAAACAGTTGCGCTTCAAATTGTCGGCGATCATCGCCGAGGCAGTTGTCGAAATCGGCGACGTGCGCACGGCGGAAACGTTGATTTCGACCCTGTTGGCAGACAATCCCAACCGGCGGCAGGAAGCCCAGATCAAATTCGTGCAGGGACGTCTTGCCGAACTGGAAGGGGACTTCGACGGCGCTGTTTCGCTTTGGGAAGAGGTCATGGACAGCCCGGACCGCCTGGCCCGGTTCCGCGCCGCGCGGTCAAGGACGGAGCTGCTGTTGCGCCTGGACCGCATGACCAAGCGCGAAGCCACGGAAGAACTTGAAAAGCAGCGTTTCGCCTGGCGCGGTGACAACCGCGAGTTCGAATTGCTGCGGCGCCTGGGCGCGCTTTATCTGGAACAGGATAAATACCGTGATGCGCTGCAGACCTTGCGTCAGGCGGCAACCCATTTCCGCGATTACCCGGAAGCAAAAGACGTCACCAAGCTGATGTCGGATACCTTCAACAGCCTTTATTTGGAGGACAAAGCTGATACGCTGCCACCGGTGACGGCAATCGCCATCTATGAAGAGTTCAAAGAACTGACGCCTGCCGGCGGGCGCGGCGATGCCATGATTCAGAAGCTTGCCGATCGGCTGGTCGGGGTCGATCTGTTGGATCAGGCGGCGGCATTGCTTGAAGGTCAGATCAAATTCCGTCTGCAGGGGGCAGATCGGGCGAGGGTCGGTGCCCGCCTTTCTTTGATCCATCTTTTGGCGCGAAAGTATACGGATGCGGAACGGGTCATTCGTGCAACCGAAACCGGGGGCTTGACGCCGGAACTGGCGCAACAACGCAGCCATCTATTGGCTCAGGCTCTGATGGGACAGAAGCGTTTTGCCGACGGTCTTGCCCAAATCGAAAAGGATCTGACCCTTGAGGGCGAACTTCTGCGTTCGGAAATCTATTGGACCATGGGGAATTGGGTCGATGCCACACAGGCACTTCAACGTGTGATCACGGAAAGCGGTGCGCGCCGGGGCGAGGTTTTGAGCCGTGCTCAGGCCCGCCACATGCTGAATTTGGCAACCGCCATGACCTTAAGCGGTAACGAGCGCGGTCTGGCGCGCATTCGGACGAACTTTGGCCCGGCGATGGCGAATACGGAGTTTGCGCGGGCCTTCAGGTTGATCGCGGAACGTCCTTCAATGGGACTGATCGCACCGGGGAGCATCGATCAACGGGTTGCCGTGGCTCAGAACTTCAAATCCTTCCTGACCGCCTATCGCGAGCGTCTGGAGAAAGATCCGCTGAGCGCCCTGAATTAGCACGGCTTAATCGCCAGCGGACCATCTGCGTTTGATTCAGCCAAATAAATTGAGGCCCGGCCTTCGAAAGAAAGCCGGGCCGTTCTTTTGGCCGCCTCGTGGCAGCCGATTGCCGGTATATGCGTCAGACCGCGCCTGTGTATTCGCCGCGGGCGGGATAGTTCCGTTCAATGGCGAAATCGAGCGCCGCAACCAGTTCGGAAAAATGTGGGCGGACAAACGGCATGGTCTGGACTGAGCCGTAATAAAGGGACTGATCCGGCGAGACCATGAACAGGCCCGGCTCGGAAAACAGTTCCGGCTCCTCGATGCCGATCGAGGTTTTGCCCCGTGACGTCGAGATATAAAGCCCCCATTCCTTGGCCTTGCTGAGTTCCAGGCCATAACCGAAGCGCAATGTATCGGCGGCGACCTTGTCGGCCATGGCCTGGGTCCGTTCCTGGCCGTCGCTGGAAATGGCGATGGTGCCCACGCCGCGTTTGGCGAACTCAGGCGCTTGCTTTTCGAATTCAGTTAGATAATTGGCGCAGATCGGGCAGTGAAGCCCCCGATAAAAGCAGATCACGGTACCCCGCTCCGAAGATTCGCTGGCAAGGTCGAAGGTTTCGCCGGATAGCGTCTGGACGGTCAGGTCCGGTGTCTTTTGACGTGGGATAAGCATTGTCGAATGTCCTCGTTCAAATCGGTCAGATGAATGGTGAGAATGGGTGCGGATGGGAAAAGCCGAAGTGGCAATTCCCGGTGACGATCAAGGTATCAGGAGCTATAGTCGTTAAAATCCAAAATAATTGATCATGACGACCGTATCATGCCAATGCCGGACCGCCCCGATCGACTTTCCGCCCTGATAAACCGCTTTGACCTGAGGGTGCATCGTGCGCCTTTGGGCTCGGGCAATATGGCTGTGTTCGGTGATGCGGAGACAATGGAACCTGGACGGGTCGAAATTCGCACACGTGGTGGGGTTCCCGTCGTGCAACTCGGCGAGGCATCGCTGGCGGCATGTGACATCGATTGGGGCGGCGGCTCCAACCCCCTGATGGCGGCATTGCCGGCGATTGTATCCCTGCCCATTCGTGACACCGAAACCCGCGCTTTGTTGAGCGTGTTTCTGGCGGAAGAAGAAGGGCGGCGGTGCGGATCGAACACGGTGTTGGAGCGGCTGGCGGAAGTTCTGGTCATCCGCCTGATGCGCCAGCAGATTGAACAGGGGGCGACCGAGCCGGGTATCCTCGCCGGGTTGGCGGACGCGCGGCTGTCACGGGCAATTTCGGCAATACATGAAGACCCGGGCCGGTCTTGGACAAACAGCGACCTTGCGGTGATGGCGGGGATGTCGTTGTCGCGGTTTGCCGATGCCTTCCGGGCCGCGGTCGGTGAAACCCCGCAAAGTTACCTGCGCCGCTGGCGTATGACCCTGGCGCGTCAGGATATGGATCGTGGTGCCCGTGTTCAGGTCGTTGCCCGGCGCTATGGTTATGCCAGTTCCGAAGCTCTGGCCCGTGCCTTTCATCGGCAGTTCGGCGTCAACCCGACGGATTTGAGGCGCGCGGTATAAAAAAAGGGCGGCATATGCCGCCCTTTTTTGCGGATTAGGCGATCTTTAGAAGGCGAGAAGCGCCTGCGCTTCGGCGGCTTCTTCCGCTGTCCATTGACGGACCGGCGTCGGCGGACGCCCGCCGGCCAACGGCAGGAAAGTGCCTTCGCCCGGTTCATCCAAGATGACGCTGCCTTGGGGCGTAATGACCTGAATGGCACCTTCTTGAATTTGGAACCCGTAATGGGGTTGGCCCGGGGGCATGCCGACGGTCAGTTCGCCGCCGACGAATTCCGTGCCGCGGATACCGATGGTCGCGACGGGTGTGCCGAACACGACCTGAGACAGGCTGGTCTTGCCGATTTGGCCCGAGGTGTAGCGGAACACGCCGACCGTCATAAGCAGGGCTTGGCGGCCGACGGACGGTCCCGTCGCATCGGCATCGAACACCATTTCGTCGATCAGCATTTCTGCCTTCTCGCCCAGGGTCAGGGACGAGCCGTCGGAAAAACGGATCACCAAGCGTGATCCGGCACCGGTTTTTACCGTATCACCCGAGAATACCGCGGCACCTTCGGATAAAGATGCCGTTGAACCCGAAAGGCTGCGCGACGCATCACCTTTTTGGCGTTCGATGGTGCCTGCTGGCTGCTGCGCCATGGCGGGCAGGCAGATCAATAGAAATACGGCCGTGATTGCGGCCGATCGTACAAGTCGGAAAATCATCGTTGTCCCCGTTCATTTTGTGCGACCTGCGCCGGCCGCGGGTTGCTCAACCCCAAGCTACGTTCGATTGCGGGCGGTAGGAGACCATACGTGCCCATAATCAAATCGTTTTCGGCTGCCGAAACAGCCAAGCGATACTGTCTTATATGCAACATGCGTTGGAAAGTGATGGCGATCACAATTCCACACCTTAGGATGGTGTTTTTAACGGAAAGGGGCCGGTTAGGTGTCGACTGGGGGAAGCCCCGGCGGAGCCTGAGTGTACGGCTATCCGGCGCCGAAGCTTTTGACCAGCGACCCCACGGTCATGTACCAGCCGTCCACCAGCACGAAGAAAATGATCTTGAACGGCAGGGCGATAATAACCGGCGGCAGCATCATCATGCCCATCGACATCAGGACCGATGCAACGACCATATCGATGATCAGAAAAGGTACGAACAGCAGGAAGCCAATTTCAAACGCGCGTTTGAGTTCCGAAATCAGATAGGCGGGGATCAAAATCCGTATGGGCACGTTTTCTCGGACTTCCGCGTCGGGTATGCGCGCGATTTCCGTGAACAGCAACAAATCGCGTTCGCGGACATGGCGCATCATGAAGTCCTTGAACGGAACGATGGCACGGTTGAAGCCCTCCAACTCGTCCATATTTCCGTTGATCACCGGATTGATGCCGGCGTCCCAGGCTTTTTCGAATGTCGGCTGCATGATGAAAAAAGTCAGGAACATGGCCAAACCGATCAGGACTTGGTTGGGCGGTGTCTGCTGTGTGCCCATGGCTGTTCGCAGAAAGCTGAGGACGACCACGATTCTTACGAAAGACGTGACCATGATCAGGATCGACGGTGCGACGCTCAGCACCGTGATCAGGATCAGCATCTGAATGATGCGCCCCGTGGTGTCGCCGCCTTCTTCGCCAAGGTCTAAGGTGATCGCCTGCGCGAATGCGGGTTCGCTGAGCAGCGAAAGCCCCAGATAAACCGCGCAGGCCGCCCCGATTACCACCAGGAGCATCACGAGGGGATGGGCGAGGGGGTTGCGTTTTTTGCGGGTGAAGATGCGCTTCATGTCGCGCCCTCCGGGCCGTCGATTTGCGAGGGCGGACGGGACACGGTTTCCAGTGTGTTCTTGAAGCTTGTGCTGTCGGTTCGGTCAGCACTGCCGTTACCGGGGATGCCGGCTTCGATGACCAGTTCGGACGTGGGCCCAATCAGCAGCAGGTGTTCGACATCGTCGCGGCGCACCAGGATCAATCTGCGCCGCCCGTCCAGGGGGGTGACCTCGACCACACCAAGGCGCCGGTTCCCGGCGCGTTTGATTGCCGTTGAAGGGAAGCCCCAGCCGGCTTTCCGAGCCATGGCGGCCAATACGGCGATCAGGCCCAGAACGAAGACCAAGGCCAGAATGAAGCGGAAATAACCGTCCATATCCATCGGCTTAATCCTTGCCTCTTGCGCCGTCGTCGGGTTCGAAATCCGCGCGGGCCCGGATTTGCTCTTCAAGCTGGTTCAGGTCCAAAACCATCTTTTCCAACCGTTCGCGGATGGCGTCCGGATTTGAAGACGTCAGAGCCATGGATCGGACGTTCTCGCACAAGCTGGCCACGTGCTCGCCCAACGGGGTCATGTCGAGCAGTTCCCCCCTGGCCAGCGCGCGGCGTGCGTTCAGGATCATCGTTTCGATCTCCGCCATGGCGCCTTCAAGCGCCACGGTCGATTGTTCGGTTGAGCCGTTTTTGCCGCTATCGCTCATTCCGGGGATTCCCCCATCCATTCGCGGACGATGTCTTCCCGGCTCAGGCCTTCCAGGTCATCGGCGCCGTTCGCCCGGTATAGGTAGATGAGAATTTCGGCAACAGCGGCGAAGGCTTCGGCCGGAATTTCTTCTTCCATGTCGATGGTGGTCAGGAGCTGCGCTAGGTCTGCATCCTCGCGTACCTTGATGCCGTTGGCGAAGGCGATCTGCAGAATTTGCTCCGCCACGCGCCCCCGTCCCCCAGCGACGACGTTGGGGGCCTTGCCCGGCGCCGCGCCTTCCGCCAACGCTACGGCGATCGCATCCTTGGTGTCGGGAATACGCCGGATATTGCCTTCCGGTTGATCGTCGCCGATCGGGTCTTTCGGGTTGTCTGCGTTCACGAAGCAAAAGTCCTGCTGGATGCGCAATGCTGTCTGGCTCGGCAAGAATTGCCGGATTCGTCCGATCCTAACGGTCGGCGGTTTAACAAATGATTACGGCAGGTGCCGGTTTCCGGTTCGGAATCAATAATTTATTGGCTGATCCTTGGGTGTTTTGGGGCGATCCAAAGACTTAATGGGTTGTTAAGGAACCCGGCAGATAATGCCTAGCAGGACGGTTCCCAAGGCTTTGACCAGCCGGCGGGACCAGGGGACAACCGCCGGATACCGGCAGATCAAGGGGCCGCGCGCAGATGGATTTGACCCTCTTCGCAGCTGTTAAGAAACGCCTCAACTGGCTTGGCCAGCGCCAGGAAATTCTGGCGCAGAACATCTCCAATTCAGACACGCCCGATTACAAGGCGAAGGATCTGAAGCCATACGAATTCCGCGAGTTGCTTCGCCGGGAATCGGCGCAGTTGAACATGGTGACCACCGACACCAGTCAACTGGGCGGGAAGCGCAAGCGCATCCGAGATTTCTTCGTCGAAGAACCGCGCCATCCCTTCGAAACCTCACCCAACGGCAATTCGGTCGTGCTTGAGGAGCAGATGGGTAAGGTATCGGAATCGCAGACGAACCACCGCCTGACAACGGAACTTTATAAAAAGCATATGGAAATGCTGAAAATGGCGAGCCGCTCGCGCTAGGCGCGTGCGTCGAAAACAGACGGGGCCGTACGGCCACGGCGAACCTGGAACGGGAATCTCGACAGAAAGTCGTCCAATCCATCGCCGTCGGACAAAGGAAGAACCCTTGCTCGATCGGTAAACGAACAACGGAGGCGAAAGCCCCAATGGACGACATCATCAAGACGATCCGCATTTCCAGTGCGGGCATGCGCGTGCAGGGCACACGCCTGCGCGTCATTTCCCAGAATATCGCCAACGCGGACAGCTTGCCGCAGCGTCCGGGTGAAAACCCGTATCGGCGCAAGCTGGTCACGTTCAAGAACGAACTGGACAAGTCCGTCGGCGTCGAGACGGTCCAGGTGCACCGCTTGCACAAGGATATGTCCGATTTCGGCAAGAAGTACGATCCGTCCCACCCGGCGGCGGACCAGGACGGATACGTGCAGACACCCAATGTCAGCACGATGATCGAAATGATGGATATGCGCGAGGCCCAGCGGTCCTACGAAGCCAATCTGAATTTGATCAAGTCGTCGAAAACGATGCTGAACAGCGTCATCGACGTGCTGCGGTCCAATTAGCGGCCGCATTAAGTTTAAGGTCCCAACGCGGACCGGGCCCCAGCGGGCCTAGAACGGGAGCAAAACAATGACCACGACCGCCGATTTCAATATTCACCAGGCGCTCAATGCTTATCAGCGTGCGGCCCGCGAGCAAATCTCCGGAAGCCGGGCGGAAGCCGGATCCGCATCGGGTGGGGGACAGGAAGAGTTCGGCGACCTGGTGCGCAGCGCCATCATGGAAGCTCGCAAGATCGGCGAGCGTTCGGAAACGATGTCGATCAATGCCATCAACGACCGGGCCGATATCACCCAGGTGGTGACCGCCGTGGCCGAAGCGGAAATGACCCTGCAGACGGTGGTCAATGTTCGCGACAAGGTTCTGGAGGCCTATAAGGATATCATCCGGATGCCGGTGTAATCCCGTTTCGGCGGGATACCGGAAGCCGCCCAATTAAGCGAAGTGCCGGACGAATGAACCCAAGATGAATGAAGTAGATGTCATTGATGTCGGCCGGAACGCCATGTGGGTGGTTATCAAGGTGGCCGGCCCGATCATGTTTCTGGGCTTGCTTAGTGGTCTGATTATTGCCCTTTTTCAGGCGCTTACGACGATTCAGGAAATGACCCTGACGTTTGTTCCTAAGATCATCGTGATCTTTATCAGCATCGTCGTTTTGCTGCCGTTCATGATCACTTCGGTGACGACCTTTGCCGACACCCTGTTTGACCGCATCGCGTCAATGTAGGGGGCGAAGAACGGCGTCATGCTGGAAGAACTCGTCAAACTCAACCTTTTCGCATTCCTGCTCGTTCTTGCCCGGGTGGGTGCCATGATGTCGATCATCCCGGGTATTGCCGCGGCCTATGTGACCGCACGGTTTCGTGTTGTTCTGGCGACTGTCGTCGCCGTGGTGATGACGCCGGTGCTGGCGGAAAACCTGCCGGCACCCCCCGATTCACCTTGGTTGTTGTTTTTGCTGATCGCCGGCGAAATCATCGTCGGCTTATTCCTGGGGGGAATTGCGGTGGTTCTTGTCGGAGCGCTGCAAACTGCGGGATCGTTGATTGCGTTGTTTGCCGCCATGGCCAACGCCCTTATTCAGGATCCGATTTCCGAACAGCAAAGCTCCGTCATCGCCAACTTACTGACGATCGCCGGGTTGGTGATGATTTTCGTGACCGACAGTCATCATGTTTATTTCGTGGTGGTCGCTGATTCCTACAATCTGTTCGTGCCCGGCGAAGGGGTCGCAATGGGCGATATGGCATTGATGCTGGCGCGCCGTGTGGCGGACAGCTTCGCCCTTGGATTCCAGTTGTCGATCCCGTTCCTGGTGATCGCCATGGTCTATTATATCGGGCTTGGTGTGTTGGGCCGTCTGATGCCGCAATTGCCGGTGTTCTTCTTCGGCCTGCCGATCCAACTTACGGTCCAACTCGGCGCCCTGATGATCGTGTTCTCTTCGATCATGCTGGTGTTCCTCAACCGTTTCCAGGAAGGGTACGCGGTTTTCCTGGGCTAGGGCCGGAAGACAGCGTGTGAGATATGGCTGAAGAAGACGACTCACAAAAAACCGAAGAGCCGACCGACCGAAAGCTATCGAAAGCGCGCAGCGAAGGCCAGGTCGCCCAATCCCAGGAAATCAAAAGCTGGATGGTGCTGATCGGCGGTGCGGGGATGTTGATGTTCCTGGCACCGGCCATGGCCCGCGACATCACGGCGATCGGGCGGCGGTTTGTTGCCTCTTCCTATTCGATCCCGACGGATTTCGAACATTTGCGGCTGTTGTTTTCCAGCGTTGCGATGGAGATCGGGATCATCCTGGCGCCTGCCATGGGCATGTTCGTGGTGCTTGCCGTTCTGGCCAATATCGGGCAGTTCGGATTGGTTTGGGCGCCTAAGAAAATTACGCCGAAACCAAGTAAAATCAACCCACTAAGCGGTTTTAAACGGCTGTTCTCCAGCCAGGGTCTGATGGAGTTTTTCAAAGGCATTCTCAAGCTCTCCTTTGTCTCTTTGGTCTCTTTTGGGTTGGCGATCCCGATGCTGCACGACTTGGAAATGCTGCCCGCGGTATCGACGTTCGCCGCCCTTGAACGGATTCACGAGATCGCCATCCTGATGGCGATTGCCTCCATCGGTGTCATGACCGTGATTGCCGCGCTTGATTACATCTATCAGCGCGCCATCTTCATGAAGCAGATGCGGATGTCGATGAACGACATTAAGGAAGAGCAGAAGCAGACCGACGGCGACCCCCAGATCAAGGCGCGAATCCGGCAGATCAGAATGGAACGGGCGCGCAAGCGCATGATGGCGGCGGTACCTCAGGCGGATGTGGTCATCACCAATCCGACCCACTTCGCGGTTGCGCTGGAATACAAGATGGAGACCATGCCGGCGCCCAAGGTCGTCGCCAAGGGGCAGGACCATCTGGCCTTGAAAATCCGTGAAATCGCCGAAGAAAACGAAATCACAATCGTTGAAAACCCGCCGCTTGCACGGGCTTTGTACAGCTCCGTGGAACTGGACGAGGAAATCCCACCCGAACACTTCAAGGCCGTGGCCGAGGTCATCGGCCACGTCATGCGTCTCAAGGGCAAGCTCGCCAATTGATCGGCTGCTGGCGATGCCGTGCCCCGGTAAGGAGAGGGACGGCAGCGAGTGCTGTTGACAGGTCGAGTTCAGTGGTAATCCTGTTCCCGGAAGCGGGCCGTCAAGGGAGGCTCGCCGTCAATCACCCGGCACCGATATCGCGAGCATGCAAATACGTACACCACATGTCCTGAATGCCGGTGCGGCCCTGTTGGGGGTCGCCGCGGGGCTGATGTTCGGGCTGGATGGGGCCTGGGCAATGCCTGCCGGTGCCGGGCTGGCCGTGGCCGCCCTTGGGTCGCTGGCCGCTGCCTGGCGCATGAGCCGGGCGGCCCCGCGCACGTCCGCGGGCCCCATGGGCGAGCTGATCCGGATGGCGGCCGATGAAACCGCCGCCGGATTTCTGATCGCAACCTGGGACGGTGTCGGCATGTATGCCAACCCGGCCTTTCGTGAATTGTTTTTCAAGGACGGTGACGGCGGTCAGGGCGTGGACGATATTCTCAACCACGTCGACCGGGCGTTGGATAGCCAAGGGCGGTCCAAGGATGTCTTCCGTCAACTGCGCGCCGCCGCATCGGACGGCACCGCCGGCAACGGCGAGGTGATCTGCCGGCGCCGCGACGGCAAGCCCATGTGGTGCCGCCTGCGGGTTGAGCCGTTCGGCGATGACGGCACGGGTTCCGATAGCGGCGACGGCACGGCGCGCTATGTGCAATGGCGGGCCCTCGACATTACCGAGGAAAAACGCCAGCTTTCCGCTCGCCAATCGGCCGAAGCCCGCCGCGCCGATCTGCTGGACGGCTTGCCCGTGGGCGTGTTTTCCGTCGATGGGCGGGGGCGCATCGTTTACGCCAACTCGTGCCTGGCAGGCTGGCTCGGCGTCGATCGGGTCACCATGGGGGGCAGGCCCTTCGCCGAATTCGTGACCTCGGCCAGCCCGGTGAACGGCGCCGCCGGCGGCGATGATGACGAAGGTGAGAACGACCTGGGCCAGAATGCCCACGGCTTGGTTACCCTGCGGGCCGCCGACGGCACGGAATTTACCGCATCGCTGCTGCAGACCCATCGGGAGACCACGGACGGCACCCTGGTCTACACGCGCTCTATCCTGCTGCGCGACATGGCCTGGATCGACGACGGCAGCGGCGGGGGGACAAGCGGCCTGGGCCCGGCCAAGCGCCTGCGCTTTCTGTTCGATGACGCGCCGGTGGCAATTGCGCTGCTTGACGGTCAGGGGCGGGTGATGGACTGCAACCGGGCGTTTCTGACCCTGGCGGGCGCGCACCGCGACATGGTCGCGGGCCATCCCTTTGCCGAACGCCTGCTGCCCGAAGACCGCGAGGTCGTGGCCTCGGCCCTGTCCGACGTGATCATGGGCCGCACCCGGGCGACGCAGACGGAAATCCGCCTGGCGGCCCCCGGTGGGCGGCAGGCGGCGGCGACCTTGTTTGCGTCCCGCATGGAGGACGACAAGGGCAACATCACCGGTCTGGTCCTGCATTTCATCGACACCACGGAACAGAAGAACCTGGAAATCCAGTTCGCCCAGTCCCAGAAAATGCAGGCCGTGGGCCAGCTTGCGGGCGGCGTGGCGCACGATTTCAACAACCTGCTGACGGCCATGATCGGCTTTACCGACCTGCTGCTGGAACGCCACGGGCCGGGCGATCCGTCCTTCAACGACTTGCAGCAGATCAAGCAGAACGCCCACCGCGCCACCAATCTGGTGCGCCAGTTGCTGGCCTTTTCGCGCAAGCAGAATTTGGAGCCGGACCTGCTGGACCCGGAAGACGCGCTCAACGATCTGTCCAACCTGTTGCGCCGGCTTCTGGGCGAAACGGTCAAATTGAAGCTTGAACACGAACGGGGGGCGGGCAAGGTTCTGGCCGACCGGGGGCAGTTCGATCAGGTCATTATCAACCTGGCCGTCAATGCACGCGACGCCATGATTGAGGGCGGGCCCCTGGTGATCCGCACCTTCCGCCGCGATTTGGAACGCCCCCTGCAGCAATCGGGCGAGGTCATTCCCGTCGGCTCCTATCTGGTGATCGAGGTCGAAGATAAAGGCACCGGCATCCCCAAGGACGTGCTCGACCGCATCTTCGAGCCGTTTTTCTCGACCAAGGAAGTGGGGCAGGGCACGGGCCTGGGGTTGTCGACCGTATACGGCATCATCCATCAATCGGGCGGCTATGTGACCGTGGAAAGCAAGATCGGCCAGGGTACGGTGTTTCGCTTGCTGTTCCCGCGCGCCGACGAAGAAGCCCGCGCCCAGGCCCAGGAAGCGGCCGCCGCCGAAGCCGCCGCCGCGACGGAACAGGTCGCCCAGGACAAAAGCAAAGGCCAGGGTGCGGGCCAAGGAAACGGCAAGGTTAAGGGGAAAGAGCCCGAACTGCCCCTGTTCGAAGAAGACCTCACCGGGTCGGAGACCATCCTGCTGGTCGAGGACGAGGACGCCGTCCGCATGTTCGGCGCCCGCGCCCTCAGGAACAAGGGCTATAAGGTGCTGGAAGCCCAGAACGGCGAGGTCGCTCTCGACGTCATCAACGGCACGGACCGCAAGATCGACCTGATCGTTTCCGACGTGGTCATGCCGGGCATGGACGGCTACACCCTGGTCCGCCAGCTGCGTGAACAGATGCCGGATGTGAAGGTGATCCTTATGTCCGGCTACGCCGAGGACGCCTTCCAGGACCAGATCGACAAGGACGACACCCTGCACTTCCTGCCCAAGCCGTTCACCCTCAAGACCCTGGTCGGCAAGGTGAAGGAGATCATCGTGTCGGAGGGGCTTTAATGAGGTGTCGAAAAAGAATTACTCGCGCGGTTTTGGGGTGTGGGAATGAAGACCCGCTCGACTGAGGGCTGTTCATATTCAGAACTGTTCTTTGCGGGACACGATACAACTTCTGAAATTTTATCGGGATAGAATGCTTCGTGCCTCGTGATGTTCTTATTCAATACGACTTTGATGTATTTTGCGTGTAGTTCCCCAGTGGAATAATTTGACCATTCGGATCGATATAGGAAAAGTCTTTCCTTGGTTATTGTTTCTCTCCTGTATTCTTTGAATGCGTAATCTGCCGTGACTTTAGCAATCTCGTTAATCGAGATACAACGTCCCCTCAATTTTCTGTGCACATATTCAAGGTGTTTGGCGGCATATTCTTTGTTTGGGTAATAATTTCCGTGAACCTCGTAAAATATCCCACAATCAGGGTGGTTGGCGGGCTTCAATGTCGCCCTATAGAGGCCTGGCTCAAACGTATATCTCCGATTGAATAAGAACGGATGCACAAAGCCGGTGGGGTCATTTGGAACCACCTTGAACTCAACATACTCGTAATTCGCTTTTACTAATGCGTCCTCGCATATACTGCAGCCCGATTTAGAGGTGCTATCAAATACCCCCTCCACATTTTCCGCATTTTTTTGAACTTGAAGTCCTGACCCTGCCGCACAGAGATCTCTGAATTTGTTCACAGTCGCCTCATCAGCTGGATCACTTACTCCAATGGCGTCGACTAATCCCGCCGCGATAAGCACGCAGCCGGAGAGCAATGGCGCAAAGAGTAAAGGGATTAACAAGCGCATTCAGATGGCCTTTCAAAGGAGCACAATTTGAGCGAGAAGCTATCACGCCAATTGCGTGCTGTGAAAGAGAGCCGAGTCCCCCGCCTTGCCGTTAACCATATCGGTTAAGCATGTGTTCCGGAGTCCGGTTCCGGGCGGAACAAATTGTGAATACATGTCATATAATATAATAATTACAATGCATTATAATTTTCTCTTGTGCATGAGAACAAAACACGTACATTGATCCCGATTGCAACGGCTCACGGGCCTATGGAATAAGGGAGAGGTCAGATGGCTGACACGGCATTGCGTTTGGTGGAGAAAGACAACGTGGATAAAAGCAAGGCCCTGGACGCGGCGCTGGGACAGATCGAGCGCGCGTTCGGCAAGGGCTCGATCATGCGGCTCGGCCAGCGCGAGGTGGTGGATACACCGGTCATCTCGACGGGCTCCATCGGCCTGGACATCGGCCTGGGCATCGGCGGCCTGCCGCGTGGGCGCATCGTTGAAATTTACGGGCCGGAAAGCTCGGGCAAGACGACCCTGGCCCTGCATGTAATCGCCGAGGCGCAAAAGGCCGGCGGCACCTGCGCCTTCGTCGACGCGGAACACGCCCTTGATCCGGCCTATGCCAAAAAACTCGGCGTCGATGTCGAGGAACTGCTGATTTCCCAGCCCGATGCCGGCGAACAGGCGCTGGAAATTTCCGACACCCTGGTGCGGTCCGGCGCCATCGACGTGCTGGTGGTCGATTCCGTCGCCGCCCTGGTGCCGCGGGCCGAACTGGAAGGCGAAATGGGCGACACCCACGTCGGCCTGCAGGCCCGGCTCATGAGCCAGGCGCTGCGCAAGCTGACGGCCTCCGTCTCCAAATCCAACACCATGGTCATCTTCATCAACCAGATCCGCATGAAGATCGGCGTCATGTTCGGCAACCCGGAAACCACTTCGGGCGGCAACGCGCTCAAGTTCTATTCTTCGGTGCGCATGGAAATCCGCCGCATCGGCGCGATCAAGGACCGGGACGAGGTTGTCGGCAACCAGACCCGCGTCAAGGTCGTGAAGAACAAGATGGCCCCGCCCTTCAAGATGATCGAATTCGACATCATGTACGGTGAAGGCATTTCCAAGATGGGCGAAATTCTCGATCTGGGCGTCAAGGCCAACATCGTCGAGAAATCGGGCTCCTGGTTCTCCTTCAATTCCGAACGCATCGGCCAGGGGCGCGAGAACGCCAAGCAGTTCCTGCGCGACAACCCGGAAATGACCAAGGTCATCGAGGATAAAATCCGCCATAGTGCGGGCCTGATTTCCGAAGAAATGATGGTCGGTCCGGGCGCCATGGAAGAAGACGCGGGCGAGGCGGCGGACAGCCCGGCCGACGACTTCTGATCGCAAATCCTGGGGGGCGGCACCGCTCCTGTGCTCTGCCCCCCACCTGAAATCCCCTTTCCCCCGGCCTGTCACCCTCCAGGCCGTACCCCCGGCCTTCCCCCAAGGCCGACAGGAGGGTGCTTCCCAGGCACCTTCCGCCCCCAGAAGCAGCCGGCGTCCTCCGCGCCGGCTGCATCTTTTTGCGGCACAAGGGTAAACCGTCTGCGTTTGGCTGCGATTTTCCCGCGAAATGGCCCCATGCCGAAGGCCCGAGGTTTCTGGACAGGCCCCCGCCTTGCCGGTAAAAACGTCGCTTCGTCCGCGTATCAGTGGGGCGGTCGAGCCGATCACAGCACGTCAATCCCCGCTTTCATATGGGGTAAGCAGGGCCTAGGTTATCCGCATGCAGACCGTTAACGACATTCGCCAGGCATTCCTGGATTATTTCGCCGCCAACGGCCATCAGCCCGTTCAGTCGTCGCCCTTGGTGCCGCTCAACGACCCGACCCTGATGTTCACCAATGCGGGGATGGTTCAGTTCAAGAACGTGTTCACCGGCAACGAAACGCGCGACTATTCCCGCGCCGTGACGTCGCAGAAATGCGTGCGCGCCGGCGGCAAGCACAACGACCTTGAAAACGTTGGCCATACGGCCCGACATCACACATTCTTCGAAATGCTGGGGAATTTCTCGTTCGGCGATTATTTCAAGGAACTGGCGATCGAACTGGCCTGGAACCTCGTCACCAAGGAATTCGGCCTGCCGGCGGAAAAGCTGCTGGTCACGGTTCATACCTCGGACGAAGACGCGGCCACCCTGTGGCGCAAGATCGCGGGCATTTCCGACGACAGGATCATCCGCATTCCGACTTCCGACAACTTCTGGGCCATGGGTGATACGGGCCCTTGCGGGCCGTGTTCGGAAATCTTCTATGACCATGGCGACCATATTCCGGGCGGACCGCCGGGCAGCCCCGACGAGGACGGCGACCGGTTCATCGAAATCTGGAACCTGGTGTTCATGCAGTTCGAGCAGCTGACCGCCGACGAGCGTGTCGAGCTGCCCAAACCGTCGATCGATACGGGCATGGGTCTGGAACGTATCGCCGCCGTCATGCAGGGCACCCATGACAACTATGCCATTGATCTGATGCGCAACCTGATCATGGCCTCGTCCGAGGCCTCGGGCGTCGACCCCGACGGTGACCATGCCGTATCGCACCGGGTCATCGCCGACCATTTGCGAGCCTCCAGCTTCCTGATTGCCGACGGCGTGCTGCCGTCCAACGAAGGGCGCGGCTATGTGCTGCGCCGGATCATGCGCCGCGCCATGCGCCATGCCCATCTGATGGGCAGCCAGGAACCGCTGCTGTACAAACTGGTGCAGACCCTGGCCGACAACATGGGCCGGGCCTTCCCGGAATTGATCCGCGCCCAGGCGCTGATCACCGAAACCCTGAAACTGGAAGAATCCCGGTTCATCACGACCCTGGACCGGGGGCTCAAAATTCTCGACGAGGCGACCGCCGACATGGGGGCCGGCGGCACGCTCGACGGCGAAACGGCTTTCAAGCTGTACGATACCTACGGCTTCCCCCTGGATTTGACGCAGGATGCCCTGAAGGCCAAGGAAATCGACGTCGATACCGATGCCTTCAACGCCGCCATGGAACGCCAGCGGGCCGAGGCCCGCAAGGCCTGGTCCGGTTCGGGCGACGCGGCCACGGAAAAGATCTGGTTCGAAGTGCGCGACGAAGTCGGCGCTACGGAATTCTTCGGCTACGACACGGAACAGGCCGAAGGCCAGATCCGCGCCCTGGTGGTCGACGGCAAGCGCGTCGATAGGGCCGGCAAGGGCGATGCCGTGCATCTGGTTTCCAACCAGACGCCGTTTTACGGCGAATCCGGCGGCCAGATGGGCGACCAAGGCGTGATCACCACGGCCGAGGGCGCGCGCATCGCCGTCAGCGATACCCAGAAGATGCTGGGCGTTCTGCATGTCCATGTCGGCACGGTCGAAGACGGCACCGTGACCGTCGGCGACGAAGCCCTGTTCTCGGTCGACGGCATCCGCCGCCGCCGTCTGCGCGCCAATCATTCGGCCACCCACCTGCTGCACGAAGCCCTGCGCCGCCACCTGGGCGATCACGTGACGCAGAAGGGCTCGTTGGTGGCGCCGGACCGGCTGCGCTTCGATATTTCCCATCCCAAGGCCGTGGCGCCCGAGGAACTGGCCGCGGTCGAGGCCGATGTCAACAATCAGGTGCGCGCCAACAACGACGTCCTGACCCGTCTGATGGACCCGGAAAGCGCGGTCGAGGCCGGGGCCCTGGCCCTGTTCGGGGAAAAGTACGGCGATGAAGTCCGGGTCGTTTCCATGGGTACGCCCGAGGACGGCGATCATTATTTCTCGACCGAACTGTGCGGCGGCACCCACGTGCGCCGCACGGGTGATATCGGGGTGTTCAAGATCGTCGGCGAGGGTGCGGTTGCCGCCGGTGTACGCCGGATCGAGGCCGTCACCGCCGATGGCGCGCTCGCCTACTTCGAGGCCCATGAAAAAGCCCTGGCCGAGGCGGCTTCGGCCCTGAAGGTCAAACCGGAAGACGTCGCCACGCGCGTCACGGCCCTGGTCGAAGACCGTAAGCGCCTGGAACGTGAACTGGCCGATGCCCGCAAGAAGCTGGCGCTCGGCGGCGGCGGGGCGGCCGCGGGCGGCAACGGAGGCAGCGGCGGTGACGTCAAGGACCTGGGCGGCATCAAGTTCGCGCCGCGCGTTCTGGACGGCGTGCCGGCCAAGGAATTGAAGGGCATGGCCGACGAATTGATGAAGACCCTGGGGTCGGGCGTGGTCGCGCTGGTCAGCGTGACCGAAGGCAAGGCCAACGTGGTCGTCGCTGTGACCGAAGATCTGACCGAACGCATGAGCGCCGTGGACCTGGTTCGTGCCGGTTCCGCCGCCGTCGGCGGCAAGGGCGGGGGCGGGCGGCCCGACATGGCGCAGGCCGGCGGCCCGGACGGTGCCGGCGCGGGCAAAGCCATCGACGCCATCGAAGCAGCAATCCAGGCCTGAGAGATTTCATGAACCAAAGATTTGAAGGCACCGACAGTTTTGTCGCGACCGAGGACCTGCAGGTCGCGGTCAACGCGGCGATCAATCTGGAACGCCCGTTGTTGATTAAGGGCGAACCCGGCACGGGCAAGACCGTGCTTGCGTCCGAAGTGGCACAGGCGATCAATGCGCCGCTGATTCAATGGCATGTCAAATCGACGACCCGCGCACAGCAGGGGCTGTATGAATACGACGCCGTGGCGCGGCTTAGGGATTCGCAGCTGGGCGATCAGCGCGTGCACGACATTTCCAACTACATCATCCGCGGCAAGCTGTGGGAGGCCTTCGACGCGCCCGAGCGCCCGGTGCTGCTGATCGACGAGATCGACAAGGCCGACATCGAATTTCCCAACGATCTGTTGCTGGAATTGGACCGCATGGAATTCCATGTCTACGAGACCAAGGAAACCGTCGCCGCCCGCCAGCGCCCGATCGTGATCATCACATCCAACAATGAAAAGGAATTGCCGGACGCCTTCCTGCGCCGCTGTTTCTTCCACTACATCCGGTTCCCCGATGCGGACACCATGCGCCGCATCATCGACGTTCATCACCCGGACATTCAAAAGCGTCTGGTGTCCGATGCCTTGAACCTGTTCTACGAACTGCGCGACGTGCCGGGCCTGAAGAAGAAGCCGTCGACCTCTGAATTGCTCGACTGGCTGAAGCTTCTGATGGTCGAAGACATCCCGCCGGAAACGCTGCGGTCCGGCGACAAGAAGGACCTGATCCCGCCCTTGTACGGCGCCCTTCTGAAGAACGAACAGGACGTCCATATGCTGGAACGTCTGGCGTTCCTTAACCGCCGCGAAGGCGGTTGAGGCCGGGACCGAGGGCTCGGACATGATCTGTCCCGCTTGTGATAGCCGTTTCAAGCGTTTGTCCAGCTGGCCGCTGGCCGCGGGCAAACCGGTCATTTGCACCGCATGCGGCACGCCCAGCAAGCGCGACGGAAAATGGAAGCCCTTGCTGATCGCCGTCGCCATGCTGTTCGTGTTCCATCAGATGCTGGGCATGTTCGCGCTGACCCTGGTCGGTACGCTGATTCTGCTGCTGGGCTTGATTCTGCTGTCCATGTCCGTTGACGAGGCGACGATCAAGCTGATTGCCGTCGGCCCGCCGACCAAGGACGTCCCCTCCGCCGGCGAGACCTGAGCCAGCGTCCCCTGGTTCCTGTCCGTCTTGTCGGATAAGCTGGCTGGATAGGGGTGGCGAACATGGACCTGAGCAAATTTCTTGATTCGGACCGCATGCAGCAATGGCTGCAGACCGCACTCATGTGGCTCGACGCCAATGTGCTCGCACTCGGCAATCTGATCCAACTGGCCGTGATCCTGGCGACCTTTATCGCCGCGCGCATACTGTCGCCCAAGCTTGAAGCCTTGTTGGACCGGCAGCCCGGCGTGCGCTGGTACGCGCGGTTCGGCCATCCCGTGGCGGCCTTCCTGAAACCTGTTGCCCGGCCCTTGGTCTGGTTGGCGGCCCTGTGGTTCGCCGTGTTCGCGGCCAAGGGGGCGGCCTGGCCCCATCACATCATGGAAGGGGCGGTTTCCCTGTTGACCGCCTGGGCGGTCATCCGCCTGGCATCGGGGTTGATCCGCAATCCGTTCTGGGCCCGTGCCGTCGCCTTCATGGCTTGGACCATTGCCGCGCTTAATCTGCTGGGGCTTCTGGACCCGGTCATGCAGACCCTGGATGACATGGCGCTCAACCTGGGTGAGTTCCGCCTGTCTGTCCTGGGGGTGATCAAGGCGGCGTTGTTGTCGGCGCTGTTCCTCTATCTGGCGTCGGTTACTTCGCGCATTGCCGAAACCCGCATCAATGCATCCGCCAGTCTGACGCCGTCCATGCGGGTTCTGTTCGGAAAATTCGCCCGGGTTTTTCTTTACGCCCTGGCCATTGCCCTGGCCCTGGAAAGCGTCGGCATCAACCTGGCCGCCTTCGCCGTGTTCGGCGGGGCCGTCGGCCTGGGCATCGGTTTCGGCTTGCAGAAAGTCGTCTCAAACCTGATGTCGGGCGTGATCCTGCTGATGGACCGCTCGGTCAAACCCGGTGACGTGATCGCCATCGGCCACACCTTCGGCTGGATCAACACGTTGGGGGCGCGCTATGTCTCGGTCATCACGCGCGACGGCACGGAACATCTGATCCCCAACGAGGAACTGATTTCCCAGCGGGTCGAGAACTGGTCGTTCTCCGATTCCAAAATCCGCCAGAAAATCCCGATCGGCGTCGATTACGAAGCCGACGTGCACAAGGCGCGGGAATTGGCGGTTCAAGCGGTCGAGGGGATCGAGCGTGTGCTCAAGGATCCCAAGCCTGTCTGCCATCTGATCGAATTCGGCGACAATTCCGTGAACCTGGAACTTCGGTTCTGGATCAACGACCCGCAGAATGGCGTCGCCAATGTGCGCAGTCAGGTCCAATTGCAGATCTGGGACCTGTATCACGAACACGGCGTGGTCTTCCCGTTTCCGCAGCGCGATCTGCACCTGCGGTCATCCGTGCCGCTGAAGGTCCGGGTCGCGGGGCCGGAACAGGACTGACCGTCAGGAGATGATCTCGCCGGCCACGTTATCGACAAGCACAGGCGTTTCGAAAAACGTCAGGGTCGGCGGCGATTTGTAGCGTTCGGTGATCGAGGCGATCCAGTCCGCGTTGAACAGAGCTTCTGCCTGTTCCCGGGTTTCGAACACATAGGCACCGCCGCCGGTCATGGTCTCTTCATTGTATAGGTAGTGTTTGCGGATCAGGCCGGGAGCGTCCAGGTATTTTTTCGAACTGTCGCGATAGCGTTCCGTGGCGTCGGCCAGGGTGGTGCCCGGCGGCAGGGCGAAATTGACGACGACGGTGATCATGCAAAGCCTCCTATTCGGTTCTTGTCTTTGATGGCCAGAGCTTAACTTCTTCACGTCCAGGCATGAAGTGGGATTGGCAGGCCTTGGCCCCGGAGGCTATTGTGCGGTCATGTTCATCAACTTTTTCCTCGAACTTCGATCGGCGAAGATCCCCGTTTCCTTACGCGAATACCTGACCCTGCTGGAAGGCATGGACAAGGGCCTCGCCGGTTACAGCGTGGAGGATTTCTATTACCTGTCCCGCGCGACCCTGGTGAAGGACGAGAAGAACCTGGATAAATTCGATCGGGTGTTCGGCCATGTGTTCAAGGGGCTGGAGCAGACCGAGGAAGTCGACATCCAGGACATCCCCGAGGAATGGCTGCGCAAGCTGGCCGAACGCATGCTAACCGAAGAGGAAAAGGCGGAGATTGAAGCGCTCGGCGGCTGGGATAAGCTGATGGAGACGCTGAAAAAGCGTCTGGAGGAACAGAAAAAACGCCACCAGGGCGGATCGAAATGGATCGGCACCGCCGGCACCTCGCCGTTCGGTGCCTATGGCTACAATCCTGAAGGAATCCGTATCGGCCAGGACGACAACCGCAATTTCCGGGCGGTCAAGGTCTGGGACAAACGCGAATTCAAGAACCTGGACGACAGCCTGGAATTGGGCACCCGCAACATCAAGGTCGCCCTGCGCCGTCTGCGCCGGTTCGCGCGCGAAGGGGCGCCCACGGAACTGGATCTGGACGGCACGATCCGCAATACGGCCAAGCGGGGCTATCTGGATATCCGCATGGTGCCCGAACGCCACAATGCGGTGAAGGTGCTGCTGTTCCTGGATGTGGGCGGGTCCATGAACCCGCATGTGCGCATGGTGGAAGAACTGTTTTCCGCTGCGCGCTCGGAATTCAAGCATCTGGAATATTTCTATTTCCATAACTGCATTTACGAACGCGTGTGGAAAGACAACATCCGCCGCCGCACGGAAACGATCCCGACCTGGGACGTCCTGCATACCTATCCGTCGGACTACAAGATCATCTTCGTCGGCGATGCCTCCATGAGCCCCTATGAAATCGCCTATGCCGGCGGCAGTGTCGAGCATTGGAACGAAGAAGCGGGGGCGCTATGGCTGCAACGGATGCTGAGCGTCTATCAGCGCGCCGTCTGGCTGAACCCCGTGCAGGAAGCCTGGTGGGGGCATACCCAGTCCGTGGACATGATCCAGCGCCTGATGGACGGGCGCATGTATCCCCTGACGCTCGACGGCCTGGACCGGGCGACCCGCGAACTCGTGCGCTAGAAGGTTTAGGTAGGGCTGGGCCCTGCCTCGGAAGCTATTTGGCGTCCGCCGCGACCTGCATCTTGATGATCTTGTCCGGATTGGCAGGCGGCTCGCCCCGTTCCAGCATGCCGACGAACTTCATGCCCTCGACGACCTCGCCCCAGACCGTGTATTGGCCGTCCAGGTGTGCCGTCCGCGCAAAGCAGATGAAGAACTGGCTGTCGCCGCTGTCTGGGTTCATGGACCGGGCCATGCCGACGGTACCGCGTTTGAAGGGTTCGTCGGAAAATTCGGCGGGCAGGTTCTGGCCGCTGCCGCCCATGCCCGTGCCGTCCGGGTCGCCGCCCTGGGCCATGAAGCCGCCGATCACGCGATGAAAGATCAGTCCGTCATAGAAACCGTCGCGGGTCAGTTCCTTGATGCGGGCAACGTGCTTCGGCGCCAGATCGGGGCGCAGCGCGATCACCACACGGCCGTGCGTGGTGTCCATGTACAGGGTGTTTTCAAGGTCCATGGCTTCAGCGTCGTTCATTGTGCCGGCTCCGATGAATAGTGACAGGACAGCGAATAAAGACAGCAGGTATCGCATGGGATCGGACTCCCTTGGGTTTCTTGGTTGAACAGCAAATCTTTCATGTCATTGCCCGGGCGTCTGGCCTGGGCACCCCCTTGAATTGATGGTCGGAATGCGGATTAGTCGAACAGCTTGTCGATCTCGTCCTGGCTGATGCCTTCGCCTTCAAGCTGCGGACCGCTGAGAAGCTTTTCGTCTTCGGTTTTTTCGACTTCGTCTTCGATTTCCACGTTCTCCAGGTGCTCCTTGCCGAAGATTTCGATCAAGGAATTGACGCGGGATTCAACGTAAGTGACCGAACGGGCGATTTTGGTCACGCGCTGGCCGGTGATGTCCTGGAAGGTGCAGGCTTCGAAGATGTTGGAGGAATTGTTTTCAACTTCGTCCAACAGGGCCCGGATTTCCGGGTCATCAGTCTTATCCCGGATTTTCTGGAGGGTATCGGAATTCTGCTCGACGATTTCCATGATGGAATTCGTGGCTTCCGCGGTGGCTTGAACGATGGCGTCCAATTGGTCGGACATGTTGTCGAAACGGCCGTTGCCTTCGTCAACACGGGTGATGGCGGCAACTTCCTTACGGACGCGCTGAATGTAGTTGAACAGGTTGAGGATTTCTGCGTGCAGCAGGTCCAATTCTTCCTTCGTTTCCATCCTACGTGCCATCCGCCTGTGTCTTTTTTTGGAATTCCCTGGGCCGCATGGTAGCGGCTATGCCGAGAAAATCCATATATTTAGGCATCTTCTTCCCTGCTGACGCTGGATGCAGCATAGGCGGCCAGAATGCGTCGTGCGGCTTCGCTGGGGCCCAGTGCGTTTTGCGCAACAGCGGGCTCCAACTCGGCCAAAGCTTGGCGCACCGCCGGTGCGTGGCGCAGTTCGCCCAGCAGTGTTTCGTTGACTTCGTTCCACATCCAGGCCTGTGCTTGTTCGCTTCTGCGTTGCTCGAACCGGCCTGATTTTCCGGTTGCGGTGCGGAACTTCTCAACGCATTGCCAGATATCATCCAATCCATCGCCGGTCAGGGCCGAACATTTAAGGACTTCGGGTATCCAATCGGTGTTTTCCGGGCGCAGCAGGTGGAGGGCCGATGTGTAGTCCCGGCGGGCACGTTCGGCTGCCGGGGCCAGGTCGCCGTCGGCTTTGTTGACGACGATCAGATCGGCCATTTCGACGATGCCTTTCTTGATCCCCTGCAAGTCGTCGCCGCCACCGGGGGTCAGCAGCAGCATGAACATATCGACCAGGTCGTTGACCGCTGTTTCAGATTGCCCCACACCGACGGTTTCGATCAGTACGACGTCATATCCTGCGGCTTCGACCGCGATGATTGCTTCGCGCGTGCGCCGGGCAACACCGCCCAGCGTGCCGCCCGACGGCGAGGGGCGGATATAGGCGTTCTTTGACCGCGCCAGCTTTTCCATGCGGGTTTTGTCGCCCAGGATCGAGCCGCCGGAACGGGGGCTGGTCGGATCCACGGCCAGGACAGCAACCCGATGCCTGCGGTCCACCAGGGCCATGCCGAAGGCTTCGATGAACGTCGATTTGCCGACGCCGGGCACGCCCGTAATACCGATGCGGATGGAGTTCCCCGATGACGGCAGCAGCGCGCGGATCAGGGCCTCGGCCTGCGTGCGGTGATCAGCCCGGCCCGATTCCATAAGGGTGATGGCCCGGGCCAGGGCGCGCAAATCACCGGCCGCGACTTTTCCGCTTAAGTCACGGGCGGCTGCCATTTCGGCCTCGGTCAAAGAAGACGGGGGGCTCAACGCCCGCCCTTGGTGGGATCAAGGCCGAAGGCTTCCAGCGCCATGGCCTGTAATTTGAGTTTCTGGTCCGGGCCAAGGTCGTCGAGAATCTTGGTCTTCTGCTTGCGTACGGCCAGGGCCTGCTGGATCAACGCCTTGCGGTCGGCGGTCAATTTCGGTTTAGAGGCCAGCTCTTTCTCCGCCTGCTCCAGTGCGCTGCGGGCGGCCAGCCGCAGTTCTTCGGAACTGGCGGGCAGTGCTTCGGGGGAAGGCGGGGCTTTTTCCACGCGTGTTTTCGCCGCGTCGAGCTTCGAGCGGGCTTTCTTGTCCATGACCACGGACAACAACGCTTTGGAAAAGACCTTTTTCAGCATACCTGACCTTTCGGAGCCCCGCCGGGCCACCGGCGAGTGCGCTAAGACTATCCTAAGGCGGTTGGGGCTAGCAAAGGGTTAACACGTTGAGGGAATCAGGCCGGTCCGGATCACAGCTTGGACGGCGCTTCCTGTTCCGTGAAATCGGGAATCCAGCGCAGGAAATAGGGCAGGGCCCGGCGGCGCTGCTCGGCCGATGTGCCGTGGCTGGACGTGAAGGATTTAAACACGTTGTAGCCGAACGCGTCCTTTGCCGTGAGATAGACCCATAGTGCCGTCAACTCACCTGAACAGGGTGCGGTGTCCTTGAGCAAGGCATTGAGGTGATCGCGGGCCGCACCCTCGCGGGCTTGGTTGGAGCCGTATTCTTGCTGCAGCATCTGTTTGACGGCTTCCTGCTCTTCTTCGACCTGCTCGGGATAGTACTCGAACAGGGATTTCAGGAAGATGAAGTCTTCATACTTCGGCGGGCTGTAGGTGACCTCGGGCCCGGCGATGGTGTTCCAGAACCCCTTGGCGTGATCCAGCTCTGAGGTGTCGGCTTCGACCTGACGTTCGACGACTTTTTCCTCCTTTTGGAAAAACCCGAGGAAGCCGCCTGTTTTCTTGACCTTGGTTTTGGTCTGGACGGCTTTCGGTTGTATCGGTTCGTCGGACGTCAGCAATTTCTCGATGTCGTTTAGGCCGTCTTCCCACATGGTTCGAACGGGATTGGCTTTTTTGGGTTTGTCGAACACTTCTTGGAAGGCGCTTTCCCCGAAATTTTTGGCCTTCAATTCGTCCTCAAGCACCAAGATCCGGCGGTTGGTGAAAAACCGGTGCAGGAAGTGTTCTTTGATCGCGGTCTCAAGGTTGTCGGCGAACCGGGTCGACAGCGGAAAGGGGGTCGGGGTCAGCGTGTGCTGTGGCACATACCAAAGCATGGCGCGCTTGCGCAGGTATTTGCAGATGTTCTGGGTGAAGGCCTCGGTATAAGGGCTGTCTTCCCAGGGCTTGGTCGGTTGTTTGGGCTTGGCGGCGGGCTTCTTGCCGGCAGCGGGTTTGCCCTTTGCCGGTTTGCCCTTGGCGCCTCGGGCGGGTTTACCGTCGGCCCCGGTGGGACGTTTTTTCCGGCGCCGTTTCTTGCGCGGGGCCTCGCCGTCGTCGGACGCACCGCCGTTTGTAACCTTGTCGAAGGCTTCCAGCAGTTCGGACGCACGGATGCGTGCCCGCTGCGTGAATTCAGGGTCTTTCAACTGGCCGCAGGCTTCCAGGAACGACAGGGTTGCCTGCGTCGCCTGAACCAGGTCGGGTTCGACCTTTCCGCCGGACTGGGAATCCAATTCCTTGACGATACCGTCGACCGCGTCATCGACGGCGGTCATCAGCGTCGCTTTGTCCGTGTCGGGTGATAATCCCGCAAGGGCGTTGATGATGCTCTGCGTGCTCACGCTTTACCCCTGGGATGCCGGCAATCCCCAATGCGCCGCCGACGTCCCGCTTCCCTAATAAAACACAATGCCGGTACGTTCCGGCTCATATTAGATGCCACGAAATTGGTTAATACCTACCTAATCTAAGGGGTTCCGCGCAAGGCGGGCCAAGCCGCATACCGGATTAATTGGACCGGTTGCCATGAAATTTGGGCAATGAGGCATGATTTCAAACAATATTTACGTGAGTTTGTTCGAATTTAGGCTTAAGCCTATGGGCGCAGGGACCGTGACAAGGGAAGAAGAGGGAACGACCCCACCATGAAACGAGAACGCCGCGCGAAGATCGTCGCGACTCTGGGCCCTGCAACGTCCAGCCAGGAAGCCATCGAAAAACTGTTCGAAGCAGGTGTCGATGTCTTTCGAATGAATTTCTCACACGGCAGCCACGCCGATCACGAGAAAATCCACGGAATTGTCCGCTCGCTTGAACGCAAGTATCACCGGCCGGTCGGGATTCTCCTCGATCTGCAGGGACCGAAACTGCGCGTTGGCGAGATCAACGGAGGGGCTGCCGAACTCGAGGTTGGCCAGAAATTCCGCCTGGATCTGGACAAAACCTCCGGCGATAAAAACCGCGCACCGCTGCCGCACCCGGAAATTTTCGCGGCCCTGGAGCCGGGCTCAGACCTGTTGATCGACGACGGGCGTATCCGGCTCAAGGTGCTGGATTGCTCCAAGGAACATGCCGAATGTGAAGTGGTGATCGGCGGCACGCTGTCCAACCACAAGGGCGTCAATGTGCCCAGCGTGATCCTGGATGTCTCGCCGTTGACCAAGAAAGACCGCGACGACATGCGCTTCGGGCTCGACCTGGGCGTGGAATGGGTGGCGCTGTCTTTCGTGCAGCGGCCGGAAGACCTGGCGGAGGCCCGCAAGCTGGTCGCCGGGCGCGCGGCCATCATGTCGAAGCTTGAGAAACCGGCGGCCCTTCTGCATCTGGAGGAAATCGTCCATCTGTCCGACGCCATCATGGTGGCACGTGGCGATCTGGGCGTTGAATGCCCGACCGAGGATGTGCCTGTCGCGCAGAAACGCATTCTGCACCTGTGCAAACTGGCCGGGAAGCCGGTGATCGTGGCGACGCAGATGCTGGATTCCATGGTCAACGCGCCGACCCCGACCCGGGCCGAGGCATCGGATGTCGCGACCGCCATCTACGACGGCGCCGATGCGGTCATGCTGTCGGCGGAATCGGCTGTCGGCAAGTATCCGACCGAAACCGTGGCGACCATGGACCGCATCATCAAGCGGGTGGAACAGGACGAACATTACCGCCAGATGCGCGACCGCCGCCGTTCCGTGCCCGATGCCACCGCGGCCGATGCCATCACCGTCGCCGCGACGCAGGTCGCCGATACCATCACCGCCGCCGTGATCGTGACCTTCACGACGACGGGCTCGACCACGCTGCGCTGTGCGCGCCTGCGTCCGCATGCGCCGATCCTGGGGCTGACGCCCAAACGGGAAACGGCGCGCCGGTTGGCGCTGTGTTGGGGCGTGCATTCGGTCTTGACCGAGGACATCCATTCGTTCCGGGAAATGGTTTCCAAGGCCGTGGCCGAGGCACAGAAGGACGGCTTCGCCAAAAAGGGCGATCCGGTCGTGGTCACCGCCGGCGTGCCCTTCGGCACACCCGGGGCGACCAACATTCTGCGTATTGCCTGGGTGGAATAAGACTTTGGCGATATAAGCTGGAATTGACCGGCGGCAGGTGTTGAATGCGGGCGGTATAAGGCGTATCCCTCGGGTCTCCTTCCTTTAGGACATGCCTTCGCCCATGCTTTTCCAGCTTTTTTCCGTCATTGCGCCGGTTCTGATCTGTGCCGTTATCGGGTTTATCTGGTGCAAACAGGGCCGGGCCTTCGACACGGCCCTGGTGACCACGCTGGTGACCAACATCGGCACGCCGTGCCTGACCTTCTTTACCCTGGTCGACACCAAAATCGAAATCGACGCGTTCCTGACCATGGGGGCGGCGACGGCGGTGACGATGGTCGCCTTCTACGCGATCTACTTCGTGTTCCTGAAGGTCATGAAGCTCAGCCAGAAGGCGTTTCTGTCGGCGCTGGCCTACGGCAATGTCGGCAACATGGGCCTGCCGCTCTGCCTGCTGGCTTTCGGCGAAAATGGGCTGGCCCTGGCGATCGCCTACTTCACGGTCAACGTGCTTTGCCTGTTCACCATCGGTGTCGCCGTGCCGGCGGGCGCGACCTCGGTGGGGGCCTTGCTGCGCCTGCCGATCCTCTATGCCGTGGGGGCGGCCCTGGTGTTCATGTTCACCGGCTGGGCCGTGCCGGAATGGATTTATAATACGACGCGTATTCTCTCGGGCCTGACCGTGCCGCTGATGCTGATCACGCTCGGCGTATCGCTGGCGGGCCTGGGAGTGAAAAGCGTGCCGCGCGCGGTGATGCTGTCCGTGATGCGCATCGGCGTGGGCTTTCTGGTCGGCTGGGCCACGGCCGAAGCCTTCGGCTTTACGGGGGCGGAGCGCGGCGTGCTGATCGTGCAATGTGCCATGCCGGTCGCCGTGTTCAACTTCCTGTTTGCCGAACGTTACGGCAACCAGCCGGAAGAAGTCGCCGGCTCCGTCGTGATTTCGACAGTGCTGTCCTTCGCGACCCTGCCGTTCCTGCTGGCTTTCGTCCTTTAACCAAGTTCGAAGGTCGTGACGCCGAAGATGCGGGCCATGTCGATGTCGGGGGCGGAGCCCGTGTACATGCGGGCGGTTTCGAACACCGGCGCCAACCCTAAGTCGCGGGCGATGGCCACCGCATCCGCGTGCGGTTCGGGTACGTCGAGGAATATCTCGCCGCCGCCGATGTTGGCCGCCTCGATGAGGTCCTTGACCAAGGCGCGGGCAATCGCTGCGTCGTCGGCGAACAGCGGGCCGATCTTGTGGCCCGAGCGGCAGGGGCGGATGACGCCGTATCCCAGAATACCTCCGTCACCGGCGCGCACGGCGCGGGCGATATGACCTTCGGCCGACAGCCAGGCGTCCAGAAATGTCTCGCGCGGGGCGGGAAACATCCCGCGGTCGTAAGTTGAGATATCCGGGCCCGAGCCCGCGAGCGGGACCAAGGTGACGCCCGACGGCACATGCGCATCACTCAACGTTTCGGGCACCCCGCCGTAGCGGATGTTGTTGTAGGCAAATTCGAAACCCGAGCGGCGGTAATTGTCCTGTTCGGCGACGACGCCGTCCAGCCCGATCAGGCGGTCGCCGGCATGTTTGATGGCTTCCTGCCATAAACCGTAGCCGTATCCGTTGCCGCGGTAGGTTTGATCGACGATGTAAAAGCCCAGAAACGAAAACCGGCCGTCGTAGTTGATGACGGAAATGGAAGAAATCATGCGGCCATTCAACCAGCCGCCGATAAACCCCCCGGGGTCGACGGTCATGAAACATCCGGCGTCGTGAATGCCCGGGTTCCAGCCCTCGGCGGCGGCCCAGTCGACGGCCTGTTCGACCTCGGCCGGCGTCATGGTGCGAATGTCATAGTTGCCGGTCATCGGCGCCCCCCTTTGCCGTGATTGGTTCGATTGCCTATTCCGCCGCTTGCGGTGCCTTGGCCGGATCCTTGAAGCCGGCAAGCAGGTCATGTTCCCGCTGTTTGGCCTTCGTGACATTGTCCATCTTGATATGGCCGAAGCCACGCATGGATTGGGGCAGGGCCGCGATCTCGGTGGCGAGGGCCAGGTTGTCCGCCGTCAGGCCGTTGAGCAGGCTGTCGACGGTCGCTTCGTATTCCGAAATAAGGGCGCGTTCCATCCGGCGTTCGGCCGTATGGCCGAAGGGATCAAGAGCCGTGCCACGCAGGCGTTTAAGCGGTACCAGCAGGCGGAAGGCCCAGAAAATCCAGGGCCCGAATTCGCCTTTCTGCAGGTGGCCGGTCCTCGGATCCTTGGCCGACAGTAGCGGCGGAGCCAGATGGACGGTCAGCTTTTCCGGGTTGCGGAAGGTTTCGTAAAGGGAGCGGCGGAATTGGGGGGCCGAATAAAGCCGCGCTACCTCGTATTCGTCCTTGTAAGCCAGCAACTTGAAGTATGCGCGGGCGACGGCTTCTGTCAGGTCGTTAGAGTCCAGCCCCAAGGCCATTTCGGCGGCGCGGACACGCTCGATCAGCGCCGTGTAGCGCGCCGCGTAGGCCGCGTTCTGATAAGCCGTGAGGTCCATGGTCCGGCGTTGGATGAAACCGTCCAGGTCAAACGTGTCGGATGTTTCGTCCCGCAGGCCGGCCAGGGCTTCGACCGCCGACGGGTCGTGGGCGATGCGCCGGCCCCAGGTAAAGGCCTGCAGGTTGAAATCGACGGCGACGCCGTTCAGTTCGATCGCCCGTTCGATGGCATCCGCGCCGATCGGCAACAGGCCTTTTTGATAGGCATAACCCAACAGCATGATATTGGCGGCGATGCTGTCGCCCATCAGGCGTCGGGCAAGATGGGTGACATCGACGAAGTCGGCGGAGGCGGAGGCATCGGTGATGGCTTTGCGCAGGCCGTCGTCGGGGAAGTCCATATCCGGCAGGTTGGTGAATTCCGCCGTCATGGTTTGGCGCGCGTTGACCACGGCGCGGGCGCGCGACGGGTCCATCTTGGCGAGCGTTTCGAACCCGCCCGAGGTCACCATGTCGGCCCCCAACAGAAGATCAGCGCCGCCAGCGGCGATGCGTACGGCGTTCAGGTCGTTGGGATCGTCTGCCAGGCGCACATGGGCATAAACGGCGCCGTTTTTCTGCGCCAATCCGGCCACATCCAGCACGGTCACGGCCTTGCCCGCGATGTGGGCCGCCATGCCCAAAAGGGCGGAAATCGTGACCACGCCCGTGCCGCCGATGCCGGTTACGCAGATGTTGTAGGCCCTACCCCGATTTGGGTCGGAAAGCGGGGGAAGGTCCGGGTCGGGCAGGACCGGGAAGGGAGAAGCGTCCACACCCGGGGCCGGTCCCGTGCCCTTGGCCAGCGCGCCGCCATGGACGGTCACGAAGGACGGGCAGAAGCCTTTCAGGCAGGTGAAATCCTTGTTGCAGACGTTCTGGTCGACGGCGCGCTTGCGGCCCAGTTCCGTTTCGCGCGGCACAATGGCGACGCAGTTGGAGACCACGCCGCAGTCGCCGCAGCCTTCACAGACCGCTTCGTTGATGAACACCCGCTTGGCCGGGTCGGGGAAGGTGCCGCGTTTGCGCCGGCGGCGTTTTTCGGCGGCGCAGGTCTGGTCGTAAATCAGCGCCGACACGCCCGGCCATTGGGCCAAATCGCGCTGCACCTGATCCAGGGCATCGCGGTGATGGATGGTCGTGCCGGGGGCCCAGTCCGTGCCCGTCGGATACTTGTCGGGCTCGTCCGTTACCACGACGACGCGGCCCACGCCCTCGGCCGCGACCTGGCGGGAAATGATCGCGGGGTCCAAGGGCCCGTCCATGGTCTGGCCGCCGGTCATGGCCACGGCGTCGTTGTAAAGAATCTTGTAGGTCACGTTGACTTTCGCCGCAACGGCGGCGCGGATCGCCAGGATGCCGGAATGGAAATAGGTGCCGTCACCGATGTTGACGAAGATGTGCTCGCGGTCCGTGAACGGCGCCTGGCCGATCCAGTTGGCCCCTTCGGCCCCCATATGGGTGAAGGTCGAGGTTCGCCTGCCGGGCATCCAGATCGCCATGTAGTGACAGCCGATGCCGGCGGCGGCTTCCATGCCTTCGGGCACGTTGGTGGACGTATTATGCGGGCAGCCGGCGCAAAAATAGGGGATGCGCTTGATATCAGGCACGGCGCGTTCGAGGATTTGTTCTTTTTCTTCCAGGAACGCCAAACGTTTTTCAATGCCTTCGGAATTGTGGAAATTGCGGATGCGCTGGGCGATTACCCGGGCGATGCGGGCCGGCGTCAGCTCGCCCGCCGAAGGCAGGATCCAATCGCCCTTTTCGTCGAATTTGCCGACCACGCGCGGGCGCACGTCGGCACGCCAGTTGTAAAGTTGTTCCTTCAACTGGTTTTCGATGACGGCACGTTTTTCCTCAACCACCAGGATTTCTTCCAATCCTTCGGCGAACAGGCGCGCCCCATCCCGTTCCAGCGGCCAGGGCATACCGACCCGGTACAGGCGCAGGCCGATGGCTTCGGCTTCTTCTTCGCCGATACCCAGATCTTCCAGCGCCTGCAAAGTATCAAGATAGGCCTTGCCCGTGGACACGATGCCGAACCGTGGCTTGGAGGAATCCATGGCCACGCGGTCGATCCCGTTTTCCCGCGCGAAGGAAAGGGCAGCATACATCTTAAAGCGATGCAGGCGTTCTTCCTGTTCCAGCGGCGGGTCAGGCCAGCGAATGTGCAGGCCGCCCGGCGGCATGTCGAATTCGGGCAGGGAAATCTGCACCCGGTCGGGCGAGACATCGACCGAGGCCGAAGTATCGACATTGTCGGTGATGCATTTCATGCCGACCCAGACCCCGGCGAAGCGCGACATGGCCCAGCCGAACATCCCCATGTCCAACAAGTCCTGCACGTCGATGGGATTGAGGATTGGAATGTTGGCGTCCATCAGGGCATGTTCGGACTGGCTGGGCACGGTCGATGACTTGCACGCCGGATCGTCGCCCGCCATCACCAGCACGCCGCCGTTGGGGGCTGTGCCGGCCATGTTGGCGTGGCGGAACACATCGCCGGACCGGTCGACGCCCGGCCCCTTGCCGTACCACATGCCGAACACGCCGTCGTAACGCGCCCGGTCGAACAGGTTGATCTGTTGTGTGCCCCACATGGCCGTGGCGGCCAGATCTTCGTTGACGGCGGGATGGAATTTGACGTGATGATCGTCGAGAAAGCGTTTGGCGCGGGTGAATTCCCGGTCGACGCCGCCCAAGGGCGAGCCCCGATAGCCGGTCACATAACCCGCCGTGTTGAGCCCCGCCGCCAGATCGCGTTGGCGCTGCATCAGGTTCAGGCGTACCAGGGCCTGCGTTCCGGTCAGGAACACGCGGCCTTGGGAAAGGCCGTATTTGTCGTCCAAACTAACCGTGCGAAGCTTCACGTTATTCTTCCCCATTGCCGCAGGTGGAAACGAAACGGGGGTGTGCGGCATCTTCCCGCAACGTTACGGGATGGTGGAGGATGCTGCAATCGGGCGGGTGTAAATCGTAATTTTCTGGCGCGGAACGGCGGCTTTGCGCCATCCCCTGGCGCGGGGCGGGCGATGCGCGGACATTTTCTTCGCCGCCGCGCGGGTTTCTTGCCGTATTGGGTGATTGGGCCGTGATTTTTGATTCCCGAGCGGCTATACCGGCTGCGGTCAACCGCAGGGATTAATTCATGAGCATTCTGGTTACCGGTGCCGCCGGCTTTATCGGCTTTCACACCTCTCTCGCACTTTTGGCGCGGGGAGAGCACGTGATCGGCATCGACAACTTCAATGATTACTACGATGTCACGTTGAAGGAAGAGCGCGCCGCCCGGCTGCTGGCTCAGGAAGGGTTTTCCATGGTGCGGGCCGATATCTCCGACCGCGAGGCCATGGCGCAGACCTTTGCGCGGCACGCCGACATCACCGGGATCATCCATCTGGCGGCGCAGGCCGGGGTGCGGTATTCGCTGATCAACCCTTATGCCTATACGCAATCTAATGTGGAGGGACATCTTGTCCTGATGGAAGCCGCGCGCGGCCTCAAGAACCTGAAGCATTTCGTTTATGCGTCTTCGTCCTCGGTCTACGGCGCCAATACCAAGCTGCCGTTTTCGGTGGATGACCCGGTCGAGCATCCGGTCTCGCTCTATGCCGCGACTAAGCGATCCATGGAACTGCTGTCGGAAAGCTACGCCCGGATGTATGCCCTGCCCATGACGGGTCTTCGGTTTTTCACGGTTTACGGCCCCTGGGGCCGGCCCGATATGGCGGCCTATATCTTCACCAACAAGATCATGGCGGGTGAGCCCATCCCTGTATTCAACAACGGCGAGATGCGACGCGATTTTACGTTCATCGACGATATCGTCAGCGGCGTGCTGGGGGTTCTGGAAACGACGCCGAAGGCCGCCGACGGCACGCCGCACAAGGTTTACAACCTGGGCAACAACCGGTCCGAACAGTTGATGCGGTTTGTCGAGGTTCTGGAAACCGCGCTGCAGCGCAAGGCGGAAATCGATTTCCAGCCGCTGCAGCCGGGCGACGTGCCTGAAACCTATGCGGATATCGATGCTTCGATCCGCGATTTCGGGTTCCAGCCGCTGACCCCCATCGACGAAGGCATTCCCCGGTTCGTCGATTGGTACAAGGACTATCATGGGGTCTGATCAAAGGGCCGGGATGTAACGCCGTGTTTGAAGGTTTCGAACAGAAACGCATGCCGGGCGAAGGGGCCGAGATCAACCTTCGCCATGGCGGCGGGGCCGGCAGCGACGCCCCGGCGGTATTGATGATCCACGGCTATCCGCAAACACATATCATTTGGCGTCATCTGGCGCCCCGGCTGGCGGAAACCCATCACGTGGTCTGCCCCGACCTGCGCGGGTATGGCGACAGTTCCTGCCCACCGACGGATGCGGACCATATACCCTATTCCAAGCGCGCCATGGCACGGGACTTGGTCAAGGTGATGGCGGACCTGGGTCACGAGGAATTCGCCATTGTCAGCCATGACCGGGGGGCCAGGGTCGGCCACCGCCTGGCCATGGACTTTCCGGACAAGGTATCCAAGCTTTGTTCCCTTGACGTGGTGCCGACGGGCAGCGTGTGGCAGCGCGCCAACAAGAACTGGGCCATGGGCTCGTTCCATTGGCTGTTCCTGGCCCAGCCCTATCCCCGGCCGGAAACCCTGATCGGCCATGATCCGGATTTCTGGCTGACTTGGCTGATGGAAAGCTGGTCGGCGGATATGGCGGCATTTTCCGACGGGGCGCTGGACGACTACAAACGCGCCCATCGCAATCCCGACGTCATCCACGCCAATTGCGAGGATTACCGCGCGGGCGCGACCATCGACGATAAACTCGATCGGGCCGACCTGGATGCCGGCAATAAAATGCAATGCCCCGTGCTGGCCCTATGGGGCGGCGTGCGCAAGCAGGGCGGGCCGAAAACGGATGGTGCGACATCGGCGCTCGATATCTGGGGTGAATGGGCCGACGACGTACAAGGCGGCCCCTTGCCCTGCGGCCATTTTCTGGCGGAAGAAGCGCCGGACGCTGTCTGGGCGGAATTGGCGCCGTTTCTGGGCATTGCCCGCTAAACGATTTTATTTGGAGGATATCCCCATGACGTTCCGTAGCGATCTGTTCCTTGGCCGGTTCGGCCTTAATCCCCGGTTCGAAGATACCGACCTGCGGCTTGACGAACCTGTCGCGCGCATGATCGGGCGGCGCGTGTGCCGACACTATGGTAAGGAAGCGATCTCTGACGGCCTGTTGGAAACGCTGCTGGCGGCGGCCCAGTCCGCGCCCGCGAAATCGGATTTGCAGCAGTATTCCATCATCGTCACGGACAAGGATCAGCAGCAGGCGATTTCCGACATGATCGGCTCCATGCCGTGGATCGCCGATGCATCGCGCTTTCTGGTGTTCTGCGCCGATATGCACCGGGGGCAGCGCGTCGCGGAAATTCGCGGACATGACTACGCCAACAACACGCTGGATACCTTCATGAACGCGGCGGTCGATGCCTCCATCGCCATGATGTCGCTGATTACGGCGGCCGGTTTCAAGGGCTTAGGGACCTGCCCGGTCAGCGCCGTGCGGGCCCATACGGCTGCGATTTGCGACCTTCTGGGGCTGCCGAAAGGGGTGTTCCCCGTGGCCGGGCTGACGGTCGGCTATCCCACGGATGACGGCCGCTTTACCTTGCGCCTGCCGCCTTCGGTGGTGGTCCATCACGGGAGATATGACGATTCCGATTTGGAAACGGAATTGAAGGCCTATGACGCCAGGCGCAATCAGGTGCAGCCGATCCAGCCGGATAAACAGATGCATCAGGACGATTTCGGTGTTGCCGATGATTACGGCTGGACCGAGAACACCGCTCGCCGCCTGGCCAAGCGCGAACGCGTGGAATTCGGGGCGTTTATCCGCGCCCATGGGTTTGATTTGGAATAGGGGGCCATGTGCGATGCTGTTCATTTAATACTGCAGCGCACAAACCCTATACCAAATATCTGAAAATATTTACCAAAATTATATTGCATCGCAATATATCGCGCCCATAATTAACCTGTGCTCGCTCGATGGAGTGACAGGGGGAAGACGCTTTTGCTTTTTGGGCCCAACTGGGCCTGTTGAAAGGAAGGTCTTCCATGACCACGGATATCAAAGATGCCCAGCCTGCCGGTGTGGCCGTTGCCGCCGATGGGGCGTCGGCTTCAAGTTTGAGCCTGCCTGCATACCGCAAATTATCAGCGGCTGACGCCGGCTTGCTTGCGGGTCATTTGAAGCGGCTTGAGCCCAATGACCGCCAGCTCCGCTTCTGGGGCGGGGTCACGGACAGGGCGATCGACGAATACTGCGCGAAATTGGATTGGACCGCGGCCGTGGTTGTCGGTGCTTTCGTTGACGGCGAATTGCGCGGCGTCGGCGAATTGGTGCGCGTGCGCATGGTGCCGCGGCTGATGGCCGAGGTCGCTTTTTCCGTCGAGGGCCCGTGGCAGAATGCGGGCGTCGGCACGGAATTGCTGCGCCGGGTTCTGACCGTGGCGCGCAACCGCTGCATCGACCGGGTCTACATGCTGTGTCTGGCCGAAAACAGAAAGATGCAGAAGATCGCGCGCAAGTTCGAAGCCGTCCTGAGCTTCGAGGAAGGCGAGGTCGAGGCCCGCATCCTGCCGGCCTGGCCCAGTTACTTCTCGCTCATGGAAGAAGCGGTCGAGGACAGCAAGGCCTGGTTCCCCTTGGTGTTCGATCCGGGGTCGATTTGGCCGATGGCGCAACCGCAACGCGGTTAGCTATACAAAGATTCCAACCGATCGCCATAGACCTGCCGGATAATATGGCGGCGCACTTTCAAAGTCGGTGTCATCTGCTCGTTATCGACGGAAAAGGGCTCGTCCGCGACGATGAAGCGGCGCACCTTCTCGATATTGTTGAGCTTGGCGTTGATACGCTCCATGGCACTGCTCAAGGCCTTGTGCAGATCGGCGTCATCCGCCAAGTCGGACAGGCTGCCTGATTTGCCGGTCTTGCGGGCCCAATCGGTCAGCCAATCCGCATCGGGCACCAGCAAGGCCACCAGATGAGGGCGTTTGTCGCCGAACACGGTTGCCTGGGCGAATTCCGGCTCCAACGTGATGATGCCTTCGACCCGTTGCGGCGCGATGTTGTCGCCGCCTGAATTGACGATGATGTCCTTCTTGCGGTCGGTGATCACCAGATAGCCGTCGTCGTCCAGATGGCCGATGTCGCCGGTATGCAGCCAGCCGTCCTTGACCGCGTCGCCGGTCGCGTCGTCGTTCCGCCAATAGCCGGTCATGACCAGATCGCCCCGCACCACGATCTCGCCGTCCTGGGCGATCTTGACCTCGGTGTTTTTCACGGCCGGGCCGACGGTGTGCATCTTGATCTTGCTGGGCCGGTTGACGCTGATCAGCGGGGCCGATTCCGTCTGGCCGTAGCCCTGAAGAATGCAAAGGCCCAAGGCGGTGAAGTATATGCCGACATCGGGGTTGAGGGGCGCCCCCCCCGATACCAGGGCTTTCAGCCGCCCGCCGAACCGTTTTTTGACCTTGGCGCGGACAAGCTTGTCCAAAACCGTATCCTGTAGGCGCTCGACAACGCCCAGGCTGCCCGGCTCCAGATATTGTTTGGTACCTAGGGCCAGGGCCTTGCGGAACATCTTTTCTTTGGCGCCGCCGGCGGCTTCCACGCCGCGTTCGATACGTGCGCGCATGCTTTCATACAGGCGCGGCACGGCGGTCATGATGGTCGGCCGAGCTTCGGCCATGTTGTTGACCAGATGTTCGATGCCTTCGGCGTAATAGATTTCAGCACCGATCGACATAGGGAAGAACTGGCCCGCCATATGTTCATAGGAATGGCTGAGCGGCAGGAACGAAAGAAACACCTCGGACCCCAGGCCCAGTTCCCTGAGCGCGTCGGTCGCCCCTTCGATGTTATGAAACAGGGCGCGGTGGGGCAGCACGACACCCTTGGGCTTACCGCCGGTGCCCGAGGTATAGATGATGCAGGCGGTGTCTTCCTGCCCCCATCGGTTGGCCAGTTCGACCATGTTGTCGTGGCTGTCCATGCCCGAAGCCAGAACATCGTCCCAGGTATGCAGATCGAAATTCAGGGATTGGGAAATCGTGACGTCTTCCATGGTGACGACGAACTTGCAGGTATCGGCACGATGGGCTGCCGGAAACAGACGGTCGGCCAGGCGTTTGGTGGAAACAATGGCGCCGACGGCTTCGGAATCTTCCAGGATGTGCAGGTGATCGGCGTCGTTATTGGTGACATAGGCCGGGGTGGTGACGGCACCCACGGTCATGACCGCCATATCGGCGATCAGCCAGTTGGCCCGGTTTTCCGAAACCAGGACGACCCGGTCGCCGGGTTTGACCCCCAATTGTTGCAGGCCGCGCGCCAATTGCGATACCCGCGCGGCGGTGTCGCCCCAACTAAGCGGTTTATAGGCGCCGTCCGATTTTTCCCACAGAAAGGGACGATCCCCCAGGTCAGCTGCCTGGGTGTAAAACATGGCGGCCAGGTTCGGCCAAGCATAGTTGCTCATCGGCTTATGTTTCCCCCGGTTGTGGTTGCCCCACAACCACTCTATATCCAGGATGAAGAATAAGGATGCCCTGAAGGGATGCAAGCCATGACGTATGTTCTCCGCCCTCATTATTTATCGCCGCGAACCCCCGAAACGGCCGCCGCCGCCACGGCGCCGTCGGACGATCTGCCGCGCTGGAATCTGGCCGATCTTTATCAAGGGACGGACGATCCGGCGATCGAAACCGATCTTGCCTGGGCCGGGGATGCGGCCAAGGCCTTTTCCGATGCCTACAAAGGGCGTCTGGCCGATCTTTCGGGCGACGGTCTGGGCAAGGCGGTCGCGGAATATGAAGCCATTGGTGAACGCTTGGGCCGGATTATGAGCTTCGCGGGCCTGAAGTTCGCGGAAAACATGGAAGACGGCGCCAGTGCGCGATTTCAGCAATCCATGCAGGAACGCTGCACGGATATTTCTTCGTTGACCCTGTTCTTCACCCTGGAACTAAACCGCATCGACGATGCACGCCTGGATGCCCAGATGGCGGAAAGCACGACGCTTGCCCGCTATGCGCCCTGGTTGCATGACCTGCGTGCGTTCCGGCCTTATCAGCTGTCCGATGAATTGGAACAGGCCCTACACGAACGCCATGTGACGGGGGCGGCGGCCTGGAACCGGCTGTTCGAGGAAACCCTGGCCGGCATGCGGTTTCCGGTCGACGGCGAGGATTTGACCTTGTCCGGGGCGCTCAACCGGTTGAGTGAACCCGACGCCGCCGTCCGCAAAAGTGCCGCAAAAGCCGTCGGCAAGGGCTTGGGCGACAACATCAAGCTGTTCTCTTTGACCTACAACACCCTGGTCAAGGACAAGGCGATCGACGATAAGGCGCGCGGCTACGCGCGGCCCGTGTCCTACCGCAACCTGGCCAATCAGGTCGAGGACGAGGTCGTGGATGCGTTGACCACTGCCGTGCGCGAAAGCTTCCCCAAGCTGTCGCACCGTTATTACAAGCTGAAAGCCAAATGGTTCGGCGTCGACCAGATGGATTACTGGGACCGCAACGCGCCGCTGCCCGAAGCCGCCGACCGCCGCTATTCCTGGGGCGAAGCGCGGGACACGGTGCTGGGTGCCTATGGTGCCTTCAACCCGGACATGGCCGACATCGCCAAGCAGTTTTTCGACAAACGCTGGATCGACGCCCCGCCGACGGCGGGCAAGGATTCCGGTGCCTTTTCCCATCCCACCGTGCCGTCGGCCCATCCCTATATTCTGATGAATTTCCACGGCCGGTCGCGCGACGTCATGACCTTGGCGCATGAACTGGGCCATGGGGTGCATCAGGTCCTGGCCGCACCGCAGGGCAATCTGCTGGCGGACACGCCGCTGACATTGGCGGAAACGGCATCGGTATTCGGCGAAATGCTGACGTTCCGCGCCATGCTGGATGCGGAAACGGACCCGCAACGCCGCCGCGTGCTGCTGGCCGGCAAGGTCGAAGACATGGTCAATACGGTGGTCCGTCAGGTCGCCTTCCATATGTTCGAGACCAAGGTTCACGACGAGCGCGCCCAGGGTGAGTTGTCGCCGGAGCGCCTGGGCGAAATCTGGATGGAGGTGCAGACGGAAAGCCTGGGTTCGGCCTTCCGTTATGACGACGAATACCAGCATTATTGGGCCTATATCTCGCACTTCATCCATGTGCCGTTCTACGTCTACGCCTATGCCTTCGGCGATTGCCTGGTGAACTCGCTTTACGATGTGTTTCAGGGCGGTCATCCGGGGTTCCAGGCGAAGTATCTGGACATGCTGCGGGCCGGCGGCACGCTCCGTCATAAGGAACTTCTGGCCCCCTTCGGGCTGGATGCGTCGGATCCTGATTTCTGGCACAGGGGGCTTTCCATGCTGTCCGGCTTCGTGGACGAGCTGGAACAGGAGCTATAGATATGCCGGGCGCGCCCGGCACCGGCAAACGCGTGCTGTGCGCGGGCCCAAGCCCGGAACAAAGCGATCATCCGCCCCTGGTGTTCATCCACGGTGCCTTTGCCGGTGCCTGGACCTGGGCGGAACATTTCCTGGATTTCTTTGCAGGGCAGGGCTTTTCCTGTCATGCGGTCAACCTGCCGGGCCGAAAGGACATGTCCGATTATCCGAAGCTGCATGAATTCGGAGTGCAGGATTTCATCGAGACCGTCGTCCAGGTCATCGACGATCTGCCCCGTCCGCCGGTTCTGATCGGCCATTCCATGGGCGGGTTTGTCGCCCAGCGCGTGGCGCAGGAACGGGACGTGGCGGGGGCCGTGTTGATGTCGACCGTGCCACCCACGGGGCTGGCCGGGCCGTCGGTTGCGCTCGCCATGTCCAAACCCATGCTGGTGTGGGAGATCGCGCGCATCGAATCCTTTGGCGAGCCGCTCGACAGCCTCGACACTCTGCATCAATCGATCTTCAACGACCATGTGCCGAAAGACGTTTCGGCAAAGCTGATGCCCCGGTTCCAGATGGAAAGCCGCCGCGCGGTGCTTGATCTGCACGCCGTCGTCATGCCGCCCGTATCGGGTCTGCTGGGCAAACCCGTTCTGGTCCTGGGAGCGGAACACGACAATCTGATCCCAACCGCCTTCGTGATCGGGACGGCCGCCTTTTTGGGCACCCAGGCACATATTTTCGACGGCATGGGCCATGCAGTGATGTTGGAAAGCCGCTGGGCCGAAGCCGCCCAGGCCATCACCGACTGGTTGCGGGAAACCGATGGCTGATCGCGGATCATCGGATAAGAACACCGTCACCGGGCGGGTCCGGCGCTATGCCCGGGTCGGCGGCACGGTCGGCGGCTTGGCCGCCCGGTTGGCCGGGAACAGGTTGTTCGGTCTGGAACTGGACAAAGGCCTGCATGCAGCGGATTTGCAGGCGGCTCTGGGCGGGCTCAAGGGACCATTGATGAAGGTTGCGCAGATCCTGGCGACCGTGCCGGATCTGCTGCCCGATGAATACGTTCAGGAATTGCGCAAGCTGCAGACCTCGGCCCCGCCCATGGGCTGGGCCTTCGTGCGCCGTCGCATGGGGTCGGAACTGGGGCGCGATTGGCAAGGTCGGTTCACATCGTTCGAGCGCGAAGCCGCGGCCGCGGCATCATTGGGGCAGGTCCACCGGGCCGTCGCACCCGACGGCCGCAATCTGGCCTGTAAAATTCAGTACCCGGACATGGCCTCTGCCGTGGAAGCGGACCTGAAACAGCTGAAGGCCGTGTTCGCCATTTATCGGCGTTACGACCGGGCCATTGATCCCACGCAAATTCATCTGGAATTGACCGAACGCCTGCGCGAGGAATTGGATTACCGGCGCGAAGCCAGCAACATGGCGCTGTACCGCGACATGCTGGCGGACGAAAACAACGTTCATATCCCCGAAGTGCTGGACGATCTGTCCACGGACCGCCTTCTGACCATGACCTGGCTTTCGGGGGCGCCGATGATGGATCAGGTCGGCACCGATCTGGAACACCGCAATGCCATCGCGCTCAACATGTTCCGGGCCTGGTACGTGCCGTTCTATTATTACGGCGTGATTCACGGCGATCCCCATTTGGGCAACTATTCGGTGCGCGGCGACGGGGCCGTGAACCTGTTGGATTTCGGATGCATCCGCGTGTTCCGCCCGGACTTCGTGGGTGCTGTGATCGATCTGTACAAGGCTCTGCGTGACGACGACGAAGCCCTTGCCGTTCATGCCTACGAGACCTGGGGGTTCGAGCAGCCGTCAAAGGACCTGATCGCCGTGCTGAACGAATGGGCGCGGTTCCTGTACGGCCCGCTTTTGGCCGACCGGGTGCAGACCATCCAGGATACGGGCGGCACGGCCTACGGTGCCGGGGTCGCGGCCGGGGTACACAAGAAGCTGCGCGAATTGGGCGGGGTCACGCCGCCCCGTGAATTCGTGCTGATGGACCGGGCGGCCATCGGTCTTGGCAGCGTGTTCACTCATCTGAATGCGGAAATCAACTGGCATCGTTTGTTCCATGACCTCATTGACGGGTTCGACCTGGCGCAATTGAGACGCCGTCAGGCAGAGACCCTTGCGCAGGCAGGCGTGCCCCTGGCTTACTAGGCTACGGAAAAGGAAAACGGGCCTGCGCCCGGTCAGCGATCTGAAGGAGACATAGATGATCATCACAACCACCGATTCCGTCGAAGGCCGGCAGGTCGCAAGTTATCTGGGCGTCGTGTCCGGGGATGCGGTCATGGGAACCAACATCTTCAAGGACTTCTTCGCCGGTATCCGGGACATCGTCGGCGGCCGTTCGGGGGCCTATGAAAAGGAATTGCAGAAGGCGAAGGGCTTCGCGCTTGAAGACATGCAGGCCCGCGCGGCGGAACTGGGTGCTGATGCGATTGTCGCGGTCGATCTGGATTACGAGGCCATTTCTTCCGACAAATCCTGCATGCTGATGGTCAGCGCGAACGGCACGGCGGTAAAACTCGCTTAAGCATTTTTGCTTATGCTCACGCCAGTAAATTCAATGACTTGTGCGCTCAGGGGCGCGCTCGCTACACTGATGTCGCCCGGAACCGCCGGGTGACGGCGCCGGCGGGCGGCGTTCTTGGGCCAACAAAGACCCCTGGTGGGGCTCCCAGCTGAATAGCCAGTTGGGAGGGATTCGATCATGAACGACAGCTTTTCCGACACGGACTTCATCAGTCCCCCGGTGCTTGATCAGGCTTCGCTTGATGAGTTGTCATCCGCAGCACGCGAACATGTCGAGGAATTGGACAAGGAACTTCACCGCCTGTGGGGGCTGGGTAAGAACATCGTTCTTGCCTGGACGCCGGCCGGCAAAGGGGTCCGGGTGCTTGTCATACCCCATTACATTCTGGGTGAAATGGCGGCCCACACGGCGAACGAAGCCGACGACGCCCTGCAGTTCGTGGACGAGGTCATTGCCGGTCATACCCTGACCGATGAAGAGGGCTTCGATACGATCGCCAAGTATTTCGGCTACGAGCCGCGGCTGATCGAACTGAGCTTCACCCCGGGCGAAGACCTGTCCAATGACTTTCTCGAAGCCATCGTTCGCCGCTACAGCATTTCCTATATCCGGAACGGCGCCGTGGCCTTGTTCGATATCGTGGGGTTTTCACTCTATTCGCCGTTGGAACAGGTGACACAGCTGAACAGCCTTGCCTATTCGGTCAACGCGTCCTTTTCCAAGATGCTGGCCCGCAACCTGGATATCCAATTCGCGCGCTCGACCACGGGCGACGGGTTTTATATCTGGAACCGTGACCGCAGCATCGAATCGAACGTCAATCTGTACCACTTGATGCATCTGGTTCTGGCCGACAACGCCATCGCCCGGTCCAAGGGCAAAGACAACACCACGCCGCGCCTGCGCGCTAGTTTCCATGTCGGCCCTCATTACGAATTCTTCCAGTCCGAAGGGCTCAGCCCCACGGTCTACAGCTATATCGTCGGCGATGTGACCATCGAACTGGCCCGCATGATCGACCAGGCCCTGCCGGGGCAGATACTGGTCGGCGACTTCAAGGTCGAGATGCGCCAAGGCGACACCGGGGAAATCCGCAGCATCGGGACGGGCGAATTCATCGAACACACGCGCCAGTCGCTTAGTAATCTGGAAGGCATCGTGCTGTCGGGCGAGAACGTGGAATCGATCCAATGCTATCTGACCGGCGAACGGCTGGACACGGGCGAGTTCGGGGTCAAACGCTATCTGCTGCGCGACAAGCACGGCCTGTCCCGTAATGTGTACAACGCCAAGGTCAATATTTACCGCTCGGGCGGGGGGCCGATCTATCTGGGGTTCCAGACCGGGGACCTGGACGGGTTTGTTGCGGAATCAGAGGAATACGTCTGACGACAAGGGACGTTATGGGGAAGCCGGTGTTTCACTTTTTTGAGAAGGCCGCGGTGCCGGTGGCGCCGTTCAGCCATGCCGTCGAATGCGACGGGTGGGTGCAGTTGACCGGGCAGATGCCGACGGACCCGAACGATGACGCGGCCCCGTTACCTGACGGCATCGAAGCACAGACCCGCCGCGTGATGGAAAATCTCAAGCTCGTTCTGGGCGAACTGGGACTGGATCTCGGCCACGTGCTGTCTTGCCGGCTTTACCTCACGCATTTTGAACGCGACTATGAAGCCATGAATGCCGTCTATAAATCCTATTTCCCGGCCGACCGCCTGCCGGCGCGCACGACGATCGGCGTGACCGGTTTGGCGCGGGGTGCGCTGGTCGAGATCGACATGGTGGCAAAGCGGCCGAATTAGGCGCCCCAAAGGGCTGGATCGCGCCAGGGGGCGGGAACGGTCAGACGGCCCGAAGACACCGCATTGTCCTTGCTTAGATTCAAAGACTGCCAAGCTCCGCGCCATTCGTTAGGTAGAAGGTAGGGGGGATCGACCCCTGTTTCCGGGGTGAAGCCGAATTTTCCGTAGTACGCAGGGTCACCTAGAACACAAATGCGGGCCGCGTTGCTCGTTTGCACACGGTTGCTGCCGGCGCGGATCAAGGTGCTGCCGATACCGCGCTTTTGGTGGTCTGGTTCGACGGCAAGCGGGCCGAGAAGGGCCAACTGTGTGTTATGTCCCTCCAGCCCGCAGAAGGTACAAGCTGCATGGCCGATGATCGCATCGTCCAAGATGGCAGCCAGGGAAAGCACATTTACTACATCTTCAAGGAGGGTTGTTACGAGTCGCGTCAGGTCCTCATCTGGAAAGGCTCGGGCATAAAGCGCCAAGATCGCTTGTCTGTCTGAAGGCGCGCATTCGCGAATGCCGACGGGCTCAGAAATACCCATCAAAAGGCTGCGACGGAGCCGTCCGAGCGCGGATCGGCCGCACCTTCCAACAATCCAGACGGATGGCGCACGATGGCGCCCGCATGGCCCATGAATTCCTCGAACGGGCCGACGACTTCCAGATCGTGGCCGGCGGCTTTGAGCGCGTCGAGCACGGCCGGATCGAAACGGTTTTCGATCCGCAGGTTCGTCGTCTCCGCCCCCCAGGTTCGGCCGAGCAGCCAGCGCGGCGCCGTCACGGCGGCCTGCAGGTCCGTGCCGTGCAGCACGTGGCGGGCGAACACCATGGCCTGGGTCTGGGGCTGGCCCTCGCCGCCCATGGTGCCATAGACCATGGTGCGCCCGTCGGCGAGCCTTCCCATGGCGGGCTGAATGGTGTGGAAAGGCCGGCGGCCCGGCTTCAACGTGTTGAGTGCCTTGGGGTCAAGCGAGAACGAGGTGCCCCGGTTCTGCCAGGTGATGCCCGTTTCCTCGAGCACCGTGCCGGAGCCGAATTCCCAATAGAGGCTCTGGATCATGGAAACGGCACGGCCTTCGCCGTCGATGCAGCCGAACCAGACCGTATCGCCGTTGGGGTCCGCATCGGGCCAGGGCGCAGCCTGTTTATGGTCTATGGCGGCGGCCATGGCGTCCAGCGTATCCTTTTTCAGGAAATCCTTGGGATCGGCGGTCATATAGGCCGGGTCGGTAACGTATCTGTCGCGCACGCGGAAGGCCTGTTTGGTGGCTTCGACCAGTCCGTGGACGAAATCGAACCCTTCAGCCTGTGGGACATTGAGCCGTTCGTAGAGTGCCAGGAGGATGAGCGAGGCCAGACCCTGAGTCGGCGGCGGCATGTTGTAGATGGTATGCGGGCCGCAGGCCACGGACAGGGGCGCCAGTTCCAAGGCCTTGTGCCGTTCCAGATCGGCCAGGGCGACGGGGCATCCGGCGCGCTCCAAATCGGCTGCGACCGCTTTGGCCAAGGCACCGCGATAGAAGCTGTCGAGTCCGTGCTGACCCAGGGTCTTCAGGGTTTCGGCCAGGGCCGGAAGTTTCAGGGTGTCGCCGATATTGGGCGTCGTATGACCCAGGCCGCCCGGCAGGAAAGTTTCGGCGAAGCCGGGCACGCCCGTCATCTCGTCTTTTTTGGCGAGCGTGTTGTGATGCAGCGACGGTGTGACCGGCGCACCCTGTTCGGCGTAATAGGTTGCGTCTTCCAGCAGGCGGGAAACCGGCAGCTTGCCGCCCCAGGTTTCGGAAATACGCAATGCCTCGGCCCAGCCGGAAACCGCGCCGGCCACGGTCAAGGCCGCCAGGGGGCCGCGCTGCGGGATGCCGTCCGCGTGGCCGGCCTTGGTATAGAATTCCGCATCCGCCTTGGCCGCTGCCGCACCGCAGGCATCGATGCCGACCGGGGCTTTGCCGGGGGCCGCCACCAGCCAGAAGTTATCCCCGCCCAGACCGTTCATATGCGGATAGACCACGGCGATGGTCGCCGCCGTGGCGACCATGGCTTCGATGGCGTTGCCGCCCTCTTGCAGGACCCGCAAGCCTGCCTGGGAGGCGAGGTGATGGGGGGCGGTGACCATGCCGCGGCGGGCGGTGGGTGTATGGAGCATCGGGGGCGCTTTCTTTGTCTAAAACGGGACGGATCGGCGGTTAAATTCCATAATATGGAATGATTTCCATTGAATTTTCATTCCATGGAAAAGCTTTATGGCGCAGCATTTAAAGACTGCGTATCACTTGTGCAAGTGAGGCAGACAGTTCATATACCGGGGCTAGCATAAGCAAGGGCAGGGGACCAATCCCATGAAAATCGCAATCCCGAAGGAAACACGCGCCGGAGAAACCCGTGTCGCCGTATCGCCCCAGGTGATTCAGAAGCTGGTCGGCCTCGGCTACGACGTGATCGTCGAAAAGGGTGCGGGCGACGCGGCCAGCTATTCCGACGACACCTTGAAGGATGCGGGCGCTTCGATCGCTGCCAGTGCCGCCACGGCCGTGAAATCGGCGGATATCGTCATGATGGTCAACCCGCCCAAGACTTCGGGCGCCGGAGCGCTGCCCGGCCAGATGAAAAAAGGTGCGGTGCTGATGTCGCAGCTCTCGGCCCTGACTTCGCCGGATGATGTGGCGGCCTATGCCAAGGCCGGAATCACCACCTTCGCCATGGAACTGGTGCCCCGGATTTCCCGCGCGCAAAGCATGGACGTGCTGTCCAGCCAGGCCAACCTGGCCGGCTACCGCGCGATTTTGGAAGCGGGTGCTGCTTACGGGCGCGGCATTCCCATGATGATGACGGCGGCGGGCACCGTGCCCCCGGCCAAGGCCTTCATCATGGGGGTCGGCGTTGCCGGTCTGCAGGCCATCGCCACGGCCAAGCGCCTGGGCGCTGTGGTGACCGCCACGGACGTGCGCCCGGCCACCAAGGAACAGGTGGAAAGCCTGGGCGGCAAGTTCCTGGTCGTCGATCCGGAAATGGAAAAGGACGCCCAGACCGAAGGCGGCTACGCCAAGGAAATGCCCAAGGAATATTACGACAAGCAAAAGCAGGTCGTGGCCGAACACATCAAGAAACAGGACATCGTCGTGACCACGGCGCTGATCCCGGGTCGTCCGGCGCCCAAGCTGATCACCAAGGAAATGGTCGCCAGCATGCAGGCGGGGGCGGTGATCGTCGATCTGGCCGTGGAAGCGGGCGGCAACTGCGAAATGTCCCAACCGGGCAAGACCGTGACCACGGCGAACGGCGTGATCATCGTCGGCGAATTGAACCTGCCGGGGCGCCTGGCGCAGACGGCATCGGACCTTTATGCCAAGAACCTGCTGAACTTCCTGACGCCGCTGACCGATACGGAAAAAAAGGGCACGCTCGCCATCGATTGGGACGACGAGATCGTCAAGGGCTGTTGCGTCACCCGTGACGGCGAGGTCGTCAACGAACGGGTCAAGGACGCCATGGGATCGAAGGCGCCCGCGAAAAAGGCTCCGGCCAAGAAGGCGGCGGAAAAGCCCGCCGACGATGCCCAAGCCGACGATACCCAGGATAAAGGGGACTAAGGATGGACACCGCAACGATCGCCAAACAGGCGCAGGAGATCGCGGCAGGTGCCGCGCAGCTTCTGGAACAAACGCAGAAGCTGGCAACGGACGCGGCCGCCGTGGTCGCCCAACAGGCACCCGGCATGGCGTCCCAGGACAGTTTCCTGGGGCTGTTCACGATTTTCGTGCTGGCCTGTTTCGTCGGCTACTACGTGGTCTGGTCCGTGACCCCGGCGTTGCACTCGCCGCTCATGGGCGTGACCAACGCGATTTCCTCTGTGATCATCGTCGGCGGCATTTTGGCGGCCGGGCCCGAGGGCATGGATTTCTCGTCATGGATGGGTTTCCTCGCGATCATGTTGGCCTCGGTCAACATCTTCGGCGGGTTCATCGTGACGCAGCGAATGCTCGCCATGTTCAAGAAAAAAGAAAAGAAATAGGGGAGGCTGACCGATGACTGCAAGCTGGACGGGCTACGCCTACCTCATTTCCTCGGTGCTGTTTATTCTGGCCCTCCGGGGCCTGTCGTCGCCGGAAACCGCGCGCCGCGGCAACCTGATGGCGATCATCGGCATGACCATCGCTGTCGTCACCACGCTCATGGATCCGGGCGTCATGTCGTTCGGCATGATCATCTTGGCGATCCTGATCGGCGGGTCCGTCGGCACGGTTGTCGCTTTAAAGATTCAGATGACGGCCCTGCCGCAGCTGGTCGCGGCCTTCCATTCCCTGGTCGGCATGGCGGCGGTGTTCGTGGCGACGGCGGCACTGTTCAATCCCAAGGCCTATGGCCTGGGCGCCGTAGGCGAGATCGCGGGGGCGTCGCTAATCGAAATGTCGCTCGGCACGGCGATCGGTGCCATCACGTTTTCCGGCTCCGTCATCGCCTTCGCCAAGCTGCAGGGCATCATGTCGGGCGCACCCATCACCTTCCCCGGGCAGCATAAACTGAACCTTCTGGTCGGGCTGACCATCCTGGCGCTGATCGTGATCTTCGTGGGCTCTGAATCCCATAATGTCTATTGGGCCATCGTGGCGCTGTCGTTCGCCATTGGGTTTTTGCTGATCATCCCCATCGGCGGCGCCGACATGCCCGTGGTCGTGTCCATGTTGAACTCGTATTCGGGCTGGGCGGCGGCCGGGATCGGCTTCACCCTGTCCAATCCGGCGCTGATCATCACGGGGGCCTTGGTCGGCTCCTCGGGTGCGATCCTGTCCTACATCATGTGCAAGGGCATGAACCGCTCGATCATCAACGTGTTGCTGGGCGGGTTCGGCGGTGATGCCGGCGGCGGCGGTGCCGCCGCGTCGTCCGAAGGCAAGACCGCCAAATCGGGTGCGGCCGACGATGCGGCCTTCATCATGAAGAACGCGTCCAAGGTCATCATTGTGCCCGGTTACGGTATGGCCGTGGCCCAGGCCCAGCATGCCGTGCGTGAAATGGCCGACGCCCTGAAAGCCGAAGGGGTCGAAGTCAAATACGCCATCCATCCCGTGGCGGGCCGCATGCCGGGGCATATGAACGTGCTGCTGGCCGAAGCCAACGTGCCCTATGACGAAGTGTTCGAATTGGAAGAGATCAACCACGAATTCTCGACCGCCGACGTGGCCTATGTGATCGGGGCCAACGACGTGACCAACCCGACCGCCAAGACCGACCCGCAAAGCCCCATCGCCGGGATGCCGATCCTGGACGTGGAAAAGGCGGGCACGGTGCTGTTCGTGAAACGCTCGTTGTCGCCGGGCTATGCCGGGGTCGACAATCCGTTGTTCTACAACGACGGCACCATGATGCTGTTCGGCGATGCCAAGAAGATGACCGAAGAGATCGTTCAGGCGCTGGATTAAGGGGGCTGCACAGGCAGTTCTCAGTCCCGGGCAGTGTCAGGTAGTCCGTCCATGGCATTGCTTGAAACGTTTGCCGGATCCGCAAGGACAGGGTGCATTACGCGGCACGGCAGGGGGGGCGAAAAACAGGGCATCCGGTGGTGTGCGGATATCATTGAAATCCGGGATGGCGCCGATTTCCGCGCCGCCAATCCAATTGGCGGCATCCTGTTCCAACGCTTTTAGTTCGCGGTCGATGATGGTCTGCGCCGCGCGGCCCAGGGCCGTCAGGTGCTGCGGGCTTGTCACCCTGTTCAAGTAATACTCCATAAACAGCAGTAACGAACCCAGAGCTCCCCGAACCAACATGCGTGCAGCGGTTTCCGGCCCCGGCGGTGCCGGGTCGATATGTCCTTCGAAATACCGCAGGCGACTCGCGATGGTGGCGAGGTACTCTTTCCGGTCAAAGGCCTCAATCGCGGCAATGTCGTTGCGTATATCTGTAAGGAGCGAGCGGATCACATTCATCATGGTCTCGCCCGGCCAAGCGGCGTCGGCCATCGGGAAATCCGTTAGCGCGAACCGGTTGAGAATGCTCCGGACTGTTTCGGTTTTTGGTGTTGCTGGAATATCTAGCTCCAGATCTGCGGCGTTCAGCGGCCGTGCACCGGTGATCGCCGCGCCGTCGCTACAATTGATGTAGTCCCGATTTTTACGATCCATGCCGACACTTAAATTCAAGCGATGCAAGGCTTGGCGAAGGCCCGTTGTGGTGAAGCAATCGCCGCCGAAATTGGCGGGCACTTTGTGGGGATGATCGACCCCGTCATATGAGGATTCCGGGTCCGTGTGCCAGGTGCCGGCGGCATGGTCTCGATCTGAATCCCGGGTTCCCATGTCGATGCCGAAGAAACAGATTCTTGAAAAGCCCTGTTCCCGGGCAAAGGCGAGGCCCAGGTTCGCGACCGTCGGTTCGCCGGCCAGGGGAATGGCCGAGGCAGGCAGACCGTAAAGCGGCTGATTCGGCAGGTTTTGCCGGAAGCCGAAGATGATTTCGCCGAATGTGTCCAAGACCACGGGGTCGACGCTCGCGGGTGCGAACAGGAAAATGCCGGATAAATCGTAGGCACGTGCCGGTTGAAGCGTCAGATCTACATCGATGTTTTCCAATTCGACGTGAAAATCCGGTGTGATGCCACCGGCCAGAAGGGCGGAAAGAGCCGAGCCGCAGGAAATGATTACAGCCTTATCCTGGTTTTCGCGGATGAAGGCTAAATCTGAATCGAGCGACGGGCCGCTTCCAATTACCCAAGCCGGTAAATCCGGCTCAATGGCCGGTGTATTGCAATAAAGCCGTGCCGTGCCGTGGCGCAGATTGATCTCCGAATTCCGGAGCATCAGGCAGCCGTCATAGAATGTACCAAGGGTCATAAGCGCCTGATGGGCCTGGCGGCTCATGGTCGAGGCGACGTCACGGGCCAGCTCCGGCTTATCGAAGGTGACGATGGTCAGGCCATCCAAGATAAAGGGGGCGTTTGCGGAAATGATTGTGCTGATTGCGGATGTAATTGTTTCCGCGGTCGCGGCGGCGGCGAAAAAGATCCTACCGCCGCGTTTACTTACGTGTTCATTGGCTGCAACCCAATCGATAACGTCCAATTGAGTCTGGAATTCACTCATGTCGGGCACGACGACAATCAGATAAATACAGTTTGTTTGCCGGATGGCTTTGTCCAAGCCCTGTGGAGTGACGTTTCCGATGATCGCCAAACCGGCAGAAAGCGTGAAGGTCGGCATGGAAAACAGCGGAATGTCCTGTTCCCGTGCGGATTGGATCAAGTTTTCCACGAAACGGGTCAGATAGGGGTGCCTGCCCGCGTCGGGGCGCGGGGCCTCCAGGTTCAACCGGGATGTCACCACAGGCGGGCCGTCAGGCACATGCGGCGGCGGTCCGCCAAGGCTATTATCAAGCGCCGCGAAGAAAACCTGGGCGGTCTCTTTTAGGAACGCGACATTGCGGTGCCGGAGGTCCGGGCCTGTCATCTGCGCTTCCCCAGCCTAGTGTTGTGCCTGACACGGTTATCCGGCCGACCGAACCCTGTTACGGCAAAGGGCGCGCAGGGGCAAGGCCCCGGCAACGCCCGGTATACAGTATTAAGATGCGGGAGACGGCCCGGTTGGGCCGGCGGCGCTAGAAGCCTTCGCGCTCGATCCGCTTGCGCTCCAGCTTGCGGGCGCGGCGAACGGCTTCGGCCTTTTCACGGGCACGGCGCTCGGAAGGCTTTTCGTAGGAACGGCGCAGCTTCATTTCGCGGAAGATGCCTTCACGCTGCATCTTCTTCTTCAGGGCTTTGAGGGCCTGATCCACGTTGTTATCTCGAACAATGACTTGCACGGTAAGCTCACGCTCCTAATCTTAAAAGTCGACAAAACAGATCGGACCTGTGCTATCACCGGTCCGGGAAGACGGGCTTCTATCACATCAAAACCGGGTTGTGAAGAAGCAAACGTATGATTTCTAACGGGGTGCGCCGGTGCGGAACCGGCGTTCACAGGATTGAATTCAGGGGATTTCGGCCATGGCCATATTGAAAATCGCGCGCATGGGGCATCCGGCGCTGATGGGCAAGGCCCAGCCGGTCGAAGACCCGACAGACCCGCGTATTCACGGCCTGATCGCCGATATGGTCGAAACCATGGCCGATGCCCCGGGTATCGGGCTTGCGGCCCCCCAGGTGCATGTGCCGCTTCGTATCGTCGTGTTCCGGGTGCCGGGTGAACGCTGCGAAGACAACAAGGATGTGCCCCTTACGGCCATGATCAATCCGGTGATCGAACCTTTGGGCGACGAAACGGAAGAAGATTGGGAAGGCTGCCTGTCCGTGCCGGGCATGACCGGGCGGGTGCCGCGCCATACCCATATCCGCTACAGCGCCCATGGACCCGACGGCAAAACCTTCGAGCGCGAGGCCAGGGGCTATCACGCCCGCGTGGTTCAGCATGAATGCGACCATCTGGACGGTGTTCTGTATCCCATGCGCATGACGGACCTTTCGACCTTCGGTTTTGTCGAGGAAATGGCCCGCGCCCCCCGTACCCAGATGGACGGCGATACGCCTTCGCAGGACGAAGACGGAGAAGCCGCATGACCGCCGAAACCGGGAAAACCCAGAAACGCATGACGGCCGAGCAAGCCCAGGCGCGGCACAGGGACCTGCGTGACCGCCTGATCGCGGCGGCTCTGGATCATGTGCCGTTCGACGGCTGGACCAAAAAGGCCCTGAACATGGGTGCGCGCGATCTGAATTTAACGCCCGCCGACGTGCTGCGTGCCTTTCCCGGCGGGCTTGGCGATGCGGCGGATCATTTCGCCGACTGGACCGACCGGCGCATGCTGGCGGAACTGGCCAAGCTGGACTTGGCATCGATGAAGGTGCGCGAACGCGTTGCCGCCGGTGTGCGGGTGCGCCTGGAACTGAATACCCCGCACCGCGAGGCCGTCCGGCGCCTGCTGTCGTTTCTGGCGCTTCCCCTGAACGCGCCGCTTGCCGCGCGCATGACCTGGCGGACCTGTGATCACATCTGGTTCGCGGCGGGGGACCGGGCGGCCGATTTCAACCATTATACGAAGCGCGGCCTGCTGGCCCCGGTCTATTCCTCGACAATCCTGTACTGGCTGTCGGATACATCGGATGGGTTCGAGGACACCTGGGGATATCTGGAGCGGCGTTTGTCGGACGTCCTGAAAATTCCCATGTACAAAGCCAAGGCGCAGCAGGCTTTGGGCCGGTTGCCGTCCCCGTTGGGGCTGTTGAAGCGCCTTAAAGGCGCCCAGCGGCCACGAACCGGGCCCACCGCCTGATTCATACTGTCTTTACCCACTTATGGAATGCTTTGGACGTCAGGCGCCGTCAGGTATGCTTGATTTCGGCCTCGTTTAGGGAACCGAGCAACAGGAGACGTCGTCCGTGAGCGCTCTGCAATCCGATGCTACTTTCGCCAAGCCCGCCAATGGCCGGGCTTTCGATGCGAAGAAACCGGTCGTAAAGCCCGTTAATCTGGCCGACCACTTTCTGGAATGCTGCAAGCTAAACCGTTACCTCACGGTTGCCGACGGCCATCGCTTCGTCATTACCGAGGATTTTGAACGCAACGTCGCCGTCTCGGCCGATGCTGCGGCCATGGCGGCGATCTATTCCCGCGACAAACTGGTGGCCCAGGCAGCCATTCTGCCGCTCGGCCAGATCGCCAAGAAACTGAAAAAGAAGAACGAGCGCGCGATCTACGAACGCCTGTTCTCGCTGATCGAAGAACAGGCCCTGGACGACCGGGTGCGCGACAGCGCCCATACCCTGTTGGAGCGCGGTTTCCGCGAGGCTGAAATCAAATCGATCGAGGCCGAACTGAATGATCAGCTCAGCCCGGCGCGGGCGCGCTACCGCGATTTTCTCGACATTGTCCGCCGTATGATGGACGGCGCCATGACGCCGCCTGCCTTCGTCGAAGAGTTCAAGGCCTTCACCGCCGATGTCGCAGGGCGTCTGGATTTCGGAATCTACAGTTTCTGCCTGGACCGCCTGTTCGGCAGCCTGCGCATTCCCGAGGTGGTCAAACAACTGCTGGTCGGGGAATTGCTGGCCTTTCCGCCGCTGGTCCGCCGCGAATTGCTGACCAACATCCTGGTCTATCCGGGCCAGACCGAGGAATTGAAACGCTTCGTCCGCAACACCATCCTGGCCGAACTGGGCCGTTCCGTGGTGGTCGAGATCGAATTGCTGGAAGCCTATCGGATGCGCCGGATCACCCTGGCGGACCTTGCCGGTACCGCCTGATCCGGGCTTTGCCTGGGGCAGGCCTTAGCCGTTGGGCAATTTCCCTTTGGGATAGAGACGATTGACGTGGCCCATCTTGCGCCCGGGGCGGGCCTCTGCCTTGCCGTATAGGTGCAAGCGCGCGCCCGGATCGGCCAGCAGATCGGGCCAGCTTTTCACGTCATCGCCGATCAGGTTCTTCATCACCGCGTCATGGTGGCAGTTGACGGACCCAAGCGGCAGGCCGCAGACCGCGCGCACCAACTGTTCGAACTGACTGGTGGCGCAGGCATCCATGGTCCAATGACCGGAATTATGGGGCCGGGGCGCCATTTCATTGACCAGAATGCGCTGATCCCGTGTTACGAACATCTCGACCGCCAACAATCCCACCAGATCCAAAGCATCGGCCAGATCATGGGCGATGGCGACGGCCTGATCGGGCAGATCCTTGGGCAGGCGCGCCGGGGCCATGGTGGTGTCCAGGATATGGTTCACATGACGGTTTTCGACCGCCGGATAGGTCGCCCAACCGCCGTGCGGCGACCGCACGGTGATCACCGAGACTTCACATTCAAGGTCGACGAAGGCTTCCAGGATGCCGATCTCAGCCCCCATTTCGGCCCAGGCCGCGGCATAATCGCAATCGGGGGCGATCAACACTTGGCCTTTTCCGTCATATCCCATACGCGAGGTCTTAAGCACCGCCGGCCGGCCGATTTCGTCCGCCGCCTGGGCCAGGTCGTCGGCCGAGGTCACGCGCCGGAACGGTGTTGTCGGCGCGGTCTTGTTGATGAATTCCTTTTCCTTCAGCCGGTCCTGGGCGATGGCCAGGCATTGTGCCCCCGGTCGGACCAGGGCGTGTTCGGCCAGGAACTCGGCGCTTTCGGCGGGTACGTTCTCGAACTCGAAGGTCACGACATCGACCGCGTCGGCGAAGGATTTAAGCGCCTTACGGTCTTCGTAATCGGCGATGGTCGCCGCCGCCGATACCTGCTCGCAAGGAGACGCCGTTTCCGGCGTGAATACGTGGCAACGATAGCCCAGGCGTGCTGCCGCAAGGGCCGTCATGCGGCCCAACTGGCCGCCGCCCATGATGCCGATGGTGCTGCCGGGAGGCAGCGGGTGCACGGAACGGGATGTCATGATCAGGCGCCCTTGGGGTCGTCCGTCGGGGTTTCGGCGACCGAAGCGGTCTGCTGTGCGCGGAAATTATCAAGCGCGGCCGCGACGCCGTCATCCATCAAGGCGATCACGGCAGCCGCCAACAGGCCCGCGTTCTTGGAACCGGCCTTGCCGACGGCCAAGGTGCCGACGGGCACGCCGCCCGGCATCTGGACGATGGACAGAAGGGAATCCATGCCCTTCAAGGCCTTGCTTTCCACGGGCACGCCGAACACGGGCAGGGGGGTCAGGGCCGCCGCCATGCCCGGCAGGTGCGCGGCCCCCCCGGCACCGGCGATGATCGTCTTGATCCCGCGGTCCTTTGCCGTCTTGGCGTAGTCGTACAGCCGGTCGGGCGTGCGGTGGGCCGAAACGATGCGGACTTCGTGCGCCACGCCAAGTTCGGTCAGCACATCCGCCGCATGGCGCATGGTGTCCCAGTCCGATTGACTGCCCATGATGATGCCGACCAAGGGTGTGTCGGCGGCCGATCCCGGCATGATTTGTCCTCGCTTCCTGTCGCAATCGCCCAGGCGGACATCCGGTCCGGGGGCGGTTTGCGCATCCAACGTGTCACCGGACTTTGTGCAAACTGTCCGGTGACGGGAAGCGCGCCATTATATGGTCCGGCGCGGACACCGCAAGGGGGCAAAATATCCTTGAAATGTAAGGCTTTATTAACCACATGAGATTAGCCTAATGTTATAGCAGTCCGTTTGATCGCCCAGAAGGGCGCTGGAAAGGGAAATCCGGTCATGGAAGTGAACCAGGCCGCCCCCGTCCAGCCGGTAGGACCTGGCGGTGGGCATGGCGGTGGCGCCGGCCCAGGCGGCGGCAAGAAAGACCAGAAACAGGAACAAGAAGCCAAACACGGCCACGAAGGACCGGCGATCAATGTGTCGGGCCTGCTTGGCATGGAAGGCCTGACGCCCGAAGCGCAACACATTCTGGAACGTGTGGCCTCGGAGATCGAGCCGCTGCGTCATCAATTGACCCATGCCTTGGAAGAATTGGAGGAAGCGCGTGAAAACGAATATCGCGACGCGGTCGTACCGACCCTCAATCGGCGCGGATTCCTTGCCAAACTTGATCAGCTTATTCATCGCCTGGGACAGACAGAAGCCCGCCCGGCGTTGATCTTGGTGCATCTGGTCAACGGCGACGGTCTGCGCCGTTCGCAGGGACTGGCGGCCTTGGACGAAGCCCGGCGGCTGACCTGCGATGTTCTGACGTCGGACAGCCATCAGGCGATGATCGTCGGATGCGTCGGCGGAAACGATTTCGCAGTGGTCGTGCTGGAAGACGGTATCGACGGTGCCCGCCGCAAGGCCGGCGAGTTGGAGGCCGCATCGCGTGCCACCCATACGGCGCAGGGTATCTTCCTTGAAACCCGCACGGGCGTGACGTTGCTGGAGCCGGGCATGACACCTGACGCGGCCTTAGCGGCAGCGGACCGGGATTTGCTCTAATACCTTCCAAGATTTGCACTAATACCTTGGTGTAGCTTTACAGGCCCCCTCACATTATCTACAACACGCCACCACGCATTGCGTCGCGCCCAGGATGGTGACGCGCGTGCGCCGGGGGCGCGAACCGCTTGCGGGCGCATGAAACCCCGTATCCGAAAGAAGTCACATGACCGCAATTGAAGGCGTCGTTCCGGCGCTGGCCCAAGCGTTGAGCAAACGCGGGTATACGGACCTGACGCCGGTTCAATCGGCAATTCTCGCCCCCGAATTGACGGACGCGGATGCCTTGGTTTCCGCCCAGACCGGGTCGGGCAAGACCGTCGCCTTCGGGATCGCCCTGGCCCCAACGTTGCTGCAGGGGGCTGACCGGTTCACACGGGCCGATATGCCTTTGGCGCTGATCGTGGCACCGACGCGGGAACTGGCCCTGCAGGTCAAACGCGAACTTGATTGGCTGTATGAGATGACAGGAGCCGTCACGGCATCCTGCATCGGCGGCATGGATATGGGCAATGAACGCCGCGCCCTTTCCAAGGGCGCACATATCGTCGTCGGCACGCCCGGCCGGCTACGCGACCACATCGAACGGGGCTCGTTGAAATTGACGACCCTGCGCGCGGTGGTTCTGGACGAAGCCGATGAAATGCTCGACCTGGGTTTTCGCGAAGATCTGGAATTCATTCTTGATGCGGCCCCTTCGGATCGGCGCACGCTGCTGTTTTCCGCCACTGTGCCGCGCACCATCGCGACGCTGGCCAAGCGCTATCAGCGCGATGCCGTGCGGGTTGCCACGACCGAAGAACAGAAACAGCATCTGGATATCGAATACCGGGCGTTGACGGTCGCCCCCAACGACCGGGAAAATGCCATCATCAATGTGCTGCGCTATTACGAAGCGCAAAGTGCGCTGATCTTTTGCGCGACCCGTGCGACGGTCAACCACATGACCAGCCGGTTCGCCAACCGGGGGTTCTCCGTGGTCGCCTTGTCGGGCGAACTTAGCCAGAAAGAACGCAGCCACGCCCTGCAGGCCATGCGCGACGGCCGGGCTCGGGTCTGTATCGCCACGGACGTCGCGGCGCGCGGCATCGACCTTCCGGGGCTGGAACTGGTGATCCATGCGGACATTCCGAAAACGCGGGAAACCCTGTTGCACCGAAGCGGGCGGACCGGGCGTGCCGGGCGGAAAGGGGTCTGCACGTTGATCGTGCCGCATAATGCGCGGTATCGCACGGAACGGCTTTTGGACAATGCCAATGTCAAGGCGGCCTGGGGCAAGGCGCCGTCGGTCGAGGAAATCGTCGGTCGTGACCGGGAACGCATCCTGACGGATCCGGTCCTGAGCGATCCCCTGAGCGACGAAGAGCAGGCCTTCGCTCAAGAGCTTCTGGGCCGCTACAGCGCCGAGCAGGTCGCCGCCGCTTTTTTGCGTCAGCAGATGTCGGGCCGCTCAGCACCCGAGGAATTGCTGGATACGGCACCGGCCGAACAGCCGGCCAAGCGCCGCGATGCCTTCAAGGGCGGTGTGTGGATTTCGCTTTCCGTAGGGCACAAACACAATGCGGAGCCGCGCTGGCTTCTGCCCATGCTGTGCCGCGCCGGCCACATTACCAAGAACGAGATCGGTGCGATCCGCATCTTCAATACGGAAACCTTCGTTGAACTGAACGCCGATTGCGCCGACCGCTTTCTCGAGGTTCTGGGCCCGGATATGACCATGGAGAAAACGGTCAAGGTCACCCGTCACGAAGGCACGCCGACCCTGCCGGATGAAGGTCCGCGCGGCCCGCGTGGCGGCAGCGGTGGTGGTGGCAGAAAACCCTATCAGGGCAAAAAGCGCGGCAACTGGGATCCCCAGGCCGCGGCGCGCGGTGACGGGCCGCCCAAGCGCAAGTTTTCGCGCCGCCAGGATACCAAGGACGATGCCTTCAACGACGACCGGCCGCCACCGCCGAAAGGTGAGGCCGACGACAAGTCTTGGGATGGACCCAAGAAAAAGGCCAAGGGCAAAAAACCGCAAAAGGGCAAGTTCGCTCATAAAGGGCCCAAATCCGGCGGGGCCAATGCGGCGGGTGCAAGCCCGGTGAAGCGGAAAAAGAACAAGAAGCGCGCGGACTAGGTTCCGCCGCCACCCATGACAACCGGGGCGCTGCCCCGCAATCCACCACAGACTGAAAACGGAATATCTGATCGTGTCACTGCGTTTGCTTGCCGCCCTTACGAATTGCTTCTCTGCCGCCGAATGGAAAGGCGACGGTTCGCCGGGTTTCGTGTTCGGCCGCATCAAGACGGAATTGCTTTCGGGCCTGACCGTGTCCCTGGCCCTGGTGCCGGAAGCGGTGGCCTTTTCCTTCGTTGCGGGGGTGCATCCGCTGGTGGGGCTTTACGCCGCGTTTCTGGTCGGCCTGATCACGGCGGTTATCGGCGGGCGGCCGGGCATGATTTCCGGTGCGACCGGGGCCTTGGCGGTGGTCATGGTGGCCCTGGTTGCCAGTCATGGTGTCGAATATCTGTTCGCCACGGTGGTTCTGATGGGGGTGCTGCAAATACTGGCGGGCCTGTTCCGCCTGGGTAAGTTCATCCGGCTGGTGCCCCATCCGGTGATGATGGGGTTCGTCAACGGCCTGGCGATCGTCATTTTCCTGGCCCAGTTGTCGCAGTTTCAGGTGCCGGGGCCCGACGGGGTCAAGGTCTGGATGACCGGCGGTCCCCTGGCCGTCATGCTGGGCTTGGTCGTTCTGACCATGGCGATCATCTGGGTGATGCCGAAAATCACCTCGGTCGTGCCGGCCCCGCTTGCGGGTATTCTCGTGGTTGCGGGCATCGTCATCGGGTTCGGCATCGACGTGCCCCGGGTCGGCGATCTGGCGACCATCAAGGGCGGCTTGCCGCAGTTCCATATTCCCATGGTGCCGCTGACGTTGGAGACCTTGCGGGTGATCGTGCCCTATGCGGTGATCTTGGCGGCCATCGGCCTGATCGAAAGCCTGTTGACTCTTAACCTGGTCGGCGAAACCACCGGCAAGCGCGGCGGTGCGTCCCAGGAATGCGTCGCCCAGGGCCTGGCCAATACGGTCACGGGCCTGTTCGGCGGTATGGGCGGTTGCGCCATGATCGGGCAGTCCATGATCAACGTGCAGTCGGGCGGGCGCACGCGCCTGTCGGGCATTTCGGCGGCCCTTTTCCTGCTGGCCTTCATCCTGGTCGCATCCAGTCTGATCGAACAAATCCCCCTGGCCGCCCTGGTCGGTGTGATGTTCATGGTCGTCATCGGCACCTTCGCCTGGCAAAGCCTGCTGATTCTGCGGCGCATTCCCCTGACCGACGCCTTGGTCATGGGGCTGGTGACCGTCGTGACCGTGGCCAGCGACCTTGCCGTCGCGGTGGTCGTCGGCGTCATCGTGTCGGCCCTGGCCTATGCCTGGAACAACGCAACCCGCATTCGCGCATCCATCCATACGACGCCCGAGGGCGGTAAGGTCTATCAGATCGAAGGCCCGTTGTTTTTCGGCTCGACCGACGGGTTCGATGAAATGTTCACGCCCGCAAGCGACCCCGGTCTGGTCATCATCGACTTCATGAACAGCCGGGTCGTGGACCAATCGGCCCTTCAGGCGATTGAGGCCCTGGCCATGAAGTACGAAGCCCATGGCAAGATCCTGCAGCTTCGCCACCTGTCCAGGGATTGCCATCAGTTGCTCAGCCGCGCGGGACAGTTGATGTTGGATTCCGACGATGATCCGCAATACGGCGTCGCCGTCGATTATTTCGTCAAGACCGGCATCCTGGGCGGCAGCCATTAAAAGACAGCGTACCGCGTGTTTCCCACCCATTTCGGATTTACGCTATGATCAATCAGGATAAGCGGAAAGGGACGGGCGACATGACGGGCCGCCGCGTTATACTGGGCATCGTCCTTGGGCTTTTATGGACCGGTGCTTCCATGGCTGGTGACAGAACCGCGCACGATTTCAGCTTTACCGCCATCGACGGCACGCCGCTTCCCCTGAACAGTTTTGCCGGGAAGGCCGTGATGGTCGTGAACACGGCCTCGCAATGCGGCTTCACGCCGCAGTACGCAGGGCTGCAGGAACTATGGAAACGTTATCGTGACAGGGGGTTCGTGCTGCTGGGGGTGCCGTCCAATGATTTCGGCGGGCAGGAGCCGGGAACAGAGACCGAAATCAGGGATTTCTGCGAGGTCAATTTCGATATCGATTTTCCCCTGACGACGAAGACCGTCGTTTCCGGGGACGAAGCCCATCCGTTCTATCTGTGGGCCGGCAACGAATTGGGCATGATCGCCAAGCCGCGCTGGAATTTTCATAAATACCTGATCGGGCCCGACGGGCGCTTGGCCGATTGGTTTTCGACACCGACGCCGCCGACCGCTGAAAAAGTGGTCGAGGCGGTCGAGGCCGTTCTGCCGCAATAACGCGGCGAAAGTCCTCAGGCGATGATGTCGGGCAGCAATTGATCTTCAAGCTGAGCGATCTCGTCCTTCAGCACGAGCTTGCGTTTTTTCAACCGCTGCAGCTTGATCTGGTCGAAAGGCAGAGTATCGGCCAGATGACTGATGGCCTCGTCAAGGTCGCGGTGTTCGACCTTTAATTCCTCAAGCCTGCGGCGTAACGCGTCCTGATCGTCCATGGTGCTCCGTGGGAGTTGGCGGCCCCGTGACATGGCCGCGACGTCCGTTTCCGTTCGCCTGAATTTCATGATACCAGAATGAAGAACGATCCTATAGACGCGACGCCGATAGAATCCAAGAGGATCACGCCATGAAACGCCTGGGAGTTCTGACAAGCGGCGGCGATTGCGCCGGGTTGAACGCGGCCATCCGCGCCGTGGTGTACCGGGCGGTCACCGGCCATGGGGCCGAAGTCGTCGGTATTCTTCAAGGAACCAAGGGGCTTATGGAACGCCCCGTGCGCACGCGGCCGCTCGATCTTTCCGTATTCACAGGCGATATCCTGCGCCAGGGCGGGACCATGCTGGGCACGGTCAACACGGGCGATCCCTTCGCCTATCCCGACGGACAGGGCGGCGTGACCGATCGTTCATCCGAGGTTTTGGACGGGATCGGTCAGTTGGATATCGACGCCCTGATCGGGATCGGCGGCGACGGCTCCATGCGTATCCTCCGGCGGCTGGCCGATCAGGGACGCATTCCCTTCGTCGGCATCCCCAAGACCATCGACAACGACGTGCAGGGTACGGAGCTGTGCATCGGCTATCACACCGCCGTCGCCACGGCGGTCGAGGCCTTGGACCGCCTGCAGCCCACGGCGGCCAGCCACCAGCGCGTGATGGTGTTGGAGGTCATGGGCCGGGACGCGGGCCATATCGCCCTTGCTGCCGGGATCGCGGGCGGCGCCGATGTGATCCTGATGCCGGAAATTCCCTATGATATGGAGGTCATCGCCCAGAAACTGGCGGCGGTGAAGGATTTGGGCCGCAATCATGCCCTGGTGGTCTGCGCCGAAGCGGCCGGAGAAGCGGGTACGGGGGCGGAAAGCTTCGCTGGTAACGCAAGCGGGCTTCATGCGGGCGGGGCGGGCCAGGCCGTGGGGGCCAAGATTGCCGATGCGACCGGGGCCGACGTGCGGGTCACTGTATTGGGCCATGTTCAGCGCGGCGGCATGCCGACCAGCGTGGACCGGCTGCTGGCCTCGGCTTTCGGTGTTCATGCCGTCGATCTGGCGGCGGCGGGCAAGACCGGGCGCCTGGTGGGTTGGCGCGATGGGGATACCATCGACACGCCCTTGGACGATCTGTCGACGGGGTCACGCTGCGTCGATCTGGACGGATCACAGGCGCGGACGGCCCGGGGCCTTGGGATTTGCCTGGGCGATCGCTGAAGGGGTGAATAGACCTTAGGAAAATCCACCCTTTCCTGGAAAAAGCTGCGGATTCAGGGTGTTAATATAAGGTAATATAATTACGTTTCTGGACCCATAGCTTTATTTTTGTTCCAATTTCGGGTAGCATATTCGCGTTGTAGCAACTGCGCTAGAAAGGGCCGTCATTGGTCCGACGGCCCGCCATTGAGGAAGGAGTTCGTCGCCATGAGTCTTGAAGAACGGTTGGAAGCGCTAAAGGCGCGTCATTCAACGCTGGAAGATATGATCCAACAGGAAAGCTCAAGACCGAACCCCGACGACATTGAAATACACGCCCTCAAGAAGGAAAAACTGAAGATCAAAGATCAAATGGCAGGTATCGCCACCCGGCATTAGGGGCGGCGGCGCTTCTGCGCGGGCGCATTCCGCCGCGAAGCGTTTTAATGCTTTTGGGGAACAACAAGACGCGGCAGTCCTTTGGGGCTGCCGCGTTGATTCATTTTGGAGCGTGCAGAAACGCGGCGCCGTGGGATGGTGCGGTCGGCACGGCGCCGCCCCCTCGGCTTGGCGCGGCCCAGATGATCGGCACGGTGCCGCCGGTTTGGCCAGCACCGTCTAAGCCGCCCGCTGGGCTGTTACGCCTCTTCCGCCAACTCCCGCAGCTTGAATTTCTGGATCTTGCCCGTCGAGGTCTTCGGCAGGTCGCCGAACACCACGTGTTTCGGGCATTTGTAATGGGCTAGGTTGTCGCGGCAAAACTGGATGATGTCCTGGGCACTGGGGGCTTCGACGCCTTCCTTCAATTCCACGAAGGCACAAGGCGTTTCGCCCCATTTGTCGTCGGGCTTGGCGACCACGGCGGCGGTCAGCACGGCGGGGTGCTTGTAGAGCACGCCTTCGACCTCGATCGAGGAAATATTCTCCCCGCCGGAAATGATGATGTCCTTGGACCGGTCCTTGAGCTGGATATAGCCGTCGGGATGCATCACCCCCAGGTCGCCGGAATGGAACCAGCCGTCCGATAGGGACGCGGCCGTGGTCTCCGGGTTCTTCAAGTAGCCCTTCATCACAATGTTGCCCTGGAACATGGCTTCGCCCATGGTTTCGCCGTCGGCGGGCACGGGCTGCATGGTTTCCGGGTCGATGATCTGCAGATCGTTGAGCACGTGATAGGGCACGCCCTGGCGGGATTTCAGGCGCGCCTGTTCCTCGATCGGCAGGGCGTCCCATTCGGGATGCCAGGCGCACATCACGGCCGGGCCGTAGGTTTCCGTCAGGCCGTAGACATGGGTCACGTCGATGCCTTGGCGCTGCATGGCTTCCAGGGTCGCGGCCGGGGGCGGGGCGGCGGCGGTCATGAACTTGACCTTGTGGGTGAATTCCTTTTTCTCCGCATCGGTCGCATTGACCACGAAGTTCATGACGATGGGCGCCCCGCACATATGGGTGACCTTGTGCTTGGCGATGGCGTCATAGATGTTGGCCCCATTGACCCGGCGCAGGCAGATGTTGGTTCCGGCCAGGGCGGCGATGGTCCAGGGGAAACACCAGCCGTTGCAATGGAACATGGGCAGGGTCCACAGATAGACCGGATGGTGGTCCATGTTCCAGCCGATGGCATTGGACACGGCGTTCATATAGGCGCCCCGGTGGTGGTAGACCACGCCCTTAGGATCGCCCGTCGTGCCCGAGGTATAGTTGAGGGAAATCGCCTGCCACTCGTCCTTGGGAAGCTCCCACTGAAAGTTTTCATCGCCTTCGCCCAGCAGGCTTTCGTAATCGGTTTCGCCCAGGGTGACGTGGTCGTGGCCAGCCTCGGAATCGACGATATCGATGACCGGGATGTCGCGGCCGATCTGCGCCAGGGCGGCCTTGACCGTCGGCGCGAATTCCGTGTCCGTCAGCAAAAGCTTGGCCTCGCCGTGGTTGAGACAGAAGGCGATGGCTTCGGCGTCCAGCCGCACGTTAAGGGTGTTGATCACCGCACCCAGCATGGGCACGGCAAAGGTCGCTTCATACATTTCCGGCGTGTTGGCGCCCATGATCGCGACCGTGTCCAGATGCCCAATGCCGCGTTTGGACAGAGCCGAAGCGAGCTTTTTCGTACGCTGATAGGTTTCCTTCCAGGTGAAACGCTTGGTGCCGTGCACGACCGACGGGTGGTTCGGATAGACGTTGGCCGCCCGCTTGAGGAACGAATTGGGGGAAAGGGGCGTGTAGTTGGCGCGGACCGCGTCCAGCGCCTGTTCGTACATGTTGATCTGGCTCAAGTCGGCCTCCGAGGAATTTCATTATGGTAAGCCCGTTCGCCGTGCGCGGGCCTGGGATCAATGTGCCACAAAGCACCTTGGCAAAAAATGTTGTTTTGGCCCAAACTGCCCGGATAATCGCCGCCTGACTCTCACGTCCGTTCAAGGTCGGGAGTGGGCGGTAAAACGGCCAATGCGCTGAATAATTTGGGAGGTTCCACCGATGACCAATCCGTATGACTCCGCCTACGCGCGCTCGATCGAAGACCCCGACGGGTTCTGGGGCGAAGCCGCCGAAGCGCTGGTCTGGACCCGGAAGTGGGACAAGGTCCTGGATGACAGCGCCGCCCCGATCTATCGCTGGTTCACGGGCGGCGAATTGAACACCTGTTACAACTGCCTGGACCGGCATGTGGATGAAGGCAACGGCGACCGCACGGCCCTGATATATGACAGCCCCGTGACCGGCGGGACCAAGCGCAGCTATACCTATGCCCAACTGCGTGACGAGGTCGCCAAATTCGCGGGCGTGCTGGCGGCCAAGGGCGTGGGTAAGGGCGACCGGGTGATCATCTACATGCCCATGGTGCCCGAAGCGGCCGTCGCCATGCTGGCCTGTGCCCGCCTGGGCGCCATTCATTCCGTGGTGTTCGGCGGGTTCGCATCGAACGAACTGGCTGTGCGGATCGACGACGCCAAGCCCAAGGCCGTGGTCAGCGCGACCTGTGGGATCGAGGTCAACCGGGTGATCGAATATCTGCCCCTTTTGAAGGGGGCGATCGACATCGCCAAGCACAAACCGGACACGGTTGTGATCCTGCCGCGCCCGGAATGCGCGGCCGATCTTGCCGCCGAGGGATATCATGACTGGACGGCGGAAATGGCCCAGGCCCAGCCCCATGACTGCGTGCCGGTCAAGGCGACGGATCCGCTTTATATCCTTTATACCTCGGGCACCACGGGCGAGCCCAAGGGCGTGGTGCGCGACAACGGCGGCCACGCGGTGGCGCTGAAATGGTCCATGAAGAACGTCTATGACGCCGACCCGGGCGACGTTTACTGGGCGGCGTCCGATGTCGGCTGGGTGGTCGGTCATTCCTATATCGTCTATGCCCCGCTGTTGCAGGGCTGTACCACGGTCCTGTTCGAAGGAAAGCCCGTGGGCACGCCCGATGCGGGGGCATTTTGGCGGGTCATCGCAGATCACAAGGTGAAAATCCTGTTCACGGCCCCGACGGCCTTCCGCGCCATCAAGAAAGAAGACCCCAAGGGCGAACTTCTGGCGCAATACGACATGTCGAGTTTCAAGATGCTGTTCCTGGCAGGGGAACGGACCGACCCGGATACCCTGCATTGGGCCGAAAACATCCTGGGCGTGCCGGTCATCGACCATTGGTGGCAGACGGAAACGGGATGGGCCATCGCATCCAACTGCATGGGACTGCATCGCTTCCCGGTCAAGGCAGGTTCACCGACCAAACCATGCCCCGGCTGGAATGTGCAGGTTCTCCACGAAGAAACCCATCAGCCGGTAAAAGCGGGCGAAATCGGTGCCATTTGCGTGAAACTGCCCATGCCGCCGTCCAGCCTGCCGACCCTGTGGAACGCGGATCAGCGCTTCCGCGAGGCCTATCTCAACGAATATCCGGGTTATTACAAAACCGCCGACGCGGGGGTGTTCGACGAAGACGGCTATATCTCGATCATGGCGCGCACGGACGACATCATCAACGTGGCCGGGCATCGGCTGTCGACCGGCGGGATGGAGGAAGTTCTGTCTTCGCACCCCGACGTCGCTGAATGTGCCGTGATCGGCGTGGCCGATCAGATGAAGGGCCAGTTGCCCATCGGCTTCCTGGTGCTCAAGGCGGGAGTGGCCAAGGATCAAGAAGAAATCGTATCCGAGGTCGTGCAATTGGTGCGCCAGCAGATCGGCCCCGTCGCGGCCTTCAAGCAGGCCACGGTGGTGCCGCGCCTGCCGAAGACGCGGTCGGGCAAGATTCTGCGCGGGACCATGCAGAAAATCGCCGACAACGAAGAATGGAAAATGCCGGCGACCATCGACGATCCGGCCATTCTGGATGAAATCACCGAGGCCCTGGAAGGGATCGGTTACGCTTCGTCCCGCAAGGACTGACGTCATCCTGGAACATCATCTGTTCCCCTACTGGAACTTGAGCCCAGCCCGCGCATAAGGCAAAGTGCGGCCCAGAGATTGGTCGAAGGCAGGGCGGTGCCCGTTGGAGGCGTGGTTCGTTGCTAGGAGGAAGCCACAATCCGCCCGAACCGGGTGGAACCTGCCTGACCGGCAAATCATTCGAGTTCACGGGCCATGGGCGTACCCGACCGTTGCAGGCGGCTTCCGTCCCTTGGCGTCCCAACATCATGTGAGAGGAAATTGACCATGTATCCTGATGTCTTGCTGTTTATCGACGGCGAATGGACCAAAGCGGCCGGCGGCCAGACCCTGCCGGTGGAAAACCCGGCCACGGGCGAAGTGATCGGCACCGTTGCCCATGCCGATAAAAGCGACCTGGACCGCGCGTTGGAAGCCGCCGACAAGGGCTTCAAGGCCTGGCGTCAGGTGTCCGCCTTCGACCGCGCCAAGGTCCTGCGCAAGGCCGCCGACCTTCTGCGCGAGCGCGCCGACAAAATCGCCCCCTTGATGACCCTGGAACAGGGCAAGACCCTGCCGGAAGCCAAGGGTGAGATCATGGTCGCGGCCGATGTGACCGACTGGAACGCCGAAGAAGCGCGCCGCAGCTACGGCCGGGTGATTCCGCCCCGGGCCGGCAACGTGGTGCAGATGGTGGTCAAGGAGCCGGTCGGTCCCGTTGCCGCCTTCACCCCCTGGAACTTCCCCATCAACCAGGCCGTGCGCAAGATCGCCTGTGCGCTTGCCGCCGGATGTTCGATCATCGTCAAGGCGGCCGAGGAAACCCCGGCTTCACCGGCGGAACTGGTGCGCTGCTTCGCCGATGCGGGCGTGCCGGCGGGTGCGGTGAACCTGGTTTACGGGGTGCCGGCGGAAATTTCCGAATATCTGATTCCCCATCCGGTGATCAAAAAGATCTCGTTCACGGGGTCGACGGTGGTCGGCAAGCATCTGGCGGCCCTGGCCGGCACGCATATGAAGCGTGCGACCATGGAACTGGGCGGCCATGCGCCGTCGATCGTGTTCGACGATGCCGATGTCGACCTGGCGGTCAAGATTCTGAAAGCCAACAAACAGCGCAACGCGGGCCAAGTCTGCGTTTCGCCGACCCGTTTCCTGATCCAGGAAGGGGTCTATGAAGACTTCGTCGGCAAATTCACCGAGGGCATGAGTGCGACCCGTGTCGGTGACGGCATGGACAGCGACAGCCAGATGGGCCCCATGGCCAACCCGCGCCGGATCACCGCCATGGAAGACTTCATCGGCGATGCGGTGCAGAAGGGGGCCAACCTGCGCACGGGCGGCAAGCGCATCGGCAACAAGGGTAATTTCTTCGAGCCGACGGTTCTGACCGACGTTCCCATGGACGCCAAGATCATGAACGAAGAGCCCTTTGGCCCGGTCGCCGTGATCTCACCGTTCAAGGGCTTTGACGACGTGGTCGCCGAGGCCAACCGCTTGCCGTATGGCTTGGCGGCCTATGCCTATACGGGGTCGGGCAAGACCGCCCAGGACCTGGCGGCAAGCGTGGAAACGGGCATGATCTCCATCAACCACCATGGCATCGCCCTGCCGGAAACGCCGTTCGGCGGCGTCAAGGATTCGGGCTATGGGTCCGAAGGCGGGACCGAGGCCATCGAAGCCTATCTGAACCCGAAATTCGTGACCCAGGCGGACGTTTAGTCCGCCCGGCACGAAACGACTTAACGGAGAACACCATGGCGGACCTGACCCAGGCGGGTGCGGAAGTCATCCACAAGTCCCTTGATCAGGCCAAGGCCCACTACGGGGATATCCGGGGCCGCAACCTGGCCTTGGATATGACCCGCGGCAAACCGTCTGCGGCGCAATTGGATTTGGCGGACGATCTGCTGACCAATGTGTCGCACGAAGACGTGGTTGACGACGAGGGCACGGACCTTCGCAACTACGGCGGTTTGGCGGGGATTCCGTCCTGCCGAAAGCTGTTCGGCGAATATCTGGGCGTGCCGGCGGATCAGGTCGTCATTGGTGGTAATTCGTCCCTGCAATTGATGTACGGCACCCTTGCCCGGGCCATGACCTTCGGTGTTGTGGGCGGCGCGGGACCGTGGCGGGAGCAAGGGGGCAAGAAGCCGACCGTGATCTGTCCCGTGCCGGGCTACGACCGGCATTTCGCCGTCTGCGATGAACTGGGCCTGAACATGGTCACCGTCGCCATGACCGACGAAGGACCGGACATGGATGCGGTGGAGAAGCTGGTTGCCGACGATCCTTCCGTCAAGGCCATCTGGTGCGTGCCGAAGTATTCCAACCCGACGGGGGCGATCTATTCCGATGCGGTGGTCGAACGGCTGGCCAAGATGAAAACGGCGGCGGCTGATTTCCGCATACTGTGGGACAACGCCTATGCCGTGCATCACCTGGGCCAGGGCTTGGACGAAGTCATGGATATTCTGGGGGCTTGCGAACAAGCGGGCTGCCCGGACCGGCCGTTCATTTTCGGCTCGACCTCCAAGATCACTTATGCCGGATCCGGCATCGCCGTGTTTGCCGGGTCCAAGGCCAACGTGAAAGATGCCCTCGACCATCTGTTTTTCGAAACCATCGGCCCGGACAAGGTCAATCAGTTGCGGCAGGTGAAGTTCTTCGGCGATATGGACGGCCTGCTCGCCCATATGGATGAGCACGCCAAACTGATCGCGCCCAAGTTCAAGGCCGTGGATGACGCCCTGACCAAACATCTTGGCGGTAAGGGGATTGCGACCTGGACCAAGCCCCGGGGCGGCTATTTCGTCAGCCTGGATGTCTTGCCCGGCTGCGCCAAGGAAGTCATCCGCCTGGCGGACGAAGCGGGGGTCAAGCTGACACCCGCGGGCTCCTGCCATCCTTACGGCAATGATCCCGATGACCGGAACATCCGTCTGGCACCTACATTACCGCCGCTGGATGAGGTCAAACAGGCCATGGAAGTGGTCTGCACCTGCGTCGAACTGGCTTGTTTGAACAAGTTGGCTGAAAGCGGTAATTAGCCGCCAGGCGGATCAGGACGCCTGATTGAAGAACCGGCGTCCCGCATCCGACTGCCCATAAGCATCGACCAAATCCCGGATGTGGGCCTCGACCAGGGCGCGGGCAGTGTCCGCATCGCCGGATTCCATGGCCGCCAATATCTCTGTGTGTTCGGCAACGGATCGGGGCGGCAGATGGGGGATGTTTGCGAGCACGGCCTGATAGCGCCGGAAACGGATCTTCACCCGGTTATAAGTTTCCACCAGCAGGCCGTTTTGCGCCGCGGCGACCAGGCAATCATGAAATTCCGCCGCCAGGGCGTAATAGCTTTCGTAGTCCTTGGCCCGGATCAATTCTTCCAGGTCTGTGTTCATTTTGCGCAGATCGGCGAATGCCGCCGCCGGTTGCTGCCGGGCCGCCGAGGCGGCGGCAAAGCCTTCGATCGCCATGCGCAGGTCGAACAGTTCGCGCAGTTCGCTTTCCGACAGGGGCGTGACGACGGCCCCCCGATGGGGCTCCAGTATCAGAAGCCCTTGGGCCGCGACGATGCGCAGGGCTTCGCGCAGCGGCACCCGGCTGACGTTGCAGCGTTTCGACAGGGCATGTTCCACGAGACGTTCACCGGGCGGAAAGCGGCCGGCCACGATTTCACCTGAAATCCATTCGGCAAGCCGCTCCGGCAACAGGTCCGGGCGGGGAAAGTCGGTGGGTTGGGTGTCGTTGGCCATATCGATTCCCTGATAGGGCGTTGCCGAGGGTTATGAAAGCATTATATATTTTTTAATTGACTAATTGTATAACAATATTAAATTCCTAATCGGCCCGCCGCGAAAGACGTGGGCAACAACGATCTTGGGAGGACGGAATGGCGCTACCTTTGGACGGAATCCGCGTGCTCGACCTGACGCGGGCCCTGTCCGGGCCGTTCTGCACGATGATCCTGGGGGATCTGGGGGCGGACGTTCTGAAGGCGGAGCCGGTGGGCGAGGGCGACATGTGCCGCGCCTGGGGGCCGTTCGATCACGGCATCGGCTGTTTCTTCCTGTCCGTGAACCGGAACAAACGATCCCTGGCCGTGGATTTCCGCAGTGACGGCGGCCAGGCGGTGTTGCGTGATCTGGCCCGCAAGGCCGATGTCCTGGTTGAGAACTTCAAGCCGGGAACCATCGAAAAGCTGGGCCTGGATTACGACAGCTTGAAACAGGACAATCCGCGCCTGATCCACGCCACCATCACGGGGTTCGGCTCAGACGGGCCTTATGGCACCTGGCCCGGGTTCGATCAGATCGCCCAGGGCATGTCGGGCATGATGAGCCTTTCCGGCGAACCCGATGGCGCGCCGACGCGGTTGGGCGTGCCCTTGGCCGACCTTGTGTCGGGCATGTGGCTGTCCACGGGCATCACCGCCGCCATCCACCAGCGCACGGCGACGGGGCAGGGGCAGAAGGTCGATACCTCGCTGCTGGCGTCCGTCGTCGGCATGCTCTGCGTCCAGGGCCAGCGATACCTGAGCCTGGGGGACGTTCCCGGCCGCATGGGCAACGAACATCCGGTGATCTACCCTTACGGCGCCTTTCAGGCCTCGGACGCCCTGGTCAACATCGCTGCTGCCAACCAGACCCAGTGGAAAAAGCTCTGCGACACCCTGGGGCTCTCTGAATTGGTGAACGATCCCGACTTCGCCGACAATACGGGTCGCGACCGCAACCGCGCCCGCCTGCGCGATCTTTTGAACGCGAAACTGGCGTCCAAGACCGCGATCGAATGGTCCCATGAACTGATGGAAGCCGGCATTCCCGCCGGGCCCGTCTACGACCTGGGGCAGATGTTCAACGACCCCCAGGTGGCGCACGCGGGGATGGTGGAAACGATCAGCCATCCTGTCATTGGGGACCTGAACCTGCTGTCCAATCCCTTGCGCCTGGACGCGGTCGGGCCGAAGACCGTGCGCCTTGCGCCCCCGGTCCTGGGCGAACACAGCGAAACGGTTCTTGCGGATTGGGGCATCGCCCCGGACCGCATCCAGCAGCTTATCAATGACAAATCGATCGAGAACAGCACATCGAGGATGACATGACTGCATCACCCGGCCTTTCCTACGTCGCCCTGGTTTCCCGCGATGTGCCCGCTGCATGCGGGGTGCTGGGCGGGGTGCTCGGGCTGGCGCGGACCGACTGTGCCCTGGGCGGGGACACCGTGCCGGTGTTCGCCGTCGGCGACGCGGCCCTCGCCCTGTTCGAGCCGGGCGACCCCTTCGTCCACGGAACGGACCGCACCGGCGTGCATCACATCGGCCTGTCCGTCGATGACCTGGACGGGACCACCGCGCGCCTTGCGGCGGCGGGCATTTCCGCGCGCGACGCGGGCCGGCCGGGCCTGGCCGGCGGGCGCCATGTGGAACTGGACCCGGACGCCACCGTCGGGGTCCGGACCTGTCTGGTCGATCCCTTGACCATCGACAGGTCGGCGTCGCCCCGGATTGAGCGCATCGACCATCTGGGCGTCGCCAGCGCCGACAACCGGAAAGCCATCTCGGTGTTCACCGATACGCTCGGCCTGCCCATTGAAAGCCAGCAGACGGACATGGAAGTCCAGACAACGGTCGAAAGTTTTACATCGGACAAATATGGTGTCGTCTATCACAGCCGCCCGCCCCGGCCCGTCGGCGGCCTGCGTGTCGCCTTTCTGACGGCGGGTGATTGTGAACTGGAGTTTCTGCAGAACTTCGATCCGTCCCATGGGGCGGAGATCGCCCATGGCGCATCCGGCACGACCCGGCAGGACCAGGGGGCCATTACCAAATATATCGAAACCCGCGGCCAGGGCCTGCATCACGTCGCCCTGAAGTCGCCGGACATTAACGCGACGCTGGCCGCCCTCGGCAACGCCGGATGCACCATGATCGATACCGTGGGGCGGCCGGGGTCGCGGCGGGCGCTGATCGGTTTCATCCATCCCAAAAGCCTTGGCGGACTTCTGATCCATGTCGTCCAGCGTGAATGAGCCGCTGGTCCGTGCGGCGGAACGTGCCGGCGTTTTGGTCCTTACCATCGACCGGGAGCAGGCCGGGAACTCAATCTCCCGCGACACGGCCCAGGCCATGCGCGAAGCCCTGGACGGCACGGCCAGCAGGACGGATCTGCGCGGTATCGTGGTGACCGGTGCGGGAGACCGCTTCTTTTGCAGCGGCGGTGACTTGAAGGCCTACCGCGCCATTTCCTCGCCCGAGGAGCTGGCCGAGACCTTCGGCGTTGTTCGTGGCCTGCTTGACGACATCGAAAACCATCCCCTGCCGGTCATCGCGGCGATCAATGGTTATGCCCTGGGCGGGGGTGCGGAACTGGCCCTGGCCTGCGATCTGCGGTTCATGGCCGGGGATGCGAAGATCGGCTTGCCGCAGGCGCGGCTCGGCATCATTCCCGGCTGGAACGGCGCCGAACGGTTGATGCATGTGGTGGGATACGCCCGCGCCATGCGCATGTTGCTAAGCTGCGAGCAGTTGTCCGCCGGGGAAGCCCTGGACCAGGGGCTGATCGACGCCGTGGCTGTGGGCGAAGACGTCGTGGAGCATGCGGTGGGTTTTTTTTCGGCGATGCCGGCGGCGCCCCTGGCAGTGTCGGCGACGAAACGCGCCCTGCGCGCGGCCGCGCGCGGCGAGGGCCGGGCAGCCGGAGAGGCGCTTCTGGAAGACTTGTGGTTTTCCGAGGATCACCGCGAGGCCGAACAGGCCTTTGCCGAAAAACGCGCCGCCGTCTTCAAGGGACGGTGACGCCGCGCCGAAAGAGGGTCAGTCCTGAGTGCTTTCGGAACTCGGCCAGACGGATTCGGCTGTCGGTGCGGGTTGCTCGGCCGGAACCTCCGGTTCCATGGCCGGCGGAGCGGCTGGCTCCATGCCCTGGTGGCCGCTTTCCGACGGCTGGGCAGCCGGGGCATGCACGGTGCCGGCGCGTGCGCGGGCCACGGCGATGACCTTTTCCAGTTCGTTCGACGTGCACAGGCCCAACCCGACGGGGTTCTGCGGCTTGATGTTCGACGTGTTCCAGTGCGAACGGTCACGCACGGACGTGATGGTCGGTTTGGTCGTGCCTATCAGCTTGGAAATCTGGCCGTCCGACATCTCGGGATAGTTTTTCAAAAGCCAGGCGATGGCATCCGGCCGATCCTGACGTTTCGCCACCGGGGTATAGCGGGCCCCCTTAGTCTTGGCCTTGGGTTGCGGCAGGGTCGGCTTGGCGGCTTTCAGGCTGGCGGTCGGGTCGGCTTCGCAGCGTTCCAGTTCTTCCTGCGCAAGTTCGCCGGTTTGCACGGGGTCGAGCCCCTGCATTCCGACGGCGACCTCGTCATCGGCAATGGCCTGAACTTCCAGTTCATGCAGGCCGCAGAATTCGGCGATCTGCCTGAACGTGAGGGCCGTATTTTCCACGAGCCAGACGGCTGTGGCCTTCGGCATCAACGGACGCGCCATAATTACCTTCCCATTCGGTGTTGGATTTCGGGATTGTCTTATCGACCAGCACGCCCCCGCGCGTACGGGGACGCACCGGAACTGCGTCGTTATATAGGCACAATAGGCCCCGGGTCAAAGGATCAGATCAAATTTGGGGGCCTATTCCGCGACCTGAAAGACGATTTTTCCGATGTGCCGGTTGGATTCCATCAACTCGTGGGCTTCTTTGGCCTGATCCAGGGAAAAAGTCTTGTAAATCACGGGCTTGACCTTTCCGTCCGTGATCAGCGGCCATACGGTTTCCCGGACCGCCCGGGCGATGATGCCTTTGCGGGCGACGGACTGGGCGCGCAGGGTCGATCCGGTGATGGTCAGGCGCTTCAGCATCAGCGGCATGAAGTTGATTTCGGCCTTCGATCCCTTCATGAAGGCGATGTTGACCAGCCTGCCGTCGCGGTTGAGGGACTTCAGATTACGCGCGATGTAATCACCGCCGACCATGTCCAGGATTACGTCCACGCCCTTGCCGCCGGTGAAGTCCTTGGCGGCGTCGACGAAGTCTTCTTCCCGGTAGTCGACGGCGCGGTCCGCGCCCAGGTCCAGGCAGGCCTGGCATTTCTCGGCGCTGCCGGCCGTGGCGATGACCTTGGCCCCCAATTGGCTGGCGACCTGGATCGCCGTAGTGCCGATCCCGGACGTACCGCCGTGGACCATCAGGGCCTCGCCCGGCTTCAGGTCACCGCGCTCATACAGATTGGTCCAGACCGTAAAAAAGGTTTCCGGCAGGGCGGCGGCCTCGACCATGCTCAGTCCTTCGGGCACGGGCAGGCATTGTTCCGTGGGGGCGGTGACGTATTCGCCATATCCTCCGCCCGCGACCAGGGCGCAAAGCCGGTCACCCAGGGCCCAATCACCGGCTCCTTCGCCTAATCCGACAACCGTTCCCGATACTTCCAGCCCAGGAATATCGGTGGTCCCTTCGGGCGGCGCGTAATGCCCCTGGCGCTGCACGACATCCGGCCGGTTGACGCCGGCGGCGGCGACCTTGATCAGGACCTCGCCCTTGGCGGGGGCGGGAACGGGGCGTTGCGTGGTGCGCAATTGTTCGGGGCCGCCGGGCTCGGCGATCTCCACGCAGGTCATCGTATCGGGGATTGTCATGGTCGAATTGCTCGGTCCTTGGGGTTTTGCAAAGGCCCCTTCACCTAGTAGATTACCCTGTACCTTGGCAAGGGGAATGCCGGGGATTGATAGGGAGGATCGGGCGATATGGATGCCGACGACCTGGAGCCGAATAAGAAAAAACCGGAGCTGAAAAACCTGGAAGTGCTGTCGATTGAGGCGCTGCACGACTACATCGGCGAGCTTGAGGCGGAAATCGCGCGTGTCCGTGACACCATCAAGGGCAAGCAGGCGGCCCGTCAGGACGCGGACAGCATCTTCAAATCATAATCGCCGCACCTTTGTCAGGCAGCGGGTCCATCGCCGGGCGGTGCCTGAAGGGACAGGGATCGTGCGCGTGCGCGTTTCTTGCGCCGGGACGCCATGAACATCAGCCAGCCGATAGGTCCCAGAAACAATACGATCACCAACCAGCCTATACGTGGGCTGAACGGGCAGGTTCCGCCGTCCTTTGTGGGCTGGGCTGTCCCGATGTCCCTGGAAACAGCGATATGAATCAACGGCAGGACAAAACCGATGATGATTACGGCCCAGGCGGCGGCAGGCGACATATGGACTCTCCGTTTGCAGTTAGGGGAAACTTAACATCCCCCGGCTAGGCTGTAAGCAGGACACGAGGCGTAAAGTGTCCTGATTTCTATGCCTCTCTGAAATCTGAAAGGCCGCCCCCTCAGCCCGGGGGCGGTTTTTTTGTGGTGTGCCGGCATGTTCAGGGGGTGGTTGGCGGCCGGAATTATACTTTGTCAACAATCCTTTGCGGTTGACCGACGTGGCAGGGGGGCGATAGGCTTCCTTCGTCACTCAGGTGAGTTTGACAGGTTTGAGGCATATAAAATAATAAAGGGCCGCAGGGGCAAACCCGCGGCCCTTATCATGTCCGGGCCCCGGAATTTTGAAACGGACGATCCGCCATGGCCGAAGACGGCACCCCTGAAATCCGAGATGCTTATCCGCATATTCTGAAAATTCAAACCCGCTGGATGGACAATGATATCTACGGTCACGTCAACAACGTGACTTATTACAGCTACTTCGACACGGTGGTGAACAGCTACCTGATTGATCAGGGCGGATTGGATATCCACGACGGTTCAGTGGTCGGCTTCGCGGTCGAAACCCATTGCCGGTTCTTCAAGCCGGTCGCGTTCCCGGAAAACCTTTCTGCCGGTCTGCGCGTAGGCAAGCTGGGCAATTCGTCGGTCCGCTATGAAATCGCGATCTTCAAAGAGGGTGAGGACACGGCCGCGGCCGCCGGGCATTTCGTCCATGTGTTCGTGGATCGGACGGCCGATAAGCCGACGCCGGTTCCGGCATCGATCCGTGCTGCCCTTGAAAAATTGATCGTCGGAGACAGCGGAAAATGAATGAGGACGCAGCCGACCCGCGCCAGATGCCGCTTTCGGCCTATCCGTACCGGATCGAGATCCCGACCCGGTTCGGCGATAACGACATGCTGGGCCACGCCAACAACGTTGCCTACAACCGCTACATCGAAACCGTCGTCACGCATTTTCAGATGCGTGAAGCCGGCGTCGATTGGTCCAAGGATCGGATCGCGCCCGTCGCCGTGGAAACGCTGTGCCGGTTTCACAGATCGTTGTCGTTCCCGGAAATGGTGCATGCCGGATTGCGGGTGTCCCGCCTGGGGAATTCCAGCGTGACTTTCCTGATCGGTCTATTCGGTGAGGCAGATCATCAGGTGCCGGCCGCGACGGGTCATTTCATCCATGTTTTTTCCGACCGCGACGCGGAGACGTCGGCGCCCATGCCGTCCGCCGTCCGCGCCGTTTACGAACGCTTCGAATAGTCCGGACAAAAGAGAAAGACGCGCCCGGTTTCCCGGACGCGCCCCTTCTGTCTGACGTTTTGTTGTGTGTTTATGCCGGCGCTTTGATTAAGCGGCCTTGCGGCTGAACAGCTTCTTCTGCCCGCCTGAAATCTCGATCTTACGAGGTTTCTTTTCTTCCGGGACGACCCGTTCAAGCTCGACATGCAGAAGGCCGTTCTCAAGGGAGCCGCCCTTGACCTCGATATGATCGGCAAGTTGGAAACGGCGTTCGAACGCACGTCCCGCGATCCCGCGGTGAACATAAATGACGTCGTCGTCCTGCGGGCCTTCCTGTTTGCCGGTGACGACCAGGGTTCCGTCGTTGACGGTCACTTCCAGGTCATTTTCGCCGAAACCGGCGACGGCCATGGTGATCCGGTACTGGTCCTCACCAAGCTGTTCGATGTTGTAGGGCGGATAGGAATTGCCGTCATCGTGACGCATGGCGCTGTCGAGCATGCGCTCCAGCCGGTCGAAGCCGACGGAATGACGGAACAGGGGGGTGAAATCGATGGTACGCATAACCAAGTCCTCCTTCAAAGAAGCGATATGGTGCCCGTCTCGGCGTGTGTCGTTACGGACCGCCAACATGGCCGGTCCAACGAACCGCGCGGGTCGGGCGGTTCAATGACGCGGGCCCCAATCGGGCACCCCCATCACGACACAGATATGGTCGGGAAAATATCCGTGCAAGTCCGCGCCCGAAAAAAAATTCAGGCTGCGACTTGTCAGAAAAATCAATTAATTAAGAGGCCTTGGCCGCGTTTCCGCTTTGCCACATCACTTCGTAAAGCTGCACGTCGCCGTCAAACCCCTTCATGGCGTAGCCGCCGGCGGATTTGAAGCTCACGCCCTTGCCCGTGCAGATGCCCTTGACCGTTTCCGAGACGAAGACCTGGTCGGCCTGCGCTTTGTCGACGATGCGGGCGGCAAGCTGCACGGTGGTGCCGAACAAATCGTTGTCTTCGGCGATGGGCTCGCCGGCATTGATGCCGATCTTCAGCTTCAAGGGCAAATTGGAATTGGCCGACCGAAGCTGGATCGTTTCCTTCTGGATTTCGATGGCGGCTTCGACCGCATTGGTCGGCTGATCGAAGGAACACATCATGCCGTCGCCCGTATGCTTGACCTCGCGCCCTTGGAACCGGGTCAGGTTCTCGCGAACGATCTTGTTGTGGGCGCGCACGACTTCCTGGGCGCCGGCATCGCCCAATTCCTGGGTCAGGGCGGTGGAGCCGGCGATATCGGTGAACAGCACCGCAACGACGCGCGCCTGGGCTTCTTTAGGCTTGGGTTTGTTCCAGTCTTCCAACGCGGTTTTCAGGTGCGATGGACCCGAAGTGTTGTCGCTCAGGTGTGTCGCCATGGCGTTGCGCCCAGCCTGGAACATGCTCATGTAGCGCGCATCCTGCAGCAAATATTCTTCGTAGCGGTCGGCAAAGGATGATGCATGGGATTTCTTGAAGCCCATGACCTGGACACTGTCGGCCAAAATACGCGCCCGCGTCGAGGCATCCAGATCACGCTTCGAAGATAGGCTTTCGCAAGCACCGGCCAGGAACAGGTTGATCCCGAACTTGGTGAAATTATCGAGCTTCTTCTTGTCCTGTCCCGTCACGTCGAGAAGCTGGCCCAGGAATTTCATCATATAGGCTTTTTGTTTCTCTCCGGCGGCGTCCAACTGCGGCGATTGATCCTGCTGGCCGTATTTATCCGCTTCCAGGGTCACGCCCCGCTTGCCGTCATCATCCTTGTCGAGCGCATCCCGCAGACGTTCATTCGCTGCGTCGCTGGTCTCCATTTGGGTTGCTTCTTCGGCCTTGGCCTGTTCGCGCCAATCGCCGACGGAACCTTCGGGTTTTTCCGTCTCGACCTCCATACGATCCGCAGGTGAGGCGCTTAAGGCAGCGGCGGCCTTGTCCAACAAGCTGCTGCTACCACCGGCCCGTGCCATGGGACGAGCCGCCATGGCGCCGGCTTGCGGCTGGCGTCCCTTGAGGCGGATGTTGCGCAGATAGGTGATGGCGAGGGTCGATGCGGTCAAAAGGAAGCTTGCGACGAACACCAGGAAGATCGCATTGGCTTCAACGGTGCCGACAATCTTGTAGCCGAACAGCATTTTGCCGCTGAAGTACCATGAAAAGGCCACGGCGAACCCGCCGGAAACCAGAAGGCTGACCAGGGCCAGCATCAGCATTTTGACGACCACGCCCGTGGCGGTCGCGGTTATGCTGTTGGCACCGGAAGAACGGCGTTTGCGGGGGGCATCGTCGTCGTCGTCATAATCGCCGTCATCGTCGCCGCTGCGGGACATCGACCAATCACCGCCACCTCCTGCGGCGTCGCCATTGCCGCCGCGTCCCGCGCCGATATCGCGGAAGCCCTTGTGTTCCTCGGCGCCCTTGGGACCGCGGTAGATGGTCGTGTCTTGGTGGTTTCCCATGTCGCTGTCATAGGTCTCTTTGACGACCTTGACGGAATCGAACCCGGGCGTTTTTTCGATCTTCTTGGCTTCTTCGATGGCTTTTTCGCGCTGCGCCGCACCGAACTGGGCGTGGATCGACCATCGCCCGCCCTGCTGCACCTGAACCTCGAAGTGAATGTGTCTAGCCATTGACCAAACCCCGCCGCTCCCCGATCAACGAATACCCAACCCAACACACCGCTGCCCGACCATCAGCGACCGGCTGCATATTAGACAGCGCGTACATACTTCCCAGAAGAGCTATTCTCAAGCAGGCAGGTAAATAATTTCCTACCCATTTTAAAAAAGTTAGCACAGGCCGGATTCCCGGGGGAGGGGTTGATTTTAACCAAAATAACCGCCGATCCCTACGGAAAAGGGCGTGCCCGTTAAGGCCCGCCCTACCGTATTCATTTTATTCGGATATCCGCCATATGGCGGCCCGCCCCCGGAAAGGGCGAAAATCCTACATTTTCAGGCCGCTGTTCTCGAACCGCTTGTTGAAGCGGGCCAGACGGCCGCCCGTATCGATCAGACGATGGCCGCCGCCGGTCCAGGCGGGGTGGCTTTTCGGGTCGACTTCAAGCTTCAGCACGTCACCGGGATTGCCCCAGGTGCTGCGAGTCGTGAACGAGCTACCGTCCGTCATTTGAACGGTAATTTCGTGGTATTCCGGGTGGATATCTTTTTTCATAGGGCTTGGCTCCGGCAAACAAGGCGCCCTATATACAGACATGCCCCCCCGTGTGCAAGGCTTCATGGGACCTTTCAACAAGGCAGTGTACCTGTCGACCAATCGAGGAGTTTTTACATGTCCCTGGATGAAACGGCTTTCGCCCGTATCGCCGATCAAACCTTGGAAAATTTCATGGATGCAATCGACGGTGTGCTTGGCGATCAGGCTGATGTCGACCTTGAAGGGGGCATTCTGACGATCGAATTGGATGCGGGCGGGGAATACGTGATCAATAAGCATGCACCCAACCGGCAGATCTGGATGTCGTCACCCAAAAGCGGGGCAACGCATTTTGAATACGATGCCGAAGCTGCGAAATGGTGCTGTACCCGGTCCGGTGGCAAGCTGGATGAAATGCTGACGTCGGAGCTTAAGGCCTTAACCGGGGTCACCGTTACCTTGTGATGGCTGTCCGGCGGCATTGTCGGCGCGCATCGTCGCCGGTACGGCTAGCGCCAGCAACAGCACCGCAGCCATGATCATGGCCCCGGAAAAATAGGGCCAGTCACGGCCCAATTGGGCAAACAACAAGCCAGCCCAGGCCGGGCCCAGAACCCGCGCCATTGTCGTGACGGATCGGGTAACCCCCATGACGCCGCCTTGATCCGTGTCCGGAACCTGTTGCGAGATCAGGCTGTTGTAAGCCGGATTGATAACGCTGAACCCATAGGCGGCGACGGCCATGGCGATCAACAGATGCCAGACTTCGGTGCAGAACGGAATGCCGCCGATGCCAAGCGCAAGCGCAATTGCACCTTGAGCCAACAGGTTGCGTTCGCCGAACCGTTTGGCCAGCCGGCCCATCAGCCCGCCTTGTAAAATAGCGGACAGCAATCCTACGTAGGCGAACAGCCAGCCGTTTTGTTCCGGGCCCCAGCCGAAGGCCCGGCGCGACCACATGGCGAAGGTGGTCTCCAGACCCGCGAACACGAAGGTCGCGAGGAACCCCAGCAGCATCAGCAATCCCACGCCGGGCAACCGGAGTGCGTCCAGGAATTGCGCCAGTCGGCGTTGGCGCGGGAGGGCGGCGTTGCGGGCGCGAATTTCGGCTGAAAGTGATTCCGGAAGTTTGAACAAGCCCAGGATCAATGCCAGGATCGACAGGCCGGCGGCGGCCAGGGCAGGGCTTTGGTAGTCGGCAGATAACGGATCGGGGCCGGCCAGAATGCCGCCGACCGCCGGGCCCAGGATGAACCCGATGCCGAAGGCGGCACCGATCATCCCCATACCCTTGGCGCGGTTCTCCTTGGTGGTGATGTCAGCCATATAGGCGAAGGCCGCCGAAATATTACCCGCCATCAGACCGCCCAATGCGCGCGCCATGAACAGCATCCAAAGCGTATCGGCAAAGGCGAGCCAGATATAAGCACCCGCAGCACCCGCGAGACTCAGCAGCAAGACCGGCCGCCGGCCGGTACGGTCGCTCAACCGGCCCCACAGGGGGGCGGAAATGAACTGTGCCAGGGAATAGGTCGCCATCAACAGACCGACCGTTTGCGGGTCTGCCTGGAAATGCTCGCCGTAGAACGGCAGCAGCGGAATGATAATACCGAAACCGATAAGATCGACGACGACGATCAGGAAAAGCGTAAGCATCTTAAAGGGCCGATCAGCGCTGGGTCAGCTTGAGTTCGATCCGGCGGTTCCGCCGAAGGGCGATTTCATCCGAGCCGGGATCGATCGGTCTGTTGGCGGCGAACCCGGCTGCGACCAGCCGCACCGGCGGCAACCCCAGGTCGGTCAGGTATTTGACCACGGAAATGGCGCGCGCCGCCGAAAGCTCCCAGTTGGACGGAAAGCGGGCCGTCGAGATCGGGGTTTTGTCCGTATGACCGTCCACGCGTAACACCCAGTCGATGTCTTCTGGGATGCGTTCCGCCAGCTGCAACAAGGTCTGCGCCAGCGCCAGCATCTGTTCCTTGCCGGCCGGTCCCAGTTCGGCGGAGCCGACATCGAACAGTACTTCGGACTGGAAGACAAACCGGTCGCCGACGATGCGGATGCCGGGCCGATTGCCGAGCAATTCCCGCAGGCGGCCGAAAAATTCCGACCGGTAGCGGCTTAGCTCCTGAACCTTGGAGGCCAGGGCCGCGTTCAACCGTTTGCCCAAAGATTCGATCTGCACGCCCTGGGCCTGGGCTTTTTCCTCGGCCGCGCGGAGCGTTGCTTCCAGGGTCGCCAACTGCTGGCGCAGGGCCGCCAGTTGCCGGTTCATCAACGCGACCTGGGCGCGGGCACTTTCGGAAATTTCGCGCTCGGCGATCAAGGCGTCGCCTTTTTCGTCCGCCTGTTTGCCCAGTTCCATGACCTTGGCCGTCAATTCATCGCGCAGCGCCGTCAGGGCCTCGACCTCGCGCGCCAAGCGGGCAAGTTTCTGCGCCCGTTCGGCCAATTCCTGTTCGCTGACAGCAAGGTTTTCCTTGGTTTTGGCCAAGTCTTCGTCGCGCAAGGCCACGATCTTGTTGGCCTCGGTCAACGAAGTTTCCAAACGCTCGATGGTCTGGCGACTCGCCTCCATGGACACCATGGCGTCGACCAGTTGCTGTTCCGCTGCTTCGGCGCGCAGGCGCAGTTCAGCCAAATTGGCGCTCAGGCGTTCCCGGTCGCTGATCGATGCTTGCAGCTCGCTGGACAGGCGGCCGACATCGGCGCGCAGGTTTTCGCTGGTCTTTTTCTCCAGCGCCAAAAGGTTGGCCAATTCGCTGATCTCGCCTTCCAGTTTTCGCAGGGCCTCGTCCCGGCCGGTCAGGGCCTGGCCCAGGAACACCTGCGCCATCACGAAGATCAGCAACAGAAAGATGATGACCATCAGCAGCGTCGCCAGCGCGTCGACGAATCCGGGCCAGATGTTGGTTGATCGTTCGTGGCGCCTGGCGAGGCTAGCCATGGTCCTTTGCCTTATGTCGGATGCCTGAGGCCACGGAAACGGGTTCCCCGGCCTTAGCGGTCATATTCGCCGTCGGCGATGTTGGCGATGGTGCGTGCCAGAAGTTTGATCTCGGACCGGACCTCTTTGATGATCTCGTCCCGGCCATGGCTGACATCGTCGGCCAGGCGGCTTAAGGAGCGGTCCAGATTACGGATGCTGGCCTTTGTTTCCGCATCCATGCCGCCGCCTTCGTTGCCGCGGGTTATGCCCAGAGCGACTTCCTTCATCAACTGCTGCTGTGTGCGCATGTGATCGGTCAGGGTGTCCAGCTTGTCGGTCAATGCCAGGATGCTCTGGTTGGCTTCGATGCGGCTTTCCTCGCCCCGCGACAGAATGCGCTGCAGGTTTTCCAAATTCTCCGCCGATTGTTCCAGCAGGGCCTGGACATAGGCCGGCATGGATTGATCGCCGTCGCCCGAAAGCGCGCCCGACGACAGACGGGTCAGGCTGGACAACCATTCTTCCAGGTCATTGTAGAACCGGTTTTGCGCCTGTCCGGCCTGAAGGTCCAAAAAGCCCAGGATCAGGGAGCCCGCAAGCCCGAACAGGGAAGACGAGAAAGCCGTGCCCATGCCGGCCAGCGGTGTTTCCAATCCTTTCTTCAGGGTCTCGAAGATGACGTTGATATCGCCCGAATCGACACTTAGCCCGACGATCACATCCTTGACCGAATCAACGGTTTCCAACAGGCCCCAGAAGGTGCCGAGCAATCCCAAGAAAATCAGCAGGCCGATAATATAGCGCGAGATATCTCGCGATTCGTCAAGGCGCGAAACCAGACCGTCCAGCAGGGTGCGCAGGGATGTCGTCGAAAGCGTCAGCCGGCCCGAACGCTGTCCCAACATGGCGGCCATCGGGCCAAGCAGGCGGGGCGGGCTTGGCTGCGACAGTTGAGCCCCTTCGCGGCGATAACTTTCGACCCATTCGACCTCGGGCTTCAGGCGGCCGACCTGCAGGAAGTTATAGGCAATGCCCAGGGCGAGGACGGCGAGAATCCCGCCGTTCAATGGCGCGTTGGCGAGGAAGGCAATGCGCAAGGGTTCGAACAGCGGTGCGCAGACCGCAACCACGGCGCCGAGAAACAGGATCATCCTGATCAGGTATCGGTTTGGGCGCGTCATGGGCGAGGGGCCTTACAAGGTCCTTTCGGTGCGCGGGGCGTCAAGTGATGCCCTCCGAGTCCGTCAACGCGACGCCAGGGTGATGTCGACCCGATTCTTAGGGTCGTCAGAGGTTTTGTCGCCAAGTGCGCGGACGTCGATGCGGGTCGAGCGGATGCCGCTTTCGATCAGGAATGACCGGACGGACAAGGCCCGGGACAGCGACAGACGCCGGGCACGGTTCGATTTCAGATCGTCCCCCCCGGCATAAGCCAAAAGCTGCAGGCGCACGTCACGCTTGTCCTTGACCTGTTCTGCCAGTTTCAAAAGGTTCGGTTTGGCGCTGTCCGGCAGTTTCGACTGACTGGCATCGAATTCGACACGGATCAAACGGCCGTCTTCACCCGGTGTCAGGGATGCGACGCTTTCAGACTTGGCTTCAAGCGGTGTGGGAACCGGCGTGGTGGTCGCGGGCGGCGGCGGCGGCGGCGGAACGGCGGCCGAACCGGGCACGGGCGGCGGTGGCGGCGGAGCCGCGTCCTTTGCTTCCGCCATGGCGGTGTCAGGTTGTTGCGGGGCCGGCGGCGGCGCGGCATCCGCCATTTTCTGTTCGGCCGGTTTGCCCGGAGGCGATGGTGTCGCGGGCGGCGGCGGGGCTGAGGCGGTCAATGGTGCCGGGGCATCTGCGGCCGGTGCGGATTTCGACGGCATGGGCGGCGGCGGTGCCTTGGCGGCCATCTTGGGCTCGGCAGTTACCGTGGACCTAGGCCGCGGTGCCGGTTTCGGTTCGGCCCGGGTGACTTTCAATTTCCGCAGCGGGGCGGATTTTTCCGGGGCGACGAACAATTGTGAGCGCGGCCGGTTCGGGCCGGGAACGCGCAGGGCACCCGTATAAGGGGCAGCGCCTTCTTCACCGGTTACGGCGATCGTCGGGCCGTATCCGCCGCCGGGCAAAGCGCCCAGATCAATGGACACGGCGCCGTCCGCATAGCTGCTCACTTGTGCCTCGACCGGGGTCGATGCCAGCGCCATGGGCACCAAAGCAAGGACAATTGCACCGGTCAAAAACCGCGAGGTTGTCATCGGACGGTGTCTCCCCATTCTTCCCTGTTGCCTTCTTCCGGCCTGTTGTCGCCCTTCCGGTATGACGGGCCCGGTTCTGCTTGAACCTGTTGTGCCGCGCCGGTCAGCGACGGAATCTAAGGCGATCACCTTAACCAACGGCGATGCGCTGGACAACCGTAAAGCCCTTATACAACAACAGGGAATTATGACGCTTTTCGGGCGCTGTCGTGGAGAGATTTTACAGGCTTTTCCGGCAATCAGTCGCCGCTGGCGGCGGCTTCGCGCAGGGTCTTAAGCAACACCGGATGCATGGCGTCGTTGCCGGCGACGATATCGCCGCGTACGAGAATATCACGCCCGCCGGCAAGGTCGGAAATAAAGCCGCCCGCTTCGGACACAAGGATCAGTCCCGCCGCCATGTCCCAGGCCTGAAGGTTCTGCTCCCAAAATCCTTCGAACCGTCCGGCAGCGACCCAGGCAAGGTCCAGGGATGCGGCCCCATTGCGCCGCACGCCCGCGGACACGGCCATGATGGCGCGCAATTGCTTGAGGAACAGGTCATGGTTGTCCCGGCCGAGAAACGGGATGCCTGTGGCGAACAGGGACTCGGCGATATTGCGCCGGGCCGAGACGCGCAACCGGCGGCCGTTGAGAAACGCTCCCTGCCCTTTTTCGGCGACGAACATTTCATCGGACACCGGGTTGTAGACGACACCGGCGAAAATCTGTCCGTCCCGTTCCAATGCGATGGAAATGGCGAATTGGGGAATGCTGTGCAGGAAGTTTGTGGTGCCGTCCAGCGGGTCGATGATCCAACGGTTGGAACTGTCGGATCCTTCGATCACGCCGCGTTCTTCCATCAGGAAGCCGTATTTAGGACGTGCCTTTTGAAGTTCCTCGAACAGGATTTTCTCGGCCTTTTTATCGGCGGTCGAAACGAAATCGGACGGGCCCTTTTTCGAAACCTGCAAGTGTTCGACCTCGCCGAAATCGCGGACGAGACCCCGTGCCGCTTTTTGGGCGGCGGCGGTCATGACGTTTACCAGGGGCGTGCGCAGCATGGCGGGCCTTGTATCAAGTGGTCATTTCGGGGCGTGCGGAAAACGAGCCGGGGCTCAGTCCTTCGCACGCTCCACATAGGTGCCTTCGGCGGGATTGATGACGATGCGGGTGCCGGTTTCGATATGCGGCGGCACGGACGTCCGCACGCCGTTATCCAAAAGGGCCGGCTTGTAGGACGATGCCGCCGTCTGACCTTTGACCACGGCTTCGGTCTCGACGACCTCCAAGGTCACGCGGTCGGGCAGTTGGACGCCGATGGGATCGCCCTCGTGGCTTTCGATGATCACGGTCATGCCGTCCTGCAGATAGGGCGTCTGATCGTCGCCGATCTGGCTGCCGTTCAGCATCACCTGTTCATAGGATTCGTTGTCCATGAAGGTGTACATCTCACCGTCGGCGAACAGGAACTGATATTCCTTTTGCTCCAGGGTTGCGCGTTCGACCTTTTCCGACGAGCGGAAGCGTTCGTTCAGCTTGGTGCCGTCGCGAAGTTCGCGCAATTCCACCTGAAGATAAGCACCACCCTTGCCGGGTTGTGTATGGGCGGTTTTTACCGCGCGCCACAGACGGCCCTGATGTTCAATGACCATACCGGGTCGAATGGCGTTGCCGTCGATTTTCATGTCCGTTCGCCTGCAAGAAAGTTGGTGGGGGTGAAAGCGGCGCGGAAGCTAGCAGGTTGTTTCCGGCGAGGCAACGGCCCACAGCGCCGATCAGCCGAGGGGCGTTTCCTCGAATGCTTTGTTAAAAGCCTCGACCGCGGCACCAGGACCCCCTTCGTAGCCCCAAACCCCTGATACGACTGCCAGAAAATCGGCCCCGGCGGCGACCAGGGGTGGACAGTTCTCGACCGTGATGCCGCCGATGGCGACACAGGGGACGACAAACAGTTCGCTCCACCAACTCAGGATGTCGATCTCAGCCTGATGGGTGACCTGTTTCGTTCCTGTCGGGAAAAAGGCGCCGAAGGCGACGTAGTCGGCGCCGACCTCGCCGGCTTCCATGGCCAAATGCCGCGATGAATGGCAGGTCACGCCGACGGCGCGGTCGTCCCCGACGGTTTTGCGCGCATCAGTATAGGACGCATCCCCCTGGCCGACATGGACGCCGTCACAATCCGTTTCCACGGCAAGATCAGGGCGGTCGTTCATGATCAGCGGCACGCCGTGGTCCCGGCAGATCGGCAGAAGCCTCTCGGCGGCTTGGCGGATGATATCGTCATCGACGTCTTTCAGGCGCAGTTGAACCGCCCCGACCGGCCCCGCATCCAGGGCCGCTGCAAGATCATCCGCAAAGACGTTCGGATCGAACGTCGGGGGGGTGACCAGGTACAGCTGGCAATATTCGTTGCCGTCGTCGATATCGCCATCGGTCATGCGTTCATGTCTCCAGAAAGCCAGGCATCAAGCCGGCCGGCGGCACCCTGTTCCGCCATGTCAAGCAATGGTGCCGGTCGTGGCGTTAGTCTTACACCCACCTGTCGGGCCGCATCACCGACCTTGGACAAAACATCCGGTTCGGCGGAAAGGGAAATGGCTTCGACCTCATGGCGGATGGCGTTCATGGCCGTTCCGGGTTCGTCCCCGCAATCCAGGCACGATGTCACCTGTGCCGCCGGTTGGGCGGCGCGGGCCTGATCGATAAGCTGTTTGAACAGGGCCGGACCCAGATAGGCGCCGGCGCCGGGGGCGCTGACCAGTTGCACGGGGCATTCCGTGCGGACGGCGGCGGCCAACACCTGGCGCGCCTGATCCAGGTCATGGATGATGACGGATGCCGGGGGGGCGGCCGATTGCGGTGTCGCGCCCCCCGTCATGTCATGCCCCGTTCCGTTTGTTACTTGGCGCCGTGCATGGCCAACGCGGTGTCGGGCATGCGGTTGGAGAAGCCCCATTCGTTGTCGTACCAGCTGAGCACGCGGACGAAATTGCCTTCGATCACCTGGGTCTGGGTGGAATCGAAGGTCGAGCTTGCGGGATTATGGTTGAAGTCGATCGAAACCAGCGGCTCGGTGTTATAGGCGAGCACGCCCTTGAGGCGCCCGTTGGAGGCTTCCTGCATGGCTGCGTTGATTTCCTCGACCGTGGTCGACTTGGCGGCGGTGAAGGTCAGATCGACCAACGATACGTTCGGTGTCGGCACGCGGATGGCGGTGCCGTCCAGCTTGCCCTGCAGTTCCGGCAGGACCAAGCCCACGGCCTTGGCCGCACCGGTCGATGTCGGGATCATGGAGACCGCACAGGCCCGCGCCCGACGTGGGTCGGAATGCAGCGTGTCGAGCGGACGCTGATCGCCGGTATAGGCGTGAATCGTCGTCATGTAGCCTTTTTCAATACCGACCAGTGAGTGCAGTACATCGGCCACCGGGGCCAGGCAGTTGGTCGTGCAGGACGCGTTGGAAACCACCGTGTGGCCGGCTTCCAGCTTGTTGTGGTTGACGCCGTAGACGACCGTCAGATCGACACCCGATGCCGGGGCCGAAACCAGAACCTTGCCGGCACCCGCATCCAGATGCTTGGCGGCGCTGTCGCGGTCCGTGAACAAGCCGGTGCATTCCAGGGCCACGTCGATGCCCAGTTCCTTCCAAGGAAGGGCGGCGGGATCGCGTTCGGCGGTGACCTTGATCGGTCCGGCGCCGACGTTCATTTCGTCGCCCGTGACGGTCACATCCATGTTCAGCGGACCGTGGACCGAATCGTATTTCAAAAGGTGGGCGTTCATTTCCGGTGAGCCCAGATCGTTGATGGCCACCACTTCGACGTCATTGCGCCGTGATTCCAGAATGCCCCGTAGAACTAGGCGACCAATTCTTCCGAAACCGTTGATCGCAACCCGAACCGCCATGAATACCTCCGTAATTTCTCGATGAATTTCCTGCGTCGAGGCCCCTGCGAGCGAAGCCTCGGTCCGTGGCGAGCATATAGGCTACCGGGCCGTTTGTGTAAACCCGCGAACGCCCGGCTGACCGGGCATGATCGGCGCGCAATTGATGTAATGGTTGAACTTGTATGTATAGGCTCCTATTCTCCATCCAGTTTTTGCCCGCTAAGCAATGAGAACTTAGTTGGGCTGGGGGATACGCGTGTCGACAATTACAAAACCATCACGAGTGGATCGTGCGTTCGAGCGCCTGGACGGCGCGCTTTCGCGCCTGGAAAAAGTGGTCCAGACTCGCAGCGCCATGGGCGGCGGCACGGGCAATGACGGGGGCGACAGCGATGCCTTGCGTCAGGAAAATGCCCGCCTGCAGGCCGTGAACGAAGAGGTCAAGGGACGCCTGGATGGTGCGATCGGGCGCCTCGAAAAAGTTCTCGGCAGCTAGGAAGCAGGGAACAGTCGCCATGGCCCACGTCACCGTCAGCATCAACGGACGCCAGTATCAGGTTGCTTGCGACGATGGGGAGGAAGCCCATCTTTCGCGCCTTGGTAAATATGTCGATAACCGCGTTCAAGAATTGGTCGCCGCCGTGGGGCAGGCCGGCGACGCACGGTTATTGGTCATGGTCAGCCTGCTGCTGGCCGATGAACTGTCCGACGCCTATTCGGAGTTGGAGACGATCAGCCGCAAAAGCGAGGGCGTCGCCCGGATCATCGAATCCGAGGAAAAAGTTAGCCGCACGCTTGAAAGTTTCGCCGAACGTATCGAAGGCATTGCCGCGGGGCTCGAACAGGCATAGGTTCTGCGTCAGGCGGAGCGCTGCGGAGTACGTTAGGCTCAATATCCCTGGGGCGATGCGACTTCCTCGGGAGCTGTCCCTGCCGGGCACCACGGGTTTGTCCTGAGGGCTCGGTATTACGGCGCCCACCTGCACTGCAGGCCACGGAGGATATTTAGTACGCCGACGGCTATTGCGGCACCGCCGACTTTTTTGAAAGTTCTTCATCCTTCCCAAAGGCATCGGGCCAGAGATCTTCGGCCAGAGGCATCCGACACGTGACCACGCCCAACGACGATATCCTGGCAGCGAAGAAAGCCCTGCGTGACGCTTCCGCCCAACGGCGTGCCAAGGCCCATCAGGCAGCACCGGGCGCGGCACTCGCCCTTGCCCGTTACGCGGCGGCGCTGGCCAAGGATATGACGCCCGGTTGGGTGTCCGGGTACTTGGCCATGGGGGATGAGATGGATGTCCTGCCGGCGCTGGAGGCATTGGCCGCCATGGGCTGGCGATGCTGTCTGCCGGTGGTGACGGGTAAGGCGCAGCCCCTGACGTTTCGTACCTGGTCGACGGGCGGCGCATTGGAAGATGGCGTGTTCGGCACCCGTCATCCGGCCCGGGGGGCAGATGAGGTTTCTCCCGATCTTCTGTTGGTGCCGCTGTTGGCCTTTGACCGCACGGGATATCGGCTTGGATGGGGCGGCGGTTTTTATGACCGGACGCTGGAAGGACTGCGGGCTGAAAACGAATCGGTCGTAGCCGCAGGCTGTGCTTATGCGGCCCAGGAAGTTGACGCCGTACCCCACGCAGGGTACGACGCACGCCTTGATTGGGTCGTCACCGAGGGCGATATCATCAAAATCGCCAAATAACGGTGCCGCCCAGCGGTACCTGATAAAGTTCAAGGTTCCAATATGAAGATATTGATCGTGGGGGATGTGGTCGGCCGCAGCGGCCGGGACGCCGTGACCCGGCATTTGCCTGCCCTGCGCGAGGAACTGGCGCTCGACTTCGTCGTCGTCAATGGTGAGAACGCGGCCCATGGGTTCGGCATCACGGAAGCCATCTGCAAGGATCTTTACGCCAAGGGGGCCGATGTCATCACGACCGGCAACCACGTGTGGGACCAGCGCGAAATCATGAATTATATCGATGGCGACGAGCGCCTGTTACGGCCGCTCAACTTCCCCGAAGGAACGCCGGGCAAGGGGGCGGGCACGTTCGAAACCAAGGACGGACGCCGGGTGATGGTGGTCCATGCCATGTGCCGCCTATTCATGGATCCTCTGGACGATCCCTTTGCCGGTGTCGAGGAAGCGCTTAAGAATCAGCGTTTGGGCGGCGGCAACGGCGGCGGCAGTGTCGATGCCGTGCTGGTCGATTTTCATGGCGAAGCATCATCGGAAAAAATGGCCATGGCGCATTTCCTCGACAGCCGGGTTTCGGCCGTGGTCGGCACCCATACACATGTGCCGACGGCGGATACGCAGGTTCTCAGCGGCGGTACGGCCTATCAGACCGACCTGGGCATGACCGGCGACTACGATTCCGTGATCGGCATGAAGAAAGAGGCCGCGACCGCGCGGTTCACCACCAAGTTGCCGCAGGGCCGGCTGGAGCCTGCCGAGGGCGAAGCCACCTTCTGCGCCATGTATCTGGAGACCGATGATCAGACGGGGCTGGCGCTTCGGGCGGAACCGGTCCGCCTTGGCGGTCGGCTTGCTGCGGCCCGGCCGGGTTGAGGCCAAGACCGAAAATCAATCAATCCTTCGGCCTGCGGCCTTTCATGGCCGACCAATTCTTGCCATATTGCAGGCCTATCTTCGCTGCCGGTGACACTCGCGCCGGTTCCTTCATTTGGGTATAATCCCGACGAATCGCCACGACATATAGGGGGTTCCCGCCGAATGGCTGGTCATTCCAAATTTAAGAACATCATGCACCGCAAAGGCCGTCAGGACGCCAAGCGGGCCAAAGTCTTTGCAAAACTGGGGCGCGAGCTGACGGTTGCCGCCAGGGGCGGGCCCGATCCTGACTTCAATCCGGCCCTGCGGCTGGCCGTGGCCAACGCCAAGGCCCAAAACATGCCCAACGACGTGATCAACCGGGCGATCCAAAAGGCCCAGGGCTCCGATGCGGAAAACTACGAGGAAGTACGCTACGAGGGCTATGGCCCCGGCGGCGTCGCCGTGATCGTCGAAGCCCTGACCGATAATCGCAACCGCACGGCATCGGAAGTCCGCGCGGCGTTTTCCAAGAACGGCGGCAACCTTGGCGAGACGGGCAGCGTCGCCTTCATGTTCGACCGGGTCGGTCAGATTTCCTATCCGGCCGCCGCCGCGGGCGCCGAAGCCATGTTCGAAGGGGCCCTGGAAGCCGGGGCCGAGGATGTGGAATCGGACGAGGAAAGCCACACGGTGACTTGCCAACCCGATGACTTCGCGGCCGTGCGCGATGCCTTGGAAAAGACTTTCGGCGAGCCCGCGGAGGCGCGCCTGGACTGGAAGCCGCAGAATTCCATTGCCGTTGACGAAGGAACGGCCCAGACCTTGTTGAAGCTGATCGACGCTTTGGAAGACAACGACGACGTGCAACGTGTGTCCGCCAACTTCGATGTCGATGACGAAATCATGGAGCGGCTGAGCGCCTGACGGATCATGCAGGGACCCCCGGGATTGCAAAACGGACTGGAGCACGGATGCGGCTGATCGGGTTTGACCCGGGGTTGAAGAACACCGGATGGGGCGTCATCGAGCACGCCGGCACCCGGCTTCGCTATGTCGCCGACGGCGTCGTCTCCTCCGATCCCAAGGCCGGTCTGGCCGACCGTCTGGTGCAACTCCACGATGGTCTGGTCGAAGTCATCCGCGCCATGGTTCCGGCCGAAGCGGCGGTCGAAGAAACCTTCGTCAATACCAACCCGACGACGACGCTCAAACTCGGTCAGGCCCGGGGCATTTCCATGTTGGTGCCGGCCCTGGCGGGGCTTCCCGTATTCGAATACACCCCTAACCTTGTGAAAAAGACCGTCGTCGGCACGGGCCATGCGGCCAAGGAACAGGTGCAGATGATGGTCCGAACCTTGTTGCCGGGAACCAATTTCAAAAGTGCGGACAGCGCCGATGCACTCGCCGTCGCGATCTGTCACGCCCATCACCGCAATGCGCCGGGGCAGACGGCATTGAACGCCTTGGCGGGGGCGGCCCCATGATCGCACGCCTTAAAGGCATCGTTGACGCTGTCGGAACCGACACGGCGATTATCGATGTGAACGGGGTCGGGTATCTGGTTCATGCGTCGTCGCGCACGCTGTCGCAGATGGGGCAGGGCGATGCCGTGGCGCTTTGGATTGAAACCCATGTCCGCGAGGATCACATCAACCTGTTCGGCTTTCTGCGCGAAGACGAAAAGGATTGGTTCCAGCTTTTGACGACCGTGCAGGGCGTGGGGGCCAAGGTGGCCCTTGCCATGCTGTCGGCGCTGACGGGCGAAATGCTGCTTCAGGCCATCGCCGCGGGCGATAAGGCGGCGGTCTGCCGTGCCCCTGGTGTCGGGCCCAAACTGGCGCAACGCATCCTCCATGAATTGAAAGACAAGGTCGGCGCCCTGGCGCTGGGTCCGGTGGCGGCTGCCGGCAAGGGAACGCCTGCCGGTGCCGTATCCGCCACACCGACGGCGGAGGCCGGCGATGCGGCGGGCGATCTGTTGCGCGATGCGGCCTCGGCCCTGGTCAATCTGGGGTATACGCCGTCGGAGGCCTTGGCCGCCGTCAGCCGTGCCGCCCAGGCGTCGGAAACGGCCCTGACGCTGGAAGCCCTGATCCGTGCCGGGTTGGCGGAACTGGCTCCTTCCGATCAGCGGCGGGGGGCTTAAAGCCGTGGCGGAGGAAAGAATGATCCAGCCGGAAGTCGTGGGCGAAGACTTCGCCGCCGACCCGGGGCTGCGCCCGCAGGTTCTGGACGATTTCGTCGGCCAGCAGCAGGCGCGGGAAAATCTGAAGGTCTTTATCGAGGCCGCGCGTTCGCGCGCCGAAGCCATGGACCATGTGCTGTTCTTCGGCCCGCCAGGCCTGGGCAAGACGACGCTGGCGCAGATCGTTTCACGCGAATTGGGGGTCGGGTTCCGCGCGACCTCGGGCCCGGTGGTCGCCAAGGCCGGTGATCTGGCGGCGATCCTGACCAATCTTCAGCCGCGTGACGTGCTGTTCATCGATGAAATCCATCGCCTGAACCCGGTGGTTGAGGAAATCCTTTATCCGGCCATGGAGGATTTCCAATTGGACCTGATCATCGGCGAGGGGCCTGCGGCACGTTCCGTGCGGATCGATCTGCCGCCCTTTACCTTGGTGGGGGCGACCACGCGGTCGGGTCTGATCACCACGCCGCTGCGTGACCGGTTCGGCATTCCCGTGCGTTTGAATTTCTATTCGCCCGAGGACCTGGAAGGGATCATCCGCCGGGGCGCGCGCTTGCTGGATTTGGAACTGACTGCCGAAGGTGCCTTGGAGATCGCCCGCCGTTCGCGCGGCACGCCGCGTGTTGCCGGCCGTCTGTTGCGCCGGGTCCGGGATTTCGCTGCCGTCGACGGCTCCGGTGCGGTCGATGCCGTCATCGCCGATGCGGCCTTGACGCGCCTGGAAGTCGATCAGCGCGGCCTGGACGCCATGGACCGCCGTTATTTGACCTGTATCTGCGCCAACTACGGCGGCGGGCCTGTCGGGGTCGATACCCTGGCGGCAGCCTTGTCCGAACAGCGCGATACCATCGAAGAAGTCATCGAGCCCTATCTGATCCAGCAGGGGTTGTTGATGCGCACGCCGCGCGGGCGGGCGGTGACTCCCGAAACGTTCCGTCATTTGGGAATGGACCTGCCGAAAAGCGCGCCGCAATTCGATCTTCTGGCCGAGGCCGCCGAAGCGGAGGAGGGGGCTTGAGCGCGACCTCATCCGCCGATACGCCCTGTCACCGGATGCCGCTGCGTGTCTATTACGAAGACACGGATGCCGGCGGCATCGTTTATTACGCCAACTATCTGAAGTTCGCGGAACGGGCGCGCACGGAACTGTTACGCGAACTGGGATTTGAAAATTCCACGATTTTAGAGCAGAAGGGCATCGCCCTGGCGGTGCGCCGGGTCAGTGCCGAGTATCTGAAACCGGCGCGGCTTGATGATGCGCTGAGCGTCGAAACGCGGGTCACGTCGGTCAAAGGTGCGACCGTGGACATGGCCCAGGTCGTCCGCCGGGACGGCGAGGATCTGGTTCAAATGAACCTGACCCTTGCCTGCATGAACATGGACGGCAGGCCGGTGCGCCTTCCGGCCGAGGTGCGCACCGAAATGAGCCGCTTCGCAGGGCCGGCGGACGGAACGCCATAGAAACGCCGCATATCAGGGGCACGTGGACCATGACTGAGACGAAACGAGACGAATAAAGATGGAAAATCAAGCCGTAGAAGCAATGGCCCTGGCGGGCTCGACAAACCTGGATTTCTCTGTCGTGGCGCTGTTCATGAAAGCGGACCTTGTGGTCAAGGCGGTGATCGTGCTGCTGGTCGCGGCTTCGGTCTGGTCCTGGGCCATCATTTTCGAGAAGCTCATTTCCGTGCGCCGTCTGAACCGGCGGTCGGACAAATTCGAAGACCGCTTCTGGTCGGGGGATTCACTGGACAATCTGTTCGACAAGATCGGCAGCCGGCCGATGGACCCCATGTCGGCGGTATTCGCCGCCGCCATGCGGGAATGGCGGCGGGCATCGCCCAACGGCGGCGGGGCGTCCGCGACCATCGGCCAGCGCATCGAGCGGGTCATGCAGATCACCGCGGACCGGGAATTGGATCGCGCCGAACGCAATCTGACGTTCCTGGCGACGACGGGAAACACAGCCCCCTTCATCGGCCTGTTCGGAACGGTCTGGGGGATCATGAATTCGTTTCAGTCGATCGCCATTTCCAAGAACACCTCGCTGGCCGTGGTCGCACCGGGCATCGCCGAGGCTTTGTTCGCCACGGCCCTGGGCCTGCTGGCGGCCATCCCGGCGGTGATTGCCTATAACAAGTTCTCGCGCGATCTGGACCGTTATGCCGGGCGGCTTGAGAATTTCGCCGGCGAGTTCTCCGCGATCCTGTCGCGCGAACTGGACACTTAAGGGCGGGGGACCAACGACGTGGCCGTCACCATACAACGGACCTCACGCCGACGGCGTAACCGCCGGGCGATGATGAGCGATATCAACGTCACGCCCTTCGTGGACGTGATGCTGGTGCTGCTGATCATCTTCATGGTCACGGCACCCTTGCTGACCGTGGGTGTACAGGTCGACCTTCCGGAAACGAAGGCGGGCGCCGTGTCGGGCGCCGACGAGCCATTGGCCGTCAGCGTCGATGCGGGGGGGCAGATTTATATCCAGGATACCGCCGTGGACTTGGACACATTGGTGCCAAGATTAAACGCTATCACCGGTACCAATCCGGATGTCCGGATATTTGTCAGAGGGGACCAGGCCATCAACTACGGACGTGTCATGGCGGTAATGGGAAGAATTAACGCGGCCGGATACCGGCGCGTGGCCTTGATTGCGCAGCAGCCGGGAACCTCGGCCAGGCGCAAGCCGGCATCGAAATAAGCGGGGGCCCTTGCGGACCTCGCTGATCATATCGGTTGCCCTGCATGTGGGGCTTGTCCTGTCGGCCTGGCTGGGACTGCCGCTGACGGCGCCTGAGCCGCTGTTGGACGAACAGCCCGTATTCGTCGAAATCGTCGATGTCGACGAGGTGCGCAACGCGCCGCCGATCCCCGTCCAGGAAACGCCCAAGGAAAAGGCCAAGGCTGAACCTCCCAAGCCGCCGGCGCCCCCAAAACCCAAACCCGCGCCGCCTCCGCCGCAGCCGGAAGTCGCAGCCCTGCCGCCCAAGCCCGAGCCGGAACCCGAACCCCTGCCCAAGGCGGAACCGGAACCCAAGCCCGAGCCAGAGCCGGAAAAGAAAGAGGCCGCGCCCAAGCCGGAGCCGAAACCGGAGCTGCCCAAACCGCAGCTGGCCCAGGTCAAGGTGCCGAAAAAACCGAAACGGCCCGAGAAACCAGCATTCGATACGGCGTCGGTCCTGAAGACCTTGGAGAAGATCAAGCAGCAGCCGCCCAAGTCCGAGGACGAGCCGGAAAAGAAGAAAAAGCCGGAGCCGGTCAAGGACGACACCATGGCGAAGATCCGGGCGGCCTTGCAGAACAATTCGAAGGCGATCAAGTTCGACCCGAGCAAGAAGGTATCGCAGCTTGAGATCGATCAATGGCGGACGATGATCCGCAATCAGGTTTCCAAATGCTGGTCGCCCCCCTATGGCGCGCCGGGGGCGGAGAAACTGAAACCGGAACTGCGCTTGACCCTTAACCCGGACGGATCGGTTCAGTCGGTCGAGGTCGAGGATACGGCCCGCACCTTCACCGACCGATATTACCAGGTTGCGGTCGAGGCCGCGCGCCGCGCCGTTCTGGACCCGCGCTGCAACAAGTTTTCACTGCCTGCGGACAAACATCATGTCTGGCGGGATTTGAAGTTCATATTTGACCCGAGCGGAATGCTGTGATGACCATTAGGCCCATGAATATGCCCGCGAAATTTCTGCCGAAGCCGATGGCTTCCCTGTTCATGCTGATTGCCCTTGCGGCCGCCGTCTTGAGCCCCAGGACGGCCCATGCGGAAATCACCATCGATATCACCCGCGGCAATGTGGAACCGCTGCCCATCGCCGTGACCGATTTTGTCGGAAAATCATCCATTGCATCCCGCGCCGGCCGCGATATCGCGGGCGTGATCGCCGCCAATCTGGAGAGGTCCGGGCTGTTCCGGCCAATCGACCGCAAGGCGTTCATTCAGTCTGCCGGTGCCTTGAACGCACTGCCCCGGTTCGGTGACTGGCGGGTGATCAATGCCCAGGCCCTGGTGCAGGGGCGGACGGAAATGGTGTCCGACGGGCGTCTCAAGGTCGAATTTCGCCTGTGGGACGTGTTCTCCGAACAGCAGATGATCGGTCTGGCCTATTTCACCGTACCGGACAACTGGCGCCGCGTGGCGCATATCATTTCCGATTCGATCTACAAGCGCATCACCGGCGAGGACGGGTATTTCGATACCCGCATCGTCTATGTCGCCGAACAGCCCAAAGACGCCAAGGGGGTGGGACGTAATCGCCTGAACCCGTTCGGCAAGCGGCTTGCGATCATGGATCAGGACGGTGAAAACCACCGCTTCCTCACGGACGGCACGACCCTGGTGCTCACGCCCCGGTTCTCGCCGACGTTGCAGGAAATCACCTACATGTCCTATTTCCGCAACAACCCGCGCGTCTATATCTTCAACATCGACACGGGCCGCCAGGAAGTCCTGGGAGATTTCCCCGGCATGACCTTCGCCCCCCGGTTCTCGCCGGACGGCAAGAAGATCATCATGTCCATGGCCAAGGACGGAAATTCGGAAATCTACGTGATGGACCTGCGCACCCGGGTGGTGCGGCAGCTGACCTTCCATTCGGCAATCGATACATCGCCAAGCCTGGCCCCCGACGGATCGCAGGTCGTGTTCAATTCAGACCGGGGCGGCAGCCAGCAGCTCTATGTCATGGACAGCCGGGGCAAGAACGTCCGGCGTATCAGTTTCGGGCGCGGGCGCTATGCAACGCCCGTATGGTCGCCGCGCGGCGATTTGATCGCCTTTACCAAACTTTCGGGCGGGCGCTTCTTCATCGGCGTGATGAAACCGGACGGATCCGGCGAGCGTCTTTTAGCGGAGGATTTCAAGATCGAAGGGCCGACCTGGTCACCCAACGGCCGGGTGCTGATTTTCTATCGGAAGGGCCGGACGTCCAAGGACGGATCAGGTGGTGCCTCCAAACTATGGTCGATCGATCTGACGGGGCACAACGAACGGGAGATTCCAACGCCGTTGGATGCCTCGGACCCGGCTTGGTCACCCTTGATCCCCTGAACGACCGAAATAGTTCGAGGGGGAGATGCGAAAATTCTATCTCGCGCATGCGAAACCGGATGTGCGCAAGAGGCCTATGTTCTTAAAAAGTACTTGGAATCAGAACGCTTAACCGCTAATACAACAATCGAACGGCCTTTCCTTGGCCATGCAGTTTCCGCTGCCGGCAACCCCGGTGGCTTTGCGATGCACCAAAACCCGATAAATGGGGGATTACATGCGCTTTAAAGTTCTCGGAATGGTCGCCGCCCTTGCTTTGGTCGTTTCGGCCTGTGAATCCACGTCTGATTCGGGCGCCGGCGCCTCCGGATCCGGATCGGGCTCGATCACGCCGCTGCCGGCTGCCGAGCCGTTGGCGCTCAAAGATCAGTTCGTTGTCGATGTTGGTGACCGGGTGTTCTTCTCGTTCGACCGCTTCGATGTCGAACCGGACCAGAAAGCAGTGCTGGACCGTCAGGCGGCTTGGCTCAAGTCGCATAGCTCCGTCACCGTGACGATTGAAGGCCACGCCGACGAACGCGGTACGCGCGAATACAACCTCGCCCTGGGCGAGCGGCGTGCCAACGCTGTGAAAGAATATCTGATCTATCAAGGCATCGATGCCAAGCGGATCAAAACGGTTTCCTATGGTGAAGAACGTCCCGTGGCACTTGGCTCCGACGAAGCTGCCTGGGCACAGAACCGCCGTGGCGTAACCATCGTTACGGGTTCCGGTTCCTAACACCTGAACCGCTTTCGAATTCTGAGGCGCTTGCCCTACTGCCGAATGCAGGATGGGCAAGCGCCTTAGTTTTGCCTAAAATCTCTGTGAATACGGCATGATAATCGCGGCTGGACCTGCTTGGCCGGGATCGGCGGAACCCATTATCAAACGCGACAAGAGAGATGACCGACCTCCCATGCGCCTGATTAGCTCGACCCTCCTGACATCGATGTTTTTAGCCGTCTTGCTGTGGGCCGGCCTGCCGGCGCAAGCGCAGGATGCCCAGGCCCTGTCGCAAAGGCTGGAGCGTTTGGAACGCGACATTCAGACCTTGTCCAAGATGGTCGCCCGTGGCCCCGATGCCGTGCCGGCATCGGAAGTACCCGCTGCGGCGCAACCGGCACCGAAGCTTCCGAAAAACGCCGTCGCGCGGATCGGGGTGCGTCTCGATACGTTGGAAAATGAGCTTCGGGATGTGACCGGTCGGATCGAAGAGATGACCTATAATCTTGAACAGCTGACGGCGCGGGTCGATCGGTTGGTCGCCGACGTGGATTTCCGTTTGTCCGGTTTGGAACAGCAGGGCAGGCCGGTGGGGCAGGCACCCGGCAACACCGCCGCGGTTCAGCTGGGCGGTGATACGCCGCAGGTAACGGCGGCGCCCGGGCCATCCGATGTCAAGATTATCGGAGAGCCCCCGAGGTCGCTCGGCCAGATCGATCCCAACTTGGTAAAGAGCGCGAATTCTCCCGCGCAGCAAGATACCGGAAAAGATGCGTCCGGGGCGGCGGTGTCCAGTGCTCCGATTTCGGCAGAGCCTGTGTCTGCACGGAAAGGTGCTCCGTCACCCGCAGCGGTGACCCGCGCCCAGCCGCAGGCGGCTTCCTTGCCTCAGACCAGCCAGCCGCAAGGCCCGGTGCTTCCCGACGGCACCCCGCAGGAGCAATATCAATTTGCCTTCGGTCTGTTGCGCAAACACCAATTCGATCAGGCGGAAATGGCGTTCAAGGAATTCCTTGCCAAGCACGAAGGCGATGCACTTTCCGGCAACGCCCGCTACTGGCTGGGTGAAACCCATTATGCACGGGCCGAATACGTCAAGGCGGCCGAGGTCTTTCTGCAGGGGTTCGAGAAAGACCCCAAGGGCGGCAAGGCCCCGGACAGTCTGTTGAAACTGGCCATGTCATTGGGCCAGTTGGGGCAGAACAAGGAAGGCTGTGCCGCCATCGACAAACTGTTCGTCGATTTCCCCAATGCCAACAGTTCCTTGAAGCGCACGGCAAGCCGGCAGCAGCGGCAGATGAACTGCAAGCAGTAACCGGCGCTCCCCGGCACCACTTGCCGGAAAGGTAAATCATGACGCTGACTTCGCCACGCCCGGCCCGCGCCAACGCGGATGACCTTCAGGGCCGTTTCCGTGGGGTGATGTCACGTCTTGGGCCATTTGAAAGCAATCCACATCTGGCGGTCGGTGTCTCAGGCGGTGCGGACAGCACGGCGTTGGCGCAGCTTTGCCATGATTGGGCTTTGGCCCGGGGCGGGCGAGTGACGGCCCTGATCGTCGATCACGGCCTGCGGGCGGGATCAACCGGCGAGGCCCGGATGACCGCACGGCGTTTGGCGGCACGGGGCATTCCGGCAGCGGTTCTGACCTGGGAAGGGGCCAAGCCCGGCACGGGCATCCAGGCGGCCGCCCGTGATGCGCGTTATGGTTTGATGCGCGCCTGGTGCCGGAACGCCGGGATGCTTCACCTTGTGGTCGGCCATCATGCGGATGATCAGATGGAAACCCATCTGATGCGCCGTGCCCGGGGCGACGGCCCTGGGACTGCCGGAATGAGTGCGATCATGGAGTTCCCCGAGGTTCGCCTGTTACGTCCGCTTCTGGCGTCCCGGCGTCATGAGCTTGCTGATTTTCTTATCGCTCGGAAAATTACTTGGGTCGATGACCCTTCGAACCTGGATGACGGGTTCGAGCGTGTCCGCATGCGTAGGCGCTTGGCGGACGAGCCGGAATTGGCGGATGCGGCGGCTGTTTCCTTGGACGCGGCCGGTGAAAAGCGCGTTCACCTTGAACGGTCCGTTGCCGAGGCCCTGGCGGCGACCCTGGCCGTCCATCCGATGGGGTTTGCCTGGCTTGACCGAACCGTTTTCACATCCCTGGAAGGGGATATCGCAAGTAGCCTGATGTCCCGCCTGGTGCAATGTCTGGGCGGAGCGGGGTATCCGCCCGCCGGTGCGCGGGTTGAGCGCCTGATGGGCCGTCTTGCCGCGTCAGGGGGCTTCTCTGGTGCCAGTCTGGGCCGCTGCCGATTTCTGGCCGAACGTGATGGCCGCATTCTGATCTGCCGTGATGTGCGCAACCTGCCGATGGCCAGGGATGCTTCTCCGGGCCGCATTGCGGATTGGGACGGGCGGTTCACGGTCGCCCTTCCGACGGGCCTTGGGAAGGGTGCAATCCTGTCGCCGCTGGGGGTGGACGGCTGGCGGCAATTGCCCAAGGATGTGCGCCGCCGATCGGGACTGTCCTTGGCGACGGCACGCAGCCTGCCAGCCCTGTTCCGGGACGGTATTCTGAGCGATCATGTGCTGAATCATGGAAATGGCGGGATGAAGGCGCGGTTCCGGCCAAAAAATTCCTTGGCCTTTAACGGGTTTTGTGTTGCGTAAGGGTTTCGGAGTACTATCTCTGACAGAAGGGCCATGTGTGCACCCGGCACGGCGTCGGGAAATGCCTGAAACGGGCCTTCGTCCAACATCATAAAAGGACTTTAGCGTTGAATTTCAGCCGGAACTTCGCCCTCTGGGTCATTATCGCCCTGCTTGTGTTCGCCCTGTTCAATCTGTTTCAGGGAACGCCGCAGCGAGCCATGCAAAACGAACTGGCCTTTACCGACTTCCTGAACAGCGTGGAAAGCGGTGAAGTGCGCGACGTCGTCATCCAGGGGCAGTCGATTTCCGGCAACATGCGCGATGGCCGCCACTTCACGACCTATGCGCCGGATGACCCCAATCTGGTCACCCGCCTGCGGGAACAGGGCGTGTCCATCAAGGCCAAGCCGTCGGACGAGAATTCACCGACCCTTTGGGGCATCCTGATATCCTGGTTTCCCATGCTGCTGCTGATCGGGGTGTGGATATTCTTCATGCGCCAGATGCAGTCGGGCGGCGGCAAGGCCATGGGTTTCGGCAAATCCAAGGCCAAGCTTCTGACGGAAAAGACGGGCCGCGTGACCTTCGAAGACGTGGCCGGCATCGACGAAGCCAAGCAGGAGCTTGAAGAAATCGTCGAATTCCTGAAAGACCCGCAGAAATTCCAGCGCCTGGGCGGAAAAATTCCGAAAGGCTGTCTGCTGGTGGGCCCTCCGGGAACGGGTAAGACGTTGTTGGCCCGTGCCATTGCCGGCGAAGCCAACGTGCCGTTCTTCACCATTTCGGGTTCGGACTTCGTGGAAATGTTCGTCGGCGTGGGCGCGTCGCGCGTGCGCGACATGTTCGAACAGGGCAAGAAGAACGCGCCCTGCATCATTTTCATCGATGAAATCGACGCCGTCGGGCGTCATCGCGGCGCCGGTCTTGGCGGCGGCAACGACGAACGGGAGCAGACCCTCAACCAGTTGCTGGTGGAAATGGACGGCTTCGAAGCCAACGACGGGGTGATCCTGATCGCCGCCACCAACCGGCCGGACGTGCTTGACCCAGCGCTGCTGCGTCCGGGCCGCTTCGACCGTCAGGTCGTCGTGCCCAACCCGGATATTCTGGGCCGGGAAAAGATTCTCAAGGTCCACATGAAAAAGGTACCCTTGGCGCCGGACGTGGACGCCAAGATCATCGCCCGCGGCTCCCCCGGTTTTTCCGGTGCGGATTTGGCCAACCTGGTGAACGAGGCCGCGTTGCTGGCCGCCCGTGCCGGGCATCGCGTCGTCACCATGAACGACTTCGAAAGCGCCAAGGACAAGGTCCTGATGGGGGCCGAGCGCCGCTCCATGGTGATGACCGAGGAAGAAAAGCGCCTGACCGCCTATCACGAGGCGGGCCATGCCATTGTCGGCATCATGGTGCCCAAGCATGACCCGATCCATAAGGTCACGATCATTCCGCGCGGCCGGGCCTTGGGCCTGACCATGTCGCTGCCGGAACGCGATCAGTTGAGCATGTCCCAGGTCCAGTTGGAATCCAAACTGGCCATGGCCTTTGGCGGGCGTATCGCGGAAGAACTGATCTTCGGCAAGGAGAACATCACCACCGGGGCCGGCGGCGATATTCAGCAGGCGACGTCGATGGCCCGGCGCATGGTCACCGAGTTCGGTTTCTCCGATAAGCTGGGCCGTCTGCGCTATGCGGATAACGAGGAAGAAGTCTTCCTGGGCCATTCCGTCGCCCGCCAGAAGAACGTGTCCGATGCCACGGCAGCCCTGATCGACGAAGAAGTCCGCCGCCTGATCGACGAGGCCGAAACCCACGCCCGTAAAATTCTTACCGAGCATTTGGACGAACTGCACAAGTTGGCCGGTGCGTTGCTTGAGTATGAAACGCTCACCGGTGACGAGGTCCAGAAAGCCATGCGGGGCGAGCCCATCACCCGCGAGGACGATGGCGGAAACACGCCGACGGAAGGCACCGGCCGTAAGGCTTCGGTTCCAGATGCCGGCAAGGGCCGCAAGCCGAAAGGAAACCCGGGCGGGTTCGGACCGGAACCGCAGCCGGAATCGTGACGACCTCCGTTTCGGCGGGCGACGGGGTGCCGCTTGCGGCACCTTTGTCGTTTGCGGGGCTGTCCCTCGACCGGCCGCGCCTGATGGCGGTCATCAACGCCACCCCCGACAGCTTTTCCGATGGCGGTGAAGCCTTCGCGCTGAACGATGCGGTCGCGCGCGGCCGTGCGTTTATGGCAGAGGGTGCGGATATTCTGGATATCGGCGGAGAATCGACCCGGCCCGGTGCGGCTTCTGTTTCCGTCGAAGAAGAAATCCGCCGCGTCGTTCCGGTGATCGAAGCCCTGGCCGGGGAGGGGGCGCTGGTGTCCATCGACACCCGCCATGCGGACGTCATGCGTGCTGCCGTGAAAGCGGGGGCGCGCATCATTAATGACGTTTCGGCGCTGACCGGTGTGGGGTCGCTTGCCGCTGCCGCGGAACTGGGCGTGCCGGTGGTCCTGATGCATATGCAGGGAGAGCCCGGCACCATGCAGGACAATCCGACCTACGATGACGTTGTCGCCGAGGTGCGCGAAGGATTGCTGACGCGGGCCGAAGCCTGCCGGAATGCAGGCATTGCGGCGGCTGATATCGCCCTTGATCCCGGCATCGGATTCGGCAAGACCGTTCGGCATAATTTGGATTTGCTCGCCCATTTGGATGATTTGACAAGGACCGGCCATGCGGTGGTTCTGGGGGTGTCGCGCAAAAGTTACATCGCCAAGGTCGACCGCGACGTGCCGCCGACCGAACGGGTCGCGGGCTCCCTTGCCACGGCGCTGGCGGCCTGGGACCAGGGCGTGCGCGTCTTCCGGGTCCATGATGTCGCCGAACACCGCCAGGCATTGGCGGTTTACGGGGCTATTGCGAATGCGGGCCGGGAAGGTCCATAAGGGGCCTGTTAACCAACGCTTTGGTACAAATCGAGCCATGACACGTAAATTGTTCGGCACCGACGGCATTCGCGGTACCGCCAATTCCGACCCTATGAACGCCGAAACGGCGCTCAAGGTCGGCATGGCGGCGGGGGCGCAGTTCATTCGCGGCGATCATCGCCACCGTGTGGTGATCGGCAAAGACACGCGGCTGTCGGGCTATCTGCTGGAGCCAGCGCTGGTCGCCGGGTTCGTTTCCGTCGGCATGGACGTGATTATCGTCGGCCCGATCCCGACCCCGGCCATCGCCATGTTGGTGCAATCGCTGCGCGCCGATTTGGGCGTCATGCTGTCGGCGTCGCACAACCCTTATCACGACAACGGCATCAAGCTGTTCGGCCCTGATGGCTACAAGCTGTCGGATGAAATCGAATTGGAAATCGAAGCCCGCATGGATGGCGACCAGTCGGCGGACTTGGCGCCGTCGGACAAGCTGGGCCGGACCTGGCGCCTGGAAAGTGCCCGCGGGCGGTACAACGACTATGTCAAACGCACGTTTCCCCGCGAGCATACATTGGAAGGCCTCAAGGTCGTTCTCGACTGCGCCAATGGGGCGGCCTATCGGGTTGCCCCCGAAGTGTTGTGGGAACTGGGGGCGGATGTCGTGCCGGTCGGTGTCGATCCCGACGGCTTCAACATCAACAAGGATTGCGGGTCGACCAATACGGAAGCCTTGCAGTCCCTGACCCTGGCCCATGGCGCGGACTTAGGTATCGCCCTGGACGGCGATGCCGACCGGGTATTGGTTTGCGACGAAAAGGGAGAGATCGTCGACGGTGATCAGATCCTGGGGCTTGTCGCGCTTAACTGGTTGGAACGGGGCATCCTGAAGGGCGGCGGTGTGGTCGCCACGGTGATGTCCAACCTGGGCCTGGAACGGTATCTCAACGATATCGGTCTTGGCCTGGAACGCACGCAGGTCGGCGACCGGTATGTCGTGGAATACATGCGGGCCAAGGGCTTCAATCTGGGCGGCGAGCAATCGGGCCACATCATCCTGGGTGATTATTCGACGACCGGTGACGGCTTGATCGCCGCCTTGCAGGTGCTGTCCGTGGTCAAGAAGTCGGGCAAGCAGGCAAGCGAGGTCTGCCGTCCGTTCGAACCGATGCCGCAGCTTTTGAAGAATGTGCGGTTTGACGGTGCGTCGCCGTTGGAAACCGCGACCGTTCAGGATGCCATCGCCGATGCCGAGGCACAGCTTAACGGCAAGGGGCGGTTGCTGGTTCGCCCGTCCGGGACGGAACCGTTGGTCCGCGTCATGGCGGAAGGCGAAGACGACGGGCTGATCACGCAGGTCGTCGACGGCCTGGTTTCCGTGCTGGAAACCGAAACCCGGACCTGACACCCATGAAAGCCAATGGCCGTGTACTGATCGTTGCCGGGTCTGATTCCGGCGGCGGTGCCGGTATCCAGGCGGACATCAAGACCGTGACGGCGCTGGGCGGCTACGCCATGACCGCGATCACCGCGCTGACGGCGCAGAACACGCAAGGGGTCGCCGCCATCCAATCCGTTCCGGCGGACTTCGTTTCCCAACAAATGACTTTGGCGATCGATGATCTGGGTGCGGATTGCATCAAGATCGGCATGCTGCACCGGGCCGAAGTCGCCGTCGCCGTGGCCGACACGTTGGCCAAGGCCGCATCGGATATTCCGGTCGTCCTGGATACGGTCATGATCGCCAAGGGCGGACATGCCTTGCTGGATGAAAAGACGGTCGAGATCATCAAGACCCGGTTGATTCCCGGCGCCGCCCTGGTAACTCCGAACCTGCCCGAGGCGGAGGCCTTGACGGGACTTCCCGTGCGGACGGTCGACGACATGATGGACGCAGGACACGACATTCTGGACCTGGGGGCGCAAGCCGTCCTGATCAAAGGCGGGCACCTTGAGGGCGACACCGTCACGGACCTGTTGATCACCTCGGACGATACCCTTGGATGGGAAAGTGCCCGCATCGACACGGCCCATACACACGGCACGGGTTGCACCCTGGCCAGCGCCTGCGCCGCCGGGATTGCCCAGGGAATGGATCTTGTCGATGCCGTTGCGCGGGCAAGGTCTTATGTCCTGGAAGCGATTCGGACAGCTCCCGGATTGGGTCAGGGGCATGGCCCGCTGAACCACGGGTTCACGGTCAATCCGTTCGACCCCAAAGGCTGACAGCCGGTCAGACGTAGGTGGGTTGCGCTTCCTGCCCCGTACCGGCGGCAACTTCGGCGATGATCGCCAGGGCGCGATCTAGGCGCTGACGGTCCTGTTCTGCGCCTAAGCAGATGCGGACATGGGGGCGGTCGGGGCGATTGCGTTCATCCATGACGAAGGCATTGCCGGGTGTTACCGAGACTCTCCGCTCCAACAACCGGGTGCGGAATTCAGGTCCCGTGAACCCAACAGGCACCGGAAGCCAGCAATGCAGCGACCGGGGATGCGTTCGGGGCGAGAGATGCCCCAGATGGCGCATCAGGTCGTGCTGGCGGTTTTCAACCTCGCGCCGCTGCCTGGCCATCATTTCCTCCGCTTCGCCGCCCCGGATCATCTCGCTGGCGATTTCAACCGCGATGGGCGAGGCCATCAGTGTCGACGAGCGAAGAGCGCCGACAAACGACGCCATGCGCCCTTGGGGAACCAGAACGTAGCCGACCCGCAGGCCCGGCGACACGGCTTTGGACAGGCTTGTGACATAGACCGTGATATCGGGCGCGATGGTGTGAAGCGGGGGCAGGGGTTGGTCCAAAAGAAAGCCGTAAACGTCGTCTTCGATGACGAAAACCTCGTGACGGCGGGCGATCTCGGCAATTTGGCGGCGGCGGTCTTCGGGCATCACCGATGCGGTCGGATTTTGCAGCGTCGGCAGCAGGTACAAAAGGCGGGGTGCGCGGTCGCGGCAGGCCTGGTCGAACGCATCGGGGATCAGGCCGTGTTCATCCATGGCCAGCCCTTCGACCCGCAGGCCCAGGGGGGCCGCCGTGGCTTTCAGTCCGGGCCAGCTGAGCGCTTCGGACAGAATCAGGTCGCCCGGACGGGCAAGGGCCATCAGCGCCGTCTGTGTCGCTGCCTGGGCGCCGGGGGCGATCAGGATGTCTTCCGCCCGGGCATCGACGCTCAGCCCGTTCAGCCAATCAGCGCCCGCATCCCGGTGGGGGCGAAGGCCGTTATGGGTCTGATAATGGGAGACCGCTTCCCAGACCGCTTCGTGATTGACGCGGGCGGCGGCGCGCTCGGTCAGGGCACCGACCCCGCTGGTGACCGGGTAGTTGGAGGCCAATTCCAACCCTTCCGAGCCCATGAAGTCCGTGCCGTAAAGGGCATCGACCGGGGTATGTTCCATGTTCACGCTGTTGCGGAGCGCGTCGATGTTGTCGTTCAGATTGGGGGCGGGGGCGCGATCAACGGGTGCGGTGATGAAGGTGCCTCGCCCGACCTCGCCCCGGGCAAGGCCGCTGCGTTCCAGTTCCTGATAAGCGCGGGTCACGGTGCCGAGCGTCACGCCCAGGTCATAGGCCAGATTGCGTTGCGGCGGCAGTTTGGTTCCCGGCGACAGGTCACCCATTTCCACGGCATCGACGATGGCATCGACGATGGCCTGGTACTTGGGGCCGGTGCGGCCGCGCAATTCGGGCATCCATATTGTCATGATGCGATTTTAGTAATTGTATCGATTGTCTGTCAATTGTATTGATTTACTGTTGTAATGTTTGGGGTCAATGGAAAATTGATGGGTAACAATAAGCTCAAAATGTCGGGAGACGCATGATGGATTGGCTTGCTCTTGAAGAACTGACCGCCGCGCGGGACATCGTCTATACCCATATGCAGCCGACCCCGACGCTGACCTGGCCGTTGCTCAACCAACGGACGGGTGGTGAAATCTGGGTCAAACACGAAAACCATACGCCGATCGGCGCTTTCAAGGTGCGGGGTGGTCTTGTTTACCTCACGCGGCTTCGGGCGGAACATCCGGACCTTGCGGGGGTATTGACGGCCAGTACCGGCAATCACGGCCAAAGCATCGGCCGGGCGGCGGGCATGGTCGGACTGCCCGCGACCATCGTCGTGCCCGAGGGCAACAATCCCGGCAAGAACGCGGCGATAAGAGCCCTTGGTGTGGACTTGCGTGAAGAGGGCAGCGATTTTCAGGCCGCCCGCGAATATGCCGAGGGCCTTGCCGCCGAACACAATCTGCACATGGTGCCGCCGTTTCATCCCTGGCTGGTTCAGGGCGTGGCGTCATACGGCTTGGAATTGTTCGAAGCTCAGCCGGACCTGGACACGGTCTATGTCCCCATCGGTTTGGGGTCCGGGATTTGCGGCGTGATCGCAGCACGCGATGCCTTGGGCCTTAAAACGAAGGTCGTCGGTGTCGTCGCCGAAGGTGCGCCCTGTTATGCCTTGTCCTTTGCCGAACGCCGGGTGGTTGCCACGAACGGCGTCGATACCATTGCCGAGGGGCTGGCCGTGCGCCAGCCCGACGCCGCGGCGCTGGAAATCATTTTGTCGGGGGCTGAGCGTGTCGTCGCCGTATCCGACGACGACATCCTAGCCGCCATGTCTGCCTATTTCACGGACACCCACAACCTTGCCGAAGGGGCGGGTGGGGCGGCTTTGGCGGCGCTGCTTAAGGAACGGGATGCCATGGCCGGTAAGAAAACGGGGGTGGTTCTTTCCGGGGGCAACGTCGACCGTGACCTGATGCGCCGAATTTTGGCAGCAGCACCGACTTGACCAAACCCGATAACAAGATAGATATCGTTCGCATGTCGGCAAGGCTGGCACCGAGGGAAAGCAAGGCCCCGGGATCAATATCCATTTGGCGGATGCGGCCTGGACCGGGTACAACGCGGCGATAAAAGAAAGCGTACCGATCAGGAGAACACCCATGTCCACCAATGCCCACCGCATCGCCGTGATCCCCGGAGACGGGATCGGTAATGAAGTCATGCCCGAAGCGCTGCGCGTGCTCGAAGCCGTTGGCCGCAAGCATGACCTGTCGTTCCAGTTCGACGAGTTCGATTGGAGCTGCGAGCGCTTCGCCAAGGAAGGCGCGATGATGCCGGAAGACGGGCTGGATACCATCAAGGGCCATGATTCCATTCTTCTGGGCGCGGTCGGTTTTCCCGGCGTGAAGGACCATGTCTCGCTCTGGGGTTTGCTGATCCCCATCCGCCGTCAATTCCACCAATATCTGTCGCTCCGTCCGGTCAAATTGATGGAAGGCATGCCCTGTCCCTTGGCCAACCGAAAGCCGGGCGAGATCGATTTCCTGGTCGTACGCGAAAACAACGAAGGTGAGTATTCCGACATCGGCGGGCGCGCCCATGTCGGCACGGATCAGGAATTCGCGGCCCAGACCTCGGTCTTCACCAAGAACGGCTGCGACCGGATCATGCGCGTTGCCTTCGAATTGGCCCGCACGCGCAAGCGTAAAAAGGTCACCTCGGCCACCAAGTCCAACGGCATCAGCATTTCCATGCCCTATTGGGACGAACGGTTCGAGGAAATTTCCAAGAAATACCCCGATGTCGAGACCGACCAGTTCCACATCGACATCCTGACTGCCCATTTCGTGCGTAATCCCGATTGGTTCGATGTGGTCGTCGGCTCCAACCTGTTCGGCGATATCCTGTCGGATTTGGGGCCGGCCTGTACGGGGACCATCGGCATCGCCCCTTCGGCCAATATCAATCCGGAACGGGATTACCCCTCCATGTTCGAGCCGGTTCACGGCTCCGCCCCGGATATCGCCGGCAAGAACATCGCCAATCCCATCGGTCAGATCTGGTCGGCGGCCATGATGCTGGAACATCTGGGCCATAAGGAAGCGGCGGACGAGATCGTCAGCGTGATCGAACGGGTGGTCGCGGGCAACGGCCCCAAGACGGCGGATATGGGCGGCACGGCCACAACCCAGGAACTGGGTGCGGCCATTGCCGAGGAACTTTCTTCTTAGCAGGAAACCGGGAAAGAGACCGAGGCCATGCCGGATAACATCATTTCGCATGTTTCCGGCGGCCCTGATCTTGAGGCCGTGCGTGAATTGTTCGTCGAATACGGAGCGGACGTCTCGCGTGCCTATTGTCTCAAAGGTTTCGATGAAGAACTGGCCGGTCTGCCCGGCGCTTACGGGGCGCCCCGCGGAGCGTTGTTCTTGTTGCGATCAGGCGGTGATATCGCCGGTTGCATCGCGGCCCGCCCCCTGTCAGGCGACATTGCCGAGATGAAACGCCTTTATGTCCGGTCGGATTTCCAGGGCAAGGGATATGGACGGCAATTGGTTGAGGCCGTGACCTTATGGGCGCGGGGCGTGGGCTACGCGGCCTTGCGTCTTGATACCCTTGGCCATATGGCGGAGGCGCGGGCGCTCTACCTTCGTTTGGGGTTCCTTGATATTCCCGCCTACCATGCGGATACGGCGCCCGGGATGCACTTCATGGAACTGGCGTTGTGAAAGCCCGCGCCGCGTAAGCCCCGGAATGCCTGGGGCCTGCCAATGATTCCTCCTTTTTTACCAATTGTTTACCCCAATGGTTTTCACTATCCTTGAGTTGATCCAGACGCAGTGCCGTTCATCTGGGTTTTTTCCGGTATTTTCTTGGGAGTGAATACCGGGGACGGTGCTGCCTTAACTGCGGGAGAGGATCATGACCGGTCGACGTCTGATGGCGCGGTTTGCTGTTGTTGCCGTGGCGAGCATGGGGCTCGGCGCGTGCGGCGCATTGTCGGAATCTCAGGTTTTCACGGATACGTTCTGGGCCGGAAGTCCCTTGAAAAAGAACGACGAGGCCGAATTGGGCATCGCCGAACTGGCCAAGGGTAATTTCGTCGCGGCGGAAAGCCATTTCCAGCGGGCCTTGCAGGCCAATCCGAAGGACGTCGATGCGCTTTTAGGCGCGGGCATCCTGTACCAGAACACCGGCCAGATCACGAAGTCCCGCCAGATGTACGAAGCCGTTCTGGCGCTGCGTCCCGAAGAATCCCAGCAGTTCGTCGTGTGGAACAATCTATCGACACGCCCCGCTTCGCAGATTGCCAGCGTGAACCTGTCCTTGCTTGATTCCGGTGAAGTGCCGAGTGCCGTGCGCCTGGGCCAAGCCCCCGCCGGTTTCCCGGGTGCACCGACTTCGGTCGCGGCGTCGCCCACGGGACGGCCAGCTGCCGCACCGTCATTCGGTGCGCCGCCGCCTGTATCCCCGGCCATGCAGCCGCAACAGGCCATGGCGACCCCGGGGGTGGAGCCGACGACCATGGAAGCCTTCAGCGGTGCCGATCAGAACGTGATCTCCCGCTTTGCCACCATGCGTGCCTTGCGCGATCAGGGATTGGTCACGCCCCAGGAATACGCGACCCGGCGTCAGGCGAATGCCGGTGCCTTGTTGCCGTTGACTTCGCCGCCGTCTTCGGCGGGCCTGGACCGGCCGGTTCCGACCACCGAACAGATTTCCGGCCGCCTGCGGGCGATCGGCCGAGCACTTGAACTGCGCGCGATTTCCGTCTCGCAGCATGCGGCCGAACGCAACATGATTTTAGATGCACTAATGCCGGCGGCACCGGTGCGGTTGGTCAATCCGACGCCTCCGCCGCAAGGGTTGATGGAAGCTGCGGATTCCGTGCGCCGCCTGGAACAGTTGCGCGACGGCGGCTACATCACGTCCGATGAATACACGCGCGAGCGCGCGGCCATCGAAAAAGCCATGCAGCCCGAAGCCCCCAAGATGGCATCGGCCCAGGCTGCACCGACCAGTCTTGTCGAGAAAGACAAGGCCGAGAAGATGGAAAAGCCGAAAGGCCCGCAACCGGGTGTGCATCTGGCTTCCTACCGTTCGGTCAAACAGGCCGAGGATGGCTGGAAGCTGATCCAGCGCCGTCATCGCACGGTGTTGAAGGACATGGATCACGAGGTCGCCAAAGTCGACCTGGGCAAAAAGGGGACCTATTACCGGCTTAAGGCCGGCCCCCTGAAATCGTCCGGCGAGGCCAAGAAAATCTGTGCCGACCTTAAGAAGCGCCGCCAGTTCTGCGAGCCGTCAATGATCGGCGGCTGAGTGCGACGCCTGAACATGGCGCCTTAAATCAGTCCCGGGTCTTCCGTTCTCAATGCTTTCGTCAGCTCCGACAGCCGTTGGTGTTGACGGCCGTCCGCGTCGAAGTTTTCCGGCGCCAGCCAACTTTCCAACGCCCCCTTGATTTCGGGCCAGACCGCTTCGGTGATCGCAAACCAGGCGGTATCCCGGTTGCGCCCCTTGATCACCATGTGATTGCGGAACAGCCCTTCATAGGAAAAGCCCAGGCGTTGGGCCGCACGGCGTGACGGTGCGTTCAGCGAATTACATTTCCACTCATAGCGTCGGTATCCCAGGTCGTCGAAAGCATGGGCCATCATCAGGTACATGGCTTCCGTGGCCAGGACCGATCCTTGCAAAGCCGGTGAATAGGCGATGTTGCCGACCTCGATGACACCGTTTGCCGGATCGATCCTAAGATAGCTGGCAACGCCCATGGCTTGGCCCGTTGCCTGATCGACGATGGCAAAGAACAAGGGGTCGTCACCGGCCGCAGCCCCCTTAAGCCAGGTCAGGTATTCCTGAATGCCTGCAAACGGCCCGCAGGACATATAATCCCACATGCGCCCGTCCGTGTCGGCGGCGTTGGCCCGCCACAGGTCCTCGCCATGGGCGTCGGCGGACAGGGGCTCCAGACGGCAACGCGGCCCGGTCAGCGGATCGCGCTCCGGCCGTGGCCTCGGGGTCCAATCGGATAGGATGGGCCCCAGGGGCCGCTCAGAATGCGTGGTCGACGTGTCGGTCATCTGGATTCCTATAAATCGCTGCGACAATTATCGCCTTGTATCGTTCATGGTTGCGTTAGAATAGGGCCGTTTCCGGCCATCGGAGAGAACCAAGGTGAGCAAGGCATTCGTGAACGAGGACGCAGCGGCGGAGATCGATCTTGAGGATGAGGTCGATGACGGCCCTGACCTGCCCGCAGGATCGCGTAATCTTTTGACTCCGGAAGGTCATGCTCGCCTGCAGGCGGAACTCAAACACCTGCGCCATGTGGAGCGCCCCAAGGTGGTCGACATCGTCTCCTGGGCGGCATCCAACGGTGACCGGTCGGAAAACGGCGACTACATCTACGGCAAGAAGCGCCTGCGCGAAATCGACCGGCGCTTGCGCTATCTGATGAAGCGCCTGGATATCGCCGAGGTCGTGGATCCCGCCCGCCAGACCAACCGCGATCAGGTGTTCTTCGGCGCCTGGGTGACGTTCGAGAATTCGCGCGGCGAGGAAAAATGCGTGCGCATCGTCGGCGTGGACGAAGCACGCCTGGAAGAAGGCGAGATCAGCTGGGTCTCCCCCATGGCTCGGGCCCTGATGAAGGCGGAAGAAGGCGATGTGGTCGTCGTGCGCACGCCGCAGGGCCCCGACGAAGCCGAGGTCATCCGCATTTCCTACGAAGGGCCTTAAGGCCGCGCGCCCTGGGGCAACTTTTAATCTACGCAAATCGTCGTCGCGCGACCGCGCTTGGGATTTGTGTTACGGATGATAGACGTGCCCGTCCATGATGCGGCGGAAGGTCCGGTAGGCCGAGGTCGAAAGCAGATTCCACGATCCGTCGCTGTTCCGTTCCGCATTGGCGCGGGTTTTCAGCACGCCGGACGGATTGCCGATCTTCAAGTCGCCTGATGTGTCCAGATCGACCGCCATCTCGTTGAGGATCGTGCCCTCGACGACGAGGCCGGCGGAGATGCTCATCGCCCCCGTGACCTGGACGGCGCGGTGAATGTTCTCCATCGAAGCCACGCGCACGGCGATGTTGTCGTCCTCCGGCGCGATTTCAGTTCCGGCCAGGGTCTTATAGGCGACGGGCGGGGCGATCAGCGCGACTCGGGGTGAGGCCTGGGCGGCCTCTTCCGGCGTTGCGGCCATGCCGGCGCGCACGGCGGCATCGCGCCGCACGTGTTCCATGCCCGCCATGACCTCGGCCATGTCGTCGATGGCCATGGGGGATTCCGCGCCGGTCAAGCCGAAGGCCGACGCCGGGACATAAACGCAGACCGATGCGGCGTCGACGATGGAGCCCGGGAATTCACCGAACCCGGGGGCGGAAAATGTTTCCTGCAGCTTGCCGGTGGGCAATACGCCGCGCCCGGCGGTGCCGGCCGGATCCATCCAGTCCAGACGCATGGGCGCGCCGGTTCCGGATACGCCCGGAATTTCCGTGTCGCCCGTGGAAACGGCCCGTCCGTCCTGAACGGTGAAATGCGCGTGCACGACTTTTTTGGTGTTGGTGTTGAACATGCGGACCATGACGTCACCGTCGGGAGCGGGGAAGATGCCTTCCTCGACGGCGAAGGGGGCGACGGCGGATGTCATGTTGCCGCAGTTGGAGGACATGTCGACCACGTCGTCGCGGATGCCGATCTGCGCGAAGGTATAATCCACGTCGGCGTCGTTGCGGGTCGAGCGTTCGACCCACATGGCTTTCGACAGGGATGAAATGCCGCCGCCCAGGCCGTCCAATTGCCGTCCGTAGGGGTCGGGGCTGCCCATCACGGCGCGCAGCATGCGGTTGCGTTCCTCGATATTTTCCGGGACGTCCTCGGCGCGGAAGAAAACGGCTTTGGAGGTGCCGCCTCGAAAGAAAACGGCGGGGGTCTTACGTTGTAGGGCGTTCATTCTTGGTCTCCCATGGCCGGGCGCGGTGGGCATCGGCGTGTTGTGGACATTATTTTGTTTTTCGCGCTGGACACAGCGTCTGGAACCTCCTATATCACCGCCCGGGCCACGTCGCCACACGGTGATTTCTTCCTTGCGGAGAGAGCAGCCGAAGGCGGTAAAGGATTTCGGCGAAATCCGGTCTGGCAAGTCTTGCCAGGAAAGCCCGTTGCCGATAGTATAGGAACTTCGGTTCCCATTTCGACGACGCCGTGCCAGGCGCCATTTTCGGGTTTTCCCGGGTGATGAGCGTGCGGTGCTTTTGCGTCTCTGATATCGATCTGGGGATCTGGGTTTTGGCTGTTTGACATTGTATTTTAAGGAAGGGATACGCGGGCGGCGTTTTGCGCTGTACGGGTAGGGATTGAGGAGCTGTCTTTTAATTGAGGTGGCGACGACCTGTTCGTTTTTCTGTGTATCTCTGTCTACTCGCTTGAGT
>JAVJOU010000005.1:0-166838 GCA_040216635.1 Rhodospirillales bacterium | reverse complement strand
GGCGACCTGCTGTTGCTCACGGTGGCGCTGTTCCAGAACCATCCCGATGTGCTCACGAAATATCACAATCAGTTTACCTATATTCTTGTCGACGAATATCAGGACACCAACGTGGCGCAATACCTGTGGCTGCGCCTGCTGGCCCAATCGCATAAGAACATCTGCTGTGTCGGCGACGACGACCAATCGATCTATTCCTGGCGCGGCGCCGAAGTCGGCAACATTCTGCGGTTCGAAAAGGATTTTCCCGGCGCCACGGTGGTGCGGCTGGAACGCAATTACCGGTCGACCTCGCATATTCTGGCCGCTGCCTCGGGCCTGATCGCCCATAACGACGGCAGGCTCGGCAAGACCCTGTGGACAGAGGAAAACGACGGCGACCCGGTGATTGTGCGTGGTGTGTGGGACGGCGACGAGGAAGCCCGCGTGATCGGCGACGAGATCGAAAGCCTGCACGGATCGGGGCACAAACTGAACGAAATCGCCGTTCTGGTGCGCGCCGGGTTTCAGACCCGCGAGTTCGAGGAACGCCTGATCACCCTGGGCGTGCCCTACCGCGTGGTCGGCGGCCCCCGGTTTTACGAACGCCAGGAAATCCGTGACGCCATCGCCTATCTGCGCGTCATCGCCCAGCCCGCCGACGATCTGGCGTTCGAACGCATCGTCAATCTGCCCAAGCGCGGCCTGGGACAGGCGACCCTGCAGTCCGTCCATTTGCTGGCCCGGGCCCAGGGCCTGTCCATGACGGCGGCGGCGCGGGCGTTGTGCGGCACGGACGAACTGAAACCCAAGGCCCGCCAGACCCTGACGGCGTTGCTGGACGATTTCGACCGCTGGCGGTCGCTGGTGTCCGTCACCGACCATGTGGACGTGGTCAAAACCGTGCTGGACGAAAGCGGCTATACGGACATGTGGCGGCAGTCAAAGGCCCCGGAAGCCCAGGGGCGGCTGGAAAACCTCAAGGAAATGGTCGCCGCCCTGGAAGATTTCGACAACATGGCCGGGTTCCTGGAACATGTCAGCCTGGTCATGGAGAACGAGGAAAACGCCACCGACGACAAGGTTTCGTTGATGACCTTGCACAGCGCCAAGGGCCTGGAATTCGAGACCGTGTTCCTGCCGGGATGGGAGGAAGGCCTGTTCCCCCACCAGCGCGCCCTGGACGAAGGCGGCCTGCCGGCCCTGGAAGAAGAACGCCGTCTTGCTTATGTGGGGCTGACCCGGGCACGCAAACGCGCCGCCGTCAGCTTCGCCGCCAACCGGCGGGTCTACGGCCAATGGCAGACGGCCCTGCCGTCGCGCTTCACCGACGAATTGCCGCCCGACAACATCAGCCGCCAGCAGGAACAGGGGCTTTATTCCGGGTCCGGCTATGGCGGCCTGGGGGGCGGTGGTTATGGCGGGGACACATCGTTCCCGGGTGCACTTAACCGCCGGCGCGGCCCCCGGGCGGCCCGTTTCGCCGGAACCGGCGGCGACGGCGACTGGCGGGTCGCGGACCGCACCGGTGACGGCGGCGGGCATGCCATCGGTGAACGCGTGTTCCACCAGAAATTCGGGTATGGCCGGATCACCGCCAAGGACGGCGACAAGCTGGAAATCGATTTCGAAAAGGCCGGGCGCAAAAAAGTCATGGGCAGTTTCGTCGAGAGCGTGTCGTGAACCCGCCCCCCGGCCGGTTTTACTGGTCCATCGCGTTCCGTGCGGACACGGCCGATGTGCCGTTCCTTGAAGCCTGCCTGGAACCCATTTGCGCCGGTGTATCCGCTTTCAAGGACGAGGACCGGGGGGATTGGAAAGTCGAAGGCATCTCCGTCGACGAGCCCGACCGGCAACAGTTGCGCGCGGCCCTGAATTCAGCTTTTCCCGAGGGCACGGCACCGGCGCCGGTGTTCGACCTGATCCCACCCAAGGATTGGCTGAAGGAAAACCAGTTCGAATTCCCGCCGCTGGCCGTTGGCCGGTTTTTTCTTCACGGCACCCATTACGACGGAGACTTCCCGCTCGGCATGGTGCCCATTCTGCTTGATTCGGGAACGGCCTTCGGCTCGGGCGAACATGGCTCAACCGCCGGCTGCCTGCAGCTTCTGTTGAAGATGGCACCCCGCCACCGTCCGACGCGCATTCTGGATATGGGGTGTGGATCAGGCATTTTGGGCATCGCCGCGGCAAAGCTGTTCCGCGCCCCCGTGGTCGCCACGGACATCGACGATGAAGCCGCCCGCGTGACGGCCTTCAATGCCGAACGCAACGGTGTCGGCCATCTGCTCACGGCGACCTCCGGCGTGGGATATGCCTCGCCCATCGTGCGCGGGGCGGCCCCCTATGACCTGATTTTCGAAAACATCCTGGCCCGGCCGATCCGCAAACTGTCCCGCACCCTGGCCCAGCATCTGACCCCCGGCGGGATCGCCATCATGTCGGGACTGCTGGTCCGCGACGCACACCTTGTCATCACCGCCCACCGGCGCCAGGGCCTGCGCCTGGTTCGTCATACGACCATCAACGGCTGGCGGTCCCTGGTGATGCGAAAACCGCTCACCCGCGTTTCAACGACTTGAATGCCATAAGCGCCCGGTCGCGCGCGGCCTTATGGTCGACGACGGGCTCAGGATAGTCACGCTCCAAAACGACCCCCGCATTCGCCAAGACATGATCCGGCGCCGTCCAGGGGGCATGCAGGTATTTATCGGGTAGGGGCGCGATTTCCGGCACCCAGCGGCGCACGTAGGCGCCGTTCTTGTCGAACCGTTCCCCCTGCCGCGTCGGATTGAAGATGCGGAAATAGGGTGCCGCATCGGCCCCGCAGCCCGCGACCCATTGCCAGTTGAACGGGTTGGACGCCGCATCCGCATCGACCAGACAATCCCAGAACCAGGCTTCGCCCGTCTGCCAGGGCTGCAACAGATGCTTGACCAGAAAAGATGCCGCGACCATCCGCACCCGGTTGTGCATGCTGCCGGTCGCCCAAAGCTCCCGCATCCCGGCATCGACGATGGGGTAACCCGTCCGGCCCTGCTGCCAGGCCGTCAACAAGCGGTCATCCGGCTGCCAGGGAAAATCGCGGAACTTGGCATCCATGGGTTCCGACGCAAGATCGGGATTATGGAACAGGACGTGGCAGGCGAATTCCCGCCAGACCAGTTCCTTCAAAAACGTCTCTCGCCCCGCCCCGGCGGCGGCGGTCGATATGACCGCATGCCAGATCTGCCGGGGCCCGATATCCCCCCAGGCAAGATGGGCCGCCAGACCTGAGGTCGCGGGCTTTCCGGGAAAATCGCGATCGGCCGCATATTGCGAAACGTCCGTATCCAAAAACCGGTCGAGCCGCTCCCTCGCACCGGCCGCACCCGGCCGCCATTGGTCCGCGAACCCTGCCGCCCAATCGGGTCCATCCGGCGTCAATGCCCAGGTATTCAGATCATCGCTTTCCGGCCATTGATCCGGCGCCGTCAGACCTTCGGGTGCCGGGGCCGACGGCGGGGGATCGCCCGCTTCGCGGCAAGCCTGCCAGAACCGGGTGTACACCTTGTACGCCCCCCCGGCCTTGGTCTTGATTTCCCAAGGCTCGAACAGGAGCGACGCATTAAAGCTTTCCACATGGACGCCGCGTGCTTTCAGACTTGCCTTGATGGCAGCATCTCGCGCCGTGGCAGCCGGATCGTAGCGGCGGTTCCATAGGACGGCCTCCGCCCCCGTCTGTTCGATCAGGCTGTCGATGGCATCCGCCGCCTTGCCGCGACGCAGAATCAGGTGCACCCCCAATGCCGCCAGATCATCCGCCAGGGCTTTCAGGGAATGATGCAGCCACCACCGCGCGGCACCACCGGGTCTGCGAGGCGCCGTATCGCCCGTATCCAGAATGAAAACCGGGACCACCGGCCGCCCCGTGCCATGGGCATGTGATAAGGCCGGATTGTCTTCCAGCCGCAGGTCGTGGCGGAACCAGACGATTATCGGGCGGGATGAAGAAGGTTGGGGCATGCCGGGAACTTCCTGTTTTTCAGGCATCTGGCTTTCATGGGAAACCTTAAGTATATTCAGGCCATTATTGCCCGTACGGCACGAATTGAATAGCCATCGCGCGGCATGGACAATCGCGGCGCCAGGGGGAAAATGAGCGCTTATTCCAAGCATATCAGGCCCGGGATGAGGCCGTCCCCTATGGGGCGCCGTGCCGCCTTGACCGTGGCGACGGCAAGCCTGTGCCTAATCGCCGCCTGTCAGACCACGGGTGTTTCCAACGTGGAAAACGCACCGGTCGCATCCGCCATTCCCGCCTCGAAAATCACCACCGAACCCCGACGGCTGACGGCCCAAGGCGTTGCCGAACTGGATGCCGGAAACTTTGAGGCCGCATTGGGACTTTTCAATAAGGCGCTTTATCTGGACGGCGGAAATTCCATGCTGAATTTCCTGACCGGGGTGACCTATCACCTGATGGCCCTTGCTGGGGCCGATGCCAAATATGATCTGGCACGCCAAGGATATGACCGGGCCATCCGTCTGGATGCGTCCAATTGGTTTGCTCATTACCATGCCGGGCTGTTGGAATTAGACCTTAGAAATTATGATAAGGCACAAAACCACCTGGCCGAGGCGCTGATTCTCAATCCGCGCGACCCGGACTTGCTTTACTATATGGCGGCGGCATCCTATTACGCTGGCGACATGCCCACGGCCGACGGCGTGCTGCGCCAATTGCGCCGGGTTGAACCGGACAGCCTGCGCGTTCAGCAGGCATCGGCGATCACGCTGGCCGCACTGAACCAGCCGGGCACGGCGCTGGATTACGCACAGCGCCTCAAGACCTTGAACCCCGCACCGGAAATCGAGACTCGGTTGAAGGACCGCCTGCACGATTGGACACGCTTCCACATCCGCAATCCCGTTCTTCTGGCACAAGGCCTGCCGGACCCGGACGCGCAAGATCCCGACACGGCAGAGCCGGTCGTACCCGGCACCCGACCGCGGTCACCTTGGGCGGACACCCCGCGGACCATGCCCAATGCGCCGAAAACAGCGCCCGTAGTGGCGGTCGAACAAGACAGCGACGCCAAATCTTCCGGCGATCAGGCGTCGGATTCCGACACCAGCACCGAAGCGGCCGCCCCCGATGCCAATCAAATGGTGATCGTCGATGTGGTCATCATCCGCACGGAAGAGGAATCGACCACGGCCAAGGGCGTCAACCTACTGTCGAACCTAACGCTTCAATTCGGCAGCACGGACCTTTCCACGGCGGGCTTCTCTCTGTCCGACACGCGCACGACAACGGGTGATTTCACACGAACGATTACCCGTGCCCTGAACATCCCGTCGATCACCTATTCCTTGAACATCGCCAACGCCACCGACACGCGAAGCGAAATTCTCGCCCGGCCGACCCTGACGGCGATGAACGGTCAGGCATCCGAATTCTTTTCCGGAGTTTCGATCAAGGCGCAAACCCTGCCTTCGACCGCGGGCGGCACGGGCGAAGCCGTTTCCATCGAAGAAGACGTCGGCGTGAAATTGAACATCACGCCGGAAATGTTGGATGACGGGCGCGTCAAGTTGGCGGTCGTGGCCGAACGCACGTTTCTGAATACGCCTAATTCCAAAGTGACGGGTTTTACCTCCAAGATCGAAACGTCGCGCACCACGGTCAATGCCAACGTGACCATGAATTTCAATGAGACTTTGATTCTATCGGGCCTCAGCGAAAAGGAAACGGAGGAGACCCGGGACGGCGTGCCGCTTTTGCAGGATATCCCGATTGTCCAATATCTATTCAGCCGGCAGACGACTACGGATTTCAACAAATCCGTGCTGTTACTGATTACCCCCAGACTGCCCGAATACGTATTTAGGCAACCAAGCAAGTCAAAGGCGGGCACACCTTCTGAATCCGCCGTGACCGAATTCAAGGCCCGCCATGCGGATTGGTTCCGCACCTATCCCAACTGGGCTTCGGTATTTTCTCATATGCAGGACAATTCGCTTTACCGTGAATTCCGAACCGGCGATGTCGTTCTGGATCGTTGGGAAAACAACAACTCCTTTTCATCCCGCCTGAAACGCGCCTTGAATTTCCTGTTCTATTGAGGCCGGAACAATGAAACGCATTCGACAGTTAATTTTCCGCCGCCCGGTTTTTTCAATCGCAACGATCTTGATCGCCCTGGCGGTCACCCTGGGCGTTCCCGGGAACGGATATGCTGCTGACCCTGCCGCGGTCAAAAAGATCGAACACAGTCAATCTTGCCGATTTTGCGATCTACGCTACGTCAAAATGGAACGCTGTGACTTGTCCGGCATTGATTTGAGCGGTGCGTTCATTTTCAGCGCCGATTTCCTGGAGTGCAACATGTCGGGCGTCGACCTGGACAGTGCGAACCTGGCACTGGCCGACTTTCGCGGCACTGATTTGACCGGCGCCAAGTTGTCCCGGGCACAGTTGGAAAATGCAACTTTCGTAAACACGAAATTGATCAACGCAAATCTATCCTTTGTGTTCGCGCCCGGGGCCGAATTCGATATCGTCGATATGACCGGGATCACCATGTCCGCCAGCGAACTGGCCGGCGTTAAATTCATCAAGGTCAATGCAGCCTGGGCGGACATGCGTTCGTCGGACCTGCGCGGTGCCAATCTGCAAAGCGCCAATCTTGCCAACGCGAATCTGGACGGTGCCGATTTAAGCGGCGCCAACCTGCGGGGTGTCGACCTGACCGGCACCAGCGTTCAGGGCGCCAACCTAAGCGGCGCGGACCTGAGCGGATCCTTGCTGCAGTCGACGGATTTCAGCGACGCCAACATGACCGGTGTGAAATGCCATCGCTGCAAATTTATCCTGACGGATGTTCGTCATGCCGATTTCACCGGCGCGGACCTTCGAGGGGCGACGTTCGAAAGCGTGATCGACGATCAAACCAATGTTTGCGGCGCGAAACTGCCGGATGGAAACGTCGGCGAATGCGCAACCGGGCAAAGCAGACCGCACCCCACGAACTGACCGGGCCGCACTCCACCCGGCTTGTTCACGCCGCGGTCCGTTTACCCCCGGACATCCGACGGCGACAAACCGAACAGCCGCTTGAACGCCGTCGAAAAATTCGCCGGGTTCGAATAGCCCGCTTCATAAGCCGCCTGGGCGACGGAAACGTCATCCCGTTCAATGGCTTTTCGTGCCCGCTGAAGGCGTAGTTCCCGCAGATAGTCGGCGATCGTGCGGCCATAGATTTCCTTGAACGCTTCCTGCATGGTGCTGATGCTCATGCCCAGGTCCTTGGACATCGTCTTCAGGGACGGGTTTTCCGCCAGATGGCTATTGATGTATTCCCGCACCGATCGGGCTTTCTTCTGTGTCTTTGTCGTAGGGCGATTGGGCGCGCGGTCCGGGGCATCGGCGATGATGCTTTCCAGGGCTTCACGCACGATTTCAATGGCCCGGCTTTCCACCGACATGTTCACCAGAGTGGGCGCTGAACGTGACGGATTGACGATCTGTTCCGCCAGGGAAATGGCATGGGGCGATGGCCGCCAGGCCATATTGGCACGGTGCGATCGCGCGAAGGTTTCCAAGTTTTGATTGGGCAGGGCATTGTCCGCCAGTACCCGCTCGATCCATTCCCAGGGCACCGTGACGATGACCTTGCGCACGCGCATGCCCTTCTGTGACCGGCGGGTCAGACGGGCCGGTTCGGTGATCGACCAGATATGACCGGTCGGACCAAGATTGCCCTCCTGGCCTTCGGGCCCCAGGTGCATGGCGACATCGTCCAGGCAGACCTCCAATTTCCCTTCCAGCATCACCGCTACGGAACAGGCCGGCGGCATGTCCCATTCGGCGGCAAGGTCGTGTGCTTCGACCGTATCGGTGGCATGCACGTAAAGGCCCGACCGGCACCGCACGTTGTTCAGCCGGCCGTGGATTGCCGTGTCTTTGCCGCCCAAAGCCGGGGCAGAGATATTGAAGGTCCTGGCGTCGGTTTCGACCGCCATTTCGAGCAAATCCGCCTGACTGACCGGTTGATCGCCAAGTCGTTGGCCCGTCCGGGCCCGAGGCGCATTCGTCGCCGAGAAATTGCGTTGTCCCATATGACCCCCGCACCTGCCATCCGCCGGGCGCCTCGATACGCCCCGCGCTCACTGCAATAATAATAATAATTACTTGCAATTAGTAAAGCATGCCGTCCTCCTCCGTTCCTTGAACCCAGGCCAATCGGCGACCCTCAACTTCAAGCCCCCCTTGAACGACCGCCGTTTTCAGCCGATTCGGGCCGATTGCGATTTTTCACAAAAAATATGTGTTTTTTGAAACGGCAAGATCGTGGCTGTTCTTCACACAGAGTGATAATGAGAAGCATTCTTAATTATGATGCAATGACCAACTCTTGAGGACCACCATGCCAACCATCCGATCCCGGGATGCCCACCATCCTGTACTCCGCACCCTTCTTCTTCAGGGCACCGCCGCCGCAGCGCTACTGGTGCCCTTGGGCGCCGCCGGAACCGCGATGGCGCAGGATGCCACCGTTCTGGCCCCCATTTCCGTCACCGCAACCGAGGTCGCGCCGGGCGGGTACCAGATCGGCGCGGAGTATCTGGAGCACGCCAACCCCACCACCATCAAGGACGTGTTCCAGGGCGAGGCCGGAGTCAACGTGGGCGGCGGCGCCGACCTGGCCCGCAAGACCTACGTCAACGGCATCGAGGATTCGAACCTCAACGTGAAGATCGACGGCGCCCGCCAGGTCGGCACCACCTTCCACCACCTGGGCACGACCGTGATCGATCCGAATCTGCTGAAATCCGTGCGGATCGAGACCGGCGTCGCGCCGGCGGATGTCGGCCCGGCGACCCTGGGCGGCTCCATCGCCTATGAAACCAAGGATGCCCGCGACATCATCGAGCCGGGCAAGATGCAGAAGGTGTCGCTGAAGTATCAGCACGACACCAACACCAACCTGCACAGCCCGACCGTGACCTACGCCGCCCAGGCCCAAGGGTTCGAAGGGCTGTTTCACGGATCTTACGATAACGGGACAAACTATGAAGACGGGCGCGGCAATGAGGTCATCGGAAGCGCCCCCCGTATCAAGAACTTCCTGACGAAAGGCGCCTGGACGAGCAATACCGGCCATCGCATCGAATTCAACGGCTCCTATCTCCAGGACGAAGCCGTCCGCCCCAACCGGGTCAACTTCACCGAACTGTCCAACGGCTCCGTGCCGGTTCCGCAGTCCTATCAGCGCCGGTCCCTGGGCGTAACCTACAAGGACGAGGCGCCCAGCGAATGGGTCAACCCCGAGGTCGTCCTCAGCTTCAACGAAATCCGTTACTCGATTGAAAACCTGGCGCTTGCAGGAAATCACGATCTCAAATCGAAAACCACCAGCTACAGCGGAAAGCTGGCGAACACCTTCGCCACGGGCCTGGGGCTCGCCAATACCGGCAACGTCACGGCCGGCGTCGATTTCTACCGCGACGAAGGGCAGAACGTGTTCGGCACTCATCCGTTCGGCTCCGGACGTCAGGGGATCTACACCGAACGTTCGCTCAACGTCGGCGCGTTCGTTCAGACACGCCTGAACTGGACGGAAAAATTCCGCACCTCGGTCGGCGCCCGTTATGACCGGCAGGATCTGCATGGGATGGACGGCACGAAGCACGATTTCCAGGGCGCCAGCGGAAACGCCAACGCGGAATACGATGTCGTAAAAGGACTGACCGGCTACGTCGGCGGCGGCACCAGCTTCGGCGGCGTACCGCTTGGCGAATCGCTGATCTACAACTTCACGTCCACCTGGAATTACATCGACCTGGACCCGTCCCGGTCATTCAGCGGGAAGTTCGGCTTCAAAGGCGAGCAAGGCCCGTTTTCCGGTGACGCGCATGTTTTCTACACCCGCGTCCTGAACGCGCATCAACGCGGCGACAACGACCGTCGGTCAAACAACAACCTGACGACCAAGGGTCTTAACCTCTCGGGCAAGTACACTTACGGGGACGGCTTCGTCCGCGCCACCTATTCCTATCAGAACCTGCGCGCCAACGGCCAAGTCCTGGAAACCGGTTCCGCCAGCTATCACGGCTTCAACATGGGTTCGACCATGACCTTCGACGCCGCCCATAGCTTCCCGTCCTGGGGCCTTCGCATCGGCACGTCCAACGAACTCGCGTTCCATCAGGACGACGACCCGGCCTTCCACAAGAACTTCTATGTGACGACCAATATCTACGCCCAGTGGGAACCCGAGGCGATCGGCGACATGAATATCAAGGGCCTGACCCTGCGCCTGGACGTGAAGAACCTGTTCGACCGCAGTTATGTGGATCGCGCCACGTCGGGCACCGACAGCAACAGCGCCACGGCCTACAACGAACCCGGGAGGACGTTCCTGCTGACGGCAAAAATGGATTTCTGACCTTACCCGAACGTACCTGTTTACTACGCGGCGGGCCCGCCCCCAGACGATCTTCGCATCGCCGGGGACGGTGCCCGTTCCGCGCGTGCGGCCGTTATCGGGGACCGATCAAAAAGGAAACCAGGATGAAGACGATAAAAATTCCAACACGGACAGCCGCCAAATGGGCGGCGGCGGTGCTTCTGGCCATCGGTTCGATGACGGCACCTGCGCAAGCCGGCGAAACGATCACGGTCACCGATATCGCCGGGCGGACGGTCGAGATTTCCGTGCCGATCAAAACCATGATCCTGGGCGAAGGCCGGTTCCTGCCGAATATCGCCGTCCTCGACCAGGAAGCCCCGGTCAGCGGGCTTGTCGGCATGATGGGCGATTTCAAACGGTTCGATCCGGCCGGCTTCGCGCAATACGCCAAAGTCTTCCCGAAACTGAAGGACGTCCCGCAAATCGGCCACGGCAGCGCGGAATCCTTTTCCCTGGAAAAATCCATCAGCCTGAAACCGGACGTGGCCATATTCGGCCTGGGGTCGGGCCACGGTCCCGGTGCGCGGCACAAGGCGATCCTGGATCGCCTTGCCGATGCCGGCGTGCCGGTCGTGGTCGTCGATTTCCGGCTCGAGCCTCTGGTCAACACGCCGAAAAGCATCTCTCTTTTGGGCAAGATCATGGGCCGCGAGGCCGAGGCCGAGGCCTTCAATAAATTCTACGCAGCGGAACTTAAAAAGGTTCAGGACGGCCTGGCCGGCGTGACCGAGAAACCCAAGGTCTTCATCGAAATCCATGTCGGCGGCCGCGAAGACTGCTGCGCCACCATGAGCGACGGCATGATGGGCCGGTTCATCGACTGGGCCGGCGGCGACAACATAGCCAAAGGCAAAATCCCCGGCGCCTACGGCCTGTTGAATCCGGAATACCTGCTGGTTGCGCAGCCGGACATCTATATGGGCACGGCCATCGGGGCCGCCGGGGTGACGTATCCCAAACCCGGGCGCATCATCCTGGGGCCCGGTGCCGACGAGGATTTGGCGCGCACGACCCTGATCCAGGCCACGAAGCGGCGGACGATCAGCGGCCTGAAAGCCGTGCAGTCGGGCCGTGCTTATGCGATCTGGCATAATTTCTACAACACGCCCATGAACGTCGTGGCCGTACAGACCATGGCGAAATGGCTTCACCCGGACCGTTTCAAGGACCTGGATCCCCGCAAAACCCTGGAAACCCTGTATGCACGGTTCCAGCCGGTGCCGTTGGAAGGTGCCTATTGGGTCGGACTCGCGCCGGACGCCCCCGCCAAATGAGCCCGGCTGAGAGCATGACGGACACGGCCCCGGACCATGAGCCGGACCGCCCCGACGGCACGCCGACCCTGGCCGCCGGATACCGCCGCTTCGTCACCCGGCGGACGGCCTGGCTGATTATCCTGGCGACGGCGCTGGTCACCACCGTGGTGGTCAACATCATGACCGGCCCGGCCGGCCTGTCCCTTGCCCAGGTCGCAAACGGGTTCCTTCACCCCGATGCGTTGGAGCCGGGCCTGTACGTGATTTTATGGGACGTGCGCCTGCCCTTCGCCCTGATGGCCGTTGCCGTGGGGGCCTGCCTGGGTTTGGCCGGGGCCGAAATGCAGACGGTCCTGAACAACCCCTTGGCCAGCCCGCAGACCCTTGGCGTGATGTATGCGGCGACCCTGGGGGCAGCCCTTGCCATCGTGCTTAACCTGTCGGCACCCTTAGGCTTGCCGGAAAACTACGTGGTGCCCGTCTGCGCCTTTGCGGGGGCCCTTCTGTCGGCCTTTCTGATCCAGGTTCTGTCCCGGGTTTACGGGGCGACCGTCGATACGGTGATCCTGTTCGGCATCGCCCTGGTGTTCGCCCTGCAGGCGATGATCCAACTGATCCAATTTGTCGCCGACAGTGACAGCCTGCAGCAGATCGTGTTCTGGACCATGGGCACCCTGACGCGCGCGACCTGGGAAAAAGTCACCATCGTCGCCGTCGTGTTCGCGCTGTGCCTGCCCGCATCGATCCGCCAAGTCTGGGCCATGACGGCGCTGCGCGGCGGCGAGGATTACGCCCGCAGCTACGGCGTCGCCGTGGACCGGCTGCGCCTGACCGTTCTGCTGCGGGTCAGTGCCATGACCGCCGTCGCCGTCGCCTTTACCGGCGTGATCGGCTTCGTCGGCCTGGTCGGACCACACATCGCGCGCCTGGCTTTGGGCGAAGACCACCGCTTCTTCCTGCCGGGCAGCGCGCTCGCCGGCGCGGTGATTTTGTCGGGGGCGTCGCTGATCGGAAAATCCCTGGTGCCGGGGGTGCTGATCCCCGATGGGATCGTCACCGCCCTGATCGGCATTCCCCTGTTCCTGGGCCTGCTGATGTCACAGAAACGGCGGGGGTAGAAATGGCTTCCTTGATCATCGAAGGCGTCGGCGTCGGCTATCCCGGCAAACCGGTTTTGACCGACGTCACCTTGCCGGAAATTCCCCCGGGATCGCTGGTCGGCGTGCTGGGCCCCAACGGGGTCGGCAAGTCGACCCTGCTGCGCGCCCTGGCCGGGTTGGGCCCGTTCACGGGCCGGGCCCATCTGAACGGCGAGGCATTGGACCGCATGACCCATTTCCGGCGCGCACAACGTGTCGGATACCTGCCGCAGACACTGCCCCAGGAAACATCCCTGGTGGCTTACGAAGCCGTGCTCAGCGCCTGCCGCGCCGTGCGGCCCGACCTGTCGACGCCCGATGTCGACCGCGCCGTGGAACGGGTGTTCGACGTCTTGGATATTCGCGGCCTCGCCTTTCAGGCCTTGAACAAGATGTCCGGCGGACAGCGCCAGATGGTCGGCCTGGCCCAGGTGATCGTGCGGCGGCCGGCGGTCCTGCTGCTGGACGAGCCGACCAGCGCCCTTGACCTGCGCTGGCAGCTTACGGTGCTGGAAACCGTTCGCATGATCCTGTCCCGTCACGGCGGGCAATGCCTGATGGCCCTGCACGACATCAACCTGGCGATCCGTCATTGCGATTATATCGCCCTGTTCGGGGACGGCAGGCTGCTGGCCTTCGGCCCTCCGGCCGACGCCATGACGGCGGATGTCCTGACACAGGCCTACGGCGTCGCCGGGCGGGTCGAAACCTGTTCCCGAGGCCTGCCCTTCGTCGTCACCGAACCCACATCCTCACCCCTTCCCTCCACCGGCCGCTAGGAGACATCCATGCCCACTTGTTTCGCCGCCGTCGAAACGGAGAACGCCAGTAAATACCTGGTGCAGCTCTGCAAACATTTCGCCCATAAGGTCGATGTCGATTACGACCAGACCCAGGCCCGCGTCGAATTTCCCCCGGGGCGCTGCATGATGACCGCCGAAGGCACCACCCTTTCATTTTATTGCCGATCGCACGAAGACAAGGGAATCGCGGTCATGCAGTACATCCTGACCGACCATCTGACGCGCTTTGCCTGGCGCGAGGACATCACCTTTGACTGGGCCGAACAGTTCCCCGAACCCACGCCCGAGGCCGTGCGCCTGGGCTTCGCGGAAAGCTGATCCGGCCGTGATAAGTGGGATGAGGAGCGGATGAACAGGCCCGGCCCCGCACAATGGATGGCGGCCGGCACAACCGCGCTTGCCTTGCATGCGGCCGTGCTCATGGCCTTTCTGATGCACCCCCCGCAGGACGGCTCCAAGGCGCCCGGGCTGGGCGGGATTTCCGTCGCCGTTTCCATGACGGCAACCCGCGCCGGGGCGGAAACGGAGGCCCGCGCGCAACAGGCCCTGAGCCCGCCCGAAACCCCGTTGGCCGCACCGGAAGAAGCCGCCGCCGTCACCGCGACCACCGTTCAAGCCGTGACCGAAACCGTTCCAGAGGTCGTCCCTGCGTTCGAGCCGCCTCCTGCCGTCACCGCGAAGCCCGCCGAGGTCGTCATCGCCCAGGAGGCCCCGCCGCCTGAACCCAAGACATTGCCCAAGCCGCCGGAGAAGCCCGCCAAGGCTTTGCCGAAAGCATCCCCGGCGGCCACCGCTTCTCCGCCACAAACCAACCCGGCAAAGAAAGCCGTAACGGCCGACCGCACCCAGCAGGCATCGCACGCCGCCACGGCCAGTCAGGGCCGCAAGGACAACGGCCGTAAGGGACAGTCGTCCGATGAGCGCGATGCGATCGGCGGCGGTCCCGTCGGCACCCCCGCCCCCAATTACATCAACGTGCTGCGCTATTGGTTGGAACGTAATAAGACCTATCCCAAGAACGCGCGCCGTCACCGCATGCAGGGCGTGGTGCATCTGTATTTCCGGGTGACCCGCGACGGCCGGGTTCTGGCGCACGAGATTCGCAAGACCTCGAGCCATTCCGTTCTGGATCATGAGGCCGAGGCCATGCTGGAACGGGCCCAGCCGTTGCCCAAGTTCACCGACGACATGAAGGGCGGGTATCTGGACGTAGTGGTGCCGGTGCTGTTTTCGCTTCGGGGGAATTCCTGAATTTACGCGCCGGCCCGTGCGGCTTTGGACGGCGGGCGGCTGACCAGCAAAATCAGCGGAATGGCCGCGGCCGAAGCCAGGGTGTAAAGCCCGAAGGCGTTGATATAGCTGATCAACGACGCCTGATGGACCATTTCGGCCGACAGCCGCGCCAGGCCTTCGACCGAGCCCATGTCCCATTCGCCCATGACCCAAGAGAATTTGAGGATCGGATTGAATTCCGTGATGTGTTCCGTCAGATGTTCGTAATTGCGCGAGGCCGAGCGCACGATTTCGGTCACGGACATGGAAATGAAGAAGCTGGAGCCGATATTGCGCAGCAGGTGATAGACCGACGTCGTTTCATCCAGATGCTTGGGATCAAGCGTCGAGAAGGTAACGGAGGTCAGCGGCACCCAGATGGTGCCGACGGCCAGCCCTTGCAGCATCCCGTTCAGGGCGAATTCCATGGGCGTGGTGTTCAGGTTGGACGACATCAGCCACAGCCCGGCGATGACCTGTGCCAGAAAGCCCGCGCACATTGTCTTGCGCGGATACTTGGCGCCCACCCACATGGCGATGAAGAACCCCATCATGGCGCCGATCCCGCGCGAACCGACGACGTAGCCGATGAGTGAATCGGGCAGGCCCACGTGTTCACGCAGCAGCCCCGGCAAAATCACCATGGGCGTGAAGTTGAGCATTCCATAGATCGTGACCAGAACAAGGCCCAGGGCATAGTTACGGTTGAGCAGCAGCCGCAAATTCAGGAACGGCTTCTTGTGGGTCAGGCTATGGGCAATGAACATGTAGAACGCCAGGGCGGCCACGAAGACCTCGATCAGGATTTCCGTGGACTGAAACCAGTCCAGCCGCTGCCCGCGGGACAACGCCAGCTGGATACAGGCGATGGAGGCGGAGATCAGGATGAACCCTGTCCATTCCAGTTTGACCTGTTCCTGGCGGCGCGTACGCGGCAGGGCGAAATAGACGCTCAGCGCCGCGCCGAAGGAAATCGGCACCAGAAGATAGAAGGCATAGCGCCAAGTATAGGTTTCGGCCATCACGCCGCCGACCATGGGGCCGATGAACGCCCCCATGACCACGCCGATGCCGTACAGCCCGATGACCATGCCGTGCTGATGTTTGGGAAAGATATCAAGCGCCACCGTCTGCCCCATGGGTGACAGGGGTGCGCCGGCAGCGCCCTGGACGATGCGCCAGAAGATCAACGCTTCCAGGGAATTGGCGGCACCGCAGAAATAGGTCGACAGCCCGAACAGGCCGACCGCCCCGACCATCAGATTGCGCCGCCCGAACCGCCCGGCCAGCCAACCCGTAAGCGGCGTCGTCACGGCCGTGGCCAGGATGTTGAAGGTCATGGTCCAGGAAATCTCATCGGGCGTCGCCGACATCGCGCCCTGCAGCTGCGGCAACACCGCCGCGACGATCAGGATCGATGTCGAATAAAGGGTCACGCTCAGCACCACGGCCCCCAAAATGACCCAGCGCCGCGCCGGCGAGATTTCCGGGCGGGGCGGCGGCTCAGCCGTATCGGTGGGTGTGGTTGCCATGAAAATTAGTAACCCTATTGACAGTAAGGACCGCAATAGTAAGAATACTTACTAATTCCGCAAGGGTAATTTCACCGATGACCAAGATCGACATACAGCCCCTTTCCGAGGGGCGTTATCTTGCCTTTCTGCTGATGGAGGCCGCGCGCCTGCAGCGCACGGTGTTCGACCGGCGCGTCCGCAATCTGGGCTTTACCCGCACCCAATGGATCGCCCTGCGCCGGGTCGGCGACCAGCCTGGTGTCAGCCAGTCCGAACTGGCGGAACTGATGGAAGTGGAAAAGACCTCGGCCGGGCGCATGATCGACAAGCTGGAGGAATTCGGCTGGCTGGAACGCAGGCCGGATGAAACGGACCGCCGCATCAAGCGCGTCTATATGACCGATCTGGGCCGCCGCATTCACGGCGAGGTCAGCCCCATCGCCGAAGCCATGGTCGAAGAAGAACTTTCAGGCCTGAGCCACAAGGAACGGGAAACCCTGACCGAACTGCTGCTGACGGTGAAACAGCGCCTGCAGGACATGGCCAGCGACAACGACCTGATCCAATCGACGGAACTCGAGAAAATTAATGCCGAATGAGCAATCCCCCATAAACCTGGACACAACCGGGATGACGGCGGCCGAACAGCGGCCCCGGCGCGTGCTGAACAAGCGCACGGCACTGCTTGTTTTGGTGCCGCTGCTTGCGGTGGCCGCCGCCGTTGCCTATTGGCTGCACGGGGCGCGATATGTGTCGACCGAAAACGCCTATGTGAAGACCGACATCGCCAAACTGGCGGCGGAGGTTTCCGGGCGCGCCGTCGAGGTCCGGGCCAAGGCTCATATGAAAGTCACCAAGGGCGACACCCTGGTCGTGATCGACCCGGAACCGTTCCGCATCGCCGTTGAGCGCGCGCAGGCGGAATTGGACACGGCCCGCCAGGACGTCCGCACCCTGGCCGTAACGCTGATCGAGGCCCGCACCGAACTTCGCGATGCCCAGGACCGCGCGGTTTATTTCCGCAAACGGTTCGAGCGCGAACGCGAACTGGTCAAGCGCGGCGTGACCTCCCATGCCCGCTTTGACGAAATGGAAAACGACGCCAATGCCGCCGCCGACCGGGTGACCATGGCACGGCAGAAGGTGCAGCGCGTTCAGGCCTCGCTCGGCAGCGAGCCGGACCAACCCGTGGACAGCCACCCCCTGGTGCGGACCAAGCTGGCGGCCCTGGATCAGGCCAAATTGAACCTTGAACACACCACCGTGACCGCGCCGGCCAACGGCATCGTCGTCAGCGTGCCTCTGGTCGCGGGCGAACAGATCACGGCGGCGGAACCGTTGATGGCGATCGTCACGGACACCCCGCCCTGGGTCGAAGCCAATTTCAAGGAAACGGAACTGACCCATGTGCGCGTGGGCCAGGCGGCGACGGTCGTGCTGGACATCTATCCGGACATCACCTGGGAAGCCGAGGTGCAGAGCATTTCGCCCGCGACGGGCGCGGAATTCGCGATCCTGCCGCCGCAGAACGCGTCGGGCAACTGGGTCAAGGTGGTGCAGCGCCTGCCCGTGCGGCTCCGCCTGCTGCCCAAGGCGGACGCCCCTCCGCTGCGCGCCGGCATGACCGCCACGGCGACGATCGATACCAAACGCGAACGTTCTCTCGCCGACCTGTTCGGCATCGCCCCGGCCAAGGCCGAATCTGCCAACTGACGGCGGCCGTCTTTACCTTCCCCAGCCTGCGCCCCCGACCGGGGGCGCTTTTTTTGGAAACCCGAACACGGTCATGGTCGTTCCGCAGATCACCGGTGAACAGCGGGATTAACCGCAATCCCCTTTCGCCGCGCGTGCAGAACAATGAAAGTTCAAGGAAATGGTGGGCGCGGCTGGGATTGAACCAGCGACCCCTGCCGTGTGAAGGCAAAATAATATGTTAAATTACAATTTCGTTGCCACACATCTTGTTGTTTAATCTATATATTTTGATCATTCAGTATCAATAGCTATCATTCGATATGTGCTCGACAGTCCCTTTATTGTCCCAACCAAAACTTGACCCAAGGATCAAGAATGATAAGATTTGGTTGTTGGCTGGTCCAAAGGTCAATGCCCCACTCCTGTCGGGGCTAAGGCAACGTGGGTCTCGGTGACTGTTGCGTGTCCAAGCGCGAGAGCATACGGAGTCGCTACAACGCCTAGTCAGTTTTGCAGGGAGTAACTGGCTGGTAGGCGGGCAACCAAAGTACCCGCGCGTGTGAGGGGAGATGGGCAGGACACCCATCGTAGTGCCTCACCACCCCGGAGCGCTAGGCGGCCGGGCTACGTTAATTTTAACGGAGCCCGAATTGTGTCCAGACCTCCGAACAAACGCTTTCTGACGCGCAAAGAAGTCTTCGAGATCTACGGCATCCCCGTGGCAACCCTCGCTTGCTGGGCAAGGGACGGAAAGGGGATTCCGTACAGCCGACCAGGCAAACGCTGCTTATACGACGTCGAAGATATTGAAGCGTTCATCCAACGCCATCGGGTCGAGCCTATTCGGCCGCTGAACGGCCAACAACCGGATCAACAGCCACGCCTCCAAAACCGTCGCCGAGGGAGGCCAACAAAAGCCGAGCAGATCGCCGCAAGGAAAGCGGGATAAAAAATGTCAGATCTGTGCATCTACAAAAATAGCGAGCCCCCTCTGAGAGACCTCCGCGACTTAATGACTTATCCTTTCGTCGCAATTCAAAAAGGGCGGACCACCCCGATTGAATTCAAGACGAAGGGGATCTCCATCAAGGTCACAGGATGTCCTGATATCGGCATAGCTACGATCTGGGACTTTGATTTCTTCATAGCCGCGTGCTCGTTCCTCAACGACGCTGATCAATCCCAACCTCTGACCAACCTCATATCATTCCGCCCAACCGCAGTGCTCGAATGCATGGGCAAGAAGAGGACTTCTGACTCGAAAGGACAACGGTACGGAGGGGGGCATTATCAGCGACTGGGAGCATCGATACGACGATTGGCGTCGACACAGGTACACATCAACGAGGAATACTCGAACGCATCTGGTCTGCAGACAGCCTTTACATTTATCTCTTGGTATCGGATCCCGACCTCACAAGGCAGACCATCGCCGAACGCTATGTGGTCCGTGGAAATCCCTAAATTCGTTCCCGAGATCGTCGGCGGGAAAAAGGCGATCCTTGCCGTCCATCCCGGCTACTTCACTCTCAAGTCTTCCCTAGCCAAAGGCCTTTATCGTATTGCACGAAAAAGCGTCCCCGAAGCGTCCGGCTTCTTCCAGTGGCGCATTGACACCCTCAAGGCCCGGCTCGGCGCCACGAGCTCTCTACCTGAATTTATGCGCCGTCTCAGGGAGATCGCGAAAAGCGATTCGCTTCCCGAATACTCAATTCGTCTCCTCGAAAAGGAGCCGCACCCAAGCCTCATTTTCGAGGTTAATAGATCGAAGGCACCACGTCCGAAACGCGGGACCTACCACCCATCGAGAAGCCAAGTCCTTGCGAGCCTCACGTACGCAGGCACAGGTACAGACGATGAATAGCTACGTCTTTTCACCCCACTCCTTGCGTCTTAACGTCCGCCATAAAACGTCGGATCACACATCATCCTGCGTCTTATCACCCAAGACTGAAATTCGATTCTCGCCGGATTTACCGCACCTCCCTGCACAAAAACGCCTCCTAAATTCTGAAACTACTTACTTAAACGTTTCAAACCAGGCTGGGGGCTCCGCCCCCAACGCCGCCGCAAGGGGCGGATCCTCACCACGCTCGCTTCGGGCGCTTCGCACCCTGCAGCTGCGCGTGGCTCCGGTTCCGGCTTCGCCGCCCTTGCGCTCTGCCCCCCGTCCTTCGCCAGGAAGGCAGAGTTGCAGGACTGGCCTGCAACTCTGCATCCAAGGCCTTTGAAGAAAAGGACGTTCAATATGCGCATGCTAAAATTGCCTGCAGTTCCTCAACCCAACCTCGGAGACCGTGGTAATGAACTCGAAATCCTCAGACGAAGCCCCGTCATTGCCCAAGCCGGCGAACGGTACGCCCTTGATCAAAGATACGGGCGTACAACCTTTGAAGAATCTGCCGCACACTGTTACGGAGAGTACGCAGGCGGCCACCATAATGTCCGTCCCGGTCGAGGTGACTCCGGCACCGAGAACCGGCTCGCTGCTTTCAGAGATTCGCTCGATAACGCAACGCGGCGGCAAAACCAATAAAGGGGGATAGACAGGTGATTCTCCGAATCACACAGCCCAATTAGTAATAACGTTATTACTAATTGGGCTGTCTATCCCTCCTTGGCATCGGCAATCAGGAGTAACTTATGCCGGATACCGAGGACAAAAATCGGGGCCACTATCTTCCCCAGGAAGAGCAGGCGGTCCGCGCCGGCCTCTACTTCGACATTCCCTGTGAACGCTGGGGCGCCGTTGGCGGACGCCGGGCGCGCACTTTCCATATACATTTGGACCGCGCACTGAAGGCGCCTGCCACAGATGCACAAACTCGAAAAGCCGGCGCCTCGGCCGGCGCAGACATCGACTACCTGAACCGAATGGCCGACTTCGCCGACCGGACTGACCTGGTCGCGTCCGGCGGCCGAGATGCAGAAGAGATGCGGGCAATCCTCTCCGCAGTCGACAAGGCGACTGTCAGAAAGAACGGCCGCGTTGCGCTCACTCTCACAATGGAACTGCCTCGCGACCTTGATAAGCCGGCGTGGATTCGGATTGCCGAAACACTCGCGGAGGATATTGAGGAAACAGCACGCCCGACCCATTGGGTCATCCATTGCGACCCTGCAGTTCACAATCCTCACATCCATCTTGTTGCAGCTGCTCGTCCCATTCGGAATGGGCGAGTGACACGCGAGGGTGTCCGCGGCCGCCCTGCCGAAGAACCGATAATCTGGAACACAAAGGAGAAGGTCAGAGAGCAGCGCCGAAGGGCCGCTCAGATCATAAACAGGGAGCTCAAGGCCGTTGGATTAGACTTCATTTTTCATCCGGGCCGGCTTGAAGAAACCGGTATCACACGCAAGGCAAAACGAAGAACGCCCGCCCGCGCTTGGTACAAGGATGGTCAGCGAGATCGAGATCCACATGCGGTCGCCCGCGCTCGACAGCGTCATGCAGAGAACCGAAATATACCCGCACAACGGCGCGCCGCAGAGGCATCTCTTCGTCAAGAGGCCATACAGTTTAGTTTTGACAATATCTCCCAGGCGATCGAGGAAATAGAAGCGCGCAATTTCGATCTCAAGGATCCGTTTGCCTGGGCAGAGAAATGCCTAATTGACCCCGCACGCGCGATTCTGCCTCGAGAGCGGAATGAGCCAGCGAAGTTGATCCTTAGCGCCATCCTCGAGGCCAAAGACCAAGACAGATGGCCGAAGAGTCGGAAAGAGATGGTGGCTTATCTGAAAGACGAGATCGCACCGGCAATTAGGGCTGTCCGCCAAGTCTACCCGGCCACGGTGCCTACTCCACCTCAAGGCCAACCTGAGAGCGGGCCGGTTAAAAATATGACGCCAGCTAGACTGTTTGGATCGACTAGAACCGTTATTCAGCAACTCGAACGAAGGAACGCCATTCTCCAAGAAGAACTTGAAAAGGCCATGCAGCGCTCGGAAGACGACATGCCTGCGACAGCTAAACAGCTGAACTACCTGAATGACCTGTTGAAGAAGACTAAGACCAAGCTTCCTGACTCTGACGAGCCGCTAACCAAGGGGCAGGTTGGCACTTGGATCCGCACTCTGCAGCAGCGCTTCAACAATCAAAGAAGGAGACCGCCGCACGAACGCGCGGGTCGAGAACGCTAACGTTGATACGAAAGGAAAAGTCAAATGACGACCGTCGTCGGGTACGACAACAAGATGGATCTCAGCCTAGTTCATGCTGAGGAAGGCTTGGAATGGAATGACATCCTCGACGACATGCGGGGATCATATATGGATTATCGCTTCGTCGGCGCATTCGAAGGTGAGTCTGCGCCAGTTGGTTTGTGGCGCCGCGGGCGCCGGCCGAGGCTGTTTATTGATCTTGAAACTCGGGGACGTTGGACGGCTGTCGGCTTCGACCCCGCTGGCGACTCAACGTTCCTCTATCGGGATAGCTGCATGATTGCGGAATTCGGCGAGAGGGCGTTCAACGCCCGACCACATCACGCTGTAGCCCTAATCGCTATCCTTGCAGGCCACCCCAACCTAACATTAAGCGCTCAAGACTTCTGGGGCGCTGCTATGGAAATGGTATATGAACATCGCTTGACGAAAGTTTTGTAAAACAAAAAATCTCCAAACATTCTACCTCCGGACCGGCGACTTCGGCGACGGACTCCGCACAGGATCAGGATCGATCAGCCACACGCGACTAAGCGCAAACAGCAACTCACCTTAAAGAGCGGACCGATAGTCAAACAGATCATGATATTAGTCGCACTAATTCCAGCCATTGGAGGCCTAGCAGCATGCTGATGATCTGTTCCGGGGTGTAACGTTTACGGCTCATTCGTTCCTCCTGCTCAAGGTCAGAATGCGCCAATACTCTCAATCGTCCCGGGCCACTTTTAGGGGGACAGGCCACCCGCAAGGTCCGCTTCGACATCGGCTTGCCCTTCGGATTCTTCACGTGGATCCGGCTGACCTTGCCGAAACTGCGCAGATAATCCTCGTTGGCATGAGAGCGGTAGGCGGAGTCGGCCCAGACGTTGGACGTGTGTTTTTCGGGTCGATCAGGCCCTCCCGCAGACGTGCACCATCATGGGAGGACACATCGATGATGGCTTGGTCCAGGAGCTCGAACCGAGTTTCCAGCTCCTTGGCCGCGATCAGCGCCTCGTGGAAGTCCCACAGCGTGTTGGCGTCCAGCACGGCGTCACCGGGGCCAAGACCACAGAACCGCAGCAACTGGGCGGAACAGCTCGAAGTCCACCGTCGCCGGTAGCTTCGCTTCCGTCGATGTCAGCTGGAATCCTTCTCAAAACCAAGCGGCAGCGGCGGGATTCCAAGCTCCTGCAGATACCCATTGTGCTTCTCGGCCGCCGAACTGATCTGCGTCTGGAGGTCTGAGAGGCGTTCGTGCACCCTGGCAAGGTCGACCTCTTCCTCGGACTCAGCCGTACTGACATATCGGGAGATGTTGAGGTTGAAGTCATGCTCCTTTTCAATCTTGTCGAGACTCTCGACTCGCGAAAAGCGGTCTTCTTCCTTCCTATGCTGATAAGTCTCGATGATCTTGTCGATATGCTCCGGCAGCAGCGTGTTCTGCCGTTTGCCCGGCTGGTACAGCTCGGCCGCATTGATGAAGAGCACGTCATCGGTCCGTTTGCACTTCTTCAGCACCAGGATGCACACCGGAATTCCGGTCGAGTAGAACAACTTGGCCGGCAGGCCGATGACCGTGTCAATGTTCCCGTCCTTCAGAAGCTTGGTGCGGATCTTTTTCTCCGCCCCGCCACGGAAGAGAACGCCATGCGGCAGGATGATCGCCATGGTCCCGTCCTTCGCGAGGAAGTGAAAGCCATGCAGGAGAAAGGCGAAATCGGCCGCTGACTTCGGCGCAAGCCCGAAGTCCTTGAAGCGGAAATCCTTCGCCATCTCCTCGGTTGGCTCCCATCGCAGGCTGAAGGGCGGGTTGGCGACCACCGCGTCGAACTCGATCTTCTTCGCCGGGTTCGACTCGCGCAGGATGTCCCAGTCGTTCTTCAGGCTGTCACCGTGATTGATCTCGAACTCGGTATCACGCACCCCGTGCAGCAGCATGTTCATGCGAGCCAGGTTGTAGGTGGTGATGTTCTTTTCCTGCCCGTAGAGCTTGCCGATGCCATGTCTGTCAATGTGCCGCCGCACATTCAGAAGCAGCGATCCCGAGCCGCAGGCGAAGTCATAGACCCGGTTTAGCTTTTCGCGCTTGCCCGAAGCGGGGTCCTGACTGTCGAGCGTCACAATGCCCGAGAGGATGCTGGAGATCTGTTGCGGCGTGTAGAACTCGCCCGCCTTCTTGCCCGAGCCGGCGGCGAATTGCCCGATGAGATACTCATAGGCGTCGCCCAGCAGATCGCGGTCGCTCGGGAATTCGGCCAGGCCCTCTGCGATCTTCTGGATGATCGTGCAGAGCATGGCGTTGCGTTGCGCGTAATTCCTGCCCAGCTTTTCGGAGTCGAGATTCACCTCGGAGAAAAGGCCCAGGAAGTTGGAGGAGAAAGACTCGTTCTCGATGAACTTGAAGCCGCGCTGCAGCGTGCGGAGAAGCTCGTCGTTCTGGGTGCGGGCCATCTCGGCGATGGTGCTCCAGAGATGATCGGGCTTGATAATGTAATGCACCTTGCGGCGCATCACCGCCTCGAATTCGTCTGCGTCCTTGGAGTTCTGCGCATACCACATCGCCAGCGGCGAGCAGCGATCGCCGGTCGGCAGCTGCGGCCAGTCGGGGCCAAGCTCGGCCTTGGCCGCTTCCTCGTAGTTGTCCGACAGGTAGCGCAGGAATAGGAACGAAAGCATGTAGTCACGGAAGTCATCCGCGTTCATCGAGCCGCGCAGGCTGTCGGCAATGTTCCACAGGGTCTTACCCAGGCGGATCTGGTCTTGTTCGGTCATGCGGCGTTATCCTCATGAAGGACAAACTTGTAGTGGTTTCTCAGGCCGTCGAAAACATCATCGAACAAGGCTCGTGTGTCCGGAACCATCTCGTCACCCTCATAGGTGAAGGCTTTCTTGTGCGACAAAATATTAATGATACGCGCCATCTCGTCAGGGTCCTGAATGCCGATCTGTTGGAGCACATAGGAGAACTGCCCAACGCCCAGGAACGAGGCAACATTCTCGAGAACCTGACGCAGCAATACGAGGTGGTAGCTTTTCAGACGATTCTCCTCACGAGCTACGGACAGCTCGCGCAGGAGATGGAGGTGGTAGAGGAAAACCGCACGGTTGGGGCTGCTCAGCGAAAGCTGTCCGGCGTGATCCTTATTCAGGATCTGCACCTTGGTAATCTTCTTGTACCGATCAGCCTCCTCCCCTTTCATCAACCAATTCGCGATCGTCGAAAAGAATCCGATGTGGTGCGTCGTAATGATGATCTTCCTGTCGCCATGATACCTTTCGACAAGACCCAGCACCGAAGAGGCCGTGACGAAAATATTGTGGTCATCAAGGCTTGATACCGGGTCATCGATGAAGAAATGCGCCGACTGCTGATCGGCCCAACCCTCGACTTCGAAAAGCGCCAGGAAGAAGCACCAAACGAAAATCCGCTCCTCTGCCCGAGAAATCTTGATATTGGGGGCCTCTCCTCCATCCTTCCCAGCCGGAAAGAAGGCGATCGAACGGATGCCGCGTTCGGGGTCGTCGTGAGAATCGAAGGCGAAATCGAATGTTGGCCGGTAGGGGCGCAGCTTCTCGCGCACGGCATCTTCCGAGAGGATAGAGTAAAATCTGTTCAGGCTGCTTTCGGTAACCAGCAGGCGAATGTTCTCGCCACCGTTTTCTTCGTCATTATTCCAGACGAAGAGGTCTTCGCTGAAAGCGTTGTAATAGACACCCGCATGCTGGCCACCATTGGCCTCCTTGGTCGCATCCTTGAAGGCTACGGAAAGGCGGGTCTTGCCGACGGTGTTGAAGGCGTAAATCAGGATGACACGTGCGTCATCGTTCATCAGGTCAGTGGCGATTTGTGAAAGAGCCATGGCTCAACCTACCTCCTGCGGGAAAAGCTGCTGCATGAGGCCGGTCTTGTGCGCGCGCAGGGCGTCAAGGCGGGCCTCGCGGGCGCGGATCAGGTCATCCAGCGAGGTGAGGCAGTCGGCGATCTTTTGTTGTTCGAGATGGGACGGTATTGCAACGCGAATTCCCGCAAGGTCGGATGAGCTAATCGCCGGATAATTTGAGCCGGTGCATTTCTCCAGCACGGAGTCAGTGAAGGGCACTGTATGGACGAGATGATAAAGAAACGCGCTAGATTGTTTGGCGCGAAGCAGGGCGTAGCCGGTCGACGCGACATAGCTTTTGCCGTCATGGATGTCGAAAAATAGATTATTCCGTTGGTAGGGGCGCACCATTTGATAAATTACGTCGCCTTTTTGCAAAAGGCGTTGTGCACGGCTTGGCGCGTTTTCCCTCGATATCGTTTTCTTTTGAATGAGTTCGCCAGCCTCCACAGATTCGAGATCAATATAGACAAAGCTGGGCGGACGTTCGCCCGAAGAAGGATTGACGTCGCAGACCTCCCCCAACCGCTTCACCTCCCATGGTCCCGCATCGCGGAATTCGGGGAAGCGCAGGCGGGGGATGGTCTCGCCTGCGCGGGGGAAGAGCTGCTGCATCAGCCCCGTCTTGTGCGCCCGCAGCGCCTCCACTGCCTCCTCTTCCGCCCGGATCAGATCATCCAGAGAGGTGAGGCAGTCGCCGATCTTTTGTTGTTCGGGGGGGCTTGGACGGAAAATCGTCAGCGGTTCCAGTTCTGCGTAGTAGAGGTTCTTTACATTCTGCCCCTCGACGACCTTGGCAAACTCCTTATAAAGCGTCCTGAAATAATATGTGTAAAAGACAGGGTTCTGCTTCGTTTCGAACGCACTGATCATCTCGCCGATAGCGACGCCCTTCAGCGGAAGAAAGCAACAGCACTTCCCGAAATCGTCTGGTTTTTCGCCAACGCGCGGAACGAGAATCTCGCCGCCCTTGCTGAAGCGAAGCTTGGTGGGGTCAATATTCGTGCGAGAATAGGTTTGGGTGATTATTGGGCCGAATTTTGTGTATAACTCGCCATACCTAACGCATGGTGTTGGGGCGTCATCGTCCAACGACCATTTAGGCGCGCTTTTTCCGTAATAGAACTTGCCGATTTCCCCAATAGTCGTTTTGGCCCATGGCTCCGCATCCCGGAACTCGGGGAAGCGCAGGCGGGGGGTGGGACGCTTGGGTTCAGGCATGGTCATAGACCTCGAGCCCCGAAATCTCCTGCCCCCCGGCCTTGCGGCGCAGAAGCGGGATCAGGTCTTCCATCAGGGCCAGCTCGGCGCGTGCGCGGGCCTTCCAGCCCAGCCTCTTGGGCTCTAATAGTTCGCGCAGGGCGTCGGGGTCGAAGACATAGCGATAAAGGATGTGATCGACAAAGGATTGCAGCGCTTCCACGGGCAGGTCGTGCGCATCAGCTATGCGGGCCAGAGCCTCGGCCTCGCGCGCGGCCTTGAAGCGGGCATAACCCTTGCGGATCTCGTCCTCGCTCAGGCCCTCGCCCTCTTTCAGCGTGGCGAGATAGGCTTCGAGATCTTCACGCTCGTCCATCAGCCGGGCAGAGGAGGCGAGTAGGCCCATCAGTTCTTCGCGCGTCATCTTCTGCTTCTTCGGCCCGGCCCCGGCAAAACGCGCGATCAGCGTCATGATGTAGTCATAATCGATCAGCGCGGAGTCGAAGAGCACGAACTCGAAATCAAGCTGGGCGACGGGGTCGTCGGGGTCTTCGGTCTTGTGCTGCTTGTCCTGCAGGCGCTTGGCTGTTTCCAGATACTGGGCCGAGAAGGCGCGCAGGTCGTCGCGCGGGATCAGCGCCTCGATCGTCGCCTTCGCCTCTGCATCGAGGTCGGTATACTGGTCAAGCTGGGTGGCTAGGCGGCGCACCTCCTTGAACCGCTCGATGAAGCCGGCGCGCGCCTCGTCGCCGCGCAGGTTCGAGATATCTTCGGGTCTGGGCTCGACGCCCTGGGACTGGAGGAAGTCATTCAGGCGCTGCGTCGCTTCGGCCAGCTTTTCGATGACCTCGGGCGCGGGATCGGCCAGCCAGATTTCCTTGGGCGGCCGCTCCGCCTTGCCAGAGAACAGCGTGATGGCCTCGTCCACGGCGTCACGCTGAGCGCGGAAGTCGAGGATGTTGCCGTAGGGCTTGGAGTCGTTCAGCACGCGGTTGGTGCGCGAAAAGGCCTGAATGAGACCGTGATACTTCAGTTTCTTGTCGACGTAGAGCGTGTTGAGATACTGCGAGTCGAAGCCGGTCAGCAGCATGTCCACGACGATGGTGATGTCGATCTTCTTGTCTCGCGGCAGGTCTGCGTTGGGATATTTCTGATCCTTTATCCGCTGCTGGATGCCCTGATAATAGCTGTCGAAATTCGCCAGATCGTGGTTCGTGCCATAGCGCGCGTTGTAGTCGGCGATGATGCGGGTCAGCGCCTCCTTCTTGCGGTTCGGCTCGACCATATTGTCGGCGAGCTCCTGGGGGAGGTCTTCCTGCAGCTGGGCCACATCACGGTTACCCTCGGCGGGCGGCGAGAAGACGCAGGCGATTTGCAGCGGGATGAATTCAGGTTCGGCCGCTGCGCGTTCGGCCTGGATGTCCTTGAACAGGTCGAAATAGGCGATGGCATCGTCGATCGATGCGGTGGCGAAGAGGGCGTTGAACTTTCGCTGGTTGGTTGCGGCGTCGTGCTTGTCGAGGATTGCCTCGACCACGGCGCGCTTGGCCAGCGTCTCGCCCGGCTTGATGGGCGCGACATCGGGCTTGAAGTAGTCCACATGGAAGCGCAGCACGTTTCCGTCGTCGATCGCGTGGGTGATCGTGTAGGCGTGCAACTCCTTCTCGAAGATGTCCTTCGTGGTGACGTAGCTCGCCTTTTCCCCCTCGACGCGTTGGTAGCTGGCGTTCTGCTCGAAGATCGGCGTGCCGGTAAAGCCGAAGAGTTGAGCATTGGGGAAGAACTCGCGGATCGCCCTGTGGTTCTCGCCAAATTGCGAACGGTGGCATTCGTCGAAGATGAACACGACACGCTTGTCGCGCAGCGGTTCGAGACGCTCGCGATACTGCCGCTTGTTCGTTCCATCCAGCGCGAGGCCCAGCTTCTGGATGGTGGTGACGATCACCTTGTCCTTGTAATCCTCCGAAAGAAGCCGTTTCACGAGCGTCTCGGTATTTGTGTTCTCCTCGACACAGTCGGGCTGAAAGCGGTTAAATTCGTCGCGGGTTTGCTTGTCGAGATCCTTGCGATCGACGACGAACAGGCACTTCTCGATGTCGGGATTGTCCTTGAGGAGCGTGGACGCCTTGAACGAGGTCAGCGTCTTGCCCGAGCCGGTGGTGTGCCAGATATAACCGTTGCCGCGGTTCTCGTGGATGCAATCGACGATCGCCTTGACCGCATAGACCTGATAGGGCCGCATCATCATGAGCTTTCGCTCGTTCTGGATCAGGACCATGTAGCGGCTGATCATTTCGGCCAAGGTGCATTTGGCCAGGAATTGATCAGCGAATTCGGATAGGTGCTCGACCTTCTTGTTGTCCCGTGTCGCCCAGCGGTAGATCGGCAAAAAGCGCTCCTCGACATTGAACGAGAAGTGCTCGTTGTTGTTATTGGCGAAATACCAAGTCTGGCTGCGGTTGCTGACGATGAACAGCTGCATGAAGCACAGCAGGCTGTTGCCATAGCCGTTTCCAGGGTCATTCCGGTAGTCGATGATCTGCTGCATCGCCCGTCGGGGCGAGACCTGGAGCGATTTCAACTCGATCTGGACCAGAGGCAGGCCGTTAATCAGCAAGATAACATCGTAGCGATGGTGACTGCTGCGCGTGTTCATCCGCAGTTGGCTGGCAACCTCGAAGGTGTTCTTGCACCAGTCCTTGAGGTTGACAAGCTGGTAATGCAGCGGCGTCCCGTCTTCGCGTTCGAAAGTATTCCAATTCCGCAGCCGCTCCGCACTCTCAAAAACGTCTGGTGTCACGATTTCTTCGAGAAGCCGCTCGAACTCGCTGTCGGTCAATTTTACCCGGTTCAGGGCTTCGAACTTTTCGCGGAAATTATGTTCCAGTGAATCGCGATCCCTAATGTCATCGCGATGCGAGTACTTCAGACCTGCAAGCTTTGTAATCAGTTCTTGCTCGATCTCTGCTTCTTTTGTCATCCGGTTTCGCCAAGTTTTTGTGGCCGCATCGTTATACATAGCTGGGTCTTCATGGAGAGCACCGCTTCCTTCGTTGGCTCCAGCACAGCATCAAGACGGTGAATAATGGTCATGGGCAGAATGACATCTCGGCACTTCCCCCGAACGTAAACGTCTCGAAGGATATCATCGGCAATATTCCAGATGAAGTTGCTGATATTCAAATCGCTCACGTGCCGCCCCTCACGCCTTGTTCTGGGCTTCTTTTTTCTGCTGATCGATCCAGCTATCGAGGTCCGACCGCTTAAACCGCCATGCACTGGCGACCTTAAAGCCCGGCAGATCGCCGCGCTTGGCGAGCCTGTAAACGGTCTTCTCGTCGACGCTCAGGTAGCCGGCGACGTCCCTTACGGTCATGACCTAGTCAGGCGTGTCCGCCATCATCCAGCCCTCACTGTTTTTCTGACGATAACAGGAGGACGATAGCAGGAGAACGCAGGGTAAAATAGTATATCCTCGGGCGTTCCAAGGTCGGCAAGGTGTAAAGTCGAAACTCAGGGATCCGTCGCGCGAGCTGACCGCCGTCTTTCCGGTCCAAAGATGGGCCGAAGGTGCAAGAGGGAGACCAGTGCGACGAGACGGTCAAGGAAATGGGTGGCCAACAGTGGCCGACCCTTGCTCGTCTTGGGATTGTTAGGCTTCAACCTAGATTGCAGATGATCGACACAGACGCGGCGGCGGGCGGGGCTCAGCAGTTTCCCTTGATGGCCTCTTTGAGGATCAGCTTGTCCAGCGTCAGATCCGACACCGCCTTGCGCAGACAGGCGTTCTCCCGTTCCAGGTCCTTCAGCCGGCGCACCTAGTTACTGACCTGTCCCCACGAAGTGGTCCAACGCCAATGAGAGAGCTCGACGCATTCTAACCTTGGAGAAGGATGAACGAATGAGCCGCAAACGCCATACCCCACCAGCACCGTCGGGAAAATGGGGCCTTCATTGTTGACCTTGGGCCCCACTTTCCAGAAAACTTCGCACCGTGCATTGTAGAGGAAGGAGGAAATTCCAAATGCGCATCAAGGCAATCCTGTCTCACCTTGCCCTGGGGATGGTCGTCGCCATCATTGTTGCCGGCTGCGCTGGCCTTCAAGCTCAATCCACGAGCAAAATCATCATGCCTTTGACGGACAAGAAAACCGCTTTTGACATGACTCTTTCCGCCGCAACAAACGCGGGCATGACAGTCGTGTCTTCCGATTACGAGGGCGGCTTGATTGTTGCCGTCTCTCCCGGCAACCCGTTCCTTACGTTCAGGAACCCCACCATCAACATTGTCTTGCAGTCGTCCTCTGACGGCGCCACGACGATCTCCCTTAGCGGGATCACCCACGGCCAGCTTTTTGACTACGGCATCGCTGGCGACGCCCTCGAAAAGCTCTGCTCCGGCATAAAGGCCCAAGCGCCCATGGCCGTCTGCACATAACGCATTTAGTCACGCGACCGGGCATACGATCTGCGCATGTCCGGTCGCTCTTCAAAATCCAAAGGCGATAAGTACGAGCGCGAGTTCGCCGCCTACCTCAACGAACACGTCTACGGCATGGACCTCGTCTACTGCACCCCTCTATCTGGCGGCGGCAGCAACAAGCTGTGCGGCGATGCCGACCTCACCGGCACACCCCGGCCTTCACGTAGAGCGCGCCTCCTGGCCCGCCTGGATGGCCCAGGTCGAACGAAACGCCACTAACCCGGGACGGTAAACCGCCCGCCACGGGTCGCTACAGGGGACTCCATGGTCCAAATTCGCCGAACTCTCTTAATAACTTTGGACCACTTTTAGTGCGTCAGGCCAAAAAAATAACGTTACTCCTTCCAACAAAATCAAAAAGCTCCGTGAGCATCTAAAGCTCAAACGCTTCAAAGCGGCGTTAATGAGAACGACTTACTTGACGAGATAAACCTCTTTTATCCCAACTCTTTCGCAATGTCCGAAGCCTTCAAATGTGTATACCGTTTTAGCGACCGCCAGTCTCTGTGGCCGGTGAGGACAGAAGTTTTTTCAATTCCGAAGCCTCGTTCCACCAATCGGCTGGTCGCCTCATGGCGTAAATCGTGAAAATTGATGTGCTCCAAACCAGCCCGCTTGCGAGCACGCTCATAAGCATTCTTCAGCCCTTGAACTGATGTCTTCAGAACCTTGTTGGGATACTTCTCTTCAAGCTTCTTGAGAACCTTGTCGCTAGGCATATCCCGAAGCTCTTTCAGCACCTGGATCGCCTTGCTGGACAACGGAACATCCCGCGGGTCGCCAGTTTTGGTATCTGGTAGGTGCGCGGTTTTCGAATCCCAATCAATTCGGTCCCATTCAAGCGAGAGTAGCTCACCCCGGCGCATTGACGTTTCCAAAGCCAGAACGACGGCCGGCTTCAAAAATCTGTTTCGGGCTCCATCAATTGCTTCCAGTAATTTCAATTCATCTTCAGAAGAAAGCCGAACGTCGCGAGGCCCCTTTCCCTTCAGACGCGCAACACCTTTGACTGGATTTTCTGCCAGGTTGAGCCGACGACAGACCTGCTGAATAATCGACTGCAAATCATTGAGCTCTCGGTTCACCGTGCTTCCCTCTAGAGGCTTTCCATTCTTCTTTTTCTTTTTTTTACGACGGTCACGGTAGTCTTCAAAATCCTCCACTCTGAGTGAGTCCATGAAACGAACGGTTAGATCTGATTCTTCACGGAGGAATCTGTTCAACCGAGTTTCCAAGACATCAGCGCCTTTTTTCTCGGGCATGACATCACGCATATAATTTTTGATAACGTCTTCGAGGGTTGTACGTTTAGCAACCGAACGATCGACAAATACACTCCGAGCCATTTCAGACTCGATCACTGCGGCCCATGCTTCCGCTTCAGATTTGCGTTCAAAGGTTTTAGACTGTGCAGGATAACCACGGCGGCGGATTTTCGCCTGCCATTGGTGGTCTCCCCGTTTAGTGATCGTCGCCATCGCAGATCCTCACGAAATGAAGATCATTGTCCCCAATGTGTCCCAAAAATTCAATTCCTTCGCGCCGACGATGAGCGCGAATCCAATAATTGTTTGTTTTATAATGAATAAAAATGGTGGGCGCGACAGGGATTGAACCTGTGACCCCTGCCGTGTGAAGACAGTGCTCTCCCGCTGAGCTACGCGCCCTTTGCGTTGCCCGAGGCGCAATCCCCGGGGCAAAGGCGCGATCATATAAGGGGCGCCCCCCGAGACTGTCAAGCCGGGCATGGCGCATTCGAACCGCCGCCCCCCAGATTACTTGAACCAGCGCGCCGGACCGCACCGCACACCGGGCCCCGGCCATGGACGAAACGGGGCCGGCTATGGCACTCTCTGGCCCGGTCATATCGGCCCGGTCCCGGCCTTTTTGACTGCCGAGCCGTTCCGCCCGCCCAGCAGGAGACATCCTTGAAACCTAAAACGGAAAAAGACGTCGCCCATCTGATGGAACGCGCCGCAAAGGCGTTTCGCGCGGGCAACCTGAAACGCGCGGAAAGCGACGCCAATTCCGTCCTCAAGGCCGTGCCCAACCATCCGGAAGCGCTGTATTGTCTGGGATTGGTGCGCCATAACCAAGGCCGGTCCGCGCAGGCCATCGAGCACCTGAAACGCGCCCTTGCCCAATACCCCGATTTCGCCCCTTGTTCCGTCACGTTATCGAAGATGCTGCTGGAAACAGGCGACGGCCCGGGCGCCGTTCAGGTCATGACCGATGCCCTTGCCCAGGCTCCGGGCGATGCCAACATCGCGTTCGAGCTGGGCCGCACCCAGATCATCACGGGCAACCCCCAGGCCGGAGCCGAGGCCCTGGGCCGGGCCGCCGAACTGGCACCCGATGCACCCCCCATATTCGGCAGCCTGGGCGTGGCCTATCAACTGATGGGTGATGAGGAAAGTGCCCGCGCCGCCTACGAGACGGCGATCGAGCTCGGCAGCCGGGATCCGGAAGATTTCTACAACCTGGGCACGGTCCACATGAACGGCCGAAGATGGACCGACGCCATTGATATGTTTACCCGGGCGACTGAACTGAATCCGCAGCATCAGAGTGCCTTCGCCAATATCGGACTGCTGCATGGCCGGGCGACGGAATACGACCGGGCAATCGCGCCGCTGGAACAAGCCGTGGCTCTTAATCCGGAAGATGCCAGATCCGTAAACGAATTGGTCTATGCCTTGAGCGTGCAAGGCCGCGCCGACGAAGCCGTGTCCCTGGCCGAGGCATTCCTTAGCCGCCATCCCGAGGCAAAACATCTTTATGATCAAATGTCATTTGCCTGGATGCGCGCGGGCCGGCCGGAAAACGCCATCGCCGTCGCCGACAAGGCGATCGCGGCTGGCAATCACCCGGTGCCGGCATTGGCGATGAAATCCGCCGCGTTGAACAACCTGGGACGCGGCACCGACGCGGGCAGGCTCCTTGATTTCAGCCGCCTGCTCAAAACCAAGGTCCATGACGCGCCTGTGGGCTATCATTCCATGGCCTCGTTCAATCAGGATCTGGTGCGATACCTTCTGGACCATCCCAGCCTGACCTATTCGAAAACCAACCGGTCCATGGAAAAGGGGCGCGGCACGCTGGAACTGTTCGACGGCACGGAACATGGGCCCGCCACAGTACTGAAACAGATGATCATGGACATGGCACGCGAATACATGGCCGAGCACCCAGTTGACCCGGACCATCCGTTTCTGGCTTCTCCGCCCAAATCCTTCAACGTCAGCTGTTGGGGAAATGTTTATGATCGCGACGGACGCCAATTCGTGCATATCCATCCGACGTCTTGGTTATCGGGCGTGTACTACCCGGCATTGCCGTCCTGTGTGAAGGATGCCGCCAAGGGCAAGACCAATAACATCGAGGGCTGGATCGAGTTCGGACGTTCCCTGCATCTGGTCGGGGATAAGAACGAACCGGCGGTCCATCTCGTCAGGCCCGAAGAAGGCATGATGGTCATGTTTCCATCCTATTTCGGGCACCAGACCATCCCCGTGACGTCGAGCGATGAACAGCGCGTATCCATTGCCTTTGACCTGGAGCCGGCCGAGAGCTGATCTGTTAGACAGGGCCGATGTTCAGCCCGCGACTTTTGAGATCACGGATACCAGTTCATCGAAATGATCAATCAACGCATCGGCCTCCAATTCTTCGACCGGGCAATGGGCATAACCGAAGGTCACGGCGACCGTCGGCATGCCCGCGGCCTTGGCCGCGCCGATGTCGTTCTGGCTGTCCCCGACCATGATGGTGTCCTCGGGTGCCACGCCCAGGGCATCCACCACATAAAGCGGATGCCTGGGATCGGGCTTGCGCACTCCCGGCACCGTATCGCCCCCGGCGACGGCGTCGAAATACGGCAACAGGTCCAGGGCCTGCAGAACCTCTTGGGTCGCCCCCGCCGGTTTGTTGGTGCAGATGCCCAAAAGACAGCCCGCATCCTTCAACGTCTGCAGGGCCGCAACCGCGCCCGGATAAGGGCGCGTCAAGGCAACGGCATTGGCTTCATAATGGGCCGTGAAATCGGTGATCAACGCATCCAGCCCGCTTGCGGGAAGGCCGCCGGTCGCGATCAGGGCGCGTTCGACCAGTTTGGCGACACCGTCCCCGACCATGCCGACGACTTCATCACGCGTGACCTCACGGCGGCCGTGCTGCGGCAACAACCAATTCAGCGCCGCCCGAAGGTCCGGCACGCTGTCGACCAATGTGCCGTCCAAATCGAATACGACGGCACGGGGTAAGCGGTCGTTAACCGCAGGCATTGCATATTTCCATTGCAAGATTCCGTAACAAACTGTGACTTGGACGGCACAAGATACTGTGGCACTTTGCGGCTCAACCCTCCAAATGTTTCGGGTGAGCTGTCCCGATTCCTCTTGAACTTTTAATGGCTTCTGCGTCTTTCATGCAAGCGGACGAAAAATCGACAATAACAACGGCGGTGGTACTGGCCGCAGGGCTTGGCACCCGCATGAAGTCGGACCTGCCCAAGGTCCTGCACCCGGTGGCGGGCCGGCCCATGGTTGCGCACGTACTGGCAACCCTAGAGGAAATCACAGCGGACCATACCGTCGTTGTCGTCGGCGAGGGCATGGACGGGCTGATCCGGGCGGTCGCACCCTGCCCGACCGCCGTTCAAACCGACCGCCTGGGCACGGCCCATGCGGTTCTTGCCGCGCGCGAATTCATTCAGGCACATCCGGCGGACGATCTGGTGATCCTTTACGGCGACACGCCGTTGATCACACCCCGAACCCTGAAAACCATGCTGGATACACGGCGGGCTGAATCCAATCCGGGCGTCGTCGTCTTGGGGTTCGAGCCCGAAGACCCCGGCCCCTATGGCCGCCTGATCCTGGATGACGACGGCGGATTGGAGGCCATCGTCGAAGCCCGCGACGCCACGCCCGAACAGGCCGCCATCGGGCTGTGCAATTCTGGCGTGATGGTAATCGATGGTGCCCGTGCCCTGGATTGGCTGGACCGCATCGGAAACGACAATGCCAAGGGCGAATATTATCTGACCGACGTTGTCGCCATCGCCCGTGCGGAAGGTGCCCCGGCCGCCGTCGTCACCGGTGACGCGGACGAGGTTTTGGGTGTGAATTCACGCGCCGAGCTGGCCGCTGCCGAAGCCATCGCCCAAAACCGGCTTCGGAACCGCGCCATGGACGGGGGGGCGACCCTGACCGATCCCGCATCCGTGTTTTTCTCCTGGGATACGGAATTAGGCCGCGACGTGACCATCGGGCCCAACGTCGTATTCGGCCCGGGCGTACAGGTCGGTGATAATGTCGAGATCCGGCCGTTCTGTCATATCGAAGGGGCAACCATCGCCGCAGGTTCTGTCGTCGGCCCGTTTGCCCGCTTGCGCCCCGGCGCCGACTTGGGCATCGGCGTGCGGATCGGCAACTTCGTCGAAATCAAGGCTGCAACTCTGGCCGACGGCGTGAAGGTCAACCACCTGTCCTATGTAGGCGACAGCGAAGTCGGCAAGAACGCCAATATCGGCGCCGGCACGATCACCTGCAATTACGACGGCCATTTCAAATCGAAAACGATCATCGGTGAGGGGGCCTTCATCGGCTCCAACACGGCCCTGGTCGCTCCCGTGACGATAGGTGCGCGGGCCATTGTCGGTGCGGGCAGCGCCATTTCCAAGGACGTCACCGAAGGCGCCTTATCGGTGACCCGGGCCGAACAAAAAGAAGCCAAGGGCTGGGCCGATCGGTTCAACACCCGGCGCAGCCAGGAAAAACAAAACCAAAAGAAAGAAGAGGGCTAAGCCAAACATGTGCGGCATCATTGGCATCCTGGGCCGGAACGAAGCAGCGCCGATCCTGCTTGAAGGGCTGAAGCGTCTGGAATACCGCGGCTACGATTCCGCCGGCATCGCGACGCTGGTTAATGGGTCCATCGACCGCCGCCGTGCCGAAGGCAAGCTTGCCAATCTTTCCGCCTGTGTAAATGAACAGCCTATTTCCGGTACCGTCGGCATCGGCCATACGCGCTGGGCGACTCATGGCGTGCCTAACGAAATCAACGCCCATCCGCATGCCACGGACCATGTGGCCATCGTCCATAACGGAATCATCGAGAATTATAAGAATCTGCGCGCGGAGCTGGTCGCCAAGGGCTGCAACCTGGCATCCGATACGGATACGGAAGTCATCGTTCATCTGATTTCACAGGAAATCGCCGACGGCAAATCACCCCAGGATGCGACCGCCGCCGTGCTGCGCCGGCTGGAGGGTGCCTTCGCCCTGGCCATCATTTTTTCCGGCCATCACGACCTGATGATCGGTGCGCGGCGCGGCAGCCCGCTGGCCGTGGGCTTCGGCGATGGCGAGATGTTTCTGGGATCGGACGCTCTGGCCCTGGCTCCCCTGACCGACCGCATCATGTATCTGGAAGACGGGGATTGGGTGGTGCTCAGCCCCTCGGGCGCTCAGGTCTTTGATGCCGAAGACGTCCCCGTGGAACGCCCGGTGCGCCTGACCGAATTGTCGGGGGCCGCTATCGGCAAGGGCGGTTACCGCCATTTCATGCTGAAGGAAATATACGAACAGCCCCAGGTCATCGGCGACACCCTGCACAGTTTCATCAATCCGGCGTCACGCACTGTCACCCTGCCCAAGCTGCCGTTCGATCCGGTTGAACTTGACCGCCTGACCTTGGTTGCCTGCGGCACGTCCTATTATGCCTGCATGGCCGCCAAGTACTGGTTCGAACAGCTTGCCCGCATCCCGGTCGAGGTCGATATCGCATCCGAATTCCGGTACCGCGAACCGCCCCTGAACGGCAAGGGAGCTGCCTTGTTTATCTCCCAGTCGGGGGAAACGGTCGATACCCTGGCGGCCCTGCGCTATGCGCGGGATGCTGGCCAGTCCATTCTCAGCATCGTCAACGTGCCGGAAAGCGCTATCGCCCGCGATTCCGATATGGTCCTGCAAACCAATGCCGGGCCGGAAATCGGCGTCGCATCGACCAAGGCCTTCACCACGCAGTTGACGGTCTTTGCCTGCCTGGCCATTGCCGTCGCCCGGGGACGGAATGCCATCGACGCGGATACGGAGGCCCGGCTGACCACCGCCTTAACCGAGGTTCCCGGCCGTGCCGCGGAGATTTTGAACCATGACGGCCGCCTGCGGGACATCGCGCAGAGCATCGCCGAAGCCCGCGACGTGCTGTATCTGGGCCGCGGCACCAGCTATCCCATCGCCCTTGAAGGCGCACTGAAGCTGAAGGAAATTTCCTATATCCATGCCGAAGGCTATGCCGCCGGCGAAATGAAACACGGACCGATCGCCCTGATCGACGATCAGGTGCCGGTGATCGTGATCGCGCCCACTGATCCATTGTTCGAGAAAACCGCATCCAACGTGCAGGAAGTCATGGCACGCGGCGGACGGGTGATCGTGATTTCCGACGAAGCCGGTGCGGCGGCGCTGGCAGACGGGGCGGAGGCGACCGTGGCCCTGCAATCTGTCGACCCCTTCGTGGCCCCGATCCTTTATGCCATCCCCGTGCAATTGCTGGCCTACCACGTGGCCGTCATCAAGGGTACGGATGTCGATCAGCCGCGCAACCTGGCGAAAAGCGTCACGGTGGAATAATCCCCTTCGGCCTGCGCCACAGCATCCCAGTATCGTTTCTTCCGTAAATCTTACGGGGCTGTTTGTACACGCCTTTTGGTCCCGACATTCCAGCCCCTTATCTTTACAATGGAAACAAGACAAAGAAAAACGGCCGCCCCGAAGGACGACCGTTTTCTTACTGTAGTTCAATCAAACGGCGGGAGGCTGAAACCTCCCGGCCATAAGTTTGATTAGAACTTGACTCTCGCACCCACCAAGAACGTCACTACACTTTCAAGCTGAGTAGAAGGTGATGCAACGTCGGCATCCCACCACATGAGTTGGCTGTATATATCGGTGCCAGCGTTTTTGATCTGCTGACTAATGCCGAGCCCAACTGCCTGACCATCGATACCCGCCGCAGCGATATCTTCGGTTCCAGCATAATGAACACCAATACCGGTTGCGCCCAAGGTATTCAAATTAGCCGTATACCCCAAAGTTGCGGCGTATGACACCCCATCATCGGAACGATCATCCCGGTCTCGCTGGCCGTAAAGCCCTGTCAGGGAAATGCCGCTATCGTGTTTAACGGAGGCGCCAACCTGCCACCGATCACCGGTATCCCCGGAAGCGCCTGTTCCATCTTCGCTGCTAAGATTCTCATAGAAGGCACGGCCACGCACCTTGAAAGAGCCATGCTTACCATCATATCTAGCGCCAATACCCCAGTTTCCGGAGTCATACAGCGAGGCTAAACCGGAGAACCCGTTCATGTTGGGCGTTTCGTACTTCAAAGCTTCTGAACGGCCACGGTCCATTGTGGTAAACACGTTTCGGACTGACGTGGAGGACAAGTTGCCTGTCGCATCGTCATTCCGGAACAAAATACCGCCTGACCTCAAGGAAGGGTCCATACCAGAAAACGCAAGAGCAGCAAATCCAAGGTCCAAGCCATCAGACATACCTTGAGAAACTGTCGACTGTTGGCCCAACGTCATCTTACCAAACGCTTTGTGATTGAAGGAAACCCATGAGTGCCGGATGTCATACTTATCCCCCTCAACTTCATTACTTTGATTGATATCGCTGGTAGGATCGTTCGATTTAAAATCCAGTTCCAATCTACCTTCAACCGAAACAGCTTCATTGATCTTACCTTTGGCCTTGAAACCAAAGCGGGTGTCCCCAACGAAACCATCAGTGTTTAGATAACCAGATTCATCGCCATCATTGTAGACCATGAACTGACGGGAAACTCGACCATATATCGTAAGATCGGTTGCAGAACCGTTCTTGATCGAACCGGCTTCGGCGACGGTGGCGACCGGGGCGGCGAACGCGAAAAGCGCTGCACCGGCGGCACCAACCAGAAGAGACTTTTTGAGAGTCATTCGTTTGCTCCTTAGATGAGATTCACTCTTACAAATCCACTTTGTCTTGAAACGTTTTAGTCGGACTACGCGTTGGCAACCCCGTTTCAGACCGTCGCAGTTTAGCTATCCCTCCCTGTTACAAAAGGAAAATCCGAAATGACTGTAGATTTTCTGAAACAGTGTTGCGCGAAAGACACACAATCCTACGGTTTCGTTAAAAATACCGTATTTTCAGGGGGGTTTTGCCCTTCGCGCCCTCAACCCGGGGCCTCCGTGGTGTAAATACCACGCGCCCGCCCACATTGGTCCGAATCGGTCTGACCCGCAAAATTCAACACTACTCGGCAGCCAAATTGATATATCCGCCCCTCTGAAGCCGCGGTTGAACCCAACGTGGAACATGCTTAGATGGGGGGCGCCTGTTATTTCTTACTTCCACCCACGGGGCCCCATGGTCGCAACCTGGGTTCATCCGTAATTCAAACGACAAATCAACCGCCCCACCACCTTAAGGAGCCCACCATGCCGCAGTATGACTATGACCTGATCACCATCGGCGGGGGCTCGGGCGGTGTACGTGCCTCGCGCTTTGCCGCAAGCACTTACGGCACGAAAGTCGCGGTGGTCGAAAACATGCGCATCGGCGGCACCTGCGTCATGCGCGGCTGCGTGCCCAAGAAGCTTCTCGTCTACGGCGCCCATTTCGCCGAAGACTTCGAAGACGCCGGCGGGTACGGCTGGGATGTGGGGACGCCCGGGTTCGATTGGCAAAAACTGATCGCCAACAAGAACACGGAACTGGACCGCCTTGAAGGCGTGTATCACCGCCTTCTGCGCGATGCCGGGGTGGACGAGCTGACCGGTACGGGCCGCGTCATCGATGCCCATACGGTCGAAGTCTCCGGCCCGGACGGCACCCGGACCTGCACCGCCAAGTATATCCTGATCGCTACGGGCGGCTGGCCGTCATTGCCGGACATCCCGGGCATCGAACACGCCATCACATCGAACGAAGCATTGGACCTGGACCACCTGCCGGACAGCATCGCGATCGTCGGCGGCGGCTATATCGCCGTGGAATTCGCCGGCATCTTCAATGGCCTGGGTGCGGAAACGCACGTCATCATCCGCGCCGAGAACATCCTCCGCGGGTTCGATCCGGCCGTGCGCGACACCCTGTCGCAAGAAATGGCCAAGAAAGGTGTGACGATACACAGTCAAACGACCGTCCAATCCATCGAAAAGACGGATACGGGATATGCCCTGCACCTGGGCGACGACGAAACCTTGAACGTCGACGCCGTGATGTACGCCACCGGCCGCGCCCCCAATACGCGGGGCCTGGGCCTGGAAGAAGCGGGCGTCGAGCTGACCAAGGCGGGCGCCGTGGTGGTCGATGACCATTTCAAGACGTCCGTCGACAGCATCTATGCGCTCGGCGACGTGATCGACCGGGTGCAGCTGACGCCCGTGGCCCTGGCCGAAGGCATGGCCGTGGCCCATACCCTGTTCGGCGGCAAGCCGACGGCGGTCGATTACGCCAATATCCCGACGGCGGTGTTTTCGACCCCGCCCATCGGCACCGTGGGCCTGACCGAGGACGAGGCCCGCAAGGATCATGACGTGGACATCTTCCAATCCCGGTTCCGGCCCATGAAATACACCCTGTCCGGCCGCGACGAACAGACCATGATGAAGATGATCGTGGATAAGAAGACCGACCGCGTGCTGGGCTGTCACATGGTCGGCCTGGACGCGGCGGAAATGACCCAGGCGCTGGGCATCGCGCTCAAGGCCGGGGCGACCAAGGCCCATTTCGACGCCACCATCGGCATCCATCCGACGGCGGCCGAGGAATGGGTCACCATGCGCACGCCGGTGCGTGAGGCCGAGGCGGCGGAATAAACTAAGAAAACCACAGAGACGGCGAGACAATGAGAAGAAGGCTTTAGACCGTTATCTTCTTCATTGTTCTCACGGCCTCACCGTCTCAGTGGTGATCTATATCTTCTTATATAATTTCGCGCGACCTGAGGTCAGCGATTTCGGCGTCGCTGAGACCCAGGTCGCCCAGGATCGCGTCCGTATGCTCGCCCTTTTCCGGCGGATGGACCACCAATTTGGAATCGGTGCGGCTCATACGGATCGGCTGCGACATCATCTTGGTCTTGCCGAAACAGGTGGTTTCGCAATCTTCGGCGATGCCCAGATGCTGGACCTGTTCGTCGGCGAACATGCCGGCCATGTCATAAATCGGCCCTGACGGCACGCCCGCTTCGTTGAACACAGAAACCCAATCGGCGCTGGTCCGGTCCTTGGTCTTTTCCGATATCAAAACATTCAGATCGTGGCGGTTCTTGGACCGCTTTTCCGGTCCGTTGAACCGCTCGTCCTGGGTCCATTCGGGCGTGCCCAGCACATCACAAAGGCGCGCCCAGATGCGTTCGCCGGCGGCGGCAATGTTGATGTGCCCGTCCTTGGTCGGGAACACGCCCGTGGGGATGGAAGTCGGATGGTCATTGCCGGCCTGGCCGGGAACCTCGTTTTCCATCAGATAGCGCGCCCCCTGGAAGTCCAGCATGAAGGCCATGGCCTGTAGCAAGGAAGACTGCACCCATTGTCCTTCACCCGATTTTTCCCGCTCGATGATCGCGATCAGCACGCCCATGGCGCAGAACAGGCCGCCGGTCAGGTCGGCGATGGGAATGCCGACGCGCATGGGCCCGCGGCCCGGCTCGCCGGTGATCGACATCAGCCCGCCCATGCCTTGGGCGATCTGATCGAACCCGGGGCGCTTGGCATAGGGGCCGTCCTGGCCGAAGCCGGAGATGCTGCCCAAGATGATGCGCGGATTGACGGCCTTGAGGGCGTCATAATTGATGCCCAGCTTGTCCTTCACGTCGGGGCGGAAGTTCTCGATCACCACATCCACGTTCTCGACCAAGCGCAGAAACAGTTTGCGGCCTTCTTCTTCCTTCAGGTTCAGGGTCAAAGACCGCTTGTTGCGCTGCAGATTCTGGAAATCAGCGGTATGGCGCTTGGCACCCAAGGTGCCGTCGGGCTCGATGCTTTCGGGCAGTTCGACCTTGATGACGTCAGCGCCCCAATCGGCAAGCTGGCGGACGCAGGTGGGGCCGGACCGGACGCGGGTCAGGTCCAGGACTTTGATGTGATCAAGCGCTGTCGATGCGGCAGTATGTGCCATGAATGTCCTCTCCGTGGGCAAGTGGTGGCCCGTTCTTGTTTGTTATGGGCCTTGTATACAATCTTGGATAAGCCGTTATCGGTATTTCCGGCACCAAGGTCAATCGATCAGGCGTGCAAACCGCACTGTTTTCACCGCGACGCCTCGGGATTTTCTTCCAATTCCTCCCCCTCGTCTTCGTCCACGCCGCGCGGATCGATGTGAATAACTTCGGGTGAGGCACGGGGAACGGCGACGAAGTCCTCTTTTTCCCCGTCCGGGGTCGCGTCCTGCTGCTGGATACGGAAGAAGGCAAACGCCGCCGTCAGAAAATGCACGGCCGCCGAGTAGGCGAAAAACGCATTAGGCCCGGCGATTTCAACGATACCCGATGCCAGCATCGGCCCCGCGACGGCGCCGATCGCAAAGATCAAAATCAAGGTCGAAGCGATTTCCACGAAGTCCTCGGGCTCCGCCTTGTCGTTGGCATGGGCGATGGCGATAGCGTAAAGCGAAAAGGAAAAGCCGCCATAAACAAAGGCGAGCGAGAATAGCGTCACCTGGGACAATCCGCCGAACGCCATCAGGGCCAAGCCGCTGAGGCCGCCGATGCATATCAGGATGATCACCCAGCGCCGGTCGACGATGTCCGACCACCGGCCCAACGGCCATTGAAATACGGCGCCGCCGACGATCAGCAGGCTCATGAACAGCGATAGTTCTGCAATAGAAGTCAGGGCACTTTGCGCGAACAGCGGCACGATCGTCCAAACCGCGCCGTTCACCAGCCCCACGGTCAGGCAGGCAATGACCCCCACGGGCGAAATGCCGAACACCCTTGGTATGCGGATTTGCACCTGTTGCAGCGGCTGGGGGGCGACGGTCTTCGTAAGGGCGACCGGAACCAGGGCCAGCGACACCAGGACCGATGCGATCACGAACAACTGAAAACCGGACGGATCGTAAAGGTTCAGCAGCACTTGCCCGACGGTGACCGCGCCCAGGTTGACGATCTGATAAATCGAAAGAATGCGCCCGCGATGTTCTTTGCCCGACCGCTCGTTGATCCAGCTTTCCATCACCATGTAAAGCCCGCACAGGCAGGCACCGGTGATGAAGCGCAGAACCAGCCACGCGATTTCGTCCACCCAAACGACATGCAGAAGCTGTGCCGCCGATGCGACCGTACCGAACACGGTGAACGAGCGGATGTGCCCGGCCCGCGCGACCACCCAGGGAGCCGAGAAACAGGCCAGGATATAACCGACATAAAACGCGGCACCCATGACACCGATGGCAAAGGGCGTGAACCCTTCCAGGCCCGCACGCACGGGCAGCAGGGTGCCCTGCAATCCGTTCCCCGCCAGCAAAATGCCGAAGCTCAGGAACAGGGCCGCGACCGGCATCAGAATGGCAACCATGGCGGGCAGGCGTCCCTTTTCGTGATCTCGCAACGCTGTGCCGGTCAAAGATTAAGGCCGGGCACATTTTCCAAACCGCGGGACGCTAACATGCCGGACCGCACCTCGCCAGGGATCAGGTCGTGGTCTATAGTGCCGACCGCATTCGGACCAGGGAGCGGGAGACACCAGCGTGCACAAACGGCCATTCATATTTGGTCTTATTCTATTGATATCACTTGCCATTTCCGGCACGGCACGGGCTGACTGCGGCATCGACCGCCCCGTGGTGTTTGCCGGCCTTAACTGGGATTCCAACCGCCTGCACAGCCGGGTCGCCCGCTTCATTCTGGAACAGGGCTTCGGATGCGCAACGGACATGATCCCGGGCGCAACCCTGCCGCTTGTCCTGGCGCTGATCCGGGGCGATGCGGACGTCATGATGGAATTATGGGAAGAGGACATCCAGGATACCTGGAACCAGGCCGAAGCGGACGGCAAAGTCATCAAAGCCGGCATCAATTATCCGGCGGCCCTGCAGGGCTGGTTCATCCCCCGCTACCTGGCCGAAGGCGCCGCCATCGAAGCCGCCTTCAAGCGACGTAAGCCGATCCTGTTCTATTATTGGGGGCCGACCTGGATCATGGGCAAACACGACATGGTCATGCTTCAGGAACCGCCCTTCGACCCCGATGTATGGCGGGCCTTGCGGTCCGATGAGACCCCGGCCAAGGCCTGCGCCTACCCCCGTCCCGAGGTCGAGGTCGCCCTGAACAAGGACTTCGCTGGCAAAGCCCCGGCCCTGGCCCGTTTTTTCGCACAATACCGAACCTCCATGGATATGACCTCGGCGGTGCTGTCCTTCATGCGCGAAACGGACGCAAGCGCCGACGAAGGCGCACGCCATTTCCTGAAAACACAACAGACGTTATGGCGAAACTGGGTGCCTGAAGACGTTGCCGGGCGCGTCCTGGCCGCATTGGACTGAGCCCCGCACGATGTTTCCCGAAAGCCTGACATTCTCCATCCGCAAGCCCGTCAACGACGTGGTTGATTGGTTGGTGGTCAATCTGGGCCCCGCTTTCGAAACCGTAAACGGCGGCCTGCTGGCCGTCCTTGTGCCGCTGGAACAGGGCCTGCGCCATTTGCCCTGGTGGCTGGTCCTGGCCGCCGTCCTGGCGCTTTCCTACCACGCAAGCCGCAATTGGAAACTGTCGGCGGGGCTGGGCTTGTTGACCGTATTGATCGGGGTGCTGGGGCTTTGGGATCTGGCCATGCAGACCCTGGCCCTGATGATTGTCGCGACCGTGCTTTCCGTTGCCGCCGGACTGCCCCTGGGTATCGCCTTGGCGTCCCGCGACGGTCTGCGGCGGTGGATTCTGCCGATCCTGGACCTGATGCAGACCATGCCGATTTTCGTTTATCTGATCCCGGCCTTGATGCTGTTCGGCCTGGGCAAGGTGCCGGCCATTCTGGCGACCTGTATCTATGCCGTGCCGCCGGTCATTCGGCTGACCGACCTGGGCATTCGCGAGGTCGATCCCGAAACGGTCGAAGCCGCCCGTGCGTTCGGCGCATCGGACCGCAAGGTCTTGTTCGACGTGCAGCTGCCCCTGGCCCTGCCGTCGATCATGGCGGGCATCAATCAAACCATCATGCTGGCCCTATCCATGGTCGTCGTGGCATCGATGATCGGCGCGCGCGGCCTGGGCCAGGAAGTTCTGTTGGGCATTCAGCGCCTGGATGTCGGGCGTGGCGCCGCCGCCGGCATCGCCATCGTGGCGCTTGCCGTGGTGCTGGACCGCATTACCCAGGCTTATGGACGCCGGGCGCAACCGCATCGCCGCGACGGCGGTGCGGCAGGAGGCACCTGAAATCATGGCCCGGATCGCGATCGACAATGTGATCAAGCTGTTCGGCACGGCGTCTGAAAGCGCCCTTGCCCTTGCCCGGGACGGCGCCGGGAAAGAGCGGATCATGGCCGAAACGGAACAGATTCTGGCGCTTGACCGCGTGACGCTGGAGATCAACCCCGGCGAGGTCTTCGCCGTGATCGGTTTGTCCGGTTCGGGCAAATCGACCCTGGTTCGTCTGATCAACGGGCTGGTGCGGCCGACGGCGGGATCGGTCACCGTCGACGGCACGGACATCAACACAATGGACAGGCTGACCTTGCAGACCTTCCGCCGGACGCGCGCATCCATGGTGTTCCAAGGGTTCGGCCTGTTCCCCCACAAACGGGTCATCGACAATGTCGCCTTTGGGCTGGACGTTCGGGGCGAGACGGTCGCGGCCCAACGCCGCACGGCGGAAAAGTGGATCGATGCGGTCGGGCTGACCGGCTTTGCCGATGCTTTCCCGCACACCCTGTCGGGCGGGATGCAACAACGCGTCGGCCTGGCCCGTGCGCTGGCGACCGACGCCGACATTCTATTGATGGACGAGCCGTTTTCCGCGCTGGACCCCCTGACCCGCCGAGACATGCAGGATTTGCTGCAGGAATTACAGTCGCGGCTGAACAAAACGATTGTGCTGATTACCCACGATCTGGCCGAGGCCTGCCGCCTGGGTGGCCGCGTCGCGATCCTGAAGGACGGCGCGGTCCGGCAATGCGCCACGCCGGAAGAGATCATGGCAAGCCCCGCCGACAGCTACGTCCGGCGGTTTGTCACAACGATGCGGCACACATCCTGAGGATGCCGTCAGCTGCTGAAGGGGCTGCCCACACCACCGGCCAGCACGATGCCGACGACGATCATCCCGGTGCCGATCCATTGTGTGGGGGAAAGGTGTTCGCCGAACAGCATGACCCCGGCAAGGGGCACAAGGATGAAGCCCAGGGCAATGAACGGATAAGCTTCGGACAGCGGCATGGTACGCAAGATCGTGACCCAGATGAATGTTGCCGTGCCGTAGATCGCGAAAGCCGCGATCAGCCATTTGTTCAGAAACGAGTTGAAAATATTGTCCAGCCCGGCACCGGAAAGGGCCGCCTTTTTAAAGCAGATCTGGCCGGCGACGATCATCAGAAGAAAACCGGCAAGCTTCAAATAGGCCATCATTCAATATTCCTTATCCGTCGCATGCGGGTCCACGCGAAATCCGCCAAATATACGATAGCCGTGGCGGCGCTCAACGCGAACACGGCAATCAGAGGCTCGTTGTAGCGAACCACGTTGACCGATACAAACGCGTAAAGCCCCAACATGAAGCAAGGCGGCAAACAATAGACCAGGAACGGAACCAAGCGTTGCTGACGGACGAGAATCCAGACGCAGCCCGGTAGCATGATCAAACCGACGAGACTGACATAATTACCTACCCACATGCCGCGCACGGCCAATGTCACCGTCACGGCGAGATGTTTAAACAAGTCACCCCAGACATATTCACGCAGCATGAAGCCCAACGGGTCCGCATGCTGCGCAGCGAGGGCACGTACGTCATAGAAAAATTGGCCGCGCCCCATCATGTAAAACGAATCCGGATGATACCAGGACAGGCGGCGAACACTTTCCTTCGAAAACAAAATTGTCGCCAGATTGTCGCCGAAGTCGGGCAACCAGTATATGAAACTCATCCCCCATTCCGACCAGGTCATCAGATTATAAGGCAGGCGCTCGACGAACACGCGCGCACCTCCGGAATTGACCGTGACCACGCCTAGATCAAGATAATTGCGGATAACCCATGGCGTCAGCACGGCCGCCGCGGCAACGGTGAAGACGGCACCTGCCCGGAAAGAGACACGCCACCCTGCATTAGACCCGAAACGGAACCACAGGAACAGAACCGGTGCCATGAAGACAATCAGGTATTGGTACGACGGCCTGGTCAGTGTCGCCAAGCCAAGCACGGCACCCGCCCATATGACCGGTGCCAAACGCACGTCCCGGCTATTCAGGATTACAGCCAACAACCACGTGAACAGCATCACGAAGAAGAACGCCAGTGATTCCGTCAATAATTGAGGCGCATAATCCGCGAACGTCTTAACGGAAAGCACGATGATAAGCGTCAACCAGGCAATGCGCAGATCCGCGGTCAACAACCGCGTCGCCAGAAACACGAAGAACGTCGATAGAGCGGCAAGTATGCCCTGAAGCAGGAACGCCAACGTCAACCCCGACAAGTCGCAAGACGCCTCCGCGCTGCGCACGCATTTCAGGGCCGCCATGAAAGATTCATCAACAAACGTCAACAGCGCCAGAAAACCCGGATACATGGGATTGAGGTAGAACCCCATAGCGGCGCTGGCACTTTTGCCAGGCGATGCCCAAGCCTCCGCAAGTTCGACGGCCAGCCGGGCATAGCCGTTCGCATCGGCAACCGGACGGCGGTATTCCGGCATCAATGTTTGAGCAAGCACCACGACAAGACAGACACCTAACGCAAGTGCCGTTTGCACACGTTCTGATTTCAGATCATGGGCGGACGCCGAAACATTCAGCACAGCGGAACCTCTTTCAGATGTTTCCCAACGATGCATCTCGAGAGCGAACGACTTGTATCGGGGAGATCCCGGTGATGCAACCGATCGCCCCTCAATCCGTTAGGGAACGTCATTGCACCACACCGGCCTGTCATGTATCCAACATGGACGAGGGTGGAAACACAGGCGAGCCGGGGCGCCAATCATTTCCATGAACAAGTCTGTTTCCACATCACAGCGCGTACTGATTTCCGGTGCCGGCGTCGCCGGATTGGCTGCAGCGATCTGGCTGGGGCGCGATGGTGTCGACGTCGTCGTCGTCGAAAAACATCCAAGCCAACGCCAAGGCGGTTTCATCGTCGGGTTATGCGATCAGGCGTATCAGGATGCCATCGACCTTGGCGTCATGGACGCCCTTCGCGCACGCGCATCAGGCATCACCCGGTCCCGCTATCTGAACGGCGCGGGCCGAACTTTGCTTAATCTCGATTACCAACGCCTGTTCCAAGGCGTCGACATCATCCAAATCATGCGGGATGACCTCGTCGAAGGCGTTTTCGAAACAGCCCGAAATTTCGCCGATATCCGTTTCGGACATTCAATACGGCACCTGGAACAGGGCGCAAACGGCGTTGATGTCACTTTTGAAACCGGCAAAACGGAGCGCTTCGATTTGGTGATCGGCGCAGACGGCCAAAATTCCCGAACACGGGACATTGCCTTTCACGAGGACAAAATCCGCCACCGCCACCTGGGTCTCATGTGCGCCGCCTATCGCCTGCCCAACGTCCTGAGCCTTGATGCCATGTTCGAAACCCATATGGAACGCCACCGCTATATGAACGTTTTTTCGACCCGGCAAGGCGATCTGGGCGCGATTTTCGTTTGGCAAAGCACGGACCAGACAGCCCCGCCCATCTCATCCCGTCGGGACATCCTGCTTGATGCATTCAAAAACCCGCCCGCCGCCACCCGGGACGTGCTTGCTCATTGCCCGGCAGACGGCGGTTTCTACATGGACCCGACCATCCAAATTCTCATGGATGATTGGTGCAACGGGCGGGTCGCGCTTGTCGGCGATGCCGCCCATTGCCTGACCTTGTTTTCAGGCCGGGGCGCCGCGGCCGCGTTTGCCGACGCGGGATATCTCTCCCGGGCAATCCTTAGCCATCCAATTGAACACGCCTTGAAAACCTATCAAGCCGAACGCCTTTCCCATCTTCGTTCGATTCAGGACGCCACCGAGGGCGCCGTGCATTGGTACGTCCCCGGCAATCGTACCCGTCAATGGATGCGTGACGGGGCCATGGCCCTGCTGCCCAATCGGTTCTTCGAAGCCTACTTTCAGCATAAGTACACAATGGTCTGACCAGGCAATGACACATTCGATGCATCCCGTAACGGTTACGCTGGACCTGGAAAATCACCTGGGCCCACAACACGCCCCCCGTTTCGAGGCCCCTACACAACGCATCTTGGGCTTATGGGCAGAATTGGGATTGCAAGGAACCGTCTTTGTTGTCGGCGAACTCGCGCGACAAGCTCCAGACCTGATCAAAACGATTGCCGATGCAGGTCACGAAATCGGCTACCATTCACGAAACCACCGGCCATTGACCGACGAAACGCCCGAACGTCTCACCCATGAAGCGGGCGACGACAAACGCTGGCTTGAAGACATCACCGGCCAACCGGTTCGGGGATACCGCGCGCCCGTGATGTCCTTGGTACGTAAAAGTGCCTGGGTGACCGAAACGCTTATGGAGCTTGGATTCGACTATTCATCCAGCGTCCTTCCGGGGTGGTCGCCGCTATATGGTTTTGCCGAAGCGCCAAGCACCCCCTTTCGCTGGCAATCAGGCTTGATTGAATTGCCCGCCCCCGTGTTCAAGCCTGGGCGCCTTTTCGCTAGAACCGCCCTCCCTTATATCGGCGGCATTTATCTGCGCTACCTGCCGCGGGCAATTATCGAACGCGCCCACCGCGGTCTCCCGACCGAGAGCTCCCTTCCCTGGGCCTATATTCACCCCTACGATTTGGACACAGACGAGCCTTTTCGGCGTATGCCGGATACGGCGCTTTGGGTTGCGATTTTACTTTGGTTCAACCGCCGAGGGACGGAGAAAAAATTCAAACGGCTGTTTTCCGGCCCGAACCAATTTCCAACCGCCGGCCCCCTGGCCGAACGCATCGACCGCGAACTGAACACGCAAGCCCTCCCGGTCTTTGATCCCGGCCAGATTATTTAAGGCGCCATCCAGGCAAGCCGGTTGCCGACCAGAACCGTCAACGGCAACGGCAATTTCCGCCACACAGCAAGCAGCGGCTTAAGCTTCGGATTTTCCGGATCGAGTGTCGGCAGGTCCTGCTCGCCCCTCACTAAAAATCGATAATTCGCCAGCCGCGCCGTGAACCCGAAATTCTTCTTGAACGCGAAGGATCCGCTGCCGTTGATGCTGCGCCCCAGTTCCGCGCGCGGAATTCCCCGTTCCACGGCCCGCCGCATCATTTCGTGATACATGAACTGAAACCCGCCGTTTCGGCGCACGTCCGGTATGGCGCCGACATAATAAGGTGTCACGTCTTTTTCCGTGACAAGGCAGAACGCGGCACACACAGGACCTTGCGGGCCGCGCACGCTCAGTATTTCAATCGAATCGGGGAAAGCCTCGATCATCGCCTGGAAGTATCGTTTGGGATAGGGCGGCGTTCCATGCCCCCTGACCGTACGGCAGAACAGCTCGTAAAATCCGTCCAGGTCGCCATTCGCCTCGGCCCGCAAGCCGTGGCCAAACGCACGGCGCACCAGATAGCGTTGACGGGACGGGATCGCATTCATCACTTCATCCGGGTCTTCCGGCAGGTCGCGGCCGAAAAATGAAAATTGGCCGGACGCGATCCATACCCGGCCGTCCCCGGCATCCAATTCCGGCTCTCCGTCAATGCCGCCGCGCAATTCCAAGTATCGCGCGCCCTCATCCCGCGACAGACTCGCCGCCCGCCCGACCAACGCGCGCGCGCCGTCATCCGTCGCGGCAAGCGGCCCCGCCTCGGCACACAAGGGGTTGGAGATCAGGGCTTTGCCGGTGAACGGGCCGTGCATGGACATGAGCGGCAGCACGCCGACGACATGCCCATTCTCGTGGGCGATCAAGGCCCGGTTGCGATACGGAAAACAGCCGGACAGAATTTCCTGCCATTCGAACCGATGGAAGAAGCTGGCATCGGGGCGTCCGGCGACAAACCCGTTCCAGTCGTCCTTATCCGCGCGGTCCGCAAAAGCTACGGCCACAGTCATTTGTCCGACACCTCTTTCACGCAGACCAGACAATTCGACGCACCGAACAGCACCGCCTGCAGGCTTTTCGGCGCAACAAGACCTGCCGGACCGACGGCAAGCGTGACCCCCGCTTCGGCCGGGGAAAGTCCTGCCTTGGACGCCGCCTGCACGATACCCGCAAGCCCATGCCGGTACTGGGGAAATGTTTTCGACAGACCGAGAAAACCCGATAGACCATGCAGAAAGGATACCCCGCGATGCGCAAGGGATTGCCCCCGCCACAACAAAATCAACCTGCCCCCTGGCCGCAAAATACGGGCGGTTTCACGAAGAAAGGGTTCAGCTCTATCCGGTGCCTGTTGGTTGAGAAACTGACAATTGATCACAGCACCGACCGACATATCGGCAAAGGGCAAGCGAAAGGCATCTCCGCGAACGGCAGCAACGCCGTTTCGCCCGGCCGCAGCGCAAGCGGAAGCATTGAAATCGACGCCGACAACCGGCCCCTTTGCTGTTGATATCCCCCTCACCATCAAGCCATTGCCGCAGGCAACGTCAACGATGGGCCGCTCCGAACAGCCGCCATCCAACAGGGAATGTACGACATCGCGCTCACGCAGGAAGAACGTCCGGCTGACATACCCATTGGCACGCGGATCATCCGCGCTGAACTGTTCCTGTAAATCCTGAAACAGTCTGTCCGTCTGCCGGCCGTCGTGAGTCCCGTCCATATTCAATCCTTGCCGTCCTTCAGGCATTCGAGCCCGTCGCCGTACCGCGAAGGGCTTCGACCGGACCGAACAATCGCTTCATCAACGTTTGACCTGTGATCGGCCCTCTGCCGGAAGTTTGCCCACGCCCGATGATCAACAATGCACGAGCCATGAATAGCGCGCCGATTGCGCCCAGGATTGCAAGCCGGCACCATACCGCCAGAACCACCGCCGACGCCATCCCGCTGCCGAACAGGACCAAAAACCCGGCGAGCACACCCTCTCCGGCGCCGATCCCCGCCACGGTTTGAACCGGCAGAGCGCCCGCCAGTTCCGTCAGCTGCGCGGCCAGAACGGCCTGCGCGGGATCCAGATTCAGACCGAGCCCTCGAAAGATCAGGAAATATGTCATGGCACTTGAAAGCCAAGCTGCAACGCTGACCGCCGCAAGCATCAGACGGCACCCGGTCGACCGGCCCCGCACCCAACCGCGCGCCTGCACCAAAATCACGAATATCCGCCGCTGCCGCCGGCCCCGTTGCCGCCGGGCACCGCCGCGTATTGGCACGGCGGCCCAGGCGAGCCCCTGTTCCAGCCAGATGACACCAACCACCGCCAGCCCCAGGGCCGCCGCTAATAACAATGCTGTCGAACCGCTTTGCAAACCGTCGGCGGCGGCCCAAGGCAGGGTCACAACAACGATCAAGGAAATCGCCGCCACATCCAACAACCGCAACAAAACCAGGTTTCCCACACCTGCCGCCAATCGGCTTTCCAGCCGGTCGGCGACCAGAAACGGATAATAGACATCCGCCATGCGTGCCGGCAGGAACGCCAGCAGAAAATTATGCAGCACCGTCATATCGAACAAACCAGCGAAGCCCCGCATACCGGCACCCGTGGCCGCCGTCAGACGCGCGGCCATCAGCGCCAGTGTCAGACAATGGCTGGCAACAGCGGCGGCCAGGAACGGCCATCGAAACACCACAAGATCCGTGTCGAGTCCGGCCAGCCGCTGGATCGACAACAGCACGACGACGACGACAAGCATGAGGCAGAAGGACAGGATCAGGTGCTTGATCATTGTGCGATTATGTCGGCGCGTGCGGGGGTTTGTCGATCCGGACTTCTCTGTTATCATCGCCCGCGCTGATTGCAACCGCACAGCGCGAGGAAGAAAGCCATCACCACAGCAGCCCCCACGTTCGTGCCGCCCGCCCGCCCCCAGTACGCCCGGGGCGACCACACCCCCTTGTTCGCGTGCCGCGATTCCGAAGGCAAAACCTTTGAATTCTATTCCGCCGTCACGGGCGGACCCGTGATCATGGTGTTCTCGGGCGGAGCGGACCTCGAGACATTGACTGCGGGCGGCCTGGCCCCTGCGGCGCTGGCCCAAAAATCGGCACAGGTCATCACCATCGTCGCGGGTGATCAGGCCGCAGCGGCCCAACAGAAAAAGGCCGCCGATTGGCCGCACCGCGTGCTGGCCGACCCGGGGGCGGAAATCACCAACGGCTTCGCCGGCATTTCCGGCACGGCGGCACCGGCAATCTACGTACTGGACCCCAATCAGCGCCTGGTCGGCGTGCGCAATCTATCCACGGGAACCGACGGTCTCTCGGCTTGGGTCAACGACATGCTGGTTCTGGCGGAACATGGACGCACCGAATCCGTCGTACAACGCGGCGCACCCGCCCTGATGATTCCCCGGGCGCTTGATCCCGAAGACTGTGATTGGCTGATCGGGCTGTGGCACAACGGTCCTCGCGAAGACGGCACGATCGCCGTGGGCTCATCGGCCGGCGGCGGCGTGCAGGTCGTGCCGACCTCGAAACGGCGCGAAGACTATTACATGCGCGACAAGGCGATCGAGCAGCGGCTGCTGGACAGATTGATGCCGCGCTTGGTGCCCGAAGTCACGAAAGCCTTCCATTTTGAAGGGTATGCGGTCGAAACCTTCAAGATCGGCTGTTACCAGGCGGAAAAAGCGGGCTTCTTCAATGTTCATCGCGACGATGCCAGCCCCGCGACCAAACATCGCCGGTTCGCGGTGACCCTTAACTTGAACACGGACGAATATGAAGGCGGTGATTTGCGCTTTCCCGAATACGGGCCGGAACTGTTCCGCCCGGAAAAAGGGGCGGCGGTGGTTTTTTCCTGCTCCATGCTGCACGAGGTCATGCCCGTCACCAAGGGACACAGGTTCGTCCTGCTGACCTTCCTGAACATACCGAATGCGAATTAAACCCCAGGTCCAAGCCGCCAGGGCATGGACAGGAAAGCTCACACAAGAGCCAAACCGGCGGAAAACTTATAGAAAACGGGGGGATAAGGAGGAATGGCGCGCCCGGGAAGACTTGAACTCCCAACCTCCTGATTCGTAGTCAGACGCTCTATCCAATTGAGCTACGGGCGCTTCGACGGGGCCGCGGGCGGGCCCCCGCCGTGAAGGAGCCGGACACTACTCCAGCACTTCGCCGTTTGCAAGCGCTAGGACGACCTATTGATAAAGGGTCGTCAAACGCCGAATCTTCGTATTAAAATAGGAACTTGTGGTGCTCCGGGCCATTGAGTACACTCGCCCGGAAACTGAGGGGTGGGGTATGTTTTTTTTCATACTCCCTGGGAATTTATAATCAACTCTGGCCCAGGCCAGAGAAAAACCAAGGGCTCACGGACGAATGGGTTTTCCGAAACTGAGAGTTCTTTTGGCGGGGGCCGTGGTTTTCACGGGGGCGTGTTCATTCGACGAGGATTTGTGGCCTTCGTTGAGTGCGTCGGAACCTTCAGGCAAACCAGCGGCCGAGGCCGCACAACCGGCCGCTGCGCCGGCGCCCAGCGCCGATCCGCAGCAGGTTGCCGCAACGGCAACCAGTCAGCCGGCTTTGGGTTCGTCGAGTTTCGTTCCTGCCGGAGTAACACAGGGTGACGCAACTGGGACCTTCGTTGGTAAGAAGGTTCAGGAATTGCGCGACGAGTTGCAGAAACTGCAAAGCTCGATCCTTCAACATAATGGGCAGCTTCAGTCGGTGCGTTCGCGCATCGTCGAAAGCTCGCAGCAATATCACGGCACCATCGCGGCGGTGAAATCGCGCCTGCAGGTCGGCACGACCCGCGGCAACCCCGTTCTGGTACAGCAATTCAACACGGCGCAGCAGGACCTGAACCGGTTGAGCCAGGACATCGGCGAGATGAATAAGCTGTCCACAGGTGTGGCCAGCGATTCCACGCTCGCGTCGTTCCTGACGGAAAGCGTGCGCGCCGCCTATAAGGTGTCGGGTGCTGTGGATGAAGACCACCGTCAGCTTGCGATCCTCGAAGACGAAGTGGATCAGACGGTCGTTCTGATTGACCGCCTGCATCGCGAAGTGACCGAGGATGTCCGCCGCCAGTCGACCTGGATCGGCGCCGAACAGCGCAATCTGGTGCAAATTTCGGCCGGCATCCGCCAGGGTGAATCCCTGGGATCGTCCCTTCTGGACGCCGCTGTCACCGGTCGCGGCACGGGTGCGAGCCAAGTCGCCGCACCGGCCGATACGGCAGGCCGCCGCCCCTTGGTGGTGATCCGCTTCGACCGGCCGAACGTGCCGTATCAGCAGGCACTGTATACCGCGGTCAGCCGCGCCCTTGAATCCCATCCGACGGCCGTGTTCGATCTGGTCGCCGTGGCGCCCAGCGCCGGTGGGGCCGCACGGGTTGCGATCAACACGAACAAAGCCAAGCGTCACGCCGAAGACGTGAAGCGTTCGCTGGTGGAAATGGGCCTGCCGCCGACGCGCGTCGCGGTTTCGTCCAAGACATTGGGTGCGGCCAAGACCAACGAGGTCCACCTCTACGTTCGTTAAGTACGGAGTTTCACTCCAAATCCGGATAACCGGCGCCAGCGCAGGCGTCGGTTTTTCCGTTTCTGGGGCTTATCATTACGCTTAGAATAAGCGGCATGACGGACACTCCTCCTCGCGAACGGATCGTTTCCTGGATTGAAATCCAAGCCGACGCGCGCACCCTTGCCGAACGTCTTCTGGCCCGCCCGCCGCAAGATGCGTGGAAAGGCGTCGTCGCCATCACCCGGGGCGGCATGGTGCCCGCCACCGTCGTCGCCCGTGAAATGGGGCTGCGCATCGTCGATACCCTGTCGATCGCCAGTTACGACGAACAGGACCAGGGCAGGATCCGCCTTCTCAAGCAACCGGATGCCGCCGTCGCCGATAAGGGCGCCGGATGGCTGTTGATCGACGATCTGGTCGATACCGGCGCTACGGCCCGGGCCGCGCGGAAACTTCTGCCGGAAGCCTTGTTCGTGACCCTTTACGCCAAACCCGCTGCAAAAGACCTTGCCGATATTTTCATTCACGAAGTGGCGCAGGACGTCTGGGTTCATTTCCCCTGGGATACGGAAGACCGGAACGGCGCCTTGGCTTATGCGCCGCCGATGGCGGGGCGGGAGGCATCATGAGAACAGCCGCCATTTTACAGGTCGTTTTGTTGGCTGTTCTGATGGCCGGCGGCACGCGGGCGGCAGAACCTTTGCCCGATTTCATCAAGGTTCCGCCGGGCTATGCCATCCATATGTTCGCCGAGGTGCCCAAGGCCCGCAGCCTGGTTCCCGTGCCGGAATTGGGCGTGATCTTTGTCGGCCAGCGCGGCCCCCAGGTCCATGCCATCGTCGATGCCGATCAGGATATGCGCCCGGAAAAAGTCGTGCGCGCGTTCAGCGATCTGAACGTCGCCAACGGCATCGACTGGAAGGACGGCTGGCTTTACATCGCCGAACAGCACCGTATCAGCCGTTGGCGCGCCCGCACGCTTGAAGAACTGATGGCAGCGGAACCGGAAGTTCTGTTCGACAATCTGCCCGACGACCCCTGGCACGGCTGGCGCTATGCGCGGTTCGGGCCGGACGGCATGCTGTATGTCGCCATTGGCGCCCCCTGCAACATCTGCCGCTTGAACGGGCTGGAAGGCTCGATCGTTCGCTTGGCACCACCCGGCACGCCGGGACCGCGCCGGCCCGAGATTTTCGCCCGCGGCGTGCGCAATTCCGTCGGCTTCGATTTTCACCCCCGCACGGGCGATCTGTATTTTACCGATAACGGGGCAGACAACATGGGCGACGACGTCCCGCCCGATGAATTCAACCACGCGCCCCGAAAAGGAATGTGGTTCGGCTTTCCCCATTTCGGCGGCGGCACGGCGCGCACGGAAGATTTCGCTGACCGCCCCCTTCCCGCCCCCCATACGCCGCCGGTGGTCCCGTTCGGCGCCCATGTGGCATCATTGGGCATGAGTTTTTACAACGGAAAAATGTTTCCCGCAGACGCCCGGGGCGATGTCTTCGTCGCCCATCACGGGTCCTGGAACCGCAGCGTACCCGACGGCTATCGCGTCGCCCGGGTGCGGTTCGACAAACAGACCGAGAACGCCCTTTCCTGGGAGCCCTTCGCGACCGGCTTCCTGCGCCCCGACGGATCAAAGTGGGGGCGCCCGGTCGACATTAAAGAGCTGCCGGATGGATCGCTTTTGGTTTCGGATGATGCCCGTGGGGCGGTCTACCGCATCACCTATAAGGGTGCGGAATAGCGTCTCGGGCCGGTATCTCGGGCGCGCTTGCCTAGGTGTTCGGCGTCACGCCCTCGACGTCCTCGGCTAGGCGTTGTTCAAGCGCCACCAAATCCGAAGGCAGGTCCGCCCCCGTCGCCTTGAGCTGGTCCAACAATTCAAGCAGACGGAGATGAACCTCGTGCATGTCTTCGGGCTGTTCGTCCATCTGGACGAGCGCCATATTGATGGCGGCAAGAAGTTCGTGTGTATCCATACCTGCAATCTAGCATAAAAGCGGGCCGCGCGGGCGATTCCCGGCGGCTGGGGGTCAATCGTCGAATTCCGAATAATCGGCCTTCAGGGGCAGCGAAAAACAAAACGTCGCCCCCCCATCGGTTTCCTTGTTGACCCAAATCCGGCCACCGTGGCGTTCGATAATCTGCTGGCAGATGGCAAGGCCCAGGCCGTGCCCTTGACGCTTTTCCCTATCGCCCAAGCGGACAAGCGGCATGAACACCCTTTCCCGTTCATGGTCGGGTACGCCGGGTCCGTTGTCGGAGACGGAATAGATTGCCCAATCCCCGAATTGCGTCGCAGACAGATTAATTTGCGGCGCCCCCCTATCGGCATACTGCATGGCGTTATCGATGAGATTCTGAAACACCTGATGAATGCCGAGCGCGTCACCCATGACGGTTCCCAGGTCGCCGACCTGAATCCGCGCGCCCGTATCCTGAATTTTTCCGGCCAGAACCTTCATCACGTCCTCGACGGTTTTTCCGACATCGACCAGGACAAGGCGGGGCGCATCTTCCCCCGAGTGGGCGTAAGCCAACAGACCGTCGATCAATGATTCCATCCGGCTGCAGGATTCCAGAACGAGATCCAAGTAATCCCCGCGCGTGGTCTCGGAAATTTCGTTGCCGCCGAACTTGGTCAGCTCCGTATAGCCTTTGACCGTCTGTAACGGTGCTTTGAGATCATGCGCCGCGATCGATGCGAAATACTCCAGCGCCTGAAGATAGCGTTGCCGTTCCTGACGGGCCTGGACACGCCCCACGGCTTTTTGGATGGAAGACTGCAAAAGGTCAGGGGTCAGACTGTCTTTGGCGACGTAATCATCCGCGCCCGACCGAAATGAGGTGACGGCAAGATGTTCGCTGCCTTCCCCGGTCACAATGATGAAGGCACAGGGAAAGGACATTTGATCGGACCGCAATGCCTCGATAACACCGAACCCGTCGGCATCGGGCAGGTTGAAATCGACCAGCACGCAATCCGGCGTGAACGTCCGGAACTGTAATTTGGCATCACGCAGGGTTTCCGTATCGACCACATCAAAGCCGCCGGCATGGGTCAAATATCGCCGGTACAGCGCCCGATCTTCGGGGCTGTCTTCTATGACCAAGACCTTCATGGTCTCAAGCCTTTCGGCGGCGGAATGAGCACCGTCCGAAACCAGTATTCCATGACGGACTCCGCCGTTTTCAGAAGGCTTTCGTAATCCACGGGCTTCTGCAAATAGCTGTTCGCACCGGCTTGGTATGAATCTTCTATATCCCGTTCACGTGACGACGAGGTGAAGACCAGGACCGGAATATCGGCTGTGTCCTCCGCCGACTTTAATCGCTTCAAGACTTCCCGGCCGTCGGTTCCGGGCATATTCAGGTCCAACAAGATCAGCGCCGGGCGTCCGGCGTCGCCGCTGCGGATTGTATCGAAAAATCTGATCGCCCGGTCACCATCAGGAATGTGCGTAACGGGCTGCTCCAACCCGGCCTGTTTCAACGCGCGGATAATTGCCTCGGCGTCCTCCGGGCTGTCCTCGATCAGCAGGATTCCCCGATCAGCCATCGGTTTCTTCCTCCGACTGAACCGCATTCAACGTGAACCAGAAGATGGACCCGCCTTGCGGTGCCGGTTCATACCAAATGCGCCCGTCATGTTGTTCGACGATGCGCTTTGCGATCGCAAGTCCGGCACCCGACCCGCCGCCATATTCATCCCGCCCATGCAGGCGCTTGAACATGCTGAAAATCCGCTCGCCAAAATCGGCGGCAATGCCAATCCCGTTGTCCTTGACGAAGAATGTCGTGTCCGGCCCGTCCGCATCAGGCGGTAGGGCGCCGATTTCGACCGATTTTTCCGCACTGTCATTGTACTTCAGGGCATTCGTGATCAAATTGCGGAACACTTCACAAACCCGCGTCCGATCACAGTAGACCGACGGCATGGTGTCTTGAACCACGACCCGAGCGTCATGCTCTTCGATCATTGGGCGCAGTTCGTCCAGGATATCCATGACCATCGGCCGCGTATCAACCGTCCGGAAACCCATTTTGGTATGACCGTAACGGGAATAAGTCAGCAGATCGTTGAGAAAATTATCCATCCGTGCCGCCAGACGGATAATGGTTTCGATCTGCTTGCGCGCGGCATCCTTCAGCGCGTCACCGTGATCTTCAAGGAAGAAGGTCGCCGTATTGGCGATGCCCCGGATCGGTTCCTTCAAGTCGTGGGAGGCGACATGGGCGAAATCGTCCAGTTCCCGGTTGGAGCGCTCCAGTTCCGCGGCCCGGTTGGCAAGCTGACGTTCCGCATTCGTCTGCGCCTCCAAGGCATATTCCAGTTCACGCGTGCGTTCCAACACCCGTTGCTCAAGGCTATCGCGGGCCTGGATCAATTCCTGTTCGGTACGTTTGTGGCGGGCGATCTCGTCTTCAAGCCGAAGATTGACCTCGCGCAATTGGAACGGGCTGGGCATGGCCATCAGTTTCGGCAGCAGCGGCCAAAGGGAAATGGCGGTCAGGATCGACACCGTCGCCGTCGCCGCCTTAACCATGCCCTGCAAGCCGTAATAGGGCTGCCACAAGGTCACCAATCCCGCGATATGGGTGAATCCGCAAAGGGCGATGAACGCAACGAACAGGACCGCCGTCCATTTGAATTCGAAATCGGCTCGCTGTTTGATGAACAGGTAAATGGCACCGGGTATCGAAAAATAGGCGATCGCGATCAAGGCATCGGAAATGGCATGCATGGCGACCAAATCCGGGCGCCACATAAGGCAATACCCATGGGGAACGAAAGATGCAGAACCGAACAGGTAATCGATCAATGCGGCCATCGGTGAATAGCTCCTCCGGCTAAATCAAATTTCCCGAAGTGTAGCGATTCCCGGCGTTTTTAGGCACCTAGCAAGAAGTCATGGACGATAAGCGCATAATATGTCGGCCCACGTGACCAAAGTCATATTTTTGAAGCATCTTAAAATTCCCTAAGCCCATTGCAAGGCCATGAGAACTGGGGAAATCCGGGGTGGATGAAGCTTGCGAGGCTGGGAATCGCGGCCTAGGCTCGTGCCACGAGGAGACACCACGCCATGACCGAGACCTATAAGCTTTACGCCATAAAATACGGCACCCACGATCCCCGCCCCCAATCCATGAACTTCATGCATCCGCCCGATCCGCACGACGCGCCTTATCCCATCGACTATTACGTCTGGGCCTGTGTGTCGGAAAACCGCACGGTGGTCATCGACACCGGCTTCAACGAAGAAGCGGGCTGCGGCAAGCGGGGGCGGACCATGTTCCGCTGCCCGGCGGAAAGCCTGAAACTGGTCGGCGTGGACCCGGCCGAGGTCACGGACGTGGTCGTGACCCACATGCATTACGACCACAGCGGAAATTTCGACAAATTCCCAAAGGCCATGTTCCATATTCAGGACCGGGAAATGTCCTATGTCACCGGGCGTTACATGCGCTATCCGGCGCTGCGCAATTCCTTCGATGCCGATGATGTCTGTCTTTTGGTTCAGGAACTGTACAAAGACCGAGTCGAATTCCATGACGGCGACGAGGAGTTGTTCCCCGGGCTGACCCTGCATCATGTGGGCGGCCATACCGAGGGCATGATGTTCGTGCGCGCCTGGACCGAACGGGGCTGGGTCGTGCTGGCATCGGACGCCATGCATCTTTATGCCAACTGGCAGCACAAGAACCCATTCCCCACGGTCCTTCACATCGGCGATATGCTGGAAGGCCACAAGAAAGTCGCCCGTCTGGCCGACAGCCCGGACCACGTGGTGCCGGGGCACGACCCCCTGGTGCTGGAATATTATCCGCCCGCGTCCGAAGACCTGAAAGGGATCGTCGCCAGGGTCGACCTTGCGCCCAATGTCTCGAACTGAGACATCGCGCCGCCGCCTGACGCTGGCATCCTGCTGTACGGCGCATAGCATTCAGGACGGCCTGACGGATGTTCTCTACGTCCTGCTGCCCGTGCTGGCACAGGCGTTCGGCCTGTCCTATGCCCAGGTCGGCATCATCCGTGCCGCCAACCGCACGGCCATGACCCTGTTCGAACTGCCGTCCGGCATGTTGTCGGAACGCATCGGTGAACGGGTCCTGATCGGCTTCGGCCTGATCGCCGCCGGTGCCGGATACGTGGCCCTTGCCTGGGCCGACGGGTTCACGGCCATCGTCGTGGTCCTGCTGATCGCGGGCATCGGCGGCGGGTTCCAGCACACCCTGTGTTCCGCTCTGGTCACCCGCATCTTCGGCAGCCAGGGCCGGCGTACGGCACTGGGCACCTACAATTCCTTCGGCGACGTGGGCAAGCTGACCTTCGCCGGCCTGTTCACCCTGTCGATCGGGGCCGGCATCGTCTGGCAGGACACGGTGATTGCATTCGGTGCTGCCGCCATATTGGGCGGCATCGCGGTGATCGCCGCCCTGGGCCGCGCCGGTGCCGGAACCTCGCCCCGCCCCCATCAGGACGGCGATGCCGTGACCGCGCCGAAGGGATGGGGGATCAAGGACAAACCCGCGTTCTCTGCCCTATGCGGCATCGTCCTGATCGACACCGTGGTTCAGGGCGGCTTTCTGACCTTCGTCGCCTTCCTGATGATCGAAAAGGAAGTTCCGACCGCACTCAGCGCTTTTGCCGTGGTTCTGACCCTGGCGGGGGGTGCCTTCGGGAAATTCGGCTGCGGATATCTGGCCGAACGCCTGGGCGTGGTCCGCTCCCTGGTGCTGGTGGAAATTCTCACCGCCGCGGGCATCGTCGCGATCCTGCTGCTGCCGACCCTGGCCGCCTATGTCCTGTTGCCCGTTCTGGGCATGGTGTTGCAGGGCGGGTCCTCCATCACCTACGGCACGGTCGGCGACCTGATCGAACCGGAACGCCAGGCCCGCGGCTTCGCCGTGATCTATTCCATCGCCACGGGGGCCATGATCGTAGGCCCCATGGCGTTCGGGTTGATCGGCGACAGCTTCGGGCTGACCCCCGCGATGCTGGCCATGGCAGCAACGATTCTGGTTCCCCTGCCGCTTTGCCTGTTCATGCGCCGCGCCGTCGCCGATCAATTCGCCTAACCCACAAACATCGGCGAACGGTTACTCAAGGAGACCTCCATCCATGACCGAGACCTACAAACTTTACGCCATCAAATACGGCACCCACGACCGTACGGCGGCGCGCAATTTCATGAACCCGCCCGACCCCCACGACGCGCCCTACCCCATCGACTATTACATCTGGGCCTGCGTGTCGGATCACCGCACCGTCGTCGTCGATACGGGCTTCGAGGAAGCCGCCGCCACGGCCCGCGGCCGCACGTTTTTCCGCTGCCCGGTCGAAAGCCTGAAACTGATCAACATCGATCCGGCCGAGGTCACGGACGTGGTCATCACCCATATGCATTACGACCACGGCGGCAACCTGGACAAATTCCCCAAGGCGACCTTTCACGTTCAAGACCGGGAAATGGCTTTCATGACCGGCCGCTACATGCGTTACGGCCATCTGCGCCATTCCTACGACATCGAAGACGTCTGCGGCATGGTGCGCGAACTGTACAAAGACCGGGTCGAATTTCACGACGGTGACGAAGAATTATTCCCCGGCCTGACCCTGCACCATGTGGGCGGCCATACCCAGGGCATGATGTTCGTGCGTGCCTGGACGGAACGGGGCTGGGTCGTTCTGGCGTCCGACGCCATGCATCTTTACGCCAACTGGCTGGATAAGAACCCCTATCCCACGGTCGTCCATATCGGCGACATGCTGGAAGGCCACAAAAAGGTCGAACGCCTGGCCGACAGCCGGGACCACGTCGTGCCCGGCCATGACCCCCGTGTCATGGATATCTACCCGCCCGCAACAGACGACCTGAAAGGGATGATCGCGCGCGTCGACCTTGCACCTGTCGGCAAACCCGTCTGATCATCCCAACCGTGAAGGATTCTACACCGGAACGTTGTCGATCAGCCGCGCCTTGCCCAACCAGGCCGCCGCCAGAACACGGGCAGGCCGTGACGCATCCTTGGCTTCTTCCAACGTGACCGCATCGCGCACGGTGACGTAGTCGACCTGCCAGAAACCGGCCCGTTCCAACTGCCCCCGGGCCCATTCTTCCTGGGCACGCGGGTCTTCGCCGCGCCCGACCTGTTCAGCGACCTGGGCCAGGGTGCCATGCAGTACCGGTGCTTGGCTCCGTTCTTCCGGCATGAGGTAGGCATTACGGGACGACAGGGCCAAGCCGTCATCTTCCCGCACGGTCGCGACCCCCGTCGCCGTGACGGGAATGTCCAAATCACGGATCAGTTTCTTGATGACCTGAAGCTGCTGATAATCCTTTTCCCCGAAAAAGGCCTCGTCAGGCAGGGACTGCAGCAAGAGTTTGGTCACCACCGTGGCCACGCCGGTAAAAAACCCAGGCCGGTATTCGCCTTCCAACACGTCGCCGATCCCGCCGACATGAACCTGGGTCGAATGGCCGCCGGGATAGACCTCGTCCACGCCGGGCGCGAACAAAAGGTCCGCCCCTTCGGCCGCGACCAGGGCCGCATCGCGTGTTTCATCGCGGGGATAGACTGCGAAATCTTCGTTGGGGCCGAATTGCGCCGGATTGACGAACAACGTCACCACGGTCTTATCACAGGCCTGAACAGATTGTTTCACCAGGGCGATATGGCCCGCATGCAGCGCCCCCATGGTCGGCACCAGGCCGATCCGCAGACCGTCGGCGCGCCACCCATTAATACGCGCGCGCAAATCCGCGATGGTACGCACCGTGTCGAGCGGTAATGCCGCGCTCATGGTGTTATTTCTTTTCGACGCCGAAGCAGTGTTCCAGGCCGGGAAAAGCACCGGTGCGGACATCCTGGGCGTATTCCTTGACCGCCAATTCGATGGCGTCGCCCAATTTGGCGTATTTGCGCACGAACTTGGGTGTGAAGTCGGCGAACAGGCCCAGCATGTCCTCGGTCACCAGGATTTGCCCGTCACAAACAGGCGAGGCACCGATGCCGATGGTCGGGATCGACACCTGTTCGGTCAGATCCCGGGCCACGGGTTCGACCGTGCCTTCGACAACCATGGCGAAGGCACCGGCGGCATCGATCGCCAGGGCATCGGCGATGACCTTCTTGGCACCCTCGTCGTCGCGGCCCTGAATCTTGAAGGCCCCCCGATGTTCGGCCTTTTGCGGCAACAATCCGACATGGCCCAACACCGGCACGCCGGAAGCCACGATGGCGGCGACCGTATCGGCCATCTCCACGCCGCCTTCCAGCTTGACGGCCTGGGCTTCGGTCTCGTCGATCACGCGCTTAGCCGAAGCCACGGCCTGCTTGGTGGAATCCTCATAGGTTCCCTGGGGCAGGTCGACCACGACCAGGGCCTGTTTCGCCCCCCGGGTCACGGCACGGCCGTGGGCGCACATGATTTCGATGGTCACGCCGCGCGTGGTTTCCAGGCCGTAAACGACCATGGCAAGCGAATCGCCGACCAGCAGAAAATCGCAATGCGGGTCCAGGAACTTGGCCATGGGTTGGGTATAGGCCGTAAGCGACACGATCGGCGTCGCCCCCTGGGCCACTTTGCGGGATTTGATGTCTTCGACGGTGATGCGCGCCATGCCTGCCTCGGCAAGGTTGTTTGGTTGGAGCGCGGGACTTTACCAGACCCGCACGGTCGGTCAAATAGGGGCGATGGACCCGGCTGTAACCATGGGCTACACCTAGGAAATCATGCACCGCTTTCCCCGAATTTCCATCTTTCTGGCTGCCGCACTTCTCTTCGGCTGCGTGTCCGCCCCCCCACAGATCGCCCCCGATCCGGACCGGCCCTGGATCGGACGGCATTATCAGAACCATGCTGTTTCCGTCAGCCATCCCCTGGCGGCCCAGGCCGCCCTGGACATCCTGAACGAAGGCGGCGGCGCGGTCGATGCCGCCATCGCGGCCCAGATGGTCATGACCCTGGTCGAACCCCAGTCCTCGGGCATCGGCGGCGGCGGTTTCCTGGTGCGCTATGACGCGGCGGCACGCGGGATCGAAACCTATGACGGGCGGGAAACGGCCCCCGCTTCGGCGACCGAGGATATGTTCCTGGATTCCCGGGGCGGGCCCATTCCCTACCGCGACGCCATCCTGGGCGGCCGCGCCGTGGGCGTGCCGGGCGTCGTCCGCATGTTGGAACTGGCCCATAAGGACCACGGGCGCCTGCCCTGGGCCCGCCTGTTTCAGGCCGCGATCCGGTTGTCGCGCGACGGCTTCCCCATTTCGGAACGCTTGGCCCGTCAGATCGCAGGCGACCGTCATCTGGCGAAGGTGCCCGCCGCCAAAGCCTATTTCTTCGACGGCGACACACCGAAACCCGCCGGCACCATTCTGAAGAACCCGGAACTGGCCCAAACCCTGGAACGGATCGCCGACAAGGGTGCCGATGCCTTTTATTCCGGCGACCTCGCCCGCGCCATGGCCGACGCCGTAACCCATGCCCCCCATCATCCCGCAGTCATGACCACGGCCGACATCGCGTCATACCAGGCTAAGAAACGGCCGGCCGTCTGCGCCGGTTATCAAGGCTACACGGTCTGCGGCATGGGGCCGCCGTCTTCGGGCGGGCTTGCGGTCGGACAGGCGCTCGGAATTCTCAATCATTTTCCCTTGGCCGATAGGGGGCCCAACGCACCCCGGTCCCTGCACCTGATCGCCGAGGCCGAACAACTCGCCTTCGCCGACCGCGCTGCCTATGTGGGGGACAGCGATTTCGTTTCCGTCCCCGCCCCAGGCATGGTCGATCCCGGATACTTGGCGGAACGGGCCAAACTGATATCGCCCGACCGCGCCATTCAAGGACTGGTCGATCCGGGCATTCCGCCGGGAGCCAAGGAAGCCTATCTGGGGCCCCGCGACCCATTGAAGGGCCTTTCGACCGCGCATATGAGCATCGCCGACCAGTTCGGAAACGCGGTTTCCTTCACCACCACGGTGGAAAGTGCGTTCGGTTCGCGCCTGATGGTGCGGGGCTTTTTGCTGAACAACGAATTGACGGATTTCTCGTTCCGACCGGAATGGCGGGGCAAGCCCGCCCCCAACCGGGTCGCCCCCGGCAAGCGGCCAAGGTCTTCCATGTCGCCGACCATCGTTCTGGACCGGGACGGCGACTTCGTCATGGCCGTCGGCTCGCCCGGCGGCTCGCGCATCATCGGCTATACGGCGCGGGCGATCCTGGGCGTGCTGGCCTGGGGCTTGGACATGCAGACGGCGGCGGATCTGCCCCATGTCATGAACCGGGGCCGCGGCATGGAAATCGAGGAACCGCTGATTCCCGCCATCGCCGCCTTGAACGGCATGGGCCATCAGGTCGCCGTCAACCGCATGATCAGCGGCCTGCAAGGCATTCTGAAAACATCCCGCGGCCTGAACGGCGGGGCCGACAGACGGCGCGAAGGCATCGTCCTGGGCGATACCGGGGACGAAGGGCAGGTTTCCTTTGGACCCGCCCAGGCTTACATCTGCACCAATGGCGCCGCCCTAACGCTCGCCTGGCCGAAACCCGGTCAGGGTGATTTCGTCCTATGGCGGGAAGACGGCCGCGAACACATTCTCGCCCGGGTGGCCTCGGCCTCGGGCGCGCGTTACGGCGATGGCCTGGCCGAAGTCTGGGAACACCAGGGTGCGGTAAGAATTACCGGAGAGAACGGCGTGGCCAGGACCTGCAAACCGGCCCTTTGACTATTTGACCGCGACGATGAACAGCCGGCGGAAATGGAACAGGGTCTTGCCGTCGGCCCGTTTGGGATAGGCGTCCTGCATGCGCGCGGAATAGGCCTGGAAAAAGGCCGCGTTTTCATCCGCATCCGGCAGGGCATCCAACAGCGGTTTCAAGGCCGAGCCCTTGGTCCATTCGGCAATGGGGTTGTCACCCTCCATGACCTGGGCATAGACCGATTCCCAAATGTTCAGGCTGGCCGCATGGGGGGCGAGGTAGTCGTAATAGACGTCCGGGTCATGGACGGGGAATTCGCGAAGCACCGGCTCCAGCTTTGACCGCCAGGGGCCGTTCTCGGCCACTTCGCGCATGCCCATATGGGAGGGTGCTGCATGGTTGTGCGGCATTTGCACGGCCAGCACGCCGCCCGGCGCCAGTTGATCCATCAGGCGCGGAAACAAAACCGCGTGATTGTCGATCCATTGCAGGGCCGCGTTGGAATAAATCAGTTGCGCCGGGGCTTCCGGCGCCCAGGTGGCGGCATCGCCCTGCACCCATTCGTCGTCGGGGTGTTCGGCCCGTGCCTTGTCCAACATTTCCGCCGATGAATCGATCCCCACATGGCGCGCTGTCGGCCAGCGGCCTTTGAGAAACGGCGTGATGTTGCCGGGGCCGCAGCCCAGGTCATAGACCGTATCCGGTGCATCAAGGGCGACCTGATTCATCAGATCAATGGCCGGGCGCATGCGCTGGCCCGCGAATTTCAGGTATTGCCCGGGATTCCAGGTCGGTTGTTTGGACGGCGGGGCCATATCGGCAAATCCTCCACTGCTACGTCAGATTGCGATGCCAGCCCCGACCCGGGACTTTAGAGATGCCGTCCAATCCGCGCAACGACGATCACGCCGCCGGCAGGCGCAGGCGGAAGGTCGTACCGTCGGCATCCGTGCGCGCCAATTCGATCTCTCCGCCATGGGCGTGAATGACCTCGCGCGCGATGACCAGGCCCAGGCCCGTGCCGCCTTCGCGCGCCGATCCGGCGAACGGCTGGAACAGATGCTCTTTGGCCAAGCCGGGCATGCCGGGGCCATTGTCGGTGACCTCGACGATCAATGTGTCGTCTTCGACAAAGGCCGCGATATGGACCGATGCCGCCCCTGCTTCCCGTGCATTGCGGCCCAGGTTTTCGAACACCCGCAACATCTGGGCCGCATCGGCCGTGATCTCGATGGTGTCGGGCACGTCGCTTTTCCATTCGAACCCGGCCGACGCCGCCCCACCATCGCCGGCACCTTCCTGGGACCCGGGGCTTTCCTGGGTCAAAGTCTCACCCGCCATGATCACGATTTCCGCCAGGGAAATCCGTTTAACCGTCAAGGTCGGCATGGTCGCCGAGGCGTAATCCAATGTCTGCCCGCACAGATTGACCGCCCGGTCCATGGCCCGGAACATGCGCGGCACCAGTTTCTGCACGTCGGGATCGTCGCTGGCCGCCAGGCGGTCACCGATCAGCATGGCCGTGGCAAGCGAATTGCGCAGATCGTGATTGACCTTGGTGACCGCCGCCCCCAGCATCGCCAAGCGGTCCTTCTGGCGCAGCGCCATACGCAGTTCCTGCTGCATCACCGTCAGTTCGCGCTGGGCGATGCCGATTTCGTCCGGCCGGTCGGAGGGCATGAAGATACGGGTTTCGTCCTCGGGCGCGCGTCGGAAACTGGCCATGCTTTGGGTGATGCGGCGCATGGGCCGGACCATCAACATCATCAACGTGATGTACAGCAGCCCCGCCGTGAACAGCGAAATCACGATCGACAGTTGAAAAATCCGCCCCGAATAGGCGTACATTTCCTGGCGCATGGGGGTTTCGTCGATATAGACCTCGATCTGAACGCCGGGGCGCTTGGGCGTTTCGCCGACCACACGCAGGATCCTGTTTTCCGTCTGAAACAAGGTATCGAAGGCATCCTTGATCCAGCCCAGGAAGGACCGGTTCATCAGATTGCATTCCGCATCCACATGGGGCGGCATCTCGCCGCCCGCGATCAGAATGCGACGATCATCCTGCTTCAGGGAAATCGCGTAGGCATCCGTGTTTTTCAGAAGGGTCCGACCCATCTTTTCGTCGGCGGCCTGGCCGGGCATGCTTTCCACGGCAAGGGTCGCCAGATGAGCGGCATGAATGCGTTCTTCCAGATAGTTCTTGCGGAACCGGGCGACCGACGGCGTGTAGATGAACAATTCCGCCAGCATAACGAACACCACCGTCAGCACGAGAAGACGTGCGGACAGGCTTTGGTGGGCCCGGGGCAGGTGCGGGTTTTGATCGGCCATGACGGTCAGGGTAGGCCTCTCGTTATCCAAGCTTCAAGAGGAAGCGAACGATGGCACGGGTCCGGTCACTGAACAGCTTCGGCGTGAAGAAACTGCCGGCGGCGCGTTTGGACACTTCGCCCAAGGTCGGATAGGGCACGATGGTCTGGGCCAGATCGCCCACCTTCATGCCTTTGGACAGGGCCAGGCCCCAAATCTGGATATGTTCGCCGGCGCCGGCCCCCACGATGCCGCAGCCCAATATCTTACCCTTGGGCGTGATGATGGCCTTGACCAGGCCTTCGGTCCGCCGTTCGGCCTGGGCGCGGTCGTTTTCATGGAACGGCCAGCACAGCACATCGAACGCGATGCCCTCGTCCTTGGCGGCCTTTTCCGTGCACCCGACCTGCGCCAGTTCGGGCGCGGTATAGGTCACCCAGGGCACCGTCGAATGATCGGCCTTGGCCGGGATGCGGAACAGGGCGTTCTTGATGACCACGCCCGCATGATAACCCGCGACATGGGTGAATTGCAGCCCGCCCGCCACGTCGCCGATGGCGAAGATTTTCTTATTGGTCGTGCGCAGGCGCCGATCAACCGTGATGCCCTTGGGTGAATATTCGACCCCGGCCTTGTCCAGGTCCAGGCCCGCCACATTGGCCCGCCGGCCGGCGGCAACCAGGATATGACTGCCGTCGATCACGCGGCTTTGGCCGTCCTGTTCGACCGTGACCTTGATACCATCGTCCGATTGCGCCACATCCTTGACCGCGATCCCTTCCAACAGCTCGATGCCGTCGGCGACCAGGGCCTTGCGTACGACATCGACCAGTTCCGGATCGTCATTGGCCATGATCGAAAACATTTCCAGCACCGTGACCTTACAGCCCAATTGCGCATGGGCCTGGGCCATTTCGACCCCGATGGGCCCGCCACCGATGATGAGCAACCGGTCCGGCAAGGCATCGCGGGAGAACATGGTTTCATTGGTCAGGTAGGGCACGCCGTCCAGCCCGGGGATCGGCGGCACGGCGGCGGACGACCCGGTCGCAATAACGAACCGTTTGGCGCGAATTTCCGTCGACCCGGCCTGCACCCGGTCCGGGCCGGTGAAACGGCCTTCTTCGCGGATCACGGTCACGCCCAGGCCTTCGAACCGTTCCTGTGAATCCAGCGGCCGGATGGCACCGATCACACTTTCCACATGGTCGTAGACGGCCTTGCCGTCGATGCCGTCCAGCGTTGCCCGCACACCGAACCGCCCGGCATGGCGCACAGCCGCCGCCGCATGTCCGGCGGCCAGCAGGGCCTTGGACGGCACGCAGCCGTAATTCAGGCAATCGCCGCCCATTTCACCTTTTTCCAGCAGGACCACCCTGGCGCCCATCTGCGATGCCCCGGCGGCGACAGACAGCCCGCCCGAGCCCGCGCCGATCACGCAGATGTCGGTATCGATCAAGGCGGGCGTCACCTCAGCCATTGCACGACCCGTTCGCATTTTCGCGGCGTTCCTTGAATTTACGCAAAACCACCGGAATCAGTGCCAAGACCGCCAGGCCCAGAAGGGGCCCCAAGATGTGCGGCTCGAACACGATCGACAGATCCGGCATCCCGCCCCGGTCCAGCACGGCGCCCAGACCGTTGCCGACGCTGGAAAACACGACCGTCGCCGGCGCAATGCCCAACACGGTGGCGACGACGAAGGCCGTAGCCCCCACGTTCAGGAACGCCGGCACCAGATTGACCAGCCAGAACGGAAACAGCGGCACCAGACGCAGGAACATCAGGTAGGAAAAAGCGTTCTTACGGAACCCTTCCTCCATGCGGCGCACGAAGGGCCCGGCCTTTTTATACAGAAGGTCGCCGATGGCGTAGCGCGCGGCCAAAAACACGATCAACGAGCCCAGCGTCGCCGCGACGATGACCACGGCGGCCCCCAAGGCCGTGCCGAATACGAACCCGGCCAACAGCGTCATCCAGATCGCCCCCGGGATCGACAGCGCCACGACCACCGTATAGGCAGCACCGAATATGAAGATCGTCAGCGCCTGATGTTCGGCATAGTAATCGAGTATGGTCATGCGATGGGTCTTCAACGCATCGAACGAAATATAGGTATGAAGATCGAATATGAAGAACAGGGCCATGGCCACGGCGATGACCGCAAGCGGCATCATGCGCTTGACGGAAAACCCGCCCGCTGCGGCGCTATCGGGCGCATCGCCGGCCGCTTTCGGGTCGCGGTCAATGACCTTATTCATGTGTTGCCCCTGTTCCCGGGATGACCGGAAAGCATCTTATCCTACCGGTTTCTATCCCCTGGATAGCCAAAGGGACAGGGAATTGCACTTCACGGGCGGGTCAATTGACCGTGAACGCTCGGTCAATTGTTTGAAAAACCGGCTTTTTTCAGCGATTCGCGGCAAATCGCCCAGGCCCGTTGACTTCATGGGACCAAGGCCTTAAAAAGCGGGCTCATTTTCGTAAGGAGACGTCGCGTGAAACGCACATATCAGCCGAGCAAGCTCGTTCGCAAGCGCCGCCACGGTTTCCGTAGCCGTATGGCGACTGCCGGCGGCCGGCGGGTACTGGCGGCGCGGCGCGCCAAGGGCCGCAAGCGCCTGTCCGCTTAACAGCGCCCGTTCCCGTCCAAAAGCCGGAAGCGAGCCGCCATGTCACCCACGGTGCCGAGGCTGAAACGCCGCGCCGACTTTCTGACGGTGGCGCGCAAAGGGCAAAAGTGGGCGGCGCCGGGTCTGGTGTTGCAGGCGCTTAAGCGGGACGACATCGGCCAGGACATCCGGGCCGGATTTACCGTCACCCGCAAGGTCGGCAACGCCGTGGTCCGCAATCGGGCGCGCAGGCGCCTGCGGGCAGTTGCCGAACAGGTGCTGCCCGAATGGGGGAAAGCAGGACACGACTATGTCCTGATCGGACGCCAGGGCACCTTGGGCCGGGCCTTTCCGGCCTTGATCGGCGACCTGCGCAAAGCGCTGGAGCGGGTCGAGACGGGACACAAAGGGGGTGGTTCGGGCCGTGGTGGCCGGAGCCGCCGGGAGAACGCGGAGAACTGAGATGATGGCGCCGACGATTGCCGCTATTCCGGCCCGCCTCGCCCGCGCCCTGATCCGGGGCTATCAGCTTTTCCTATCGCCGCTGGCGCCAGCATCCTGCCGCTTTCATCCTACATGTTCGGAATATGCCCGGGACGCCCTGGAAACCCACGGGTTCGTCCGCGGCATGGGCATGGCCGTCCGCCGCGTTCTGCGCTGCAATCCCTGGCATCGGGGCGGTGTCGATCCGGTTCCGCCCGCCGTTTGCCCGAAATCCCATAAACACACCCACATTCCCCAACCGCACGGGTCGTAGAAGAACAATGATTGAAAACAAAAATCTGATCCTGGCCGTGGTCCTTTCGGTCGCCGTCCTTTTGGGGTTCGAGCTTTTCTTCAAAAGCACCCAACCGCCGCAGCCGCAGCAAGCCGCGCAAACGACCCAGCCCGGCGCGCCGGGCCAGCCGGCACAACCGGGTGCCAATCCGGCGAATACGACCGCCGTTCCGCCGCAGGCCCCGGGCACGCCGCAGATGTCCGCGCCCAACGTCTCGCCTAAGGCTAGCCGCGACGAAGTATTGGCGGAAACCCCGCGCATTACCATTTCGACGCCACGCCTGAGTGGTTCCATCGCCCTTAAGGGCGGGCGGATCGACGACCTAATCCTGGCCGACTACCGCGAGACCCTGGACAAGAACAGCCCGCCCATCACGCTGTTGAGCCCGCGCGGCGCGTCTGACGCCTATTTCGCCGATTTCGGCTGGACCGCGGCGCAGCCGGGCGGCGGGAAGAAGGCCGCCAAGGTGCCGAACGCGGATACTGTCTGGACCGCTTCCGCGAAAACCCTGACCCCGGACACACCCGTGACCCTGACCTGGGACAACGGCGAGGGCCTGGTGTTCGCCCGCACGTATGAGATCGACAAGAACTTCATGTTCAAGGTGACCCAGAACGTCACCAATAAGGGGACGAACGCGGTCGAGCTGTTCCCCTACGGCCTGATTTCCCGCCAGGGCACGCCGGAGACCTCGGGCTTCTATATCCTGCACGAAGGCCTTCTGGGCGTGAACAGCGGCGAACTGAAAGAAGTCGACTATGACGACATCCAGGATAGCAAACTCATTTCCGAAACGGGCATGGGCGGCTGGATCGGCATTACCGACAAATACTGGCTGACGGCCCTGCTGCCCAATAAGGACGCCAACGTCACCAAGCGCTATGTCTACCGCAAGGCCGGCCTGATCGACACCTATCAGGTCGATTTTCTGGGCACCGGCGTCAAGGTCGCCCCGGGCACCACGGGGGCGGCGGAAAACCGCCTGTTCGCGGGCGCCAAACAGGTCCGCATCCTGGATGCCTACGAGGAAAACCTGGGCATCGAACGGTTCGATCTGGCCATCGACTGGGGCTGGTTCTACTTCCTGACGCGGCCGATCTTCTATGCCCTGCTGTGGCTTGAAAACCACGTCCTGAACCTGGGTCTCGCGATCCTGATTCTGACCGTCGGCATCAAAATCGTCTTCTTCCCGCTTGCCAACAAATCCTACGAAAGTATGAGCAAGATGAAGAAGCTGCAGCCGGAAATGACCAAGCTGCGCGAACGGTACGGCGACGACAAGGTCAAGCTGAACGAAGAAATGATGTCGCTGTACAAGCGAGAAGGTGCCAACCCGGCCTCGGGCTGTTTGCCGATCCTGCTTCAGATTCCCGTGTTCTTCGCCCTTTACAAGGTTCTGTTCGTGACCATCGAAATGCGTCACGCGCCGTTCTACGGCTGGATCAAGGATTTGTCGGCGCCCGATCCGACGACCATTTTCAACCTGTTCGGGCTGATCCCCTGGACCCCGCCGGAGTTCCTTATGATCGGCGTATGGCCGCTGTTGATGGGCATTTCCATGTACCTGCAGCAGAAGCTGAACCCGCAGCCGACGGACCCCATGCAGGCCAAGATCATGATGTTCCTGCCGCTGATCTTCACCTTCCTGCTGGCCACCTTCCCCGCCGGTCTGGTGATTTATTGGACCTGGAACAACCTGCTTTCCATTGGCCAACAGTGGATCATCATGCGAAAGATGGGCGTCAAGGCCTGAGCCACTTTCCCGCTAGGAGCACCAATCCATGAACCAGCCGGGAGACATAACACCCGGACTGGATTCCGGGGCGGCACCCGACGACACCCTGTTGGAAAACGGGCGCCTGCTGTTCGCCCGGGAGGCAACCTTCCTTCTGGGTGCGGCGAGCCTTGCCCAGGTTCCCGACAGTCCCCTTCCCGAAATCGCCTTTGCCGGGCGGTCCAACGTCGGCAAGTCGTCACTGATCAACGCCCTGACCGGACGCAAGGATCTGGCCCGCACGTCGAACACGCCGGGCCGCACACAACAGATCAATTTCTTCGATCTGGGCGCGCGCCTGATGCTGGCCGACCTGCCGGGCTACGGCTATGCCCGGGCCCCCAAAGGCCATGTGATGAACTGGACCAAGCTGGTCAATTCATATCTCAAGGGGCGGCAGGAACTGCGCCGCACCTGCGTGCTGATCGACGCACGCCACGGCCTGAAGGAAACGGACCGCGAGGTCATGGCCATGCTCGACGCCGCCGCCCAGGCCTATCAGATCGTGCTGACCAAGTGCGACAAGGTGAAGGCGGCCGACCTCGATAAATTGCTCGGCCGCACGTCCAAGGAACTGGCCAAACATACGGCCGCCCATCCGGTGATCATGCAGACCAGTTCCTTCAAACAGCGCGGGATCGAAGAACTGCGCGCCGAACTGGCCACTCTGGCCTTGCCGGCTTAAGGGCTAAGTCTCTCTAAACGCTTCAATTACACGGGATAATGAATTAGGTTCGCCCCCCATGACCGATAACAAACCTACCATCGCCGACAAATGGCTGACCCAGGCCCAGGTCCTTTCCGAAGCGCTGCCCTTCATGCGGCGCTACGCCGGGCAGACCGTGGTCATCAAGTACGGCGGCCATGCCATGGGCGACGACGAAATGGCAAAGCTGTTCGCGCGCGACGTGGTGTTGCTGCGCCAGGTGGGCGGCAACCCCGTGGTCGTGCACGGCGGCGGGCCGCAGATCGGCGCCATGCTGGAACGGCTGGCGATCGAAAGTAAGTTCGTCGACGGCCTGCGCGTGACCGACGAAGACACGGTCAAGGTCGTGGAAATGGTTCTGGCCGGATCGATCAACAAGGAAATCGTCGCCCGCATCAACGAAGCCGGCGGCATGGCGGCGGGCCTGTGCGGCAAGGACGGCAACCTGATCCTGGCGGACAAGCTGCGCCGCACCAAGAAAGACCCGGAAAGCAATATCGAGCGCATTCTCGACCTGGGCCTGGTGGGTGAACCGAAAGAGGTCAACCCGCATATCCTGGAAGCCTTCGAGGAATCGGACATCACGCCGGTGATCGCGCCCATCGGGGTCGGGCCCAAGGGCGAGACCCTGAACATCAACGCCGACACGGCGGCCGGCGCCATCGCGGGGGCCACCCATGCCAAGCGGCTGATCATGCTGACGGACGTGTCCGGCGTGCTGGACGGCAGCGGCACCCTGATTCCGGAGCTGACCGTCACGGACGCCCGCAAGGCGATCAAGGACGGCGTCATCACCGGCGGCATGATCCCCAAGGTCGAAACCTGCATCGACGCGGTCGAAGCCGGGGTCGGCGGCGCAGTGATCTCGGACGGGCGGGTGCCCCATGCGGTGCTGGTGGAACTGTTCACCGAACATGGTGCGGGCACGATCATCCTGCCGGATTAAAGCATTCCGCCGGGCCTCTGCGTCCTTTTCCGCACCGCCCCGCTATCACCTCACTATCCGCTGACCGCCGGCGCCACGTTTTCCAGAATCCAACGAGCCAGCCCCGTGATCTTGGCGTCGTCGCCGGGCATGCCCATGATCTGCACGCCCACGGGCATGCCGTCCACGGCCATCATCGGGATGGTCACCACGGGTGCGAACAGCATGGATGACGGATAATTGAAGATCGCATCCCCCGTGGGGCGGCGGACGTCGTCCGCACCGGCGGCGGATGCATCCCATAAAGGCGCCGGTCCCGGACAGGAAAGGGTGATCGCCCCATCGGCCAATTGCGCCGCATCCCGGTGCGCCGCCTGGGCGGCGGCACGGCGGCCCAGCAGGGCCTCATAATCCGCAGGCATCATGGCCTCGGCCTTTTCCAGGCCCTTGCGCAGGCGGTGGCTGATCTTATCGCCGTGTTCGTCCACCATGTTGCGCCAGCCCCAGCGGTTTTCCCACAAGGTGATGTCCGTGGCGATTTCCTCGGCACCCAGGATGACCTGCTCGAACGCTTCGACGCCGGCATCAGAACGCCGGTCAGCCAGTTCGATTCCCGATGCCGTCAACCGGCCAAGAATTTCCGCGAAGGCCGATTTGGTGGCCGCGTCGACCCGTTCCCATCCGGCGGTTTCCAGCACCATCAGGCGCCCGGGCTTGGCCGCCGCGGGGGCCGTGTCCGGCCCCTTCAGTGCGCGGTAATCGCGGTCACCGCCCGCCCGTTTGGCGATTTCGATGGCAACCTGCCACATGTCTTCGATACAACCCGCGTGCGGGCCGTGGGTCGACATGCTGGTCGACATGCGCTCTCCCCGGTTGATCGCACCCTGGCTGGGCTTCAGCGCCACGTTGCCGCAATAGGCGGCCGGGCGGATGATCGAACCGCCGACCTGCGTGCCGATCGCCGCCGGCACCATGCGGGCCGCGATCGCCGCGGCCGAGCCCGAAGACGATCCCCCCGGCGTGCGCGCCGGATCGAAGGGGTTGGTGGTCGGCCCCGGATGGGTGCCGCCCAGTTCCGCCGTCACCGTCTTGGCCAGCACCACGGCGCCGGCCTTGCGCAGGGCCCAGACCGCCGCGTTGTCGCGTTTGGGGAAGGCGTCCTTGAACGCGGCCGAGCCCATCTGGGTCGGCATGTCCTTGGTTTCCAACAAATCCTTGATGGCGATGGGCAGGCCGTCGATCAGCGACAACGGTTTGCCCGCCTGCCAGCGTTCCGTGGCGGCATCGGCCGCGGCACGGGCGCCTTCACGGTTGACGGCGGGGAAGGCCTTGACCACCGGTTCGCGCGCATCGACCGTTTCCAGGCAGCGTTCCAGATAGGCCCGCGGACTGTCCGAACCGTCGGCGAAAGCCTGGGTCTTGTCGTGCCAGGTAAGGGCGCGAAAGGTGCGCGGGTCGTAGGGGTTTTTCAGATGTCCGTCCATGGAGGCCTCCCGATCATAATTGCGATTATCCAGGCCCCCCTGAAAATCTTTTCACATTTCACCCCAGATCGCGCAGGAAATCCAGTTGCCAGACCATTTCGGATTCCGACAGGCCGTAGGCCGCCCCGGATGACGGTCGAATGATTTCAACCGGCGCCACGTTGCCCAACCCCTGTTGCAGGTCCACGGACAGTTTGGGCGAACAGCCCGCTTCCCACACCAGCGAGACGATCCCCTTGGCCGAATTGGTGGCGAAGGCCTTGACCACGGCGGGCATTTTCGTATCCGACATCACGGCAAGCGCCGCCATCGCCATGTTGCGGTCCTTGCGGCTGATGGCGTCATAGATCACGCCTTCGGTCAGCTGGCCCTTCTTGTTCAATTCCCGCGCGGCTTCCAGGGCCTCGTCACGGGTCAGGCGTTCGGGCTCTTCTTCCAGGGCCCCCATGCCGCCGGTCCCCAGGGCGTCGCTGCCGTCGGCCTTGATCGCCCCCGGGGCCGGGCCGTCACCGGCCGCCAGACGCGCCATGACCACGGCGCGAACCTGTTCCGCCATATCCGGGGACAGGTCCTTTCGCGCCAACAGGGTATCGACCAGGCTTTCCGCGACATATTCGGCCAGCCGCTTGGCGGCGCGGTCCGACAGACCCGGCCGGGCGACCAGCGGTTCATGTAGTTCCGGTTTGTCTTCCGCCTGATCGGCGACCTTGTCGAGCGATCCTTCGGAAATATGCGCGCCCGGGTTTTTCAACAGTTCCGCCGTGGCTTCCACATCGCCCGTATCGATGATCGCGTCCGACACGGTTTCGGAAACGGTCTTGCGCCGGGCGATGGATTTCAGGCGCGCCGTGTTCGCCCCTTCGCCGATGATCGTGACCAGGTCCTTGTCCGTCAGGACGGGCGAAAATTCGATCACCGGGTTGGCGACCATGGCGTCCGTGTCGCGCGCCAATTGGCGGATCACGGCGGGCGGGGCCTGGGTCATTTCCTTCAAGGTGTCGGCCAGCACATGGCGTACGCGCAGGGCCTGATCCCGCGCCATGTCTTCCAAGGTATCGGTCGCCCATTTGCGGACCTTGGTTTTCTGCTTGTCCGTCAAATCCGGCATCATCTGCGAGATTTTCGCCCCCAGGCTGGCGCGGACCTCGGGATCGTCGTCCTGGGCCAGTAAGGCATCGGCCTGGGATGGCGTCGCCGTGTTGGCAGCCAGTTCGCGGCGCACTTCCGGGTCGCCGTCCTTGGCCATGTAGTACAGGATTTCCGGCTTGGTGGTCATGCTGGCCGCCAGCCGCCGGCGTTCTTCCAGCTTGCCGTTCTTAGCCAGGTCCGCATCCTTGCCGTATTGGGTGGTCACGTTGCGACTTCCTCCTTGAGCGCTGGGGAATAATACCCAACCGGCGCCGATAGCCAAGCGGCGAGACGACCGGAAAAAAAGGCACTTGCACCCATCACCGCCCCGCAGCCTATATAGGGGCATGACGACAGTTGACCAAACCAATCCTCCATCTGCCGGCTTCGGCGACCTTGCCGCCGCCGAATGTTGGGTGTTCGACCTGGACAATACCCTGTATCCCGCGACCTGCCGCCTGTTCGATCAGGTCGATTGGAACATCACCCGCTATGTGGCCGGATTGTTCGACCTGCCGCTGGAACAGGCCCGGGCGCTGCAGAAAACCTATTTCCGCGAACACGGCACGACCATGCGGGGCCTGATGACCCTGCACAATGTCGACCCGGTGGCGTTCCTGGACGCGGTCCATGACATCGATCTTTCCCCGGTGGAACCGTCCCCCCGGCTGGAGGTCGCCCTCGGCAGGCTGCCGGGGCGCAAGATCATCTTCACCAACGGCGACGTGCCCCATGCAGAACGGGTCATGGATAAACTGGGCATACGCCATCATTTCGAAGCCGTGTTCGACATCGTGGCCTCGAATTTCGACCCCAAACCGGCGCCCCATGTCTATGACAGGTTCACCGAAATCCATGCGGTCGACCCGAAACGCGCCGTGATGGTCGAAGACATGGCCCGCAACCTAGCCCCGGCCCATGCCTTGGGCATGACCACGGTCTGGCTGCGCCCCACGGGCGACGGGGACGTCAGTTGGGCCAGGGACGGCCACGACGGCGGGCACATCCATCACGTGATCGACGACCTGGTGGATTGGCTGGAAGACGTCGCCCAGGCGGCTTGAACGCATCCTTTTGCCCTGTCCGTCTTGACTTGCATTTGGCCCTGTTTCATCTTCCGGGGCCTTTTTCATAAAACCAACGCAAGAGAGACCGGGATTCCAACATGAGCAATGACCTGCAAGCCGCCATCGAGGCCGCCTGGGAAGGCCGCGACGCCATCAATCCGCAGACCAAGGGGGAAACCCGCGACGCCATCGAGACGGCGCTGGACCAATTGGACAAGGGCCAGGCCCGCGTGGCGGAAAAGATCGACGGCGAATGGGTCGTTCATCAATGGCTTAAAATGGCCGTTCTGCTGTCCTTCCGCCTGAACGACATGGCGCCGATTTCCGGCGGCCCGGGCGGATCGACCTGGTGGGACAAGGTGCCCAGCAAATTCGACGGCATGTCGGCGGATGACTTCAGGGCCGCCGGGTTCCGCGCCGTGCCGAACTGCACCGTGCGCCGTTCGGCCTTTATCGCGCCGGGCGTGGTTCTGATGCCCAGCTTCGTCAACCTGGGTGCCTATGTGGATGAAGGCACCATGGTCGATACCTGGGCGACGGTCGGGTCCTGCGCCCAGATCGGCAAGAACTGCCACATTTCCGGCGGTGCGGGGATCGGCGGCGTGCTGGAACCGTTGCAGGCCGGCCCCGTCATCATCGAAGACAACTGCTTCGTCGGCGCCCGGTCCGAAGTGGTCGAAGGCGTCGTCGTCGGCGAGGGTTCGGTCATTTCCATGGGCGTGTTCATCGGCCAGTCGACCAAGATCGTCGAACGGGAAACGGGCAAGGTGCACTACGGAAAAATTCCGCCTTATTCAGTGGTGGTGCCGGGATCGTTGCCGGGCAAGGAAGCAGGGCAGCCGTCCTTGTACTGCGCGGTGATCCTCAAGACCGTGGACGAGGGCACGCGCTCCAAGACCTCGATCAACGACCTGCTGCGCGACTAGGCCTGCGATTTCACCATGGCCATCGACGCCCTGACCCTGTCCGAAGAGTTGATCCGCTGTCCCTCCGTCACACCGACGGAGGGCGGCGCCCTTGACCTGTTACAGGACCGCCTGGAAGGCCTTGGGTTCACCTGTACCCGCCTGCCCTTCACCCAGGACGGCACGCCGGACGTGGACAACCTCTACGCCCGCCTGGGGACCGAGGCCCCTAATTTCTGCTTTGCCGGCCATACGGACGTGGTGCCGCCCGGCAATCCCGAAGATTGGGCGTCAGATCCGTTCAAGCCGGAAATCCGCGACGGCCGGCTGTACGGCCGGGGGGCGTCGGACATGAAATGCGCGATCGCCGCCATGGTCGCCGGCACGGCGGCGTTTCTGGAATCCAACGGCACGCCCGCAGGTTCCATCAGCTTTCTGATCACGGGGGACGAGGAAGGCCCATCCATCAACGGCACCCGCAAGGTGCTGGACTGGATGGCGGCGAAGGGCGAGAAAATCGACGCCTGCCTGGTCGGCGAGCCGACCAACCCGGACAAGCTGGGCGACATGATCAAGATCGGCCGGCGCGGGTCGCTCAACTGCACCATTACCATGACGGGCACGCAGGGGCATGTGGCCTATCCGCAATTGGCCGACAACCCGGTGCCCAAGCTGTTGAAGATGCTGGCCGCCCTGACCGAAAAGGCTCTGGACGACGGCAACGACCATTTCCCGGCGACCAATCTGGAAGTCACCACGGTCGATGTGGGCAACCCAACCACCAACCTGATCCCGGCCCAGGCATCGGCGCGCATCAATATCCGGTTCAACGACATGCATTCGGGGGCCAGCCTGACGGACCTGATCAAGGACCGTTGCGCCCAGGCCATGGCGGGCGAAACCGGATCCTACGATCTGGATATCTCGATTTCCGGGGAAAGCTTTCTGACCCCGCCGGGGCATCTAAGCGACGTGGTCGCCGGCGCGGTCAAGGCCGTGACGGGCCTGGACCCGGAACTGAGCACCACCGGCGGCACGTCGGACGCGCGTTTCATCAAGGATCATTGCGCCGTGGTCGAATTCGGCATGATCAACGAGACCGCCCATAAAGTGGACGAGAACGCGCTTGTTTCCGAAGTCCACGACCTGGCGCGCATCTACGAAGACGCCTTGAACCGTTTTTTCGCGAAATAAGGAAGTTTCGGGGCCGTCTAGAACCCGGGAATGCCGAAAAAGGCCGCGACCGCGCCCAGGCCCAGCAGCGCCAGCAGGGTCGGCGAGGTCATCAGCCCGATCACCGACAGCACCAGCCCGGCGAAGCCCCAGGCCCCCTGCCCGGCGATCATGGCCGCCACGGAAAATGCCAAGCCCATGGGCACGAACACGATGCCCCAGGCAAAAATCGCCATGACGCCGCAGATCACCGCCAGATAGCCGATAACCGGCTGATCCTTCAATTCGGCCTGGATGTCAGCGCCGTCCGCAACGCCGGGCTCCGCACCCGGGGCGTCCTGGCCGTCCGTGCCCTTCAGGGACAGGGGAATTTGCTTATCCATTTTTCAAATATACGCGCAACCGCGCCCCGAAACCATGCCGTGACGCGAAATTCGGGGAAAATGGGCCCTTAATACCCCACTTCGGTCAGGTAAAGACCGTCCGCGGGCGCCGTCGGCCCGCCGGCAGATCGGTCTTGTGCCTGCAACGCCGCCTTCAGGTCACGGGCCGTCCAGCGCCCCTCGCCGACCCATTTCAGGCTGCCGACCATGTTGCGCACCTGATGATGCAGGAACGACCGGGCCTTGGCACGAATGTGGATTTCCTCGCCCGCCCGGCTGACCTCCAGGATATCCAGGGTCTTTTTCGGCGATTTGGCCTGACAATGGGTCGCCCGGAAGCTGGTGAAATCGTGGGCGCCGGTCAGAACCGGAGCCGCATCGGCCATGGCAGCGGCATCCAGCGGGCCCGGCACCCACCAGACCAGCCCCCGGTCCAACACGGGCGGCGGGCGGCGGTTGATGATGCGGTAAAGATAGCTGCGGGAAACGGCGGAAAAGCGGGCGTGAAAGTCCTCATCCACGGCTTCGGCTTCAAGCACGCTGACGGCATGGTCCTTTAAATGAAAGTTCAGGGCATCGCGCACCGTATCGGCGGGCCAGTCCTTTTCCAGGTCGACATGGGCGACCTGGCCCAGGGCATGAACCCCCGCATCCGTGCGCCCGGCCGCATAGACCAGGGTTTCCTCGCCGGTGAAGGCCCGGACCGCCGTTTCCACCGTTTCCTGCACGCCCAGGCCGTTGTCCTGACGCTGCCAGCCGACGAAACCGCGTCCGTCATATTCAAGTTTCAGCCGGTATCGCGGCATGGTCTATGTCCCCACCCCGCCGCACCGGCAAGGTCTGTTGGCCCTGAGTTAACATTTGATGCTATAAAAGTTGTTTAAAATAGGTATTTTAACAGGTCAAATGAAGACAAAGGCCGAACGGCCAGTGAATATTCGGTTGGGCAGGCATTCATGAACGAAGCGGCAGTCGACCAAGACGTTCCCGATCCCGGTGTTCCCACCGGCGTTACTTCCGTTCAGCGCGACGAAGACCGCGACGCGCTGCATATCCTGCCGCTTTCCATCCTGCCCTTTCAAACCCCATCCTTGCACCGCGCACGCCTGATCAAGAATGCGCGCCTGAACAGCGTCGTCGAACTGTTCCAGGGCCAGGGCATCGGATCGGGTCAGATGGATGTGGAAGAACTGGCCAAGGATTACGGCTGGTCCGGCAAGGGCCGCAAACGCCATCCCGATCTTGTCATGCTGCGCAAGCTCGCCCCCCTGCCCAGCTACGACGTCTATTCCCTGCGCATCCTGTTCCGCCAGGAAGGGATCGAGGTCAATTCGATCGAGGATCTGAAACTGTCGGATCACAAGGTCGCCGAACTGACCCAGTATATGACCCAGTTCACCCGGCCGCTGATTCAGGAAATCTACGGCAAGGACGACCTGAACATTCAGACCTTCGACGACATGGTCAAGCTGTTCGAAAGCCCGGACGTGGAAATGGTGCGCAAGAAACTGGACCAGATGGCCCAGAAGCTGCGCATCAAGATGAAGGACGTGCCCAAATTCCTGGAAGATTACGGCGACGTGTTTCTGTCGCTGTCCTATTTCCGCCAGTGCCTGGACGCGTTGGAGCCGATCATCGACGAATTCATGTCCTCCATGGACGAAATCCGCGACAATTTTCAGCTCAAGACCAATCAGAACATGATGAACACCTGCGATCAGATCGAAGGTGCCATCAACGAACTGATGGCGGCGATTTCCGGACGGTTCGAAACCTTCGACCGCTATACCAACGGCATGTGGGACGATCTGACCGCCGACCGGTTCAAGACGGTGAAGAAATTCGTCGAGGAATATCACACCACCATCGGCGGCTGCCTTTGCGCGCTGACCGTGAAGATGAACGCCTTTGCCGAACGCTTCCCGTCGCCGACCGTGGGCGGGCCGATCAAGCGCGGCGAATTCATCATGTCGGAAATGAAACAGGGGATCGAGAAGGTCCGTGAAATTCAAGCCAACGCGCCCAAGATCGAAACGGTCGAATGGGCGAAATAGGCAACAGGTAAGGGGCGTTTTGTGAGCGGTAAAGACGGATTCACCTTCGGCGATCTCGACCTTGATAAAGATGTCGAAGACGAAGACCGGGATTCCCTGCACACCCTTCCCCTGGTGATGATGCCCCTTAAAACGGCCCCGCTGCGCCGGGCGCGCCTGATCAAGAACGCGCGTTTCGAAAGCATGGTGGAAATCTTCACCGACAAGGACACGGGCTCGGGCCAGGTCGATATCGACGGCCTGCCGGCGGAATTCGGCTGGGCCGAAGGGTTTCGTCACCCGGACATGGTGCTCATGCGCAAACTGGGCGACCTGCCGTCCTACGACGTCTATGCGCTGCGCATCTCGCTGCGCGACCTGGGGATCGAGGTCAACAACGTCGAATACCTGAAGCTGTCGGAAGCCAAGACCGCCGAGTTGACCGAATACATGCGCGAATTCACGGGCCCCCTGATTTCCCAAATCTACGGCGGCGACGACATTGACGTGCAAAGTTTTCAGGACGTGATCAAGCTGTTCCGCTCGCCGGACAAGAAAAAGGCGCTCGAAAAGCTGCGCTTGATGGCGCAGAAGCTGAACATCAAGGTCGAAGACCTACCCAAATTCATCGAGGACTATGCCGACATCTTCATGTCGCTCAGCTACTACAAGAACATCCTCGACGACATCGAACCGACGATCACCGAATTCCTGGATACCATGGATCTTTTGCGCCAGAACTTCGCCATGAAGAACAACCCGTCGCTGATGTCGACCATGGATATGATGACGACCACCATCAACGAACTGATGGCCGCCATCACCGGCCGGTTCGAAAACTTCGACCGCGGCACCAAGCATATGTGGGATAACATTTCGGCCGAACGGTTCCGCCGGGTCGAAGCGGTGATCCGCGGCTACCACACGACCATCGGCGGCGTTCTTTGCGCCCTGTCCGTCAAGATGGATGCCTGGGGCAACCTGTTCCCCAACATGGAAGTGGGCGGGCCCGGTCGGCGCGCCGAATTCATCATGACGGAAATGAAGCAGGGCATGGATCGCATCCAGATGATCGAAGATTCAGCACCCATGCTGGCCGCGCTGGAATAGCCCGGGGGGCACGCCGCAACAGCCGCGCGGTCTGACATCAGACGGCGAAAACAGGCCCCCGCCAACGGAAAGAAAGAGCAACCGCATGTTCGATCTTTTTGATCCTGTTCTTCTGGCACGGTTTCAATTCGCCTTCACCGTATCGGCGCATATCGTCTTTCCCGCGTTCTCCATCGGATTGGCCAGCTTCCTTGCCGTACTGGAAGGCCTGTGGCTGTGGACCCGTGACGACAGCTATCTGAAGGTCTTCAAATATTGGAAGGTCATCTTTGCCGTGACGTTCGGCATGGGCGTCGTTTCCGGCATCGTCATGAGTTACCAGTTCGGCACCAATTGGAGCGTCTTTTCCGACAAGACCGGCCCGGTTCTGGGCCCCCTGATGGGCTACGAAGTCATGTCGGCGTTTTTCCTGGAAGCCGGATTCCTGGGCGTCATGCTGTTCGGCATGGACCGGGTCGGCCCTCGCCTGCATTTCTTCGCGACCCTGATGGTCGCCGTCGGGACCCTGTTTTCCGCGTTCTGGATTCTGTCGGTCAATTCGTGGATGCAGACGCCGCAAGGCTACGGCGTCAACGACGTCGGCCAGTTCATCCCGCTTGATTGGTGGGCCGTGGTGTTCAACCCGTCCTTCCCCTACCGGCTGGTTCATATGGTATTGGCCGCCTATCTGACGACCGCCTTCGTGGTCGGGGGTGTCGGGGCCTGGCACCTGTTGCGTGACGCCCGCGACCGCGGGGCCCGGATCATGTTTTCCATGGCCATGTGGATGGCCCTGCTGGTCGCCCCCCTGCAGGTCGTGGCCGGCGATTTTCACGGCCTCAACACGCTGGAACACCAGCCCGCCAAGATCGCCGCCATGGAAGGCCATTACGAAACCCGCCGCGGCGCCCCCTTGATCCTGTTCGGCCTGCCCGACGACGAAGCCGAAACCGTCCACTTCGCCGTCGAGGTGCCGAAGCTCGGCTCCCTGATCCTGACCCATGATTGGGACGGCGAGATCAAGGGCCTGAAAGCCTGGCCCAAGGAAGACCGCCCGCCGGCCGCGATCGTATTCTGGAGCTTCCGCATCATGGTCGGGATCGGTCTGACCATGGCGGTGATCGGTTTGTGGAGCGGCTGGTGCAGATTGCGCGGCACGCTACACCAAAGCCGCCTGCTGCATTGGGCGGCCCTGGCCATGGCGCCGTCGGGGTTCGTCGCCGTGATCGCCGGTTGGGTCACGACCGAAGTCGGCCGCCAGCCCTGGACCGTCTACGGCCTGTTGCGCACGGTCGATTCCGTCTCGCCCATCGGGGCCGCCGCCGTGGGGGCGTCGCTGCTGGCTTTCATCGTCGTCTATTTCACCGTGTTCGGCGCCGGGGTGTTCTACATCCTGCGGCTGATGTCGAAGGCACCCGACGCCGGTATCGACGACAACATCGGCCCGACCCGCGCCGCCGGCATCACGCCGGCCGCCGCCATGCGCGCCGCGCGCGACCTGATCCGCCCAGACCGCCCCCGGGAACAGGAGAAATAGGCCATGGAATCCTTCGACCTTGCCTTCATCTGGGCCGGCTTGATCGCTTTTTCGATCCTGGCCTATGTGGTGCTGGACGGGTTCGACCTGGGCGTGGGCATCCTGTTTCCCATGTTGCGCGACGAACAGCAGAAAGACCTGGCCATGAACACGGTCGCCCCCGTGTGGGACGGCAACGAAACCTGGCTGGTGCTGGGCGGCGGCGGTTTGTACGCCGTCTTTCCCCTGGCCTATGCAACCATCCTGCCGGCGCTTTACGCGCCCTTGATCGCCATGCTGATCGGCCTGATCTTTCGCGGCGTGTCGTTCGAATTCCGCTGGCGCACGACGCGCGGCAAGTTCCTATGGGATTGGGGGTTCGCGGGCGGATCGCTGCTTGCGACCTTCGCACAAGGCGTCACCCTCGGCGCCCTGGTCCAGGGCATCCATGTGGTCGACCGCGCCTATGCGGGCGGCTGGTGGGACTGGTTGACGCCGTTCAGCATCATCACCGGGCTGGCCCTGGTGGCGGGCTACATGCTGCTCGGCGCGACCTGGCTGGTCATGAAAACCGACGGCGACCTGCGCGACCGCTGCCGCGACATGGCCGAACGGTCCGCCATCGTGACCCTGTTGCTGATCGGCGGGGTCAGCCTGGCGACGCCTTATCTCAACCCCGTCTATCTGGAACGCTGGTTCACCGGCCCGACGGCGGCGTTCAGCCTGATCGTGCCGTCCCTCGTGGTGATCTGCATCTGGCGGATATTCCAGGGCCTGCGCGACGGCAACGACATCCAGCCGTTCCTGGCCGCCCTCGGCCTGTTCGTGCTGTGCTATATCGGCATCGGCATCAGTTTCTATCCCTATATGGTGCCGCCCGGCATCACCATCTGGGATGCCGCCGCCCCCGATGAAAGCCTGGCCTTCCTGCTGGTCGGCGCGGTCGTGCTGCTGCCCATCATCCTGGGGTATACGGCCTATGCCTATTGGGTGTTCCGCGGCAAGGTCGACCCGTCGGAGGGATATCACTGAAACCGGGCCTTAAACGGCTTGCCTGGTTCGCGGGCCTTTGGGTTGCCGGTGTTGCAACCCTGGGCGCGATCGCCTACGTGATTAGACTGTTTCTCATCCCCTGACCGGCGGTTCCGCCGGTTTTCCGTCTCCGAACAAGGCGCCTTCATGCTCTCCCTTTCCGTTCTCGACCAATCCACCGCCACCCAGGGCCAATCCCCCGATCAGGCGATCCGCGACACCATCCAACTGGCCAAGCATTGCGAAGACCTGGGCTACGCCCGGTTCTGGGTGTCGGAACATCACGACCATCCGTCCATCGTCGGCACGGCACCGGAAATCGTCATGGCTGCCGTGGCACAATCGACGGACCGCATCCGCATCGGCAGCGCGGGCGTGATGCTGCCCCATTACGCGCCCTTGAAGGTCGCCGAGCAATTCCGCGTGCTGGAAGCCATCGCCCCCGGGCGCATCGATCTGGGCCTGGGCCGGGCCCCCGGATCGGACGGCAAGACGGCCTTGGCGCTCAACCCCGACGCATCCCGGGATGCCGAGAATTTTCCCGCCAACGTGCGCGACCTGATGGCCTGGGTGTCGGGACAGGCATTGGCCGACGGCCATCCCTTCCGCGGGGTCGAGGCCCATCCCATGTTTCCGGGTTCCCCCGAAATCTGGATGCTGGGGACCTCCGATTACGGGGCACAGGTCGCCGCCCACTTCGGCATTCCCTATTGCTTCGCGCACTTCATCACCGACGGGCGGGGCGTGGAACGCGCCCTCGACATCTACCGCGAACGCTATCAGCCGTCGGACCGCCATCCGGAACCCCAGGCCAGCGTGTGCATCTGGGCCCTGGCGGCAGAGACCGAGGCCGAGGCCGAACGCCTGTTCACGTCGCGCGCCCATGCGCGGCTGATGCGCGAAACGGGCCGGCGCGGCCCCATGGAATCACCCGAAGATTTGGCCGGCCGTGAATATTCCGCGCCGGAACAGGCCTGGCTTGCCGATTACCGCGAACGCGCCATCATCGGCACCGGCGATCAGGTTCTGTCGCAATTGACGGGACGGGCCGAAGCCTACGGCATCGACGAGGTCGTGGTTCTGACCTGGACCTATCATCAGGCCGACCGGCGTAATTCCTATGAACTGCTGGCCAAGGCCGCGGGATTGACGGCCTAGGACGGCATCAGGCCATCGGCCAGTTCGCGGCGGAACCTGCGGTCGCGTTTCAGATGCCATTCGCGGGACATGGCCTCGCCCCGGGTGCGGTACCGTTCCACGTAAAGCACCTGCCAGCGGCGGCCCCGCGTCGACTTCGCCCCGCGGCCGGAATTATGCGCATCCAACCGGGCGGTCACATCGGTCGACCAACCCACATAGGTGCGCGCCGCTCCGCCGTCCCGGGAGCCCAAGACATAGACATAACAATGATGTGAGGCATTCATCCTTTGAATTCCGCCATGCGGCACCTAGATTGGGGCAATATCCGTTGAATAAGGAATACCCGCGATGGCCGCCCCGATCACCCTGGAAGTCTTCTCCGATTACGTCTGCCCCTGGTGCTACCTGGGCGACAACCGGGTCAAGCAGTTGAAAGACGCCTATAACGTCGACATCAAGCTGGTGCACTTCCCCCTTCATCCGGAAACCCCGGCCGAGGGCCGCACCCTGGCCGATATGTTCGGCGTGGGCGATGACGAGATCGCGGCCAAGAACGCCCGCATGCAGGGCATGATGCAGGCCGAAGGCCTGCCCTTCAAGGACCGCAGCCATACCTTCAATTCTCGCCTGGCGCAGGAAGTGGGCAAATGGGCCGAAACCCAGGACGGCGGCAACGCCATCCACGACAAGTTCTTCGAAGCCTATTTCGTCGATCAGCGCAACATCGGCGATGTCGAGGTGATCCTGGATATCGTCAAATCCGCCGGCCTGAACGTGGACGAAGCCCGCAAGGTGATCGAAGACCGCACCTTCAAGGACGCCATCGACGCCGACTGGGCGAAATCGCACCAATACGGCGTCACCGGCGTGCCGACCTTCGTTTCCGCCGGGCCCGACGGCCAGCTTCACGGCCTGGTCGGCGCACAGCCCCTGGAAGGCCTGATGCAGCTTATGGAAGCGGTCGGGGCGGAGAAGAAGGCCGATTAAAGTCGCGTTCCTTGCGGCAGATCAAACCCGCGCAGGAAGTCCGCAGCATCCATCGCCCCCTTGCCGGGGCGTTGCAGGCGGGTCGGGCGTAGGGCGCCGTCGCCGCATTGGACCGTTGCCTGATCGTCGATCACCGTTCCCGGTGCGGCATCGCCGGATGTCTCGACAACTTCGGCAGCCAGGACCTTGATGCGTTCCTTGCCGACCTCGAACCAGGTGCCCGGCCAGGGGGTGAAGGCACGCACGGTACGGGCGAGCTCTGCCGCCGGTTTGCCCCAATCGAGCCGACCTTCGCCGCGGTCCAGCTTGGCCGCATAGGTCACGCCGACTTTCGGCTGCGGCGTCGCGTCCAGCGTTCCCGCCTGCAGACCTTCCAGCGCCGGCAGGATCAATTCGGCACCCAGCGCGGATAGGTCGTCGTGCAGCACGCCCGCCGTGGTCGTGGGCGTGATCGGCAGCCTGCCGTCCAGCAGCATGTCCCCGGTATCAAGCCCTTCGTCCATCTGCATGATGGTCACGCCCGTCTCCCCGTCGCCCGCCTGGATCGCGCGCTGAATGGGGGCCGCACCGCGCCAGCGCGGCAGCAACGACGCATGAATGTTCAGGCAGCCCAGGCGCGGGGCCTGAAGGATCGGTTTGGGCAGGATCAGGCCGTAAGCCACGACCACCGCCGCATCCGCATTCAGGGCTGCGAACGCAGTCTGTTCTTCGGCGCCTTTCAGGCTTTTGGGCGTGCGCACGGGAAGACCCTTTTCCAATGCGAAGGCATGCACCGGACAGGGTGTTTCCTTGTGCCCGCGGTTGGCCGGGCGCGGCGGCTGGGCATAGACGCATGTGACGCGATGGCCCGCATCCAGCAGCGCCTGCAGCGCCGGGGTCGAGAAATCGGGCGAACCCATGAAGATGAGATCGAGAGCGGTCATAACAGGCTTTTAGAGGCCCCCGCCGACGGCGTAAAGGAACTGTCCGCCAAAAGCAGGACATCCAAACCGGTCAGGCCGTAGCTTCTTCCGCCGCTTGCAGCTTTTTGAACTTCTGCAGCTTCTTGATGATCATGGTGCGCTTGAGGGACGAGATATGGTCGACGAACAGCACGCCGTCCAAATGATCGATCTCGTGCTGGATGCAGGTCGCCAGGATGTCGTCGGCGTCGATGGTGCGGATTTCGTTCTCGCGGTCGAGGTAGCGGATCTTGACCGCCTCGGGCCGGACGACCTCGGCGAAATGATCAGGCAGGGACAGACAGCCTTCCTCGTAGACCCGCTCGTCCTCGCTTTCCCAGATCACTTCCGGATTGGCCATCTGCATGGGTTCCGGCTTGTCCGGGTCGCGCGACACATCGACCACGATGATGCGTTTCAAAATACCCACCTGCGGGCCGGCCAAGCCGATGCCGTTGGCGTCGTACATGGTTTCCAGCATGTCGTCCATGATCCGGCGCACCGCGTCGTCGACCTTGTCGACGGGTTCTGCCTTGCGCTTCAGGCGCGGGTCGGGGGCGACGATGATGTCCAGCTTGGCCATGTTAGAAAAATTCCAAGGTAATAAAGTTCCCACCAGATATGGCCTTGTGGCGCGATGGTCAAGGGTTTGCGCTAGCGCAGGACCCGCACCGAATAGGTCACGACCGCCGAGCCCTTGGCCGGGACCGTGACCATGAAGCGCGCGGTGCCGCCGACACGTTCGAAAGTCTGCGATTTCGCGGTCACGGTCCAATCGCCGGGCAGGACTTCGTCCAGGCGCAGAACCGCCGGCGCATCGCGGCCGTTTTTGGCCTCGACCTTGAACGCGGCCTCGACCGTGCGGCCCTTGGCGTCCAGGCGGTTGAAGGCCGTCTGTTCGCGCTTGACCGTGACGTCGAAGGCCTGTCCCAGGCTGGCCTCGACTGTCCCGCCGTCGGGCGTGTCGGCAATATGGTCCGCCCCGGCAAACAGGGTGCCGCCCAGGGCCCCTTCGCGGTAGACCCGCAACGCCCCCGCCGGCAGGGGCAGGCCGCCCGGCACCAGGGACGTGTTCTTGAAGCTCAGCCGCAGATCGGGATGAACCGGTTCCGTTTCGCCCCGCTGGGGGCCGAACACCGGGGGGTGGCCCATGGAAATCAGGGTTTCCGTCACCGGCACCTTGACCGGCCCCAACAGGGCAACCTGCTTGCGCCCGCCGGGCGGCAAGGCGACCGCACCCGGCAGGGTATAGACATGCACGGCCCCGACGGCTTCGCGCATCGGCAGGGCCGCGCCCGACGCATCCTGCGCGGCTTCCGGCGCCGATGCCATCATGCGCATGGCCTTGGGCAGGGGCCGGGGCGGTTGAACACGATTGACCCGGCCCGCGACCAGACGCAGGCGGTCGGCATCAAGGACGACCCGCGTGCCGTTGGCGATGGTCGCCCAGCCTTCCAGGTTGATGGCCGACCCGTCCGCCGCCAGGGTCACCGTGTAATCGGTCGACCAGTTGAGGCCCTCGGTCAGATAAGTCAGGGTCAGCCCGTCATTGGCGGGGCCCGCATCGATGGTCGCCGTTACGGTCGGGGTCGTCACCATGCCCGCCGTGTCATCGGGAAAGGCCAGGCGCTGCGGCAGGCCCGTCACCAGTTTCCCGTTCATGCGCAGCACCACGCCGCCCGCCAGCGAGACAACCGTGACCGGCACGATCTTTTCTTCTCCCGTGGTGGGGTGAACCTTGATGTAGCCGATTTCCTTGCCCAGATGGCGTGCCAGCAAATTGCGCGGGCTGATCAGGTTCGTGTTGAGGGTCTGTTCGCGCACGGCGAAATCACCGGCCGTTCCGGCAAGGCGCAGGCTTTCGGGAATGGCGCGGTCGCTGATCCCATCCAGCAGGATTTCACGCGGTCCCGTCCCTTTGGCCAGGCCCCGGCGTTCCCAGACCTGCCCCAGGCCGCCGGTGAATACGGTGACCACCCGTTCCTTCGCCCCGTCCGCCTGGGCGCGAATCGGCAACAGCACAAGCGGCGCCGCCAGGACGGCAGCGGCAAGGACGGCGGCGGGACGGTTCAGGCGGGACATGGCGGTCTCCTTGGGATTCATGGTCGGGATAAGTTCACTGTTTGTTTTCATGCGGCGATTGCGGCAAGCTTGGCCTCTATTTCCGCTGCGAACAAGACCCCCGAAACAGGGCAGGATGACGTCATGGATGTGACGATTTTGGACAACACGGGCTTGGTGCTGGGGATCGGCCTGGGCTTGCTTGCCCTGCTGATCGCGGCCGTTTTCGCCATGACCCACCGCCTGCGCCGGGAAAACCACGAGCAGATGCTACGCATCACCCAGATGGCCGAAACCCTGGGCCAGCGGCAATCGGAAATCTCGGGCGCCTTGCAGCAATCCCAGGTCACCATGAACGACCGCCTGGACGGCCTGGGCAAGCGCCTGGGCGACAGCCTGCACCAGCAGTCGGAGCGCACGGGACAATCCCTGAAAACGCTTTATGAACGCCTGGCCGTGATCGACAGCGCGCAGAAAAACCTGACCGACCTATCGCAGCAGATGGTGGGGTTGCAGGATATTCTGTCCAACAAACAGGCGCGGGGTGCCTTCGGCGAAATTCAGCTGAACGATCTGGTGACGGCGACCCTGCCGCCCTCGGCCTATGAATTCCAGGTCACCCTGAACAACGGCAAGCGCGCGGACTGTCTGTTGAAGCTGCCCAACCCGCCGGGCTCCATCGTGATCGACGCCAAGTTCCCCCTGGAAAGTTATCAGGCCCTGCGCGATGCCGCCGACGATGCCGCCAAGGTCGCCGCCGGCCGCCGCTTCGCCCAGGACGTAAAGACCCATGTGGTCGCCATTTCCGATAAATACATCGTGCCCGGGGAGACGGCGGAATCGGCCCTGATGTTCCTGCCGTCGGAAGCGGTCTATGCGGAACTGCATGCCAATTTCCTGAACGTGGTCGAAGAAAGCTACCGCCGCCGGGTGTGGATCGTCTCGCCGACGACCCTGATGGCGACGCTCAACACCGTGCGCGCGATCCTGAAGGATTCGCGCATGCGCGAGCAGGCCCATGTGATCCAGGCTGAGGTTCAGAAGATGATGGAGGACGTGGGCCGGCTCGACAAACGGGTCGGCAACCTGCAGAGCCATTTCGATCAGGCCACCAAGGACATCCGCGACATCCGCATTTCGACCGACAAGGTCACCAAGCGGGGCGAAAAGATCGAGGACCTGCAGCTTTCCGACGAAAGCCCGGCCGAAGACCTGCCGCCGGCAACCGCCCCCAACCTGCGCGTGCTGGGGCGCGACGACTAAGCTGAATCCGACCGGGCCTGCGCGCAGCATTGGTGAGTTCGGGCGCTAATCATGTCAAGGCGCGGCAGGCACCTTGAGCACGGCGGATCGCCGCCATCAGTTACGGATTCCGCTCCCGATCACGTCAATCAGATGCCAGATCAAAAACCCCATCGCCACCCCGATGGCGACGAGAACCCAGCCAAATATCCGCCAACGCGATCCAGGCGCCGAAGCCAAGGCCACGGGCAAACCGATAATCAAGGGAAAGACGGAAGGGCCGAAGATCAGAATCAATTCCATGGCGAGCCCTTTCCAAAACGTCAGATCGGCCGCCGCGCCTTCATGGCGGCGCTGAGCGTGCCGTCGTCCAGATAATCCAACTCGCCGCCCACGGGCACGCCGTGCGCCAGCCCCGAAACCGTCACATCCCGGCCCAGGGCATTGATTCGGTCGGCGATGTAATGGGCCGTGGTCTGGCCGTCGACCGTGGCGTTGGTCGCCAGGATGACCTCTTTGGTACCGCCCTGCAGGATGCGCGAACAAAGGGCCGGAATGCGCAGGTCGTCCGGCGTGACGCCGTCCAGCGCCGAGAGCGTGCCGCCCAACACATGGTAATGGCCCTTGAACCCGGCCGTACGTTCCAGCGCCCAAAGGTCGGCGACGTCTTCGACCACGCAGATCTGCGCCGCATCGCGCCGCGTATCGGTGCAGATTTGGCAAGGGTCCCGGGTGTCCAGATTGCCGCAGTTCGAGCAGGTCTTGATGTTTTCGGCCGCCGCGTCCAACGCCCGGGCCAGCGGGCCCATCAGGCTGTCCGAACGTTTCATCAGGTGCAGCACGGCGCGTCGGGCCGAACGCGGGCCCAGGCCCGGCAGCTTGGCCAGCAGCGTGATCAGACGGTCGATATCGGATGTGACCATGCGTTCGATGCCCTGGGGGCGCCTGCGATCAGAACGGCAGCTTGAAGCCCGGCGGCAGGCCGAGCCCGCCGGTCAAATCCTGCATGCGGGACTGCATTTCCTGTTCGGCCTTGGACTTGGCGTCGTTGATGGCGGCGACGATCAGGTCTTCCAGGACTTCAACGTCCGTATCCGCGCCCGACAACAGGGACGGGTCGATCTTCACGCCCCGAGCCTCGCCCTTGCCGTTGAGGGTGACCTGCACCATGCCGGCACCGGACGAGCCGGAAACCTCCATCTCGGCCAATTCATCCTGCATGCGGGCCATCTTGGCCTGGATTTCCTGGGCCTGCTGCATCATCTTGCCGAGGTTTTTCATAAGTGCGTCCGCTTTCCAAAGGGTGCCTAAGAACTTTGGGGGAGTGTATAACAATCAACATGCAGCATAGAAACCTCTTCGTCTTCGACATCGAAACCATTCCCGATACGGACGCCGTGCCGGCGCTCACGGGCTTTGACGATGCGGACATTCAGGCCCGGCGCGACGAGCTTGCGCGCTACCATCTGGACATCACCGACGGGCGCAACGATTTCCACCGCCAACCCTTTCACCGCGTGGTCGCGATCAGCTTCCTGGAAGCCGAGATCGAACACACGCCGGGCGGCGAGATTTATCACCTGAAGGAATTGCGTTCGGGCGGCGAGGAAAGCTTCGGCGAGAAAAAATTGCTGCAGGGCTTTTTCGGCTATTTCGAACGCCTGCGCCCCAGGTTGGTCAGCTTCAACGGCCGGGGCTTTGATTTGCCGGTCCTGAAATATCGGGCCATGGCCCAGGGCGTGCAGGCCCCCCTGCTGCACAATGCCGACAACAAATGGGAAAACTATACCGTCCGCTATGCCACGGACTGGCATTGCGATCTGATCGAAGCCCTGTCGGATTTCGGGGCCTCCGCGCGCGTCAAGCTGAACGAGGTCTGCTCGATCCTGGGGCTTCCCGGCAAGTTCGGGGTTGATGGGTCGCAGGTCTCCACCATGTTCGACGAAGGCCGCGTCGGCGAAATTCGCGATTACTGCGAAACGGACGTCCTCAACACCTATCTGGTCTATCTGCGCTGGCAGCATCACCGGGGGGTGCTGTCGACCGAAGCGCTGAACCGTGCATTGGCCGACGTGATCTCATTGGTCGAGGCCGAGGGCGAGGCCCGCCCGCATCTGAAACAGTTCGTCGAAGCCTGGGGCGAGGCCTGCGACAACAAGTTCTTGATGGATTAACCCTGACCTCTTTCGTCTTCCCCACCTTCGCGGGAATGACAAAGACTGACGGGTCAGGCGTCGTCGTCGCCGGGATGCCGCACGTCGGAAATCTCCGCCCCCGGAAAGGCCGCCATCACCGCCTTGACCAGGGGATGTTCGGAAACCTCGGACTTTTCTTCCGCCTGGGCCTGGGCTCGCTGATCACCCAGGGTCGCCTGACCGGGCTCGTTGGAAACAGTCACCATCCAGCGTTCGCCGGTCACGGACTGCAGGAACTTGCCGAGCTCGCCGGCCAGATTGTCGGGCGCACCCGCGACCGGGCGGAATTCCATGCGGCCCGGTTCGAACGCGACCAGATGGACCTGGGTCAACAACTGCGATTGCAGAATGCCTTCCTTCATGGCACCGGCCAGGGCGACCAGGTCGTTGAAGGTTTCAAGCCGTGCCTGACTTCCTTCTCCTGCATCGGCAGTGGGGGCGGGCTCCGGTTCGGGCCGGGGGTCGTAATCGGGATCGGGTTCCGCCTGCGGCACGGGTTCTGCCATGGCACGCGCGGCCCCGCCGTCCGATGGCGACGACGGCGGCGGCGACGGTTGGGACGCCTGGGGCTCCGGGGCCGGGGCCGATGCCTGCGGTTGGGCCGGCGCGGCGGGCGCTGTCACGGGCGCCCCGTCGGCCAGCTTGCGAATCGCTTCTTCCGGGCTCGGCAGGCTGGCCGCATGGGCCAGACGCACGATCACCATTTCCGTCGCCTGGATGGCGTTGGGGGCGTGCTGAACCTCGCCCACGCCTTTCAGCAGCATCTGCCAGGCGCGGGCCAACGCCCCCATGCCCAAGCCTTCGGCCATGTCCTTGCCGCGCACGCGTTCGATCTCGGGCACGGCGGGATCGTCCAGGGTTTCCGCCACCAGCTTGGCGCGGGTCAGGAAATGCACGATTTCCAGAAGATCGTTCAGCACCGCCCCGGGATCGGCACCGTCCTGATACATGGCCGCCAACTGGTTGAGGGCCCCCGCCGTGTCGCCGCGCAGCGTTTTTTCCAAAAGATCGAAGCCCTGCGACCGGTCGGCCAGGCCCAGCATGTCGCGCACCAGGTCTTCGCCGATGGCCCCTTCGGTCATGGCGATGGCCTGATCCAGGATCGACAGGCCGTCGCGCACCGAGCCGTCGGCGGCGCGGGCGATCAGGTGCAGGGCCGGATCGGAAATGTCGGCCCCTTCCTTTTCGCAGATGCCCTTGAAATGATCGGCCAGGCGCTGCACCTCGATGCGGCGCAGGTCGAACCTCTGACAGCGCGACAGCACGGTCACGGGGACCTTGCGGATTTCCGTGGTGGCGAAAATGAACTTCACATGCTCGGGCGGTTCTTCCAGCGTCTTGAGAAGCGCGTTGAAGGCGTTCTTCGACAGCATGTGGACTTCATCGATGATGTAGATTTTGAACCGCGCCGAGGTCGGCCGATAGCGCACGCCGTCGATGATTTCGCGGATGTCGTCGACGCCGGTGCGGCTTGCCGCATCCATTTCCATCACGTCGACGTGGCGATCCTGGGCGATGGCGGTACAGTTATCACAGACCCCGCAGGGATCGACCGTGGGGCCGCCGGTGCCGTCCGGCCCGATGCAGTTAAGCGCCCGGGCGATGATGCGGGCGGTCGTGGTCTTGCCCACGCCGCGCACGCCGGTCAGCACGAAGGCGTGGGCCAGCCGGCCGGCGGCGATGGCGTTGGTCAGGGTGCGGACCATCGCTTCCTGACCGATCAGGCTGGTGAAATCGGTGGGGCGGTATTTACGGGCAAGGACCTGATAGGCATCGGGAGCCGAGCCGCCGCCGGATGGGGCGGGTGCAGGCTGTTCCCGAGTTGCGTCCGTTTCGTCCATGGGCCGTCCGTGGCGGGAAAAGCCGGTATGTCCGGCCGGGGGCGGCGCAATCGCCGGGGCACGCCGCATCAATAATTAAGCGGAGACTGGCACCGACCCGGGCCGAAACTCGTTACGGCTGCTTCCTTCCGGACCTGACCGGGTTGGCGAGGAAGCCCGTCCGGGCCAGTCTCCTGGCCGTAATATAGCAACTCTTTCCCAGGTTTCCACAAGCGCGGCACATGGCAAGCCTGGGGATAAATTGCAGACCATCGCATTCAGCCCCCATACAGCGTTGCCAGGGCGCGCGGCTTATGCCAATTTTCCCGGATGCCGAAAAGATTGATGTATACGGGCGGTCCTTTGGACCGGGCCGGCGAACGGCGGCGCGATGCGGCCTGGCTGGCCGAATTGCTGAACCGTCCTGAAGCCAAGATCGTGCCCGTGTGGCGCGACCGCAGTCTGGTCGAATCGGGCGACGGCGATGCCCGCCAAGCGCCCCGCGCGGGCTGGCTGATGGGCGATGCCGCCATAACCATCACGCAGCACGCCAGCGTTCAGGTCTTCCTGGGCATATGGGACGACACGCCCTATTTCGCGGTCGACCTGTCCCATCACGAAGAAGAACACCTGCCCGGTCTGGTCAACGGCGCCACGTTCGAAGATCTGCGCCAGGTCGGCAGACTGCTGGCCGACGACGAGGCGACCATCCTGGCCTATGCACGCGGCATGCTGCATTGGCACCGGCGGCAGAAATTCTGCAGCGATTGCGGCAGCCCGACCGAACCCCGCGACGGCGGCCATGTGCAGGCCTGCCTCAATGCCGATTGCGGGCGCTCGCATTTTCCGCGCACGGACCCGGCGGTCATCATGCTGGTCACCCATACGGGCGCCGACGGCGTGGACCGCTGCCTGCTGGGCTGGTCGACGCGCTGGGATTTTCCCATGTATTCGACCCTGGCCGGGTTCGTGGAACCGGGCGAAAGCCTGGAAGAAGCCGTGGCCCGCGAGGTGCTGGAGGAATCGGGCATCCGCGTGGAAGACGTCACGTATCGCGGATCACAGCCCTGGCCCTTCCCGGCCTCGCTGATGCTGGGCTTTCGCGCCAGGGGCCTGAACGACGATATCAACGTCGATCCCACGGAAATCCGCGAGGCCAAATGGTTTTCCCGCGCAGATCTGAAGGATTTCGGAGAATTTTACGGCGAGACGGACCCCAACCGCCCGCGCCTGCCGCGCACGGATTCAATTTCGCGCCGGCTGATCAACGACTGGCTGGAAGAAGGGGACTGATCCCTGACCTTGCCTTGCCGCTACGTCGGGGCAATCGGGCGGTCGCTCACGCGGCAACAAGCGGCAGGGTAAACCGGAACGACGTGCCCTGACCCTGGGTGCTTTCGACCATCAACTCGCCCCCCAGTCTTTCGACCATTTCCTTGCATAGCTGCAACCCCAGGCCCGTTCCGGTCTCTCCCCGGGTGCCCTTGGTCGATGTTTTCATATCCAGGCGGAACAGTTGTTCAAGCGTCGACGACGGCATGCCGACGCCCGTATCCGCGACCTCAATGATGCCAAAGGAGTCCCCGCGATGGGCCCGGACCGTCACCGTCCCCTTGTCGGGCGTGAACTTGATGGCGTTGTCCATCAGATTGCGCAGGATGGTGTTGACCATCTGTGCATCCGCCCGAACCCGAAGGGCGCGTTCGATTTCCCGGGCAATCGAGATTTGTTTGGCCCCGGCCATGAGCGACATCTGCTCCATGTTCTGGTTGATGACCTGTTCCAGGTCCAGGGCCTCGGGCTCGAAATCCATTCGATCAAGCTGCAGGCGTGACCAATCAAGAAGGTCGACCAACAAGTTATAGGCCTGCTCCGCCGTGCGATTGACGACCGACACATATTCGGAAACCTGTTCCGGCGTCAGATCCTTGGTTTGTTTTCTGATCATTTCGGAAAACCCCAGAAGACTTGAAAACGGGCTGCGCAAGTCATGGGCGATGATGGCGAAGAACCGGTCTTTCTGGGCATTCAGCTTTTCAAGTTCGTCCCGCTGGGTCTGAATTTCCTTTTGCGCGGCCCGCAATTCGGTGACATCGGCACGAATGCCGACGATCCCGCCGTCGCGAGTCCGGCGTTCCTCGACCCGGATGACCCCGCCATTGACCAGATTGAATTCGACCGGCCCCTTCGGATCAAAATGTTTGGCCAGGATGGCCTGAATCCAAGCTTCGGCGTCCTGGCCGCCCGTCGGTCCCCATTGGCCGACCTCCACGCCTTTGCGAAGACAGGTTTCGTAGGAAACGCCGGGAACGAAGACCTCTTTGGCCAAGGGATACAGTTCGGCGATCTTGCCGTTGACCAGAACCAGACGGTCATCGGCATCGAAATAGAGGATCCCTTCGGACATGCCTTCGACCGCCGCTTCCAATATGGCTTCTGACCGGCGGCTGTCGGTGGATGCCGTCCGCGCCATTCGAATAAGGCCGACGCCCACGACCGTGGCGCCCGCCAGACTCGTCGCGGCCACGCCGGCCGCCAACATGGGCCGAACGTCCCCACCACCCAAATCCGCGGCAAGACCGTCGCTTACCATCAAGCCGGCCAAGGCCGCGAAGAGAAACAAAAAGATACCGCCGGTCAGCAGCCCCCATCCGGGCCGGCCGAACAAATTCAACGCCCGCCCGTAATAAAGAAGCGCGATCAGCACGATCATAATGCTGAGGAGCGGGATGCCGTTGATGAACAGGTCGGCCATGGCGGCCTGCCTCCGGTCTTCCGAAAAGAGCCCTCGATCGTGGTTTTATTGGGCGCCACTTGCGCCTTTTATTGTATGCAGCTTCAAACCATACCAAACCCTCCCGGAAAGGCGAACCCTTTCGAGGGATTAGACCTTTGATAGGAAAGGGTTATTTAGTCCGGCGGGCGCCCCGCACGAAGGTCGATTTTGGAGACCGGTTTTGGTTATTGGGTTTCGTCGCCGCGCAGGCCCAGGTGCCACATCAGGCCCAGGATCGCACCTTTGACCCGGGGCAGCAGGGTCAGCGTCAGGACCAGCGCCACCGGCAGGGCGATGGAAAGCTGCACCCAGACGGGCGGCGCCAAGAACTGTTCGGTCATCAGCAACAGCGGCACCACCATATGGCCGACGATGGCGATGGTGAGGTACGGCGGGAAATCGTCCGCCCGGATATGGCCCAGTTCCTCGCCGCAATGGGGGCAGTCCATGACCTTCAGATAGCCCCGGAAGCTATGACCCACGCCGCAACTGGGGCAGCGCCGGGCGAGCCCGCGCAACATGGCAAGGCCCAAAGGCGGGCGGATATCTTCGAATGTCATGGGGGCTCAAGCTCCTTGTTGGGCGGTCTTGCGGTATGGATGGGCTATGTAGGTGCCCAGCACCTTGATCCATTCCGAATAATGTCCCAGGTCCTCGAAGGCGAATTTGACCTGGGGCGAATCCATATGGCCCTCGACCTCGGCAAAGAACTGGGCGGCGACGAAGTCGGGGCCGACATAGCTTTCCAGCTTGGTCATGTTGACGCCGTTTGTCGCGAACCCGCCCATGGCCTTGTACAGGGCCGCCGGAACGTTCCGAACGCGGAATGTAAAACTGGTGATGAACACATCCGTTTCCGAATAGTCCGGCGTTTCCGCCGTTTTCGATAGGATGACGAAACGGGTGGTGTTGTGTTCGGCGTCTTCGATGTTCCGGCGCAGCGAATTCAGGCCATAGGTCTCGCCGGCCAGGGAAGACGCGATGGCGGCCTGCGTTTTATCGCCCCGGGCCGCGATATCCTTGGCCGCGCCCGCCGTATCCACATGCACCACGGGCGTCACACCCAGTTCGCGGATCAGGTTGCGGCATTGGTTGAGCGCATGGACATGGCTGTGAACATGGGTCAAATCGCCGATGTCGGCCCCCGGCACGGCCAAAAGATGATGGTTCACCCGGTGAAAATGCTCGCCGATGATGTGCAGGCCCGAATCCGGCAGCAGATGATGAATGTCCGCAACCCGCCCGGCGACGGAATTTTCGATCGGAATCATGGCCAAACGGGCCTGTCCGTCATGAACGGCGGCGAAGGCGTCTTCGAAGGTTCGGCAGGGCAATGTGTCCATCCCGCCATGGGCTTCACGGCAGGAAAGATGGGAATAAGCGCCGGGCATGCCCTGGAAGGCAATGATGTTGTCAGATGACGCCATGAAGTGTCGGCCTGAAGTCCGGGTCGGGAAGACCCGGAACGGACGGGCCTTTTCAAAAACGTGCGGAGTATCCTTTGCAAGGGTTGCGGTGTCAACGCGGGCTGTGGCACACAACGCGAAATTCGGGGGCCGAAGCTGCTTGAACATGGCGGCATGGGCGGCTAAATTCCCCGCAACAATCGGCAAAGGATAAGACCATGCAGTTCTCCCGAATGGAAAAACTCGGCTTTGGCGTGCTGGTGACGGCTTGGGTCGTCTGGGGCACCAACCAAATCGGTGATGTGCTCGTCCACGCGGACGAGCCCGAAAAGATGGGCTTCGAAGTCGCCGTCGCCGACGAAGGCGCGGCATCCGACGCGGCGCCCAAGGAAGTCGAGAAGCCGGTTATGGAACTGCTGGCCTCGGCGGATCCCAAACGCGGCGCCAAGGTGTTCAAGAAATGCACGGCCTGCCATTCGGCGGAAGCGGGCGCCAAGCACAAGATCGGCCCCAACCTTTGGGACATCGTCGACCGCGAACAGGGCAAGGCCGACGGCTTCAATTTCTCCGGCACGTTGGCGGGCCTGGGCGGCAAGTGGACCTTGGAGGACTTGAACAAGTTCATCGACAACCCGAAGGAATATGCCCCGGGCAACAAGATGACCTTCCGCGGCATTTCCAAGAATTCCGACCGGGCGGCCCTGCTGGTCTACCTGCAATCCCTCAAGTAAGGCTTTCACGCCTTCTCGTTTCAGATCGGAGGACGGCGCCGTGACGACAATCACCACGGACGCCCTGACCGATGATTGCCTGGCCCTGGCCATGGACATGGCGGCGCGCGCGCGCAGCATCGTGATGCGCCATTATGACGCGGCCCTGGAGATCGAGGACAAGGCTGACCTTAGCCCCGTGACCCAGGCCGACCGAGAATGCGAAGCCGCCCTGCGGGACATGATCGCAGCCAAGTTCCCCGACCACGGCATTTATGGCGAGGAATTCGGCGCCCAGAACACCGATGCCGAATTCGTCTGGGTGCTGGACCCCATCGACGGCACCAAGGCCTTCATCACCGGCAAGCCCCTGTTCGGCACCCTGATCGGGCTGCTGCGGGACGGAAAATCCTATCTGGGGGTGATGGACAATCCGGCCTTGGACGAAGTCTGGGCCGGCGCCCCCGGCCTGGGCGCCACGCGCAACGGCATGCCCTTGCAGACCCGGTCCTGCCCGGACCTGGCCGGGGCCTGGCTTTACACCACTTCGCCGCAGATGCACCAAGGCCTGAACTTCGGCCGGTTCGAAGATCTGCGGCGGCAAAGCAAGCATGCCGTATACGGCGGCGATTGCTACAGCTACGGCCAGTTGGCCCGCGGGCGGGCCGATCTGGTCTGTGATTCAAGCATGGAACCCTATGATTATGTCGCTCTGGTCCCCATCGTCGAAGGGGCGGGCGGGCGCATGACTGATTGGGCCGGCAAGCCCCTGGGCCTGGACGGCGACGGCACGGTCATCGCCGCCGGTGATGCCCTGTCCCATGCGGCGGCGGTCGACGCGCTGAGTGGCTGACATCGGTCATATCCTTGCCATATTGGCGGGCCACTCCTTGACGGTTATCCGTTAATCTCCATACTTCGACGCAACGACATCTGCTTTTCCGGGGGACCACCGATGCGAGTTCTGAGCGCCCTTTTTCTGACCGCCGGCCTGATGACCGCGGGCATGACCCTGCCGGCCACATCCACCTCGGCCCGGGCGGCGGATGCCGCCAAACCGGCGCACGGCCTCGCCATGCACGGCGATTTGAAATACGGCCCCGGTTTCAAGCATTTCGAATACGTCAATCCGGCGGCACCCAAGGGCGGGACGGTGCGGATGGGCTCGGTCGGCACCTTCGACAGCTTCAACCCCTTCATCATCAAGGGCACGGCGGCAAGCGCTTCGGGCTTTATCTACGACACCCTGATGGATGACGCGGCGGATGAACCGTTCAGCCAATACGGCCGCCTAGCGGAAACCGTGACCATGCCGGAAGACCGATCCTGGGTCGAATTCCAGCTCCGCAAGGAAGCCCGCTGGCACGACGGCATGCCCGTGACGGTCGAAGACGTGATTTTCTCGTTCAACATCCTGATCAAGGAAGGCGCCCCCTTTTTCCGGTTCTATTACGGCAATGTCGCCGATGTGGTTCAGACCGGCGAACGGTCGGTCAAATTCACCTTCAAGCCCGGCGAAAACCGCGAACTGCCGCTGATCCTGGGGCAGTTGACCGTTCTGCCCAAGCATTACTGGAAGGACCGGGAATTCAACAAAACCACGCTGGAGCCGCCGCTGGGCAGCGGACCTTATAAGATCACCGAATTCGAACCCGGACGCTTCGTCAAGGTCACGCGCGTCAAGGATTACTGGGGCAAGGACATCCCCACGGCCAAGGGTTTCAACAATTTCGACGAAATCATTTTCGACTATTACCGCGATTCCAACGTGGCGTTGGAAGCCTTTCTGGCCGGGCGTTACGACTACAAATCGGAAAATTCGTCAAAGGCCTGGGCCACGTCCTACGAGACACCGGCGGTGAAGCAAGGCGTGCTGATCAAGGCCCAGGTCGAACACAACCGCCCGGCCGGCATGCAGGGTTTTGCCTTCAACACCCGGCGCGATCTGTTCAAGGACCGCACGGTCCGCAAAGCGCTGGCCCATGCCTTCAATTTCGAATGGTCGAACAAGGCCCTGTTCTATGGTCAGTACGCGCGCACCCGCAGCTATTTCCAGAACTCGGAAATGGCGGCCACGGGCCTGCCCGGGCCGGATGAGCTGAAACTGCTGGAACCGCACCGCGATGACCTGCCGCCCGAAGTCTTCACCCAGGAATACAACCCGCCCCGGGGTGACGAAAGCGGCAACATCCGCGGCAATCTGCGCACGGCATCCAAGCTGTTGCGCGAAGCCGGATGGGTGATCAAGGACGGCAAGCGCGTCCATGGCGAGACGGGCAAGCCGTTCCAGTTCGAAATGCTGCTGGTCAGCCCCCTGTTCGAGCGCATCGCCCTGCCCTTCGCCAAGAACCTGGAAAAGCTGGGCATCACCATGACCGTGCGCACCATCGACACGGCCCAATATCGCCGCCGCCTGGATACCTTCGATTTCGACATGGTGGTCGGCGGGTTCGGCCAATCCCTGTCGCCGGGCAATGAACAGCGCGATTTTTGGTCGTCGGATTCGGCCGACCGCGAGGGCGGACGCAACATCATGGGCATCAAATCCAAGGCCGTGGACGCGATCATCGAACAATTGATCGCCGCCCCCACCCGCCAGGATCTGGTCACCGCCTGCAAGGCGTTGGACCGCGTGCTGCAATGGGGCCATTACATGATCCCCAACTGGCACGCGCCCTATGACCGCATCGCCTATTGGGACAAGTTCGCCCGGCCCAAGATCACGCCGACGCGCGGCAACCAGTTGTTTGCCTGGTGGGTCGATGCCGCCAAGGCGAAATCCCTGCCCGAACGCAAGAAAGGCCTGAAGTAACCGGCCAAAGGTTCACCGCAGAGCTAGCCGCAACCGCAACCGCGACGTATCATCGCCGCCATGTTCGCATATATCCTTCGCCGCCTGCTGCTTATCCCGCCGACGCTGATCGGCATCATGGTGATCAACTTCGCCGTGGTGCAGGTTTTGCCCGGCGGGCCGGTCGAGCAGTTGATCGCCCAGATCACCGGCGAGGATGTGGCCGCCACCGCGCGGGTGTCCGGCGATGCCGGATCCGAGGTCATGGCCGCGAAAAAATCCGCCCAGGGCGCCGGCGGCGACTCAACAGTGACCAGCAAGTACCGGGGCGCACAGGGCCTGCCGCCCGAATTCATCAAGGACCTGGAACGCCAGTTCGGTTTGGACAAACCGGCGCACGAACGGTTCTGGCTGATGATGAAGAAGTATGTGACCTTCGATTTCGGCACGAGCTACTTCCGCGACCAGTCGGTGACCGAACTGGTGCTGGACAAGATGCCGGTTTCGATCTCGCTGGGTCTGTGGACCACGCTGCTGGTCTATCTGATCTCGATCCCGCTTGGCGTGGCCAAGGCCGTGCGCGACGGATCGAAGTTCGATATCTGGACATCGGGCTTGGTGATCTTCGGCAATGCCGTGCCGGGTTTTCTGTTCGCGATCCTGCTGATCGTGCTGTTCGCGGGCGGCCGCTACTGGGACATCTTCCCCCTGCGGGGTCTGGTGTCGGAAAATTTCGCCGACCTTTCCACCTGGGAGCAGGTGAAGGATTATTTCTGGCACCTGACCCTGCCCATTGCCTCCATGGTGATCGGCGGGTTCGCGGGATTGACGATGCTGACCAAGAATTCGTTTTTGGAACAGATCAACCAGCAATACGTGGTGACCGCCCGGTCCAAGGGCCTGACCGAACCGCAGGTGCTGTACGGTCATGTGTTCCGCAACGCCATGCTGATCGTGATCGCCGGGTTCCCTTCGGCCTTCGTCGGCATTCTGTTCACGGGCTCGCTTTTGACCGAGGTCATTTTCTCGCTCGACGGGCTGGGCCTGCTGGGGTTTGACGCGGCCCTGACCCGCGATTTTCCGGTGATGTTCGCAACGCTTTATTTCTTCACCCTGCTGGGCCTGCTGATGGGCATCATCGGCGACGTCATGTACCACATCATCGATCCGCGCATCGATTTCGACGCGAGGGACGTGTGATGCCGGACACCACCGCCATCGAACAAACCGCCACGCCGCCGCCCATGCCGGGCCGGCGCTTCCTGGGCATTCGCATCACGCCGCTGACGGAACGGCGGCTCGCCAATTTCCGCCGCAACCGTCGGGGCTATTGGTCGCTGTGGATTTTCGTCGTGCTGTTCGTGCTGTCCCTGGGGGCCGAACTGATCGCCAACGACAAGCCCTTCCTGGTCTATTTCGACGGCGGGGTCTACGTGCCCTTTGCAAAGGAATACGCGGAAACCGAATTCGGCGGCGAATTCGCGACCGAAGCCGATTACCGCGACCCCTTCGTGCGCGACCTGATCAACGCCAAGGGCTGGATGGTCTGGCCCGTGATCCCCTTTTCCTATGACACGGTGATCAAGAACCTGCCGGGCCCGGCCCCTTCGCCGCCCACGGCGCAGAACTGGCTGGGCACGGACGACCAGGGCCGCGACGTGCTGGCGCGCATGATCTACGGGTTCCGCATTTCCGTTCTGTTCGGCCTGATTCTGACGGTGATCAGCGCCGTCATGGGCATTTCCGCGGGCGCCGTGCAAGGATATTTCGGCGGCTGGCTCGATTTGCTGGCACAGCGTTTCATCGAAGTCTGGTCCGGCCTGCCTATCCTTTACCTGCTGATCATTCTGGCCAGCGTGGTGACCCCCAGTTTCTGGTGGATTCTGGGCCTGATGCTGCTGTTTTCCTGGATGGGGTTCGTCGGCGTGGTGCGGGCCGAATTCCTGCGCGCGCGTAATTTCGATTATGTCCGGGCCGCCCGGGCGCTGGGTGTTTCGGACGCGGTCATCATGTTCAAACACGTGCTGCCCAATGCCATGGTCGCGACCCTGACGTTCCTGCCGTTCACCCTGACGGGCGCGATCACCACACTGACCTCCCTCGACTTCCTGGGCTTCGGCCTGCCCGCCGGCTCGCCGTCATTGGGTGAGCTTCTGAACCAGGGCAAGAACAACATCCAGGCTCCCTGGCTGGGCTTCACGGCGTTTTTCTCGCTCGCCATCATGCTGTCGCTGCTGGTCTTCGTGGGCGAAGCCGTGCGCGATGCTTTCGATCCCCGTAAGGTGTTCAAATGAGCAAGGTGTTCCAATAGATGACCAAGCTTCTGGAAATCGACGACCTGCATGTGACCTTCGGGGCCGGCCCCAATGCGGTCGATGCCGTGAAGGGGGCCAGCCTGTCGATCGAAAAGGGCGAGACCCATGCCCTGGTCGGTGAATCCGGATCGGGCAAATCGGTCACGGCGCTGTCGGTCATGCAGTTGCTGCCCTATCCGCTGGCGCGCCACCCCAAGGGTTCGATCCGCTTCAACGGCGAGGAATTGGTGGGCGCACCCGGCGGGGTCATGCGCTCGATCCGCGGCAATCAGATCGCGATGATCTTCCAGGAACCGCTGACATCCCTCAACCCGCTGCATTCCATCGAAAAACAGATTTCCGAGGTCCTGTTCCTGCACCAGCACATGACACCCAAACAAGCCCGCGCGCGGGTCCTGGAACTGCTCGACCTGGTCGGATTGACCGAAGGCGCGGCCGCGCGCCTGCAATCCCTGCCCCATGAATTTTCCGGCGGCCAGCAGCAGCGCATCATGATCGCCATGGCGCTGGCCAACAATCCGGACCTACTGATCGCGGACGAGCCGACCACGGCGTTGGACGTCACCATCCAGGCCCAGGTTCTGAAGCTGATGAAGGAGCTTCAGCAGAAACTGGGCATGGCGCTGCTGCTGATCACCCATGATTTGGGCATCGTGCGGCGCATGGCCGACACGGTTTCGGTCATGAACGACGGCCAGGTGGTCGAACAAGGGACGGCCCAGGACGTGTTCGACACCCCCGGCCACGATTATACCCGCCATCTGTTGGCGGCCGAGCCCAAGGGCCGGCCCGACCCGGCGGACCCCGCCGCCCCCGGCATCCTGCAGGGCGATAACCTGAAAGTCTGGTTTCCCGTGAAACGCGGGTTCCTGCGCCGCACGGTCGGCCATATCAAGGCCGTGGACGGCATTTCGCTGGAAGTCAAACGCGGCCATACGCTCGGCATCGTGGGCGAATCCGGTTCCGGCAAAAGCACCCTGGGCCGGGCCCTGTTGCGGTTGGAACGGTCCAAGGGCGACATCCTGTTCGAAGGGGCCAACATCCAGGGCTGGCAGTTCAAGGCCATGCGGCCCCTGCGCCGGGAAATGCAGATCGTGTTCCAGGACCCGTTCGGAAGCCTCAGCCCGCGTCTGTCGGTCGGCCAGATCATCGAAGAAGGCCTGATCGTCCACGGCCTGGGCGGCGACGCCCTGGCGCGCCGGCAACTGGTGGCCGAGGCCCTGGCCGAAGTCGGCCTGACGCCCGAGATGCAGGACCGCTACCCCCACGAATTTTCCGGCGGCCAGCGCCAGCGCATCTCCATCGCCCGGGCCCTGGTTCTGAAGCCCAAGTTCATGGTGCTGGACGAGCCGACCAGTGCCTTGGACATGTCCGTGCAGGCGCAGATCGTCGAATTGCTGCGCGACTTGCAAAAGAAGCACGATCTGGCCTACCTGTTCATTTCCCACGATCTCAAGGTCGTCCGCGCCGTCAGCCACGAAATTGCGGTGATGCGGAACGGTCGGGTCGTCGAATTCGGTTCCGCCGAACAGATCATCGACGATCCCAAGGATCCCTACACCAAGGCCCTGATGGCCGCCGCCTTCGAAATGAAGGCCGACGATAGCGGAGTAGTCTCGACATAATGGTTACCGTTCTCTACATGGCCGCCGAGGGAAAACCCGATCCCTGGCGGGACGCCTTTCTTGCGCAGATGCCCGATGCCGACTTCCGCGTGTGGTCCGACGATCCGGCCCAGGACCAGACCGGCGACCCGGCCGATATCGACTACGCCATGGTGTGGAAGCCCAAGCCGGGAGTCCTGAAGCAGCTGCCCAACCTGAAGGCGATCTTTTCCATGGGGGCCGGGGTCGATCATTTGTGGAACGACACGGATCTGCCGGACGATGTGCCGCTGGTCCGTCTGGTCGACCGCTGCCTGACCCAGGGGATGAGCGAATACGCCATCTATTGGACGATCCATTACCACCGCAAGATGGGCGTCTACGCCAAGTTCGCCGCCGACAATACCTGGAAGCGCATGCGCCAGGCCGATGCGGAACAGCGCCGCGTGGGCATTCTGGGGCTGGGGGAACTGGGCGGGGATGCCGCCAAAAAGCTGGTGCCCCTGCACTATCAGGTCGCCGGTTGGTCACGTTCGAAAAAGGAAATCCCGGGGGTCGAAAGCTTCCATGGGCACGATCAGCTGATCCCGTTCCTGAACCGCACGGAGATCCTGATCTGCCTGCTGCCGCTGACGCCCGACACGCAAGGCATCATCAATAAAGACACCCTGGCGGCCCTGCCCGAGGGGGCGTTCCTGATCAACTGTGCCCGCGGTGGCCATGTGGTCGACGCCGACCTGATTGCAGCGCTGGATTCAGGCCATATCGAAGGCGCGACCCTGGACGTGTTCCATACGGAACCCCTGCCCCAGGACCATCCGTTCTGGGCCCATCCCAAGGTCACCATCACGCCGCACATGGCGAGCCTGACCGTGCCGAATTCATCGACGGAATGGTACGTTGCCAACATTCAAAGGATGGAAGCGGGCCAGCCGCCGCTTAACACGGTCGACCGCGGCACGCGGTATTGAGCCTCCGCCCCATCCCCACGCGTCACCCCCGGGCGTGACCCCCGGGCGTGACCCGGGGGTCCATCTTGGCGCCGACCGTGGATTGCCGGGTCAAGCCCGGCAATGACGAAAGAGGAGAGCCCGCCAGTTAGTTGAACGGCCCGACGTAGCCGTAGGCCACGGCCAGCAGGAACAAGCCCAACACAATCCGGTAAACCACGAAGGGCGTGAAATTGGCGCGCCGCAACCAGGCCATCATCAAGGCGATGGCGATCAGCGCGGTGATAAAGGCGAGGCCCGCCGCCGTGAAGGCATCGGTGGTCAGCTGGGCGTTGCCCGATTTCCAAAGCTCATATCCCTTAAGCGCGCCCGCCCCGATGATCGCCGGGATCGACAGCAACATGGAAAAGCGCGCCGCATCGGTGCGTTCCATGCCCAACAGCCGCGCCGCCGTCATGGTGATGCCCGACCGCGACGTGCCGGGGATAAGCGCCAGGCATTGCGCAATGCCGATCAGCAACCCGTCCGAGATTTCCAGATGTTCGATCCGCCGGAGCGTCATGCCGACGCCGTCTGCGATATACAGCAGCACGCCGAAGCCGAGCGTCGCCCAAGCAATCACTTCCAACGAGCGCAGGCCCCCCGGGTAATAATGGTTGAGGGCGAAACCGGCACCGATCACCGGCAGGGTCGCGAGAATCACCAGGCCCGCAAGCTTGGCGCCCGGGTCGCGCCGTCCCTTGAGCATCCGCCCCAAGCCCGACAGCATGTCCCAGATTTCCCGGTTGAGATAGAGGATCACCGCGCCCAGCGTGCCGACATGGACGGCGACGTCGATCATCAGCCCCTGGTCCTGCCAGCCGAGCAGTTGCGGCGTCACCGCCAAATGGGCCGACGAGGATACGGGAAGAAATTCCGTGACCCCCTGCACAAGCGCCAAAATCGCAAGATGTAGTGTAGGCAACCGTGACTCCTACGACTTTTGGGTCTTCTATCCGATCCCCGGGGCGCTGCCAAGGGGGCCTGCGGAGGAGATTACCGATTGTGCACCCGCGAATAAGGACCGAACCGGGCCAATTTTCAACGATTTTTGTGTCAGTTTGAGGTGGTTTTTATTTGGAGTCAGAGGTCCAGATTGCTATCTAAGGGGTCTCTCAAGGAACCCCGAATAGGAAGTTAACGCATGAGCCAGAACTCACGGCGCAACGGTTATGGACTGCCCATTGAGGAAGGGATGTACGACCCGCTCAATGAGCACGACGCATGTGGATTCGGCTTCATCGCCAATATCCATAATGAACCGCGCCATGAGATCGTTCATCAGGCGTTGGAAATCGTCCATCACCTGGACCACCGGGGCGCCATCGGCGCCGACCCGCTGGCCGGTGACGGTGCGGGCATCCTGATCCAACTTCCCGATGCGTTCATGCGCAAGGTCTTCGCCAAACAGGGCGTCGAAGTCCCGGCCAAGGGCGACTATGCCATCGGCATGGTGTTCCTGCCGCGCGACCACAAACTGCGCGACCTTGCCATCAAGGCGATCGAGAAAACGACCGCCGACGAAGGTCAGGTGCTTTTGGGTTGGCGCGACGTGCCGACCGACAACAGTGTGCTGGGCGAAAGCGTCAAGCCGAACGAGCCGGTCATCAAGCAGGTCTTGATCCAGCGCGGCCCGAACACCCCCGACAATCCGGCGTTCGAACGCAAGCTCTACGTGATCCGCAAGCAGGCCCACCATGCGCTGTGGGACAAGGACGAAGGATCCTGGCAGGACTTCTATTTCCCGTCCCTGTCGTCGGCCACCATCGTCTACAAGGGCATGGTGCTGGCGCCCAACCTATCGAAATACTACGTCGATTTCCAGGACCCGGACTTCGCCACGGCGATCGCCCTGTTCCATCAGCGGTTCTCGACCAATACCTTCCCTTCGTGGCGTCTGGCGCAGCCTTTCCGCTTCCTGTGCCACAACGGCGAGATCAATACCCTGCGCGGCAACCTCAACTGGATGAACGCGCGCCGCCACAACATGTCGTCGAAAATTTTGGGCGACGACCTGGAGAAGCTGTGGCCGCTGATCGGCGACGGGTCCTCCGATTCATCGACCTTCGACAATGCACTCGAACTTCTGGTCATGGGCGGCTATTCGCTTTCCCACGCCATGATGCTGATGATCCCGGAAGCCTGGAACAACAACCCGCAGATGGCGCCCGAACGGCGCGCCTTCTACGAATATTTCTCGGCCATGATGGAGCCCTGGGACGGCCCCGCCGCCATGGCCTTCACGGACGGCAAGCAGATCGCCGCGACCCTGGACCGCAACGGCCTGCGCCCGGCGCGCTACATCGTGACCGACGACGGCTTGGTGGTGATGGCGTCCGAGGTCGGCGTGCTGCCCATCCCGGAAGAAAAGATCGTCCAGAAATGGCGCCTGCAGCCGGGCAAGATGCTGGTCGTCGACCTGGAACAGCACCGCATCATTTCCGACGAGGAAGTGAAGTCCGAACTGGCGGCCGAATACCCCTATCAGGAATGGCTCGACAACACGCAGATCCACATCGCCGATCTGCCGCCGGAAATCGGCCCCATGACGCCGGACCCCAAGACCTTGTTGGATCAGCAGCAGGCCTTCGGCTACAACCGCGAAGATCTGAAATTCTTCCTCGATCCCATGGCGGAAAAGGGCGAAGACCCGATCGGCTCCATGGGCCGCGACATTCCGCTGGCCATGCTGTCGGACAAGCCGCGCCTGCTGTACGATTATTTCTTCCAGAACTTCGCCCAGGTGACCAACCCGCCGATCGATCCGATCCGCGAGGAACTGGTGATGTCGCTGGTCAGCTTCATCGGCCCGCGCCCCGACCTTCTGGACCTTGGGTCCGGCGGCAAGCACAAGCGGCTTGAAGTCGATTACCCGCTGCTGTCGAACACGGACTTGGAGCGCATCCGCCGCATCGAAAACCATGTCGACGGTTCGTTCCGCACCCATACCCTGGACATCTGCTATCAGAATACGGGCCCCGGCCGCCAAACCATGGCGCAGGCCGTGGACCGCATCTGCAAACAGGCGGAAAAGGTCGTCCGCGAACAGGGCTATAACATCATCATCCTGTCCGACCGCGGCCTGGATGCGGACAACATCGCCATCCCGGCCCTTCTGGCGACGGGTGCCGTGCATCATCACCTGATCCGCCAAGGCCTGCGGACCGAGGTCGGTCTGGTCGTGGAAACGGGCGAGGCCCGCCGCGTGCATGATTTCTGCCTGCTGGCCGGTTACGGCGCCGAGGCCATGAACCCCTATCTGGCGTTCGACACGATTTCCAACATCGTGTTGGAAAAGGACACCGGCCTGACGGAAGAGAAAGCCCACGCCTATTACATCAAGGCGGTCAACAAGGGCATGCTCAAGGTCATGTCCAAGATGGGCATCTCCACCTATCAGTCCTATTGCGGGGCGCAGATTTTCGATGCCGTCGGCCTTTCGACGGAATTCATCGACGCCTACTTCACGGGCACAGCGACCAAAGTCGAAGGGGCCGGCATCACGGAAATAGCCGAGGAAACCGAACGCCGCCACGCGCTGGCCTTCGGCGACGCGCCGATCTATCGCGACGACCTGGACGTGGGCGGCGACTTGGCCTTCCGTATCCGCGGCGAAGAACATGTCTGGACGCCGGAAACCATCGGCACCCTGCAGCACGCGGTGCGTTCCGCCAATTACAAGCAATTCAAGGCCTATACGGCCAAGGTCGACGACCAGACCGCCAAGCTGAAAAATCTGCGCGGCCTATTCGACCTGAAGCCGGTCGGCAAGCCCGTGCCGTTGGACGAAGTCGAGCCCGCATCGGAAATCGTCAAGCGCTTCGCCACGGGGGCCATGTCGTTCGGCTCCATTTCCTGGGAAGCCCATACCACGCTGGCCATCGCCATGAACCGCATCGGCGGCCGGTCCAATACGGGCGAAGGCGGCGAGGACGAAGTGCGCTACAAGCCCCTGCCCAACGGCGACAGCATGAAGTCGCGCATCAAGCAAGTGGCCTCGGGCCGGTTCGGTGTGACCACGGAATACCTGGTCCAAGCCGACGACCTGCAGATCAAGATGGCCCAGGGTGCGAAACCCGGCGAAGGCGGCCAATTGCCCGGCCATAAGGTTGATGAATGGATCGCCCGCGTGCGCCATTCAACCCCGGGCGTGGGCCTGATTTCACCGCCGCCGCACCACGACATCTATTCGATCGAGGATCTGGCACAGCTGATCCACGACCTGAAGAACGTCAATCCGAAGGCGCGGATTTCCGTCAAGCTGGTGTCTGAAGTGGGCGTCGGCACGGTCGCGGCAGGCGTCAGCAAAGCCTATTCGGACCATGTGACCATTTCCGGCCATGACGGCGGCACGGGGGCCAGCCCCCTGACCTCGATCCTCAACGCCGGCGGTCCGTGGGAACTGGGCCTGGCGGAAACCCACCAGACGCTGGTCATGAACGCGCTGCGCGGCCGCATCGCCGTACAGGTCGACGGCGGCCTGCGCACGGGACGCGACGTGGTGATCGGCGCACTTCTGGGCGCCGACGAATTCGGCTTCGCGACCTCGGCCCTGATCGCCGAAGGCTGCATCATGATGCGCAAATGCCATCTGAACACCTGCCCGGTCGGCGTCGCGACGCAGGACCCGGAACTGCGCAAGCGCTTCACCGGCGAGCCGGAACACGTCGTCAACTTCTTCACCTTCATGGCCGAGGAAGTGCGTGAAATCATGGCCGAACTGGGCTTCCGCACGATCAACGAAATGATCGGCCGGCGCGAGGCCCTGGACGTGCGCGCCGCGGTCGACCACTGGAAGGCCCATGGCGTGGACGTGACGCGCCTGCTGGCCCCGGTCAAGCCGGCGGAAGGCGTCGCGGTCTACAACTGCGAAACCCAGGACCACGGCCTGGAAAAAGCGCTCGACCATCAGCTGATCAAGGATGCCCGGGGAACCATCGACGGCGGCGATCCGGTCAGCCTGGAATACCCGATCAAGAACATCAACCGCACGGTGGGTGCGATGATGTCGGGCGAGATCGCCCTCAAGCACGGCCACGCGGGCCTGCCGGAAGACAGCATCCATGTGAAGTTCACGGGCAATGCGGGGCAAAGCTTCGGCGCCTGGCTGTCCAGGGGTGTGTCGTTCGAACTGGCCGGCGATGCCAACGATTATGTGGGCAAGGGCCTGTCGGGCGGACGCATCGCGATCTATCCCTCGCCCGACAGCTCGTTGGTGCCGGAAGAGAACATCATCGTCGGCAACACGGTGCTGTACGGCGCCATCGCCGGGGAATGCTATTTCCGCGGCATCGCCGGCGAACGGTTCGCCGTGCGCAATTCGGGTGCCGCCGCGGTGGTCGAAGGCTGCGGCGATCACGGCTGCGAATACATGACCGGCGGGACCGTCGTGGTGCTGGGTGAAACCGGGCGCAACTTCGCCGCCGGCATGTCGGGCGGGATCGCCTATATCCTGGACGAAGCGGGCAACTTCGACACGCTCTGCAACCAGGGTATGGTCGAGCTGGAACCCATCGACACCAACGAAGCCGACGACGGCACCGCCGACGTCGCATCCGATCCGATGCGCTATGACGCGCGTCGTCTCAAGGGCCTGATCGAGAACCATCTGCGCTATACGGGCAGCTCGCGGGCCAAACACATCCTGGACAATTGGGACAGCTATCTGCCCAAGTTCATCAAGATCATGCCGGTCGACTATCGCCGCGCGCTCCGAGAAATGCAGGAACGCGCCGCCGGCACAGAAACGGCTGCTCTTGCCGGGGAATAAATAATGGGAAAACCCACAGGATTTTTGGAGATCGAGCGTCACGATCGGTCGTACCGGCCGGTTGAGGAACGCCTCAAGCATTGGCACGAGTTCGTGGAACCGCTTTCCGATGCGGAAGTGGCCGAACAGGGTGCGCGCTGCATGGATTGCGGCATCCCTTATTGTCACCAGGGCTGCCCGGTCAACAACATCATTCCGGACTGGAACGATTACGCCTATCAGGGCAAATGGCGCGAGGGGCTGGAGCTTCTGCATTCCACCAACAACTTCCCCGAATTCACGGGCCGAGTCTGCCCCGCACCCTGCGAAGCGTCTTGCACCCTGAACCTTCAGGACGACCCGGTAACCATCAAGACCATCGAATGTTCGCTGGTCGACAAGGGTTGGGCCAAGGGCTGGATCAAGCCGCAGATCCCGGCACATCACACGGACAAGAAGGTCGCGGTCGTGGGTTCAGGCCCGGCGGGCTTGGCCTGCGCACAGCAGTTGGCGCGCGCCGGACATAAGGTCGTGGTGTTCGAAAAGAACGAACGCATCGGCGGTTTGCTGCGCCTGGGCATTCCCGACTTCAAGATGGAAAAACACCTGATCGACCGGCGCATCGCCCAGATGCAGACGGAAGGCGTGGAATTCCGCCCCAACAGCAACGTCGGCGTAAACATCGACGCGGACGACCTGGTCAAGGACTTCGACGCCGTGGCGCTGTGCGGCGGTTCGGAAAAGCCCCGCGACCTACCGGTACCGGGACGCGAGCTGGACGGTGTGCATTTCGCCATGGAATTCCTGACCCAACAGAACCGCCGCGTGGCCGGGTCGAACGTACCCCAAGGCACGGAAATCATGGCGACGGACAAACATGTCATCGTCATCGGCGGCGGCGATACGGGATCGGACTGCGTCGGCACGTCGAACCGCCACGGTGCGGCCTCGGTCACGCAGCTGGAACTGATGCCCGAGCCGCCGGAAAAAGAAAACAAGGCCCTGACCTGGCCCGATTGGCCCATGAAGATGCGCACCTCGTCTTCCCATCAGGAAGGCTGCGAGCGCGATTTCGCGGTCATGACGAAATCATTCACGGCCGGCCCGGACGGGCGTGTTACGGCCCTGAACGGCGTGCGCCTGGAATGGAAGCCCAACGACAAGGGCGGCATGGACATGGTCGAGGTCCCTGGATCGGAATTCACCCTGAAGGCCGATCTGGTGCTGCTGGCCATGGGTTTCGTCAATCCGGTGCATGAGGGCATGATCGAGGCCCTGGGCATTGATCTGGACCCCCGCGGCAACGTCAAGGCCGACACGGACGCCTACGCCACGTCCCTTCCCAAGGTATTCGCCGCCGGCGACATGCGGCGCGGTCAGTCCCTGGTTGTCTGGGCGATCCGCGAAGGCCGGCAATGCGCCCGGTCGATCGATGAATTCCTGATGGGGGCGAGCGACCTGCCGCGCTGATCGGGTGCCCTAAGGCCTCTTTTCCCGTCTAGCCACCGGATGCTGTGACGTAATCCACGAAGGCTTCCGGATTATCGACGATGACCGCAAGGCTCGCGATCTTATCCACGTGCTGACCGTCCGGCGACGCGATCGGCAGGCGCAAGGTGATGCAGGTCGCCTTTTCCGCCGGCTTGAATGGATAAACGTTGTGAAACAGCACGGGCTTGCGCGCCTTCAATGTTAACCCCAACTGTTTGGCGACGATCGGCCCCGATTTGTCCGGCAGGGCATCCCTGACTTCCTGTCCCATTGATTCCTTGCCGTAAAGTTCGGCCCGGCGCGTGCCCCAAAACCGGTATACAAAGCGCGCCGCGCCCGGGTCTTCACCCTCGACATCGACCACGACGGTCATGGGTATAATCTGCGGCGGCAGGTCGAACAATTTGAACTCAGACCATGGGGGCGCCCAGCGACCGCCCCGCTGGCGGTCCCAATAGGCCAGAAATTCCGGCATCTTTTGCGGCATGAGACCGGTTTCGACAGGGAGCAGGGTGTATTCCAGATACCCCATCGAAGTGGTCACGGATTGTGCATCGAGCATGTCTTCAGCCATTACTATTCCCTGGCTGAATGGTACCCATTCCCCAACCCCATGGCCATGTAGACGGATGGTATAGAGACGGCGTCCGGCTGGCGGTGGGAGCCTCCCGGGCTGTCATTCCTGCAGGCGCCGAACCTCGTCCGCATGACGGATGAACTTGGTCGCCGCGACAATCTTTCCGACGCCCTGGCCCTCTTCGGCGGCAAGCGGCAGCCGCAGGGTCTGGCATTCGGCGATCAGTCCGTTGTCCAGCGACCAGGTGTTCTGCAGCAGAACGGGGCGGCCGGTGTCGTACACCTGCCGGTATTGGGCCAGCACATCCGCCGCGTTCAATTCATTAAGCCCTTCAAGGACCGGTCGGCCCGTGGGATCCGGGCGGTTGCCGAGGAACAGGAAACGCCCCGATCCCCAGAACCGGTAAATGAAGTCGCCCGGGGTCGGTCCCGTGTCCACGATCGTCAGAATTGCAAGGATGTCCGGCGCGATATCGATCAGGCGGAATCCGTCACTCGCCGCCCCGCCCCAACGGGGCAATTCCGGCGGACCGGCAAGGCCGTCCCAATATTCGAACAGCTCCGTCAACCTGGGTTCCATCAACTTCAGGTCGACAGACAATGCTGTCGTCAGCGGCTTATGATCGACCATCCCTCTCCCCTTGGGGTATAACCCCGGGATCAGGTTAGGCCTCTAGCAGACGGGAGATCAACCGTTGACCGCATATCCCACCCCCGCCAGGCCCGCACAGCCATGACGGCGCGGCCCCTTATCGGCGTCCTGCTGGACTATCAGGAAGAGGGTACGTTTTCCCACCGCCCCCATTATGCCCTGCGCTGTGCCTATTTCGATGCGGTGTGGAAGGCGGGCGGCCTGCCTGTGGGCATGCCCTATATCAACGACGCCTGGGACGATTACCTGGCGGCCGTCGGCGGCGTGATCGTGCCGGGCGGGTTTTATCCCTTCCCCGAAGTCTATTACGGCGGCGAGATCGTGGTTGCCGAGCCGCCCCACCCGCGTCATGCGGCCGAAGTCCCCCTGGCCCGCGCGGCGATCGCACAGGACATCCCCTTTTTGGGGATCTGCGCCGGGTTGCAGGTTCTGGCCGCCGTCGAAGGGGCCAATCTGATCCGGGACCTGAAATCTGAAACGGACGGCACCATCGACCATTTGAACGAAAAACCGGCGGAAGAACCGGCCCATGCCGTCGCCATCAAACCGGATACCCTGCTTCACCGGATCGTCGGCAAGGACGAGATCATGGTCAATACGGCCCATAACGAAGCGCCCCGCGAATTGCCCGCGTCGCTGACCGTCAATGCCATCGCCCCCGACGGGGTGATCGAAGGGGCAGAGCGGCCCGACCGTAAATTCTGTCTGGGCGTGCAATGGCATCCCGAGTTTTTCCTGAAAGACGGCGACCCCAACCTCGCCCTGTTCCAAGCCCTGGTCGAGGCCGCACGATGACCGCCGCCGACACGGCCTTTTCCGGCACCGTGGGGATCGCCGGATGCGGCACCATGGGCCTGCCCATGGCGGAATGCCTGTTGTCTGCCGGCATCGACGTATGGGGCCATGATGTCAGGAACCTAGACGAATTCGGCGCCTTCGCACCCCGCATGATCGAAGACGCGGGCGCGTTCGCCGCCAAATGCGACATCGTGTTTTCCGTTGTGCGCGATACGGATCAGACCGACGCTCTGTGTTTCGGCGACCAGGGCATTCTGCGGCGGGACGGCAGACCCGATATGTTCGTGACCTGCTCGACCCTGTCACCGCGCTATGTGGCGGACCTTGCCGGCCGCATTCCGGCGGGCATCGCCTTTGCCGATGCCCCCATGTCGGGTGCTCCTTACCGCGCCGCCAAGGGAACCCTGACCTTCATGGCCGGCGGGACCGACGGCGACATCAACCGGCTGATGCCGCTGTTCCGCATCATGGGTGACACCATCCATCATCTGGGGGATGTGGGGTCGGGCATGACCTGCAAGGTGTTGAACAATTTCGTCGGCGTGATCGGGGTCGTCGCCGTGCGCAAGGCCCTGGCATCGGCGGCCACCCTGGGGCTGGACCGGCGGCGGTTGCTGGACGTCATGCGGCTGTCTTCCGGGTCGACTTGGTTCGGCGACAACATCGACGCCATCGACTGGTCGCGCCAGGGATATGATCCCGGCAACACCATCGGCATCATCGAAAAAGACGTGAAGGCTTATCTTGATGCCCTGGACGGCGCGGAAGGCCCGTTCGAAACGGCGCTTCTGGATGAACTGCGCCGGCTTGAACCGCTCGACCTTGAACCGGCCCCCGTGACATAAGGACCCTGATATGAACGCAAAGTGGTGGATCGTCCTGGCCGGCATTTCCGGCGCCTTGGCCGTGGCGCTGGGGGCTTACGGGGCCCATGGTCTGGACGGCGATGAGGTTCTTAAAAGGCAGTTCGACACGGCCAACCGCTACCACATGTGGCATTCCCTGGCCTTGCTGGGGGTGGCTTTGCTGGCGGAACGCGGCGGGCTTTGGGCGCATGCCGCCGCCGGGCTGTTCACCTTGGGCATGGTGTTGTTTTCGGGCGCCCTTTACGCCGCGACGGCGGCCGGGTTCTGGGGCCTGACCTTCCTTGCCCCCTGGGGCGGGACGGCGCTTATGGCCGGATGGCTGGCGTTAATCGGTGCTGCCCTTCCCCGGAAGACTTGACCGCCGCCGCCCAGGCTTGCCCCCGAGGCGGCAGATGCACGAAGCGATGCCCCTTGGCCGTAAAGGCCTTGGTCAGGGCCGCCAGATCATCCAGCAACGGCTGTTGCCAGGACGTCCCCACCAATCGCAGGGCCATCGCCTGCGCGCGGTTCTGGTCGCCCGCCTGAACGGCGGCGGCAAGCGCCACAAGGGCGCGTTCATCTCCGGTCGCCTTGCGGCTCCAGGCCTTGTGAAAGGCCATGGTCCGCCGTCCGCCGGAATTTAGAATCTCGATCACCCCGCGCAGCGCCATCAAGGCCTCGGTCGCCCAGGGCGGGCCGAAATGGGCACTGTATTGCATGCCCACAAGGTTCCAGTTCTCGGGCCCGTGCAACCACAGGCGGATCGGTTTGATCAACAGGCATTCCGGCAGATCGAGGCCCGAGAAATCCAGCCGCCGGGGCCGTTCCGCAACTCGGTCCTCCGGGCCGGTTACCGACGACGCGCGCCGCAGGGCCGCCGATGCGGGCGGGTCCACGGGCCCGCTCGATGCCCCGAAACAATCGTCGCCCCCTTCATAGCCGATCGTGCAGTGCCGGCAGCCCCATTGTCGTTGTGGTTGCCCGATTGTCCCCGATATCCCGTATGTCCCGTATGTCCCATGATGCCGTTCCGTCCGGTGATGTGTTTCTTAATGTCATGCGATTGCAAATCATTCGCAATAGCAAGTCAAGCAAAAACACCCCCGCCCGGAATCGGAAGCAAATCTAAATCTTCAGATCGGAATATTCAGCTTGCCCAAAAACAGGCACCGATCACTTGCGGGTCAGAACGTCCGTCAGCACGTCAAGGATCAGGCCCGTGCCCTTTTCCAGCAAGACAACATTGTTGTCCACGATGGCCCGCTCGGTCCCGGCCTGCGGCGGCGGCAGGTTGACCACCGCTTCATAAGGCAGCGGGTTTGCCGCCAACCCCGGCGGCAATGTACCGTTACGTTGCAGTTGTTTCTGCAGGCCCGGGGGAAGTTTGCCCTTTTTTATGAGCCCCGGCGGCAGGCCCTTGCCCCGGCCTTTGCCGGATTTGTCTTTTTTCTTGCCGTAGGCCTTACCGTCACGGCCTTGCTCCAGGTCATCATATTTTTGATCGTCCGAGGCCTTGCCATAGGTGCCGTCATCCTTGGCTTCGTACCGGCCGTTCCCCAGGACGTCGCGCAGCACGCGCTTTTCGATTTCCGAAAAGATGACGTCCGCGACCGTCTGCTGCGTGGTCGACTGCGCCTGCACCTGTTGCGGTGCGAATACCGCGAAAAAGAGGACTGCTGCCAATACACGCATGATGTTTCTCCGTTGTTTGGACTTATTCGGCGACCAGTCTGCCTGAACAGCCCCTGCGGCCAAAGAAAAACCGGCGCCCCATGACGGAGGCGCCGGTTTCGCAATCGGTAGAGTCGTCAGGGTCAGGCGGCGGCGCGGATCGCGGCGGCCTTGACGCTGTCGCCCACATGACTTTCGAACTGCTCGAAATTGCCTTCGAAGCGCTGGGTCAGGTCGCGCGCCTGGGCATCATAGGCCCCGGCGTTGGCCCAGGTGTTCTTGGGGTTGAGCACTTCCGTCGGCACGTTCGGGCAGGCGTTGGGCACCAGCACCCCGAAGTTGGGATCGGCGGTGTAACCGGCGGCGTCCAGCTTGCCGTCCAGCGCCGCGTGCAGCATGGCGCGGGTATAGGCGATCTTCATGCGTTCACCCTCGCCGTAGCCGCCGCCGGACCAGCCCGTGTTGACGAGCCAGCATTTGGCGTTGTGCTTGGCCATCTTTTCGCCCAGCAACTTTGCATAGACGGTGGGATGGCGCGGCATGAAGGGTGCGCCGAAGCAGGTCGAGAAGGTCGCCTGCGGTTCTTTCAGGCCCCGTTCCGTGCCGGCGACCTTGGCGGTATAGCCGGACAGGAAGTGGTACATGGCCTGGTCCGGGGTCAGCTGGCTGATCGGCGGCAAGACACCGAAGGCATCGCAGGTCAGCATGACGATGTCCTTGGGCTGACCGCCGCAGCCGGAGGCCGACGCGTTGTGGACCTTGGAAATGTCGTAGCTGACGCGGCCGTTTTCCGTCAGGCTTGGGTCGAAGAAATCCAGTTCGCCCGTGACCGGGTCCATCACCACGTTCTCGATGATCGAGCCGAAGGTGTGGCACAAGTCGAAGATTTCCGGCTCGGCCTCATGCGTCAAGTTGATGGTCTTGGCGTAGCAGCCGCCTTCGAAATTGAAGACCCCGACGTCGCCCCAGCCATGTTCGTCGTCGCCGATCAGGGTGCGCGTGCTGTCGGCGGAGAGCGTCGTCTTGCCGGTGCCGGACAGGCCGAAGAAGATGGCCGTCGAGCCATCGGCCCCCTGGTTGGCCGAGCAATGCATGGGCAGCACGTCGCGCGTCGGCATCAGGAAGTTCATGATCGAGAAGATGGATTTCTTGATCTCGCCGGCATATTGCGAACCGCCGATGATGATCATGCGGCGCGTGAGGTGCACGACGATGAAAGTGCCCGACGTGGTGCCGTCGGCTTCCGGGTCGGCCGTCAGGGACGGGGCCTGGATGACAGTGAATTCGGGCTCGAAATTTTCCAGATCCTGACGCTGCGGCTGGATGAACATGTTGCGCGCAAACAGGTTGTGCCAGGCTTCCTCGGTCACGACCCGGACCTTCAGGCGGTAATCCGCATGCGCACCCGCGTAGCAGTCCTGAACGAAGGCATCCTTGCCCTGGTAATGCTTGAGCATCTTGTCCAGAAGGCCGTTGAAATGGGCTTCCGAGATCGGGCGGTTGACGTTGCCCCACCAGATTTCATCCTTGGTGGCGTCTTCTTCGACGATGAAGCGGTCATTGGGGGAACGGCCCGTATGCTGACCCGTTTCCGTGACGATGGCGCCCCCGGCGGACAATTTGCCTTCGCCGCGGCGGATGGCTTGCTCGAACAGATGGTGGGCGTCGAGGTTCCAATAGGCCTGTTTGACCCCGCCCAATCCGTGATTTTCCAAGCCGAATTTTGAAATGAAGTGTCCTGCGTTCTCCACGATAAACTCCTTCAGGATGATAATCGCGCCCAATGCCGCTCAAAAGCGGCTTGCTCAGTTGAAATGTGATGATTGATCGCCGACCACCGCCCCCCGGCGGGTCGTCACGTTCATAGGTCCCTGGATTTTCCCTGCGCCCTGTTCATCAAGGTTCACGGCGGAACTTAACCTTACCGACCCAAAGGGGCAACATTCCTTTCACTTTTTTGCAAAACGGGACAAACCCGCTCAGCCCCGCGCCCGCGCCTTGCCCGCAAGGGCGACCAATTGGCCGCGCACATCGTCCGGCCCCTTGGCCATTTGATCAAAATCCAGTCGTGCCGGCATATCGTTCCGCATCAGATCCAACCCCCATGGATCGCAGGATACGGCCTGCCAGCCCGCTCCCTTGCGGCGCAAAAGCTTGTTGGCATAAAGGTCCAATGTCGCGGCATGATCGCTGTTCATATGGGCCAGCACGTCCGCCTCGGCCCTGGCCACGGCCTGGACAGCGGTCCGGGGCGGGGTCAGTTCCGACGCCTTGAGCCATTGCGCGCGGGCGAACCCGCCGACCAGATGGATGCGTTCCGGCGTCATGACGTAAAAGTCGAAATCGCCGAACCCGGCATAGCGCCCGGCGCCCGGGTGACGCGCCAGAAAGCGCGCACGGTGGCGGGCGGTCTTGGTCCGTTTGATGGTGCCCATAACCGTGATGCGGGGACCTTGCTGCGGGTTCTTTCTGCGCAGCGCCTGTTCGACCAGAAGGGCCGCCTTGGGGTCTTTTTCCAGATTGCCCGTATGATCCGACAAGCCGGAAAACAGAAAGACCGGCGCGCCGTCCGTGTCCGGTGCATAAGTGACCAGCGAGCCGTAGGGCCGGCGTTCACGCCCCCGAAAGGTGGTCGACAGAACGCCCGCGCGCCCGCCCATCAGCAGGCGCCGTGCTTCGGCGATCAGGGTTTCACGGGGAACAGAGGGGGGCCGGGCCATGGTCGGGTGCTCCTGAAAGAACAGGCGGCGGAACCAACCCGCCGCCTGCCTTCAAGAGTGCCGCATGGCGCGGCCGTCAATCAATGCGAAGTTCACGTCAGCTGGAATCGCCGCGCCAATGTTCCGGTCGCCCAGCCGAGAAAGACCCAGAACGCCGCCGCCGTCACCAAGGACGCTGCGACGAAATGGGCCGCCAGTTCCGGCGGCACGGGCCCGCCCATGCCTTCCGCATGGGGCGCACCAATCAGATGCGGCAGGATCACCATGGCCGCACCGGCCCATGGCATCCATCTGGCATGCCCCAGGAACATCAGGGCCAACCCCGCCGCCGTCGAAGCCGCACACAAAGCCCACCATCCCTGGCGAGCCGTGAGTTCCGCCGCCATGGCACCGGGAACTTCGGGCGGCAGGCCAAGTGCTGGGGCCAGCGAGACCACGCAGAACCCGGCAACGCCCCAGGCAACGCCCCAGCGCCCGTCAACGGGTGCCCCGCGCATGAAGATCACCGCCGTCAGAACCAGGGCAAAGCCCATCGCCGTCAAAACATTGGTCAACGTGGTGAAAAGCGTGCGCTCCAGGCCGTCCTCGGGTCCCCAGGTTTCAGCTTCATGGCCGTCCTTGGCATGTTCGCCGGTGGCATGGGCCAGAAATAGCTGGGCATCGCCGAGCCCGCGGGTATTCAGATCGACCTGGGCGTAACCGCCCCCGCCGGCGCCGAGATCGGCCCCCTTGGTTTCGAACTGTTCGGCGTGAAGGATCAAAGGTGTGGTCGTGAAGTGCTGCAGCACGGATACGGCCAAGCCAGCCGCCAGCCCGGCCAGCAGCGCGACCGCAAAAATACGTCCAGTCATGTGAATGTCCCCCTAGTGGCAGGGGAAGGAAAAGGCGTGGCGCGTATCGTGGGCCGCGTTATGGACCGTATTCGAATTGGCAAAGCCCGTGCCGAATACCAGAAACACCCCGAACAAAAGCGCCAAGGTCGCGGGAACGGCGCGTTCGCCAATCGTGGCATGAACGGACCGATGGGAAACGTTGGATTTGATGGTCATTGCGTGAAACCTCCGATTTGGAATCAAGTTACGTTCAAGGTTTCACCGCTGCGGCATACCGCCCCGCCAGGACCCCCGTCCCTTGGGTATCGCGGTGACAAGCGGCAGGTCTCCTGGCTTGCGGGTCATCGTATCGTCCGGCCTTCCCGGCACCGGGGGCTTCTTTCAAAGCCGGTCCGGCAGCCAGTGGCGCGACATTGGACGGCACTCACCGCTCACAGTTGCGGGGGCAGCCACGGTTTTGGAAACGCCCGGGTTGGGTCCGCTCCGTTCCGTGTTCCCTCTTAGCCCCGGGGCCTATAGCCCTTAACCGGGGAACCACTTGACCGAACTATAGGGAACAGGGGCAGGGATGGTCAACGGAATGCGGCCGGCGGGATCATGCGTTTGCCTTAATTGCCCGCGCGGATTAGCCAAAGATGCCCCAATCACGCTAAAATTCTGCCATAAAGGCGAACGACATTGGCCTTCCGCCGGATGGTTTTATGGAAAATCCGGTGCCGAGCCCTGAAATTCGTTCCCGATGCCTCCCGTCAGCGCCTTCAAGGAGACCTTCATGTCCAATTCCATCGCCCTGGTCGACGACGATCAAAACATTCTGACATCCGTTTCCATGGCGCTTGAGGCCGAAGGCTACAACGTCACGACCTATTCGGACGGGGAAGAAGCCCTGGCGGGCCTGGGCCGCGTGCCTGTGGATCTAGCCGTGCTCGACATCAAGATGCCGCGCATGGACGGCATGGAGCTTTTGTCGCGCATCCGCGAACGCGACAACCTGCCGGTGATCTTCCTGACGTCCAAGGACGACGAGGTCGACGAGGTCGTGGGCCTGCGCATGGGAGCCGACGATTACATCAAGAAGCCCTTTTCCCAGCGCTTGCTGATCGAACGCATCCGTGCCGTACTGCGCCGCCGCGAGTTGGAGGGCAAGGAACCCGATTCAACCGATGTCGTCCGCCGCGGCGAACTGGTGCTCGACCCGTCGCGCCACCTGTGCACCTGGAAAGGCAAAGAGGTCAACCTGACCGTGACCGAATTCCTGATCGTCGAGGCCCTGGCCCGCCGTCCGGGCCATGTGAAAAACCGGGATCAGTTGATCGACGCCGCCTATGGCGAGAACATCTACGTCGACGACCGCACCATCGACAGCCATATCAAGCGCCTGCGCCGCAAGTTCCGGGCCGTCGATGACGAATTTTCGGAAATCGAAACGCTTTACGGCATCGGCTATCGCTACAAGTCCGAATAGCCCGCCCCCAATCAAGGGGCACATTGAAGGGGATTTAAGGGGGCCCATGGCCAAGGACGGTGAATTGCGGGAAGACGGGCAGGCCGCGCCGGATGACGGCGGGGCAGAGCCCCCCTTGGCCGAAGACGCCCCCCATGGCGGCGGACGGCGGCGCAAGCGGCGCCTGATCTCGCCCATTTCCGTCCATATCCTGGCCATCAACATGCTGGCCCTGTCGATCCTGGTGGCCGGCGTGCTGTACCTGGGCGATTACCGGCAGAACCTGATCCGGGCCGAACTGTCGGCCCTGCGCACCCAGGCCCAGTTGTTCGCCGTGGCCTTGGCCGAAGGGGCCATGCATCTGGACCAGTCTTCGGAACAACAGGTCGCGACCAATATCCGTAACCAGATGCTGCGCCGGCTGGTCGATGCCACGGGCACCCGCGCGCGCCTGTTCAACCGGGCCGGTGAACTGGCCGCGGACTCGCGCTATTTCGGCAAGACCCGGCAGGCCGTCGAGGTCGAACAACTGCCGCCGCCGGGCACCGCCCAGGGCGGCGTGGCGGATACCCTGTTCGATTTTTACGACCGCATCACCCGCTGGCTGCCGGGCAGCCTGCCGCTGACCCATTACCGTGAGATCCCCGACCCCTCGGCGACCGATTATCCCGAAGTCATTTCCGCGCTCATGGGTGACGACACCAAGGTCGTCCGCTCGTTCGAGCAGGACAGCATGATCCTGTCCGTGGCCGTGCCGGTGCAGCGGTACAAACGCATCCTGGGTGCCTTGATGCTGACCAAGCCGTCGTCCACCATCGACAATGCGTTGCTCGACGTCAGGCTGGATATCCTCAAGATTTTCGGTGTCGCCATCGCCATCACGACGATCCTGTCGATCTATCTGGCGCGCACCATCGCCCGGCCCGTCAAGCGCCTGGCCGCCGCCGCCGACCGGGTGCGGCGCGATCATTCACGCGAAGAACATATCCCCGACTTCACCAACCGCAATGACGAGATCGGCGACCTGTCGCTGGCCCTTCGTGCCATGACGGCGGCGCTGTGGACCCGCATGGACGCGATCGAACGGTTCGCCGCCGACGTCGCCCATGAAATCAAGAACCCCCTGACGTCCTTGCGCAGTGCGGTCGAAACGGCGTCCCGGGTCAAGGACCCGGACCAGCAACGGAAACTGATGTCGATCATCCAGGACGATGTCGGCCGCCTGGACCGGCTGATTTCGGACATTTCCGACGCCTCGCGCCTGGATGCGGAACTGTCGCGGTCCCACCGCGAGCCGATGGATCTTGCCGGCATGCTGTCGACCCTGGCGGATCTTCACGCCACGACCACGGCGGAAGGCGGCGGGCCCCGGCTTGTGCTGGAAATCATGGACGGGCCGAAACTGTCGGTGTCGGGCATGGAAAGCCGGCTGGTCCAGGTGTTCCGCAACCTGATCACCAACGCGGTGACGTTCAGCCCCGAAGGCGGCGCCATCCGCATCACCGCACAGCGCGACCGCAAGCAGGTGATCGTCACCGTGGACGACGACGGGCCCGGCATTCCGCCCGGCAAGGAAGAGGCGATTTTTCAGCGCTTTTATACCGAACGCCCGCATGGCGAAAAATTCGGCACCCATTCGGGCTTGGGGCTTTCGATCTCACAGCAGATCGTCGATGCCCATGACGGCACCATTCGGGCATCCAACCGCATGAGCGCGGACGGCCGTGTCCTGGGCGCGCGGTTCACGGTCACCCTGCCCGCCGCCTGAGCCGGGCAGAAGTCCGCATCCTCACTCTTCCTCCTCACCATCTCTGTGTCTCAGTGGTTCATAAAAAAGAAAACCACAGAGGCAGTGAGGCTGTGAGAAGACACGAAGCTAACTCTGGCGAGCCTTGGATTGTGAGGCATAAATTTAGGCGCACTCTAATGTTCCATCAGTAAACTCAAGTCCAGGAAGCCCAAAAAAGATGGCGCATCTGGAATGGAGATACCGTTATGTCTTGGATGAAATTTGAAATGTCTTCAGAGGAAGTAAAGGGAAAATTCGAGGAAATTCAGGAGGCTTTTGCAGCCGTGTTTATCGCATTAGGCGCCCCACCTAAGGCCGCCATGTTCTGCGACGAGCCTACAACTCCTCAACCAGCGTTTTATTTCAGTCCGCTTGCTGCAAGGTTGTTTCCAACAATTTTAAAGACTCGGGGCGCAGTCCATTGCTCCGCACCCAAAAAGGGGAGTGTTACCTTGTTGGTTGGGGAAGGCGATCCGTCAGCGCTCCTGGACTGACAAATAGTTGGATATTGAGCTTTGCTTTTTTGCAAACGGATCAGGATTGTAGCCGCCGTCTGAGCCGGGCAAAAATCCGCATCCCCACTCTTCCTTCTCACCGTCTCTGTGTCTCAGTGGTTCATAAAAAAGCAAACCACAAACGCAATGACGTCGTGACAAGGAACTTACGTTTGCTTCTTGAGACTGACCAGAATGGTATCCGCCGCCATTTGGCCGCCGACCTGTTCGCGGGCCCGGTGATCGGCCAGAACCCGGCGGAACGTGCCCCAGTTGGCCAACACCACGGGCAGACGGGCAAGCCCCCGCACCCGGCCTTCGCCCCGAATCTTGTCGCAGGTATGCTTCAAGGCTCGTTTCCAGGGCGCCTTGGCCTTGGGCATCCAGGTTTCCAGGCTCAAATCAAGCACCCGTGCCAGGCCTTCCAAAGCCCGGATGTTCCAGCGCGTCATATGATGGGGCGGCAAGTTCATGACGTCGTCGTGCAGGTATTCGCGGCTCATGGGGGAATAGGGCAGGGAAAACAGAATCCGCCCACCCGGCGCCAACAGGTTCTTGACCGCACCCATCAGCGCCCCCGGCGTCGCCACGTGTTCCAGAACGTGGCTCAGCACCACGGCGTCATAACTTTCCGCGGCTTCGACGATGACCTGCTCGAGCGTCGCCTTGCGCACGGCAAGCCCCCGGGCCCGCGCCTTGGCGACGGAACGTTCGGAAAGATCGATGCCTTCGGCCGTGACGTCGGCCAGATCGCCCAAGGTCGCCAGGAAATCCCCCTGCCCGGCGCCCAGTTCCAACAGGCGCAGCGGCCGGGCTTCGGTACGCAGCACGTCCTTGATGCGGGCCCATTCCCAACGCCCCTGGGCATGGTATTTGGGAAACCCGGTCAGCCAGTCATAGAGCGCCTGCCCGCCCGCCTGCATGGGATCGGCATAGACCAGGCCGCAATCGCCGCATGCCGCAAGGTCGAAATCGCAGGGCACGGCCTGCGCCGGGGGCGCGGCGGCGAACACGGCTTCCAGGCCCTGTTTGATCTCGTCCGCCGGAAGGTGGCGGACGATCTTGCCGGGGCCGGAACAGACCGGACATTTCGCGGGACGTGTGGCGCTCATGGCCGCCCTTATAGCGCAGGTCAGCCGATCCGTAATCAGCGGATCAGTAATTCACCGATTCGCCGGACCCGCCGTCGACGGCGATACATTGCCCCGTGACCATGGCCGCCAGGGGCGAGCAGAAAAACAGCACCGCATTGGCCATGTCCTCGGGTGCGACCAGCCGACCCATGGGAATTTCCCGTTCGCGTTTGGCCATGGCGTCTTGCAGGGAAATGCCCGCGTCATCGGCTTCGCGCTGAAAGATCTGCATGACCCGTTCCGTCGCCGTGAACCCGGGGTGGACGCAATTGATGGTCACCCCACCCTGGGCCGCGCGGGTCGCCAATTGCTTGGTGAAGTTGGCGACGCCCGCGTTGACAACACCGTTGGTGACGCGCAGCGGGGCCACGATGCGTGCCGTCATGCCGCCGATATTGACGATGCGGCCCCAGCCCTTTTGTTCCAGATGGGGCAGGATCAGCCGCGCCAGGCGGATATAAGCCATCAGCTTGACGTCCAGGTGATAGCGGAACAGCTCGTCCGTCTGTTCATCGAAAGGTGCCGCCGTCGAGGTCACGGCATTGTTGACCAGGATATCGACACCGCCCGCCGCCGCCAGGGCGTCGCCCGCGAACCGTTCCACATCTTCCAGCTTCGACACATCGGCCTGAAACGGCCAGACTTCCACACCCAGGCCGCGAATGTCGGCGGCCGTCGCCTGCAGGCTGTCGAGCGTGCGCCCGCAGATCGCCACGTTGGCGCCCTGGCTTGCGAGCCGGAGCGCAATGGCCCGACCGATACCGCGTGAGCCGCCGGTGACGAAAGCCGTCTTACCTTTTAATTCGAAATCCATGTTGCGGATCCTCCCATGAGATCTTTTTTAAATGCCCCTTCGCCCCCAGCATGGCCGAGGCCGCGCGGCCCGTCCACGGGGCATCGGCGCCTTTTTGCACGCCCGCAGCCGTTTCACCGAAAAGCGGGACAAAAATTGGCTGGACAGATACCGCCAGTCGTCACACCCTCCCTGCCTATGCGAATGGTTCACGAGCAAATCCACGCCACCTGCGTCGCCATCGACGGCGCCGGTGTTTTGCTGCGCGGCCCGTCCGGGGCCGGCAAGTCCGATTTGGCCCTGCGCCTGATCGACGGCGGCGGGCCGGACGGCCCGCGCCTTGTGGCCGACGACCGGGTCGACCTGACCTTGCAGGACGGCCGCATCTGGGCCCAAGCACCCGAGCCCCTGCGCGGCCTGTTGGAAGTACGCGGCGTGGGCATCATGCCCATGCGCCACGTGGCGGAAGCGCCCGTCGCCCTGGTCTGCGACCTGGTCGCCCCGCCGCTGGTCGAACGCCTGCCCGAGGACCGTGCCACCCAACTGTTCGGTCTGGATGTGCCGTTCATCCGGCTGGCACCCTTCGAGGCTTCTGCCATGGCCAAGATTCGTCTGGCCCTGCGCCGCCTGCCCTGGGATGACGCGCAAGGGGACGATTTGACCGTCGCCGGCCGCATCGGGGAAAAGAGCCCATGACCCCCACGAACGGGCCTGGCACTGCTGAAAAACTGCCCCTGGTGCTGGTCACGGGGGTATCGGGGGCGGGCAAGTCATCGGCCCTGAACGCCTTGGAAGACATGGGCTTCGAAGCCATCGACAACGTCCCGCTGTCGCTGTTGGGGCGGCTGGTCGGGCCGGGCGGCTTTCCCCATCCCATCGCCGCCGGGGTCGATATCCGAACCCGCGATTTCGGCGCCAACGCCTTCATGGAACAGATTTCCCAATTGCGCGCCCGGGCCGACGTGGACGTCAAGGTCCTGTTCATGGACTGCGACGATCAGGTTTTGACCCGCCGCTATGCGGAAACCCGGCGCCGCCATCCGCTTGCAATCGACCGGCCCGTGGCCGACGGCATCCGCCAGGAACGCTCGTTGCTGGCCCCCCTGCGCGAACAGGCCGACGTCATCATGGATACGTCCGATATGTCCCTGGGCGCGCAGAAAGCCGCCATGGAAGACCATTTCGCCGTTCAGGGCGACCCGGGCCTGCCGGTCTTCGTCGTGTCGTTTTCATACCGGAATGGTGTGCCGAGGGACGCGGACCTGGTGTTCGACGTGCGTTTCCTGCGCAACCCGCATTACGACATGGCCCTGCGGCCGCTGACGGGCCTGGACGAAAAGGTCGGCGAACATGTGGCCGGAGACGCCGGGTTCGATGAATTTTTCGGCCATCTGACGGCCCTGCTGGGGCCCTTGCTGCCGCGCTATGCGGAAGAAGGAAAAAGCTATCTGACCATCGCCGTCGGCTGTACGGGCGGACGTCATCGATCGGTCTATGTGGCCGAACGATTAGGGGCCTGGCTGGCGACGCGCGGAGAAAAGGCGCGGGTGCGTCATCGCGACTTGGACAAACGATGAAAATCGTACCAATATCCCCCACTCGGCCTTGTGCCGAGGCCGGGGAAAAGATGGCGCGGGCGGTACCGACAACAGCCGCCCGGCCGGAACTTGAGGGACACATACGCAAAATGGAACGCCTGTCATGATCGGACTGGTCGTCGTTACCCACGGTAAGCTGGCGACGGAAATGATCGCCGCCCTGGAGCATGTCGTCGGTCCGCAACCCAATGTGGCCGCGGTCTGCATCGGGCCCGAGGACGACATGGAAGAACGCCGCGCCGACATCATGGAACGCGTTGAACAGGTGGATTCGGGCCAGGGCGTGGTCGTTCTGACCGACATGTTCGGCGGCACGCCGTCGAACCTGGCGATTTCCATCCTCGACCGCGCCAATGTCGAAGTCATCGCCGGCATCAACCTGCCGATGCTGGTCAAGCTGGCCAGCGTGCGCAAGACGGAACCGCTTGCCGCCGCCGCCGAAGCCGCCCAGGAAGCCGGCCGCAAGTACATCAATATCGCGTCGCGGCTGCTGACCCAGGAAGCGCACTAGCGCGCGCCCTGATCATGCCGTCCCGCACCGTCACAATCGTCAACATGCGCGGCCTGCACGCCCGGGCAGCCGCCAAGTTCGCCCAGATGGCCGGTGAATACGATGCCGACATCCAGGTTTCCAAGGACGGCCAGACCGTGGGCGGACGCTCGATCATGGGGTTGATGATGCTGGCGGCGGCACCGGGAACGGAAATTCACATATCCTGCGAAGGGAACGCCTGTGAAAGCGCCCTTGCCGCCCTGACCGAACTGGTCGAAGCCGGGTTCGACGAAGAACTGCACGAACCATGATGGCAAGCGGTGAAAAGCGTTACGAAGGCCTGGGCGTTTCGGCCGGCATCGCGGTCGGCCCCGCCTATGTGCGCGAAGCCGGCACCCTGGACGTGCCCGAATACAAAATCGCCAAGAAGAAGCTGGCGGCCGAACAGAAACGCCTGACCGCGGCGACGATCCTGGCCCGTCGTCAGATCAAGCGCCTGCGCACCCAGGCCCAGAAAGACGCCCTGACCGGCGAGATGCAGTTCCTGTTCGATGCCTATCTGCACATGCTGGAAGATTCCCGCCTGGTGCGCGGAGCCCAGGACCTGATTCAGAAGCAAGGCCTGAACGCCGAATCGGCCGTGCAGAAAACCCTGAGCGATATCGTCCATGCCTTCCAGGCCATGGACAACGCCTATATCGCCGCCCGGGTCGAGGACGTGCGCGATGTCGGCAACCGCATCATCCGCAACCTGATGCGCGAGCCGCTGAAACCGTTCAGCCAGGCCCAGCCGGGGGCCGTGATCATCACCGACCAGTTATCGCCCGCCGACACGGCGCAGCTTGACCCCGAGCGCATCGCCGCGGCGGCCACGGCATTGGGCGGAGCCGAGGGCCATGCCGCGATCATGGCGCGGGCCCTGGGCATTCCGCTTGTCCTCAACATCCCCGGCCTGACGGAAGCCGTCGCCCCGGGCGCCAACGTGATCATCGACGGCACGCGGGGCACGGTGATCGTCAATCCCACGGCACGCACGCTGGCCGTATACGAACAACTAAAGAAAGACGCCCGCAAGGAAGCCGAACGCCTGGGCCATATGCGGGCCGTGCCGGCCGTGACGCGCGACAACGTACAGGTTTCCCTTTTCGCCAATGTGGAACTGCCGATCGAACTCGACATGGTCAAGCGCAACGGGGCCGCCGGGATCGGTCTGCTGCGCACGGAATTCCTTTATATGAGCCGCGACGACGTGCCCACGGAAGACGAACAGTACGAAACGCTCAAGGAAATCATCGAAGCCATGGACGGCAAGACCGTGACCGTCCGCACCCTGGACGTAGGCGGCGAAAAACCGGCCCAGGGCCTGTTGGGCGATCTCAGCGAAGCCGCCAATTCGGCCTTGGGCCTGCGCGGCATCCGGCTGTCCTTGAAGCATACCAAGACCATGGATACGCAGATGACCGCGATCCTGCGCGCCGCCTGTCACGGGCCGGTGCGCATTCTGCTGCCCATGGTTTCGACCACGTCCGAAATCCGCCAGGCCCGTGCCGCCCTGCACAAGGCCGCGCGCAAACTGAAACGCCGCAAACAGCCCGTGCCCGATCCCTTGCCGCCCCTGGGCGTGATGATCGAGGTGCCGGCGGCGGCGCTCGCCGCCGACGCGTTGGCGCTGGTGTCGGACTTTTTCGCCATCGGGTCCAACGACCTGACCATGTATACGCTCGCCACGGACCGTACCAACGAACATGTGGCGCATCTTTATGATCCGCTGCATCCGGCGGTGCTGCGCCTGATCCAATTCGCGACCCAGGCGGCATTGCGGTCGCGCATTCCCATATCGCTGTGCGGCGAGATGGCGGGCGATCCGCGCTATGCCCCCCTGCTGCTGGGGCTGGGCCTGCGCGAATTGTCCATGGTGCCGGCCAATATTCCCGTGGTGAAACAGCGCATCCGCGACATGGACTTGGCCGCTGCCCAGCGCCGCGCCGATGCCATCATGGGCCAGGTCGATACGGGCCGCATCACCGCCCTGCTGGACGATTTCAACGGGTTGGCTTAAACCCCGGCATCCGCGAGCCAGCTTGCGATGACGTCCAGAACCGCGTCCGGCGCTTCCATCGGCGTCATATGGCCGCAGTCCTCGATGATCCGGAATTCAGCGCCCGGAATGGCGTCCGCCATCTCTTTTGATTCGTCCATCGATCGCAGCTCGTCCTGACGCGCCCAGATGACTAAGGTCGGGCAGGCGATCTTGACCAAGTCCGGGCGGCCGTCGCGGCGCTGAATGGAAAGCTGTTTGATGAAGGCATCCGCCCCCATGCGCAGCGCCATGTCCTTGACCTCTTGGATCAGGGATTTGTCATCGCGCAAGTCCGGATGAAACGCCTTTTTCACCGCGTCGGTGGACAGACCGCGGAAGCCGCGTTCCTTCGTATGGCTGATCAGGAAGGCATTGCGCTTGACGAATTCCGGGCGGGCAGGGCGCGCGGACGTATTCATGAGCACGAGGCCCGAAACCCGGTCCGGTTCCAGGCGCAGGATTTCCCTGGCGACAAAGCCGCCCAGGGAAAAGCCGATCAGGATGAAGCGGTCGGGGGTGGCGGCCAGGATTTCCCGCGCCGTGGCTTCAAGGTCGTCGGTACGGCTTAGGTCAGCGAAGGTGCAGGTCGCCATTTCCCCCAACCCCACCTCCATGCGCGACCAAAGAGCACGGTCGGTCATGAAGCCGGGGCAAAGAATAAAATGTCGATCGCCCGCCGGGCCCTCCATGGATTGGCCTGCTGGGGATTGAATGGTCATGGTCTCTCACTGCCTCACCGTCTCTGTGGTTGTCTTGGCTGTACTTGAACCACAGAGGCAGTGAGACGTTGAGAAAAAATTTCAGGGCCGGCTACGTCAGCGTATCCGCCATCTCCTTGAAGTTTTCAATGATCAGGTCGGGCTGTTCCGGCCAGGCGCCGAACGGCCGCTTGCGCCGGTCGATGAAGGCCGTGCGCATGCCGTAGCTTTTGGCCCCCACCACGTCGAATTCATGGTTGGCGACGAACAGACAGGCCGTGCGGTCGAACCCGGTGATCTCGCAGGCCGTGGCATAGGTTTTCCAATGGGGTTTGAAATAGCCGGCGGCTTCGACGCTGATCACATGGTCGAATTTGAAGCCGATATGCGGGCCCGCGTTGGCCAGCATGTCCGGATCACCGTTGGACAGAATGGCAAGCTGGTATCCCGCCCCCCGCAAATCGTCCAGCGCCTTGATCACATCCGGGAAGGGTTTCAGCTTTTCGATCTCGGAGACCAGCCATTCGACCTCGCCCTGGGTATACGTGATCCCGGCCCGATCCATCACGACGGACACGGCGCGGTGGCCGATCTGCCGATAAGGCGTATGGCCCCTGTCACATAAAGCATCGATCATGGAGTTTTCGAAATGGGTGCGCCGCCACCAGGTGACGAAGCTGTGGGGATTGCCGTCCCAGCCCTTTTCTTTCAGGAACGGCGTGGCGATTTCCGTCAGGCCCTTTTGCATGTCGACGACGGTGCCGTACTGGTCGAACACCAGGATCTTGATTTCACGTTTGAGAATTTCCGGATCGGTCATAAGGGCCTCGTGGTTGTTTGTCAGGTTTTGAGCAGAACGCAGTATGGCGCGGTAAGGATGCCTGGAAAATCGCGAAATTCTAGGGCCAGGCCGTAGAATTTCTCGAGGTCAAAAAACACACCATGCAGGTTCTTTTCAGGGGGGGCCCTTGAAGAAAAGTCGCGGTACTGCTACATCCCCGGCACCACACATGGCCGGGCGCGCCTTCGCCCGGCACTTTATTTTCATCCGCGCGCGCCTTTGAGCACCTGTTTTCCAGGGTGACGCGCCGAATAAACACGGACATAGGAGTTCTATATGCCCTTCGACGATTACAAAGTTGCCGACATGTCGCTTGCGGATTGGGGCCGCAAGGAAATCAGCATGGCGGAAACGGAAATGCCGGGCCTGATGCAAACGCGCGAGGAATACCGCACCGCCCAGCCGTTGAAGGGTGCGCGCATCGCAGGCTCCCTGCACATGACGATCCAGACAGCCGTGCTGATCGAAACCCTGAAGGACCTGGGCGCTGATGTGCGCTGGGCATCCTGCAACATCTTTTCGACCCAGGATCACGCCGCCGCCGCCATCGCCGACGGCGGCACGCCGGTGTTCGCCCATAAGGGTGAAAGCCTGGAAGAATACTGGGACTATTGCCACCGCATCTTCGACTTCCCGGAAGGCACCGCCAACATGATCCTGGACGACGGTGGCGACGCGACGCTGCTGATCCACCTGGGCATCCAGGCGGCGAAGGACCCGTCGGTTCTGGACAATCCGGGTTCGGAAGAAGCCGAATACATGTTCGCGTCGATCAAGAAGAAGCTGGCCGAAGATGCCGGCTGGTACGCCCGCCAGGGTGAAGCCATCAAGGGCGTGACCGAAGAAACCACGACCGGCGTGCATCGTCTGTACGACATGCAGAAAAAGGGAACCCTGATGTTCCCGGCCATCAACGTGAACGATTCGGTCACCAAATCGAAGTTCGACAACAAGTACGGCTGCCGCGAAAGCCTGGTCGACAGCATCCGCCGCGCCACCGACGTGATGATGGCCGGCAAGGTCGCCGTGGTCGCCGGTTACGGCGATGTCGGCAAAGGTTCGGCTGAATCCTTGAGCAGCGCCGGCTGCCGCGTTCTGGTCACCGAAGTCGATCCGATCTGCGCCCTGCAAGCCTGCATGGAAGGCTATGAGGTCGTGACCATGGAAGCCGCCGCACCGCGCGGCGACATCTTCGTCACCACCACGGGCAACATCGACGTCATCACCGTCGACCACATGCGGGACATGAAGGACCGGGCCATCGTCTGCAACATCGGCCATTTCGATAACGAAATCGAAGTCGCTAAGTTGAAGAACTTCAAGTGGAACAACATCAAGCCGCAGGTCGACGAGATCGAATTCCCCGACCAGAAGCGCATCATCCTTCTGGCCGAAGGCCGCTTGGTCAACCTGGGCTGCGCCACCGGTCACCCCAGCTTCGTGATGTCCGCCAGCTTCACCAACCAGACCCTGGCTCAGATCGAACTGTGGACCCGCGGCGATAAGTACAAGAACGAAGTCTACGTGCTGCCCAAGCACCTGGACGAAAAAGTCGCCATGCTGCATCTGGAAAAGCTGGGCGCCCAGCTTTCCACCCTGCGCGATGACCAAGCCGAATACATCGGCGTCGAGGTCAAGGGCCCGTTCAAGACGGACGCCTACCGTTACTAAACGGTCCTGCACGGCAAAAAAGGTTAAGAGGCGGTGCTTCGGCACCGCCTTTTCCTTTGTTTTCAGGGATTTCAATGATTAACATCCTGCCGTGCTAAACGATATCACCCCAATCAATGCTTTCAGTACCGGCCTGCTTCTCGGCGCCGGGCTTTTGCTTGTCGTGGCCTGGATGTTCCGCCGCCGCACGGTCGAGGCCGAACACGAACGCGCGCGCATCGAAGCGGTCGCCGTCAAGGCCCGGGAAATCCTGGCCGGATCGCCCGACGGGCTGTTTCTGTGGGACCGGGGATCGGGCAGCATTACCTGTTCGCGCAAGCTGGCATCCCTGCTGTCCCTGGCCGACGGCACCAACGCCAAGTTCGAAGACGTCGCCGCCCGGTTCGACGGCGATTCGGCCAAACGGCTGAAGGCGTCGGTTACCTTCCTGCATGAGGAAGGCCGCCGCTTCGAAATCATCCTGACCACCGCCGATTCGGGCGGCCGCCGCATGGTTCAGGCCGTGGGAGCGCGGGCCAGTGCCAAGGACGGCAAGGTCCTGGCCGATATGGTCTGGATGCGCGACATTTCCGCCGCCGCCAAATTATTGATCGACCTGACAGGCGAGGGCGACCTGCCGGAAGCCCGCGACCTGCACCTGCGCGGCCTGTTGGATGCCCTGCCTTTTCCCATTTGGCTGCGCGACGGCGACCTACGCGTGGTGTTCACCAATCAGGCGGCCTTGAGCCAACGGGTCGCAGGCCCCGATGACGGCCAAGCGGAAACCGCCCGCGACGAAGCGCGGCCCGTGACCCGCATTCAGGAATTGGAAAACGCCGGCGAGGCCCGCAGCTTCGACGTCACCGAATGCCCCCTGGGTGTGGACGTGGACAGCGAATCAAACGACGAAGCCGCAGATGACGAAACCGCCGCAACCCCCACGGGCGGGCTGATCGGCTATGCCTTCCCCCATGGGTCGGGCGAAAACCCGGGCCCGCCGCCGGCAGCCGAACCGGCGGCCCTGCCGCCCGCCGCCATGATGACCGAAGCCGTCCTGCGCGGGCTGGGCACCGGGATCGCCATTTTCGACCGTTCGGCCAAGCTGGTGTTTTCCAACGAGGCCTACCGCGACATGTGGCGGCTGGATGCGGACTGGCTGGCCGAAGGCCGCGACTTCCCGGAAATTCTCGAGCACCTGCGCGCCGAACGCCGCCTGCCCGAAGTTCCCGATTTCCGCGCCTACAAAATGGAACAACTGGCCCTGTTCGAAGAAGCGGGCGATCCCATGGGCGATCTTATGCACCTGCCGGACGGCCGGACCCTGCGCGCGGTCACCTATCCCATGCCGTCGGGCGGGCTTGCCTTCGGCTATGACGACGTGACCGATCAATTGGACCTGGAAAGTTCCAACAACGCCCGCGACGCGGTCTACCGCGCCAGTTTCGAACATCTGTCGGAAGCCATCGCCGTGTTCGGGTCGGACGGGCGGCTGCGGTTCTGGAACCCGGCTTTTACCCGGCTGTGGGATCTGGGGCCGGATATCCTTAATACGGATACCCACGTCGGCGAATTCGTCGAAGCGACCCGCCCCCTGGCCGCACCCGGCGGCGATTGGGATGCCAAGAAAGCCCATATCCTGGCCGCCATGACCCGGCGCGAGGTTACCCGCGACACCATCGAGCATGCCGACGGCCGCATTCTGGAGATCGTCAACACCCCCCTTCCCGACGGCGGGGTGCTGATCGCCTATGCCCGGTCCGCGGCGGAAGGCCCCGGCGACCCCTGACTTTTGGCCCGCTTTGACTCAAGGCCACATGTCACTATATTGAGGGTGCACATGCGAACAAACGACCTCGGAAGAAGGCAATAGGGACCACAAGGTCATGAGTAAATCGGTAGCAAAATTTCCCCTCGGCGAATTCGTGCGGCACCGTGTCTACGGTTTCCGCGGCGTGATCTTTGACATCGACCCCGAATTCAACAATTCCGAGGAATGGTACGACAGCATTCCCGCCGATGTTCGCCCGCGCAAGGATCAGCCCTTCTATCACCTGCTGGCCGAAAACCACGACAAGTCGCCCTATGTGGCCTACGTGTCGGAACAGAATCTGGAACTGGAAGATTCGGACGAACCCATCGACCATCCGGACCTGCCCGATTACTTCACCGTCGATGACGAAGGGCGGCTGGTCTATCGCCACCCCATGAATTAGAGCGCTTCCCCGTAAAACCTACCGGCAGTTCCGGGCGGCGAAATAGGCCGCCAGATTTTCGATCTCCGCATCCGACAAATACCTGCCCTGACGGGTCATCATGTTATGGCTGCGCGAGCGCCCCGCCGATGCCCGGTCGGGGCGCAGGCTGTCACGAAAGGCATGAAGCGCGGCGATCAGATAGGCTTTGCGCTGGCCCGCCAGGGTCGGGATGAAGGTCGTGGTGCTGTGCCCTTCGCGGCCGTGGCAGGTCATGCAACGGGCGGCGTGTTCCGGCAGGGATTCCGGCGTCACCGACGGCCCGTCGATTTCCGAACTGCTGATGCAGGATTGGCGCGCGAACCAGGCTGCGATCACGGGAATTTCCCGTCTGTCCATTTTGGGTGCTTCGCCGCTCATCACCGGATGCTTGCGGTCCAGGCGCAGAAAACCGTCATGGGTGCCGACAAAGTCGCGCTGAAACGCCGTCATCTGATGTTCCAGATACTTGCGGTCCTGGCCGTACAACAGCGGCAATGCGGGGTTTCGATGCAGCCCCGGCAAACCATGGCAGCCTTGGCATTCGGCCACGGAAGCATTCGCCCCGGCTGATACCGGCACCGACATCACAGTGAAAGCAGATAACAATAATACCGCCAGCGCGCCCCGCATGGCCGTGATCAGCCGCCACCGCGCAGGCTGGGCAGGCCGATGCCCACGGCGTCGAACCCGCCGTCCACGGCCAAGGTCTGGCCGGTGATGTATTGCGCCTGATCGCCGGAAAGAAACAGGACCGCCGCCGCGATTTCCTGTTCCAGGCCATAGCGGTTCAAGGGAATGGCGTCGTGATAACCGGCCCGGATATCCGGCGTGTGCACGGCCTTGGCCATGGCCGTATCGACCGGGCCCGGGGCGACCAGATTGACGCGGATGCCGACCTCGCCCAGTTCCGCCGCCTGTTGTTTGGTCAGATGCGCAAGCGCCGCCTTGGAGGTGCCGTAGGCGACCCGCAGGGTCGATGCCCGCAGGCCCGAGATCGATCCGATATTGACCACGGCCCCGCTGCCGCCTTCGATCATCAGCGGCGCGAACGTCTGGGTCATCAGGAAGGGGCCCGAAAGATTGACGTCCAGCACGCGGCGCCATTCATCGAAGGTGGTTTCCAGGATCGGCTTGAACACGGCGATGCCCGCGTTATTGACCACCGCATCGGCACGCCCGAAGGTTTCGCGCACCCGGGCTTCGACCGCCGCGACCTGTGCCGGGTCTGAAACATCGGCGGGCAGGGCCAGGACCGCATCCACCGGGGCCAGCGACGCCGCCACCTTATCCAATTCCGCCCCGTCGACATCGACCAGCACGGCCCGCCAGCCTGCATCCAGGAACGCCCTGGCGGTGGCAAGGCCGATCCCCCGGGCCGCCCCCGTGACCACGGCGACTTTCATATCCGCCGTCATGGTCTAATCGCCCCCACTGCCGGGCACGCCCTTGGTGGTGGAATATTCGAAATGCAGGATTTCGTCCGGCCGGGCCACGGCATGGGCCGCATGGGCGGCGGCGGCGGCTTCGGCGAAGCCCGTCAAAATCAGCTTCAGCTTGCCCGGATAGGTCACGATATCGCCCGCCGCGAACAGACCCTTGCGGTCCGTCGCCATGGTCGCGGGATCGACGGTGATGTGATTGTCCTGCAGGTCCAACTGCCATTCGGCAATCGGGCCCAATTGCTGCAGCATGCCGAAAAACGGCAGCAGGGCATCCGCTTCCAGGCGCTTTTCATTGCCGTCGAGATCGCGGGCGATCACCGTTTCCAACGTGCCGCCCGCCCCTTCCAGGCCGCCCAGCTGAAACGGGATGACCAGATCGATCTTGCCCGCGGCGGCAAGGGCTTCCATCTTGCGCACGCTGCCGGGCGCGGCGCGGAACTTGGGCCGGCGGTGCACCACGGCCAGGCTGTCCGCGACCTCGGCCAGGCTGAGCGCCCAGTCGACCGCACTGTCGCCGCCGCCGGCGATGACAACCCGGCGGCCGCGGAAATCCTCGACCCGGCCGACCATGTATTTCACGCCCAGGCCCGGACCCTGGTCTTCGAAATCCTGAATGCCCTCCAGGGGCGGGCGGTTGGGCCCGAACACCCCGACCCCGGCGGCGATGATCACGGCCGAGGTTTCGATCACGACGCCCGCCGCCGTGGCGACGGTCCAGCCCGCATCGGTCTGCGTCAGACCCGTGACCGGGCTGCCCAGGTGATAGATCGGCGCGAACGGTTGGGCCTGTTCCTGCAGTTGCATGACCAGATCGATGGCGCTGATCTTGGGATAACCCGGGATGTCGTAGATCGGTTTTTCCGGGTAAAGTGCGCTGAGCTGCCCACCGGGCATTTCCAGGGCGTCGACCACATGGCACTTCAGGCCCAGCATGCCGCATTCGAACACGGCGAACAGGCCCACGGGGCCCGCGCCGATAATGACCACGTCCGTACGTTCCGTCGTTGTTTCGGGCGTCTGGGACACCGGAGATGCTCCTTGGGAATTATAAAAGGGGCCGATCAAGCGGGGTTCTTTACATGGCGGGCGCGGCGGGTCAGGTCAAGCCTTGTCCCGACGGCGAAAATTTCGTTAAAAGAGCGGCAATGGATGCGATGGCCCAAGCAATCGACGACACAGCCGGATTGGTCCTGACCCTTGAGGGCGAGGATATGGCCCTGGCGTTCGGCGCCAGGCTGGCGCCGCTGTGCCGCGCCGGGGACATCATCGCCCTTTGGGGCGGGCTGGGCATGGGCAAGACCGTGCTCGCCCGCGGCCTTATCCAGGCCCTGACGACCGACGACGAAGACGTGCCGAGCCCCACCTTCACCCTGGTTCAACCCTATGACATGACGGATTTCACCATTTTTCATTTTGACCTGTACCGCCTGAACGATCCGGACGAAGCGTTCGAATTGGATATCGAAGACGCCTTCGCAGACGGCGTTTCCCTTATTGAATGGCCCGAACGGCTGGGCCCCTATCTGCCGGACCTCCGGTTGAACCTGCGGCTTTTGCCCGGCAGTGTTGAGACCGCCCGCCGGCTGGAAATTTCCGGCAGCGGCGACTGGACATCGCGGTTGAACGAGGCAAGCATCCATGGCTGAACGCGATGATCTGATCGACCGCTTCCTCGACCGGCACGGCTGGTCCGGGGCCGCGCGCAGCGTGCTGGCTGCCGACGCATCCTTCCGGGGTTATTACCGCCTGGACGACGGCAACCGCCGCGCCGTTCTGATGGACGCCCCGCCGCCCAAGGAAGACGTCCGTCCCTTTGTCTCCATCGCCCGCCATCTGATCAAGATGGGCCTGAGCGCCCCGGAAGTCTTCGCCGAAGACCCGGCAGCAGGCCTGCTGTTGCTGGAAGATCTGGGCGATGCGACCTATACCCGCATGCTGGCCGACGGCGCCGATGCGGAAGCGCTTTATGCCTGTGCCGTCGATGTGCTGATCCACATTCATGACCGCCCGCCCGAAACGGCCGTGCCCCGCGCCCTGCCGCCCTATGACGAGCGCAAACTGATGGAAGAAGCCTGCCTGCTGGCCGATTGGTACCTGCCGGCGGTGATGGGCCACGAATTGGACGACGATGCCCGCCAGGACTATTTCGAAGCATGGCGTCAGCCTTTGCGCCAGGTTCTGACCCAGCCCAAGACTTTGGTGCTGCGCGATTTCCACGTCGACAACCTGATCTGGCTTCCCGAGCGCAGCGGCATTCAGCGCTGCGGCCTGTTGGATTTTCAGGACGCGGTCGCGGGCTCGCCCGTTTATGACCTGATGTCGCTGCTGGAAGACGCCCGGCGCGAAGTCGACCCGGTGCTGACCGCCCACATGCTGGCGCGCTACCTGGCGGCCTTCCCCGACATGGATCACGACGCCCTTGGCGCCAGTTACGCCATTCTGGGTGCCCAGCGCCATGCCAAAGTCATCGGCATCTTCACCCGCCTGTCCCATCGTGACGAAAAACCCCAGTACCTGAGCCATATCCCCCATGTCTGGGGCATGCTGGAACGCGCCCTGGCCCATCCGGCCCTGGCCGAGGTCAAGGCCTGGATCGATGCCGCCATCCCCCCGGAAAACCGCATCGTCCCACCACCGTCCCAGCCGGAGGCCGCCGCGTGACCACGCCCGGGGATGCGCCGGCCCGCCCGGCCCCCACCCCCCCGACCCGGGCCATGGTCCTGGCGGCGGGGCTGGGAACGCGCATGCGCCCGCTGACGGAAACAACGCCCAAACCCCTGATCCAGGTCGACGGCCGCGCGCTGATCGACCACATGCTCGACCGCCTGGAAGACGCCGGCGTTCAGGAAGCCGTGGTCAACGTGTTCCATCTGGCCGATCAATTGGAAAGCCATCTGGCCGGCCGCAGCGCGCCCAAAATCACCATCGTGCACGAGGCCGAACGCCTGGAAACCGGCGGCGGGGTCAAGAACGCGCTCGACCATTTCGGTGACGATCCGTTCTATGTCGCCAATTCCGATGCCCTGTTGCTGAACGGCCCCCATGCCATCCTGCCCCGGCTGGTGTCCTGCTGGGACGACGAGAAAATGGACGGCCTGCTGCTGCTGCATTCCACGGTCGAGGCCTTCGGCTACGAAGGACGCGGTGATTTCTGCGCGGAACCCGACGGCCGCCTGACCCGCCGCCCGGAAATGGAAGTCGCCCCCTGGCTGTTCACCGGGGTGCAGATATTGCATCCGCGCTTGTTCGCGGACGCGCCCGAGGGGGCGTTTTCCCTCAACCTGCTCTACGACAAAGCCATCGAAGCCGAACGCCTTTACGGCGTCATGCACGACGGCGAATGGTTTCATGTCGGCACACCCGACGGCCTGGCCGAAGCCGAAGACTACATGTCCGAACGGTTCGCCGGGCGGACCTATCGATGACCGCCGCCCGGGCGGGCAGAACAGCATCCCCCCAAGGCCCCGGCAGCCCAGGGCCCAAGGTCTTCACGATCCGGCCCGACCGGCCGTTCGTCGATGTCCTGGCGCAGAGCCTGCTGGATGAAACCGGCGGGGCGCCGGAAAAGCTCGCCGATTATCGCATCCTGCTGCCGACCCGGCGGGCCGTCCGCGCCCTGACCGAAGCCTTTCTGCGCCGTGCCGGCGGCCGCACGGTCCTGCTGCCCCATCTGACGCCCCTAGGCGACCTGGACGAAGAAGACCTGGCCCTGACCGGCGAGGATACCGCCGCCGGCAGCCTGGATATTCCGCCGGCCTTGTCCGGCATGCGGCGTCAGGCTTTGCTGGCGCGCCTGATCCTGGCCCGCAAGGACCGGGACGACACGCCGGATCAGGCCCTGCGCCTGGCCCAGGAACTGGGCCGCCTGATGGATCAGATCACCACGGAACGCCTGGACGCGGACCGCTTGGCCGAACTGGTGCCGACCAAGGGCGATTTGGCCAATCATTGGCGCATCACGCTCGAGTTCCTGGAAATCGTGCTGCCCGCCTGGCCGAAAATTCTGGAGGACGCCGGCTGTATCGATGCCGCCGACCGCCGCAACCGCGTGCTGGCAGCCCAGGCCGAACAATGGCGCACCACCCCGCCCGCAGGACCCGTCATCGCCGCCGGATCCACCGGCTCGATCCCGGCGACGGCGGACCTGCTAGCCGTGGTCGCATCCCTGCCGCAAGGGGCCGTGATCCTACCGGGCCTGGACACCGTGATGAACGAAGACGCCTGGTCCGCCCTGGAACCCCATCATCCGCAATACGGCCTGAAACGTCTGTTGCCGGTGCTGGGCTGTACGCGCGCGGACGTGCGGGACTGGGCGCCGGAAACATCGGCCGACACGGCGGGGCACGGCGACCGTTTCACCCTGCTGTCCCATGCCCTGCGCCCCGCAGCCGTGACCGGCACCCTCCCGGAAACATCCGGCGACAGGGCCGAGGCCCTGCGTGGCGTCAGCCGCATCGATTGTCCGACCCCGGCGGAAGAAGCCTCCGTCGCCGCCCTGTTGATGCGGGAAGCCCTGGAGACACCGGGGCGGACCGCCGCCCTGGTGACGCCGGACCAGAACCTCGCCCGCCGGGTCAAGGCCGAGCTGCAACGCTGGGACATCGCCGTCGATGCCTCGGCGGGCACACCCCTCGGCGAAACGGCGGCGGGCGCGTTCCTGCGGCTGACCGCAGCCATGGCGGCGGAAGCCTTCGCCCCCGTTGCCTTGCTGGCCACGCTTAAGCATCCCAAGGCCGCCATGGGGGTGGCGCCCGCCCGTCTGCGCGCCCTGGCCCGTCGGTTGGAAACAGAAAGGGTTTTGCGCGGCATCCGACCGGCCCCCGGGATCACGGGCCTGCGGGCCGCCATCGCCCATCTGGACGGCGCCCAGGAGCTGGATGACCTGATCGACCGCCTAGCGGAAACGGCCCAGCCGTTCTACGACCTTCTTGCAGCTGATGAGACAGATTTGAAGGATCTGGCTTCGGCCCATCTGCGTCTGGCCGAAGCCCTGGCGGCAAGCGACCATGAGGCTGGCCCGGACCGTCTGTGGTCCGGCGACGACGGTGAGGCCGCCGCCCGCTTCATGGCCGAGGTGCTGGAAGCAGGGCCCGCCCTGGGCCCGATCCGGGGCCGCGATTATCCCGCCCTGTTGGAAACCCTGATGGTCGGACAGGCCGTGCGCCCGACCTGGGGGGCGCATCCGCGTCTTAACATCTGGGGCCTGCTGGAAGCCCGCCTGCAACATGCCGACGTGATGATCCTGGCCGGGCTGAACGAAGGCACCTGGCCGCCCGAACCCAAACCCAGCCCCTGGATGAGCCGTCCCATGCTGGCCGATTTCGGCCTGCCGCAGCCGGAACGGCGGATCGGCCTGACGGCCCATGATTTCGTTCAGGCCGCCATGGCGCCCGAGGTCGTGCTGACCCGCGCCGAACGGGTCGAGGGAGCGCCCAGCGTACCCGCGCGCTGGCTGCTGCGCCTGGGCAACCTGATCGGCGGCAGCGACGGCGAACAGGTCTTGAATCGCCGGAACGGTATGCTCGGCTGGGTCAATGCCCTGGACGATCCAGGCGGGTTCATCGCCCCCAGCCGCCCCCTGCCGCGCCCGCCCGTGGACATGCGGCCCAAGGGCCTGTCGGTCACCCAGGTCGAAAAATGGGTACGCGATCCCTATGCAGTCTATGCCCGCCATATCCTGAAACTCAAACCGATCGACCCGATCGATGCGGACCCGGGTGCCGGCGACCGCGGCAACCTGATCCATGAAGCGTTGGAGAAGTTCGTCGCCGCCCATCCCCGCGACCTGCCCGCCGATGCGGCGGAACGGCTGCTGGCATTCGGCGAGGCCGTGTTCGCCGAACATGCCGACCGGCCCGCCGTACGGGCCTTCTGGTGGCCGCGCTTTCTGCGCATCGCCGGGTGGTTCCTGGAAACGGAACGCGCGCGCCGGGCCCGCGGCTGCCGGCCGCTGGCCTGGGAAGCGGACGGCGTGCTTGAGCTTGCGACCGCCGCCGGGCCGTTTCGTCTGTCCTGTATCGCCGACCGCATCGACCGCGACCCGGCATCGGGCCTGGAAATCATCGATTACAAGACCGGGCGCACCCCGACCCGCCCGCAGGTCGAAACCGGATTTTCCCCGCAATTGCCCTTGGAAGCCGTGATCCTGCGCGGCGGCGGATTCGCCCAGATCAAGGCGGAGGACGCCGCGGGCCTGGCCTATTGGAAGATGTCGGGCGGGCGTGAAGCCGGGCGCGAAGTCATCATGAAGGATGTCCCCGCCTTGACAGATCAAGCGGCGGAGGGACTGGCCCGGCGGGCCGTCCTGTTCGCCCATGAACGCACGCCCTATGCCCCCCGCGTGAAGCCCATGTACGAAGGCGACACGGGGGATTACGACCACCTGGCCCGCGTGCGCGCCTGGAGCACCATAGGCGGCGAGGATGACGGCGGCGCCGGCGGGAGTGGCGCATGAGCAGCCCCATGACCGAAACCCGCCGGCAGGCGACGGAAATCCAGCAAACGGCGGGACGGCCGGGCGATTCATTCTGGGTTTCCGCCAACGCGGGCACGGGCAAGACCCACGTGCTGACCAACCGGATCGTGCGCTTGTTGATGAGCGGCGTAAAACCCCACACCATTCTGTGCCTGACCTATACCAAGGCGGCGGCGACGGAAATGGCCAATCGGCTGGGGGCGCTTCTGGGCAAATGGGCGGTCATGAACGACGACGCCCTGATGGCAAGCTACCGCGATCAGACCGGCGTGCCGCTGGACGGCGACGACCTTTCGCGTGTGCGCAAACTGTTCGCCGAGGTCGCCGATACCACCGACGGGCCCAACATCCGCACCATCCATTCGTTCTGTGAATCGCTGCTGGGCCGCTTTCCCCTGGAAGCCGGTGTCGCCCCCCATTTCGCGGTGATGGATGAACGCACGGCGGCGGAGCTTCGGGCGGAAGCCCGCGACCGGGTGCTGGCCCGCGCCGCCATCGATGCCCATGGCCCCGCCGGGCGGGCCATGGATCATCTGGCCGGGGTTATGGGCGAAACCGGGTTCGACGATCTGGTCACGGAACTTGATTTCGCGCGCGGCAAACTGGCGGCCCTGTTCGACCGTCACGGCGGGGCCCAAGGTCTGGCCGGTACCATTCGAAAAAAACTGGGTCTGGCCCCCGACGCGGACCGGCGTTCGGTGATCCTGAACGCCCCGCCCGCGGACGAAATCAATTTGCGCCGCGCGGCGAACGCCCTGTCCGGCGGCAAGAAGACGGACAAGGACCGCAGCCAATTGATGGCGCCCTGGCTTGCGGGCACGAACGACGAAAAAGTGGACGGCTTCGACACCTATGCCCAAGCCTATCTGACCAAGACCCATACGGCCCTGGCCCGCCTGGTCACCAAGGACGTGGAAACCCAGAACCCCGGAACCCTATCCGTTCTTGAAACGGAACAGGCGCGGGTGCTGGCCATCGACGAGCAATTGCGCGCCCTTGCCGTGGCCCAGAACACATCGGCCCTGATGGATTTGGCCGAGGTCCTGGCCGTGGAGTACGCGGCCCTGAAGGAAGCCCGGGCCCTGATGGATTACGACGATCTGATCCTGAAAACCCGGGCCCTGCTAGCCCCGGACAATCCCGCCCGCCGGGGGGCCGTCGCCTGGGTGCATTACAAATTGGACGGCGGCATCGCCCATATTCTGGTCGACGAGGCCCAGGATACGGCCCCCGCCCAATGGGACATCCTGAAAGCCCTGGCCGATGAATTCTTCGCCGGTGAAGGGGCCTGGGACGGCGGCGAAAAAGGGGCGCGCACGGTCTTCGCCGTGGGTGACGAAAAACAATCGATCTACAGTTTCCAGGGGGCGGAGCCGGCTCGGTTCGAACAGACCCGCGCCTATTTCGCATCGCGCGCTGGCGACGCGGAACTGGATCATCGGCTGGATAAATCCCTGGAAATGGCCGTGTCCTTCCGGTCCACCTGGCCGGTTCTGGATACGGTCGACCGCACGTTCGAGCCCGAGGATCTGCGGGCCTCCGTCACCACCACGGACAGGGCGATCCGCCATGTGGTCGACCGCGACGGCGATGCCGGGCGGGTCGAACTGTGGCCGACCCTGACCCCCGAAGAAGAGGACGAAGCGGACGCCTGGGACGCGCCCGTGGACAAACCGGGGCCGCGTGCCCCCCTGGTTCAGGTCGCGGAAACCATCGCCGACGCCATCCGGAGATGGCTGGATGACGGCGAAGTTCTGCCCGCATCGGGCCGGCCGGTGAGTGCCGGCGATATCTTGATCCTGGTGCGTCGGCGCGGGCGCTTCATGGAGGAAATGGTCCGCCAGTTGAAATTGCGCGACATCCGCGTCGCCGGGACGGACCGCATGATCCTGACCGAGCAAATGGCGGTCATGGACCTGATCGCATTGGGCCGGTTCGTGTTGCTGCCGGATGACGATCTGACCCTGGCGACGGTGCTGAAAGGCCCGCTGTTCAACTTCACGGACGACGACGACCTGACGCCCCTGTGTTATCCGCGACGCGGCACCTTATGGACAGAGCTGCGCGACCGCGCAGGCGAGAACGAAAAATGGCGGCAGGCGGCGGACCGGCTGGCCGCGCTGTTGGCCGCCGCCGACCAGGCCCCGCCGTTCGAATTCTTCGCCGATCTGTTGGGCCCGGGCGGCGGACGCAAGGCCTTCCACCGCCATCTGGGACAGGACGCCCTGGACCCGATCGAGGAATTTCTGGCCCTGGCCCTGCAGTTCGAAAGGGAGCACCCGCCGTCCTTGGAAGGGTTCCTGCATTGGGTCGGCGCGGGTGAAACCGTCGTTAAACGCGATATGGATCAGGCCGGCGACAAAGTCCGGGTCATGACCGTGCATGGCGCCAAGGGGCTGGAAGCCCCCATCGTATTCCTGCCCGATACCTGTCAGGCGGGCGGGCGGGGCAAGCCCATCGGCCTGTTATGGGATGACGAGGCCGTTTACTGGCCCGGTCGCAAGGACGACGACTGCGATTTGACGGCCGACCTGCGCACTCGGGTTGCCGCCGCGCGGGAGGACGAAGAACGCCGCCTGCTTTATGTCGCCATGACCCGCGCCCGCGACCGTCTGTATGTCACGGGCTGGGAAACCAAGACCGGCCGCACCGAAGGCTGTTGGTACGACCTGATCGCGGCGGGGCTGGAACGTGCGGGGGCCAAGGAACTGGCCCACCCCCTGGGCCCCGGGCTTTATTTGGACTGGCCGCAAACGGCCCCCGTAACGCCCAGGGACACCGCCCATGCGGGACCCGTCATGCCGGCACCGGACTGGCTTTCCCGCCCGCCCGCCGATGAACCGGACCCGCCCCGGCCGCTCGCGCCCTCCAAGCCCGAAGACAGCCCGCCCGCGGCCTCGCCCCTGGGCGAAGACGACGGCGCCCGGTTCAAGCGCGGCCTAATCGTCCACCGCCTGTTGGAAAGCCTGCCGGATCTAGAGGAAAGCCAGCACGCCGCGGCGGCCGCACGCTATCTTGCCCGCCCGGCCCTGGACCTGGATGACCGGGAACAGGCGGAAATCCTGGCTGAAACCCTGGCCGTTCTGGACGATCCGGCCCTGACCGGCCTGTTCGGGCCCGAAAGCCGGGCCGAGGTGCCCCTGGTCGCCCTTTCCGGCGGGCGCGTGATCACCGCCCGAATCGACCGCCTGCTGGTCACCGACGATGAAATCTTGATCGCCGACTTCAAGACCAACCGCCCGCCGCCCACGCGCATCGAGGACGTTCAGCCCGCCTATATCGCCCAAATGGCCGGATACCGCCGGGCCCTGATGGACCTTTATCCGGAAAGGCCGGTGCGTTGCGCCCTGATTTGGACCCTGGGGGCCCGTCTGATGGTCCTTCCCGACGCGCTTTTGGAAGCCGCAGGGGACTTAAGTTACGGGAAAACATAGGGGAAAATTGAACCCGGTCCGGGCGGGTTGACGGGGCCGGGACGCGACCCTAGATTCAATCTCAGGGGGAAGACCCGGAGGTTATCCACCCGGCGCCGCATCGACGATCGGGCGGCATGTCCCAAAAACTGAGACTTCAAAAAAACTGTATCCCGAAACAGACCCCAAGGTGAGCGATATGCCGAAACAGATAACCGACGATTCCTTCGATGCCGACGTTCTTGGATCGAGCGAACCCGTCCTGGTCGATTTCTGGGCCGAATGGTGCGGACCCTGCAAGCAGATCGCCCCGGCGTTGGAAGAACTGGCCAGCGAACTTGAAGGCAAGGTCACGGTCGCCAAGCTGAACATCGACGACAATCCGTCGACCCCCGGCAAATACGGCGTGCGCGGCATTCCGACCCTGATGCTGTTCAAGAACGGCGAAGTGGCCGCGACCAAGATCGGCGCACTGCCGAAAAGCAAATTGCAGGAATGGCTGGAGCAGAACATCTAGCCCTCAAGGGCTGGAGGTTCCCGAACCATGAGCCGTCTCGACGTTCACCAGATTCCGGTCCTGAACGACAATTACGTCTATCTGGCGCGCTGCCCGGAAACGGCGGCGACCGCCGTTGTCGATCCGGCCGTGACGGGCCCCGTTATGGACGCCGCGCAAAAGCTGGGCTGGGATATCACCCATATCCTCAACACCCATCATCACGGCGACCACACGGGCGGCAATCTTGAGATCAAAGACGCCACGGGCTGCACCATCGTCGGCCCGCGCGCCGATGCGGGGCGCATCCCCGGCATCGATGTGGAAGTGGGCGACGGCGATACCTACAAACTGGGCAATGCGGAAGCCGTGGTCTACGACGTGCCCGGACACACCCGGGGGCATGTCGCCTATTGGTTCGAAGGCTCTGACGCCCTGTTCTGCGGCGATACTTTGTTCGCCATGGGCTGCGGGCGCCTGTTCGAAGGCACGCCCGCCCAAATGGTGGCCTCGCTCGCCAAATTCAAAACCCTGCCCCCTGAAACCCGCGTGTTCTGTGCCCATGAATACACCCAGGCCAACGGTCGCTTCGCGCTTTCGGTCGAACCGGACAATGACGCCCTGGTTCAGCGCATGAAGGATGTGGACGCGGCCCGGGCGAAAAACATCCCGACCGTGCCCTCGACCATCGGCATCGAGCTTGAAACCAATCCGTTTCTTAGGGCCGATTCACCGGATCTGCAAAAAACCATCGGCATGACCGGCCAGGATTACGTTTCCGTCTTCGCGGAAACCCGTCAGCGCAAAGACACCTTCTAGGATGCTCTGCCATGACCAAACCCGAAGACCTGCCCTATACCATCCAAAGCCGCGAACTTATTGGTGAGGTCAACGGCCTTCGCGTGCAGATCATGGCGCTCGGCCCCGGTGAATGCGTGCCTTGGCACTGGCATTCCGTTGTCGACGACACCTTTGTCTGCATGGAAGGCCCGATGATCGTGGAAACCCGTGCCCCGCATCAATCCCATGAACTGATGCCGGGCGAGCGCCTGACCGTGCCCGTGAAAACAGCCCATGAGGTGCACGGCAAGGACGGAGCCGGCTGCAAGTTCATGCTCGTCCAGGGAATTGGCGAACACGATTTCCATCCTGTCGGCTAGGACCCGTCCCGAAATTCCGATCAGTCCCCGGCGGCCGGTGCCGGGGCTTGACCCGGCAGGCTCTCTTCCCGGCGCGCCTGGCGCAATTCGACCCTGGCGCGGCGGATCACATCGACTGAGGCGAACAGCGCCAGCCCCGCGATGATCGCGCCCACGGCCACATCCGGCCAGAACGTCCCGGTCATCCAAACCCCGCCGCCCGCGGCAATCACCGACACGTTGGCGATGGCGTCGTTGCGCGAACACAGCCAGACGGAGCGCATGTTGGCATCGCCCTCGCGGTAGCGGAACAACGCCAAGGCCACGGCTACATTGGCCGCCAGCGCCAGACCACCGACCCAGGTGATGATGTGTGCTTCCGGCACGCCGCCCTCAGCAATGCGCCAGACCGTGGTGGCCACGACCCACAGACCAAACGCCCCCATGGACAGACCCTTGACCATGGCCGCGCGCGCGCGCCAGCGCAGATGCAGGCCGACCACGGCCAGCGAAATACCGTAGTTGGCAGCATCGCCCAGGAAATCCAACGCATCGGCCTGCAGAGCGACGGAGCGGGAAAAGAACGCCCCCGTCATTTCGGCCAAGAACATGGCGCCATTGACGATCAGCGCGAACCACAGCACCCGGCGATAGGCCTGGGACGTCGCCGCATCCTGAAAGGGGCCGTTACCGCAGCAGGCGGACATGGTCAGGCCTCCTCGTCTTGGATTTGGTCATGGGCATGTTCCGGTTCGGCCACGTGTTCCATCATGTCCAACAGGACCGAGGTCACGTGGTGGTCATGGACGGAATAATGCACGAACTTGCCCCGGCGCTGTGCGCGCACCAGGCGCGCGGCCTTCAACAGGCGCAGATGGTGGCTGGTCAGGGACGCCGACATGCCCGTCAGCGCCGCCAGATCGTTGACCGAGCGGGGCCCGGTCATGCAGGACGCCAGGATCGATAGTCGGTTGGGTTCGCCCAGCAAATGAAAGATCGAGGCGATTTCCTCGGCCCGGTCGCGGTCGAGCCCGCCGCCCGGTAACGCCGCCAATTCGGCGGCGGCAGGCAATGGGGAAGGTTTTTGTTTCGCCGTCATAAAACAAACATATGAACAATTGTTCAGGTGTTCAAGCGTTGTCGCGCAGCACCGTTCCCGCCAGATAGAGCGAGCCGCAGATCAGCACCCGCTGGGGGCCCTGTTCGCGGTCCAGCAATCCCCAAAGGGCCGCCTGCACCGAAGGTGCCGTGGTGGCCGCAAGGCCCAAACCGGTGCCCGCGGCGGCGATATCTTCCGCCGGCAGGGTATTGGTCTCGCCCGGGATCGCGACCCCGGTGATCGATGCCGCAACCGAAGCAAGCGGTTCCAAAAACGCCGCCGGGTCCTTGGAATTGATCATGCCGCAAATCAGATGCAGCGGCTTTTCCCCCCAGGCATCGCGCGCATGATCCGCGATGACAGCCCCGGCGGCGGCATTGTGCCCGCCGTCCAGCCACAGCGACCAGCCCGGCGCCAGACGGCTGATCAAGGGACCCTTGGTCAACTGCTGCAGGCGGGCCGGCCAGTGCGCCCCGGCAAGGCCGCGCAGGACCTGACCGGGCTTGGCCCGGAACCCCTCCATCGCGTCCAGACAGGCAAGGGCCTGGGCCGCGTTGATCAGTTGGTGCCGTCCGACCAGGGCAGATGCCGGATATTCGGATGTCTGCCCCCCCAGGGTCAGGAAGAAGCCCCGTCCGTCATCGGCAGGCTCGGCCATCCAGTCCCGGCCATGGGCCAGGACCGTCGCCCCCACGGCGTCGGCGCGGTCGTCCAGAACCTGCAGAACGCTGGGACGTTGCGGGCCGACGACGCAAGGCACCCCGGGTTTAAGAATGCCCGCTTTCTCCGCCGCGATTTCCTCGATGGTGTCGCCCAGGAACTGCTGATGGTCGAGCGAGATCGGCGTGATCGCCGTCAACAGCGGCTTCTCGACCACGTTGGTCGCATCCAGCCTGCCGCCCAGTCCCGTTTCCAGGATCAGCACATCGGCCGGGTTGCGTGCAAACGCCAGCAGGGCCGCCCCCGTGGTGATTTCGAAGAACGTAATGGGTTCGCCGCCGTTGGCGTCCTCGCATTCTTCCAATAGGGCCTGCAGGTCTGAATCGGGAATCAGCTCACCGGCCAAGCGGATGCGTTCATTGAAATGCACCAGATGGGGCGAAATATGGGCATGCACCCGCTGCCCCGCCGCTTCCAGCACGGAACGCAGAACCGCAATGACCGAGCCCTTGCCGTTGGTGCCCGCCACATGGACCACCGGCGGCAGGTTCCGTTCGGGATTGCCCAGACGGTCCAGCAACCGATGCACCCGGTCGAGCGACAGGTCGATGACCTTGGGATGTAGGGTCAGCAGGCGGGCGAGAATTTCATCGCATTGCGCGGACGGATCGATGTCCGCCCCGGGGATATCAGTCACGGAAGGTCAGCCTTGAATGGGGGTGTCCGACAACCAATCCTCAGTCGTCGGCGGGAACCGGCGCCGATCCGGTGCGGCGGTCGCGCGGCGGCGGCAGGATTTCGCCTTCGAGAATTTCCAGATCCTGGTCGGATCCTTCGACCTCGCGGCCGGGTTCCGGGCGCAGCAACATGTCGATCACCCGGGCCAGGGTGTCGCGCAGCTCGCCCCGCGGCACGACCATGTCGACCATGCCGTGTTCCAACAGGTATTCGGCGCGCTGGAAGCCTTCGGGCAGGGTTTCGCGGATGGTCTGTTCGATCACCCGCTGCCCGGCGAAGCCGATCACGGCCCCCGGTTCGGCGATATGAATATCGCCCAGCATGGCATAGGAGGCCGAAACGCCGCCCGTGGTCGGGTCTGTCAGAACCACGATATAGGGCAGGCCCGCTTCTTTGACTTCTTCGACGGCGATGGTCGTGCGCGCCATCTGCATGAGCGACAAAATACCTTCTTGCATGCGCGCCCCGCCCGAGGACGGAATGACGATGAAGGCCGCCTTTTCATCGACCGCCTTGCGCGCCGCCGCCAACAGGCCGGCGCCCATGGCCTGGCCCATGGAGCCGCCCATGAATTGGAAGTTAAGGGCCGCAACCACCGCCGGCAGGCCGTTCATGCGCCCGACACCCGCGATCAGGGCATCCTGGTCGCCGGTCTTCGAGCGCGCGGCCTTGAGGCGCGAGGCATAGGTTTCCGTATCCTTGAACTTAAGCGGGTCCTGCGCCGGTGATTTCCAGGTGATCTTTTCGAACGAGCCGTCATCGAACAGCATTTCAAGACGCTGATGGGCGCTGATGCGCAGATGATGGTCGCAGTGCTGGCAGACGTGAAGGTTCTTTTCCAGATCGCGGTGGAAGATCATCTGGCTGCAGCCGGGACATTTATGCCACAGGTTGTCCGGCATTTCCTTGCCGGCGCCGACAAGGCGTTTGAGCTTGGGCCGGACGAATTCACGCAACCAATTCATGTTCTTCAATCTCCCATCCCGCCCGACGTCGGCGGGCGATCATCCGTCGCAAATCCCGAACGGGCCGAGCCTAGGCCCGCGACGACGATTTGCGCAAAATCTAATCGCTTCTTGCGCCGCGAACCCCGCCCGCCAGCGCGCGCACCAAGTCTAGCACCTTGTCCTTGGTGCCGGGTAGGGGGACACCGGCGTCGTCCCGGTTTTCGGCGATGATTCCGACCAGGGCCGAACCGACCACCGCCGCATCGGCGACACGGGCGATTTCGGCCGCCTGTTCCGGCGTCTTGATCCCGAAGCCGACCGCGACCGGCAGGTCCGTATGGTTTTTGATGCGCGCGACGCTGGCCGCCACATCGGCCGCATCGGCGGATTTTGTGCCCGTGATCCCGGTGATCGAAACGTAATAGACAAAGCCCGAGGCATGTTTGACGACCTTGGGCAGGCGTTTGTCGTCGGTCGTGGGGGCCGTCAGATAGATGAAGTTCAGGCCCGCCTCGATCGCCGGCAGGCAAAGCTCGCCTTCTTCTTCCGGCGGCAGATCGACGACGATCAGCCCGTCGATGCCCGCTTCCTTGGCGTCGACCAGGAACCGGTCGACCCCGTAGATATAGATGGGATTGTAATATCCCATCAGAATGATCGGCGTATCATCGTCCCGCTTTCGAAACGAGCGCACGATATCAAGGGTTCTGGGCAGGGTCATGCCGGCCTTGAGGGCCCGCAGGGAACTTGCCTGGATGGCCGGCCCGTCGGCCATGGGATCGGAAAAGGGCATGCCGATTTCGATCAGATCGGCCCCGGCTTCGGCGATATCAAGCAGGATTTCCTCGCACAGTTCCGGCGTGGGATCGCCCGCGGTCAGGAAGGTCACCAGTCCGGCGCGGCCTTCGGCCTGCAATTGGGCGAACTTACGGGTGATACGGGTCTCAGCCCCGGTCTGCGTGGTCATCGGCTCAGTCCATCCCCAAATAACCGGCGACGGCGTCGACGTCCTTGTCGCCGCGCCCGCACATATTCATGACGATCAGGTGATCCTTGGACAGCTTGGGCGCGATCTTGGCGACGTAAGACAGCGCGTGGCTCGGCTCCAGCGCCGGAATGATGCCTTCCTTGCGCGTGCACAGCTGGAACGCTTCAAGCGCTTCCTTATCCGTGGCCGACACGTATTCGACCCGGCCCGTATCGCGCAGCCAGGAATGCTCCGGCCCGATGCCGGGATAGTCCAGCCCGGCGGAAATGGAATGGCCGTCGAGAATCTGGCCGTCCTCGGTCTGCAACAGATAGGTGCGGTTGCCGTGCAGCACGCCCGGCCGCCCGCCGTTCAACGACGCGCAATGTTCGCCCGTCTCGATCCCGTGACCGGCGGCCTCGACCCCGATCAGTTGAACGCTTTTATCATCCAGGAATGGGTGGAACAGGCCGATGGCGTTGGACCCGCCGCCGATGGCCGCGATACAGGTATCGGGCAGGCGGCCTTCCGCCTCCATCATCTGTTCCTTGGTCTCGTTGCCGATCACGCATTGGAAATCGCGCACCATGGCCGGATAGGGATGCGGGCCGGCGGCCGTGCCGATGATGTAGAAGGTATCTTCCACATTGCTGACCCAATCGCGCAGCGCTTCGTTCATGGCGTCTTTCAAGGTGCCCGTGCCGGCGGTGACGGGCACGATTTCCGCGCCCAGCATCTTCATGCGCACCACGTTGGGGCGCTGACGCTTGACGTCGGTTTCGCCCATGTAGACGACGCAGGGCAGGCCGAACAGGGCGCAGACCGTGGCCGTGGCGACACCGTGCTGACCGGCACCGGTCTCGGCGATGATGCGGCCCTTGCCCATGCGCCGCGCCAGCAAAATCTGCCCGATGGTGTTGTTGATCTTGTGGGCACCCGTGTGGTTCAGCTCGTCCCGCTTGAAGTAGACCTTGGCGCCGCCGAATTCCTCGGTCAGGCGTTCGGCCAGATACAGCGGGCTGGGCCGACCGACGTAATGCTTCATGTAACGATGAAATTCGTCCCAGAAGTCACTGTCATTCTTTGCTTTTTCCCAGGCCTGTTCGACCTCCAGGATCAACGGCATCAGCGTTTCGGCAACGTAGCGCCCGCCGTAGATATCGAAATGTCCCGTTTCGTCCGGGCCTTCCCGGTAGGTATTGAGCTTAGACATGAAGCAATCCTCATATTGCCCTGGGATTCCGCCGTTTTAAGGTTAACCGCGCGCTCAGGGCTGGGCGGCGCAAATAAAGCACAAGCCCCCCGGGAACCCAAGGATTAAAGCCCCCGGGAACCGAACATCGGGCGCCGGGCATTCCTGGCCACGGCCATGCCGGACACGAGGGATCAGCTTTCCCGGGCGGCCGCGATGAAGGCCTGGATCAGGGCCGTGTCCTTATCGCCGGCTGCGCGCTCCACGCCCGAAGACACATCGACCCCCGGTGCACCCGACAGGCGGATCGCGGCCTGCACGTTGTCCGGCGTCAGCCCGCCCGCCAACAGCCAGGGCAGATTCCAGCGCGTGCCCGCCAACAGGCCCCAGTCGAAGGCCAAGGCATTGCCGCCGGGGCGGTCCGCATCCTGGGGCGGCTTGGCATCGAACAGCAGGCGGTCGGCCACGCCTTCGTAGGCGCGGGCGGCTTCCACATCTTTGGGCCCGGCGATGGGCAAGGCCTTCATCACCGGCAGGCCCGTTCGGTCCTTGATCTCTTGAACCCGCGCGGGCGTCTCGGCCCCATGAAGCTGCAACAGGTCGACCGCACCCGCGGCCACGATTACGGCCAACTCGTCATCCGTGGCATCGACCACCAACCCGGTCTTTATCACGCCCTGGGGCACGTGACCGGCCAGGCCCGATGCGACCGGCGGGGTGACGTAGCGCGGCGTTTTTTTGAAGAACACGAAGCCGACCAGATCGGCCCCGGCGTTCACCGCCGCCGAAACCGCCTCGACCGTCTTCAGCCCGCAGATTTTGACCTGAACCATGTCAGGCGCTCAGTTCATCCACGATCCGCCCGGCGGCGGCAATGGGATCGTCCGCCTGGGTGATGGGCCGGCCGATCACCAGATAGTCGGCGCCGAGGGAGACCGCATCGCGCGGCGTGACCACGCGCTTCTGATCACCCTTGACCGACCATTCGGGGCGGATGCCCGGCACGACCAGTTTGAAATCGGGCCCGCAGACGGAGCGGATGACCTTGATTTCATGGGCCGAGCAGACCACCCCGTCCATGCCCGCGTTCTGCGCCAATTTGGCCAGGCGCGCGACCTGGGCCTTGGTCTCGTTGTTGATGCCGATATCGACCAGGTCTTCGTCGGACAGACTGGTCAGCACCGTGACGGCCAGCAACAGCGGGCGCGGCCCGCCTTGGCTTGCTTCGTCGGCGGCCTGAACGGCGGCTTCCATCATGGCCCGCCCGCCCGAGGCATGGACGTTGAGCATGAAGGGGGCAAGCGGCGCCGAGGCCCGCACGGCGCCCGCGACCGTGTTGGGGATGTCGTGAAACTTGAGGTCCAGGAACACGGGCAGACCGGCGGCGGAAACCTTGCGCACGCCCTGGGGCCCCTGAGCCGTGAAGAATTCCTTGCCCAGCTTGACGCCGCCGACGGCCCCCTTGATGCCTTCGGCCAGGGCCAGCGCGCGGTCCGCGTCGGTCGTGTCGAGCGCGACCAGAATGCGGTCGGCGGGGCGTTCAATGCCCGGCGTTTGGGGTGCGGTTGCCATATGTCAGATCCCAGGGTCGATCAAATCGTGATCACGTCTTCATCCGTTATACTGGGGCAATCGGGACCGCGTCACCTCAAAAGGGACGGCATCGCCAAAGTGAGGAAAGGCGCCCCAGGAATAACGGGCGGATTACAGGATAGGCGTCGCCTTACCGGAAGTCCCGCCGTCCGCCGTCGCCGGCAGATTGGCCGCGTCACGCGCGGCCTTGGCCTGGGTTTCGGCGGCCCGGAGTTTTTCTTCCAGAACCTCGACATCGGTTTTCAGGCGCTGGACTTCGCGTTCGGCCCCTTCGGCGCGGTGCGCTTCGCGCCGTGCCCGGCCACGGGCGACGCCGCCGGAAATCCACACGCTGACCGCGCCCCACAGAAAGCCCAGAAACAACCCGCCGACGCCGACCAGGGAAGCCGGGGCCGTCAGTTCGTAATCAAAGGGCCAAAGCCGCAGGACGACATCTTCGCGATTGGAGGCCGCGAACAGGATCAGCCCCAGGATAAGGGGGGTCACAACAATCCAGGAGAACAGTCGGCCCACGCGCGTCACCAATAAGTAGGAGAGATCGGCCCCTGGCGGAGCCGGCCGGACATCAGCTGCCGTTCAGCTTTTCGCGCAGTTGCTTGCCCGTCTTGAAATAGGGAATGTGCTTGGAGGAAACTTCGACCGTCGCCCCCGTGCGCGGGTTGCGGCCGGTCCGGGCCCCGCGTTGCTTCACGGAGAACGCGCCGAAGCCGCGCAGTTCCACCCGATCACCCTGGGAGAGTGCACCGGTGATCTCGTCGAAAATCGTGGAGACGATGCGTTCCACGTCACGCTGATAGAGATGCGGGTTGTCCGCCGCCAGTCGGGCGATCAATTCGGATTTGGTCATGCTTTCAATCCCTGGCGGCACCGCATCACAGCGGTCGGCCCGGGACCTTTCCCTCACATGTGGTTAACTATAGGGAAGGGTGCCAAAGGGAGAACACGCCGTCAAGTCTAAGTCGTTCAGAAAACAATGCTTTTTGTAAATGCGATGTGAGGGCGTCGCGCCACGGCAGGGGCTCTTCGGCCAGCGGCAGGTCGCGCACGGGCAGATCGCGTGATAAACCACGGTCGGATTCCAGCCAGTCACGGGCCGTGTCCTCGTCGCCCAGGGCATCGATCAGGCCGTTGTCCTTGGCCGCCAGGCCCGAATAAACCCGGCCGTCCGCAAGCTTGAGAACCTGGTCCTTCGGCATGTTGCGGCGTTCCGCCACCATGTCGACGAATTGGCCGTACAGGCCCATCAGCATGTCCTGCGTGGCTTGACGGGCGTTGTCGCTCATCGGCTCGAACGGATTGGGCTGCGCCTTCATGGGCCCGCTTTTAAAGGTTTCCGGCTTAATCCCCAACTTGGACAGAAGCTGCGTAACATCAGCGGTTTGCAGGATCACCCCGATCGACCCGGTCAGGGTGCCGCGCCGGGCAACCACATGATCGGCCGCGATCGCCACCATGTATCCGGCCGAAGCCGCCGTGCCGGCCATGACCGTGACGACCGGTTTGGCCGCGGCAAGGTCGCGCAGGGCCGAATAAAGCGCTTCGCCGCCGACAAAGGTGCCGCCCGGAGAATCGACCCGGATGATGACCGCCTTGACGCTGTCGTCATCGGCCAGAGCCTTGATGGCGCGCGTGCGCTCCGGGTCGTCGAAAATGATGCCGTCGATGGAAATGCGCGCCACATGGTCACGGCCCGCGATCAGGTCCAACCCGCCCAGGCGCCCGGCCCCCAACACCACGATCGCGGCCAGCGCCGCCAGGGCAAGCAGCCGCCACACGGTCAATTGCCGTTTCAGGCGGCGGCGGTCGAAAATCATATCGGCGTCCAGGCTCATGGCGATGCGGTCTGTTCCGTTCGGATTCAGGCAAAAGAAAACCGGGAGCCCCCAAATTCGAGAGCTCCCGGCGACTTTATATGCGTGGCCCGAGGATGGGCAACGGCAAAGGCTGGATTATTCGGCGCCTTCGGCCGCTTCGTCCTTGGCTTCTTCCGAAGCTTCTTCCTTTGCCTCGTCCTTTTTGGCCGTCTTCTTCTTGGCGGCCGCCTTCTTGGCGGGCTTGGCTTCTTCCTCGGCGTCGCCGGCGTCCTGCGCCTGCTTTTCCTTCAGAGCCGCACCCAGGATGTCGCCCAAGGACGCACCGGAATCGGACGAACCGTATTCCTGCATGGCCTTCTTCTCTTCCTCGACCTCAAGGGCCTTGATGGAAAGCGACAGCTTGCGGCCGGACTTGTCCATCTGGGTGATCTTGGCATCGACCTTTTCGCCGGCGGCGAAGCGGTCGGGGCGCTGTTCGGAACGGTCACGCGACAAATCGGACTTGCGGATGAAGCCCAACAAGGCGTCGTTGACCATGACCTCGACGCCACCATCATTGGTCTGGGTGACCGTGCAGGTCACGACCGAGCCCTTCTTGAGGCCTTCCATGGCACCTTCGGTCGGATCGTCCGAAAGCTGCTTGATACCCAGCGAGACGCGTTCCTTTTCGACGTCGACGTCCAGCACCTTGGCCTTGACCATGTCACCCTTGTTGTAATCGGTAAGGGCTTCCTCGCCGGACTTGTCCCAGCTGAGGTCGGACAGGTGGGCCATGCCGTCGATTTCGCCGTCGAGGCCGATGAACAGACCGAATTCGGTGATGTTCTTGACCTCGCCTTCGACTTCGGCGCCGACCGGGAACTTGACCACGAAGTCTTCCCACGGATTGGCGTTGCACTGTTTCAGACCCAGGGAGATGCGGCGCTTGTCCGGATCGACGTCCAGAACCATGACTTCCACTTCCTGGCTGGTCGAAACGATCTTGCCCGGATGGACGTTCTTCTTGGTCCAGGACATTTCCGAGACGTGGACAAG
>JAVJOU010000004.1:0-7324 GCA_040216635.1 Rhodospirillales bacterium | reverse complement strand
GAATTTGAAAAGTTTACCGAGCGTGCGCGCGGCTTCATACAAAGCGCCCAATCGCTCGCCATTCGTGAAACGCATCAGCAGTTCACGCCGCTTCACCTGTTGAAGGTTCTGCTCGACGACAAGGAAGGTCTTGCGTCGTCGTTGATCGAAACCGGGGGCGGCAATGCACAGCGCGCGCTCCGCCTGACCGAGGGCGAATTGAAACGACTGCCCAAGGTCGAAAGCGACACGGTCCAGATCTACCTGGCGTCGGAAACGGCCAAGCTGTTCGACCAAGCAGAGCAGATCGCTGAAAAAGCCGGCGACAGCTTCGTCACCGTCGAAATGCTTCTGCTTGCCATCGCCATGGCCGAAGGCACGGCGGCCTGTGACGTGCTGAAGGAAGCCGGGATCAAGCCGCAGGACCTGAACAGCGCGATCAAGGAATTCCGCAAGGGACGGGCCGCCAATTCCGCCAATGCGGAAGACGGCTATGAGGCGCTCAAGAAATATGCCCGCGACCTGACCCAGGCGGCCATGGACGGCAAGCTTGACCCGGTGATCGGGCGCGACGAGGAAATCCGCCGCACGATCCAGGTGCTGTCGCGCCGCACCAAGAACAACCCGGTCCTGATCGGTGAGCCCGGCGTGGGGAAGACCGCCATCGTCGAAGGCCTGGCGCTGCGCATTATCAACGGCGACGTACCTGAAGCCCTGAAACAGAAAAGTCTGATGGTCCTGGACCTGGGTGCACTGGTCGCCGGGGCGAAGTTCCGGGGTGAGTTCGAGGAACGCCTGAAGGCCGTCCTGGCCGAGGTCACGGCCGCCGCCGGATCGATCATCCTGTTCATCGACGAGATGCACACCCTGGTCGGCGCCGGCAAGGCCGAAGGCTCCATGGATGCGTCGAACCTGTTGAAACCGGCCCTAGCGCGGGGGGAACTGCACTGCGTGGGGGCGACGACCCTGGACGAATACCGCAAGCATGTGGAAAAGGACGCTGCCCTGGCCCGCCGCTTCCAGCCCGTGTTCGTGGGCGAGCCGACGGTCGAGGACACGGTTTCCATCCTGCGCGGGATCAAGGAAAAGTACGAACTGCATCACGGCGTGAAAATCCACGACAACGCCCTGGTCGCGGCGGCGGTTCTGTCCAACCGATACATCACCGACCGCTTCCTGCCGGACAAAGCCATCGACCTAATGGACGAAGCCGGCTCGCGCGTGCGTATGGCCGTGGATTCCAAGCCCGAGGAACTGGATGAACTGGACCGTCGCGTCATCCAATTGAAGATCGAGCGCGAAGCCCTGAAGAAGGAAACGGACAAGGCGTCCAAGGACCGGTTGGGCAAGCTCGAAGTCGAGTTGTCCAAGCTGGAAGAAAAATCGAACGCCATGACCAGTGAATGGGAAAAATCCAAATCGTCCCTGGCGGATACCACCAAGCTGAAGGAAGAATTGGAAAAGGCCCATTTGGCACAAGGTCAGGCGCTGCGCGCCGGGGACTATGAAAAGGCCGGCGAACTGCAATACGACCTGATTCCCCGGCTGGAAGACAAGCTCAAGGCCGCCGAAGAGGCCGACGGCTCTGCCGTGGTCGAGGAAGCCGTGACCGAAGAACACATCGCCCAGGTGGTCAGCCGCTGGACGGGCATCCCCGTGGACAAGATGCTGCAGGGTGAACGCGACAAACTGTTGCAGATGGAATCGAACCTGGGCCGCCGCGTGATCGGCCAGGCCGAAGCGGTGACCGCCGTGGCCAACGCCGTGCGCCGTTCGCGCGCGGGCCTGCAAGATGCCAACCGGCCGATGGGTTCGTTCCTGTTTCTGGGGCCCACGGGCGTGGGCAAGACGGAACTGACCAAGGCGCTGGCTGAGTTCCTATTCGATGACGAGACTGCCATGGCCCGCATCGACATGTCGGAATACATGGAAAAGCATGCGGTCGCACGGCTGATCGGGGCACCTCCGGGTTATGTCGGCTACGACGAAGGCGGGGCCTTGACCGAAGCGGTGCGCCGTCGGCCCTATCAAGTGGTGCTGTTCGACGAGGTCGAAAAGGCCCATCCCGATGTGTTCAACGTGCTGCTGCAGGTGCTGGACGATGGCCGCCTGACCGACGGTCAGGGCCGAACGGTCGATTTCCGCAATACTCTGATCATCATGACCTCGAACCTGGGCGGCGAGATTCTCGCCACGCAGGAAGAAGGCCAGGATTCGTCCGAAGTGCGCGGCCCGGTCATGGACATCGTACGCCAGGCCTTCCGGCCGGAATTTCTCAACCGCCTGGACGAAATCATCCTGTTCCATCGTCTGTTCCCGGAACACATGGGCGGGATCGTCGATATTCAACTGGGTCGGCTGCGCAAGCTGCTGGTCGACCGGCATATCAAATTGAATCTGGACGAAGCCGCGCAGGATTGGCTCGCGGAAAAGGGATATGATCCGGTCTATGGCGCCCGGCCCTTGAAACGGGTGATCCAAAAAGAACTGCAGAATCCGCTCGCCAGCATGATCCTGGAAGGGGCGGTCGATGACGGCTCGACCGTGACGATCTCTTCCGAAGCCGGCAAGCTGACCATCAACGGCAAGATTGTCGAGGCGGAAGCCGCCTGACCTTTCACCATCCCGGTTCCGCCTGTCGGGCGGGCCGGGATGCGCCTTTGTCCGTTGTGATTGCCGTCACTGTATCGATTTCGAAACGATAATACCCTGATCCACAGTCAGGCTGGCCTGTGATTTTGTGCACGGTTGCCGCCGGGGCTGCTGAAAAGGATCAACACCATGGGTGACGTGACCCTTACGCGCGGTGTCAGGGCGAATCTGCTGCAGTTGCAGCGGAACGAATCCCTGCGTCTGCAGGTCGCCGATCGCCTGACGTCGGGGCGGCGGGTCAACCGTGTGGCCGATGATCCGAAAGATTTCTATGCGGCGCGGGCGGCCTCCAACCGAGTCGGGGATCTGTTCGATCTCAAGTCCGGGATCAATCAGGCGATTTCTTCCGCCGGGGCGGCGGATGTGGGACTGAACGCGGTCGAGGATCTAACCCGCCAGTTGCGCGGCATCGCCGCGGCGGTACGTGGCGGCACGGCGGAACAGCGCCAGGCGGCGACCGAACAGTTCGATCAAATCCGCACGCAGATCAACAGCCTTGCCGGGGATGCGTCTTATGGCGGCGTCGCCTTGATCGACGATCCGGCCGACAGCCAGACCACGCCGGTCGGCGACCTGTCGGGGGGAGCGATCACGGTCGAAGGCGGAGCTGCCAGTGCCGATGCCCTGGGGATCGGGACGGCGGCGGGTGACTACAACGGCTTCGCTTCGGACGCCGATATCGATGCGGCGCTTAACGGTCTGGCCGGGGCGACCAATCAGGTCCGGTCCACGCGACAGCGTGTGGGCTCCGACATCGCATCGCTGACCACCCGCGGGCAGTTCACCCAGGACCTTTCCGATACGATCCGGACGGCGGAAGACAAGATCGCCGGTGCCGATTTGAATGATGAAGCCGCCCGACAACTGGCCTTGCAACTTCAGGACCGGTTCGCGACGGCCAGCCTGCGCTTTGCCGTGCGCACGGAAAGCCTGGTTGCCGATCTTCTGGGTTCGGGGGCGTGATGATGCAGGCGGGCTTTCAATTCGCAGCCGCCTCACAGGCATACGGCCGGGCACATCGCTCGGTCATTTGCGGGCGTCCGGCCGAGGCCGAGGCTTTTGCCCGTGCGGCATCGGTATTGCGGGATGCCGCCGGACGCCCCCATGACCGCTCGGTTCTGGTTCAAGCGCTCGGCTATAATCAGAAACTCTGGACGATCGTGCAGGCCGAGGCTTCGGACCCAAGCCATCCCGCACCGGCGGATATGCGGGACGATATGCTGTCCCTTGCACGCTACATGGATCGTGCCACGGCCGATGCCCTGGCGGCGGCGCAGCCAAGTCTGGGCACCATGATATCCATTAATGAAAGCCTGTCTTCGGGCCTGTTCGGCCACCCGGCCTAAGTCGCCGGGACAAAGCTTCAGCTGCGGTCGGCGAGCGTGTAATCCCGCTCGACCCGGGCGACCCTGATCCGGAAATCCTTGAATATCCCCGTCTTGCCTGCGTCTTGAGCCGACTGATGGCCCAGGTGTTCGCGCCATTCCTTGATCGCAGCCTCGTCGCGCCAGAATGATAGGGATACATAGTGGTCCCGGTCGGCAAGGCTCTGAAATCGTTCGATGGAAACGAACCCATCGATCTTTTCCAATTCAGGTCGCAGTTCCGCCGCCAGGTTGAAATAATCGTCGGCGCGCTCCGGATACGGGGTGACTTCGAAGATCACGGCATACATGGGTCTTTCTCCTTTTGGCCCAGGCATCCCTCAGGTGCCCAGGAATCCGGTCACATGCTGCAGGAACAATTCGGGCGCTTCCGCATGGGCCCAATGGCCGATGCCGGGCAGGTTCTCGATCCGGGCGGCGGGAAACAGGCGTTGGATTTCCGCATGATGCTGCGGCTGGATGTAGTCGGAGGCCCCTCCGGCCAGAAACAGCGCCGGGCCGTCATATGACTGACCTTGCGGCGGGGTGTCGAAGTTCAGCAAATCCGCCATGGCGGCGCTCAGGGCTTCCAGGTTGACCCGCCAGGCATAACCGTCCGACGTGCTTTCCAGGTTCTGCAGCAGGAAGGCACGGATGCCCGGGTTGCCTTCGGTCGGGGCGAGCAATGCATCTGCGTCCTTGCGGGAGGTAACCTGGGCAAGGTCCATGGCTTTCAATGCCTCGACATAGTGAATGAAGGTGCCGGGCGAGGGCGCCGGGGCAATGTCGACCACGGTCAGGGTCTTGAGCAATTCAGGATGGGCCAGCGCCAAGGTCATGGCGGCCTTGCCGCCCATGGAATGGCCGATCATGTCGACGGGGCCTAGATCATGAGTCTGAATAAAGTGGGCGACATCGGCGGCCAGGGCGGGATAGGTCATGGTCGCATCCCACGGGCTTTCGCCGTGATTGCGAAGGTCCAGACAGATGACGCGCCGGCCGGCTGCAAGCGCCTTGGCGATCCCGCCCCAGTTGCGTTTCGAGCCGAACAGGCCGTGCAGGATCAGCAGCGGCGCGCCGTCGCCGGTTTCGGAAAAGGCCAGGGAAACGGGAGAAGGGGTCACATGAAGCTCCGCCGGGTCTTGGCGGGCCGCCGTAGGTTGGCTCAGCGGGCCTCCGCCAGGTCTTGATCGTTCTTAGCGTCCTGGTTATCCCGCAGACGGGCGAACTGCAAGTCCATCTGGGACTTGGCGGCCAGGAAACGTTCCAGTTCCTCGCCCTTCAGCTTGCGCCCGGACGGCATGCGTACGCTCAGCGGATTGACTTGGCGCCCATCGACCAGGATTTCGTAATGCAGGTGCGGGCCGGTGGAGCGGCCCGTGGTGCCGACATAGCCGATCACCTGGCCCTGGCGAACGCGTTTGCCGCTTCCGATGCCGCGGGCAAAGCCTTTCATATGGGCATAGGCGGTGTGATAGCGGCCGTTGTGGCGGATATTGATGTAATTGCCGTATCCGCCCTTACGCCCGGCAAAAGTCACGACACCGTCGCCCGCGGCATAGATCGGTGTGCCCGAGGATGCGGCGAAGTCCACGCCGCGATGCATCTTGGTATATCCCAAGACCGGATGGCGCCGTTTGCCGAAGCCCGACGACAGGCGCGCGCCGTCGATGGGCGTGCGCATCAGCGCCTTGCGGGCGCCGCGACCCTTGTCGTCGAAATAGTCGACATTGCCTTCACCGGTCACGAATCGGTACAGCGGCCGGCGGTCGCCCGACAGCGTCAATGCGGCGAAATGAACCGTTCCGGCATGGACCAGACGGCCGTCCTCATCGCGAACTTCCTCATAAGTAACCTCGAAGGCGTCGCCTTGGCGGATGTCGCGTTGGAAGTCGACATCCCAGGAATATATCCGAATCAACTCGGCCAGGACGTTGGGCGGCAGGTTTTCCGCCTGACCGGCCAGATAAAGGGAGCTGGTAATCTGTGCCGCGACCCGTGCCAGCGAGCGTTTGATCTTCTTGGCTTCCTTGGCGGCGGTGAAGCGGCCGTCGGCATGACGGATGACCGTGATTTCATGCCGGAAATCGGGCTCGAATCCGAATCCCAGGAACAGGCCCGGTTGCGCGCCCGTGCGCTGGCCGTCGGAACTGCCTTTGGGGGCCCGGAAGCGAATCTTGATTTTCTGCCCGGGCAGCAGGCGCCGGGGGTCATACGTTCCGGTAAAGGCGCGGATTGCGGCATCGGCGTCCGGGCCTTTAACGCCGGCCCGGGCCAATACACCCGCCAGCGTCTCGCCGCGACCGATGGTTTCCGTCGTATGGAAGATATTGGGGCGCAGAGCACCTTGGCCGTGCTCGTGCAGACCGGGATGGATGATCCGATGTGTCGCCAGGCCCGAAGCCGCCGCCGGATGCCCCAGGCTCAAGGGGGCCAGGGCGAACGTCGGTTCGCCGTCACCACCCAACAGGCGATCCATGTTTTCAGGAGTCTTCAAGACGAGTCCCGCCGATCCCAGGACGACACCGAAGAACGCTCCCGCCGCAAGGAGTGTCCGCATACGCATGAAAAGTGAGACTCCCCATCTTTCCCTTGCCGGTGGCCGCTACCCAGTCAGCCAAACGGCGTTTGCCCACTACAAGCCCCGCCACGTCATATTGGTTCCCAGACTGCGGCGCCTGCTTGAATTCGTCAAAGCTCCCTGGAAATGCGCGAACCGGAAGGTCTGCAGCATGTTCCCCCACGCTTTCGCGTAACAATGTGCGGGGGATAGGTGGGTTGTCAAGTGTCCGGAAGGGATTCCTGTATAGGAATCAATATTATAGGAGAGAGTCCTGATATATTGTTTTATTAAAGGCGATTATCAGCCAGGAATTCAAACAGGAGTCTCTCATGTAAAATGGTTCTGGGGGCTGTTTGGCGGATTGTTTCCTAAAGCGCTGATTATTTGGTCCGGCGATTCGATCAGGTGCTTGGATTTTTTACCCTTTGTTAAGGCTTCAAGCCTTGGTTTTCCTGGCATTCCCGCGCGTTTCAAGAAAATGACAAAAGGGGTTTGACAGGGTGCAACAGCCTGCGTATAACCCCGCCTCCACCACGGGGGGCGACGGTGTTGAGCCGGCGCCCTTAATCTTTGCTTCCGTGGCGGGGGCTTCGGCCCCTGAACGAGTTTCGCGGCTTTGCCGCACGGCTGTTTGACATTGTATTTTAAGGAAGGGATACGCGGGCGGCGTTTTGCGCTGTACGGGTAGGGATTGAGGAGCTGTCTTTTAATTGAGGTGGCGACGACCTGTTCGTTTTTCTGTGTATCTCTGTCTACTCGCTTGAGT
>JAVJOU010000003.1:0-205867 GCA_040216635.1 Rhodospirillales bacterium | reverse complement strand
CCGCCTGAAAGACGTGGACGAAGCCCAATCCGCCATCGTGCAGGTCGCCAAGAACCTGTCCGACTCGGGCGAGATCGTCATCGCCAGCGGCGACGAAGAAGGCGAACTGGTGTTCTAGGGCGCTGAAAAACAATGATATTAGAGGCCGACAAAGTGGGCGAGACCCCGTACAAAAAATTTATGTTCGATACCGACTTCGACGAATTGGCGGAGCGGCGTCAACAGGCACAAGCCAAGGCCAAAGCCCAAGCCGAAGCAGCCCAGAACGGCGAGCAGGAACAGGACGATCCCGAGCCTGAGCCTGAGCCGGAAGCGCCGACCTTCAGCGAAGACGATGTCGCGCGCGCGCGTGAAGAAGGGATTGCCGAAGGAAAGCGTCTTGGCACCGAAGAAGCCGCAACCGGTGTCGACAAGCAAATTTCGGATACTCTTACCGCGATCCTTCAACAGGCCCAGGGTCTTGTTGAATCCCAGGAAACCGCCAATCAGGACATGATCCGACACGCCGTATCCGTTGCCGCCGCCCTGGTGCGCAAACTATTTCCCACCCTGAACCGGCAAACCGCAGCCGACCAAGTTGAAGCGATGCTCGAAACGGCCCTGGGCCAGACAAGCGGCGAAGCGGAAATCATTGTCCGCGTCCCTGACGGCCTTGCCGAAGAGCTGCACGAACGGGTTTCTGCCGTGTCCGCACTTTCCGGGTTTCAGGGAAATATCAAAATTATCGGCGACCCGGCGCTTGAGATCGGCGACTGCCGCTTGGAGTGGTCGACCGGCGGCGTCGCCCGAAGCACCGAGGAATTGGCCCAACAGTTGGATGAAATCGTCGCCCGCAACCTGGAATCCATGACGGATTCTGAAACCACGGATGCCCAACCGGAACCGCCCCTTGAACAGCCCCCGGCCCAAGACGTAATGCCTGAACAACCGGCCGATCCCACCCCGGAGGTAACGGAGCCCGCGCCGATCGAGGTTGAAACACAGCCGGAAACACTCCCGGACGCGGCTGCCCCCGAAGCTTCCGCGCCGGCAGCTCCCCTGCCCGACGCGCCCCACGCCCCCATTCCTTCCGAGAGACCCGCCGATATGCCGAATACTGTCGCCGAAGCAGCAGTAGAGCCGGCCGTCCAGACCCCTGCGGAAGACGAAAGCACAGCTGGGCCTGCGCCGATGCCGTCCGAAGAAATCATCGCCGAAGCAGAAGCCGATGCCGCCCTGCATACAGACCCGGCAGGCGCAGAACCCGACGCCGCACCGATTCCTTCGGACGATCTCGTGGCCGAACCTCAACTTGAGGAAGCCGGTGATGAGGCAATGGAAGACACTGAAGAGAGCGCCCCTGATTCCACGAATTACGGGGGTTTTGACCTGGAACTGGAAGACGACCTGAAGGACTAGGAGAGAGTTATGGCCGAAGACGATTTTGAACTGGGCGAATTTGCGTCCAACGGCGGCAGCGGCGGCGAAGACACCGATGGCGGCGGCGCGCCGGCACCGATGCAGAGCCCCTCGGGCCTGCCGGAAGTCACCGACCTACCCAAAAGCGCCCGTGATCTGGAAGCCGTTTACGACATCCCGGTGACGGTATCCGCCGTTCTGGGCAAGGCGAACATGCAAGTCAGCCAGCTGTTGCGGCTGGGCCGGGGCGCTGTCATCGAACTTGACCGTAAAGTCGGGGAAGCCATCGATATTTACGTCAACAACCGGCTGGTCGCCCGTGGCGAAGTGGTCGTAGTCGAAGACCGTCTGGGCGTGACCATGACGGAAATCATCAAGACCGACCGCTAACGGCGGATCCGAGCGAACCGGAACGATTAACGATGGCGGACGTAACACCAACTGCAGGCCCCCTGCGCAACCGAACCACCGTGGATGCTGCCACGGTTCTGGGTTTGGCGGCGGGTTTCGGTCTGCTGGCCACCGCCATTGTGTTGGGCGGCTCGCCGGGGTCGTTCCTCAACGTCCCGTCGATCCTGATCGTGATCGGCGGAACCGTCGCCATTACCACGGCAAGTTATTCGCTCGGCGAAATGGGTCGAACCGCCCGGGTTGCCATGAAGACCTTTACGCGGATCAATCGAGACCCGACACGGGCATCCTTTCAGGTTCTGCAGTTGGCCGAACTGTCGCGCAAACAGGGCGTCTTGGCCTTGCAGAACGTGATGGGCAGCATTCAGGCGGAACCGGTCCTGCACAAGGGGATCGGCATGGTCGTCGACGGCACCCCCGGCGAGGAAGTCGAAGCCATCCTGCGCCGCGACATGCAGGCCATGTTCCAGCGCCATCAGAAATGTATCAACGTGTTGCGCCGCATGGCGGAGCTTTCCCCCGCCATGGGCCTGATCGGAACGCTGATCGGCCTGGTCCAGATGCTGGGAAATCTCGACGACCCCGGCGCCATCGGTCCCAGCATGGCCGTTGCACTGCTGACGACGTTTTACGGCGCGGTACTGGCCAACATGGTGTTCACCCCGCTTGCCAACAAGCTGGAACGCAATTCGACCGATGAAGCCATGGTCAATCAGGTCTATGTCCTGTCGACCGGCTCGATCGGCCGTCAGGAAAACCCCCGGCGTCTGGAAATGCTGCTGAACAGCATCCTGCCGCCGGAAAAACGGATCAATTATTTCGACTAAGTCCGGGGCCATGCGGATAAACGACGGACCAAACAGGGCGCACGACAAGCGCAATACAGTAGGGACAGAACGGTCATGAGGTTATTGATTATCGGCACTTTGGGCGGGCAGATCGGCGCCGCCAGTCAGATCGCCATGCAAAAAGGGGCCAAGGTCCAGCAGGCGGAAACGACGGACAGCGCCCTGGAGCAGTTACGCGCCGGACAGGGTGCGGATCTGATCATGATCGACGTGCAAGCCGATATCGCACGCCTGGTGACTTCGCTTGAAAGCGAACGCATCGCCCTTCCGGTCATCGCCTGCGGTGTCGGCACCGACAGCCAGGCCGCCGTCCGCGCCATCAAGGCCGGTGCCAAGGAATACATCCCCCTGCCCCCGGATGCGGAATTGATCGCGGCGGTCCTGCAGGCCGTATCGGAAGAACCCAGCAACATTGTTTACGCCGATGCGGGCATGGGCGATGTCATCAAGATGGCCGACCAGGTCGCTCCTTCGGAAGCCAGCGTGCTGATCACCGGGGCATCGGGGACGGGCAAGGAGATGATGGCCCGCCATCTGCATGCCAAAAGCCGCCGCAAGGACAAGACCTTCGTTGCCGTGAACTGCGCCGCGATCCCTGAAAATCTTCTGGAATCAGAATTGTTCGGCCATGAAAAAGGTGCCTTCACCGGCGCTGTTTCTCGCCGTGTCGGCAAATTCGAGGAAGCGGACGGCGGCACGTTGTTGCTTGATGAAATTTCTGAAATGGACCCACGCCTGCAGGCCAAACTTCTGCGCGCCTTGCAGGAACGCGAAATTGACCGGGTCGGCGGCACCAAGCCGGTCAAGATCGATGTCCGCATTATCGCAACGTCCAACCGCGTGTTGCAGGACGAAGTCGCCAAGGGAACATTCCGCGAAGACCTGTACTTTCGCCTGAATGTCGTGAACCTGGCCATGCCGTCACTGGCCAAGCGTGAACAGGACATCCCCCTGCTGGCCCGTCATTTCGTGACCAAGTATTCCGAAGCCAACCACATCGACGAGCGCCCGGTATCCGAAGCCGCCCTGGCGAAGCTGAAATCCCACAACTGGCCCGGCAACGTGCGCGAACTGGAAAACACCATCCACCGCGCCGTGATCCTGGCCACCGGATCAGAAATCGGCCCGGAAGCGATCATGGTTTCCGGCGACGGCGGCGCGCCAGCATCGGCATCCGCCGACGGCGACGATGCGGAAACGGCCGCCCTGGTCGGCCGGACCGTGGCGGATGTGGAACGCGACCTGATCATCGACACCCTCCATCACTGCCTGGGCAACCGCACCCATGCGGCCAATATTCTGGGAATTTCCATCCGCACGCTGCGCAACAAGCTACGCCAGTACAGCCAGGAAGGCTTTTCCGTACCGCAGCCGGGTGAAGCCGGCGCGGCACCGGCTCCCTAAGCCGAAATAGACCACCAACAACCAAGGCAACGGCAAAAAATGTCGGCAAAAACGAGAACGGGAATGACAATTTACAAGGCGATAACCGGCGATGGCTGAGGCGACGCAAACAGCAGCGCCCGCACCGGCGACCGCCGCTGCCCCGCGCGGGGCACCGCAAGGTGGCGGCGAGGAAGAGGGTGACAATCCTTTTGCCGGTATTGCCAGGCTTTTAAAGCGCGGCGATCTGTTCTTCGCGCTTGGCGTTATCGGCATCCTGGTGGTGCTGATCCTGCCCATGCCGACCTGGCTCTTGGATATGAGCCTTGCGTTTTCAATCACGTTTTCCGTGCTGATCCTGATGACGGCGATCTTCATCGAAAAGCCGTTGGATTTTAACTCGTTCCCCACCGTTCTGCTGTTGGCAACGATGATCCGATTGGCCCTGAACCTGGCTTCGACCCGATTGATCCTGGCTGAGGGCCATACCGGAACGGACGCCGCCGGACAGGTTATTCAAGCCTTCGGCGGGTTCGTCATGCAGGACAACTTCGTTATCGGGATCATCGTTTTCTCGATTCTGGTGATCGTCAACTTCATCGTCATCACCAAGGGTTCGGGCCGTATCGCCGAAGTCGCCGCGCGCTTCACCTTGGACGCCATGCCCGGCAAGCAAATGGCGATCGATGCCGACCTGTCATCCGGCTTGATCGATGAAGACGACGCCCGTGCACGACGCAAAAACCTTGAAGACGAAAGCACCTTTTTCGGCGCCATGGACGGTGCCTCCAAATTCGTGCGGGGCGACGCCATCGCCGGCCTGCTGATCACCCTGATCAACGTCCTGGGCGGCATGATCATCGGTGTCGCACAGAACGACCTGAGCTTCGGCGAAGCTGCCGATATGTACACCCGCCTGACCGTCGGCGACGGCTTGGTCAGCCAGATCCCTGCCCTGATCGTCTCGACCGCCGCCGGTATGATGGTCACCAAGGCCGGCATCACGGGCCCCACGGAAGCCACCCTGTTCCGCCAGATCGGCGGCCAGCCGAAGACCCTGGGCCTTTCCTGCTTCCTTCTGGTCGGGCTTGCCGCCATGCCGGGTATTCCCGCGTTTCCGTTCCTGTTGCTGGCGGGCATTACCGGCACCATGGCCTTCGTCATCACCGCCAGGGATAAACGCCGCGCCGAAGAAGCGATCAAAGCGCTTGAAGAAAGCACACCCGAACCGACCAAAGCCGCGGAAGAACCGATTTCGACAGCCCTGCGCATCGACTACCTGCGCCTGGAATTGGGATATGGGCTGCTGTCGCTGATCAACGCACCGCCCGAGAACGGCCAACGCCTAACCGATCAGATCAAGGCGCTGCGCCGTCAATTGGCATCTGAGGTCGGGTTCGTCATGCCGTCCGTGCGTATTCAGGACAACATGCAGCTTCCCGCCAATACCTATGTGATCCGGGTCAAGGAAATCGAGACCGGTCGCGGCGACCTGCGCCCCAACATGCTGCTGGTCATGGACCCGCGCGGCGAGGAAATCACCCTGGCGGGCGAGAAAACAGTCGAGCCGACCTTTGGTCTTCCGGCCATGTGGATCGAAGAAGCCAACCGGGAAGAAGCCCTGTTCCGCGGTTATACGGTTGTCGACCCCGCGACCGTGGTAACCACGCATCTGACCGAAATCATCAAGGACAACATGGACGACCTCCTAAGTTATGCGGAAACGCAGAAGCTTCTGGACGAGTTGGACAAGGAACAACAGAAGCTTGTCGATTCGATCGTTCCCGCCACGATCTCGCTTGGTGGGTTGCAGCGCGTGCTGCAAAACCTGCTGGCGGAACGGGTATCGGTCCGCGACCTGCCGACGATTTTGGAAGGTGTGGCCGAAGCCTGCGCCGGAACCCGCAACGTGATGATGATCACCGAACACGTGCGCGCCCGCCTGTCCCGCCAGATTTCCGATTCCAACGTCAACGATCAGGGCTTCATTCCCCTGGTGACGCTGTCGCCGCCTTGGGAACAGGCCTTTGCCGAATCAATCGTCGGCCCGGAAGAAGACAAGCAGTTATCCATGGCGCCCTCGAAGCTGCAGGAATTCATCAGTGCGCTGCGCACCAATTTCGAACGGCAGGCCATGATGGGTGAAAGCCCGGTCCTGCTGACCAGCCCCGCCATCCGGCCCTATGTGCGCTCGATCGTCGAGCGGTTCCGGCCGATGACGGTCGTGATGTCCCAGAATGAAATCCACCCCAAAGCGAAGATCAAGACCGTGGGGCAGGTCTAATGCACGGCAGAAAGCTATAGGAGACGAACATGCGGCTACTTACTTTCAAGGCGGCGACTCTAAGACAGGCCATGACGCTTGCCCGGCGCGAATTGGGCGATGAAGCCACCATCGTGTCGACACAGACCGACCCTGAAACGGGCGAAGCCCGGATTGTCGCCAGCCGCGCGCAAAACACCCGTGATCCGCGTTTGGGCCAGGTCGCCATGGCCCCCGAACAACGCGCCGATCAGGTACTGGAGACCCTGCTGCTGCACGGTGTTCCCATGAACCTGGCGGACAGGCTGGCCCAGGCCGTCGCCGACATGGAACCGCGCACACCGATCGCGGCACTGACCGGGGCCCTGGCCCTTGATTTCAATTTCTCGCCGATCGATGTGACCGCCGACAATCAACGCCTGATCCTGGTCGGCCCCCCGGGTGCCGGCAAGACCTTGGCGCTTGTGAAGCTGGCCGCCCGTGCCCTGATGGCCAAAAGGTCCGTGCAGCTTTTGACCACGGATTTGAAGCGTGCCGGCGCGGTTGAACAACTGACGGCCTTCGCCAAGGTCATGGGCCAGGAAGTTTTCATCACGGAAACGGCGGATGAACTGGCACAGTTCATGGCCCGTACGCCCAAACGAACGCTGGTTCTGGTCGATTCCCCGGGCATCAATCACCGCTCGCAGACCGAAATGGATGACCTGTTCGATTTCGTCAATGCCGCCCCGGCGGAACCGGTCTTGGTGATGAACGCCGGTATGGACGTCATGGAAGCCGCCGATGCGGCAACGGCTTTCAGTGCGCTTGGGGTCAAACGAATGCTGGTCACCCGCACGGACGCGACCGGACGCATGGGCGCGATTTTGACCGCCATGGAAAGCGCCGATCTTGCCCTGGCCGGAACGACAGGATCAGCCGATCCGATCAACGGCTTTTTCCCCATGTCGGCACCGGACTTGTCCGATTTGTTGTACGGGGAAGTTCTGAGCCTCAACGCCGAGCTGACGATCCGCGGCACGGCGGCCGAGGACGAGGATCTCGACGACCTTATCGACGGGCACGAGATGATGATCAACGTCGCCCTGCCGGCCGAGGGTTAAGCCCGCCGGCCCGACGGCCAAGCCACGGAGGGGGCCGCAATCATGTCGGAGATATCCGCACCACCGCCACCCCCGCCGGTCACAACGGGGACCGCGGCGCCTCAACCGCCGCCGACCGCGATAACCCTTCCCCCTGCTCAGGCACAGGTTGCTGTCCCGCAAGCGGTCCTGGATGCCGCCTTGGGCGCCCGCTTCGACCTTCAACTCACGAACCTGACACCGCAAGGCCTTGCCAATCTTGAAGGCGTTGTCGGCAAGCTGCAGCTGCAATTGCAAACCTTGTTGAACCTGAACCCCGGCGACACGCTCACCCTGCAATTGAACGGCAAGGGTCCGCAGCTTCAGTTCATCATCGCCGCCATCAACGGACAAAACCCTGCCGCCGCACTGCGTGCCGCCGCTCAGGCGACGCAGGCAGGCGGACAGGCCAATGCCGCAACCGGATTGTTGAACCTGCCGCCGTTTGCCGCAGGAAACAGCCTGACCGCGACCCTACTGCGGCCCGCGCAGGGCATCCCGGCACCAATTTTGCCCGGCGCCGCGCCCGGGGGTGCGACCCTAAGCCCGGGGCAGGCCGCCCCCGCCTTACAACCGGGAGCACCCGGGCAAACCGGGGGGCAAATCGCTGGCCAACCTTCGGCGGCACGACCAAGCCCAAGCATATCACCCGGAACACCGGGTTCGGGATTAAGTGCCACGTCATCACCTGCGGGCAGCCCCGCAGGCCAGGCCGGCGGAACTATTTCCCCATCGGGCACGCAGACCCTTCCGGCCGGAACGCAATTCACGGTGCAATTGACGGCGGTCCAGCCACCGCCCCCTGGGGGTGCGGCAGCAGTCACACAGACCCAAGGCCCCACACCCGCCCTCGCCGCATTGGGCCAGACCCTGACCGGCATCGTCAGCAGCAGCCAGGCCGGCGGCCAGGCAATCGTCGAAACCCCGCTAGGGCCGATCGCCCTGGCCGGTAGAAATCCGCCCCCTGAAGGGTCGCGGGTCGTCTTGAACGTGACAAGCGCCCCCCTTCCTCCCGCCAATCCCGCTCCCCTGTTGGACAATCAGCAACTGACCCTGCGCCAGGCCTTGTTTCTGGACCGGCAATGGCCGGCGGCGCGCGAGGTTCTCGATACACTGGGGAACGCCGCCCCCAACACCGCTCAGCATGTACTGCAAACAGCCCTGCCGCGCCCGGATGGAAATTTAGCGGCGAACATTCTGTTCTTCCTGGCAGCCGTACGCGGCGGTGATGTCCGTTCATGGCTGGGGGACAATACCGTGCGGGTCTTGCAGCGCCTAAATCCCGCTTTGTTGGGCAAGATGCGGGAAGACCTGGGGCAATTGTCCCGCCTGGCGGACGAGCCGTCGAGCGGCGACTGGCGTATATTCATGATCCCGTTCCTGAACGGATCCGAACTTGAGCAAATCCGCCTGTTCACCCGCCCCCAGGACCAAGACGAGGATGACGAGGAGGCCGGCCCGGGCACCCGTTTCGTCGTCGATGTGACATTATCCAAATTGGGTCATGTTCAACTGGACGGTCTGGTCGATACGGCCCATCGCCGCCTGGACATGGTGGTCCGTTCCGACACGCATCTGCCGTCCGGCATGCGCAACGACATCCGTCATCTTTACGAACAATCGGGTGCGATTACCGGCTACAAGGGGGGCGTCGGGTTCCAGGCACAACCCGCGAATTTCATCGAGATCGAGCCGCCCGCCCCGACCGAGGGCGGTGTGGGCTTGGTCGTATAAGGGAACTGGATCATGGACCTTTGGCAACGGCGCGCCGCCCTGGAACCGGGTTCGAACCCGGACCGCAATATCGATTATGTTTCCAGCTTGAGTAACACCCTGTCGGCGCTGGACGGCACGGTCACGGTCATCCTGCGCTACGTGCCCGATACCTCGACCATCGCACCGGCGGCCTTCGCCGCCTATTTGAAAACGCTGGAATCCATCGACTGGCCGTCCCATGAAAACCTGGCCACGACCATCCTGCAGGACATCAGCAACGAACTCGTTCCGCGCTGGGTCCAAGTCGTGACCCGTCACGCAGACGGAACGGACATGGCCGAGCACAAAATCCTGGTCGAAGACCGGCAGCCACAATGGTCCAACCCGGACCTGTTGGCGCACCTTGATCCGATCTGACGGGATTTAATCGAAAAACGCAGCTTAACTAACGTGTGCGACGGGCCGCCTGGGAGCGGGCTTCTTGACGGCGGTAAAGCTGCAGCCCCAATTCGTCCAGTTCCGCCTGCTCGCGGCGGGCTTCTTCCTCGGCCTCTTCACGCCGCCGAACATCATCGGCAACCTGGTATTTCTTCAGTTCCATATAGGCCCTCCCCAGAATGTCGCGGGCTTCCAGGATTTCCCGTTCTTTTTGCTGGATCTGGCCGTCCAAACGAGCTCGGCGATATCGGAACATGTTGTAATAGGCGCCGAAGGTGATACCGATATCGGTCGAACTGGCCAGGGCCTGTTCACGTTTCAATTCATCTTCCAGATTGCGGACCTGCTGATCCAAATCGTTGAGGATTCGAATATGCTGCCCCAGTTCACGGCGCCGTTCATCGACGGTCCATTCGTGCAACCGGATAAGGTTTTTCAGGCCGTTTGCCATTAAGGGGCCGGGTCCTCTTTAAGCTGCTTCACGACGCCGGCGCGGCGCCGTCACCGGCCGGGGCTTCGGCGGCTCCTTCCGGCGCGGGCTCAGGCATATCCAGTGTTTGCGCCAGCAGGCTGTAACAACTGTTCAGGTCCGTCGTTTCCGCGATTTCCTGGTCCAGGAATTTTTCGATCCCGTCGTAATATTGAATGGCTTCATCGACCTTTGGGTCGCTGCCGCTGCGATAGGCTCCCAACCGGATCAGTTCAGCCATGTCCTCGTAGACGGCCAGAAGCTGGCGTGCGCGGGCGACCAGCGCGTTCTGGTCCGGCGTATTGCAGGCCGGCATGGTTCTGGAAACGCTGCGCAGGATGTTGATCGCCGGATAGCGGCCGCGTTCGGCAATGGCCCGGTCCAACACCACGTGCCCGTCGAGAATCCCGCGCACCGCATCGGCCACGGGCTCATTATGATCATCACCTTCGACCAACACGGTGAACAGTCCGGTGATGTCGCCTTCGCCCGGCCGGCCGGGACCGGCCCGTTCCAAAAGGCGCGGCAACAGAGCGAACACGGAGGGCGTATATCCCTTTGATGCCGGCGGCTCGCCCACGGCAAGGCTGATTTCACGCTGCGCCATGGCCACGCGGGTGACGCTGTCCATCAAACACAGAACATTGGCCCCCGTATCGCGGAAAAATTCCGCCACCGCCATGGTCATAAACGCGGCCTGACGTCGGACCAACGGCGGTTCGTCCGACGTGGCGACCACGACGACGGCGCGCTTCAGTCCTTCTTCACCCAGATGATCCTCGATAAATTCGCGGGCTTCACGGCCGCGTTCGCCGACCAAGCCGATGACGCTGACCTCGGCATCCGTATTGCGGGCCATCATCGACAACAAGGTCGATTTGCCTACGCCCGACCCGGCAAAGATACCCAATCGCTGCCCCCGGCAACAGGTCAGGAAGGTGTTCATGGCGCGCAAACCGAGATCGACCTTACCGCCGATGCGCGTCCGCTCGTGGGCGGGCGGCGGCACGGTGTGAATGGGATAGGGTGCAGCACCGCCGGGCAAGGGTCCCTTGCCGTCGATCGGCCGGCCGAAGGCATCGATCACGCGGCCCAGCCATGCCTCGACCGGATAGATCACCGGTTCGGACGACCCCACTTCGACGCGGCATCCCATGCCGATACCGTCGACGGAGCCGAACGGCATGACCAGCGCCTTACCGTCGCGGAAGCCGACGACTTCACAGGGCACGATCTGTCCGTTCTTGGTCGAGATGTCGCAATGGTCGGAAACGGAGACCGCGCCTTGCAGGCCTTCAACCTCGACCAGCAGACCCACCACGTTGGCGACGCGGCCAAAGTGCACCTGACCGGTATGACGGTCGACCTCATTGAGGATATCGTTGACGAATGTATACACGCGTATAAACCGCGAATCCGGAACCTGTTTTTATTACCTTTCCATACTATCACCGACAACGGTTGATGGAGTGTTAAACCCCTGCTGAATAACGAAATATTCCTGTATTCGCCGGGCCAACTTGCGCCGATTCCCGCCGAGGGTTATGGTTAACAAAGGTTAATGCGTCCGATTAAGGAGGCCGTTCATGCGTGTGTTGCTCGTCGAAGATGATCCTTCGACCCAAAAAAGCGTCAAGATGATGCTTGAATCGGCGAATATGGTCGTCGATACAACCGACCTGGGCGAAGACGGCCTGGAAATTGGAAAACTTTACGATTACGACATCATCGTCCTGGATATCATGCTGCCGGACATGGACGGTTTCGAAGTCCTGCGCCGGTTGCGCGATTCCCGCGTCAATACGCCGGTTCTGATCCTGTCAGGCTTGGTCGAATCGGAAAGCAAGGTCAAAGGTCTTGGCCATGGCGCCGATGATTACCTGACCAAGCCTTTCAATAAGGAAGAACTGATGGCCCGTATTCAGGCCATTGTCCGGCGCTCCCAAGGTCATGCCCAATCGGTGATCGAGACCGGTCGCCTGACCGTCAATCTGGACACCCGCACGGTCGAGGTCGACACCCAGCCGATCCACCTAACCGGCAAGGAATACGGCATCCTGGAACTGCTGTCCCTGCGCAAGGGCACGACCCTGACCAAGAAAATGTTCCTCAACCATCTCTACAACGGGATGGACGAGCCGGAATTGAAAATCATCGACGTGTTCATCTGCAAACTGCGCAAGAAATTATCGACGGCCACGGGCGGCGATAACTACATCGAAACAGTTTGGGGGCGCGGCTATGTCCTGCGCGATCCGGAACCGGAACAGAAGGCCGCCGCCAACGGTTGACCGATTGCAGAGCCCCGGAACGGGAAACAAATACAGAGGCGGGTTTAAACCCGCCTCTTTCTTTTGCTGATCATTCTGCTGGTAACAGGCGCACGCCTAGTTGCCGGTAAGCGCGTAAAGACCGCGCTGCCCGGGCACGGGTGCGAACTTGTCCGACACGCCCAGCACCGTTTCCGCCCCACCCAGGAACAACGCGCCGTAATCCGGCATCAGATTTGCGACCCCGGCCAGGACCTCGCCCTTGGTCTGCTGATCGAAATAGATCAGAACGTTGCGGCAGAACACCACGTCGAAATGCCCAAGCGGCGTCAAATTCTCAAGCAGGTTGAAATATTTATACTGCACCATGGAGCGGATTTCAGGCTTCAACTGCCACTGGTCATCCTGTTTGTCGAAATATTTGACCAGCATGGTGATCGGCAGGCCGCGCTGCACCTCGAACTGGGAATAGACCCCCTGCTCCGCCTTTTTCAACACCTGGCGTGAAATGTCCGTGCCGATAATTTCGACCTTCCATCCAGCAAGCTTGGCGCCTTCTTCCTTCAGAATCATGGCCAAGGAATACGGCTCTTGTCCGTTCGACGCAGCAGCACACCAAATGCGCAGGGATTTCTTTGCCGCGCATTTTTCCAGCATGGATGGCAGAACATGATCGCGGAATAAATCAAACGGCTTGATGTCGCGGAAGAAGAACGACTCGTTCGTGGTCATCGCTTCCGTGACCTCGACGATCAACGCCTCGTTCTTGGAAGTGCGGATTTCGGTGATCAGTTCCTCGACGCCCTTGATGTTCTGCGCCCGCGCGACGGGCATCAGACGGCTTTCAAGCAGATACGCCTTGTCCTCGTTAAGGACCAGTCCTGACCGCTGCTTCAGCAGCGTCGACATGAATTGGAAGTCGTCCGGTTTCATGCCGCCCTCGTCCGCAATTTCTGCATGATATGCGGTCCAAGGTCGTTGAGCGGCAGCACCGCTTCGCACAGGCCGGCCGTCGCGACGGCCCCCGGCATGCCCCAGACTACGCTGGACGCCTCGTCCTGAGCGACGATGGTGCCACCGGCTTCGACCACAACCCGGCTTCCTTCGCGTCCGTCATGGCCCATTCCGGTCAAAATGACGGTCAACACGGCCCCGCCGAATTCCGTCGCGAGCGACCGCAACATGGGATCGACCGCAGGCCGGCAGAAATTTTCAGGCGGATCTTGATTCGTGCGGATCACCATGCCCGATCCGGACTTCTCAACGGTCATGTGGAAATTTCCGGGCGCCACATAAATATGCCCCGCTTGCAGCGCTTCTCCGTCCACAGCTTCCGTGCACGCCCAACCCGAAGCCTTTGAAATATGTTCGGCCAGGATTTTCGTGAACGTCGCCGGCATATGCTGGGTCACCACCACGGGCAGGTTGATATCGGGGCGCACATCCTTGAACAACTTGAATAGAGCTTGCGGGCCGCCGGTTGAACTGCCCACGGCAAGAATTCTGGGCTTGATTGAACCACTGGAACGCAACTCCACCGCTTTCTCGTAAAGCGGTTTGGCTGTTTTCTCGGCCGGCTTGACGGCAGCATCGTTGTCTGCCCCATTCGGCGTCGAGGCCGGACGCCGGGCGACCAAACCCAGTTGGCGGATTTTCTCGAGCAACTCATGCTTGAAGACATCGCCGCCGGAAATCTCGCGTGTTGCCGTCGGTTTGGGCACATAGTCGGTTGCCCCCGCCTGCAGCGCACGCAAACTGATGTCCGCGTTCTTTTCCGTCAGGGTCGACGCCATGATGATCTTGACGTCTGGCTTGATTTCCAACAATTGGGGAATGGCCGTCAGTCCGTCCATCACCGGCATTTCAATATCCAGGATGATGACGTCCACGGGTTGCGTTCTAAGGCGGTCAACGGCCATTTTCCCGTTGCCGACGGAAGCCGCCACGCGCAATCCGGGCTCGCCTTCGATCATGCGCGCGATCAAGCCACGGATGACGGCGGAGTCATCGACCAACATGACGCGGACTTCGTCACTCGTCATCCGTAACCCCTTATCGCGTTGCAATAGACCATATCCGCCGCCAATCGGTCGGCAGACAGCTAGAGAAGGCCGACCTGCGAGAACTTCGTTTGAATAATCTCGCTGTCGAACGGTTTCATGATGTATTCATTCGCACCGGCTTCGATCGCTTCCTGGATATGCTGAATATCGTTTTCAGTGGTACAGAACACGACAATCGGCCCGCCACCGCCAGGCAGCGCCCTTAGCTCTCGAAGAAATTCGATACCGCTCATTATCGGCATATTCCAATCAAGCAGCACCGCATCAGGCAGCCGCTCCTTGCAGGCATCAAGTGCCTCTTGGCCGTCGGCGGCCTCCAGAGTCTCGAAGCTGAGTTCTTCAAGAATTTTCCGGGCGACCATCCGGATTACTTTCGAGTCATCGACGATCAGACAAGATTTCATTAGCCCACCCGCTTTGGTTCGCCTTCGATTTACGTCCAGATCACTGAGCCGGTATGTGCCAACTCAATATCCAATATCAGGCTATAACATTCACGGCGAAGTCCCAACACCGCGTTATTCGCCTGGATAACAGTACATTAGATGACTCCGCAACAACGTTCGTCATCGCAATTGAAACACACATGCATTGTACCAATCACCCGGTCCCGCCAGACGCTGCCCCTGCAACGGTTTGCGCCAAGCTTGAAACCAGGGCTTCCCGGTCAAATTTAGCCACATAATCATTGAACCCGGCACTGCGGCCACGCTCGAAATCAGCGCTGGTGGCATGTGCAGACAAAGCCACCATGGGAACCTGTGACCAGGAACCGCCGCTGCGGACTTCGTTCGCGAATTCGAACCCGTTCATGCCCGGCATTTCGATATCAGAGATAATCACATCAAAGGCCGCCCCTCTGTCTCGCATTTCAAGGGCCGCCTGGGCGCTGTCCAAGGCCGTCACCTGCCAACCCGCAACGGAAAGAAGCGGCGTCAGCAGATTTCGGAAAAACGGGCTGTCATCGATCAACAAGGCCCTGCGACGGCCGCCCGGGCCGACTTCAAGCGCCGCGTTCTCGGACGACCCGAACCAGTCGGAAAACGCCTGGGTCAAGAAATATCCGGCATCGATTACGTCCGTTGCTTTCTTGGCGATCACGGCGCTGCCGATCAGGCCCGGAATGTCGGTCGTCAATTCAATTTTCAGACGGTCGTCGACAATATCGACGATCTCGTCCACGACCAAGCCCATGGACCGCTCACGATCGGTAAACACCAGGATCGGCTGGCGGCCCGTTTCCTTGAACTGATGGTCGGATGAGAACGGGATCAGCGGCATCAGCTGTTCGCGATACTGAACCATGACCTGGCCGTGCGAGGTTTCCGTTTCGGACATATCGACCTCTTCAAGGCGTGCAACCAGCCCCAAAGGCACGGCCTTGAGTTCCGGCCCCCCGGCACGGAACACCAGCAGCGAGGTCGTTTCCTCGTCCGTGGAGACGGCCTGGATATCGGCTTCGGAACGATGCTCCGTATCCATTTCGCCGGCCGCTTCGGCAATGCCGTTGGGATCCAGGATCATGATCACGCTGCCGTCGCCCAGGATCGTATTACCCGAGTAGAACGTGATGTCGCGCAGAATGGGAGCGACCGGTTTGACGACGATTTCTTCCGTATCGAAGACACGGTCGACGATGATCCCGAAAGTATTGGATCCGACCTGCGTGACGACGATAAACACTTCCTCGTCATCGGCGATCGCTTCGGCAACCAACGCATCGGTCGATTTGGGTGTTTCGTCATCGGCTTGGTCACCGGCACCCGCACCGTTGTCTTTCTCGGTCGCCGGCGGATCCTGCAAACGCAGCAGTTCGCGCAATGAAATCAGCGGCAGCAAGCGGTCGCGCAAGCGCAACACGGCGGATTCGTTGATCATCTCGATGGCGTTTTCCGACTGCGCCGAGGCACGAACCAGTTCCAGCACGCTGATTTGCGGCACGGCGAACCGTTCGCCGCAACATTCGACGATCAATGCAGAGACGATCGCCAACGTCAGCGGAATCTTGATGGTGAAGGTCGATCCTTTGCCCGGGTTGGTCTTCAGTTCGACCGTGCCGCCGATCTTTTCGATGTTGGTCCGCACCACGTCCATGCCGACGCCGCGGCCGGATACGTTGGTGATCTTCTCCGCCGTGGAAAACCCGGCCTTGAAGATGAACATGCCGATCTGCTGATCGGTCATCTGTTCCAAATCAGCTTCGGTCGTCAAACCGTTATCCAGGGCTTTCTGTTTGATCCGGTCGATGTTCAGACCGCGCCCATCGTCGGCAATCTCGATGATGATGTGGCCGCCTTCGTGGAAAGCGTTCAGCGTGATGGTGCCCGTTTCCGGCTTGTTCGCCTCCTTCCGGCCTTCGATATCTTCAAGACCGTGGTCCGCCGAGTTGCGCACCATATGGGTCAGCGGATCCTTGATCAGTTCCAGGACCTGACGGTCGAGTTCCGTTTCCGCACCCAGCATGACCAGTTCGATTTTCTTGCCCGATTCAACGGCCAGATCGCGCACGATCCGCGGTAGCTTGGCCCAGGCATTGCCGATCGGCTGCATGCGCGTCTTCATCACACCTTCCTGCAGGTCGGTGGTGATGTGGGACAGGCGCTGCAACGGCACGGTGAATTCGCTGTCGTCCAGGCCACGCACCATCTGCAGAAGCTGGTTGCGTGTCAGGACCAATTCGGAGACCAAGGTCATCAGGTCTTCGAGCACATCCACATTGACGCGGATCGACGACGCGGCAACACCGGCCCCGCCGCCCTTCGTATCTTTCTTTTCCGCTTCCGTAGACGCAGCCGGCGCGGGCACGCCGCTGGAACCGGCCTTCTCGGCCTGACGTTCCTTTTCCAGGTCCGCCTTCAGTTCCGCTTCCGTCGCGGCACGGGCACCCGCAGCCTGCGCGGCCTCGACTTCGGCCAGCAGTTCCTGCGCCACAGGCGCGCCGTGTTCATTGGTCGCGGGATTGGCGGCCATGGCCGCTTCGGCTTCGCGTTCGGCCGCCAATTCAGCGTCCAGCTGTTCCTGGCTTGCCGCCTGAACTCCCTGAGCCGCCGCCGCCTCGACCTCAGCCAGCAGTTCCGCCGCCACGGGCGCGCCGAACTCGTTGGTGGGCGTCGGGCCGTCACTGGCGGGGGCTGCTGCCTCTGCAACCGGCTGCGGTGCCGGTTTGGGCGCATTGCCACCTTCCGCATGGGCGTTCAGGGCATCAATCAGTTCCTGATCGGTCCCATCCGGTTCCTGGCCCGTTTCTTCCAATTTACCCAGCAAGTCACGGATACAGTCCATGCATTTGAGAATAAGGGTCACGGCCTCGGGTGTGACATCAAGCTCGCCGTCGCGGAATTTTCCCAAGACGTTCTCGCCGGCATGAGCGACCGATTCAAGACGGGGCAGCCCCAGGAAACCACAGGTCCCTTTGATCGTATGGACCAGACGGAAAATATTCCCGAGGATTTCTTTGTTGTCCGGCTCCTGCTCGAACTTGACGAGTTCGACATCAAGCACGGCCAGGCTTTCCGAAGTTTCGGTCAGGAATTCAGTGAGAAGATCATCCATGTCTGCTACTCCCAGGAGCCTTGGCCCCGAAATCTATTGCCGTATCCGCCCGATGGTGCGTCGGCGCGCTACGCATGACTGTTCTGCATTCTGCGCCAATCAGTTTGGTGCTGGGTCGTTTGACCCGCCTTCAACCGAAGCGTACGACGCCTTCCCCAGAACGGAAAATTCTAAGGCTCGGAAATTAAAGCAAAACCACCATATGTCGGCAAATGAATTAAAGGCGAATCGACTATGACTGATGGCTTATGTCCTTGGTATGCCAAGGGTCTATGCAAAGGTATCGGCTCCCATATTCTCCGATTTGATCGTCAGCCGCTTTTATCCTTGGGGAACAAGGCCATGAAGCGGATTTCATTTTCCACCTCCTGCGAGGTTTCGATACGCCCGCCCCCTGAATGGGCCAGCTGCTGCGCAAAGTAGCCGTGGATATTTCTGGCCGTCAGGGCATATTCCGCCGCCTCCGGGTCCAACGACACGGCAATATCCTGCTTCATCGCCGCCCCTTGACCTTTGGCGCTGACCGCCAATCCTGCGCCTTCCGGCAAGGCCGCCGTATGAACCGTCACCGCCCCCCCACGGGGCAGGCATTCCGATGCCAATAAGATCATCAAAAGCAAGACCTTACCGACATCCGCGGAAAAGCTGTCGGGGGCATGATCGCTATCCGGCCATTCAAGCGTGGTTTTGCCGCCTTCTACCAATTCACCGGCAAGTTCACGTGCCTCGTTAAGACTAAGCGTCCCCACGGTCGATGCCTTGCCACCGGCGGCACCGAAGGCGATGCGGAAAAAAGCAAGGCGCCGGGTCACTTCGGCGGCGCTGGATGTCACGAGATCCAGCGCATCGCCGTCCAAGTCACCTTCTTCCGCCAACTCGAGCCCCGCATTGACCGCGCCGGCCGGCCCCACCAAGTCGTGGCAGAGCCTGGAACACATCAATTGCGCCAGGTGAATATCAATGGTCATGGGCCGTATGTCCTTGAACCGTATTCATTTTAGCTGCACCGGCGACGACTATTGCCGACCCTCGCCCAGGGCACAAGAGCCAACACCTCCTTGGCCCACCGTTACGCACCTTCCACGGCCCTGCCCCTTATGCAGGGTCACCTGCTTTCCATGATGGAAAAAAGGGGGCACCTGATCGAGAAAAGACCCTTTTCCCTGTTTCCCGAAGTGGGATGATCATGTTATAGACATTCTGTGGTATACCAAATGCCAAGTGCGAAACCAGGGTGTATGGGAGTACCGATATCGAGAATTCGATAAAGGCATCCGCCGTTTCGCGACATAATTATTCGACGCTGGCAGAACGATCAGTGCGGCCATAATCGAAGCCCGATGGAACCGGGCCGGAAATAAGATTTACGTCAAGGAGGAAGCCCGCATGTCCACCGCTACCGCCCAAAAAGGACGCCGTCGCGATCGCGCCGCGTATGGCAAGGGCCGCCAAGTTTCGGACCAAGCGCTCGCGGATGTTAGTGGCCTGCTGGGCGACCAGCCCCGTCAACGCGAATACCTTATAGAGTATCTGCATCTAATTCAGGACGCCTATGGACATCTGTCGGATGCGCATATGGCCGCGTTGGCCAGCGAACTGCGCCTGGCGCAGACGGAAGTCTACGAAGTCGCGACCTTCTATCATCACTTCGATGTGGTGAAAGCCGGTGAAAACGCCCCGCCGGAACTGACCGTGCGCGTGTGCGACAGCATCACCTGCGAAATGAAGGGCTCCGCCGCGCTGACGGACAAGCTGAAAAGCGTCCTGGGCCCGGACGTGCGCGTCATTCATGCCCCTTGCGTCGGCGCCTGCGACAAGGCACCGGTGGCGGTCGTCAAACAGCGCCAGATTTTCAATGCCGATGCGGACAGCGTCAAAGCCGCGGTCGAAGGCGGCAAGGTCAAGATGGACCTGCCCGATTACAAGGATCTTTCCGCCTATCTTGCCGAAGGCGGCTACAAAATTCTGGGCGATTGCCTGAACGGAACCCGCGGCCGCGACGAGACCGTTGAAATTATTAAGGAATCAGGTCTGCGCGGTCTGGGCGGCGCCGGTTTCCCCACGGCCACCAAATGGGGCTTCATGAAGAATGCGCCCAAGCCGCGCCTGGTCGCCATCAATGCGGACGAGGGCGAGCCCGGCACCTTCAAGGACCGCTATTGTTTCGAGACCGATCCCCACCGGGTGATCGAAGGGGCCTTGCTCGCGGCCTGGTCGGTCGAAGCCGATGCCGTCTATATCTATCTGCGTGACGAATATCCGGCCTGCCGTGACGTTCTTTTGACCGAGATCAAGAAAGTCGAGGACGCCGGCCTGAACGGCGACATCAAGCTTCACCTGCGCCGTGGTGCGGGGGCTTATATCTGCGGTGAGGAATCGGGGATGCTGGAAAGCATCGAAGGCAAACGCGGCCTGCCGCGCAACCGCCCGCCTTTCCCCGCCCAGGCGGGCCTGTGGGGCCGCCCGACGCTGATCAACAATGTCGAGACCGTCTACTGGCTGCCGAAGATCATCGAACACGGACCCAATTGGTATCAGGACCAGGGCCGACCGCATTTCTATTCCGTTTCGGGGCGGGTCAAGGAACCGGGCGTCAAATTAGCCCCCGCCGGCACGACCGCCCGCCAATTAATCGAAGATTATTGCGGCGGCATGGAAGACGGCCATACCTTCAAGTCCTACCTGCCGGGCGGTGCCTCCGGCGGCATTCTGCCGGAAAGCCTGGCGGACGAGCCGCTCGACTTCGGCACCCTCGACAAACATGGATGCTTCATCGGGTCCTCGGCGGTCGTGATCTTTTCCGACCAGGACGACGTCAAGGAAATCTGCAAGAACCTGATCCGGTTCTTCGAGGACGAAAGCTGCGGCCAGTGCACACCCTGCCGCGTCGGCTGCGAAAAGATGCTAAAATTGATCGACAAGCCCAAATGGGATGCCGATCTGATTGAAGAATTGAGCCAGGCCATGCGCGATGCGTCGATTTGCGGCCTGGGCCAGGCAGCGCCCAATCCCGTACAGGCGGCGCTACGCTTCTTCGGGGAGGACGTGCAATGAGCGCCAAGGAAACGACCGAAACAATCAAGTTCACGCTGAACGGCCAGCCGGCCGAAGCCCAGCCGGGTGAAACCATTTGGGATGTCGCCAAACGGGGCGGCAACACCATTCCCCATCTGTGCCATCGCCCGAAAAAGGGCTACCGGCCCGACGCCAACTGCCGCGCCTGCATGGTCGAGATCAAGGGCGAGCGCGTTCTTGCCCCCAGCTGCCGGCGCGAACCGACGGAAGGCATGGAAGTCACCACGGACAACGAACGGGCGACCAAGGCCCGGCGCATGGTCCTGGAACTGTTGATGACCGACCAGCCGGAACGCCGCCAGGCCCACGACCCGGATTCCCTGTTCTGGTATTGGGCCGACAAGGCCGGCGTCGGCGACAGCCGTTTTGACGAACGCGCACAATGCCCGGCCCCCGATCGTTCGCACACGGCCATGGCCGTCAACCTGGATGCCTGCATCCATTGCAATCTTTGCGTACGCGCCTGCCGCGAGGTTCAGGTCAACGACGTCATCGGGATGGCGGGCCGCGGCCACAATTCGCAGATCGTGTTCGACATGAACGATCCCATGGGCGACAGCACCTGCGTCGCCTGCGGCGAATGCGTGCAGGCCTGCCCGACGGGTGCCTTGATGCCGTCGACCATGGTCGATGAAAAACAAATCCATATCGGCAAGCCCGACCGCACGGTCGACAGCCTGTGCCCCTATTGCGGCGTCGGCTGCCAGACCACTTTCCACGTCAAGGACAACAAGATCGTCTATGTCGAAGGCAAGGACGGCTACGCCAACGAAAACCGGTTATGCGTGAAAGGCCGCTTCGGCTTTGACTATATCGACCATCCCCATCGCCTGACCAAGCCGCTGATCCGCAAGGACGGCGTTGAAAAACACGGCGATATGAAGCTCGACCCGGCCAATCCGCTGACCCATTTCCGGGAAGCAAGCTGGGAAGAAGCGCTCGACCTTGCGGCTTCTGGGCTGAAAAAGGTGCTGGATAGCGACGGGCCTTCCGCCATGGCGGGCTTCGGCTCCGCCAAAGGGTCGAACGAAGAAGCCTATATGGTGCAGAAGCTGGTTCGCCAAGGCTTCCGCACCAACAACGTCGATCACTGCACGCGGCTGTGCCACGCATCTTCGGTGGCGGCCCTGATGGAAGGCATGAATTCCGGTGCCGTAACCGCATCGTTCAACGATGCGAAGGATTCGGACGTCATCATCGTGATCGGTGCGCGGCCCACACAGAACCACCCGGTTGCCGCAACCTATCTGAAGAACGCGGCCAAGCGCGGGGCCCGGCTGTACATCATGGACCCCCGGGGCCAGGACTTGTCCCGCCACGCGACCCGCCATCTGCAGTTCAAGGCCGGCCAGGACGTGGCCCTTCTGAACGCGATGATCAACGTGATCATCGAAGAAGGCCTGACGGACATTCAATACATTCAAGCCAATACAGAAGGCTTCGAGGAACTGAAGGAGAATTCCAAGAAATTCTCACCCGAAGCCATGGAAGCCGTCTGCGGCATCAAGGCCGAGGTCATCCGCGAAGTGGCCCGCGATTTCGCAACCGCCGAACGGTCCATCATCTTCTGGGGTATGGGCATCAGCCAGCATGTCCACGGCACGGACAACTCGCGCTGCCTGATCGCCCTTTCCATGATCACCGGCCAGATCGGCCGTCCCGGCACAGGCCTGCATCCCCTGCGTGGCCAGAACAACGTGCAGGGGGCGTCCGACGCCGGCCTGATTCCCATGGTCTATCCCGATTACAAATCCGTGGAAGCCGACGACATCCGCGGTATCTACGAAGACCTATGGGGCGTCGACCTGCCCCGCGAGCGGGGCCTGACCGTGGTCGAGATCATCCATGCCATCCTGGCCGACGAGATCAAGGCTATGTACGTAATGGGTGAAAATCCGGCCATGTCGGACCCGGATGCCCGCCACGCTCGCGAGGCCCTGGCCAAGCTGGAACACCTTGTGGTCCAGGACATCTTCTTCACGGAAACCTGCTTCCATGCCGATGTGGTGCTGCCGGCATCCGCCTTCCCTGAAAAGGCCGGAACGTTTTCCAACACCAACCGCCAGGTTCAGATGGCGCGCCCCGTGGTCGACATGCCCGGCGACGTAAAACAGGATTGGTGGATCATTCAGGAAATCGCCAACCGCCTGGGCCTGAACTGGACCTACACGGGCCCCAAGGACGTGTTCAACGAGATGAAGAAAACCATGCGCTCGCTCGACAACATCACCTGGGAGCGCCTGGAGAACGAAGACAGCATCATCTATCCCTGCAAGTCGGAAGACAGCCCGGGCGAGAACATCATCTTCGGCGAAGGCTTCCCGACCGCGTCGGGCCGGGCCAAGCTGGTGCCCGCTAACCTGATCCCGCCGGACGAACTGCCCGATGACGAATTCCCGCTGGTCCTGACCACCGGCCGCGTGCTGGAGCATTGGCATACGGGCGCCATGACCCGCCGGGCCACGGTGTTGGACCTGTTGGAGCCGGAACCCGTGGTCAGCATCAATCCCTACACCATGGGTGAAAAGGGGCTGGCACCCGGCGACCGGGTGAAGGTGGAAACCCGGCGCGGCGAGATCGAACTGAAGGTCCGCGCCGACCGCGATGTGGCCGACGGCATGATCTTCATTCCGTTCTGCTATCACGAAGCGGCCGCCAATATTCTGACCAACCCGCAGTTGGATCCGGTCGGAAAAATTCCCGAATTCAAGTTCTGCGCGGCGCGCATCGAAAAAGTGCCGGACGCTCAGGCAGCGGCCGAGTAATCAAACACAGATTTGCAAGAAGCAGGGGGCGGAAACGCCCCCTCTTTTTTGGGCCTTGCGCTTAGGTCTCGCCGCGCTTGACGATGTCTTCGGCAATGGCGTGGACGGAGGGGCTGCCGTCCTCGACGCCGGAAATGGCCGCCGTGCGGTCTTTGACCTCGGTCTTGACGTCATCCAGGGTCACGCCCGACGATTTCAGCAAAACCGCGAGAATCGATTCGATCGCCAGAATGTGCGCGGCAAGGTTTTCCGATTCCTCCATGCGCGCCTGGGTCGCCTGTCCGAAGCTTTGCAGTTCCTCGGCAATACTCGTCAGATTTCCTTCCAGATCCTTGATCTGGTTGAAGAAGCCCGAATCCTCAAGATGCTTCACGAAAGCCTGCGAGGCCGCTTGCGCGTCGTCTCCGCTGTTGTCGGACATGTTACCCCCTTATGGATTATCAGCTGACGGGGTCAGCATAACCCTTGGCCGCGCGTCTGTCATGCCCGAGAGGGCGTCCTCATTGTTTGTTTGCGGTTTTGGAATCTCCCCAAGCGCGAGTTGAAACGGCGCGAAAATTCACTAAAATACAGGCACCTAATTGCTGCCGACGGCACATCGTCGGCGTTATGAAAAAAGGGGTGGAAACATGAAGTCGTTCTGGACCGGTACCATCGCCGCCGTGATCATTGCCGTCATCGCCGGGTTCGCGTTGAACGCAGCGAATACGAGCGCGAGCGACAAGTATTCGACGGGCAATGTTCGCCTGCATAACTAGCTTCGGCGACAACCGAGAGATCTAACCGGCGGCGGCATGGCCCCCGCCGGTTTTATTTTGTCCGCCCCCCTAACTTGGCAGCGTCATCGCGCAACATCGCCACGAAAAAGGGCGGCCCCTTTAAGGACCGCCCTTAATGCTTCTAAGCACCCCCGGCCTGTGCCGGGATTGCCTTATTCCGCAGGTTGGGTGCTGGCCCCCTCACCTTTGGCCATTTCCTCTTCGACCCAAAGAGAATGGTGCTCCTTGGCCCAATTGAGGTCAACCTGGCCCGAGCCGACGGCATCGATCGCCCCTTCCATACCGAGCGAGCCGATATAGATATGGCCGATGATGGCGCCGATCATGACCAGAGCCACCAGGGAATGCCACAGCACGGAAAGCTGCGTTTCCTGCAGGGTTGATAACTCGGTCGGCAGGTTCGTGCCGAAGATGTTCAACAGCGCGAACGTACCGGCCCAGGGCGAAACATCGCCAGGGAACATCAAGGCCAAGCCCGACAGCGTCAGAGACGCGCCGCCGAGAATGACCAGCCAGAACACGATCTTCTGGCCCGCGTTGAAACGCGGTGCCTCGGGATGAACCCCCTTGGAGAACAAGCCGCCGCCGACCGCAAGCCATTTCACATCGCGCCAGCCCGGAATGTTATGACGCACCCAAAGCAGGAACATCACGACGATCCCAAGAATGAACGCGAAAGCGATATAGCCGTGCGCCAGTTTGCCGTAATAGGTCAGCGTCCCGAAGGCCTCGGGCCCCAAAATCGGCTTCAACACATAACGTCCGTAACTGACGTTAAGTCCCGTCAGCGCCAACACGATGAAGCTGGAGGCCGTCAGCCAATGCGTCGCCCGTTCCAACGCGTTGAAGCGTTCGATCGTGCGGCCTTGCGGATCGGGTCCGTGTTCGATCTTGATCTTGCCGCGGATCAGATAGAAAGCCGCGACACCGACGATGGAGATCAGCAGAAAGATGCCGCCGAATTGGCTGAGCGGGCCGTTCTTGGCAGCCCGCCAGAAATCACCGTCGGAATTGATCATGCAGCCGGCTTTGGCATCGGGTATGGATACGTTGCCGCACAGGCCGGCGCGAATTTGTCCCCACATCTTGGAGGTCGAGTCCGAACCGCGTGAACTGCCGGGTATCTGCCCGCCGGTCTGCGCTTCGGCCTGGGTCACATCAAGCGTGGGCGAGCCGGTCAGGACCGCCGCACTGCCGTAGGCCATTACAAGAGCGAGAACCAAAACCCCCGCCAGTTTTCGAATATTCGACCAGGTCATGTCACAATTCCCCGTCATATCGTTTGTGAACCAGCATATGCGCCGGTCCTATTTCGCACCGCTTTGCTTGAGGGCACGCTCATTCAGTTCCCCCGGTGGCCGCACGTCGGCTTCGGAAGCCTTAGGCGCGGCACCGCCGGCAAAGCCGGCCGCCGACACACCAACTTGATTCCGAGTGCGGTTGCGGAGTTCCTCGAGCTGCGCGGCACTTAATTCCGTATCGGGCTTGCCCTTATAGACGCCGGGCTCGTACCTGATCATCCGGCCTTGTTCTTCCCCACGGCACGCCGTAAGTGCGATCGCGGCAATGGCGACCACTCCCAAAGACTTCACCGCGCGAGCATTTAGAATGCGCTTTCTGGTCATATTGATTTCCTTATCACACCCCGTCAGGACCAGTAGCCGGAAGGGGTGCCCCTCCGCATGTTGCGGTGAGGCACCCCTCCCAGATTAGGCTACCGGATGGGCCTTAAGAGCCCGCCTTCAGCTGATAGGCGGTGCCCCAGCCCCAAGCGCCGGACCCGAAGCCACGGGCCACGACACGCTCGCGGTAGATGTTGGACACCATGTCGCCGTCGCCGCCCAAGAGAGCCTTGGTCGAGCACATTTCGGCGCACAGCGGCAACTTGCCTTCCGCAAGGCGGTTACGGCCGTACTTCTGGAACTCGGCGGAGGACATGTCTTCTTCCGGGCCACCGGCGCAGAAGGTGCACTTGTCCATCTTGCCCCGGCTGCCGTAGTTGCCCGCCTGCGGAAACTGAGGTGCCCCGAACGGGCACGCGAAGAAACAGTAACCGCAACCGATACAAAGATCCTTGGAGTGCAGGACCACACCTTCCTCGGTTTGATAGATCGTATCCACTGGGCAAACCGCGATACACGGCGCGTCGGAGCAGTGCATGCAGGCCACCGACATGGACCGTTCGCCGGGCTGGCCGTCACGGATAGTGACGACGCGGCGGCGGTTGATACCCCACGGCACCTCGTGCTCGTTTTTGCACGCGGTGACGCACGCGTTGCATTCAATGCAGCGCTCGGCATCAACAAGGAACTTCATTCTTGCCATTTTAACGTCTCCCTAACCTAGGCCGTTTCGATTCGGCACAAGGTGACCTTGGTCTCTTGCATGTTGGTCACGATGTCATACCCGTAGGTGCCGCACATGTTGGACGCTTCGCCCAACACATAAGGATCGGCCCCGTCAGGATACTTGTGGCGCAGGCTTTCGCCCTGCCAGTGACCACCGAAGTGGAACGGCATGAAGGCAACACCCGGAGCCACACGCTCGGTGACCAGGGCTTTGACCTTCACTTTGCCGCCTTCCGGCGAGTACACCCACATCTGCTGACCATCCCTGATGCCCGCATTATTGGCATCGACCGTATTGATTTCGCAGAACATGTCCTGCTGCAGTTCAGCAAGCCACTTGTTGGCGCGGCTTTCGTCACCACCGCCTTCGTATTCCACGAGACGACCGGAAGTGAGGATGGTCGGGAACTTCTCAGAGAAGTCCTGTTTTTGGATGGACTCATACATGGTCGGTAAACGGTACATCTTCCGGTCCGTGTACGTTTTGTACTTGGGCAGAAGATCGCGCCGGGCGGTGTAGAGCGGTTCGCGATGCAACGGCACCGGATCCGGGAACGTCCACACCACGGCACGCGCCTTGGCGTTACCGAAGGGAGCACAACCGTGCTTGATGGCGACACGCTGGATACCGCCCGAAAGGTCGGTTTTCCAGTTGGTCTTGTCACCAGCAATTCCTTCAATGACCTTGCGTTCCGCGGCGGTCAAATCGGAGTCCCAACCAAGCTTCTTCAGCACGGCCATGCTGAATTCGGGATAGCCGTCCTTGATTTCCGAGCCGACGGAGTAGGAACCTTCGGCCAGAAGGTTGACACCATTCCGCTCGACGCCGAAACGCGCACGGAAGTTGAGACCGCCTTCGGCGACCGGCTTGTGGGTGTCATACAGGATCGGCGTGCCCGGATGTTTCAGTTCGGGCGTACCCCAGCAAGGCCATGGCAGACCGTAGTAATCACCGGAGACGGGGCCGCCGATGGCTTTCAACGAGGTCTTGTCGAAGGTTGCCTGGTTCGCCATGTGGGCCCGCAGACGTTCCGGCGACTGGCCGGTGTAGCCGATGGTCCACATACCGCCATTGAATTCACGCGTGGTGTCTTCAATCGAGGGCTCGTCATTCGTGACCTTGATGTTCTTGAACATCTGGTCGGCGAAGCCGAGCTTCTTGGCGAACTTGTACATGATGGTCTGATCAGGCAGTGATTCGAAGACCGGATCGACTACCTTTTCACGCCACTGCAGAGACCGGTTGGACGCCGTCACGGAACCATAGGTTTCGAACTGCGTCGAGGCCGGCAGGACATAAACGCCGTCCTTGCGGTCGGGAATGACGGAGGCAAACGTCGGGACCGGATCGATGACGACCATCAGATCCAGCTTTTCCATCGCCTTCTTCATTTCCGGAAGACGCGTCTGCGAGTTCACGGCGTGACCCCACAGAACCATGGCCCGGAGGTTATCCGGCTGATCCATGTTCTTCTTGTCTTCGAGAACACCGTCGATCCAGCGCGACACCGGAATGCCTTTGCCTTCCATCAGCTTCTTCGAGGCGAAGCGCTTCAGGAGGTAGTCGTAATCGACATCCCAAACACGGGCCCAATGCTTCCACGAACCCGTTTTCAGGCCGTAGTAGCCCGGAAGCGAGTGCGACAGAATGCAGAAGTCGGTGGCACCCTGAACGTTGTCGTGGCCGCGGAAGATGTTGGCGCCGCCACCAGCCTTACCCACGTTGCCGAGGGCCAGCTGCAACACACAGTAAGCACGTGTGTTGTTGTTGCCGTTGTGGTGCTGCGTGCCGCCCATGCACCACACGATGGTGCCGGGACGGTTATTGGCCATGGTCCGGGCAACCCGCTTGAGTTGCGAGCCCGGAACACCGGTCACCCGTTCGGCTTCGGCCGGGTCCCACTTCTTCACTTCAGCGCGGATTTCGTCCATGCCGTAGACGCGTTGTTTGATATAGGTCTTGTCTTCCCAATTGTTTTCAAACACGTGCCACAGGATGCCCCAGATGAGGGCGACGTCCGTACCCGGGCGGAACCGCACGTATTCATCGGCATGTGCGGCCGTGCGCGAGAAGCGCGGGTCGCAGACGATGAGTTCAGCGTTGTTCTGCTCTTTGGCCTTCAGGATATGCTGCATCGCGACCGGGTGTGCTTCAGCGGCGTTGGAGCCGATGAAGAACATGGCCTTGGAATTATGCATATCGTTGTAGGAGTTCGTCATGGCGCCGTAGCCCCAGGTGTTGGCAACACCCGCGACCGTGGTCGAGTGACAGATACGGGCCTGGTGGTCACCGTTGTTCGAACCCCAGAAGGCATAGAACTTCCGGAACAGGTAGGACTGCTCGTTATTGAATTTGGCGGAACCGAGCCAGTACACGGAATCGGGACCCGACGTCTTGCGGATGTCGAGCATTTTGTCGCCGATTTCGTTGATGGCTGCGTCCCAGGAAAGGCGCTTCCACTTACCGCCTTCGAGCTTCATCGGGTATTTCAACCGACGATCGCTGTGGGCGTGTTCACGGACAGATGCACCTTTGGCGCAGTGGGAACCCAGGTTCAGCGGGCTGTCGAAGCCCGGCTCCTGGCCGACCCACACGCCCTTGTCGACTTCCGCGATCACGGTGCAGCCGACGGAGCAGTGCGTACACACAGACTTGACTTGCGTCATGCCTTTTGCCGCTGCGGTCGCCGCCTTGGCCTGCTTGGCCAAACCGAGCGGAGCAGCAGAAAGAAGCGCAGCGCCCCCGGCGGTGATTCCTGATCGCTTCAGGAATGTGCGGCGGTCCATGGACCCACCGACCACACCGGCCAACGCCTGCTTCAAACGGGGGCCATTCGCAACCCCGTTGCTCTTCTTGGTGAGCATTTAACTATCTCCCAATGTTGGTTTATCCCTAACTAGAACCTGGCAAGGTCATAGTAAGTTTTCACATGTTCGGTTTCGCGATACCCCGAAGACGTCGGGCTATCGGAAACCACGGCTGCTTCCGCTGATCCCTTCGAAAGCGCAACCGCGGCAACACCCGCGGCGCCGCCGGTGACGGCTGCTTTCTTCAGGAATTCGCGGCGGCCGAGCTTTTGCTTTTGTTCGCTCATCGCGGTCTCCTCAGAGGTTGTGATCACACTTAAAAAACACTCAACTTCTTGGTACCAAACGCCCGTTTCGGGTCTTGCTTTTGACAACGGGGCGAGCCCCGTAATTCTGTTGAAATGCCGCGCCGCCTAGTCGCCGAAGCCGAAAGCGTCGCGTTCAATTTCCATAAACAATTTTCCGATCGTGCCGACCGGCATGTACAGCGCCGCCGACTTGGCTTTTTCCATGTCGGCAAAGAACTTCCCGGCCCAAGGGGCCAGATGCTTGTCGAAGAAGGCACGTTGTTGTTCCAGATCCGCCGGCGCGCCAAAGGCGCCGGTGATCAGGCCATGCATGACCTCGCAGACGAAGGCGATATGGTCTTCCGGGTCGCTGACACCGTCGGCGCGGGCAATCCCCAGCGCCTCCAGGTCATGGCGAAGGTCGGCAAGCGGTTTTTCGTAAACGAAACCGGTCAGGTATTGCGATCCATAGGGAGACAATTCTCCCCCGGCGCCGAAACCGTAAAACAGGATCGTATATTCCTCTTCAGCGGCGACCTGCGTCGTCCGCTTGGCAAGAGTCGCAAGGGCGTTGACGGCCTCACCCATGGGGGAGGCATCGCCCGAAAGCTCGCGCACGAATTCAATGGTGTCGTCATCCAGGGGCTTGGCCAGCAGCCGCGACAGAAGCGCATAGATACCGCCCCGCAGCATGTCCTCTTCAGGCACGGCGGTCGGTTCTGGCTGCTGGTCTGTAGCGGAAAGCGTCCGATCTCCCTTCCGGTCGCTTTCCATAATGGCGTTGGCCTCCACCTGGATGTTCCTTGTTTCTCCATCCGCGGCTCCGCCTGTTTATCGGCGGATTCCGTTCCCTTTAGCAGCGGGTTTCCAGCACTTGGAGCCTTTGGTGCAGGCCCACGTCCGGCGAGCTATCCCGCTAACCTACAAGTGAACGCCTTTTCCCCCTTCAAGTCAACGGGATGCCAATTCCATCATGCGGAAAAACAACCCTAAAACTATAAGGTTTTCATGGGCTTAGAAGAAAAACTAGATGCATTATATTGCGAATGGTTTGCAATCTCAGGTTAACTCATTCATCTTTCGGTATATTTTTAGCACCGCAATGCAACATAGATGATCCAGGCATTTTCCGGCCCTAAAACGACACTCAGCCGAATTCATCCTCGGCATCGCCAAGGTCATCCTCGTCATCCGCCCGATCAAGCGTGACTTCGTCCGGGATCGGGGACCGCATGCCCGGTGCCTGATAATAGGGATTGGCCGTATAGGTTTGCGCCCGCACGCTGGACCCGCCCCTGTCCTGGACGCGGTTCGCCTTTTGAATCATGGATTCTCCCTCCACGGACTCCGAAGGCGTTGCCCCGGAATCGCCGGTTTCGGCGGCCTTTGCAGCGTCCTCCGCCCCGTACTCCGCAAGCTCCTCTTCTTCCTTCGGCTTGGGCTTTTCCCGCCAACTGTACCCGCCCTGGTCCGGGCGGTAGCTGCTCGCCCCGGCGGCCAGTTCGGCCATCATGGAATAATCCTCGTCGTATTCGTTCATGCCATCCAGAAAGCTGAATGCGGGATCGCTGAGCCACAGCTTACGCAGAGCCCGCCGGCGCAGGAATTCAGGCACCCGCTTGTCCATGAACGCCTTGAAATCGCTTTCGGAATTCAGATCATCGACCTCGGGCAGTGTTTCCACATAGGCCTTTTCCTCGTCGGTCAGTTCGCGTTCCTCACCGTCCGGGTCGCCGTCCTGGACGGCGGGGATCGGATTATCCGGCGCGGGCCCGACAACCGGTGCCGCCGCCCCCTGGCGGTCCTGCAGGGCGGCTTCCGGCTCGACAACCTCCTCGCCCCGCGCGCGCTTTCGCTTCAGGCGCGACCAGCGGCTCAACCCTTTGCCGTCATCGGTGCTCATTCATCGCTCTCCACCAGCGGCCGGGGGCGCATGCCGCCCTTTCGGGGGTCATAGGCCTTCTTATTCTTACGTTTCTGGAAGGTCTCTTCGACATGGTAGGTATCGATAAACGATCCGATCCAGGCCGCCAGTTCATCGGGCATGGGCACGCCTTCGACGATCATTTCCGAATCTTCCATGTAGCTTTCCGCCTCATAGGGACAGGCCGTCACCAGCGACGGAATGACTTCCGGATCACCCGCTTCCTCGCCGGGCGACAGCACCACGTAAATATGAGGCTGGAAATTGCTGAGATTGGTCCTGTAGCCGGTGGTTTCCCCCGCGAACAGTTCCAGTTCCAACGTCGCCACATGAAAATGCGTCCAGCCCTCGCCTTCGCGAATGACCTTCCATTCGGCTTCGTCCTCCATCTCCGGCATGCCGGGAACCACGGCGATCGGGCGGAACGAATAATCCTGCCAGGGATTATCGATTTCCCGGCGCTCGATGATGACGCCCAGGTTCACGGCTTGGCGGCGGCTCATGTCACGGCCTCCGCGAACAAGCTCTCGGCCTCGGCCAGATTTTCCGGCTTGTTGATGTTGAAGAACGGATCAACGGGGTCCGCCGGGAAATCCACATGGACGATATTGAACCGGGCCGTCCAGGCATCGATCTTGCGCATATCCTGTTCCGTCATGGCGCGGCGCAAATCGTCTTTCAACGCGACCGGCCACAGTGCGAACACGGGATGGGTGCGTCCCGCCGACATGGCACAGGCCATATCCGCATCCTCGGCCGTGATCGCCGCATGCAGCCGGGTGACCAAATCCTCGGGAAAAAACGGCGCATCGGTTGCGAAGGATGCCAGCCAGGCCGCTTGCGGATGATGTTGCGCCGCCCATTCCATGCCCGTCAAAACACCGGCCAGGGGCCCCGCGTGGCCGTCGATCACATCGCCTGCCATGGGCAGGCCGTAAGATGCGAACCGTGCCGCATCGCCATTGACGTTGAGCAGCAGATTCGACACCTGCGGCTGTGCGCGGCGGATCACATGATCCAGGATCGGCTTGCCGCCAAGCGTCTTCAACGGCTTGTCGCCGCCGCCCATACGCCGTGCCAAGCCGCCGGCCAGAAGCACGCCCACAATATCACCGGCGGCGGAAAGGGGGCCCGTCATCGGCTGCCCTTGCGGCGCAGTTCGACCGGCTCGTCCGCCGCTTCATCATGATCGGCATCGAATTCAATGCGGTCTTCGCCGGCCAGCGCGATGAACCGTTTGCCTTTGGCTCGGCCGATCAGCGTCAGCCCCACCTGTTTCGCCAGATCCACGCCCCAGGCGGTAAAGCCCGAGCGGGAAACCAGGATCGGAATTTCCATCTGCACGGTCTTGATGACCATTTCCGAGGTCAGCCGGCCTGTCGTGTAAAAAATCTTATCCCGTCCCGTCCAGCCGTTCAGGAACATGAAGCCCGCGATCTTATCGACGGCGTTATGGCGGCCCACGTCTTCCATGTACAGAAGCGGCCGGTCGCCCTGGCACAGGACGCAGCCGTGGATGGCGCCCGCTTCCAGATAAAGCGACGGGGCGGTGTTGATTTTCTTGATCAGCGTATACAGCCAGGACGTCTTGATCCCCGCATCCTCCGCCAGTTTGACTTGTTCGAACTTTTCCATCACGTCGCCGAACACCGTGCCCTGGGCACAGCCGGACGTCAGGGTCTTCTTCTTCAGCTTTTCCTCGAAATCGGTCTCGCGCTCGGTACGGACGACGACGACTTCCAAGTCTTCGTCGTATTCGACTTCCGTCACCACGTCGTCGGGACGCAGCATGTTTTGGTTCACCAGATAGCCGACGGCGAGATATTCAGGATAATCGCAGATCGTCATCATGGTGACGATTTCGCGGCCGTTCAGGAACAAAGTCAGGGGCCGTTCGACCGTGACCGAGGCGATCACCGGCGAGCCGTTCTGATCGATTCCCGGCACCTTTTCCGTCAGGCGCGGATCGTCCGGGTCGGGCTTGATGACAAGCTCGCCCTGTCCATCCGGATAAGACGTATCCAACGGGCTTGTGCCCGCGGCAGCGGATTTGTTTTCGGTGTTACTCAACGCCCTGTTCTCCCAACCGCCCGAACCAATCGATGGCCGGCCGATACATCCCCGGACCTTGCCGCGCCATCGGTCTGAAATGCCGTGTTCACGGGAAGGCCCCCTAACATGGGGATCACGAGTTTCCGTGGCAAGGCGCAAGAAATCAAGGGCCGGACAAATCACAATCCCGCGCGCCATGGGTTCTCGGCAACGTCATGTTTTCCTGATAAAGACAGATACCGTTTCATTCGCCCCAATCCGCCAGCGATTCCATCCATGCCTTTTCCCGACATCATCCTGATCCGCCACGGCCAGACCGAATGGAACCGCGAAGGCCGTATTCAAGGTCACGGCGATGCCCGGCTGACGGACCTGGGACAGGCCAGGCCCGGGCATACGGACGCCTGATCGCCGAACGATTTCAGCCTTTGACAGCCCATGCCCTTTACCGCAGCCCAGCCGGGCGCTGCGCCCAGACCACGGCGCTTGCCTGCGAAGCGGCGGGCCTGGATGCGGCTGCCTTCACCATTGATGAACGACTGAAGGAAAAAGGATACGGCCGCTGGGAAGGCATGACCCGACCCGAAATCGCCGCCGCCGGAGATACGGAAGATTTGGCGGAAATGGACGCGGCCCCCTGGGATCACCGCCCGCCCGGGGGCGGCGAAACGCTGACCGAGGTAATGGCGCGGGCGCGGGATTGGATGAACGGCCTGGACACCGCCACGCCGGTGATCGTGATCTGCCACGGCGGCACGGGCCGGACCTTGATCCGCAGCTATCTGGACTTGCCGCCGGAAGAAACGCTGGCGATCCAGATGCGCCAGGACGTGGTGTTTCATCTGTCGGCGCGCGGCCTCGACATTCTGGAAACCGGCGTCGAAGTTCCCGCACCTATTTTGGGTTAGTCCAACCCGTCGACCAGCAGCAATGTCCCCGTGGCCGATGCCTGACGGATCGCCAACGGCTTTTCGTATTCCGGCGAGGCATGCCATGCCTTGGCGGCCGCCATGTCGGGGAACGTGATCACCACCGTGCGCGATGAGCGGGCTTCGCCTTCCAACGCAACCTGTTCGCCCCCGCGCACCACGTATTCGCCGCCGAAGGCCGCGATCGTGGCAGGCACCAGGGCCTGATATTCCTTGAAGGTTTCCGGGTCGGTGATATCGATCTGCGCGATCACATAGGCGGTCATGGCCAGCATCCTCCCTGCAGTTGCCGTGAAGCGTTCGGGCGAGGCTACTTCAAATGGCCCTGCTTGACCCAGAGCAAACAGCCTTCCTTCGTACGTGGAGAATGGAAACTGCCCACCGGCAGGCGGAACCAGGTGCCTTTGCCGTGGCGACCGTTTTCGTCTTCGACACAGCCTTCCAGGACCAGGACTTCCTCGCCCCCCGGATGGACATGGGGTTCGGCGACACATCCGGGGCCCATCTTGGTCAACCACACACGCTCGTCCCTGAATTCATGGAGCGGCATGCGAAACAGCCCCGGCACGTTGCTTTCGGTCCAGTCGCCGTCGTTGAAATTCACGGACATCTGGGTCTGATCGTCCGGGTCCATCTGACGCAGTTTGACGAAGATGGTACAGCCGGGCGCAGTCTTGGGCGCATGGCGGGTCCCGACCGGATTGCGCACATAGGTGCCGGCCGGAAAATCACCATGTTCGTCGGAAAACACCCCTTCCAGGACGACGAATTCTTCGCCTCCGCCGTGGGTATGGGGCGGAAATTCGGACCCGGGGGCGTAGCGCACGATCGAGGTCGCGCGCGCGACCTCATCCCCGTCCCGTTCCAGCATGCGGCGTTCGACCCCCGGCGACGGCGATGCCACCCAATCCACGGCCGTGCTATCGACAACGGCGGGCCGGGACAAATCGGCATGAAGTTTCATCGGCTCAAGCTTCCGGTATTGAAGGGGCTGTTCATTTCGTACGTGAAGATGATCCGGCCCTGCCCGGGCGGCAAGCCGGCCTTTGGACAATCACTTTTTCCTAAACAGCCCTTGTTCCCGAAAACCACTTCGCCGCCAGGCCGTCCGCCTGTGCCAGCCGCTTGGCCAGATAACTCTTCGTTTCCGTTTGCCCGTCGCTGCCATCCCGGCACCAGCGCCGCAACACGGCAAGGAACAGAACCGTCAGGCCGATTTCCTCGATCTGGCGCTGACGCCCGCCCGCCGTCATCCCGGCCGCGTCACGCAGCCATTGGATCAGCCGCGATAGATCGAACACCATGGGCACATAATGGTGTGGGTGAAACAGCCACATCTTCGCCCCCAGCATCTGGGCCGTCACACCCCGGTGCGGGGCAAGGGTATCGAACCAACGCAGTATGAGAATATTCAGCCGATCCTTGACCGGTTGTCTGGCAAAGCCCCGGGGCGAAGCCGCCAGCATGGCGTCGCGCGCACGGGTGAACCAAGCATCGGCGATGGCGTCTTTATCTTTGAATAAAGCGGCGAGTTCCGCAGGCGTAAACCCCAGATCGTCTGCAAGATCACGAAGGCTCAGATTATCCCAGCCGACATCGTCCGCCATCGCCAAGGCACGATCAACGACCGGAGCCGCCGCAACGCTTTTGCCGGCGGTCTTGGATGGAGCGGGTTTCCGTCGGGGCGCGGCCATGGCGCCTCCTGCGGTTCAAGCGATATTCAGTAAACCAGTTTGCGAATGTCGTCGGCGTTGTCCGACCATTTCGACCACTCGCGCACACCCAGGCCCCAGTTATTGACCGTTGCCTTGTCGATGCCCTTGTCGATCAGCCATTGGCAGGTTTTGGTCTGACCGGCGGCGGCGGCGTACATCAGCGCCGAGTTACCGTGCGAATCGATGGCGTTGATTTTCAACCCCGCGTCCAGCGCCCGCGTCAGCGTTTCACGGTCGCCGCGCTGTGCCGCCAGCAAAAAGTCATCGACGGAAAGGCCGTTCTTACCCGAAGCCTTTTGATCAGCCATGTCGTCCTCTTTCTCCCGTGCCGGGGCTTTTGCGCGCCCTCGACAATCCCCACATAGTTAGGGTTTGACGAGGCCGTTGTAAACGGGGTGTCACATGGGATGGCAATATCCCTATTTCCTGCACCGTTTTCATTTCCGTTAAAGTGGCCTACACCAAGGAAACAGGTTAACGCACGAGCGCCCCTTAACGGCGCCGGTATAGGGAAGCATCGATCGCATGAAGCTCAATCAGAAGCATGTCCTCGTCTGTGACTGCGAGGGGACGATGACCATCGACGGCAAGGCGCTGGCCAAGGCCTGTGCCCAGGGAGACGGGGCCGAAGGTGATTTGACCGTCGCCACTCATCTGTGCCGCCGCCAGGTCGAGGAATTCCAGCGCGTCGCCGGAGACGCGGCCAAGACAGGCAACACCGTTTTGGTGGCCTGTACGCAGGAAGCCCCCCTGTTCCTGGAAACCGCGGACGAAATGGATTCCCCGCCGTCCCTTGCCTTTACCAACATCCGGGAAAAGGCGGGCTGGTCCGACGCGGCCAAGGATAAAAAGGCATCCTCCAACCTGACGGCCAAGATGGCCGCCCTGTTGAACGAGGCCGCCATGGACCTGGCCGGAGCGCGCTCGGTCTCCATGAAATCCGACGGCGTGGCCCTGGTTCTCGGCCGCGACGAAGACGCCATCGACGCCGCGCGCAAATTGTCGCAGCGCCTGAACGTCACCCTAGTGCTGGAAAACGCCAAGGACGTGCAGCCGCCGGCCATCATGGAAGTTCCCGTTTTCGCCGGCAAGGTGACCGGGGCGGGCGGCCACCTGGGCGCGTTCAAGCTGACCATTTCAGGCTTCGTCCCGGCCAAGGCATCGTCACGCGGGACCTTGGAATGGGATGGCGAGCCGCAATCCGGCACGTCTGAATGCGATCTGATTTTGGACCTGCGCGGCGGGCCGGCGCTGTTCCCCCATGCGGACATGCGCGACGGCTATTTCAATCCCGACCCGAAGAACCCGGCCCTGGTCGCCGACGCGATCTTCGAGATGTCGGATATGGTCGGCGAATTCGAAAAGCCGCGCTATGTGGATTACGACGATAAGATCTGCGCCCATGCCCGGTCGCGCATCACCGGCTGCACGCGCTGCATCGACAACTGCCCCGCCGGGGCCATCACACCGGATAACGAACGGGTCAAGATCGATCCCTACCTATGCGGCGGCTGCGGCGTCTGTGCCTCGGTCTGCCCGACCGGGGCCGCGACCTATGCCCTGCCGCTCGGCGACGAATTGTTCAAGCGTGCGCGCACGGTGCTGCGCACCTATCAGAAAGCGGGCGGCACCGATCCGATCCTGCTGATCCATGACGCAGATCAGGGCGAGGAAGCGATCGGCCTGATATCACGCATGGGGCGGGGCCTGCCTGCGAACTGTATTCCCTTTGCCGTCAACGAAGTGACCCAGGCCGGGCTGGACCTGTTCCTGTCGGCGGCCGCTTACGGCGCCACGCGCTGTCTACTTCTGCTGCCGCCGAAAAAGCGCGAGGAAGCGCAAGCCCAGATCGGCGAAATCGACATCGCTGAAACCGTGTTCGACGCCTTGGGTTACGGCAAGGGCCGGGTCCAGCACCTGCACCTGGATGACCCGTCGGCGGTGGAAGACGCCCTCTGGTCACTCGAAAAACTTCCCGCCATGCCGCAGGGCGATTTCCTGCCCTTGGGCCGCAAACGCACGGTCATGCGCTTGGCGCTCGAAGCCCTGCACGATGCCGCCCCCAACAAGGTCGATGAAGTGGCCATGCCGCAGGGAGCACCCTTCGGCACGGTCAATATCGACGTCGCGGGCTGCACGCTCTGTCTTTCCTGCGTCGGTGCCTGCCCGGCCAGGGCGCTGCGCGACAATCCGGACAAACCACAACTGTCGTTCGTCGAAGACGCCTGCGTGCAATGTGGGCTGTGCGTGAAAACCTGCCCGGAAAGCGTCATCACGCTGACCCCGCGCCTGTCGTTCAAGGACGAAGCCAAATCCCCCCGCGTGCAGAAGGAAGAAGACCCCTTCCACTGCATCCGTTGCGGCAAGCCGTATGGCACCCATGCGACCATTCACCAGATGACCGAGAAACTGCGCGGCCATACCATGTTCGCCGGTGCCGCGTTGGACCGCATCAAGATGTGCGACGACTGTCGCGTGATGGTGCAGTTCGATCAGGTCAATCCGCTTGCCGGCGCGCCCCGCCCGCAGACCCGGACGACCGAGGATTATCTGCGCGAACGCGAGGAAATGCGCCAAACCGCCGCCGAAGACATGAAGGCCAAGGGCTTGTCGTCGGAACCGGATAACGACAGTTGAGGCCCTTTTATTGCCCCTAAGACTTTCCACTGTGCGGAATTCCGCATTAAAATTGGGGGCGACAAGGAGCGTTGACGTTACTATCTTAAGTAACGATATGACTGACTGGAATAACGGCGGCGGGTTGCGAACGGCCCCGCCGGCAGCCCGGAAACGGGCTTATAATAAAAACTTGAGGACGCAACTGGGCTGACCCCATGACCAGCATGATCGACCCCTTCGGACGGGCGGTGACCTACCTCCGCGTTTCCGTCACAGACCGCTGCGACTTCCGCTGTGTCTATTGCATGGCGGAAGACATGACCTTTCTGCCCAAGGCGGAAATCCTGTCGCTGGAAGAACTCGACCGTCTGTGTTCGGCCTTCGTGCGCAAAGGCGTCAAGAAATTGCGTCTGACCGGGGGCGAGCCGCTGGTCCGGCGCAATATCATGTCCTTGATCAAATCCTTGGGCCGGCATCTGAAGACCGGCGACCTTGAGGAACTGACCCTGACCTCCAACGGATCACAGTTGGCGCGTTTCGCCGACGAGCTGGTCGACGCAGGCGTGCGCCGCATCAACGTGTCGTTGGACACTCTGGATGCGGACCGGTTCGAAGCGATCACCCGCTGGGGCAAGTTGGACAAGGTTTTGGACGGCATTGACGCCGCCCGCAAAGCCGGCCTGCATGTGAAGATCAACACGGTGGCGCTCAAGAACTTCAACGAAGACGAATTGGACCGCATGATCGAATACTGCGGCGAAAACGCTTTCGACATGACCCTGATCGAAACCATGCCGCTGGGCGAGATCGATCAGGACCGCACGGACCAGTACCTGCCGCTTTCGACCGTGCGCCAGAACCTGGAACGAAACTGGACGCTGACCGACATCCCGTTCAAGACGGGCGGTCCGGCACGCTATACCGAAATCTCTGAGACGGGCCAGAAGCTCGGCTTCATCACTCCGATGACCCATAATTTCTGCGAAGGCTGCAACCGCGTGCGCCTGACCTGCACGGGCACCCTCTACATGTGCCTGGGCCAGGACGACGCGGCCGACCTGCGTGCCCCCTTGCGTGCCTCCGAAGCCGACGAAACCCTGGATGCCGCCATCGACGAAGCCATCGGCCGCAAGCCCAAGGGCCACGACTTCGTCATCGAACGGCGCGGCGACACCCCCGCCGTGGGCCGCCATATGAGTGTGACCGGCGGCTAGCGAAGTATCACCACAGAGACGGTGAGGTGATGAGACGAATGAGATGCCGTCATCCCCGAACTTGATCGGCTGCTGATCGGTTTAGAAGATTAGTTGGATGCATCCTTTTACCGTCATACCCGTGCTTGACACGGGTATCCACGCCTTCCTTCTCTCGGTTTTCGACTTGATCCGCACGTGGATGGCCGGGTCACGCCCGGCCATGACTGAATAAAGAGGTTCCCCTTCTCACTCCCTCACCGCCTCCGTGGTTTTCTTTACTTTCTTATCCAGACCCCGATAAAATTTCCGACATGTCCAGATGGCAGGAATACGACTGGGACCTGATGGTCCGGCGCAAAGCGCCGGCACCGCTGATCGCGGCGGCGCTGCTGCTGGCGTGGTGGGTGGCGACGGCGGAAAGCGGCTCCCTCACCGTGGCCAAGTGCAAGGCCGATCACAACGAACTGCTGTCCTCGATCGAAGACGCCCGCCAACAGACCATTCAGCAGATCAACGCCCAGATCGCCGGAACCGACGATCAGCACCGCACCGCATCATTGAAAGCATTGCGGGAACGGGCCTGGGATCAAGAAGAATCACAGCGCGGTCAGGCGCAGCAGATATTCTTCGATTGCATGAATGCCGTCAAAAAAATGGGCTGATTCGGCTTTCCTGCCATCTCTTTCCGAATAATCATCACCCCGGATCGGCGGCCAGGGCCGCCGCGATCTCGGCGGCGCATTCCTGAAGCGGCGGCACCATAGTTTTGATCGCCTCGTCCCGGGACAAGGCGGATTTCAGATAAAGCACGTTCATCGCCGCAACGGACACGCCCGCATCGTTCAGGATCGGCACGCCGACCGTGGAAATCTGGCGGCCGTATTCCGTGCGCGAATATTCCTCGTGCATGGTCGCGTACCCTTGGGACCGGATCTCGCGGAACAGTTTTTCCGTTTGTTCCCGGTTATGGGCGATTTCGTTCCAGGACTGGGGTTGTTCGGCAACACGCTTTAACACGTCTTCCCGTTCTTCAACGGCGGCAAAGGCAAGATAGGACAGCCCCAAGCTGGTCGCCAGCATGGGCGCGCGGTAGCCCGGCAGCCGGTTGACCAGGATCGGCCCCGCCGCGCGTGAGGATTCGATCAGAACCATGGCGTCGCGGTCGAAAATGGCCACATCCGACGGCCAACCCATGGCGTTGCGGAACGATGAGATAAAGGGCGAGACGATCCGCCCGACCGCGCGATGCCGGTCATAGCCTGCACATAGCAGCAGGGTTTTACCCGTGACCTCATACATTGTACGATCATCGTCGCGGTACACATATCCCGCATGCATCAGGGTTTCGAGCATGCGCACGATCGTCGCTTTGTCGATTGCCGTCTCGCGGTGGATTTCACCGACCGTCGCCTTGCCCTTGAGCTTGTTGACGGCGGCCAGAACTTCCATCCCGCGAATGACCGCATTGACCGGTTTATAGGATCCCATGGGCTCGACCTTGCTAGCGCCTTTCCCGCATTAGTTTCATCAAATGAAATATAGTTTCATTGATAAAATATGCATCTTCGCGCATTTTTCAAGCTGAACCGTCCGCGGCTTGGCGAAACATGCCGATCCGCATTAGCCTTCCGCCCATGGCCGAAAAGAAAAAATCACATACATCCGGTCAGGACGACACCAACATCCAAGGAAGACCCGAAGACCATGACCATTCAGAAAAAACCCCTCGGCAATTTGGGCGTCGAAATCACCGGCGTCGATCTGGGAGCAGACCTTGCCGGCAGTTCCGGTGACAACCTGTTCGGCGAGATCAAACAGGCCTGGCTTGAGGCCGGGGGCCTGATGGTCGTACGTGATCAGTCCATCAACCAGCATCAGCATATGGAATTTTCCCGCCGTTTCGGCCCGCTGTTCCACGACGAAGGTCAGCCGCCGCTGCAGGACACGGTGTCGCGCTATCTGCATCCGGAACATCCGCAAATCTACCGTGTCTCCAACAAGGTCGACGACAAGGGCGAGGCCAAGGGCCGTGCCCGGGCCGGGACCTATTGGCATTCGGATGTCTCGTTCCGCGACCGGCCGGCGCAGGCCTCGGTGCTGTATGCCATCGAGATCCCCCCTTACGGCGGGGATACCATCTTCACCGACATGACTCAGGCTTACGAAGCCCTGTCGGACGGGATGAAGGCGACATTGGCCAACCTCAACGCCGTGCATGACTTCGCCGTCGCGGCGGCGACGCAATACGCCCAGCCCATCGTGATCGACAAGGATTTCGACGGCGCCAACCAGTGCATTCATCCGATCGTGCGCACCCATGCCGACACGGGCCGCAAGTCCCTTTACGTTAATCCGGGTTTCACCTCGCATATCGAAGGCTTCACGATCGAGGAAAGCCGGGCGATCCTGGACTCCCTTTACCGCCATGCAATCAAGCCCGAATTCCAATACCGCCATTCCTGGCAGCCCCATGATGTGCTGGTTTGGGACAATCGTTCGCTGATGCATTACGCGGTCTCGGACTATTCCGCCGACCGCTACATGGAACGCTGCACGGTGATCGGTGAGCGCCCGGTTTAGGCTGCTTTACGCCTTACACCGAAACGGCACGCGATTGGGTTTTGGCCCTCCGAACAGATGGAAATGGATGAAAACCATTTCTAAGCTGCGGCGTACGGGCTAACCTGGACACAGATAGTGTCATTGCCCGGCGAACAATTACCCGCTTTCAAACGCGTGAAAATGTTCCGTTCATTCAGCGACGGGCAGAATTCCAATATGCGAGTGAGGTTCTTAAACCGTGATCGAACTTAGGTATGAATCCCCTGAAACGATAGAATCCGCCGTTGCCTTGCTGGCAGCGGAAGGTCCCGGGGCGAAAGTGTTCGCCGGCGGGACGGATTTGATCGTTCAGATGAAGGAAGAGATGATCGAACCGGCGCTGCTGGTCGACATCAAAAAAATTCACGAAACGCGGGAAGTCACGTTCCATTCGGACCATGTCCGCATCGGGGCTGCCGTGACCGGCGCGGAATTGGGAGAAAACGCACAGCTCAAGGCCATGTGGCCGGGCGTTGTCGAAGCGGTCCAGCTGATCGGCTCGGACCAGGTGCAGGGCCGTGCGACGATCGGCGGCAATTTCTGCAATGCTTCGCCGGCCGCCGACAGTGTCCCCGCCCTGATCGCGGCAGCGGCACAAGCCGTCATCGCCGGCCCGGGCGGGGTGCGGGAAGCCGCCGTCGAAGACCTGTTGACCGGGCCCGGCAAGACGTCGCTGGCGCAAGGTGAATTCATCACCGCGTTCATTTTGCCGATCCATGCCGAAAAGGCCGGTGATGCTTACCTGCGGTTTATTCCCCGCACGGAAATGGACATCGCCGTCGTCGGCGCCGGTGCTTCCGTCGTTCTTAACGCGGACGGCACCTGCGCGGCCGCCCGCCTGGCCCTGGGGGCGGTCGCGCCGACCGCCCGGCTGGTCAAGGACGCCGCCGACATCCTGGTCGGCAACAAACTGGACGACGCGGTCCTGACATCCCTTGCCGAAGCGGCCAGCAAGACCTGCGCGCCCATCGACGACAAACGCGGCACCATAAAATTCAGAACAAAAGTTGCCGGCGTCCTGGCCTGCCGGACCACGAAGATCGCCTGGCAACGCGCGGAGAGCAAATAATGGCGAAACATCTCATCACGGCCACGATCAACGGCGACGAAGTCGACTTCAGCTGTGCGGCCGATCAAACCCTGCTTGAGGTTCTGCGTGAGAACCTTCACATGACCGGCACGAAAAACGGCTGCGGCAGCGGCGATTGCGGTGCCTGCACCGTTATTCTGAACGGCCGTGCGATCAATGCCTGCCTGGTTCTGGGGGCCGAACTTGAAGGGGCCGACATCGAAACCATCGAAGGCATGTCCAACGGCAACGAACTGCACCCCCTGCAGCAGAAATTCCTCGACCATGCGGCCCTGCAATGCGGCATCTGTACGCCGGGCTTCCTCAACATGGCGAAAGCCCTGCTTGAGAAAAACCCCGACCCCACGGAAACCGAGGTCCGCTTCGGCCTGGCAGGAAACCTGTGCCGCTGCACGGGATATGACAAAATCGTCCGCGCCGTCATGGACGCGGCCGCTGAAATGAGGGCTGGCAACTCATGAGCAACACAAATGACACCACCGGTACCAACTTCAAATGGGTCGGCAAGCAAACCCGCCGTCCCGACGGCCCCGATAAAGTCACCGGCCGGGCACGCTATGGCGACGATCTGATCCTGCCGGGTATGTTGTGCGGCAAAATCCTGCGCAGCCCCCACGCCCATGCGAAAATCCTGTCGATCGACACCAGCAAGGCCAAGGCCTTGAAGGGCGTGAAAGCCGTCGTGACCAGTGCGGACATCCCCGACCATCCGCTGTTGGAGCCCCCCTACGGGCCGATGATCGCCGATTTTCACGACATTTCGCGCAACGTCCTGGCGCGGGAAAAAGTCCTGTACGACGGCCATGCCGTGGCCGGCGTCGCCGCCACCAGCGAGCGTATCGCCCGCGAAGCCCTGAAACTGATCGAGGTCGAATATGAGGTCCTGCCCCATGTTCTCGACCCGTTACAGGCGGCCGAGCCGGATGCCCCCATCCTGCACGACCATCAGTTCACCCACGGGATCGAACCCGCGCTCGAAAAACCGTCCAACGTATTCCGGGTGGTTTCCAAAGAACGCGGCGACATCGACAAAGGGTTCGCCGAGGCCGATATCGTCATCGAACGCGAGTTCCGATCCCAGCCCGTTCACCAAGGGTATATCGAACCCCAAGCCCTGATCGCTGCCGCATCGGAAGACGGCAGCGTCGAGCTTTGGACCACGACGCAGGGACATTTCGTCATTCGCGGGCTGTGCGCGCGGCTGTTGAACATGGACATGGCGAAGATCCGCGTGACCGCATCGGAAATCGGCGGCGGTTTCGGCGGCAAGAACAACGTCTATGCCGAACCGGTCGCCATTCGCCTATCGCAGATGACCGGCCGTCCGGTCCGCATGGTCATGACCCGGTCCGAGGTATTCCGCGCGACCGGTCCCGCATCGGGCACTTATTCGCGTATCCGCATGGGAGCCAAAAAAGACGGCACAATCACCGCCGCCGAAGCGGAAATCTACAACCAGGCGGGGGCTTTCAAGGGATCGCCCGTCGGCCGGTCGGTCGAAACGTTCTTTTCCGCCTATACCATCGCCAACGCACGGGCCGTGGCCCATGACGTTTGCGTCAATCGGCCTAAGGTCGCGGCCTACCGCGCGCCCGGCGCGCCGATGGCGGCCCTGGCTGCGGAGAATACGATCAACGAACTGGCCAGCCGCCTTGGCATGGACCCGATCGATATTCGCCTGAAGAACGCGGTCAAGGACGGCGACCAAAGCCTGAGCGGCACCAAATACGGCCGCATTGGCCTGGTCGACGTGCTTGAGAAAGTCAAAAGCCACGCACATTATTCGGCCCCGTTGGGGCCCAATCAGGGGCGCGGTTTCGCCCTGGGGTATTGGATGCACGGCGGCGGGCTGAGCAGCGTGTCAGCACATCTTTTGGATGACGGCACCGTCGCCGTCGCCACGGGCAACCCGGACATCGGTGGATCACGCTCTTCCATGCGGGCCATGGCGGCAGAGGAACTGGGCGTCGATATCGAACTGGTCAAACCGATCGTCGCCGATACGGGTTCCATGGGCTACAGCCATCTGACCGCCGGCAGCCGGACAACCTTCGCGACCGGTCTGGCCGTGATCAATTCGGTCCGTGAAATCATCGAAAAGCTGCGCGCCCTGGCCGCCAGGAAATGGGACATCCCCGTCGACGAGGTCTTCTGGGAAGCAGGGCAAGCCGAAACCCGGCGCAGCGGGATCGAACCCCTGACCCTGAAACAGCTTGCCGGTATGGCGACCAAAATGGGCGGCCCCATCGCCGGTCATTCGGAAATCAATGCCGGTGGTGCCGGGGCCGCGTTCAGCGCGCAGCTGGTCGATGTCGAAGTCGATCCCGAAACGGGATTCGTGTCGCCGAAACGCTATACCGTCATTCAGGATGCCGGCCGGGCCATTTCACCCGATTACGTCGAAGGCCAGATGCAAGGCGGCGCCGTGCAGGGCATCGGCTGGGCGCTCAACGAAGAATATATCTACGACGACAAGGGGCGCCTGCTGAACAGCGGATTCCTGGATTACCGCATGCCGGTGGCATCGGACGTTCCGATGATCGACACGGTGATCGTCGAGGTCCCGAACCCCAACCATCCCTATGGGGTGCGCGGCGTGGGTGAGCCGCCGATCGTGCCTGCCCCCGCCGCCGTCGCCAATGCGGTCGAAAACGCCATCGGCAAGACCATGGGCTCCCTGCCCCTGTCACCGCCGAAAGTGTTGGAAGCCATCGAACAACTGCAGGCGACAGGCGATTAACGATCCTTCGGGTGGGGCGAGGGCTTCTAAGGCCTGAGCCCCATCAGATAACGGTTCAGACCCGCCATGCAGTCATGGAACGGCGCCATGGATTGGGCCGACTTGGCCTGACCGAACGCGCCCTGGACGACGGCGATGATCAGGGTCGCGGCCTCGTCCGTATCCACCGTGGCGGCAACCGTACCCGCGTGCTGACCGCGTGTCAGGGCCCGCGACAGACCGCGCCGCCAGGTGCGGTACAGGTCCTCGATCCGCTGCCGGAATCCGCCGTCGATGGGCGACATTTCCTGAGCAAGGTTGTTCAAGGGGCAGCCCAGATGATGAATCGCGGGAACCCGTTCCGTCATGTTGTCCTGAATGGCGCGGGCAATGGCCGCAAGCGGGTCATCAACCCCTTCCCCATCCGCATGATCAAGCGGCGACAGCCACCAGTCATTCAGATAGTCCTTCACCAATTCGTCGACCACCGCATATCCGAGCGCCAGTTTGTTCGGGAAGTGATGATACATGGCCCCCTTGGTCACACCGGTCATGGCCAGGATGTCGTTCAGGCCGGCAGCCTGAAAGCTGTGGCTGTGGATGACGCCGTATGCGGCCTCCAGAATTTGGCGCCGCGTTCGGTCCGGTTTATAAGCACGAGACATACCAATGAGTATGAAATTACCGGAAAGCTTCCGCAACCATGCGATAGCGGTTAAGTTGCGGAAAGTTTCCCTTTAATTTCAAAGACCGCCATGACCGACGCCCGCCCTGTCTCGAAGATTGCCTTTGTCGCCGCCAAACAGGAAGAAGCCCAGGACGCCCTGAAGCTTCTTGCCCACCGCTATGGCAACATCCCGGCGGACCAAGCCGACGTGATCGTCGCCCTGGGCGGCGACGGTTTCATGCTGGAAAGCCTGCATGGCTCGATCGGCAGCGGCATCCCCATTTACGGCATGAACCGGGGCACGGTCGGCTTTCTGATGAACGAATATCTGGAAGACGGCCTGCCGGAACGCATCGCCCGCGCCCAATCGGTCGCCCTGCGCCCGCTGAAGATGACCGCCATCGACGCCAACGGCGAAACGACCACGGCGCTTGCCATCAACGAGGTCTCCTTGATCCGCGAATCCCGTATGGCGGCGAAGATCCGCATTTTCATCGACGGCATCACGCGGTTGGATGAAATGATTTGCGACGGCGTGCTGGTCGCCACGCCCGCCGGGTCGACGGCCTATAACCTGTCGGCCCACGGCCCGATCATTCCCATGGGATCGGACCTTCTGGCGCTGACCCCCATCTCCGTGTTCCGGCCCCGGCGCTGGCGGGGAGCCTTGCTGCCCCGCAAGGCCGAGATCGCGTTCGATATCCTGCAACCGGACCTGCGCCCCGTTAGTGCGACCGCCGATTACACCGAAGTACGCGACGTCAAACGTGTGGAAATCTGCCAGGATCATACCCACCGGCTTGAATTGCTGTTCGACCCCGAACACAACCTGGAAGAACGCATCCTCAAGGAGCAGTTCGAACCGTGAGTTCCGCCGACAAACCGACCGACACCTCCACCGATAATAGCGACGACACAGACAGCGACGACGCAATCCCCGAACCGCAGGGCAATCCGAAAACACGCCCCATCCGCATGGCTCTGACCCTGGCATTGGGTGGCGTCGGCGGCGTGCTGTTCCATGAATTGCACATGCCCCTGCCGTGGATGATCGGGGCCCTGGTATTCACGCTGATCGCGTCGCTGTCGGGCGCCCCCCTGGTCCGGCCCAAGCGCCTGCGCATCTACATGGTGCCGGTGCTGGGCGTCATGTTGGGCGCCGGGTTCACACCCGAAGCAATCCGCCACGCGACGGAATGGGTGGCGTCAATCTCCATGCTGCTGGTCTATGCCCTCGGCGTGACGGCGATGGTGTCCTACTATCTTGTGCGCGTCGCCAAATGGGATGCGGCGACGTCCTATTTTTCGGCCTCGCCGGGCGGGTTCGGGGAAATGGCCTTGCTGGGCGAAGCCATGGGCGCCGACGACCGCAAGATTTCCCTCAACCATTCCGTCCGCATCATGCTGACCGTTCTGGTCATCCCTTTCTGGTTCAAATTCTTCGAAGGCTACCAGCCGGGCAACATGGGCGCGCTCGGCAACATGTCCGATGTGCGCCTTAAGGATGCGGCCATTCTGATCGCCTGTGCCGTGGTCGGCTTTTACGGTGCGCGCAAGCTGCGCTTCCCGGCCGCCCAATTGCTGGGACCGACGCTTGTATCAGCAATTGTGCATTTGGCTGGTTTTACGGAAGCCCGCCCGCCCCAAGAAATCATCGCCTTGGCCCAGGTCGTGATCGGGGCCTCGATCGGCTGCCGCTTTCTGGGCATCTCCCTACGCGAGATGTCCGCCACCATGATCCAGGCAGCGGGACTGACCGTATTCATGTTGTGCTCGGCCCTGGCCGGCGCCTGGGTCGTCCATGAATTCACCGGCATTCCGGTCAATACGGTCTGGCTGGCTTTCGCCCCCGGGGGGCTGGCCGAAATGACCTTGATCAGCCTATCGCTTGGAATCGACGTGGCCTTTGTCTCGGTCCATCACATGGTGCGCGTGATCTTCCTGGTCGCCATGGCGCCCATCGCCTTCAAACTGCTGCGCGGCGTGTTGGAACGCACGGAAGCTTCCTTGAAAAAAGAAGGCTAGGCAGCATCGCCGGTCAGTGGTGATCGACACCCACGGCGGCGGCGACCGACTTGAAACCGTCGCGGTCGAGAAGGTCCGCCAGCTCGTTTGCAATTTTTGCCGCCAAATAGGGGCCTTCGTAAACCAAGGCCGAATAGACCTGCACCAGCGTGGCGCCCGCGCGAATGCGCGCATAAGCATCCGCCCCCGTGGCGATGCCGCCCACCCCGATCAAGGGAATTTCCCGGCCGACCAGTTGATACAGATCCGACAGAACGTCCTTGGCCATGCCTTTCAAGGGGATGCCAGAAAGCCCGCCCGTCTCGTCCTTTTGCGGATCGCGCAGGCTGTCGGGACGGCTGATGGTGGTGTTGGTCGCGATGATGCCGTCGATGCCGACGTCGGCTGCAACGGCGGCGATGTCTTCCAGGTCGGCGCTGGCCAGATCGGGTGCGATCTTGACCAACAGCGGCGGGCGGTTCTGCAATCCGTCGCGCGCGGTTTTCACCGCCGTCAACAAAGCCGTCAGCGGCCCCCGGTCCTGCAAGGTCCGCAATCCCGGCGTGTTCGGGGACGATACGTTGACCACCAGATAACTGGCAAGCGCGCCCAACCGTTCCACACCCAGCACGTAATCCTGAACTTCGTCCGTGGAATCCTTGTTGCGGCCCAGATTGACGCCGACGATCCCGCCGCTGCCCAGACCGGCGCGAAACTTGGCCATACGCGCCGCCATGGCCGCATGGCCGCCGTTGTTGAAGCCCATGCGGTTGATCACGGCGCGGTCCGCCGTCAGGCGGAACAGACGCGGTTTGGGATTGCCGGGTTGTGGCTTGGGCGTGACGCTGCCGACTTCGGCGAAACCGAAGCCCAATCCCAATACCGCGCGGGGCACGCGAGCATCTTTATCGAACCCGGCGGCAAGCCCCACGGGGTTAGAGAAATCCATCCCCCAGATACGGGATGCCAGCACCGGACGATCCGACGTCGGCACCGGCGGAACCATCCCCATGCGCAACCCGGCGATGGCCAGACCATGGGACGTTTCCGCATCAAGACAGCGAAGCGCCGGCATCAGCCGTTCGGCAAGGGACATTTATTCGCCCTCCGTCAAATTCAATTCGGGTGGAAATACGTGTAATCCGTCGGGGCCGAGCGGCACGTCATAAACCGCGATCACCGCATCCACGGGTAACTCGCCATACAGATGCGGGAACAAGGCACCGCCCCGCGATTCTTCCCATTTCAATGCATCGCCCAGTTTTGTCGTATCGACACGCAAAAGGACAAGCCCGTCCTGACCGGCCCGGTGTTTGGCCGCACTTTTCACGACCTGCTGTGCATTTGAGAAATGAATGAAGCCGTCGGCCCGGTCCTGGGACGAGCCGCCGTAAGCCCCCGCCGTTTCTGCGGCGGTCCATTCTTCGCGGCGGCACATGTGGTAAATGGCGGAATCGTTGGTGTTCATAACGTTTTCTGGGTGCTTTCGATCATGCGCGGGAGACTAGATTACGGACAAGACTTTTGAAAGGTACGACCCGAAAGAGCAAGTGATCTATGACCAACGGCCAGGATACGTGAAATTGGCATGTTGTTTGCCTATCTAACCGGTGCAGTCGTGCGGAATTCGAGGAATGACAAATGAAACCGGAAAGAGAAACAGCATGAATTCCAGAACAGAACGCTCCTCCCCTACCTTAGGTTTGGCCCTTGCCGAGCTTGAGGAGCTTGTCGATCTCGGCATCAAGTTCGTGCCGATGCAGCCGTCGCTTGCCATGGTGCAGGCCGGTGCCCGCGCGGGCGGCATCACAAAAGCACAGGCGATCAAGATTTATCACGCCATGATCGAAGCCGATGCTATCGAAGATTCCACGGATACGACGGTCAACTGACCGCGCCTTGCGCCCGGCCGTTCACCAAACAATCGGCTCGGGCCCGTCAATGACCGGCCCGCCCGCCAAAAGCCGCAACACGGCGCCACTCTCCGTCTTTCCCCGAGTGGCCTCAGCCGCAGCACCTTCCGACCAGCCGTAACCGCCTTCGAACAGGTCCCCGCCATGGCCCGATGCGAAGGTAAAAACACCATTCCCCGTCAGCCAGTCCGTCACCGGCGGTGACTCCGGCGCATTGGGCGCCGGTTCAGTTGGCTTTGCCTGTACAGGCGACTTGTTTCCGGACGGCGCCACATCCGGCGGCGTTTCCTGTGCCCGCGCCCCTGGCGGCACGACTCTCACCGAGCGCACGAACTTAAGCCTGCCGCCTGATTGACCTCGGGCATCGACCGTCAATTCGACATCGAATGCCGGCTGACCATCCGGCACGATCAGATTCAAATCCCGCAGATCGTCCAACCCCATCCGCCACGGGCCGTCGCCGTCTTCCTCCCCATCCCGCACGCCATTGGTCAAATGCACGCCGGGCGGCACACCCGACAGCAGGAAGGAAACCTCACCGACCATCTTGCCCAAGCCGCGGCTGAACGAAATCGCAACCGGGAAGCCGATCAGCCCTTTGCCGTCCATGACCACGGGGGTTTCGATGGAAAACCGCAATCCCGTTTCCAGGGATGCCAGGCCCGGTTCCACCGTCAGGCTGCCCGTGCGCACATGGCCGTCCCCGGAAATCACCGTGACGGCAAAGGCGTGTGGGCCGCCGGCCCCGGGGGGAAACCGCATGCGCAAGCCGCCGGGGACCTCCAGGTCGCGTTCCAGCAATGTCGCCGTGCCGTCGCCGTTATCGACGCCCGCATTCAGGGAAATCCCCTTGCCCAGGCCGCTGACGATTAGCACGGACATATCCCGGGGGTTGAGCCCCGGCACCGCCGTCATCAAATCAAGCGGCAGGCCCCGTTTGGCATCTTCTTCCAGAGTTTCCCGATCCGTGGGATTTTCGGATGTCTCGGCCATGGCTGATCCCTTGATTTGAGCATTCCGGCGATTTCATCAAATCCGGCAACCGCCACCTGTTGATGGCGACGCCTTTCGTCCCCATTTTCAACGGGCAAGGATCGCCGCGCCAGACATTTGACCAACGGCGGCACGAATAGGATCATTCCGTTGACTCTGTCGGCGGCCGGATAGTCTGCCTTCGGGTGCCGGAAAAGAAACGGAGACGCACCGCATGTCAGACAAGGAATCCATTCTGTTCGCCAACGACGCCTTTTACACAGCCTTCGCAAGCGGAGATTTCGCACAGATGCGGGATGTCTGGGCGGACGACCGGGACATCACCTGCATTCACCCCGGCTGGCGCCCCCTGGTCGGGCAATCCGACGTCATGGACAGCTGGGCGACGATCCTGGCATCGGGCGAGACCACGGACATCCGATGTGTCGGCGCGCAAGCCTTCATCGCCGGTGACACCGCCTATGTCACGGGGTTCGAACGCATGCCCGGCACCTTGCTGACGGCAACCAATGTCTTCGTTCGAAACGGGGCCCGATGGCGCATGGTCCACCATCAGGCCGGCCCCTGCCAGGACCGGTCCGCCGCCGACAATCTGGAGGCCGGCCCCACGATGCAATAACGTCCCCGGCCGGGCTCGCACCCGGCCAGAAAGCGGTTAGGATAGCCGCATCTCAAGAAACGAGGAGGAGACACCTGATCCCATGAAAACGATCAAAATGACCATCGGATCCGTGACCATCACCGCCAAGCTGCGGGATACCCCCACCGCCACCGCGATCTGGGAAGCTCTGCCATTTTCGGCCAATGCCAGCACCTGGGGCGAAGAAGTCTATTTCCCCACGCCCGTGTCCCCGGCCCGCGAGGCCGATGCCCGCGCCGTGGTCGAGCCCGGCGAAATCGCATTCTGGCCGGACGGGGACAGCATCGCCATCGGCTTCGGCCGCACGCCCATTTCCCAAGGGGACGAATGCCGCTTGGCATCGCCCTGCAACATCTGGGCGGACGCCGTCGAGGACGTGAAGACTCTGGCCGCCGTGCCGGCGGGCGCACCGATTACAGTTAAACGCGGGGAATGACTCCGCTGGACCCTTTATCAACAAGGATGTCGAAATCGTGACAAAAGCAACCACGGGGCTGGACCCCGCCCTTTACGATTACATTCTGGACACTACCCTGCGTGAACCGGAAATTCTTGCCAAGCTACGCAAGGAAACGGACGACCACCCCCGGGCGATGATGCAGGTTTCCCCCGACCAGGGTCAATTACTGGGGCTGTTGGTGCAACTGATCGGTGCCAGGCGGATCATCGAGGTCGGCACTTTCACGGGATACAGTTCCCTTGCCATGGCCCTGGCCCTGCCGGATGACGGCGAGCTGATCTGTTGCGATGTGTCCGAGGAATATACCGCGATCGCGCGGCGCTATTGGGCCGATGCCGGCGTGGACGGGCGGGTGTCGCTGCGCCTTGCCCCGGCGGTCGAAACCCTGGACGCGCTGATTTCCGAAAGGCGCGGCGGTCAATTCGACATGGCCTTCATCGATGCGGACAAGGAAAACTACGGCAATTATTTCGAGCGCTGTCTGAGCTTGCTTCGCCCCGGCGGGTTGATCGCCGTCGACAACGTGTTATGGAGCGGGCGGGTCATGGACAGTGCGGACACATCCACCGACACGCAGGCAATCCGCGCCTTTAACGCAGGCCTCAAGAACGACGACCGGGTTTCGATTTCCATGCTGTCCGTGGCCGACGGCCTGACGCTTGCGGTCAAACGCTGACCGCGGATACGGCGCCCCAATTGTGGCATCGCCGACACCAAATGGTCCCTTTTTCCGCCAACAAAGGCCGCGTTCCGGCGCGATACCTTCTGCCATCGGATCAACCCGATAGAAGGAGATACGACCATGTCACGCACAGCAACCCAACCCCGCCCGTCCTTGGGCCTGATCGCAACGGGCGTCGTTGCCGCAAGCTTGACTGCCGCCGGTCTGCTCGCCACGAGCCTGCTGGCCACAAATATCGCCCGTGCGGCGGAACCCTTCGATTCCTCATGTGAATCCGAGTTAGACCAGGGTCAGCCGATCCCGCTGGTCATCAAGGGCTTCAAAACCGGCAGTGCCGCCGTACCGCAGGATCAGGAAAAGGACATCCGCACCTATGCGCAGGAAGTGGCGCCTTATTCGAAAATCTGCATGATTGGCCAAGCGGACAAGCGCGGGCCGGCTGAATTCAATGACCAATTGGCCATGGAACGCGCCCGCGCCGTCGCGGTTCGCCTGATCGGCGCCGGAATCAAACCGCAGAACTTGGCGTTATCCTCGCGGGCCGAAGCGTTCGGCGATACCGCACCGGATTGGTTCTGGTTCGACGGCAGCCGCCGCGTCGAAGTCATCGCCCTAAGGTAGCACTGTTCATCAATCCGTAGGCTTCAGGTCGCGCAAGACATCGGTGAAGCGGTCGACCGCCGCCTGAAGCGACCCATCATTGGGAAACTGAATGACGTCCGGGCCTTCCACACGGAAGGCCCGGGCGCGTTCCAGCCGCAAGGCGATTTGCTCTTCCGTTTCCCGCCCGCGTGCATCCAGGCGCGCACGCAACGTGGCATCATCCACGTTGACCGAAACAATCCGCAGATTGGAAAATCTCGACCGGGCGTCATCGATCACCGACCGAGAGGTATTGACCACGATGGTCCGCCCCTCCCTTAAATCCGCCGAGATTTCGGCCGGGATGCCGTACCACAAACCGTGTGCTCCCCAGGACAATAGATATCCGCCCAACTCACGCCGGGCATGAAACTGGTTTTCCGTAACCGGCACATGATCCTCGCCTCCGGCTTCTGCCGGCCGGGTGATCTCGCGGCGCGGGAAGACAACATCGCCGGCAGTTTTCAAGGTTTCACGGGCACCGTCGATCAAACTGTCCTTGCCGGCACCGGACGGTCCGACGACCAGAACCATGGTTCCGGTGAGAGGCGCCGTGTTCATTTCACGGACCGGGATGCGGGGAGCAGCGAACATGGTCGGGGTGATACACGCCCCCTATGACCGCGATGTGAACGCCGAGTGACGGTTGAGTTAAGCGCATGGCCTGTTCCTGAATGCAGGGCGGCTTATCCTTCTTTCCGGTCTTCGCGCGCATCAACCCGCCGCGGCGGTCTTCGTGATCTTCTTGATGGCGGCCTGAAGCTGAGACACCAATTCGCGCCCGGTCTCGCCACCGTCACCGGCGATGTTGTTGCGCAGGATAACAGTCAGGGAGTCGATATGCACCTTGACCAAATCGATGCTGGAGTCACTGTTCGGCAATCCCCCGCCCGTGAACCGCATCAGGGAATTCCCAACCATTGAAACCAGCGGATATCCGAATGTCTCGCCCTGCAGCCCCAACTGATTGGCGAGCGTATTGATGCGCTGGAAATGCTCCGATTTGTCCGAAGCCGTTTCCGCTTCCGCCATGATGCGTTGCAGGCTTTCCACATAATCAAGGGCGGAGCCGACATATTCCTCTTTCGATTTCTGCAGCTCTTTCTGTGCCTTGAAAAATGCCCCCTCGGTAAACAGGGCATCCGATTCGTCATCGCCGCCGGCTTTCCGTTTCAGGTGATTGGGCGGCCGAAAAATGCGGATTACGCTGTCGTTCGGAAAACGTTCAAGCGCCGTCACCAAAGGAGACCGGTCAACCCGAACGTCCTCCGGACCGATTTCCCGACGGTCGTCATTGACGGCCTTGGCACTACCGCGGCGATCCGGCCCGAAATACCCATTGTTGTAGACAAAAGGCCGTGGCCGGTTGACCAAGGTCAAAATCCGATCGACCAGGCTATCTACCGTGACCGGTTTCAGCAGGAAATGGGTTGCTCCGAACCCCCGAGCCTCGACGATATCCTGGGGCTCGAACGCTTTGTCCATGAGGATCACCGGCAAAAATCGGTTCGGTGATTCCTTATGCATGCGGACCCAGCGCACCATCGCGATCCCGTTGAGCGCCTCGTCACCGATGTCGCAGATCATGAAATCGACCGTGTCGATGCGCTCTGAAACCGGTTTTTTGGAAAGGCGCCTCAGCAGGTTCAACGCTTCATCGTTGTTGGACGCCGTCAAAATCTCGCCGACGCCCAATGCCTGGAGGAGATTATGCATCATCCACCGGTGCGCATCGTCCCGATCGACGACCAGGGCGGTGAACGCACGCAGATTAATATTGGCCAAAGTATTGGCCCCCTTGAGCAATCTGCGCTCCGTGTTTGTCACGGAGACATTTTTTGATGGTGGGAATCCCACCCTCGGTTCATCAAAGTCAAATGCATGAAACGGTCGCGGTCAACCCAGCCGAAAGTTAGGGTTTCAAAATACAGGAACGGACCCGTTTCCAAACCGGGAAAACCATGAAAAAGTGTGCCCTACCAAGGGTTAAACCAGACCAAGCAAAGGAAACACCATGACCACCATGTTCGATCTCACGGGCAAAGTCGCATTGATAACCGGATCAAGCCGGGGAATCGGCAAGGCCATCGCCGAAGCCTATGCCCGCCAAGGCGCCAAAGTGGTGATTTCCTCGAGGAAACTGGACGTTTGCGAAACCGTGGCCGATGCCATCAATCAGGAAAACACGGACGGACCCGGCGAAGCCATGGCCGCGGCATGTAACGTCTCCGATGCAGAACAACTGAGCGATCTCGTTGAAAAAGTGATTAAAACCTGGGGCAAGATCGATATCCTGGTCTGCAATGCTGCGGTCAATCCCTACCATGGCCCCATGTCCGGCATCGACGACGGCGCCTGGGAGAAAATCCTGCAGGTCAATGTCACCAACGTATTAAAACTGTGCAATCTGGCCCTGCCGGACATGGCAAAACGCCGTGACGGATCGGTGATCCTGATTTCATCCGTCGGCGGCCTGAAAGGTTCCATGAACCTGGGGGCCTATGCCGTATCCAAGGCCGCCGATATGCAGCTTGCCCGCAATCTGGCCGTGGAATGGGGCCCTCACAACATTCGCGCCAACGCCATCGCACCGGGCCTGATCAAAACCGATTTCGCCAAGGCTCTGTGGGAAGACCCGGAAGCCCGCGCCAGAGCCGAGGCCGCTTATCCCCTGGGCCGCCTGGGCGACCCGGAAGACATTGCCGGCACCGCCATCCTGCTGGCATCGCAAGCCGGAAGTTTCATCACCGGACAGACCATCGTCGTCGATGGTGGTGGCGTTGCCGCCGGAAACAGATACAGTTAATCGCGATTAAAAAAGGAGATCGCCATGTGTCGTTGGCTTGCCTATGCGGGACCGCCGATCTTCTTGGATAGTCTGTTGCTGCGCCCGGAAAACTCGCTGGCGCGGCAAAGCCTGTCCGCTCTTGAAAGCGTGCATGTGGTCAATGCCGACGGCTTCGGCATCGGCTGGTATGGCGAACGTGAACAGCCGGGCCTTTACAAGGACATCCTGCCCGCCTGGAATGACGTGAACCTGCTGAACATTTCCGAGCAGGTGAAATCCCACCTGTTTTTCGGCCATGTGCGCGCGACCACAGGCACCTCCGTCAACCGCACCAATTGCCATCCTTTCCGCCACGGTAAATGGCTGTTCATGCACAACGGCGCGATCGGCGGGTTTGAAAAGGTCCGCCGGACACTTACCTTCGCAGTGGCACCGGAACTGTTTTCCGGCATACAGGGCACCACGGACAGCGAGATTTTCTTTCACCTGCTGCTGACCTACGGCCTGGAAGACGACCCCGAACAAGCCATCCGGCAAGCCATTCAAACCATTGAAGCCGCCCAAACCGATGCGGGCGTCACCGATCCCTTCTACATGACCATCGCCGTGACGGACGGCCAAAGCATCTGGGCCATGCGTCATGCCTCATCGGGACATGTGCCCACGCTCTACGTGGGCATGGGGGCCAAACCCCATGACCTGACGGATACGGTTACCGTCGCCACGGGCACGGCCATCATCATCCTGTCGGAACCGCTGGATGACGACCTCACGCAATGGACCGCGATTGAGCCGGATCACCTTGTCGTGGCGGGCGACGGTGCGATCTCCGTCACGCCGTTTTCGATCTGAAGCGCCCCGGACGGCGCCCCATGACCCGAGCATGCGCGTCACTTTTCACGGCGGTTACCTTGCTGGTCTTGCTAAGCGACCCGGCCCTGGCATGGAAGAACGGCCCGCCCGGCAACAAGGTCACCAACAACGCCGCCGATTGCCGAGTGCCGCCCTATTCGACCCATGACTGGATCGCCGATCAGGCACGGGAGATGCTGCCGCCAGATGCCCGGGCTTGGCTGGACCCGCACCGCGTCTTGATGCTGATCGGCACCGAGGCCCCCGACTACGCTAAGATCCAAGCCTTCTGCGGCGCACCCAATCGGGGTTACAACGACACCGGTCAGGGACGGCATGACCTACGGTTCGACGATTTCGGCGCCGTCACCTTCGACCTGCCCGCAACGCGTGCGCAGGAAGAATATGACAAGGCCGTCCTGGCCTACCGGGCGGGTAATTCCGGCCATGCGGCTTATTTCCTGGGAGCTGCCATGCATTACATCGGCGACCTGGCGCAGTACGGGCATACCATCAAGGGCGAAAGCCATCATGCCGAGGTCGAGAACTGGGTCGGCGCCAGAACACCATCGTTGTCGGGCGGCCGCATGTTCGAGAAATTCATCACGCTTGACGGCCTGGAGCCGCGACGAGCTTACGATGCCGTCATCCGCACGGGCAGGCACACCTGGGCCGGGCATGCACCCCTGCTTCCGCCCGATGAAATGGATAACAAATTTTCCCCCGACATGACCGCCGATGACCCCTTCGTCATCAGCGTCGGCCATTCCCTGAACAAGGCCGTGAACGAAGCCGCGGACATGCTGTTCGGATTTCACGAAACCGTCGTTAAGACGGCAGAACGTTAAGCCTCAAGAACCGGTGCCACGGGCCAGGCTTCCGCCACGGCATCCATTGTTGAAAACAGAATGTTGAAAACATAAGGGGATGTCAGCACCGTGCTGTCCGGAACCAGGGCCGGCAGAGAATCCTTCTGCCCGAACGCAAAGGTGTCGTAGCCGCGGTCTTTCATGTGGGCCCGCAGCATTTCCTGGCTGGCTCCCATTTGCTGCAATCCGAAACCGTTGATTTCGCAGACGACAAAGGGCACGCGGTCGGGCACGAAAAACTCGCCCCCGCCTTTCAGCACGGTCAGTTCCGCCCCTTCCGTATCGATCTTGACCGCACGGCAGGTGTCGAAACCTTCCGAACCGGTCAGCGTGTCCAACCGGGTCGATGGATAGCTGTCCTTTTCTGGGTTTTCCCGGGACTGCTTATTGAAGTCGTGCAGGCCCGGATCCCAAAGAGCATGACCGCCGTCGTTATCCGCATTGCGGAAGAATTCGATGGTGCCGTCCGTTTCGGACGCGACCTTGTTGACGGCCGTCACATTGCCCCGTTCATTCAAGGCCATGAGGTCCGTCAACCAGGCGAAATTGTCCGCATTGGGCTCAAGCACCATGACCCGACCATCGTCGCCGACAAGATGGGATGCCAGAAGCGAGAAAAATCCGATATGTCCGCCCACGTCGAGAAACCGGTCACCCGGGCGTAAAATCCTGAGCAAAAGAAAAGATAAGGCCTCTTCGTAAAGGCGGCCTTCGCTGACCGGTGTGACGATCATACGATGCGACATCTGCGCAAGATCGACGCGCAGTTTCAAGGTGACGGGTTTTCCCGCCAACTCAAGGTTCACGGCGATCGTATGGACGCCCTCGGCGGGCAAAGTTTGCGGTGCTGTCATCGGGTCTCCTCTCCCGCCAAAATCAGCGGCAGGAGAAGAGTTTACCCGTTGGCAGGACTAGGCCGCCATACCCCTGTTGCCGCGGTTTCCATCCTGGGGGCCGCGCCGATTACGCCCGCCGCCCCGCTTAGGCCCGCCATTGCCCGGACCTTTACGGCCCTGGCCCTGCTGGCCACGTCCGCGGCCTTGGCCACGACCCTGACCCCGGTTTCCGGGGCCCGTGTCGTTGGCCACGGAACTGGCGATATCGGCCGCATGATAGGGATGTTCTTCGAAAGTCGGCAGCGGCTGGCGGATACAGCGTTCGATGTCCTTCAGGTTGCCGCGTTCGTCATGGGCGCAAAAGGAAATGGCGATCCCCGACGCGCCGGCACGCGCCGTGCGGCCGATGCGGTGAACGTAGCTTTCCGGGTCGTTCGGCAGATCGAAGTTGATGACGTGGGTCACGCCGTCCACATCGATACCACGGGCGGCGATGTCCGTTGCCACCAGGGCGCGGATGCGGCCGTCACGAAACCCCTTCAATGCGCGTTGGCGGGCGTTCTGCGCCTTGTTGCCGTGGATCGCATCGGATGCCACGCCGGCCTGATGCAGATGCCGGGCGACCCGGTCCGCGCCATGTTTCGTGCGCGTAAAGATCAGGACACGCTCGATGCCTTCGTCGTTCATCAGATCGCACAGCAAGGCGCGCTTGTTGTCCTTGGCGACGAACAGCACACGCTGTTCGACTTTTTCCGCCGTGGTCGCAGCGGGGGCAACCTCGACCCGCACAGGATCGTTCAGAAGCTCCCCGGCAAGACCTTCGACGGTTTTCGGCATGGTCGCCGAAAACAGCACGGTCTGACGGTTGGCGGGCAGCACGTGGGCGATCCGTTTGACGTCGCCGATGAAGCCCATGTCGAGCATGCGGTCGGCTTCGTCCAGCACGAAAACCTCGATACCGTCCAATTGCACATGGCGCTGTTTCATCAGGTCCATCAAGCGGCCTGGGGTGGCGACCAGAATATGGGCACCTTTCGCCATGCCGGTAATCTGCGGACGCATGGAGGTTCCGCCGAACACCGTCTGAATACGCAGGTGCAGGTGGCGGCCGTAGTTCCGCAGGCTGTCCGTGATCTGGCCCGCAAGTTCACGCGTCGGCGCCAGGATCAGGGCATAGGGGCGATTGGGCCGCGCCTTGCGCGACTGGGTCGCGAAACCTTGCAGGATCGGCAGCGCAAAGGACGCGGTCTTGCCGGTCCCCGTCTGCGCCACGCCAAGAAGATCACGCCCTTCGACCAGCGGCGGAATTGATTTTTCCTGAATGGGAGTGGGGGTGGTGTAGCCTTCGTCGCTCAGCGCACGAAGGATGGGTTGGGCCAGGTTGAGGCCCGAAAAGTCAGTCATTTCGATTTTGTTCTTTCTCGATCAATAAATCATCGCCCGCGCGGCCCCACGTGATCCAGCGGGGCCGACGGGATCGCCGGCATCATGCAAGCATTCTCGGCCGGGCTTGCATCCTTGCAGTGGCCCGCCTCACGAAACGCCCGCATTTGTCGGTAAGAAAGAAGTCCGGGTCGCTATTAAGGGGCCCGGCACGCGATCGAAATTCGACCTGGGTGGGAGTGTCGCTGGCCACACAAGGCGCCGATGGGACCGGGAAGTCAAGGGAATTCAATGCATACCTCCCCTGCTTCCGGTCGCCATGCGGCCGGGGGTCAGGCCGCCAGCGTTTGCGGATCGCCCTCTGTCGCCAGACATTTTTCAACGAAGGTCCAATCGACCAAATGGTCAAAGAAGGCTTCAAGGAACGCCTGACGGGCGTTCTGATAATCCAGGTAATAGGCATGCTCCCACAGATCGCAGGTCAGCAACGGCTTCAATCCCTGGGTCTGGGGAAGGCCGGCGTTGGCCGTGCTGAGCACGCCAAGCGTACCGTCCGCCTGTTCAACCAGCCAGACCCAGCCGGACCCGAACCGTGCCATACCTTCGCTGATGAACTTGGTGCGAAGTTGCGGCAAACTGCCGAACGTTTCGGTGATCTTTGCCGCCAGATCACCCTGCGGCTCCTTGGCCGGGTTCGGCGTCATGCATAGCCAGAAGAACCCATGGTTCCAGGCCTGTGCCGCGTTGTTGAACACGCTCTGATCATCTTTTTCATGGGCCCGGCACGCGACATCCAACAAGTCCATGTCGGCGTAATCCGTGCCCTTCACGGCGGCATTCAGTTTGTCGATATAAGCCTGATGGTGCTTGCCGTGATGGAAATTCAAGGTCTGTTCCGACATATGCGGCAACAGGGCATCGGCGGCATAGGGAAGATCGGGAAGATTAAAAGTCATAAAGGTCTCCTTCTTCATACATGGGGAGTTATTGATCGGCCGGCGACGGTGCCGGCCGATGGGCTAGGAGTCTTGCCGCCCCGAAACCATGGCGCGGAATTCCTCGATCTTGTCGCCAAGCACGGCCAAGCCCTGCTTGGTCGCTTCCTTTGCGTCCGTCCATTCGCCCTTGGCCGATTTCTTCAATTCGGCGATTTGCTGATTAAGCGCGTCACGTTGACGATCAATGGCCGCGCGGGCTTCGCGCCATTCTTCCTTAACCTCGTCGGCGGCATCGGCGCCCGCTTCCTTGGCCTTGGAGGCCGCCTCGTCAAGCTTGTTGTCCAGCGCCGTGGCCTGCTTTTGAGCCCAATCGGCGAAGGCATCCATGGTTTCCCCGGACGAGCTTTCAGGCGGGGACTGCTTGTCGGCCGCAGCCGCAGCCGGTGCGCCCGACATCACGGCGGCAATCGCCGCAGTGGCAGCCATCAGGGTCATCGGTTTTCGAATGTGCGTTCGATATGTCATGTGATCCTCTTCTCTCTGTTCGCAGCAATGCGTGAAACGATATGCGCAAACCGCATTGCCGGCTGTACGCGCTACTGACGTCTGAAGGGATTGAACGGATCGCAAGGACGCATTCCGAAATACGGGACAGGTTTCCGTTTGATGAAACGAATACGGCGATTTCGCGGCCGCAACCGGGCAGAATCAGGCCGCGCGGGCCAGGCGCCTTCGCGCCCTGGACAGGCCGCTTTTCACCGTTCCGACGGCGATATCCAACTCGCGCGCCACGTCGCGGTAGGGTTTTCCTTCGATAACCACCAGGCGTAAAATCCGCCGGTCCCGGGGTTTCAGGCCCGCCAGGGCACGGTCCAGATCCTTAAGCCGCAAGCGGTCGATCTGGTCGGGCGGTTGACCGATTTCCACAAGCCAATCCTCGACCGGAACATGGGGGGCTCGCCGTTGCCGCCGACGCGCACGGTCGATAAACAGGTTATGCATGATGGTGAACAACCAGGCCCGCATGTCCGTCCCGGTCTCGAACCGGTCCATGCACGACACCCCCCGTTCCAGACAATCCTGTAACAGGTCGTCCGCCCGGTCGGGCGCGGCTTCGAGGAAACGCGCATAACGCTGCAATTGGGGAATTTGATCCTCGATCGCCTGCATGAGTCGCCTCTCGGTCATGCCCCCGATCTTAACATATTTCCCGGCTATCGGCCCGCAGGCATAGGAAAAATCATCCCCCAGACCGGAACCAATGCCCGCCCAGGTCGTTTATCCAATGATCGGTCGTATGGAGGAAGCAGATCATGGACACCAACCCCACAGGCCAACCGCCCGAAAGCCAAGCCGAGAATCAACATCGAACGTCGTCCAAGTCGATGCGGGATGTCATCATTTTCGGTGTGTTGATCGCCATCGGCATCGGTGTGGCGGCGATGCTGTTCACGCAATCATAAGCTCTGTAATCCGGTCAATCAGACCGGATATCCTTAAGCCCCCGTCACCCGGCGTTTCATTTCCGCCACGGCGGCATGCGGGCTGGTCAGAATGGGCAGATCTGTACGTGCCGCGATCTCACCGGCCAAGGGCGCCATGGAAAACTGCGCCAGCGCGATTGCCCCGCAATCGCTGAGCCGGGGGGCGGCTTCGACCACGGCCCGGTCATGGGCATCCCGCCGCCCGGCGCCAAGGTCCGCCCACGCCCCTTCAACCAGCAAGGGAACCACGGTGATATCGACACCACGCGCCGATGCCAGGCGTTCCAATTCCGCCGTCATATCCGGTAATGTCTGCGGATGCGTGGCCAGCAGACCGACCCGCCCGCCCTTTGCCAGGGCTTCATCAAGCACAGCCTCATTCGGTTTGAGCACAGGCACATCATAAGTCTTGGCCACCTCGTCGATGGCGGCGCCAAAGGCCGAACAGGTGAACAGAATACCATCCGGGCGGCGTGCCGCCGCATAGGCAGCCAAATCGAGAAACCGATCAACCAATTCGGGCGTCAGCTTGCTTCCCGCCGCCGCGAGATCAACCGTGAGGCTTTCGTCAAGCAGCGTCCAATGGTCGGCACCGGGCCACAAATCCCGAAAAGCGGTTTCAACCGGCGCAATGGCCTCGCGCGTGGCGTGAATAAGGGCGATCTGTTTCGTCATGACGCGGTAACCGTTTTATTGAATACAGACGGATGGGAAGAATGCGGGACGGGCCATCGCACACCAATGCACACCCTATACGGATGGATTCAAAGACTAACCTGAAGACATATGTATGTTTGCCAACTTCTATGGCATTTTTTACCATGCGGAAAGCCGTAAGAGAGCCGGAATGCCTTAATTACCCAACGAAGGGAAAGTCACGGAATTTCATAGGTTAGACAGTCCTCCTCTCATCCGCGCGGTCAATGACCAACTTAACTCATTTGCAGCGCCCCCAGGGATCCAGACAAATTAACCATGTGGTCTTCGATATTTGATCCGTCGCAGTTTTTCGCGCTCTACGTGGACCCGTCCGTCGTATTGCCGGCCACCTATAACCTGTGGTTGGTGCTGCTTTCCTTCTTTGTTGCGACGCTTGCCGGTTTCGCCTTTATCCATTTACTGCACCGGATCGCCGAACACGAAAACAGCAAGGCACGCTATTTTTGGATGACCGGCGGCGCCCTGATCATGGGGCTGGGCATTTGGGCCATGCACTTCGTCGGCATGCTGGCGTATCGCCTGCCGATCCCCGTTGGTTACGACCCGGCGATCACGTTCCTGTCGGCCCTGCCCGCTGTCCTTGCAAGTGCATGGAATCTGCAGATCGTCGCCCATGCCAATGTTACGCGCGCGCGCTTGGTTCTTGGCGGTGTGGTGCTGGGAGCCGGTATCGGGCTGATGCATTACACCGGCATGGCCGCCGTCGAATTCGACGCCTATATCCGATACGATTTCTGGCTGTTCGCGCTGTCACTCGTCGTCGCCATCAGCCTCGCGATGTGCGCCCTTTGGGTTGCCTTCCGCGCATCCCGCCGCAATATGCTTCGCACAATTACAAACGAAGCCTTTTCCGCCCTGCTTATCGGCTGTGCTGTTGCCGGCATGCACTACACGGCGATGGGATCGACGATATGCTTTTCCCGGACCGGGTCGAGCAGCCTGTTACAGAATTTGGATTCCGACGTTCTGGCCGGTGCAACCGCCATTGTCGCCTCATTGATCTTAATCGCCGGCATCGCCGCCGTGGTGTTCGACCGGCGGCTCGCAAGCGAGGTATTCCACCGCATGGAGGCCAGCCAACGCGCCCATCAGACCGCGCAGCGCCTTCAATTGATTTTGGACAATGTCGCCGATGCGGTGATCACGCTGGATACAAACGGTACGATCGAAACCTGTAATCCGGCCGCTGTGCGGATTTTCGGCTATCCCGTGAACGAGCTTATCGGACTTAACATTTCCCATCTGTTATCGAACCTTCGCACCAATTCGGAACGGGCCCAGATGCTGCAGTATTTTTCAGACCCGTCATCCCGGTCCCCCGACGGGAACGGGTTCGAAGTCATCGGGCGCCGAAAGGACGGAAGCAACCTTTATCTGGAAGCCGCGTTGACGGAAGGCATGCAGAACGAACGCTCGGTCATCGTTGCCGCGTTGCGCGACATCACCGAACGCAATGTCGTGGCGGCCGCCCTGGCCCGCGCCAAGGAAACGGCGGAAAAAGCCAGCCAAGCCAAGTCCGAATTCATATCGCACATGAGCCATGAACTTCGCACGCCACTGAATGCGGTTATCGGGATGGCCGATCTGCTGCTGGAAATGGAGCAAATGCGCCAGGACCCCAAACTGATCATCGATTATCTGGGCGATATCCGCACAAGCGGCCGCCACCTGTTATCCCTGGTCAATGAAATCCTGGACGTATCCATGATCGAAGCCGGGGGCCGGGCCCTGGAGCCGGAAACATTCGATGCGGTTATCGAAGTCGAAAACCTGATCCGGTCACTGCAATCGACAAATGATCGCGCAAACCTGAACCTTTCCGTTCTGGCATCTGAATCGCCCGTGCTTATCACGGCGGACAAACAATCCTTCCGCCAGATCATGCTCAACCTCACGACCAATTCGATCAGTCACGGCGGCGAGGGTGTGAACGTCGAAATCCGAATTGATTCAGACCTTGTGAACGGCTTCGCCAAGGTTTTGATTACCGACAACGGCCCCGGCATTCCCGAAGACATGCTCAGCGCCGTCGGCCAACCATTCCTGAAAGCCAAGGCTGCATACCAATATTCCGAGACCCAAGGCGCCGTCAAAGGGGCGGGCCTAGGGCTCTATATCGTCAATCGCCTGATGGTTCTGAATGGCGGCAAGCTTGAACTCATAAGCGAACCAGGCAGCGGTACGACCGCCACGACCTATTGGCCGCGCAACGTAAACGCTGCCTGAGCTCTTGGCCACGATTGTCCGGCATTCGTGTCCGTTCAGCAGATTTCGAACAAACCAGCCGCCCCCATTCCACCGCCGACACACATGGTGACAACCACGTTCTTGGCGCCACGGCGCTTGCCTTCGATCAGTATGTGGCCGGTCAGGCGCGCGCCCGTCATACCGAAGGGATGGCCGACGGAAATGCCGCCGCCGTCCACGTTCAGGTTTTCCTGCGGAATGCCCAGCTTATCGCGGCAATAAACCACCTGTGATGCAAAGGCTTCGTTCAATTCCCAAAGGTCGATGTCATCGATCTTCAGACCCTGGCGTTCCAACAGGCGCGGAATGGCAAATACGGGCCCGATGCCCATTTCATCCGGCTCGCAACCCGCTGTCGCCAATCCCTTGAAAATGCCGAGCGGTTGCAGACCGCGGCGTTCGGCTTCTTTCTCGGACATCACCACACAGGCCGATGCCCCGTCCGAAAGCTGGGACGCATTGCCTGCCGTGATGTATTTGCCCGGGCCCATGACCGGCTCCAGCTTGGCGAGACCTTCCAGCGTCGTCGTCGGGCGATTGCCTTCGTCCTGTTCCAGCGTCACGTCTTGTTCCGTGATTTCACCCGTTTCCTTGTTCTTGATCAGCTTCTTGGTGGCAAGCGGCACGATCTCGTCATCGAATCGTCCAGCCTGTTGGGCCGCCGCCGTGCGCAATTGGCTTTCAAGCGCGTATTCGTCCTGTGCCTCGCGGGAAACCTTGTAGCGTTCGGCCACGATGTCGGCCGTATCGATCATGGGAATCCACATTTCCGGTTTATGCGCCATCAGCCAGTCTTCCTTGGCTTCATTGGCCATGGCGCTGTCCCGGACCAAACTGATGCTTTCCAAACCGCCGCCGACGGCCACGGGCACACCGTCCATGACCACCCGGTTGGCGGCCACGGCAATGGCCTGCAGACCCGATGCGCACAACCGGTTGATGGTCGTGCCGCTGGTCGATACGGGCAGTCCCGCGCGCACCACCGACATGCGGGCGATGTTCTTACCCGTCGCCCCTTCGGGCATGCCGCAGCCCAGCACCACGTCCTCGACCTCGGCCGGGTCGATGCCGGCGCGCTGAACGGCATGCTTGATGACGTGTCCCGCCAGGGTTGCGCCATGGGTGTTGTTGAACGCCCCGCGACCGGCCTTGCCGATGGGGGTGCGTGCGGTGGAAACGATGACGGCGCGGTCCATTGTCTTAAATCCTTGTCTACGAGATATCAGGTGTCGGTTTGTCTTTGTGCCGGCCTATAGATCGGCAAAAGTGCCGCCGGTGCGGGCGAGCTTTTCCAGAAGCGGTGCCGGCTCCAGGGCCGGCGAAGCCTCCTTCGCCCAATGGGCTAGGCGTTCATAAACATGGGCTGCGCCCACTTGGTCGGCGTGGAACATGGGCCCGCCCTTGGCAATGGGGAAGCCGTATCCGTTGATCCAGACGATATCAATGTCCGATGCCCGCTGGGCCATGCCTTCGTCGAGAATTTTCGCCCCTTCATTGATCAATGCATAGAAACAGCGTTCGTGGATTTCCCGGTCCGAAATCTCTCGGCGCTCGATGCCCAGTTCCGCCGAGGTTTCCTCGATGATTTTCTGCACCTCAGGATCCGGCAACGGCTTGCGGGACCCTTCTTCATAGCGATACCAACCGGCCATGGTCTTCTGGCCCTTGCGGCCGGCTTCGACCACACGGTCAGCGGCCACGGGCCAGCGCTCATCCGGTTTCTTGAATTTCACCTGACGCTGACGCACCAAATAGGAAACATCCAGGCCCGCCAGATCGCCCACGGCCATGGGGCCCATGGCGAAACCGAAATCAAGAAACACCTTGTCGATCTGCTGCGGCAAAGCCCCTTCTTCCAACAGGAAATAGGCCTGCCGGGTATAGCGGTGATACATGCGGTTGCCGACGAAACCGTCGCAATTGCCGACCAGAACCGGGATTTTCTCGATCCGCTTGCCCAAATCCATGACCGTGGCGATCACGTCCTTGGCCGTGTCCTTGCCGCGCACGTTTTCCATCAGCTTCATAACGTTGGCCGGGCTGAAGAAATGGGTCCCGATGACATCGGCCGGACGTTTGGTGGCCGACGCGATCTCGTCGATATCCAGGGTCGATGTATTGGTCGCCAGAACGGCACCCGGTTTCATGACCGCGTCCAACTGGCCGAAGATATCCTTCTTCAGGTCCATTTCCTCGAACACGGCCTCGATCACGATATCGGCGGGGCCCAAATCGGCGTAGTTCGTGGTGCCGGTGATCAGTCCCATCCGCTTATCCATCTCGTCCTGGGCAAGGCGGCCCTTGGACACGGTCGCGGCGTAATTCTTTTCAACCTTGGCCATGCCGGCCTTTAGCGCATCTTCCGATGTTTCCAGAACCGTCACGGGAATGCCCACATTGGCCAAGCACATGGCGATGCCGCCCCCCATGGTGCCGCAGCCGACAACGGCGGCCGTGTTGATGGGGCGCTTCTGCGTGTCGCGGGGCACGTCCTTGACCTTGGCGGCTTCGCGTTCGGCAAAAAACAGATGACGCTGCGCCTTGGATTGATCGGATTCCCGGCACTTTACGAAAATTTCGCGCTCCGCCTCCATGCCGTCGTCGAACGGCTGGCTGGCCGCGATCTCGACGCAATCGATGCAGGCCAGCGGCGCCAGAAGACCGCGGGATCGGCGTTCCCAGGTCTTGCGTGCGTCTTCAAACACCTCGGGACCTGCGTCGGAAACATCCAGATCACGCACCTTGCGCAATGGCGCCTTATCGGCCACCAGCTTGCCCGCGAAGGCGACCGCATCGACCGTCAGATCACCTTCGACAATGGCATCCAGCACGCCCAGGTTAAGAGCCTCTTGCGCGGAAAACGGATCACCCGAAAGGATGACCTTCAACGCCCGCTTGGCCCCGATGATGCGCGGCAGGCGCTGCGTGCCACCGGACCCGGGAACAATGCCCAGTTTGACCTCAGGCAGGGCGATCTTGGCCGTCGCATCGGCGATGCGGTAATGACAGCTGAGCGGCAGTTCCAGGCCGCCGCCGAAGGAGGTCGAATGCAAGGCCGCGACGACATACTTGGGAAACTCCTCGGCCCGGGCGCAGAGCTGGCGCAGGGTCGGTTCCGCCGGCGGAGCGCCGAATTCGCGGATGTCGGCGCCGCCAGAAAAACACCGCCCGCCGCCCCGGATCACCACGGCATCGATGTCGTCATCGGCCTCGACCTTGTCCAGGGCCGCCATCACGCCCGAGCGCACGGCATGGCCAAGGGCGTTCACCGGCGGACTGTCGATGGTGACGACGGCGATGCGGTCACGGACGTCCAGGGTTACGGGCGTATCGGATGCTGCTGCGGACATGGGTGATGTTTCCCTTTTTCTCTTGCGGGGTTGCGGCTAGGCGGCCGGACCCGATTTCAAACTGCTTAGGTTGGTATAGGCCGAAATATGTTCCAGCGAGGCCGCCACATCGACCACCACAGGGCCGTTATGGGCCAAGGCTTCCGCCAGGACCGGGCCGGCTTCGTCGGACGAGGTCACGCGCAGGCCCTTGGCCCCGAAGCTTTCGGCCCAGGCGGCGAAATCCGGGTTGACCAGGTCCGTGCCCTCGATCCGCCCGGGAAAGGACTTTTCCTGATGCAGGCGGATGGTGCCGTAACTTTTGTTGTTGGAAACGAAGATGCGGACACGCGCACCGTACTGCACGGCGGTGGCCAGTTCGTTCCCGGTCATCATGGTCCCGCCGTCGCCGCAAACGGTCACAACCTGACGGTCCGGATAGCGCAAGGCAGCCGCAACCGCCGACGGCACACCCAGGCCCATGGCCCCCGACACGGCACCCAGCAGAATCTGCGTCGGCTTGAACGGGAAATACCGATGGACCCAGGAATTGAAGTTCCCCGCGTCCATGGTGATCACCGCGTCATCGGCAAGCTGATCGCAAAAGGCCTGAATGATATGGCCGAAATTAACGCCGTCGGGCGCCGACCAGGGTTTCCATTCCGACAACTTGCGGTTGGCGTCGCGCAGCCGCTTCAGCCAGGCACCCCGGCCCTGCGGAGCCTTGGGCGGGGTGACACCCGACAGACGAAGCAAAAAGTCTTGGGGATCGGCGCAGACCGCCTGCGCCGTATCGAACACATGGTCCAGGTGTTCCGCATCGGGATAGACATGGATCAGCGGCTGGCGGGGCTGCGGGGCTGCGGGTAACAGGTAGCCCTGGGTCGTGACGTCGCCCAGGCGCGTGCCCACGGCCAGAATCAGATCGGCATCTTCCAACGTTTCCCGCACCGACGCCGGCACGCCATAACCCAAATGGGCGGCGAAGTGGTCGTGGTGGTTGGGGAACATGTCCTGGTTCTTGAAGCTGGTGGCCACGGGCAGCGACCAAACCTCGGAACAGGCCAGCAGCGTCGACCGGGATGCGGCCGGGCGCAGCATGCCGCCTGCGATCAGCAACGGCTGTTTCGCATTTTCAAGAGCCATGGCCGCGGCATTGATCTGGGCATCCGTCGCCTTGGGCACGTCAAGCGGCAGCGGCTGGGCGCCATCACCGTCGACAGCGTCAATCAGCATGTCTTCAGGCAGGACAACAACGACCGGACCGGGCGTGCCTTCCTGTGCGATCCGGAAGGCTTCAGCCACGGCGGGAGCCACGCGATCCGCTTCGTGAATTTCCTCGATATGTTTGGCCATGTCGCCGAAAGTGACGCGGTAATCCACTTCCTGGAAAGCCCCGCGCCCCAGATCCGCCCGGGGCACCTGACCGATGAACAGCACCAGCGGCACCGCATCCTGTTGCGAGGTATGAACGGCGATCGAGGCGTTACAGGCACCGGGGCCGCGGCTGACCAGGGCGACGCCCGGCGTGCCCGTCAGCTTTGCATCGGCGACAGCCATGAATCCGGCACCGCCTTCGTGGCGGCATGACACGACCTGAATGGCGTTATTGCCGTGCAAGGAATCAAGAACCGAAAGATAACTTTCCCCCGGCACGCAATACACCCGATCGACACCGTGCAATGCCAGCGTATCGACCAAGATATCAGCAGCGCGTTTCATTCAATGGCCTCCCTCAAGGCTGCGAGGCGCGGACATTGCCGCGTTCATGTATCCGGACAAAACCGGTTCGAAAAAGTTTAGCACGACGCCATCGCCGGTAACCGGTCTAGCGTTTCATTTCGCGGCATCGGGCCAGCTGTAATCGGCGAATTTGGACCGCAGGTCCTTTTTCGAAATCTTGCCCGTCGCCGTGTGGGGGATTTCGTCGACGAAAACGATGTCGTCGGGCAGCCAAAACTTCGCCACGTGGTCGGCAAGCACCTTCTTGATTTCATCGCCGGTAACCCCGGCACCTTCCCGTTTGACGACGACCAGCAGCGGCCGCTCCTCCCATTTCGGATGCTTCACGGCAATGGCCGCGGCTTCCACTACGTCGGGATGGGTCAGGGCATAGTTTTCCAGATCGATGGAGCTGATCCATTCCCCGCCGGATTTGATCAGGTCCTTGGAACGGTCGGACACGCTGATCAGCCCATCGGGCGAGACCGAAGCCATGTCCCCGGTGCCGAACCAGCCATCGGCGTCAAAGGCCGCTTCGGTCGCGGCATCGTCCTCGAAATAGGCGGCGGCGACCCAGGGCCCGCGCACGAACAACTGGCCCACGGCTTTGCCGTCATGGGGCAACGGGGTTCCGTCAAGATCGACGATCTTGACCTCGAATCCGAACAGCGGCCGTCCCTGGCTTTGCTGGATTTTATAGCGCTCGGCTGCAGGCAGGTCGTGGTGGCGCTGCCGCAGCCGGCCGGTAGTGCCGGCGGCACTCAATTCCGTCATGCCCCAGGCATGGACGACATGAACGCCGTAATCTTCCTCGAACGCCTTGATCATGGAAAGGGACGGCGCCGAACCGCCGATGTTGCAGATTTCCAAATGGTCCAGGCGGCCGCCCGATTTCTTCAGATGCTGCAGCACGTCGATCCAGATGGTCGGCACACCGGCCGTGACGGTGACTTTTTCTTCATCCAACAGGCGGCAGATGTTGTCGCCGTGCATGTTCGGGCCGGGCAGCACCAGTTTCGTGCCGGCAATGGGTGCTGCGTAGGGCGCCATCCAGCCATGTACGTGAAACATGCTGACCGCCGGTAACAGGACGGTGCGCGACGAGATGCACAGCGGATGATCGCTGGACGTGCCCGCCAGGGCATGCAGTACCATGGCGCGGTGCGAATAAAGCACGCCCTTGGGGTTGCCCGTAGTGCCCGAGGTATAGCAAAGCGCCACTGCCGTGTTCTCGTCGAACTGCGGCCAGGTGAAATCCTCATCCTCGGCTGCCAACAGGTCCTCGTAGCAGACCGCCCCCCGTAACGTCGTTTCCGGCATCTTACCGCTGTCGCACAGGATGATGAATTTCTCGATGGACGGACATTGGTCCTGCAGGCCTTCCATCATCTCGACCCAGGTGGTGTCGATGAACATCACCCGGTCCTTGGCATGATTTATGATGTAGACGATCTGATCCGCGAACAGGCGCGGGTTGATCGTATGGATGACCGCGCCGGAACCGCCGATGGCGTAGTACAGTTCAAGATGGCGGTAAGTGGTCCAGGCCATGGTGCCGACCCGGTCGCCCTGATCGATGCCCAGACGCTTCAGCGCATTAGCCAGACGGCACATGCGTTTGTACGCATCCGTATAGGTATAACGGTGCATGTCGCCTTCGACCCGATGGGTTACGATCTCGACATCGCCGTGCCAGGCGTCCGCGTGCTTGACGATCATCGACGTCAAAAGCGGCACGTCCATCATCATTCCCTGCAAGGGTATTCCTCCTTAAGTACGTTCTTGATCTTTCTTCGTGCCGGGCATTGCACCCGGGTTTTCCGAACTATGGCGGGTCGCGCCAGCCAAGATCAAGCTTCCATGAAAGCGCGGTTCGCCATGCGAAACGCATTGCGGGTGGGCCTTGTGTTCGCCAAGCTTTTCGATAAACCTCTGACACCCCGTTCCGGAGGATGCGCCAAACAGGCGTGCCCGCCAGGACATCCAGGCAAGAACATCCAAGAACGACGAAGGCACCACGATGGAATTCACCCCCTCCCCGCGCACCCAGGAACTGGCGGAAAAACTGACCGCGTTTATGAACGCCGAGGTTTATCCCAATGAAGCCCTGTTTCAGGAACAATTGAACCAGGGGGACACGCGCTGGAAGGTCGTGCCCATCGTCGAAGACCTGAAGGCCAAGGCCAAGGCAGCCGGTCTGTGGAATCTGTTCCTGCCGGAAAGCGAACTCGGTGCCGGCCTGACCAACCTGGAATACGCGCCCTTATGCGAAATCATGGGCCGCGTCCCTTGGGCGCCCGAAGTCTTCAACTGCAACGCGCCCGATACCGGCAACATGGAAACCCTGGTGCGCTACGGCGACGACGACCAAAAGGAACAATGGCTGAAACCGCTTCTGGACGGTGAAATCCGCTCTGCCTTCGCCATGACCGAGCCCGATGTGGCCTCAAGCGACGCAACCAACATCAAGACCAGCATCCGCATGGACGGCAATCACTACGTCATCAACGGGCGCAAGTGGTGGACATCGGGCGTGGGCTCACCCCATTGCAAGGTCCTGATCGTTATGGGCAAGAACGACCCCGACGCCGAAACCTACAAACAGCAATCGATGATATTGGTGCCGCTGGACACCCCCGGCGTGAAGGTCGAACGCATGCTGGATGTCATGGGATTCGACGACGCCCCCCACGGCCATGGTGAAGTGACCTTCGACAACGTGCGCGTGCCCGCATCCAATATGCTGCTGGGCGAAGGGCGCGGATTCGAAATCGCCCAGGGCCGCCTGGGTCCGGGCCGCATTCATCACTGCATGCGGATCGTCGGCATCGCCGAACGTGCACTTGAATTCATGTGCAAGCGTGCGACGGAACGTGAAACATGGGGCAAGGCCCTGGCCGACCGGGGCGTGACCCAGGAACGCATCGCCAAAAGCCGCATCGAGATTGAGATGTGCCGCCTGTTGGTACTGAAAGCCGCCTGGATGATGGACACGGTCGGCAACAAGGCCGCGCGCCAGGAAATCGGCATGATCAAGGTCGCTGCCCCCAATATGGCGTTGGAGGTCGTGGACCGGGCAATCCAGGCGTTCGGCGGCGCGGGTATGTGTCAGGATACACCGCTGGCCTATTTCTGGGCGCGCATGCGGGCATTGAAATTCGCCGACGGCCCCGACGAGGTCCACCGCCGCCAGATCGCGCGCATGGAACTGCGCCGCCAGGCCGATTGGCCGCCGCGCACCTAAGGCTTTACCCTTCGGCTCAAATAAAACGGTAAATACTCGAAGAAATAATTGCCGACGCCTTGGATGCGGGAAAATTCCCAAAAAATCCCGTACAGCCCTGTTAAGAGCCGTTATTTTTCGGGATTTTCATAAAGTTCCGACCTGTGGTGCTGCGTTAAATATTTGCTGCGGCGCGGCAAATCATTGACATTTGGCCTGACAAGTCCCCATATAGGCCACACGTTACATTTGTTATGTCGACCTTAGGTCACCGGCGCTGCCGGGAAGCTTCGTTAACCCCTGACAATGTGGACGTTACACCGCCGCGCCGCCGCATGGTGCGGGGCACGGTTTGTTTTACCCATTGCAAGAGGAATAACGACAATGGCTACCGGTACAGTTAAATGGTTCAACCCGAACAAGGGTTTTGGTTTCATTCAGCCCGACGATGGTTCGCAGGATGCCTTCGTGCATATCTCCGCTGTCGAACGCGCCGGCATTCACACGCTGAACGAAGGCCAGAAGCTCAACTATGATCTTGAGCCCGGGAAAAACGGCAAATCTTCCGCCGAAAACCTGACTCTCGCCGACTAAGACTTCGTGGCACTGCTCCCGGCCATCCGCCGGGAGCAGTATCCGCTTTTCGGGCTTTGCGCCCTCTTCCCATCTGCTTGTTCCGCATCCTTCAGGAGTCATTCCATGACCATGTCCGACCGCCGACGAGCAGCCACCCGATCCCGGGCAGAGGAAGAGTTCCTCGCCGCTCAGAAAAAGCAGAATCAAGAATTGCATGAAAAAGAACAGGCCCGTGAAAACAAGGCCAAACACGTCGCAGACTTAAAAGCCAAGCGATTGGCCAAGGAAGCTTCAGAAAACAACGGCGTTGCGAAAGTCGCTGCGGTAAAACCTAAGAAAAAGAAAAAAGCCGCCGACCTGCCCCAGTTTCATCGCTTCTAAATGCCCTCGGCATACCGAACCGACATAAATACATAAATTCAAGAAGCAGATTATGAGCGACGCACAGGAAAACGAGACTTTCGACCTTGACGAACACAGCCGGTCCGCCCCCGCGGATCAGCCCAAGGCCCGGTCATGCCTGCGCTGTGACACACGCTTCATGAGTGCCTGGTCCGGCGAACGGATTTGTCCGCGGTGCAAGGGGTCCAGCGCCTGGCGCAGCGACGCACCGATTGCCCATCGTACTTGAGTTTCGCCCCTTCGGGCGCCCCCCCGGTTTCCTAAATACAGAGCCTGCCGTAATTCCCACTCCGGGAGTGCGCCGCTTTTTTCGACTTTGGGCATATAGGCAGTTTAGTCCGTACCGGGTAAACTACACCGGTTACCGAACATATGCTTAGGATGCGGGTGGATCACTTGAAACATCGGCTTGGGTTGTTCGTCGCCATCGCCGTGGGTGCGATTGTGGCACTATCTGTGCTGGGTGTGCATGTCTTTCACACAACGCTGGACCGCATCGTCATCGATCAGGCTGAACGCACGTCTATTGCCTGGGCCGGATATATCGGCAACCGTTTGAACCGGGTCGAAGAGATTGCAGCTGGTGCTCCCCTAAACGATACAGAACAAGAATTTCTGAGCGGCGCCCGCGAATTCGGAGACATCTTCCGTTTCAAACTGTTCGATACCAAGGGCCGCATTCGCCTGATTTCCGACGACCTGAATACAGAGTTGGCCAACAACCCGGCTGCCGGTGAAGACAACAGGAAAGCTCTTTCCGCCGTCAAGACCGGCAAACCTTATTCCCAGCTTGAAGACGGCACTCAAAAACCCGACCGGCCCGATCTTTATTCCGAAACATACGTGCCTGTATGGCGCGATGGCCGCATGGTCGCCGTCGCCGAAGTCTATATGGACCGCACGGCCGAAACCGCGGCATTACGCGACGATTTTCTCAACTTCGGCTGGAAAACCGTAGGATTGGTTCTGCTGGCGCTGACCCTGCCTGCCACGATTGCCATATGGTCGACCCTGCAGCTTCGCCGCCACAACGAAACACTCGCCTTCGAACGCAAGCGCGCGGTTGAAGCCGAAAAGGTCAAGACACGGTTTCTCGCCCATTTAAGCCACGAATTCCGCACCCCCTTGAACTCTATCCAGGGCCTGACACAGGTTCTGTTGCGGGGCGACCTGGGCCCGGTCGATAACCCCAAACACCGGGAATACATGCAGGATGTTCTCAACAGCGGCGAACACCTTCTGTCCCTGGTCAACGATGTCCTTGATCTGTCCAAGATCGATTTCGGCAAGTACGAACTGACGGAAAGCGAGTTCGATCTTGGCAAATGCGTCAACGGTGCCTTGCAGGTCGTCAAGGGATGGGAAGCGACGCACGACCTGACATTAAATGCCCAAGGCCTGACAAACGGCCTGTTCGTGCGGGCCGATCGCCGGGCGATCTATCAGTCCGTGCTCAATCTTCTGTCCAATGCGGTGAAGTTCACCACCCAAGGCGACACGATCACCGTTTCCGTCGGATCAGACGAGACAGGCGGGACCGTTATTTCGATCGAAGACACGGGTATCGGCATCGCCGAGCAGGATCTGGAAAAAGTGTTCGAACCCTTCACCCATTCAGACAATCAGGACTACGTCACCACCCATCGCGGCACCGGCCTTGGGCTTGCGCTGGTGAAATCCCTGGTCGAACTTCACGGTGGACGCGTCTCCTTGGACAGCACACCGGGGACCGGCACCACCGTGCGCATTCACCTGCCAAGCCAGCGCACCATCCATGCACCCGCGCCGGAAATCGGCACGTAGCTCAGGCCTGTCCCGCTTTTTCAATCAGTGATCAAGCAAGTGCCGGTCATAGATAGCGGCCTTACCGGGGTGCGCCGCCCCTGGCCGGTTTGCCATCGCCCGGCTGGATATGTTAGCCCTTATGGGCTGGGTGACCCCAGCCGCGCGGCTGCGACCAATGACGGCGCGGCCATCACACGACGCCCGAACGATGCGTCCGATTGAATGCGCGCCCCAGTTTTCCAAGAATACTCAAAGGATTTTCATGTTTGATAACCGAAACCTGCTTGTCAGGGCCGGTGTCTGCGTACTTGCACTTAACTTGTGGACCGTTGGCGCCGCAGCCCAACCGCAACCTTCTTTGCCCGGCGCGGCGGCCATCACGGCGGCAGCCCGCCAAGGGAGTCAAGCGGACATCTCCCTGGCATTGGTCAGCGCGATCTCCAAGAACCCCAATGAAACACAGAGGCTTGTCGCATTTTCCGTTGCACAGGCACCCCACCATAAAAACGCGCTCGTGACCTCGGCAGTCAACGCCTTTCCCGCCTTCGAAGATCGTATTCGGCAGGCTGCAACTGGAAAGGCTCCAACAAGAAACGATCCACGCACCATTTCGACAACAGCTTCGGAAATTGTCGCAAAGGATGAGGCGTCTTCATCATCTGCAATATGGAAAGGCGAAATCGAATTGGGCGGCAGCAGAGCCACCGGAAACACGGAAACGGAAAAAATCAACGCGGCAGCAAAGATCAACGTCATCAACGGCCCTTGGGATACGACGGCAAGCGCCGGCTATGATTTCGCCAAAGATAGCGGAGACATCAACGCCCAGCGCCTTCGTGCCGGCATCAACGCTAAATACCGCTATACCGACCGGGCATTTGCCTATGGCCTGATCGATTACGATGATGACCGGTTCAGTGGATTCACATATGAGATCACGCAGTCAGCCGGGTTGGGATACCGCCTGATCGACACCAAGGATTGGGAAGTCGAGGTATCCGCCGGCCCGGCATTACGCATCAGCGAGATCAAAAGCACCGGCGAACAGGATGTGGAACCGGGGGCACGGGGCGATGCCTCGATTATTTGGCGAATATCGGACAATGCAAAATTCACGAACACCACCGCCGTGACCTGGGGCCAGGAACGCATGATCACGGAAAACACCACAGCTCTGACGATGAAAATCATCGGCGAGCTTTCAGGCCGTCTTTCCCATAATCTTCGTTACAATTCCGAAGCCCCGGTCGGTACGGAATCAACCGACACCTTGACGAAGGCATCCTTAGTCTACGGATTCTGATCGCCGCCAAACCGACATAGCGGAATTTGGTTCAAGCGCGACCCGCGTCCTCGATCAGCGCCCAGGCGATTTCCGATAAATTGCGGCAGACGTCACGCCGCTCCAGTGCCGCCGCGCTGGTCGCATTGCCGTCCAGCCCCCGTTTGTAGACACCCTGCGCGATCGCCCCCAGACGGAACAGGGACAGCACAAGATAGAAAACCCGGTTACCCGAGTCCGTGCGGCCGGTCCGGCGGGCATAGGCTGCAAGGTAATCTTCTTCCGCCGGAATGCCCGTGACGGCCGGATCATTGGCTCGCAGGTCACCGCGCCTGGCATCCGGCATGTGCCAGGGCAGGCTATTATAGGCAAGGTCCGCCAAGGGATCGCCCAAGGTCGATAGTTCCCAATCGACCACGGCAATCACGCGCGGCTCGGTCGCATGAAAGATCATATTCTCAAGCCGGAAATCACCATGGGCGATGGTCGTTTCCGCATCGGCGGGCACGTTTTCCGGCAGCCAATCGATCAGCCGGTCCATGGCCGGCAATACGTCCGTGGCCGAAGCCTGATACTGTCCGGTCCAACGCTTGACCTGGCGGGCCGCGTATCCGCCCTCGCGCCCGAAGTCCGACAGGCCCGCCGCGCGCCAATCAACACGATGCAGCTTGGCCAGCGTATCGTTCATGGCGTCATAGATGGCCGCCCGTTCGGAAGGCACCATGCCCGGCAGTTCCAGTTCGCGGAACACCCGGCCGTCCATATGCGCCATGACGTAGAACGCCTGCCCGATGACCGCGTCATCCATGCACAAAGCCAGGGGGTCGGCCACGGGGACCTCGCCGCCTTTCAAAGCCGACATGATGCGGAATTCCCGATCCACCGCATGGGCCGAAGGCAGCAAGTCCCCCGGCGGCTTCTTGCGCAGGACGAACCGCCGCCCGGCCGCGTCCGTCAATTCGAAGGTCGGGTTCGACATCCCGCCGGCGAACTGGCGGGCCGAGAGCGGCGGAGTCACACCTTCTATGTGACCGGCCATGAAATCGGCCAGCGCGTCCAGATTCAGGGGATGTGAATTGCGATCAGTCATACGGCTTTGCTTTGTTTCAATTGGGCGATCTCGTCCGCTGAATACCCCATTTCCGCCAACAAGGCATCCGTATCCTGACCCAGCAACGGCGGCGGCGTGTCCGTCGTCACCGGCGCCCGATCGATCTTGATGCCGGCCCGGGCAACCTGTACGTCCCGCCCCACGCCGGGAACATCCTTGAAGGTCGCGATCATTCCCCGGTCGGCGATCTGCGGATGAGCGAGAATCTGCGGCACGCTCAACACTTCACCGGCGGGCACACCCGCCGCGTTCAAAGCCGCGCGCCAGTGGCTCGCCGTATTGGAAGCCATCGCTTCTTCCAGTAATGCACTCAGCGCCGGGCGGTTATCCAACCGTGCCTGGCGTTCCGAAAACCGCGGGTCCGTCTTAAGGTCCGGCCTTCCGACCACGTCACAGACGGCTTCGAACTGTTCCTGCTTATTGGCGGCGATGTTGATCGGACCGTCCCCCGTCTGAAACGTTCCGGACGGGCTGGCCGTGAAGTTGTCATTCCCCATGGGTTGCTGTTCCATGCCCAACTGCAAATAGTTGGAAACCACCCAGCCCATGGTCGACAGCACCGATTCCAACATCGCCACGTCGATGAAGCATCCCCGGTTTTCCGGATCCTTGTTGCCCAACGCCGATGCCACGGCAAAGGCCGCCGTCATGCCGCCGATGGTATCCGCCATGGGATAGCCGACGCGCAAAGGGGCTGTTTCCGGGGTTCCCGTCACGGCCATCACGCCCGACATGCCCTGGATGATCTGATCATAGGCCGGGGCCGATTTCAGCGGTCCGTCCTGCCCGAATCCGGAAATGGCGCAATAAATCAGATTGGGGTGGTCTTTTTTCAAAACTTCATAGCCCACACCCAGCCGGTCCATGACGCCGGGGCGGAAATTTTCGATCAGCACATCGGATGTCGCCACCAACTTGTGGAACACTTCTTTTCCCTGGTCGGACTTCATGTTGATGGTGATCGACCGCTTGCCCGTGTTCTGGGCCAGAAACGACGTGCCCATGCCTTTCTTGTTCAGATCGGGGTCGGCGCCCAATTGGCGGGCAAGGTCGCCCGAACCCGGCACCTCCACCTTGATCACGTCGGCGCCCATATGGGCCAGTTGATGACAGCAGAACGGACCGGCCAGAACATTGGTCAGGTCAAGAATGCGGATGCCGGCTAGGGGCTTCAAGGGAGGTCTCCTTTGGCGGGGTTGGTTTGGTTGTTTTTATCGCGCGCCAGATTAGCGCGCCAAGGCGGCGCGGCAAGACTTCGTTTTTCTATTGTCAGGCCCGAGAATTCCTAAAGAACCCTCGACGATGACACATCATCGTACGATTTCCCTATCTCCCGCCGGTTATTGACTCGCCCATCCCGGAGGATCATTTTGTATACAAAGCTAACCGGAAAATCCGGATTGCACGGAGGAAAATCACATGTCCCAATCTGAAACTCTGCCCGAAGGCGAGGCCCTGCCCGTCAAGGTATATTGGCAGCCCGGCTGCTCCAGCTGCCTGAAGTGCAAGGAATTCCTGCTCGAACACGGCGTTCCCTTCGTGTCCGTCAACGTCGTGGACGACGAAAACGGTTTCAAGGAATTGGAAGCTTTCGGTGTGCGCATGGTGCCGATCGTCGCCAAGGGCGATAAATGGGCCAACGGCGCCGTGTTCCGCGACGTCGCCAAAGTCGCCGGCTTTGACTACGACGGCCATAAGATGCTCAGTCCCGAGGAAATGAAGGACAAGGTTCTACAGAACCTAGCCGCCGCCGGCCGTTACCTGCAGCAGATTCCCGAGGACAAGCTCGACACCCTTTTGCCCGGCCGCCCGCGGTCCTACCGCCAACTGGTCTATCACGTCTTCAACATCGCCGAGGTGTTCCTGGAACGAGTCGAAAACGACGCCCCCTATACCTATGGCGCCCTGAAATCGATCCTGCCCGACGGCATGGATACAAAGCAGGATCTGGTGGATTTCGGTCAGGCGACCCACGACCGTTTCGCCGCCTGGTGGGACCGCGACGGCAAGACCACAGACTTCAAGCAGCCGGGCAAGGTCTATTACGGCGAGGTCACCTTGCACGAAGTCCTGGAACGCACGGGCTGGCACACGGGCCAGCACACCCGCCAAATCATCCTGATGCTGCGGGAAAAACTTGGGATCGAGCCGGACCGCCCCCTGACCGATGCCGACTTCAAAGGCTTGCCCATCCCCAAGAACGTATGGGACAACGAACGGTCGTTCGACGAAGCCTCGTTCGAAGGACCGGCGGAAACACGCGCCGCCGAATAGCAGCTAAGAAAAAATCGAGAGGACATTCAATTGACTGATTTTACGCCGGAGGACCTGGCGGTCCTGACCCAATGGGACACGCCCACCATCTGCAACGCGCTTGAGGAAATCGTGCCCGAACGGCGCGGGCACGGCTATACCACCGAACCGCTGGTGCCGCTGGACGTGGACCTGCCGCCGATCTGCGGCTATGCCCGCACAGCGACCATCCGCGCGGCCGAACCGCCGCACGAAACGGCGGCGGAGACGGCCGCCAAGCGCACGGCTTATTACGAATATATCGCCCAGGGCCCCAAGCCGACGGTGGTGGTCATTCAGGACATCGACCCCCGGCCCGGCATCGGTGCCTTCTGGGGCGAAGTTCAGACCACCGTGCACAAAGGGCTGGGTGCAGTCGGCGGCGTGACCAACGGCTCGTTCCGCGATCTCAAGGACAGTGCCCGCGGCTTCAACCTGATCGGCGGCGAAATCGGTCCGTCCCATGCCTGGGTCCATGTGGTCGATATCGACTGTCAGGTCACGATCCACGGCATGACCGTGGTGACCAACAACATCATCCATGCCGACCATCACGGCGCGGTCATGATTCCCGATAACGCGGTCAAACAGATCCCCGACGTCGTGGCACGCATCAGCCGCCGCGAAGCGGTAATCCTCGACGCCGCCAAGGCGCCCGATTTCGACATCGAAAAACTGAAGGCCGCCATGAAGGGATCGAAAGAGATTCACTGACTTTCGAACAGCAAATTCAGTTGCAGGATTGTGGATTGGATCGGCAGTTGCCGATCCAATCTTCGAAATGGGCAACCCGTGCATATACACCATATTTGTACGCTGCTCCGCAGCCATGCCCCCAACTGACAATGCCGACAAGGACCGGTTCCCTGCCACTGGGCTTATAGACCAGTCCGCCGCCGCTATCTGCTTGGCAGGCGTCTTTTGGGTTTGACCCATCAGCATTTTCGTATCCTGCACAGATCATCGTCTCCGTCACATCGCCGAAATAACTGACCGGGTGATTGCACGCATCGCGCGTCACGAACGGCAGATCAACGTGCAGCATTTTGTACTGCGTTGTCCCGCCTGACTGTTTGAAACCCCACCCCGCGGCCCACAATTGGGTACCGGTTCCACCGGTCGGCACCTGCAAAACAGAAGCCTCATCCGCCGCCGTCAATGTTCTGATACTTGCGATGCGTGGACCAGGCATAGCGGGCGTCGCCAGTTCCACAAGGGCGATGTCGTTGTCATTATCGGGATAGGCATATCCACTGTGTACGATGATCGTTTTGACCTTCAGTCTCGTAATACCCGAAGCGAGGACATTGGTCCCAACGCCAACGTTTATATGTTCGGGCAAAAGATCGAAGACGCAATGAGCTGCCGTAAGCACCCATTTCTCATCGACCAACGAGCCGCCGCAAAAATGTGCGTCCAGCGGCGCGTCAATCCAATCGACGAGTAAAGTTACCTGCCACGGGTATGCACCCAGGGGCGCTTCGGTTCCGCCGACGATCTTGGGTACGGCCTTGTTGATGAACTTCAGGACGGCTGCGTCGTAGTAGGGGTTACCGGTCGCGATCAAATTATCAGGGTGAACACCCAAGTTCTGATTTGCCCACACATGACCAGCTCCCAGAATAGCCGCCATATACAAGCCTAGAACGGCGGCCCAAAGGCGCGATTTATATCTAATCCAGCTCCATTTCTTCATGCCACCTCTCCGTTATCTGCCAAACAAGCGGACACGGACCCGTGCGGGCTGCTCCGAACCCGACATCGATGGGTCGTATCCCTCGACAATTCCGATCAATCGTGGGCCGATATCCAGTCGATGCCGCAAGACATAGACCGTGTTAGCGGCCTGGAGATCGATAGCCGCCCGACGGTTGATCGCATCAGGCTCTTCGTCTGAAATTTTCGGGATCGCCACCTCAACCCATTTGATTGACTTACCTTGTTCCGCCAGGCGTCGGACGGAAACCGAGAATTCCGACGCCTTAATCAAGGCACTGTTCAACCCGTCCGCCGGTTCGGGAAACAGTTCGAGCAGCGGGCGGCCGATATCAACATTCCTTTGGGAGGGGTCGAACGGAATAGGTACGAAGAGTTGTTCATCATCGCTCTCACGCCGCGCCTGTAACCACACCTGGGACCGATCAGTCCTCGCCTGTTCGATGATCAAGCGCGTGCTGGGCGGAAGAAATGCAACCTGGGGCGCGTCAGGTTCAGGAGCCCTGGTGGCGATCATTCCACCACCCCCGACAATTGCCTGACCACCGCTTTCGAACCCTCTGGCTGTGAACCTGGAATTCAATGCCTGGGCCAATACGGGGTCGCTGCGGCTGAAACGTGCGATCATTTGTGTGCCCGGCACAAGATCGGATATCTGTGCGGGTGCCGTTTGTTCCCGTGCGAAAAGCAAGTTTCCAACAGGGGCCAGAACTCTATCAATATCCCCCCGCCACAGAAGTTCCGTCGCGACGGCGGAAATTCGTGTTGCCGGAGCTCCCACCCCAAGAGCACTGAACTGAATATGTCCGCTCGAAGCGTCTTCTATGACCTTACGTGCGGTGCTACCGTAAGGGCTCAGCCCGAATTTAAGGTAGAATCCATGGACCTTGTTCATGCCGACGGAAGTACTTTCCAATACTGATTTCCAGGCGTTTTCAACCTGAACGATCCACGCATCCGGTGCTTTGAAATAGACATCCATCCCCGTATCGCCATCAATAACCGGTTTTTGATTCAACATTCCGGATGATACGCGGGTCGCGACACTCACCTCGCCGGCGATGTCGGAAAACTTATGTTCGGGTTTTATGTTGTCGACCAGGCCCTTGGTAAAATAGCTCATTCCATCAGTCCCAATGGGGCTATAGGACAAGGACCCATTGTCTGCTGAATGAAAGTGCAGGATGCTGGAAATATCCAATCTCCCCGCAACCGACGACGACCGCCCTTTGTTGACAGGGACCCGGCCCTTATTGGTATCCGGGGCGTCTTTTCCATAGACCGTTGCATTACCACCGTCGCTGGTAATCTTGAACGTGGCGTTTCCGCGACACGCATCGGTCAGGATCAGAATTTTCGCCGGACCTTGCTTATTCACCCGATTGACCAGTACTGAAAGCGAGCCGTATGTGTTCTTCACCTGATCTTGAGCGACCACATCAGCAGCATTCAGCGGCGCCAGAAAATTGCCCTGCGGAGATGAAAACCCGTGCCCTGAAAAAAAGATGACAACAAAGTCTCCTTGATCAACGGACTTCGCGAAATCCTGGACGATCTCGTAGTACTCGTTCACATCTTCGAATGTGACGCTGGTTCGCCCCTTATGCTGATGGAGAGTGAAGCCGTAACCGGCCAGCGTCTTAGCAATTTCAGGCCCGTCGTTCGCTGCCGCTGCGATCGGCGGCAGATTGACGTAGTGTGAATTCGCAAGCACGAGCGCCTTGCGACCTGGCTCTTCGGTATACAGATAATCGGCGAACTTGCTGGCAATAGCCGGTGTCAATCCATCTGCATTTCCCCGCGCAAAAACCATTGATGACGTCACCATCACGCCGGCGAATAACATTGTCATTAGAATGACCACACGGGCAGCACCGATCAGCACCGCAAATCGTGTGTCGACCGAACTCGACATGAATTAAGTGACCTTCTGCATTTGCAGCTTATGTTAGAATATTATAATTTACTACTTTAACACGGGTTTAATGGGAAGGGTCAACCGGCATGGAACGCATAAAATCCATTGCAATGCTTGTTATTTCACTTTCGATAAGCGGATGCAGTTCGATCGGAGAACAAGTCGCCGACATCGTATTCATGCCTCATTCCCGCTCTGCTGAAGTTAAAGGTGAAGAGGTGGGCATTGACCTCCACTACGTTGAACAAGCCTCTGTCAATTATTACGGCAAAAAGCTGTCGGTCTGCGCCGAGCCGAAAAAGGACCAAGAACAAAGGGCACTCAGCGCTCTTTTGGGAACTGCATCGACCGCCTTGGTTGGTGCGGCACTTGATCAGGTTGAAAAATCCATCGAGGCCGAGGGCAAGCGGTTCATCCAAGGGTATTCAAAAAGCATCACGGTCAATAATTTTTGCGTAAAAGCGGCTGGTGTCGGCAATACCCCTAAGAAAGTCGGCGGTATGACGGTGTATAACCGGCTTGCCGCTATTCGGTTCTACCGCATCGTCGGAAAAGACAGCAGTAAAGGCCTCAAAGGCCGAACCGCGATGAGCTATTGCCTGCGGATTGATCCGGTTGCCGGCAGTGACGGCAAACTGTTTCAGGTCGCACCGATTGCCCTCGACTTCCATTACAGCAAAGCCAAGGTCGTCGCTTTTGACCTTTTGTCACCGTTTGGCGTGGATGTTTTGAATCCATGGGAAGTCGTAACAAATCTGTTCAAAGATGACGGTGTCAGATTGATCAATGATGATGACGTGGATCTCACCCTGTCGCTGAAAGTCGATAATTTGCGCTTAAATACAAAAAACAACACAATCGAGACCACTAACTTAGCGAAGCTCGAATTCCCCACTTATAAGAAATTGAAGATGCGATCTGCAGAAGACGAACGGACCAGCGATAAAACAGACGCGATAACGAAGGTCAAATGCGGGTCTCAAAGCGAACTGATTGCCGCGTATAATGCTTCGACACCCGCCGGGCCGACAGCTGATGCAACGCGTTACTTTGCGGCGCCTGACAGAATTGGCAACGTGTCGATCGTGACCATTACTGTCAATGCGACAGAGGTTGATGACTTCGGCGAACGCGTGAAACAGCTTGGCGAAAAATTTAAATCTGAAAAAGCCGGTTTTCAGGAACGCTTGAGCAATACCTTCAGCGGGTCACCATAGCGAAAGTAGTCTTTCCAATTGCGTTTAATAACGTACGAGCTGTCAACTGATGACGGTTCTGGATACTTCATACCGTTCGAACCGCGCCGCGTCCGGATTGAACCCCAAACCGGGGCGGCCGGAAGAAAGCGTGACCGTCGCCGCGAACGGATCGATCAGGTCGTGGGGATTCTCTTCGTATTCGATAAACGCGGTTTCCAGCCAATCCGGTTCCGGTTGCGCGGCCAACAGATGCGCCGTCGCCACATAGCCCGGCCCCCAATAGAAACTATGCGGCATCACGCGGAGCCCCGCGGCCCGGCCCATCGGAAAGACCTCCTTGGCGGCCGACACCCCGCCCATCTTGGCGATCGAGGGTTGAATGATGTCGAAGGCCCCGTCTTTGATGGCGCGGGCGAATTCGGTCAAAGAGCCGATGTTCTCACCGCCGGAAACCGCCGTGCCTTCGGCCCGCACGCGGGCAAGGCCTTCGAAATCCTCGGGCGGCCAGACCGGTTCTTCCAGCCACAGGAAACCGCCCTTGATGTGTTCCCGTTCCTTTAATTCACGGGCCACGCTGCAGGCCTCGTTGACCGACCAGGGGCAATTGACGTCCAGCGTGACCGCGACCTGTTCGGGGGCGGCTTCCCTGGCCGCCATGAACGACGGCATGTCGCGTTCATGCAGCTTGACCATGGGAAAGCCCAGGTTCACGGCCTTTTCCGTATTGCGCGCAACGGCATCCAGATCACCGCCGTAGCGCATCAGGCTGGCATAGCGGGTGATCGTGACATCCCCTTCGGGCCCACCCAGCATCTGGTAAAGCGGTTTGCCCGCTCGTTTCGCGGCCAAATCCCAAAGCGCGATATCCATCGCCGATAAGGCATACATGCAGGGCCCGTGACGGCCGAAGCCGAAAAACGAACGATGCGCCTCGTTCATCAAGGCATCCAAATCCGTTTCATCCCGGCCGATGAACCAGGGGGCGATCAGTTCCTTCAGCAAGGCTTCCGTCCCCGGGTTGCCGAAGTGGCCGAAACCTTCGCCCCAGCCCTCCAGGCCGTCCTCGGTTTCAACCCGGACCATCAGGGATTCATTGACCAGCCAGATATTGGTGTTAAGGCCCGGGCGCATGCCCTGGCGCGGGCCGTCGGTGTCGAACGGAATACCGACGCGGAGAATTTCAATGGATTTGATGGTCATGGGCTGGGCTCTGATCTTGTTGGCGGAAGGGCGAAAAAGGAACCGGCCCCGAAGGGCCGGTTCGGCATTGATATCGGTGATGCGACGATTGCGTGGCGCTACATCCCGCTAATAAGCTTCATGGCGTCATTCAGCGCCTTGACGCTCTCGGCATGCTTACCGGCCTTGTGCATGGCTTCGCCTTCTGCACGAAGGGCCATCGCCTTCGTCTTGTTCTCGGCAGAAGCATTTGACTTGGACACCGCCGCGTCAAATTGCTTCATGATTTTCGGGCATGAACCGGCATAGGCCGGTGATGCGGCAAGCAGGATTGCAGCCGCAACGGACAGGATAAGCTTCTTCATGGCGTCAGCCTCCCAAATTGGTGATTCTGAGATGATTATGTCACGGAACCGTCGCCCGCGAAATCAGCATTATCTGATATTCGCGATCTCGTGATCATGGCGCCGGGCCAGCAGAATCTGCGCCAAAACCGCGCCCACAAGGGCCATGAACATGTCCCATTGGGTATCCCAAACATCCCCCTGCGTGCCCAGGAAGTCGTCGGCCCCCTGCCCCAGGATCACCGCTGCCCACCATTCGATCAGTTCGTAGAACGCGCTGAACGCGAGGCAAATACAGGCCACGACGAAGAACAGCATTTTGCCCCGCGCCATAACCTCTTTCCGGATCAGAATTTCCCGCGCCAGGATCGCGGGCACGAAGCCCTGGAAGAAATGCCCGATGCGGTCATAGGGATTGCGGGCAAGGTCGAATACATCCTGCAGCCAGAACCCCAACGGCACCTGGGCATAGGTGTAATGACCGCCCAGGATCAGCACCAGGCCATGCAGGAAGGCCAACCGGTACAACAGCAGCGTCAGGGGAAAGCGGCTGCGTGTCGCCATCATCAACGGCAATGCGGCCATCACCGGAACGACTTCCAAGAACCAGGTTACCCGGTCGGCCACGCCCACGGCGGACAGGGCCAAAGCCGCCAGCCACAGCAGAGCCAACAGGGCCAGCTCACGGTCGTTCGCTGCGATCACGTCATATCCGCCAATCGTTCAAGATGGTGGGCGCCGTCGCCAAAGGTATGGTCGATGAGGGTCAGGCGTTTGAAATAGTGGCTGACGGCCATTTCGTCCGTCACCCCCATCCCGCCGTGCAATTGAATCGCTTCCTGGCCGATCAGGCGGCCCGCCTGTCCGGCCTTGGCCTTGGCCTGTGATGCCGCCCGGCGGGCGGCTGCCCGGTCGCCGCCGTCCTGGCGCACGGCCGCCATATAGGCGAGCGAGCGCGTCAGTTCCGTTTCCATGTACATTTCCGTCACCCGATGCTGCAGGGCCTGGAAATCGCCGAGCGGGCGGCCGAACTGTTTGCGTTCCTTCAGATAGTCGACCGTGCCGCGCGTCAGGGCTTCCATCACCCCCGCCGCCTCGGCCGTCACCAGGGACGCCGCCCGGTCGACCGCCGCCTCGATCAGCGGAAATCCCTTGCCGGTTTCACCCAGGACGGCAGCCGCATCGACCCTGACGCCTTGCAACACCACATCGCCCGCGCGCATGCCGTCGACGGTCGGATACTCGGCCACCGCCACCCCCGGCGCATCGGCATCGATCAGGAACAGGGTGATGCCGTCTTCGTCGCGGTCATCGCCCGCGGTTCGCGCCGTCACGATGATCTTGTCCGCCGTCCCGGCATGAAGGGCGACCGTCTTGGTCCCGTCGATGATGAAGCCGCCACCGTCGGCGCGGGCCCGCGCTGTCACATCGTTCAGATCGTAGCGTGATTGCGCTTCCGAATAGGCAACGGCGATCAGAAGATCTCCCCCCGCAAGGTGCGGCAGAAAATCGGCTTTGACGTCGTTCCCCGCCCCTTCGCGGATCAAGCTGCCGCCCAGCACCACAGTGGAAAGATAGGGTTCGACCGCAAGGCCCCCGCCCATGGCTTCCAACAGGATCGCCATTTCGACCGCCCCGCCGCCGATACCACCCAAATCTTCGGGAATGCCCAGGGCCAGCCAGCCCATTTCCGCGAACTGCGCCCAGGTATCACGGCAAAAACCGCCGGGCTTGGCCTGATGGTCGCGGCGGATATCCAGGCTGTAATCGTCCCGGAAATAACGTTCCGCCATATCGCGGATAAGGATTTGTTCGTCGGAGAAAGTAAAATTCATGGTCCGGTATTATCCTTCAAAACCCCAGGATCGCCTTGGCGATGATGCTGCGTTGGATCTCGTTGCTGCCGCCGTAGATCGACGCCTTGCGCCAGTTGAAATAATGGCTGGCCACGGTCGCCGCATGTTCCGGCACGGGCGGCCCATCGTTGGCGGCACCCGGCCATTCGTCTTCCAGAATTCCGGGATCGAACACATGGGCCCGGTTGCCGACCGCTTCCAGCAACAGTTCCGTAACACCCTGCTGCACTTGGGTGCCCTTCAGTTTGAGGATCGACGCCTCCGGCCCCGGTTTGCGCCCGGCGGCTTCTTCGGACAACAGGCGCAGTTCCGTCATTTCCAGGGCCGTCAGTTCGATCTCGACCTCGGCCATACGTTCACGGAACCGGGCATCCTCGATCAGCGGACGGCCCCGTTTTAATTCCTTGGACGCGATCTCACGCACCCGTTCCATTTGTTTCTTGGAGCGCGCGACACCGGCAATGCCGAACCGTTCATGCCCCAGCAGAAACTTGGCAATGGTCCAGCCGTCGTTTTCCTTGCCGACCAGGTTTTCCGCCGGCACACGCACGTTCTCCAGAAACACGTCATTGATTTCCTGGCCGCCGTCCAATGTCTTGATCGGTCGCACGGTCACGCCCGGCGTTTTCATGTCGATCAGCAGGAACGAAATGCCCTGCTGCTTCTTGCCTTCGGTCGAGGTTCGGACCAGACAGAAAATCCAATCCGCGTATTGCGCCAGGGTGGTCCAGGTCTTCTGCCCGTTGACCACGTAATGATCGCCGTCCCGCACCGCGCGGGTGGTCAATGACGCCAGATCCGATCCCGCCCCCGGTTCGGAAAATCCCTGACACCACCAATCCTCGCTGGCCAGGATGCGCGGCAGGTAATGCGCCTTTTGTTCCGGCGTGCCGAATTCGATCAGCACCGGGCCCAGCATCTTCAACCCGAAGGTAATCAGGCGTGGGCTGGACGCCGCCGCCAGTTCTTCTTCGTACAGATAGCGCTGCACGGGCGACCAGCCGGGCCCACCGTATTCCTTGGGCCAACTGGGCGCGATCCAGCCCTGTTCATGCAGGATGCGCTGCCAGACGACATAGTCGTCCTTGACCAGTTTCAGGCCGAGATCGACCTTGCGTTTGGTTTCCGGCGGAATGTTCGCGCGCAGAAATGTGCGCACCTCGTCCTGAAAGGCTTTTTCCTCGGGGGTGAGATTCAAATCCAATTCAGATACCTCCTCGTCTTATTGGGCACGAGCTTGGGCCTGCCCGACCCGGGCACAAACAGCCCCCAAGGCCAGGCAGATCACGGATACGATGGTCAGTTCCAAATCGCTGGTCGGGATCAGCACGCTGTCGCCCGGCGTCGCCAGCAACAGACCCGCCGCGAACACGAGAATGCGTGCCGGCCAGGCCAGCAGCGGGTGACGGGTCAGATCGCCGACCCCCACCAGATAGCCCTGCAGTGCGCCCGCAATCATCACCGTGCCGATGGCCGCTTCGATCCCGACGTAAAGAATGCGGTCCCATCCGGCATCCAGAATAAACGCCGGATCGAGCACGAAAAAGAACGGCACGAAATAGATGATGGAGCCCAGGCGCATGGCTTCGAACCCGGTGCGCATGGCATTGGCCCCCGCGACGGAGGCCGCCGCATAAGCACCCAATGCCACCGGCGGCGTGATGTAAGACACCATGCCCCAGTACAGAATGAACAGGTGTACGGCCATGGGATTGAGCCCGCCCTGCACCAAGGCCGGGGCCAGCACGATCGCCAAGAAGATATAAGCCGCCGTCACCGTCATGCCGATGCCCAGGATAAAACTGGTCAGCGCCCCCATGGCCAGCAGCACCAGGGTATTGCCCCCGGCCAGGAACAACAGGTCGTTAACCAGCGTTCCCGCCATGCCGGAAATCGACAGGGCCCCGACGATCAGGCCGACACCGGCCAAGATCGCCGTGATTTCCGCCAGCAGCACGCCGACGGCGGCGATGAAGGCGCGCAATTCCGGCCATCCCCATTTGTCGGATGATACGACCTGATTGATGCCGATCAGCAGGACCGTGGCGTAATAGGGCGCGAACACCTCGCGCTTCAGATAGACCAGCATCACGACCAGCAGCACGAACACGAAGATGAAGTACCAGCCTTCCTTCAATGTTGCTCTCAGGTCCGGAAGGTCCGCACGGGTCAGGCCCGGCATCTTTTGACGCGCCGCAAACGCGTCGATCTGCACGAACAGACCCAGGTAATAAAGGGCCGACGGCAGGATCGCAGCGATCGCAATATCGATGTAGGGCACGTTCAGGAACACGGCCATGATGAACGCCGTCGCCCCCATGACCGGCGGCATCAACACCCCGCCCGTCGAGGCACAGGCTTCGACTCCCGCCGCATAGGATGGACGGAATCCGGTGCGCCGCATCGCCGGGATGGTCATCACCCCGGTCGTGATGACATTGGAAATCACGGAGCCCGACATGGAGCCCATCAGGCCCGAGGCAAAAATCGCGACCTTGGCCGGCCCGCCCCGCACATGGCCCAAAAGGGAAAACGCCAGATCGATGAAAAACCGGCCGCCGCCCGTACGCGTCAGGGCAACACCGAAAATCAGAAAGCCGATCACCAGATTGGCGAGCGCCTGCATGGGAATGCCCAGGATGCTTTCGTTCGACATCATGTGATAGGCGGTCGTTTCGGCAAGCGTGCTGGACAGGCCCGAAATCGGCCCCGGCATCTTGTCGGCGAACAGGGGATAAAGGGAAATCACCAGAACAATGACGAACAGCGCCATGCCGCCCGCCCGGCGGGTTGCTTCCAACACCAGCAGCCAAAGCACATAGCCCGCCCAGGTCACCGGCGCCGGCGCCCCCATTTCCCAACCCTTGTCGACGATCTGTTCGCCCTGAACGAAAAAGAACACGACGATGGCAAAGAACGTGGTCGCCAGCACCGCATCCCACCAGGGAATGCGGTCCATGGCGCTGTTTGACGTTGCCGGGAAGATCAGAAAAACAATGGGCACCAACAGGCCCACCAGGGCGTATTGGTATTGATTGTCCAGCAGCACCTGGCCGGTGAAGAAACCCAGGTTGAAAATGTGGTTCACCGACAGGAAGCAGGCGACCACCGTCAGAAACAGCACCGCCCCACGCCAGACCGGCGGCAAGGCCCGGTGGCGGGCGGAACCCGCCACCGGTGTTTCGGCCTGTATCGTGCCGTCGGATGAAGTATTCACGGGTCTTGCCGGTTATTTCCAGACGGGATCGAAACCGGCCTTTTCAAGGGCCGCCGCCCGCACCTTCATCCATGCGTTCTTGAAGGCGTCTTCGGCAACGTCCTTGGCCAACATCTCTTTCCAAGCCGCCGCCAACACGTCTTGGCGCTTGATCAGCATCCGGTTGTGCTGATCCATGGCGTCGGTCCAGGCGCCCGCTTCCTTCCAATACTTCACCGCCGCATCGTGATAGGGCACGGACCACATGAAGGCTTGGTTTTCCAGCGCCCAGCCCTTCATGGCCTTCATGGCATCCTTAAAGCTGTCGTACTTGGAATGGATGGCTTTGGTCATGGAATAGACCAGGGCCGCGTCCTGGTCGGCGCGGGTAATCAGGATCGGATAAGGATAGGCCCCGCCCACATGCGGCTTGTCCGCCGAAATGCCGGTCCCCAGGGTGGCCACGTGTTTGACGAAATAGGGTGCCTTGGCCATCAGACGTTTCCAGCCCGCTTCGTCGTCATGCGCCATCGGCGGCCAGTAAATACCGCGCGGCGAGGCTTCCAAATTCTTGGACGGGCCCGTAACCGTGGACCCGAACGCGGCATCGACCTGGCCGTTGACCATGCCTTTCCACGATGCGGCATAGCCCGAGAACTCCACCTTTTCGACGTCATCCCAGGTCAGGTCAGCGAAGGCCAGCATGGCCTCGACCCCGATGACCAGGGCCGGGGACGAGCGCACGTAGGCAACGCGTTTGCCCTTCAGGTCCTTCGGCGTCTTGATGTTGGCATCGGCCGCCGTCGCCACGGACAGGTTGGCATCGGACGTGGCCGACATCAGCAGGCGCAGGGGCTGCGGCCCCCAATCCTTGGTCGCGAAATTGAACACCCCTTCGGATGCGAAATAAGTGCCGGAACCGTTGGCCGAGAACTGAACCTTGTCGGTCATCAGCGGTGTCAGGCGGGAAATGTCGTTCTTGCCGGGCACGATGCGAAGAGAAACGCCGAAGCTGTCCTTCAACGCTTTGCCGATGGCGACGGCCTGGGCATAGCCCGTCGATTTCGTACCGTAAGCCGACCATGCCAGAGTATCGGGCAGCTTGATGTCATCCGCTTTGCCCTGGTGCGGCCAGATCGCGGCAACAGCCACTGCGCCAGCCATAATAAGTCCACGTACTTTCATGATTTCCTCCACGCTTTGGACGTTTAAAGCCAGTTCCTGGTCTTTTGATGGTTGGTGATTATTCGTTCGGTGCCTTCATGCGGCGAACTACCAGCGCCCCTGGGCGGCGAAACCGCTTTGCATTTCAGATTGGATCGTCTGCACCATGTTCACCAGACGCGGCCCCCATTCCCCTTCCAAACGGTCGGGTTTGTGCATAAAGGCCGGACCGCCACAGTTGACGGCCATGATCGTCGCCCCGTCCATGGATCGCAGCGGCACGCCGACCGCGTTCACGTCGTGCTGCCATTCACCGAACGAGGTACAGAACCCCTGTTCGCGCACCTGTTTGATGGCGCGATCGATCCCGCGGGCCATGCCCGGCCAGGCGGGACCGGCGCGTTCTTCCATCGCAGTCATCAGATACGCCCGTTCATCTTCTGGAATGGCTGCAAGGAAAGCGCGGCCCATGGCCGATGTGGCGATGGGAACGTGCGAGCCGATATCCAAACGCAAGGTCACGGACCCGGCATCGCGGGCATGTTCCAGATAAACCATGTTCAGGCGGTCACGCGCACCTAAGGCCAGGGACAATCCGGACGCGTTGGCCAACTCCTGCATGTAGGGCCAGGCGATTTTGCGGATGTCCATATTGGCAAGCAGTGAATAGCCCAGCGACAACACGCCCGGACCCAGCCTGTATTTTCCCAATCGTTCCGCATGGGCCAGATAACCCAGTCGCGTCAGCGTGTGGGTCAGGCGCGACACGGTCGGCTTGGGCAGCCCCGTACGTTCCGCCAATTCACCGTTTCCAAGCACGCCGTCTCCCGGTTGAAAGGCGCGCAGCACGCTGAGACCGCGTGCAAGGGCGGTCACGAACTGCCGGTCTTCAGGCTCGGAAATTTCAGGAACGTCGTCCAGCGGCGTAACGCCACGGTTAGCAAGGCCGGTCATTTTCTTGATTCGGCGTGCGGGCGCACACCGCCTCCCATTATCGCGCGGCCTCATACACCTGGCCGCGAAGGAACGCACTTTGTCACGGCGGAATACTATCGTCAATTTTCGGAATTTAGTTTCGCATAGCGAAAATTTTATCCCGTGCCAATCGGTTTGGACCGGCACGCATAGGGGCCGCGCCATAGACCTGCGGTTGCAGTTCATTCCATAGAACGGGTTATTGAGACTTGATCAGGCCTGATCGGGAGGCATAAGATCGATTTATGTTGCAACGCAGCATTTCTTTCAAAAGCCATCAGGGGGAGGCTTTGTTGAGCAATTCAGTTTGCGATATCCCGGCAGGGATCACGCACGGACACGACCAGGTGCCGACACATGCGATGCGGGACGCGGGATAGACACCATGGACGCAACCAGGATCGATATCGTCTGGGTGCTGACCGCATCCGCATTAGTATTCATGATGCAGGCTGGATTCTGTTGCCTGGAAAGCGGCTCCGTCCGCTCCAAGAATTCAATCAACGTCGCCGCCAAGAACTTCGCCGACTTCTGCATTTCGGCCGGGGTGTTCTGGATGGTCGGGTTCGGGATCATGTTCGGCGCCAGCGCAAGCGGCCTTTACGGCTCGGAGAATTTTCTGTTCTCCATGACCGATCCGCAATCAGCGGCGTTTTTCGTCTTTCAATTGATGTTCTGCGGCACCGCCACGACGATCGTTTCCGGCGCCATCGCTGAACGGGCGCGCTATACGGGCTATCTGCTGATCAGCCTGGTCGTGGCGCTGCCCATTTATCCCGTGTTCGGCCATTGGGCCTGGGGCGGCGCATTCGGCGGCGATCCGGGCTGGCTGGCCGCCCTCGGCTTTGTCGATTTCGCGGGGGGCACGGTCGTTCATTCCGTCGCCGGCTGGGTCAGTCTGGCCGCCGTCATGATCGTCGGCCCCAGGACCGGGCGGTACAATAGCGGTACGGGCGCACCGTTCCGCAGCCATTCTCTGCCGCTGGCGGCCCTCGGCGTGTTCATCATCTGGGTCGGATGGATCGGGTTCAACGGCGGCAGCACGCTCGCCGCATCGGACCAGGTTCCCCTGATCGTTCTCAACACGGTGATGGCCGGGGCGTTCGGCGGCCTGGGGGTAATGGTTTTGGGCCCTGTCACCATGAAACGCATGGACGTTCCCAGCATGCTCAACGGGGCCCTTGCGGGACTGGTCGCCATCACACCGGCCGCCCATTGCGTATCGACCGCAGGGGCCGTGACCATCGGCGCGGTCGGCGGCGGATTGTGCATCCTGACCTCGCTGCTGATGGACCGGCTGAAGCTTGACGATGTGGTCTATGCCTTCCCCGTTCACGGCGTTGCCGGGGTGTGGGGGACAATGGCGGTCGCCCTTCTGGGCGACCTTGACCTTATCGGCACCGGGCTGAACCGATGGGAACAGTTCATGGCCCAAGGCAGCGGGGTGCTGACGGCCGCGGTCTGGGCATTCGGCATCAGTTATATCCTGCTGCGCCTGATTAACCGGTTTGTGCCCTTACGGGTTTCGCCCGAAGCGGAACGCATCGGCCTGAACGTGAGCGAGCACAATCAATCGACCGAACAATTGGACATCCTGCGATCCATGGAAGTGCAGCGCCTGACCGGGGATTATTCCAAGCCCATCCCCGTGGAACCCAGTTCGGACATCGGCGACATCGCCCGGCAATACAACCTGGTCCTGGAAAACCTGTATTCCGCCAAGATGGAAGCCGAACAGGCAAGCAAGACCAAATCCAACTTTCTGGCCTCCATGAGCCATGAATTGCGCACGCCGCTGAACGCCATCATCGGCTTTTCGGAAATGATCACCCGGCAGTACTTCGGCCCCCTGGGCTCGGACAAATATCACGAATACGCCGGCGACATCATGCAGTCGAGCAAGCACCTGCTGTCGCTGGTCGACGACATCCTGGACCTTTCCAAGATCGAAGCCGGGCGCAATCCCCTGAACCGGTCCCATATCGATATCCAGGCCATGTTCGACGATTGCCTGCGCGTCGTCACCGGCGCCACCGACTGCAGCCAGATTTATTTCGACATCAAGGTCGCCAAGGACACATCCCAGATTTTGGCCGATGAACGCGGGGTCAAACAGGTGGTGTTGAACCTGTTGTTCAATGCCGTGAAATTCACGCCGCCAGGCGGGCTGGTGACCTTGGCCGCACGCGAAGAGCCGGGCCGCCACGTGCTGGAAGTCATCGACACGGGCAACGGCATTCCCGACGAAAAACTGGAAAGCGTGATCGAGCCATTCCAACAGCTGCACTCGGACCCCCATATCGCGCAGATGGGCACGGGCCTGGGACTGTCCATCGCCAAGGCCCTGGCCCAGGCACACGGTGGGGAACTTCAGATCGACAGCCGCATCGGCCGCGGCACCACCGTGCGGGTGGTCCTGCCCATCGTCGCCGAATTGGTCGGGAAATAGCGGCTGCGGCCGGCTTTAGGGCTCATACCGGGACCACCGCCCGCCACTCATTCCTTCGACCGTGCCCGCCCCAGGACGAACGCCGGGATCAAGGTCAGCGCGAAGATCAGGGCGATCTGCCGGAACGAATCATGGAATGCGAAGGTATTGGCCTGGGCGTAAAGCACACGCCCCAGGAAATCCAACGCCATGGCCCCGTCGGCCGGTGCCGGCACACCGCCCGCGTTCAACAGATCGCGGACCTTGTCCAGCATTTCCGCGGTCGGCCCCTTCACGTTGGTTTGGGTCGCGGTCAGAAAATCGGCGTGATAGGCCGTACGCATTTCAATCGTCACGGCGGTCATGTTGACGCCGAAGGCCCCGCCCATCTGGCGGAAGAAATTAAAGGTCCCCGCCCCCTGGGCCATTTTCTCCGCCGGCACGGCGGACAACGCCGCCTTGCCCATGTTCGGTGAAATCAGGCTCATGGAACCGCGCGTCCACATGGCCAGCAAGGCCACGGTCAGAAAGGCCGTGTTGACATCGATGGTCGCCAGGAACATGGCCGCCACGGAAAACGTGGCGCAGCCGACGATGATCGGCCAATGGGGCGGCACCTGATCCGCCAGACGCCCGGACGCCTGCATCATCATAACCAGCAGCAGACCCGCCGGCACCAGGACCAACCCGGCCTTGGTGGCCGTGAACCCCTGGATCGTCTGGGTGAACAGCGGAATGGAATAATTGGTCGAAAAATTCCCCAACCCGAAGGCGAAGGCGACCGCCACGGCCGATGCGAACCGGGCGTCCAGGAACAGGGTCGGATCCAACAAGGGGTTCTTGGACCGCAGTTGGGTCATCACGAAGGCCACGGCCGACAGCACGCCGACCGTTCCGAAGATCAACAGCTTGGGCGATTGCCAGCCCCAGCGCTGACCGTTACCGATGGTCGCCATTAACGTACCCAAAGCCGTGACCAGCAGCAAAAAGCCGACCCAGTCGAAGTCAGGCCGCTTGTCCAGCGGATTGCGCGCGGGCATGAAGGTCAAAGCCATGATCGCCGACAGGGCAACCAGCGGCAGCGGCACGATGAACACATGGCGCCAGGACACAAGGTCGATGGTCACCCCGCCCACAAGCGGGCCGAACGTGGGCGCCAGGGCGATCCCCATGCCGACCGTGCCGACGGCAAGGCCGCGCCGTTCCGGCGGAAACACGGCAACCGCCGTGGCCAGGGTCAGGGGCTGCACCAACCCGGCGGCGAAGCCCTGCATGATGCGGCCCAGGATCAGGATTTCGATGGTCGGGCTGATCGCCGACAGCACGGCCCCCGCCGTGAACACGACCAACGCCATCAGGCAGGTATTCCGGGGGCCCATGGTTCGCGACGTGAATGAATTAAGCAGCTGACTCGCGACCATGGTCGTCAGAAACGCCGTCGAGGCCCATTGCGCCAGGTCCTGGCCCACACCGAAGGCCCCCATGATCGACGGGATGGACACGTTGACGATGGTCGACGACAGCACCATGGTCATCGAACCCAACATGCCGCAGGCCGTCACCCACCAGCGGTAGGACGGGCCGAACCGGTCGAACTGTCTGGTGATGGCGGGGTTGTCTGATTGCAAGTCTGTGGCTTCCAGTGTTGTCGGACGCACCGGAATGCTTCTTGTGGCGACTCTCGATCGCTCCAGCCTGCCTCCCAGCGTCACAGATTGTATACAAACTTATTCTTGGAGGGGCCAAAAAATCAACGGCCTCTGCGGGCCTTATATGTTCCGGAAAACACTTAGCTAATAAGCTAACTTTTATCTTGCGCCGAGATCAGGAATTCATATACTTAGCCATATGACTAACCATTATTCGACACTCGATCATCTTTTTACGGCCCTGGGCGATCCGACCCGGCGGGCCGTGTTGTCGCGCCTGGCCCTTGGCGAAGCAACGGTCAGCGAACTTGCCGAACCGCACCGCATGGCCCTGCCGAGCTTTATGGGCCATCTGCGAAAATTGGAGCAGGCCGGCCTTGTCATCAGCAAGAAGAAAGGCCGAATCCGCCATTGCCGCCTTCAACCAGAAGCCCTTGCACCGGTTCGATCCTGGCTCGAGGAACAGCGCGACCTCTGGGAGGGCCGATTGGACCGGTTCGACGACTATGTCACCCAACTTGCAAAAACCAGAAACTCAAAGGAGCCCCGGGAATGATTGACCATCTCGACCCCGAAACCGACCTCAGTTTCACCCGCGTGCTGGAGGTTCCGCGCGCGTTGATCTGGGAATGCTGGACAACCCCCGATCACATAAAGAATTTTTTTGTTCCCCGCCCCCATCGCGTCGTCTCTTGCGACATCGATTTACGTATCGGCGGACGGTTCAACACGACATTCGAAGTCGAAGGCAACGCAATGGAAAACAACGGCGTCTACCTGGACGTCGTCGAAGGCGAGAAACTCGTCTTCACGGATGCCTACTCGGAGGGCTGGAAACCCGCGCCGGAACCGTTTTTGACCGCGATCCTGCTGTTGGCGGACAAAGGCGACGGCAGAACCGAATACACGGCGATTGCCCGCCACCGTTCACCGAACGCCCGAAAACAGCACGAAGACATGGGCTTCTACGACGGCTGGGGCACCGTGGTTGATCAATTGGTGGAATACGCGGGTACATTGAAAACGGCCTGACGCCACCGAATATCGAATGGACGCAGCGGCACTCTATCGCCGCCAACCAAGACAAAACCGACCAAGGCGCCGCCGTGGTCGGTTTTTTTGGCATCACTGCCGATATTGGTAGCGGAGGAGGGACTCGAACCCCCGACACGCGGATTATGATACTGTTTTCAGGCTAGTATTTCTGCGGCTTTTGGGCCTTTTTGTTGCATTCTTGTCGCAATTACCCGAGTAGTAGCCGCGCCCCATCTGACAATTCCTTGTGGTGGCCGTCGTCGGCGGGGAACAGGTGCGAGTATAGGTCCATGGTGATCTGAATAGATGAATGACCAAGGCGGGATTGCACGGTTTTTGCCGGAAGCTCAAGGCCCCCGTCCTTCTTTCGGTTGATAAGCCAAGATGCGTAGAAGTGGCGGAAGGCGTGCAACGCATACTTGGGGGCCAGGATGGGGTTTCCGTCCTTATCCACTTCGCCCGTATCCACGGTGACGGCGGCGGCGATCTGGGCAGGGACCAAACCCCGGTTATAGATGTTCGCGTGAGACTCGATCTTGCCTAGGCCGTTCGGGAATACCAGCCACAATTCGCCCGGACTGGTTTCCGACTTCCCGTGCCTCGGGCACTGCAAGCGCCATTCCTTTAGGGTGTTCACCACAATATCGGGAATCGGAACATCGCGGCGGCTGGTTTCCGATTTCGGGTTGCCAATTTCGCCATAGCGGTCTGCCCGTTGCCGGACGTGAATAACCTTGCCTTCAAAATCGACGTGATCCCAAAGCAGCCCGCGCAATTCACTGGCGCGCAAGCCCGAGAATATCGCCGTGATAATCAGAGGGCGCCATCGACCCTCTGAGGCATCAATGATCGCTTTCACTTCGTCGCGGGAAGGAATGTCCCGCCCGATTTCCAAGCTACGGCGGTTGCGTTTCGACATTTCCACTCGCACGTCGGCGGCGACGTTCTGAGCCACCTTCCCGCGCCTCTGCGCTTCCCTGAGAATGCCTTTCAGGCTCGCCAGTACCTTCTTGGCCGTGGCGCGTGAAATCTTATCATCGGGCCGCTTGGCCGACGCACGATCCAGCAGCTTATCCCGGAAGGCTTCGACGGCGGGCACCGTCAACCGCGCCAACGTTTCATTGCCGATCAACGGCACGATATGGAGGTTTACGTGTTGGCGGTATTGGTCGATGGTCGATTGTTCGCGCTCGTTCAATTCCGCGCGCGTGATCCAATCGGCGGCGGCTTCCTTTACCGTCACACTTTCGCTTGCGGCGGTATGCGTCCCGGCGCGAACCTCGCCCGCGATTTCATGCAACCGATCATCGGCGGCGCGCTTCGTCTTGAACGTCTCAATGTGGCGCTTTCGGTTTTGGTCGAAATAATCGACCACCCAAGCCTCGCGGGTTTTGCCGCCGGACTCCCATTTGCGCTTTCTAACCTTTGCCATGGCACTCGCTCCTAGTGGCTGTTGGCTACATCGCGATTATGTTGCAATAAATTCCGCTTGTCAATTATCTTGGCCCACCCTCCAAAACCTGCCCCCCCCCGCGTGCATTAACTCACTATCGGCAACTCTCCCCAATGCGTCGTATACCGTCGCGATCGATGCTGCTGCCGCATAAACCACGTCCGTGGCTGTGGTAGTTCGCCATAACAGAGGGTGCCGGCACCGTGCTTGCTGTTCAATTTATCCAGGGTGTGCATTAACGCATCCCGGCGCGCGTCTGGCCTGCTGAATAATGTCTGCGGCGCTTGCTCTCTACGATGAATATTCACCAGCAACACACCTGCTTTTTTGTAGGGAATGCCTTGCCGGTATATCCCATCCAGGCCTTGTAACGTAGCTCGTACAATGTCTCCGGTATCGGAGGTCGATTGCAGCATGTTCACTGTGGCGCTGTTCGAATATTGCGGTAGGTCGGGACGGAATGGGTTGCCCCGGATGAATACGTTGACGGCACCCGCGACCAAGCCGCCCTGGCGCAGCTTTTCCGCCGCCCTGGCTGCGAAGTGATGCAGGCGGGCCGCCAGTCCATCACGATCCCGGACGGTGGTTCCGAAGCTGCGGGAGACGCACAAGGTCTGCTTATCCGGGAGAACATGTTCCAGATCCACTGCGGACAGACCGTTCAGTTCATCGACCGTGCGCAGTCCGGTGACGCCCATGACGTTGCGCGCCCATTGCCGGTCCACCTGGGCCAGGTCAAAGGCATTCTGAATGCCGCGAAGCTTAAGGCGGTTCGACCACTGCCGCCCGATTCCCCACACGTCGCCAACGTCGGTTTCCCTGAGCACGTTTTCCCGTATGTCCGGGGCCATCAAATCAAAAACCCCATCAGGGGCTGTCTTGGCCCGGCGGTTGGCGACCTTGGCAAGGGTCTTGGTCACACCTAGGCCGATGCTCACATGGAGGCCGGTCCATTGCAGGATAGTGGCCCGAAGCGCCCGCGCGTGACCCGCTGCCTGATCCGTGCCGGTGTAATCGATGAAACACTCATCAATGCTGTAGATTTCCATGTCCGGCACGTTGGCGGCGATGATGTCCATGAACCGGCGGCTCATGTCGCCGTATAACGTGAAGTTCGCGGATCGGATTTGGACGCCCCGGCATTCGGGCCGCTCTCGCAGCTTGAAAAAAGGGGCTCCCATGGCGATGCCTAGAGCTTTGGCCTCCGGTGAACGGGCTATCACACATCCGTCGTTGTTGGACAGGACCACCGTGGGCTTATCGCGTAGCTCCGGCTGGAACACCCGCTCGCATGACGCATAAAAATTGTTGGCATCGGCTAGGGCGAAAATGCGGGTCACGACAAGCACCGCATCACATTCTTGACCACGCCCCAGATTTCCGAGTCCTCGCCCATTTCCACAGCTTGAAATTCTTCATGGTCTTGGGCTTCAGGCACCAACCACCACTGCCCGGATTTCTGTCTCAGACGCTTCACCATCATATCCCCCGCCATGACGGCAACGACGATTTGGCCGGATCGTGGCTTAATACTCCGGTCCACAATCAGTAGGTCGCCGTCAAAAATACCCGCCCCAGTCATAGAATACCCAGACACCCGAACAATGAAGGTCGCCGCTGGATGCTCGATCAAATCGTTAAGGTCGAGTGCCCCATCCGCGAAATCTTCGGCGGGGCTCGGGAAGCCTGCGGGCACACTCGACAATAACAACGGTAACGGAAGCCGCCGTTCAACGATGGGGTGCAGGATTCGGTGTTTCTGGGATGATGAGAACATAATGCGAACATATTCCCCGCCGCTCCCATCTGGCAAGAGGACTCGGACAAGAAAAACCCCGCCGAAGCGGGGCGAGGTTTTTGCTGCCTAGTCGATCACTGGCGGCTTGTCAGGCTTGTCAAACTCTACCTCCCCTTGGGGCTTGGCTTCGTCGTTGGCGGCGTGATCCCGCTCAAGGTCTTCCACCACGCCCCGTAGGCGCGTCAGGCAGTCACGAAGGCGCGCAAGTTGTTCTTGGGTTGCGGTCATGGGTCACGCCCCCACGGCCTGTAGATCGCGGCGCAGGCTTTCGAGAATGTCGCCGTGCCAGTAGGCTTCGCTGCTGCCCTCCGTGATTTCCAACATAGAAAGTTTGGCGAGCAAGTCGCGGGGGCCACCGCTCGGGGTGTCGATTATTGCTTGTACGGTTGCCCTTTCTTCCGCATCGATCCGGGCCGCTTCGGCTTCGGCATCCGTCACGCCCGCCGCGTCCTTGGCGGCTTGGGTGCGGGCTTCCGCCTGTTCGTATTCGGCCAGCTTGGCGGCGCGGTTTTTGGCGAGGTTATCAAAATACCGTTCCCGGGCCAGCGGTCCCGACGATTGCATTTCATCCGCCGTCCAGCTTCCGGGTATTTGATTGATTTGCGCCCACATCAGGAACCCGGCGAAATCCTTTGTAGCCAAGGCTTCCTGTTTGAAACGGTCGAAATACCGGGCGATTTCTTCCCTGCTGTGTGCGTATTGCGGGCCTATTGGGTGTCCGTCGCTCAACAAGACACGCGGGCGGCGGATTTCATCAGGCAACGCGAACCGGCGCTCATCAGCTAAATTGTCGGCGGCGCAAAATTTAACCCATAGTTCCGCACGTTTTTTGACGAGGGCCGCAACCGCACCGTCAGTTGAGGCATGCGCGGTTAATGTAATTGGGGCGATCACGGCGCTTGCGGCGATGGCATTCGTAGCCTGTCGTCTGGTAAAATCAGGCATCGTCTTGAACCTCCGTTTCAGGTTTGGGGCGTAGGGGCTGGAAGGGGGCGCAATCCCTTTCCGGCCCTGCTTACTTACACCTCAAGTGTAATTACATTTATTTGCAGTTTCAACACCTGAGGTGTAAATTATCTGCATGATGACCGGGGAACAAATCCGAGCCGCGCGGGCGTTGGTTCGCATGGAGCAACGCGACCTATCGGGCGCGGCGGGCGTCTCGCTTGAGACGGTTAAGCGCCTGGAAAAGATTCACGGACCCGTTTCAGCGCGCGACGAGACACTTGAAAGATTACGAACGGCCCTAGAGGCCGCCGGGGTCGTGTTCATCGCCAGCAACGGCCAGGGGCCGGGGGTCAGGCTTCGGGGGCCGGGGGAGTGATTTTATCCAGGTAGTCAGGGAGGTTAATGTTGATTATGAATAAACTAGATTCACTAAAATCAGCGGCTATCACATGGGTTAATCAACACTTATGGGGATTGACAGGGCGTGTTTTTGAATCTCTAGGATGGTTGTTAATAATATCAACTATTGTAGCCATCGGTCGATTATCTGGCGATGTGCTGATTAGGGGGTTTGCGTTCTTTATTTCGCTACTTTGGCTTGTAACTGTGTTATCTGCACTCGGACGGATAGGCCATCGGATTGGAAAATGGGGATTAGATAGTGACAACGCTTTTATCGGTTTAGTTTTTTGGGCGGGGTTATTTTTTTTGCTCTTACCTGGAGTAGCTGCCGTTGTAATGGGCGTGATATATTTTTACGACGTCGTCATCAATTTGGCGGTAAAATTGTCCAACTAGAAATTGACCCGTTCACCTGTGAAGTTTGGGAATTACGCTAAGCTCTTCTTCGCCGTCACGACCTTGCTCAGCTATCCCGTCACAGGCTTCGCCGCCGACTTGACAGGGACCGTCACCCACGTGCGCGACGGTGACACGATTGAGGTTGAGGGTATCGCCGTGCGCCTTCAAGGCGTCTCCGCACCCGAGAAAAGGCAACCCCTATACGATGAGGGTAAAGCATTCATGGTGCGCCTGGTCATGGGCCAGGCCGTGCGGTGCGAATTGGATGGGACGCGAACCCATGACCGGGTTGTTGGTATCTGCTATCTCGGGAACAGGGACATTGGGACCGAGGTTATCAAGGCTGGGTTGGCGCTCGATTGCCCCAGGTTTTCCGGTGGACGGTATCGTGAATTGGAAACGCCGGACGCCAGAAGGGCAATTCGATTGCCGGGGTACTGCCGCCCGACGGGAAATAGGTAGAACACCGCACTGAAAATGCGGGTGTCGGTGGTTCGAATCCGCCCCTGGGCACTACAAGCGGGCTCCCTGCTAAGGAATACTCCCTTACCAAGGGCCAAACGCCCGTATAGCCAAACTCACCCGAAGGCCCCCCGCATGGCCGGACGACCACGACGTTGGGCATCGGCAACTGCCCCAACGGCGCGTTTTTCGATGCTGCCGTTGATAGACTGAATCATCTTTTCGAGACGCGCCAAGCCTTCGCGGTCCGCGCCCCTGGCGTCGATGACGTAGGTGTCGCCGGACTTCTCGGATACACCGGAAGAAACCCGCGACATCCCCGAGCCGGAGACAAGCCTGTCATTCGGAACAACCTGGCCGGAGACGTTGGGAACAAATAGTTCCGGGCCTTCCTCACCAACGATATAGGGCGTGTTGGCTTTAGCTGGACCACCATCTGCCAAGAACGCCATTGGGACCGATGATCCGATGGCGCTCATTCCAGAAGCACCCGCAACGGCACTTCCGCCGCCGCCGAAAAACCCAGCCAAAATTGAGGACAGGAAGCCACCACCACCAAACGCAGACGCCTTGGCCTGATTCAACGCCAGTTCGATGAATGCCTGCTGAATTTCGGAGATCACCCCGAGCAGAACATTCTTCCATTCGAAGGCGCTGGACTTGCCCTGCACAAACATCTCTGTAACAGCGGCACCAATGCGGTCGAAGGCGCGGGAGCCGACTTGCTCTAACTCCCGATAAAGGGTTTGTTCCTGTTCATGTTGTTCGATGGCTTCTTGTTGAACTTGCAGCAGGAAACGGCGTTCTTCCGTCAGGCGCTTGATTTCATCGGCGGCCAATCCGGCGGATTCCAGATCCTTTTTGAGCGCCGTAACTTCCTGATCGACCTCGCGAGACTTCTTGTAATCTTCCCATGCCTTGGCCCCGTCCATGATGGCCTGGGTTTCGGCGGCAATGCGGGTGTTCTCTGTTTTCGCAGCCTTACTGGCGTCGGCGGCTTCCTTCTGTGCCTTTGAAAGAGCAATGGTCCCCTTTGTCGCTTCGTCCAAGTTCATCTGAAGCGTTTCCAGCATCAGGTTGTAGTCCATGAAGCTGATCTTGCCCGCCTCGACGGCAGCGTCCAATGCCTTCACGCCTTCGGCGTATTCACGTTGCGCCTTGATCGCCGGGACAAGTGATTCCTGCAATTGGTCAAAGGCGCTTTGTTGCGCGCCGACAAACTGAGTAGCACCACCCGCGCCGGAGAGTGAATCAGCAATGTCCTTAGCGGCGGCATCTACGGCCTTTGCGGCGGCGTCCGCTTCCTTCCCGAATGCGGCCCACGATAAGGCACCGGCCCCAAGAGTGATTGCCAGTTTCGCAATTGCCCCCAAGACGGACTTGCTAACGATGGTGTTCAACACGCCTTGGGCTCGGGCGGCGGCAAGGGTCGCGGTCGCGAATGTCGCGGTTGCCGTCGCAATGCCCGTGAATAGTGTTGCTGCCTTCAAGGCGACAAGCCCGGCAATTGCCGCTGTGATTCCCCGCATGTTTTCGGCAACGGTTTTCGCCACCGTGATAAGGGCGCGCATGGAGGCCCCCACGGCCTTGCCGAAGGTTTCTCCGACTTCCCGCGCCGAGCGCATGGACTCAACGGTTACGTCCAGCGACCCGGCAAAGCCGGTTACAATGGCATTATCAAACCCCGCCGATAGCGCGGATTGAAATAGCGTGAACTCATCATTCAGGCGTTCCGACGCGGCCAGCATTTCATCGGAGCGCGTGACAAGGTTGACCATTTGGCCGTCCAGCTTCCCGGCTTCCTCTGCCAGCAGGACCATGGCTTGCCCGGCTTGTCGGCCAAAGGCGGCGGCGGAAAGGGCTTGTTTGTCGAACGCCGTTTCAGCTTCCCGGATGGCCTTTAGAATTATGTCGATCCCCTCGCCCGTGTCTTTGGCGGCAAGCAACTGTTCCTTAAGCGCCACGTTCGACTTATCCAGGATCGTGACCAGCGTTCCCGTTCCAGCGCGTAGTTCCCCAACGCGCTTAACGAAAGCCCCGATACCGGATTCAAGTTTTTCGGTAGCCACCCCGGCAAGATCGCCCTCGATCCGGTAGCGTTGCAGTTCTGAGGCGGCGATTCCCAATTGTCGGGATTGCTTCGCCAAGGCGTCCCCGGTTTCAATTGCGGATTTCGTGAATTGCGTAAACTGGCGCACGGCCAGGACGCCCGCGAAAGCGGCGGCGGCGGATTTCAGTTGCCCGAATTGGCGGGACATATCACGCGCGGCCCGATCCACGGAACGCATATGCAGCCGCATTTGGGTTGTTGCGCGCGATAGATCGCTGTTCGCTTTCGCGACGTTGCGACTAAACGAAGCCGACTCAAGCCCAAGGTCAATGACAACTGAACCAACAGACGTAGCCATTATCGAATACTCCTAACTTTCTTGCCGGTCGCCAGTCGGCGCGCGACGTTCTTTAATCCACGGGCCAAGGCTTCGGCGCCCGCCCTAATTGCATCATTCGCCCTACTGTCCAGGGCGGGGCGGAAGTGCGGCTTTGCCGCCGCCTTCGATGTTCCGAATTCCAAAAGGTGTGCGATGAAACGTCCCGCTCCGGTCGCACCAACCTTCCCGGCCCGACGTCCGTCTCTGGAATCCGCCTTATCCTTGGCGTAGCCGATTCCCTTAGTGGCGTAGTCGCCGGTATCTCGCGGCGCGCGGTGTTTGGCTTCCTCAATGATGGGTTTCGACATTGCGCGCACGGCTGTATCCCCTACCTGTTCGGCCAGTTCGGGGCCAAGGCGGGTGAGCGCGGTTTCCACTTCCCGCAAACCTGAGACATTGAATTTAACCGGCCCCATCACACACCCCCTACAGGCGCGCCGAATTGATCCCGCGCCCAAGGTGTCTGGCGTTGTGGTGTCGGTTGCCAAGCGGACAGGAAGGTGCGCCCCAGACGCGCCCATGCGTCCCTTGCCGCTGTTCGGGCGGCGCGGTCGCCATCGCCACCGGGAAACCCAAGGCGGGCCAGGTCTTCAAAATAATCGTGCCCCGTTTCAAACAAGACGGCCCATGCGCGGGCATCATCAGGGCGGCGTCCCCGTGAACGGCGCGTGCGTTTAGTCGCCATCGGCACCCCCCGCCAGCGCGTCAAGTTCCGCCCGTAGGGCATTCGTCCGGGCGATCTGTTCGGGAGTGTCCACAACGCAATGACCATGGATCACGGCGCGCGCGGTCATGTCCCATGGCTTCAATCTCAACGCACGGGTGAGCGCTCCCCAATCCCCGGCCTGATAGGCTGCCACGGCCTCCGGCGTAATCCGTTCGGTAAATCCCCGAACTCTTTTCCGTCGTTTAGTCGCCACTTCGCTTGCCCCCGGTTTTGAATGAACCGGCGGGACGGCCTGGACCATCGGCCAAAGGTTCAATATCCAGATTCAACGCCTTCAATGCGGCCAGCATCGCGGCGCGGCTATCGCGTTCAATGACCACGGCGGGATGTGCCCGCGTCTGGCCGAAACGATCCTTGACCACTGCACCGTCTTTTTTGATGTAGCGTTGGGCGTCCCTCATACGGTCGAACGCTTCCAGCGCCGTTTGCAGCAACAAGCAAGCGGCCTCGTCGTCTAGCGAATATTCGTCGGTAAGGCGGCGCTGCCAGCGTTTCGCTTCGGCGGACAGTCCTTTGACGGACGAACGGGCATCAGAATTTTTCAAAGGAAACACTCCATTTCATCCACGCAAAAGGGCAACACCGGTACGCAAAAACCCGTCTTGTAGCTATTTTGCCCCCCCATCCCCTGGTGGCCGTCTGTGTGCAATACCTCGCCCATCATTGCGGCCCCGGCATCAGGACGCGAAGCTGTTCCGATGATTGCGCGGCCTGTTCGACCTTGACCCGCTGTGCTTCGATGGCGGCGCGTACATCAGCAACCGTGATCCCTTCAATATCGACTTGGGCCGGGATGGCGTTAGCGCGGACGCGGGCAAGCTGGATCATCACGAAATCACGCGCGACCTTTCGACCACCTACAGCCGCGACAAGATCAACCGCAACTGTGGCAAGTGTGATTGCAGCCATGGCGGGGTCCGGGCTTTGCTCGATGATTAAAAAAGCCGCGTCTGTTTCCTTGTCGGCTTGGTCCTGGAATTGATGGGGCGGCGCGCCAACGCACCCGGAGACGCTGCCGGCCCCTTCGGCTTGGGGGAGAACGGCCCTACCGAATTTGTGTTTCAGTTTGTCAAACATGCGTCACACCCCCCACGCGCGATAGGGCGCGATAAGCGCCGACACATTGAGGGGAATGGTCTTGATGGGTGCGCGCGGCCCCGCTGTGCCCCGGTGCTGGTACAGGTCATCGACCAACAGCTTAATCGCCGATTTGATGGGGCCGGGCACATTCGCGCGGTAGTCTGCCGGGCTTCCCTCGGGGGGGTAGCCGCAGACAAGGCGCACTGTGACGGCGTTGACTTGGTTCCGGGCGTCGGGCCACGTCTCGCCATATGCCGGGACGATCCGCGCCGGTTCAGAAGATGTATCGACCGTGTACAGGTCAGAGGATAGCGTTTGTTCGATCCCGTTTAGGTCGATGTACTTGATGAACGTCACAGACTGCACGGGCGGCAACGGGACTTTAAAGCCGTCACGCGGAAGGCAATCCATTTTGTAGTCCCAGGTTTGAGTGACCAAGGCGCGGCCCAACGCGCCGTCCTTACCGTCCATATGGTTGACGGCGGCGGCAATGAGGGTCGCGATATGTGACTGGTCAACAGGGACCGCAGGCGACCCTATGAGGTTCACCCTCAGATGGTCCCACACTTCCGCGTCCGTCACCGGATAAACGGGGGGCGGTGTTACAAGGGTTAAGGTCGCGCCGTTCATGGGCGCACCGTTCTGACTTCGCGGCGGTATGTCGGCTTTCCGTTTTTCGCGCCGTCCTGGAAAATGTGAATTACAGCCTTACCCGTGCCCTTCGCTTCGGGGGCGTCCGTCCGGCTACGCGCTGCCATGTCGGCAATCTGAAACCGGCGCATAGTGTCTCGGGCTTCCGTCGGCATGCTTTCGGGGGCCGCGTCGGAACGCCAAATAACGGTTTCATATGCCGGGCGGTCTGTAAGGCCGATGGCGCGGATTCTGCACGCCGTAACCGTGCCGTCCTGATCTTGGTTGCGAATGTCGAAATTGCCGACGCTCGCGCCGAATATCCCTGATCCCGCGCATTGGGCGGCATGCCTTCCGCGCGCGTTGTCGGGCAGTAGAGCATGGAAGTACAAGCCGGACGGCGCATTCAGGATTGAGACGTTTTGCGGCTCTGCAATTCGGAATGTGTCGTCATGTTCCCAGGTCACGCCATTGGACAATTGAGGATCACCAGGACACCACACGCCCCGCGCAAACTGACTATCAAGCGCGCCAGACTGGACGCGTTCGGGTAGGTTGCTATCGGAAATCCACTCGCCATAGGGCAAAGCCAATCCCACGACGGCAAGGGCGCGGCCATCCACTCCGATCAAATTTGTCATGGATCAATCCGCCGCGTCAGCGTAGAGGGGCCGCTCATCCAGCAAGCCGCTGTCCTTGGCGAAGCGGAACCAATAAAAGGCCGGACTACATTGGATATTACGCCCCCCAACGCCGGGGAACGAAGCCAACGGCAGCGTTGGCCCGCCGCCCGGAATCTGTCCCCTGATCGCGGCTTCCTCCCTGTTGGCATCTTCCAAAAGGGCTAGGGCGTGCGCGATTTTAGCGACGGCCTCACGGTGCGCCGGGCGCAGCTGCTTAACAGCCGCCCTTGCATCCCGCCGCTTTGCAGCGTCCAGAATTTCCCGTGCCTTGAATAAGGCTTTCTCTGTAACGACGATATCGTTCTCAACCTTTTTGAGATTTTGCTCGATGTTGGTCACGTCTGGGATTTCGGCAGCAACGTCTTCCAACAGCGCGGCGGCGGCATCATCAAGCTTGCCGCCATCATTCGCGGTTTCAATCGCCCAACGTGCGGAATTCAGGCGGGCGCGTTCGTTTTCCAGTTCGCGCAAACGTGCCCTCAATGCGGATACCTTGGCGCGGGCGTCCTGCGAAGACGTCTCCACGGTTTCAACCGCCGGAAGCTTGGCCTGCTTTTTTCCAAACATTTTAATTTCTCCACTACGGGCGGGGGCTGTCCCGCCTTCCATGCAACAAATTTACGCCTCAGTTTTTGCAATCGGAACGGGTCGTGATTGCAAAACGCTGTAAATCTGGCGCCAGCCCAACGGCCATTTGCCGGGGGCCTTGTGAAGCCGCCAGCAGATTTCCTGCGCCGACCCCTCTCGCCATTCCGGCGGCTCAGAAAGGCCACACTCGCGCGGCCATACGTCGGTGGCATATCGTCTCGCAGCGGCGGCACTCGCCTTAGCCTTTACGGTTAGCTTCTTGCCTGGAAAGTGGGCGGCCAGTTGAGTCACTAGGTTGTCGCGGGTGTCCTCGTCCCACCAGGGGCGACAAAACGGCAAAGGTTCAACACCTAGGGCACGGTCCAGGGTCGCGCCTCGTGGGGCGTCGTCCAGGTAGTCAAGAACACGCTCGCCAAGCCATCTATGATCCTGGTTACTGTGTGTAGCCAGGTCTTCCGCAATTCGGCGTAAACGGGCCGCGTTCACCTTGGCGGGACTCGCCATGTTGAAGATGAACGCGCCCGGCGGCCAATCCGCGAAAACAGATTCATCAATCAGCATCGCGACGGCTCCGGCGGGGGACCATCAGCCAAATATTGCTCATCCGTAGGCCGTGATAGACCGCGCGTGCGTCGGCTCGCGGCAACCGGTCAACGTCATAGTCAACCGACCGCAGCAATTCCAGCCAGTCTGGGAAAAGGTCAACGCGGCCAAATTGCAAATCTTCTTTCATGCTGAAATTCCTTCTATGGGCCTCGGCGTCTCACGACGCGGATTGAAAATCGAAAATCGCGCAAAATTGGTTTCTGGCTGTTTTCGATCCTGGTCCCCTGGATAGAGGGGGGAAGGGGTATAGTTATATTGGGGGCAAAAATGTGCCCCCTTTTGCCACTTTGCCCGAACGGTCATTTAAGCAGCCGATATAGGGCCGGGTCGCCGGGACCAGCGCCGCCGGGGTGAACGCATTCCAGATAATCGCGCTCGCACAGAAACCCGCGCACTTGTCGGAATTTTTTGGGGTGCCATCCAAGCGTCTCGCCCAACGCCATCGCCAGCGGGAACGGTTCACCACAACGCCAGCCATGCGCGGCCCGGACTTTCATCAAGAGCAACACGGCATCACCATTGCCGCCAAGGTCGCCTAATTCACTGGCCGTGATATGTGCGCGGGCTTCCTGGCCTATCCAGTTCTCGCCCCGTTCGTGATAGCGGATTGCCGATGCTGCAACGGCCATCACTTCGGCCTCTGGTAGCGGCGGGGTGCACTGTTCATTCCAGGCACAAGCACGGGCGGGCAGTTCATCGGCGGGCCATCCTTCGGCTAGGTCTTTTAAGCACTGTCTGAATAGAGAGATGTTCCGCTGGCCCTGTTCCGCGCCTCCAGTCGAAACATGCGCCGGGCCAGCCTGGGAAGGCGCTACGGGAGATTTCAGGGCGGGTAAGCGGTCCAGGTCGTCAAGCGAGCCTTCCAGAAACCGATAAGCGCCGTTGTCTCGATCCGGGCGAACAGACGGCGGGGCGATGCAAAGGCCGGTGCCTAGAATGTCGATCTTATCCAGGGCGCGGATTTGTCGCCGTTCTCCGCCGTGCCTATACCATGCCTGGAAATGTCCAGATCCACTTTGAATCTTTACCGGGGTGTCCCCGAAGTGGGCCAGCGCGGCGGCAAAGTCGCTTTCCTTCTGGCTGTCTACATCGACCACGGTTAAGCCTGATCTGGGGCCGGTGCAGAATCCTACATTCGCGGTCCTGAATCGTTGGGCCTGGGATAAGCGCCGGGACGCGGGCAAACCCATTCGAGAATAATTACCAACAAGGGGCCGCTTGCCATCATCGCCCCCGGTCGGAAACACGGCCAGCCGGTGCGCGATGTAATCCGGCGCATGAGCGCCAAACATCTAACGCCCCTCCCGTTGCGCTCGCCACTGGCGGAAGGTGTCGGGCCAGGCTGTTAAGGTCGCTTCGGCCCCTGGGGTAATTTCCGCCCCGTATTCGGCCAGTATCCGCAGGAGTGAAGACTTCCGGGCCGCGATGTATGCCACGGGCTGCCACTTGCGCCCTGAACGCAAATTTCGGCCCCTACAGACGATCCATTGAAGGGAGTCGAAGTTGATTTGCCAACCTTCGGACAATCGAAGGGCAACGCCCTCGTTGGAACGGGTGTCTATGGGTGCGCTATCCGGCATGGTTTTCGTCCTCCGGTTTTCCACAACGCACGGGCGCTGGATCGGCCAGAGGCAATCGCGGCTGGCCTGAGACGGCATCAGCAGCGCGGCGGAATATTTCGTCAAAGTTTGGTTGCGCCATGAAAGCGTGCGGCACCTGCGCGACGGCTTCAATTAATGCGTCGTCAACCTCAACCATATGGGCGGCGGTGTCGTCGCGCCGATAGGGTGCTGCCCGTTTGTCGTTCATCACGTCCGCGAACAGGAACGACCGGAACAGAAGCGCGCGGGCTGTGTCGCGGTCGAACGGGTTTGCATCCAGGATCGACATAGCAAAGCGGTTCAACGGATGATTCGTGAAGGTGACAAGTTGCAGACCGTCATCCTCATCTTCCATCCATAGGGACGGCGCATATTGACCAGCGAGGGGGGCCATGCGATCCCGGCCCGCATATGCCCGCGAACCAACCATGATTGCGTTCGCCAGCATATCGCGCGGGACCGGCTTGATAGGGTCATGGGCTGTGAGCGCCTCAACTTGGTTGTTCATAGCGCACCCCCAACGGGCGTAACGCCCCGTTCACCATCCATCGGAAAGTTGAACGAGCAACACGCGCCGTACAGGCCACGGGCGAGTGCGTCGAAGTCTCGCGCGGCATCTTCCGCCTTGCGTCGGTAGGGGCCGCGATAGGTGCCGCCGTCTTTTGAGACGCGACCTTGATAGCGATTTTTCAGGGGATGAAAGACAACGCCCCGGAAGCCGGAGGCGTTTTCAGTTGTGGCGCGATTGGCCGCGTTTTCTGATCGCGTGACCAGCCGGAGGTTGCTTCGGCGGTTGTCCATCGTGTCGCCGTTTGCATGGTCCACGATCTCACCGGCACCGGCCCCCATAATGAGCCTGTGCATGTACACCGTCGATCCTTTGACGCGCGCGACCGCGTAGCCGCCACCCGTCCCGCCACGACGCCAGCGATATTGCTTAATGATGTGCGCGTCCTGCGCGTCAACAACGGCGACCCGATCACCTACCGGGATTTGATAGCCTGGGCGTCGGCCCGATGATGTCGGCGCGGGAACGCCATGGTTGAATTTTCGGGGGAATGCAGATAGTTTCATCCTGTTCTAGTCCTTTGCCAAGGGGGCGTGAGCGCGCACCACCAAACAAACGCAATTCAGACGCCCCGCCGCTGCGAACGGCGGGGTTGTCATTTGTGCGCGCGGACACAAAAAAAGCGGCTTGCGCCGCTGTGTCACTCGATCATGTCGGGGGATTACCCGGCGGCGCTAAACCGCTTGTCCAGGTCAGATTTTTTGGCGTACCACCGTTTGCCGACTTGGAAGGCGGGGATATGTCCCTGTTGGCACATGTAATGCACCCGGCGGCGGGACTCGCCCAAGTAGCCGCCGATAGCTTCCGCGCCGCGCAAAAGGTCGTCATTCAATCCAGATTTCATGCTGTTCATTTCTGCTTTCCTTCTCATAGGTGTTTGGTCGCGGCCGTCCCGTGGCCGCACAAAAAAACCGCGCACCCTAACGGGCGGCGGCGGGCTGATGTTTAAGGGACTTGGGCTGTGTACGTCTGGTCTATGCGCCAAACGAAAGAAGCGCCCGCGACTGGTGCCGGGTCGCTATAATTCCAATTCTGACAATATAAGGTATTCTGCTGCGCCCATCAACACCAAATGCGGATTAGGCGCACTTGTCCAAGCGGGTTCAATATAGGGCAAAATAGACGCCCGCGCAAGCGATCACTCGGGCGGGCGCAATCGTCAAAGCTTAGCGACCCAACGCCCCAATTGCCGCCGTCACCCGCGCCTTGTCGCAACCTTGTTGCATGGATTTTTTGTCACCGCTTGTAACTGGCTGTTATTCAATGGAATTACCTTGCAACAAGGTTGCAACATGACTGCCGGGCGGAAGGCAAGATAAACCCCGCTAAGTCATTGACCTAGCGGGGTTTTTGTTGGTAGCGGAGGAGGGACTCGAACCCCCGACACGCGGATTATGATTCCGCTGCTCTAACCAGCTGAGCTACTCCGCCCCAGAGAACTTATATAGGACTTGCCACCCGGGGGTGGCCATTGGAGAGGTGGGATTTAAAGCCCTGTCGCGCGGGTGTCAAGAAAGACCTCGTCTGGCGGGCAAAGTCAGGCCACATACCGGCCCCGCCCCCCAATGAACAAGGCCCGGCAAGACCGCCGGACCCCTGTTCAAAACCGTCCGAATTCCGGCCGCGGGATCAGTTCCCGGCCCAGCGCCAATCACGGCGATTAAGGGGGCCGCAGGCATTCCGCGCGCCCTTCATCATGCGGGCCTTGGCCCCCGAAGCGGGCTTGGAAGCGCCTGATTTGTCCGAAGCGTCGCCAACCAGTTGATTCTGAAGGCGTTGCATCTCGGTCTGCTTGATCGCGGGTTTCTGCGTTTTGTCTTTCACCGTCCGCCCCTCATTCACCATGTCAGGTTTTTGTCAGGAAAGGAGAATGGACTCGTAGCAGAACCCCTAACGAAAGTCATGTGACTCATGTCACAAATATCCAAAAAGCTGTGGAATATTTCAAAAAGCTAATGGCCGCCCCGCGCCCGGGACGGCCATGTTTATCGTTAAGATATTGTCAGAGCGAACAGAACTGCCGGTCGTCAGATCGAGGTATTAACGAAAGGGGGGTGCCTCCGCGGGCGTCTCTTCCGACGTCCGGGCGTCCTCGCTTTCCCGCTGGCTGAGTTTGTTCAGTTTATCCTGCGAATCCTGCCGGATCGACCGGCTGAGATGTTCATGGGCCCGGCGCAGAAACGCCTGTGTCGCGACCGGAGACGTCTGCCCTGCCGCCGGTTCCTGATAATCGGAGGCCAGCCAGGGCCGGTCCGCCGTGTCGCCCTTGGGCATGGCGCGGATAACCGGTTCCGGATCCTTAACCCAAACATTGGTCATGGGCGGGGCCTGATAGGCCACGGGGGCCGGTTTTTCCGGCGCGTCATAGCGTGACGGGTGCTTGCCGTAATAATTGACCAGCCGCCGGTCTTCGCCGGCGATGGGCTCGCGGAAGCATTCCACCCCGCCGCCCAAGGCTGCATAGCAATAGGTCGGCTCGTAATCGGCAACGCCTTCTTCGTACTTGTCCACGTATCCGCACGCGGTCAGCACGGCCGAGAAGGCAACGGCTGCAATGATCTTTTTCATGGGGGTTTTGTCCCATCCTGCGTCAAAAACTCGTCCAACGTCAGGATGGCACGGGGTGGTTAGCAATCCGTTAACCGTATCTATAACCGATAAATGTCATAAATATCGTCATCGACCATTGCGTTGAATGAAAAGGAACGGCGTTCCCCTTCGCCTTGGAACGGGTTCACCGAATGGCTGAGATAATTGGGAAACAGAAAGACATGGCCGACCCGGGGCTTGCCCGTGTACATGCCGTCACTTGCGAATTGTGTCGAGCAAAAATGGAAATTGATAAAACCGCCATCCCCATCGGCTTTGCGTGATGCTTCTCCCCGGCTGATTTGTTCGGGCACCATGAGGTATCCCGCCCCGGATACATGGCCATCATGCATATGGGGTGGGTTGAAATCACCCGCGAACGACCGAACAACCCAACAATTCAAAAGCCTGAACTGCGTAATCTTACGTCCCGTAACACCCATGACGTAAGCGCCGGTCACGTCCATAAGATATTGCCCCAGACCTTGCTTGAGAATCTCAGGCGGAACCTTGATCTCCTGTTCAACCTCACCAGCAAGGTAGCTGGAATGATCAAGTTCCCCGGACTTCTCCGTGTCAGCACCTGTCGCATCGACGAATGCATTCAAATTATCAACAAGGAACTCCGGCACCGTAAAATCGCCGATACTAGGCCCGAACGGCCGCATCAACTCGTATTCAATTTCCGCATCACTCGACATATTCGGCACTCAACCTGTTGCAATTTAACGCATTCCAGACGGACCTAACCCTGCCCGAAGGCTCATGAATTAACGTCGATCACCGTGCGCCCGCGCAGCTGACCTTTAAGGATATTTCCGGCCAGGTCCGGCAGATCACCCAGGCCCGCCGTTTCCGTCAGGGCGTCCAGCTTGTCGAGCGGCAGGTCCCGTGCAATGCGATTCCAGGCCGTGACGCGCCGGTCCTTGGGACAGGTCGCACTGTCGATCCCGCACAGATTGATGCCGCGCAGCAGGAACGGCAGCACCGTGGTTTCCAGCTTGAACGACCCGGCATTGCCGACCGAGGCGCAGGTTCCCCAGTATTTCAGGGTCGCCAGCACCGTGTGCAAGGTCACCCCGCCGACGTTGTCGATGGCGCCGGACCAGCGTTCGCGAGCAAGCGGCCCCTTGGGCGCTTCTTCCAGTTCGGCCCGGTCGACGATGGTCGTCGCCCCCAGGTCCTTCAGATAGGCGTGAGATTCCGCACTCCCCGTGGAGACCGCGACCCGATAGCCCAGATTGGCCAGGATCGACGTGGCGACGGAACCGACGCCGCCCGAACCGCCGGTGACCAGCACCTCGCCGTCGTTGTCCGGCGTCAGGCCGTGGTCTTCCAAGGTCATGATCGCCAGCATGGCGGTGAAGCCCGCCGTGCCGACGGCCATGGCGCGTTTCAGGTCCAATCCCTTGGGCATGGGCACCAGCCAGTCGCCCTTGACCCGCGCCTTCTGGGCGTGGCCGCCCCAATGCACCTCGCCCACGCGCCAGCCGGTCAGGATGACCTCATCACCGGGCTTATAGTCCGGATTGTCGGAGGCCTCGACCACGCCGGAAAAATCGATGCCCGACACATGGGGGTAATCACGGACCAGCTTGCCCAGGCCGTTGATGACCATACCGTCCTTGTAATTGATGGTCGAATACTTGACCGCAACGGTGACGTCGCCTTCGGGCAGGCGGGCCTCGTCGATATCCTGAATGGACGATGCGACCTTGCCGTCGGTTTCTTCCAGCAACAGTCCTTTGAACGTGGCCATGGGCATGCCTCCCGCAATCGGTTTCTCTGAGAATTTCGTTATCCAAGGATGTAGAGAAGCCGGGCAGCCGGGTCAACGCCGGAACCGGAAAGCCGATACGATCCTAGATCAGCCGCCAGGAAAGCGTCTCGCCGCCCTGGAAGGCGACGACGCGCTCGCCGCCGGGCACCTCGATCGCTTCGGGGGCCTGCCATTGGGCGCGTTCCAGGGTAATCGTCGCCTCATTCGGGGCCAGACCGTAGAACGCCGGGCCGTTCAGGGACGCGAAGGCTTCCAACTTGTCCAGCGCCCCCGCCTGATCGAACACGCCCGCATAGGCTTCGATCGCCGTGGCGGCGGAAAAGATGCCGGCGCAACCGCAGGCCGCTTCCTTGGTATGGGCCGCGTGGGGCGCCGTATCGGTGCCCAGGAAGAACTTGGGGTTGCCCGAAGTCACAGCCTTGACCAAGGCCCGGCGGTGGACTTCGCGCTTGGCGATGGGCAGGCAGTACAGATGCGGGCGGATGCCGCCCCGGAAGATGTCGTTGCGGTTGATGATCAGGTGATGAACCGTGACCGTGGCCGCCACGTTCGCCCCCGCCCCTTCGACGAAGGCCGCCGCATCGGCCGTGGTGATGTGTTCGAACACGACCTTCAGGTTCGGCAAGCGGTCCAGCAGGGGCGCCATCACGCGCTCGATGAATACGGCTTCGCGGTCAAAGATGTCGATCTCCGCATCCGTGACCTCGCCATGGACCAAAAGCGGCATGCCGATTTCGGCCATGCGTTCCAAAACCGGATAGACCTTGGCAATGTCAGTGACGCCGCTGTCGGAATTGGTGGTCGCCCCGGCCGGATAATACTTCACCGCCGTCAGCACCCCGTCCCCATGGCCGGCGGCAAGGTCGTCCGCATCCGTGTTGTCGGTCAGATAGGCGGTCATCAACGGCGTGAAATCGACGCCGTCCGGCACGGCGGCCAGGATACGGTCGCGGTAGGCCGATGCCAGGGCCGATGTGGTCACCGGCGGCACCAGATTGGGCATGACGATGGCGCGGCCCATCTGGCACGCGGTAAAGGGCACGACCGCCGCCATCATGGCGCCGTCGCGGAAATGCACGTGCCAGTCGTCTGGCCGGCGGATGGTCAAGGTATCGGACATGGGCAAGGAATTACACGGCTTCGCCCAGAACGTCCAGCACCCCGCCCTGAACGCCGCCGCCCAGGATGTGGTGCTGATGCCAGACCGCATAGAACAGCAAGGTCCAGGCGGCCTGCATTTCACGCTTGCCGGCCGTGCGGAACAGGGTCGCGACCGCATCGGGGCGGCAGATTTCCGCAACGCCTGCCTGGGCCGCGACCAGCGGGCCCAACCGCGCACCGTCCGCCGCGATCCATTCCCCGACCGGCACGGTAAACCCGCGCTTGGGCGTGAACGGCCGGGACTGGGGCACAACCCGATCGAGCCATTTACGCAACAGCCATTTGCCCCGCCCGCGTTTGATTTTCAGGGAATCGGGCAAGCCGAAGCCAAAAGCCGCCAGTTTCGGGTCCAGGAACGGCACCCGGCCCTCGACCCCATGGGCCATCAGGCAGCGGTCCAGCTTGGTCAGAAGATCATTGGGCAGCCAATCCGCAATGTCCACGGCCTGAACCTTCTGCAAGGCGGTCCAACCCTTGTTGCGGCTGTCGTCTTCCGCCGCGGCCAGACCGTCCCGCCAGGCACGGTTTTCCTCGCGCAGGATGCCCAGCCCTTCCAGCGCTCCCCGTTCGCGCATGGGGCGTCCGCCAAGCAGGCGCCAGCGCGTGGCACGGCGATAGCGGCCGTAACCGGCGAACACCTCGTCCCCGCCCTCGCCGGACAAAATCACCTTGATCCCGGCCTGCCGCGCCGTGCGCGCCAGTTTATAGCTGGGCAACACGGCGTAATCCGCCGCCGGGTCGTCCATGGCGGCGGCGATTTCCGGCAGCAGGTCCCAGAAATCCTCTGATCCGAATTCGACCTCGTGATGGTCCGCACCCAGATGGGCCGCGATCTCGCGTGCATGGGCGCGTTCGTCATGAACGCCGGTGCCCGAAAACCCGGCGGTGAATGCCGTAACCGGCCGTTCGTTCAGGCGCGACATCATCGCCAGCAGCACGGTGGAATCGATGCCCCCGGAAAAGAACATGCCGTAGGGCACGTCCGACCGCTGATGCACGCCCACGGCATCGTCCAACAGATCGTCCAGGCGCGACAGAGCCTCGGTCTTGCCCAGCCCCTTGGGCGCGCCTTCCGGCAGGACGGCCATTCGGTTGCGGCCGATCACCCGGCCTTTTTCGATGATCAGGGTTTCGCCGGGCAAAACCCGCTCGATCCCGGCAAAGGGCGTTTCCCGGCCGCAGGAAAACTGCATCTGCAGCATTTCGTCCCGGGCCGCCGGGTGCAGGCGGGCCGACGCCAGACCGGCGCGGATCAGGGCCTGGGGTTCCGACGCGAAGGCAAAGGCCGCTCCCGATTGAGTAAAGTACAACGGCTTGATTCCGAACGGGTCCCGCGCCAGCACCAGCCGGTCGCGCGTGCGATCATGAATGGCGATGGCGTACATGCCGCGCAGATGTTCGGTAAAGGCCAGTTCTTCCCGCAGGTAAAGCTGCAGGGGCACTTCACAATCGGATTTCGTCTTGAACGGCACCCGGCCCAGGTCGAGCTTGACCTCGACGTAATTATAGACCTCGCCGTTGGCGACCAGAACCGCGTCGCCACCGTCGGGCCCCGTCGCCGCGATGGGCTGATCCCCGGTTTCAAGATCGATGATGGCAAGACGCGTCTGAATCAGGCCGACGTCGCCGTCGACATGCCGTCCCCGACCGTCGGGTCCACGATGGCCCAGGGCATCAGCCAGCGCGTCAAGCACCCCCGCCGGTGGGGCGGAGCCGTCTCTGGTCATGATGCCTGCGATGCCGCACATGGCGTTATCTTACGTCAGTTTTTCGCTTTGGTGACGATCGATTGAAAGAAATCCAGATATTGCTTCACCACCTGGCCTTCCGTGAACCGTTCCTGATAGACCGCGCGCCCCCGGCCCGCGATGTGCTCCGCCAGTTCATAATCATCCGTGACGGCGCGGATCGCGCGCGCCAGGGTATCGGAATCATCGACCGGCACCAGGATTCCTGAATCCATGTGATCTATCAGCGTGCCCGGCCCCATGCTGTCGGCGGCAATGACCGGCACACCCTGGGCCCAGGCCTCCAGCACCACGTTGCCAAGCGGCTCGTGCCGCGACGGACAGACGAACAGATCGCAGGCCGCGAACAGCGCCGGCGTGTCCTCACGCCAGCCCAGGAACCGTACGCGGGGCTTGATGCCCAGGTCTTCGGCCTGTTTTTCCAGGCTTTCGCGCAACGGGCCTTCGCCCGCCAGCCACAGATAGGTATTGGGCACGCGCGCCATGGCGCGCAGCAATACGTCGAATCCCTTGTTCTCGTGCAGACGGCCCAACGCCAGGATCAGCGAGGCATTTTCCGGCGTGTACAAGGACCGCCGGCTGATGGGGGCTGCCTGATCCTCGGACACGAAATTCGGCAGGTAATGGGCGCGGTCCTTGTCCCAGCCTTTTTCGACGATATGGGTGACGATATCCTGGGTGTTGCCGATCAGATGATCGCAGCTGCGATAGTATTTCAGGTCGTAATATCCGCCCAGGCGCCCGACCTGAACGAAATCACCCTTGGGGCACATCTTCGACGCCCGGTTCATCCAAGTCATCACGACCTGCGGCTGATAGCCGCGAATTTCGTGTTTCAGGGCCCGCGGCGTGCGCCGGTCGAGCATCCCGCCGAACGGCAGTTCCAAGGGCTCGATCCCGCCTTCGCGAAGCGTCTGGGCGCGCGTCTTGTTTTCGCGGATCACCACGCGCTGATCCAACCCGGCCCGCCCAAGGGCGCGCACAAGCCGCACGAAAAAAGCTTCGGCGCCGCCGAATTCGGCCCCGGCCATGATCTGCATGACTTTCATCGCGGCATCATCCCGGTCATGGCAAGAGCGCTTCCCAGGCCGCCGCCGCATCGGGCCAGCGCCAGGACCGCTGCTTGGCGAGCGCCGTCGCCTGATGCTGCGTCCATAAGGCATCGTCGGTCAGAAGATTTACGGCGGCGTCGGAGAACCCCGCATCATCGCGGGCAACGAAGCCGGTTTCGCCATCGATCACCCGTTCGCGCATGGAGCCCAGGTCCGTGACCACGCACGGCAGGCCCATGGCCTGGGCCTCGCCCACGGACATGCAAAAGGTTTCGTTGATGTCACCGCGGTAAAGCATGCATCGGGCCTGGCGAAATTCCTCGATAAGATGTTGCTTGGGCACCGGCCCCTGCAATCGGACCCCTTTGTGTTCCAAGGATTTAGCCTTGTCGAGAACTTTCGCCATGGGATCTGCCTTGGCCTCGCCGGCGCTGCCGTAGACGGCTGCCCCCGTGAACAACAAAAGCTCCGCCCCCGGCACGCGCGGTTGGATTTCCAGCGCCCAGCGGTCGAGCAACCAATCAAGACCGCGCAAGGGGTTCGAGGTGAACACGGCACGCGGGCCGGGCGGGCCGTCGGCGGGCCGGGCGGAACAGAAATCATCGGGCAGTCCATAGGGAATGACCACCCGCTCCTTGACCGGGCACCAGCCGGGATAGGTCGTCGTATGATAATCGCCGATGAAAACGATGGCGTCGGCATACTTCCAAAGCTTGGAGAGATAGCGCCACTTGACCATGTAGGTCGCGGGATTATGAGTCCAGAACACGGTCCGCCCGGCCCGGGGCATCAGGGGCAGAACCTTGTCCCCCCGGTTGGCGATGAACAGATCCGCCCTGTCGGGCATACCGTTCCTGAGCGGCTCCCAGCGCACCCCCTTATGTGTCAGGGGCGCGGCGCAATTGTTATGGACGGAAACATCATGGCCGCGCGCGGCCAATTCCTCCATCAAGGAGACCAGCCCGCTTTCCGCACCGCCAAGGGGGCGTTCCTCGGGCGTACGGCCATCGAATTCGATGCCGTCATCGGCCAGGACAATGCGCGCCATCTAGCCCTCCTGCCCCTTATGCGGATGGCCCTCGGTATCTTCCAGCTTCGCCTTGAGATGTGAAATCAGAGGAAACAGCCCTGCGCAAAATGCAATCAGGAAGCCGTAGCCGCCTTCGCGGTATCCCTTGCGCCGGACATAACATTTGAAAAACCGGGTGAAGAAACGGCGCAGGTTGTTGGCGAAAGATCCGATCCGCCCGCTATCGCGCATATCCGCCGCCCGCGCGGTGGTATAGCTGTCCAATCGGCGGAGCATGTCCGAGATATTCCGGTCCACGTAATGATCCAGACGGTTGGTCAGCATGGGCCCCTTGCGGCCCGACCATTCAAGCGACGGATGGACCCGTTGCGGCCCCCAACGCTTGACCGATTTGCGGAACAGGCCCGGATAAGCGGCCTTGCCGAAGCTCGCCCCCCAGCCCCAGCGCACTAGCCGGTCGCCGATGTAGTTATCGACCAGGATTTCGTGCCAATCGAAGGAGGTTGTTTCGATCACCTTGCGAATTTCGTCGGCAAGGGCCCGGGGCACGCGTTCATCGGCATCGACCTCCAGCACCCAATCGCCCGTGCAGGCATCGATGGCCGTGTTGCGACGCTCCCCTTCCAGGACCCAGGAACCTTCGACGATGCGATCCGTGAACCGGCAGGCGATATCGAATGACGCGTCGGTGCATTTGTCCAACACGACGACCAGTTCGTCGGCGAAGGCCAGTCTCTTCAGGCAATCTTCCAACTGATCCGCTTCGTTATGGACACAGATGGCGATGGACAGCTTCGGTTTGGCCTTGTCCGTGGTGCTCACGACGCGGCCTCCTTGCATTCGGTCCACAGGTCGCGTGCCGCGGCCTCGGCCTGATCGACGGACAGCTTTTCCATCAACGAGGGCGAGTTTTCCCAATCATAGTTTTCCGGAAAGCTTTCCAGGAATCCGGCCCCGCGGACGGTCCGGCAATGAGCCCCCCAGGGCGCATAAAGCCTGTCCTGCGTGGGGCCGAACAGGCCCAAGGTGGGCGTGCCGGCCGCCGCCGCCAGATGCATGAGCCCGGAATCATTGCCGATAAAAAGCGATGCCCGTTCCAAACAGGCATAGGCTTCCAGCAAAGAGGCATGGCCGACAAGATCAATTCGGCGGTCTTCCGGAATGCTGTTGAGGAATGCTTCGACCGAGGCCCGTTCATCCCCGTGTCCGAACACCGCCACGGACGCACCGGGCAATATTCCGTTTTCACCGGTCAGCCGTTCCACCAGGTCCGTAAACCGTTCCTGGGGCCAGGTCTTGCCTTGCCAATTGGCGGTCGGGCCGATGGCCAGCACGGGCCGCTCCGCGGGCACAAGTCGGTCCGCCGCTGCCCGGTGGGTATCCTTGACCCAGACCTTCGGCGCGGGGACTTCGTCGGCAATGCCCATGATCTGGGCATAGCGTTCCAGGCGATGGCCTTCGCCCTTGCGCCCCATGCGAAATTTGCGCAATGCCGGGATCAGATAGGTCATGGGTGTGTTGCGCAGATCGACCAGGACGGACCATAGCCGGCCCGCGCATTGCGACCATAGGCCCAGCCAATGAAGGGAATACCGCTTTTTATCAAGAACGATGATGCGCTCCAGGCCGGGCACGGCCTCGAACAGAGGGGCCGCCGCCCGCCCGCAGGCAACGGTGACCCGCGCCCCCGGATTGTCCGCGACCAGCCGACCAAGGATTCCCATGGACAGAACCCCATCGCCGATGCGTGTCGCGGTTACGAACAGGATGCTTTTTGCCATGACGTATCGTTCTCGGTCGGTTTCATGGACCGTTCCCAGGCCCTTGCTTGATTATCGTGGATTTTACACATCCCCACCCCATGAGGGCCACTTATAGGGCTGCCATCCCCTGTTGCCTAGGGCCGGGTCCGGCCCCATATTCACAACCAACCCACAATCCATTTCCGGGATCGGAATATGAACGAAAACACCTATGTCATCCTAGAAGACCGCGGCGTCCTGGCGATAGCCGGTGAAGACGCCCGAAGCTTTCTGCAGGGCCTGATTTCCAACGATATCAATAAGGTAACGGATGAGCAGGCCATTCATGCGGCCCTGTTGACGCCCCAGGGCAAGTATCTGCATGACTTTTTCATCGCCGAGGTAGCGGACGGCACCCTACTGCTGGACGGGGAACGCGACCGCTTGAGCGACCTGGCCAAGCGCCTGAAACTCTACAAATTGCGGGCCAAGGCCGATATTTCCGACCAAAGCGATGACTGGCGCGTGGCGGTCCTGTCAGGTGGAAAAACGGGCCTGGGAGATACGCCGAGCCGAGCGTCCGTGACAGCAGGCGGCGTTCTGTTCAACGATCCCCGCCTGCCCGCTCTGGGAGCCCGCGCCATCCTGCCCGCCGATACCGCCGAAGCAACCCTCACTGACCTGGGGCTTCAAGCCGGAGACCGCGCAGCCTATGACCTGTTACGGATCGGTCTGGGCGTGCCCGATGGCAGCCGCGACTTGGTGATCGACAAATCGATCCTGTTGGAAAGCGGATTTGACGAGTTGAACGGCGTCGACTGGAACAAGGGTTGCTATATGGGTCAGGAACTGACCGCCCGTACCAAATACCGCGGCCTGATCAAGAAACGCCTGATGCCGGTGGACATCGAAGGCGCCCTGCCGGAGCCGGGCACGCCGGTGACGCTGGACGGCAAGGAAGTGGGCGAGGTGCGCTCCTCCACCACAGCGGACAACGGCACGGGCCGGGGCCTGGCCCTGATCCGCCTGGAACACCTGGACGCCGGCAGCCCGTTCGAGGCCGCGGGCGCCAAGATCACACCGCACAAACCGGATTGGGCACAATTCTGACATTGCCCCGCTCCAACACGCAATAACGGGCCCAGGCATGAACGGGCTGGCTCCCGCCCGCCGGCGCGCCTAATCTCCGCCCATGAACCTGTTTTTCTTTCGCAAGGCCGCGCGCCTGCTTAAACCCGTGGCGCGCAGCTATGAACGGCGCCTGGCCGAATTGGGCCCAGATGCCCGCGCCGTGTTCTGGAAAAGCGAAGATCATCAGCTTATCCGGTTCGAAACCCTGCATCAGGTATTCGATCCCGCCGACGAACAAGCCGGCGGCGTGTCCATCGCCGACTTCGGCTGTGGGTATGGGGCGTTTTTTGATTTCCTGAAAGACCGACCCGTTTTGCGGGGCGGAAGCTACGTCGGCTATGACATGTCGCGCAAGATGATCGACGCCGCCCGCGCGCAAATCCGCGACCCCCGCGCCCGCTTCATCCAGCAAATGACGGTGACGGAACCGGCGGACTACGTCTTCGCCTGCGGCACCTACAACATGCACATGGGGGCCGATGCGGATGAATGGGCGGACTATGTGAAACACAGCCTGCGTGAACTTTGGGCCAAGACGGAAAAAACCCTCGCCTTCAACCTGCTGCGCGCCGACGCCAATGATCGGTATCAAGGCCTGTACTATGCCGACGGGGACGCATTCCTGGATTTCTGCCGTAGGGAACTGTCGCCCCGTGCCGAAGTCACCAATGACGACCCTCTACCCGATTACACCTTTATCGTCCGGCGCTAGGCAGATGCCGTCAGCCGCTGGGTAAGCGCAAGCCCAAACGTGAAACGGCCCCGCCGGTTGCCCGGCAGGGCCGTTCCGGATCAGTGATCCTTCATTCCCCCGAAGGGGCCCCTGGGAAAACTGACCGGGTTCCGGTCCGGAGAGGCGATCCTTGCGGACTGCCTTCGTCCCTGAACCCACATGAAGATTACGCCCCCCTCCCCAGCCGGACAACGGCAATAAAATCCACACCCCTGTGGAACATGGGGAAAAACTAATATGCGTTGTCCGCGCGGTTAATCGAGTTCGAAGTTCTCTGAATAATCCAGCTTCAGTGACGGATCTTGGTCTTCTTTTCGAAGCACACAATCGCCGACAACCAGCAAATCAAGCTCCGTGCCCATGAAGCACCGGAAAGCATCTTCCGGTGAGCAAACGATCGGCTCCCCGCGAACATTGAAGCTGGTGTTGACCAGAACCGGACATCCCGATTTTTCTTTGAACGCAGAAATAAGCGCATGAAACCTAGGGTTGGTTTCACGATGGACGGTTTGCAAACGAGCGGAATAGTCGACATGAGTAACAGCCGGGATATCGGAACGGACGACGTTCAATTTTTCAATCCCGAACAATCCCCGTTCCGCTTCGGACATGGGACGCCGCCGCTCTTGCCGGACATCGGCCGTCATCAACATATAGGGGCTGTCACCGTCGTGCTCGAACCATTCCGCGACATCTTCACGCAGGACCGCCGGCGCGAACGGGCGAAAGCTTTCCCGATATTTTACTTTTAAATTTAGCGTCTTCTGCATATCCGAAGACATCGGATTCCCTAAAATAGAGCGCCCTCCGAGCGCTCGGGGCCCGAATTCCATGCGCCCTGTCATCCAACCAACAGCCTTGTTCTCGGCCAGCGCTTGGGCCGTCGTATCGATGACGGCGACCTCATCCAGTTTTAGGAACTTTGCCCCGGCGGCGGTCAGCCGTGTTTCGATCTCGGCCTGACTGAACTCAGGTCCCAAATAACCGCCCTGCATGGCGTCGACCTGCCCCTTGGGACCTGCTGTGCGCGGACCGCCTTTGTGAATGTGGTAAGCAGCCAACGCCGCACCTAAAGCGCCGCCCGCATCCCCGGCGGCGGGCTGGATCCACAAATTTTCGAAAGCGCCGTCGCGGTAGATTTTACCGTTTGCCACGCAGTTCAAGGCGACACCACCCGCGAGACACAGGTTAGGAATTCCGTATTCCACCCTCAACGCACGCGCCAGTTTGAGTACGCTCTCTTCGACCACTGCCTGGACCGATGCAGCGATATCCATATGGAATTGAGTCAAATGACTTTCCGGTCCGCGAACCGGTTCACCGAACAAGGCAGCGAAACGGTCGTTGGTCATCGTCAGGCCGGTGCAATAATTGAAATAGGACTGATCGAGATGAAACGATCCATCGTCCTTTATGTCGATAAGCTTTTCTTTGATAACCTCGGCGAACCTGGGTTTGCCATAGGGGGCTAGGCCCATAACTTTGTATTCGCCCGAGTTCACCTTGAACCCGAGGTAATAGGTAAATGCCGAATAAAGCAGCCCCAATGAGTGGGGGAAGTGAATTTCCTTGATAACTTCCAGGCTGCTGCCGCGTCCGATCGCGACTGAAGTCGTCGCCCATTCACCGACCCCATCCATCGTCAAGACAATAGCTTCGTCGAACGGTGAAGGATAATAGGCTGATGCGGCGTGGCTTAAGTGATGTTCGGAAAAGAGAAGCTTGTTCTTCCAGTCGAAGGTCTCGTCATAGGCAAGGAACTTCTTCCGCAGAAAATCCTTTTGAAAAAGCTTTTCCTTGATCCAAAGGGGCATCGCCATGGCGAACGAACGGAAACCTCGCGGCGCGAACGCCAGATAGGTTTCCAGCAAACGTTCAAACTTCAGAAACGGCTTGTCGTAGAACGTGACATATTCAACGTCGCCCAAGGTAATCCCACCCGCGTCGAGGCAATACTCGATAGCATGCATGGGGAAACCCGAATCATGCTTTTTGCGCGTGAAGCGTTCTTCCTGCGCGGCTGCCACGACAATGCCGTCTTCGACCAGTGCGGCGGCGCTGTCATGATAGAACGCCGATATGCCGAGAAGACGCATCCTCGTTCCCTTAGAAGATCGTGTAGATGAAAGGCGCCACGGCAGACCCCTGACCCAAGACAACCAGACCGCCGAGAACCAGCAACACGGCCAGGATCGGAATCAGCCAGAACTTCTTCCGAACCTTGATAAATTCCCATAGCTCCAAGAGAAACGCCACTTCGCCGCCCCTTCCATTCAAAATTGTTTGGTCAGACTGTCGCCAGACGGCCCCGGCGGATCCCGCGGGATCCAATAACTCTGGTTCCCTGGATTGATTTTCAGGCGCAAATAGTCCCGCCCAGCAAGGCGCATGATCAGCGCCATCGGCGTAATCGTGCCGAAAAACAAGATGCCCATGATAATTGGCCCGGTCACCCGCCCAAGTGCCATGCCGAACTTAAACCATATGATGTTCAGCGGTCGCAGTATTTGCGCAAACGCGAAGGCAGCGACGAGAAACGCCCCTGAGACGGCGAACAAATACATCGCCCCATCAGATTCTTTGACAAAGTGGATATAGCCGGCGATTACGGCGAAGACGACGGCAAAGACGATACCGAAAGATCGTTCGGACCCAACTTTAACGTCTTCATCGTGCCCCAAAGGCTCATGCATTTCGATTGATTTCCCGAGCGTAACCCTGGCCATTTCCGCGGGCGTTCTTATAACAGGTTTGCCCTTCATGGAAATCTATTACTGCCCTTACTTTCTCAACCTCCTGCGAACGGTTTCCCCCTGTCCTCAAAATGCGTAAGTTCGCCCATCCACCTTATGCCCGAGGGCGACGCCCCCCTCCTGAAGTTCGGAGTGTCCATAATGACGAGCGTCTCATTTGTCGTCACCGTGTTCAATAAACGCCCTTATTTGGCGCCAATGCTGGCCTCCCTCCGCAATCAGGTCGGCGACTTCCCTCGCGAATTCATCTTTGTTGACGACGGTTCAACCGACCACTCGGCTGCGGCCATCGCGGAGCACACTGCTGATTGGCAAAATGTCCAAATCCTGCATCAGGACAATCAAGGTCCCGCAATCGCGCTTAACAAGGGGTTTGCCGCTGCCCGTCACCCCTACATCATGATACTGGATGGCGACGATATTCTTGCCCCCTACGCAACACGGTTGCTTCTTGAACAGGCGGAAAAACTGAACTGTGGCCTGATTCATGGCGATGGCACTTGGTACGACAGCGACGCAGGAGCGAATATCGCACCTGAACCAAAGACAATTTCACAGCGCACCATTGATCTGCACCATGTCGTTAAGTTTTCTCATTGCGGCAGCAGTGGCGTCCTACTCCGCACCGATGTCGTCAGACGTGCCGGAGGATGCGACGATCGGGTTTTCGTGCAAGAGCATTCTCTGTTCCTTCGCATGGCCCACGCGGCCCCGGTCATTCTTATCGACCCTGTTCTGTCATTCGCGCCTCGCCACGTTGAAGGCCGGATCATGGAGAATTCATCAGACGGAAACCCGACCCTACCGATCCAGACCGTGCATGATCGAATGATTGCTATGAGCAACTTTCTCAGAGACAACCCTGACCTTCCCCCTGTCCTTGGCAGTGTCGCTCTTAAGAACTGCGCCACGGATCTATGGAAATGGCTTCACGCATCGGGACATCGCAGCCCGTTACTCCTGGCGCTCGCATGGTTATGGTTCTCGCGCATACGATATGGCGTCAAAAACGTATCTTGCCCGATGATTGATGAAGGAATGCTCATCGCAGGCATGGCAGAGATCATCCGTCGCCATGCATCGGTCCGGCTGACCAATGCAGCCCGTGCTACCGATATTGCCCGGGTTTCCGGCCTCGGATAAGTTCCATCCACTTAAGCCTAGCAGAAAAGGCGTAATTTCATTGAAATCGAAAACATGAATTCTCCGAAATCGGCGCGTCTTGGTGTACGCATCGTCGCCTACGGGCTGATGGTTCTGTTCGCCTTTACCTTGATCGAGTTATTCGTAATCGCAGGTCTCAAGGCCCCCGGAATGCTGAACAATTTTCCGGTTGCCTTACATGAAGCCTTTCGCCGTTTCTACATCCGTCGCGATATGTACTCGCCGACTTTATCGCCGGATTGCGGGCGATACGATTCAGGCACATTCTACACCCTGAAACCGGGGGAATGCCTTTTCAAGAACAGGGAGTTCGCGGTGAAGCTGCGCGTCAACAGTGCAGGCCTACGCGACGACGAAAACTCTCTGTCACGGCCGAACATCATCGTTCTGGGAGACTCCGAAGCCATGGGTTGGGCGCTCGATGAGCCGTTGACGTTCGCATCGACTCTTGAACGAGAAACAGGTCTTACTGTCCTTAACGCCTCAATGGGGTCATTCGGCACAGCCCGGGAATCGATCATGCTTGAGCGCTTGGACCGCAGCGCCCTGAAAGCTGTCATTCTCCAATACAATGCCAATGACTATACGGAGAACGCGACTTTCGCCGCTGATGGAAAGATCACCATCCGCTCAGAAAATGAATATGAAGAATGGCGCCAATCGAACGAAAAGCGGCGCCGCTACATCCCTTTTCGGTTCACCTACTACTTCATCAAAGACAACGTTCGTCGCTTCAAAAATCTGCCAACGACTTCGCTGTCGATGGAAAAGGAATTAGACGCCTTCCTTCCACCCTTCCGTGAACTGGCAGGGCATGTACCGGGAATCCCGATATTCCTGTTTGAAATGGGCGGCGGGAACATGAATCGAAAGGGTTTCGCCGAAGGCGCACATTCAAGGCTCAAGACCCTAGACCCTGATCTCGCGGCACGCGTTATCCCGGTCCAGCTTGCAGACGGTTTCGACAAGAGCATGATTTTCGATCTTGACTGGCATTTCAACGCCAAGGGCCATGCCGTCGTCGCAGACCGCCTGAAGGCGGCCTTGAGCGCTCAGGGAGTAGTCGGCAGATAGGTCAAGTGGAAGACACCGGACTGATAAAGGCTTACTTATCCGCCAGCGCCGCCTGGGCCGCCGCAAGGCGCGCGATCGGCACACGGTAGGGCGAACAGGATACATAAGTCAGTCCAACCCGGTGGCAGAACGCGACCGAAGCCGGGTCGCCGCCGTGCTCTCCGCAGATGCCGAGCTTGATGTCCGGCCGCGTCTTGCGGCCGCGCTCGACCCCGATCTCGACCAGCTCGCCCACGCCTTCCTGATCGATGGACACGAAGGGGTCCTGCTCCAGCACGCCCTGGCGCTGATAGATGTCCAGAAACGTGCCCGCATCGTCGCGCGAGAAGCCGTAAGCCGTCTGCGTCAGGTCGTTGGTGCCGAACGAGAAGAATTCCGCCTGTTCGGCGATCTGATCGGCGATCAGGCAGGCACGCGGCAACTCGATCATGGTGCCGACGGCGTATTCCAGCTCGATGTCCTGCTCTTTCATCACTTCCTTGGCGATGCGGTCGATGATTTCCTTCTGCATCTCGAACTCTTTCTTGATCGAGATAAGCGGCACCATGACCTCGGGGAACGCCTTCTTGCCTTCCTTCATGATCTCGGTCTGGGCTTCGAAGATCGCCCGCGCCTGCATTTCGCAGATTTCCGGATAGGCAATGGCCAGACGGCAGCCGCGATGGCCCAGCATGGGATTGCTTTCGTCCAATTCCGCCCGGCGCACGCGCACGTCCTCGGTGGTGACACCGGCGGCCTTGGCGACCTCCGCCAATTCCTCGTCCGTATGGGGCAGGAACTCGTTCAGGGGCGGGTCCAGCAGGCGGATGGTGATGGGCAGGCCGTCCATGATGTGGAACAGCTCCAGAAAATCCTGGCGCTGATGCGGCAGCAGGGCGTCCAGCGCCTTGCGCCGCTCGCCTTCGTCGCGGGCCAGAATCATCTGGCGCATGTGGATGATGCGGTGCGGATCGAAGAACATATGCTCCGTGCGCGACAGGCCGATGCCCTCTGCCCCGAACTTCTTGGCCGTCAGGGCGTCCAGGGGCGTTTCCGCGTTGGCGCGCACGCCGATCACCTTGACCTCGTCAACCCAGGCCATCAACGCGCCGAAATCGCCGGTCAGTTCCGGCTGGATCATGGCGACCTCGCCCAGCATAATTTCACCGGTCGAACCGTCCAGCGTGATGACCGTGCCTTCGTCGAGCGACTGGCCCAAGGCATGCAGCGTCTTGGTCTTGTAGTCGACGCGCAACTCGCCCGCACCGGACACACAGGGCGTGCCCATGCCGCGGGCGACCACCGCGGCGTGGCTGGTCATGCCGCCCCGGGTCGTCAGGATGCCTTCGGATACATGCATGCCGGTGATGTCCTCGGGCGAGGTTTCCGTGCGGCACAGGATGACGTTCTCGCCTTTTTCGACCCAGGCTTCGGCATCTTCGGCCGAAAACACGATCTTGCCCGTGGCCGCCCCCGGCGATGCCGGCAGGCCGCGGCCGATTACGGTTTTTTCCGCGTTGGCATCCAGGGTCGGATGAAGCAGCTGGTCCAACTGCGCCGGATCGATACGGGCGACGGCTTCTTCCTTGGTGATCAGGCCTTCCGAAACCATGTCGACGGCGATCTTCAGTCCGGCGGCGGCGGTGCGCTTGCCCGAGCGCGTCTGCAGCATCCACAGCTTGTCACGTTCGATCGTGAATTCCATGTCCTGCATGTCTTTGTAATGGCGCTCCAGCTTGTCGCGCACGGCGACCAGTTCCTTGAACACGGGCGGCATGGTCGTTTCCATGGACGGCAGATTGGATTCCTGATTTTCCCGCTCGAATTCGGTCAACGGCTGCGGCGTGCGGATGCCGGCAACCACGTCTTCGCCCTGGGCATTGATCAGGAATTCGCCGTAGAAATGATCGTCGCCGGTGGACGGATTGCGCGTGAAACACACGCCGGTCGCGCAATCCTCGCCCATGTTGCCGAACACCATGGCCTGCACGTTCACGGCCGTGCCCCAGGCCGCCGGAATATCGTTCAGGCGCCGGTAGGTGATGGCGCGGCTGTTCATCCAGCTGCCGAACACGGCACCGATGGCGCCCCACAGCTGAGCCTGCGGGTCCTGCGGGAAGTCTTCGCCCAGTTCGTCGGCAACCAGTTTCTTGAAGTCCTTGACCACGGCTTTCCAGTCGTCGCCGGTCAACTCCGTATCCAGGTCCTTGCCGAGCTTGTCCTTATGTTCTTCCAGGACGTCTTCGAAATTGTGGTGCTCGACCCCCAGGACCACGTCCGAATACATCTGGATAAAGCGGCGATAGCTGTCATAGGCGAAACGCGCGTCGCCGCTTTCCTTGGCCAGGGCTTCGACCGTTTCGTCGTTAAGCCCCAGGTTCAGGATCGTATCCATCATGCCCGGCATGGAAGCCCGTGCACCGGAACGCACGGAAACCAGAAGCGGCTTGTCGGTCGAGCCGAACTTGCGGCCTAGCGGTCCTTCGACCTTGGCCAGGGCTTCCGCGACGGCGTCCTTCAGATCGTCCGGATAGGTTTTTTCATGATCGTAGTAATAGGTGCAGACCTCGGTCGTGATGGTGAAACCCGGCGGCACGGGAAGCCCCAAACCCGCCATTTCGGCCAAGTTGGCACCCTTGCCGCCCAAGAGTTCCTTCATCCCGGCATCGCCGTCGGCGGTGCCGTTTCCGAAGCTGTAGACCCATTGTGTCATGATCGCTCGATCCCTTAAGTGACGTTATCCCTCGATCCGGGCGAAGTCCGCGACGCCTTCCAGCGCCGCCCGGATTTTGGAGAGCAGTTTCAATCGGTTCTCGCGGAGTTTTGCGTCATCCGCATTGACGGTAACCTTGTCGAAGAAGGCATCAACCGGAGCACGCAGACCGGCCAGCGCCGCCATGGCGCCGGTGAAATCTTCGGCTGCGATCTTGTCGGCGATCACCGGGCCCGCGTCTTCCAGCGCGCTGTAAAGTGCGTTTTCCTCGCGCTCTTTCAGCAGTTTTTCATCGGGGGCGGCGGCATAGGACGTGCCGTCCTTCTTTTCTTCGATCTTCAGGATGTTGGCCGCGCGGCGGTAGGCGGTCAGCAGGTTTTCGCCGTCATCGGTGCCGAGGAACGCCGCCAGGGCCTCTACCCGGGCCAGCAGGCGCACAAAATCGTCTTCCCCGCCAAGCGCGAACACCGCGTCGATATGGTCGTGCTTCACGCCCTTCTCGCGCAGATGGACCTTCAGGCGGTCAGCGAAGAAGGCCATCAGGTCCGGACCGACGGCTTCGTCCTCGCCCAACAGGCGTTGCGACTGTTCGAACGCTGACAGAAGCGGCAGGCGCAGATTGTTTTCGATGATCAGGCGGATCACGCCGAGCGCCGCGCGGCGCAAGGCGTAAGGATCCTTCGATCCCGTCGGCTTTTCATCGATGGACCAGAACCCGACCAGGCTGTCGATCTTGTCGGCCAGGGCCACGGCGACGCTTTCCGGTTTCGACGGGCAGGCATCGTTGGGGCCGAGCGGCGAATAATGTTCGGCGACGGCATCGGCGACGGCGGCACTTTCGCCGTCGTGGCGGGCATAGTAGGCCCCCATGATGCCTTGCAAATCCGGGAATTCGCCGACCATGCCGGTCGAAAGGTCGGCCTTGGCCAGACGGGCGGCGGAACGGACCTTATCCCGGTCGGCACCCGGCACGAATTCGCACAGCGCCGCCGCCAGGGCCTGCATGCGGTCGACCTTTTCGTCGAGCGTGCCCAGCTTGGCGTGGAACACCCGTTCCTTCAGTTGCGGAGCCTTGGACGCCAGGGTCGTCTTACGGTCCTGGTCCCAGAAGAACTTGGCATCGGCCAGACGGGCGCGCAGCACGCGTTCGTTCCCGGCCACGACCTGACGGCCGCCGTCGTTGGTTTCCCGGTTGGCGACCACCACGAACTTGGGCGCCAGGTTGCCCTTGGCGTCTTCGGTCGCGAAATACTTCTGGTGCTTGCGCATGGAGGTGATCAGAACCTCCGGCGGCACGTCCATGAATTGACTGTCGATCTCGCCCATCAGCACAACCGGCCATTCGACCAGGCCGGCAACCTCGTCCAACAAGGCCGGATCGTCCTTCAGGGTCACACCGGCGCCCTTGCACATGCGGGCCGCATCGGCGGCGATGGTTTCCTTGCGCTGCGCGGGGTCGAGCATGACCTTGGCCGCCTTGAGCGACTTTTCGTAATCGGCGAAATCTGCGACCTCGATGGTGCCCGGCGCCATGAAGGCGTGGCCGCGCGTGGTCACCCCGGCCTCGATGCCGGCGAATTCCAGGTTCAGGCCTTCCTGATCGTACACCGCCAGAATCGAATGCAGTGGCCGCACCCAGCGTGCCTTGCCCGTGCCCCAGCGCATGGATTTGGGCCAGGGCAGCGCCTGTAATGCCGTTTGGATAATGTTCGGCAGCAACAAGCGGGTCTTCTCCCCGGCCTGTTCAACCTTGGCGAACAGGAAGGTGCCCTTTTCCGTTTCACGTTCTTCGATTTCCGAACCCTTGGGCAGGGACTTCATGAAGCCGTCCTTGGCCTTTTGCGGCGCATCGGCGCGCGGGCCGCGGCGTTCTTCGGAAATATCGGTCTGTTTGGTGGGCAGGCCATAGACCACCAGCGTCAGCCGCCGGGGCGTCACCAGGGTCTGGGCATTGGTGAAGGTCAACCCGGCCGCCTTCAGCCCGTCGGAGACCAGACGTTTCAGATCCTCCGCCGCGCGCGCCTGCATGCGGGCGGGGATTTCCTCGGACAGCAGTTCCAGAAGAAGCTCGGGCATCAGCCTACCTCGACCCCCTGGGATTTCATCCAGGCCGTGGCCGACCCCTTGGCCAGATCACGCACGCGCAGGATGAAGGCCTGACGTTCGGTCACGCTGATCACGCCCCGCGCATCCAGCAGATTGAACAGATGCGATGCCTTCAAACAGTAGTCATAAGCCGGCAGGGCCAGACCCTTATCCAGCAAATGGGCGCATTCCTTTTCTGCGTCCTCGAAATGTCGGCGCAGCATGTCGGTTGAGGCATGTTCGAAGTTATGGGCGGAATATTCCCGTTCGGCCTGCAGGAACACATCTCCGTAGGTCTTGCCGCCCTTGTCCTTGGGGATGCCGTCCCAATCCAGGTCGTAGACGTTTTCAACCCCCTGCACGTACATCGCCAGGCGTTCCAACCCGTAGGTCAGTTCAACCGGCACCGGATCGCAATCGTATCCGCCGACCTGCTGGAAATAGGTGAACAGCGTCACCTCCATGCCGTCACACCAGACTTCCCAGCCCAGGCCCCAGGCGCCCAGGGTCGGGCTTTCCCAGTCGTCCTCGACAAAACGGATGTCATGGCTTTCGGGATCGATGCCGATGGCGTTCAGGCTTTCCAGATACATGGCCTGCACGTTGGGCGGGCTCGGCTTCATCAGAACCTGGAACTGGTAATAATGCTGCAGCCGATTGGGGTTCTCGCCATAGCGGCCGTCCGTCGGGCGGCGCGACGGCTGCACATAGGCGCAATTCCACACGTCATCGGGCTTGCCCAATGAACGCAGGGTCGTCGCCGGATGGAAGGTGCCGGCGCCCACTTCCATGTCATAGGGCTGCAGGATCACGCAGCCGCGCTCGGCCCAGAAATTCTGTAGCGTCAGGATGAGCGATTGAAAGCTGGGCTTATCGCTTGGGGTGTTCGCCATGGCGGCGGGTTCCAACGGAAATGCAGTTGAGAATTCGCGTTATGTTGCGGTGCCAGAAAATAGGGGGACGCCTCTGCCGGGTCAAGCGACCCGGCATATAAAATATTTCGCGCAAATCAACGTCGCGCAATCGGCAGAGCGCTCGGGATTTGCCGCGCGGCTCAAGGAAGGAACTAACCCCTTTGTGACGATATCAGGCCCGGTCCAATTCGTCGCAGCGGTGCGAGCCGTCGGTCGGCACGAAAGCGCCGCAATGGGGACATTCCACCATATCCTCTACATCCGGCGTCTTGGCCGCACTGCTCCCGGAATCCTTCATTTTCCGGGCCTGCTGGCGGTCGACCTTGCGCTTTTCCGCCTGCATGCGGCCAAGCCACTTGAACGCATACCAGATGGCCGCGATGGCGAGACCGGTAAACAGCAGCTTTTGTATGGAAAATCCGAACATGCAGCCTTTTAGAGCAAATCCCGGGCGAACGGAACCGTTCGCAACGACGATAAGCGCAAAACAAAAAAGAAAGCCCGGGAAGCCGGAGAATCGAGGAATTCCGCGCGGGATCAAAGCCCGAAGCGGTTCCAGATCAGGCGTTCTTCGATGGCAGCCACGGCCTGCCCGGCCCAATCGACCCCGCCCGCTGCCTCGCCGGAGGCACCGAAACGCAATTGCGGCAACAATCCCCGCCGCGCACCGATAAGGCGGAATTTCACGTTTTTGCCGTAACGATCCCGCATCACGGCACGCAGGTTGCCGATGCCGTCGATCAGCCCCAATTCCAGGGCCTTCGAGCCGGTCCAGAAGGCACCAGAAAACAGCTCCTTGTCCACGCCTTTCAGCCGCTCGCCCCGCCGGGCGCGCACCATGTCCTTGAAGGCCAGATGGATGTCGCCCTGGATTTCCTTCAGATGTTTGACCTCGGCGGGTTTTTCGGGCTGGAAGGCGTCCAGCATGGCTTTCTTGTCGCCCGCCGTATGCAGGCGCCGTTCAATCCCCAGCTTTTCGATCAACCCTTGCAGACCGAATCCGCCCGACACCACGCCGATGGAGCCCACGATGGAAGACACATCGGCGTAAATTTCATCCCCGGCGCAGGCCAGCCAATACCCGCCGGATGCGGCCACGTCCTCACAGAATGCGAATACGGGGATCTGCTTTTCTTCGGCAAGTTCACGGATTCGCCCGGCAATCAGCGCCGATTGCACGGGCGAGCCGCCCGGCGAATTGACGGCCAGCGCCACGGCCTGAAGATTGCGGGGCTTGAAGGCCCGCTCGATGATCTTGGCTTGGCTGTCGAGGCTGAGCCCCCGGCGCAGTCCCCCGACACCACCGATCACCCCGGCAAGCCGGATAACGGCCACGGTGGGGGGCGGGTCGATCATCGCACCGATGATGGGAAGGCCTCCAAGGCCGCGAGATTCCGGCTGAATATCAGACATGCCTTAGCCTGACGCTTCACGCCCCGGCTTGTCTACCTTGAATACGGAGTCCATGTCCGGTTCCTGACGTGCCCCTGCCTGGGCCTGCGATTTCCGTGCCGCCATGGCCTGTTGCAGGGCTGCGAGCTTGCGGACCTTGTCGTTCAGTTGCACCAGTTCCTGCGAAACCTCGGAACGGAGTTCGGTGATCGCCGTGTCCAGGCTGCCGAACTTGTCGTCCGACGCACCGGCAACGTCGCGGGTGATCCATTTCTGCCGCTGGACCATTTCCCGTTCGACATATTCCTTCATCCGCGCCAGCTCGTAAGCCAGGTCGTCTTTCATCTGAATTTTTATCTCATAGACGTTCTTCGCCAGCGTGCTGACGTAGAACAGCACACCCAATATACCAATGGCGACGAATACGCCGATTATGGCGATAACCGCTGCGTTACCCACGAATTCACCGGCCCTCGAAGACCGCCCCCGTCAGAGTGACTTTATTGTTGTTTAGTTTGTTCTGATTTATTGGGCGAGACTATCCCAGGAGAAGCCGCAGGTGGCAAGTGACGTGGCGCACATTCGGGCTACTTTTTGACGGTATCTTCCGATGGGCCGGACATATCTGCATACCCCCGTAGGATTTTGTCTACCACAACCGTATATTTACCGCCGGTTTCGTGCAGGACCAGCGGCAATTCCGTTTGTTGTCCTGCCTCTGCCCCCTTGATCCCCTGAACAATGATACGCGCGGCACCGCCGCCGTCGGCCCGTGCCTGAATCGGCAGAATCCGCAAGTCTCCAAGCACCCCCGCCATAAGATTCGCCAGTTCATCCCCCCGGTCCCCATGGTGGATGAAAGTCACGCAGCCGCCGTCACCCACCAGTCCGGCGGCGACACGCACCCAATCGGCAAGTTTGGCCTCGCTTTCGACCGTCGCCAGGGCCTTGACGGCATCGGGCGACGGGCGGGACGTTCCCGCTTTCTGAAAAGGTGGGTTGGCCATAACGTGATCGAATCCGCCGTCCGCCACGTCGTCCGGCAGCGCCAGCAGGTCCCCCGCCAGAAAACCGACCCGGTCTTCAAAACCGTTTTCCGTCGCCCCTTTTCGCGCGAGGGCAATCAACGGCGCCTGAATATCCAGGCCGATCACCCGGGTTTCCGGCAAACGGAACGCCAGTGCGAGGGACGCCGCCCCGACACCGCATCCCAGTTCCAGAACCCGGTCCCCGGGCCGGGCCGTGATCGCGGCCTGCATCAGGATGGGATCGATCGCCGACCGATACCCCCGAAGGGGCTGAAAACAGACCACCCGGCCATCCAACAGCCGGGTTTCTTCTGCATCAATATCGTTATCGGATTGGTCGGATGCGGTCACGGCCGTCAATCCAAGGGATCGCGCTCGCCGCGGGCGATTTCCTCGGCCTCGGCGACGACGTGTTGCGCCCGGGCCAGATCCGCTTCGTCGACCATGATCCGGCGTTGAATGGCCAGGACACTTCCGTCCATGAAACTGGCGTGCATGTCGAACACCTGGGCCGGCACGTCAAGCGAGGCCAGGCGCGCCTGCATCCAGGACAGCAACACGGGATCGTTGGTGCGAAACAGTTCGACCATGGGCTCCTCTGATACCCCCGACACAGCCTTCCGTCGCGGTTGACCATGGGGCACGGCAATCCCTATGCTCACGGCTCCTGGGACAGGCGTCAAGCAACGAACACCAAGCACAAACGCCAAACGCGGATAATTGGATATAAGGGGAAAGGCCGTGGCCCTTGTGGTCGAGCTTGAAGGCGAACGCCAAAAGAAACCCAACCTGAACAAACTTCAGGCCCTGGTCGCCGACGACCTGAAACTGGTCAACGAGGTCATCGTCCAGCGCATGGAAAGCCCGGTTGCGCTGATCCCGCAACTTGCAGGCCACATCGTGGCCTCGGGCGGCAAGCGCCTGCGCCCCATCCTGACCCTGGCCGCCGCCCGCATGTGCGGATACGAAGGTACCCGTCATATCCCGTTGGCGGCCTGTGTCGAATTCATCCATACGGCGACCTTGCTGCACGACGACGTGGTCGACGAAAGCGAACTGCGCCGCGGCCAGGCCTCGGCCAATGCGGTCTGGGGAAACCAGGCCAGCGTACTGGTCGGTGATTTCCTGTTTTCCCGCGCTTTCCAGGTGATGGTCGCGGACGGCTCCCTGAAAGTTCTGAAAATTCTATCCGATGCCTCTGCCGTCATCGCCGAGGGCGAAGTTCTGCAGTTGATGACCACCGGTGACACGGCGACGGGCGAAGCCAACTATCTGGAAGTAATTACGGCCAAAACGGCGGAATTGTTCGCCGCCGCCTGCCGCATCGGCGCCGTCGTCGCCGACCGGCCCAAGGCGGAAGAAGACGCCCTGCTGTCCTACGGCACCAACCTGGGCATCGCCTTTCAGTTGATCGACGATGTGTTGGACTATTCGGCGAAACAGGCCGACCTGGGCAAGACCGTGGGCGACGATTTCCGCGAAGGAAAGGTGTCGCTTCCGGCGATCCTAGCCTTCAACCGGGGGGACGAAGACGAACGTGCGTTCTGGCGCCGGACCCTGGAAGACCTGGATCAGACCGACGACGATCTGAAACAGGCCATCGCCTTGATGAACAAACACGACGCGCTGAGCGATACCGTCGACCGGGCCCGCCATTACGGCGCCGTGGCGCGCGACGCGCTCGGCATCTTCCCGGACAATCCGCAGAAGCAGGCGTTTCTGGAACTCATCGATTTCTGTATCGAGCGCGCTTATTAGGACGTCGCTGTCGGAAAGCGCCTAGTCTTTGGACTTCTTGCTGCGCGGTTTCAGCTTGCTGCTTTCCTCGCCGTCGAAGTCGCCGACGCCGCTTTCAATGGCATAGCAAGCCAGCCGGACGGAAAGCGGAATCTCCACTTTCTTTCCGTCGCGCTCACCCTTTTCGTAGTACTGGATGATGCGGGGCTTCAGGCCCAGCGCCTTGGCCGCGTCCTTCTGCGACAACTTGTGGCGCTTTCGCCAATGCCGAAATGCTTCGCCGTCCATGCTCATGGTCTGTAACTCAAGTGTCATGATAACTTAATGCGTCTCGACGAAGGTGATCAATGGGGACCAGTCTTCCTGTGCCTCGGCGGATCGGACGTCTCCTTTGTCGAACACGCTGACACCGGAATAGGCCCCATCCGTATACAGGGTCCGGTCGGATATCATGGTCCCCACCGGATGCCCCAGCCCCGCGATGAAAGCCTCCAGTTCCTGGGCCGAACGGGTCCGGGCCCGCACCCGGTTGCCGACGATCACCACCGGCTTCTTGTTGCTGCGGATCGGTTTCAGATCATCGACTTTTTTAAGAAATTTTTGCGTTGCCGCCTGATCGAACGCCGACGGAAGAACAGGCAGAACGATCACCTGCGCCAATTTCAGAAGCTCGCGGAACCGGGGCACGCTGATCGCCGCCGGGGCATCGATGATCAGGCGCTGAATCTTCTTGGCCGGTTTTTCGTACGTTTTGGTCCAATCCAGGCCGATGATTTCCGGCAATTCCTCGGGCCGGCGTTTCAGCCAAGCCAGGCTGCTTTTCTGTCGGTCGACATCGGCCAGGGCCGTTTTCAGTCCGCCGCGAGCGAAGGCCGCAGCCAGATTGGTTGCAATGGTGGTCTTGCCGCATCCCCCCTTGGAATTGGCGATCAGAATCGCACGCGCCATGCTTGTCGTCTCCTTCGGGCCGCTGCGGCTTAGTCGCTGTTACGCCAGAACGGGGGCGCCTTGGTAAAGCGTCCCCAATCCTCAAGCAGGTGCGGTTCGCTGTCGTGAAGGCCCCGCGCGTGCCAGCCCATGACCGCGGCAGCCCCCGCCGCCAGTGACCCGGCAGCGCCGTTATCGGCCGTGCCCTCGCCGGCGGTCAGATCGGCCAGCAGGGTTTCCGCGACGGCGACGTCGTTCAGATGGCCGAAATCGTCCTGCAGCCGTTCCAAGGCACGAAGGTATTTCTTCTTGGCCGGCGAATCATACAGCGCCTGTAGAAAGTCCATGGTATAGCGCAGCTTCTTGACCCGGATGCGCAGCACATGCCGGGCCGGAACGTCCAAACTTTCCAGGCCTTCGCCGGCGCGCAGCGTTTTCTTGTGCGCACGGCTGAGGATCGGGCCGGCCCACTGGCTGATCGGTTGCGCAAGCGGATGGTCGGGCGGACAAGGTTGCGGCGCCCAGCCCTGGGTTTCGGTAAATGCGGACAGTTTGAGAACCAATGCGGCATAGCGCGCGGATTTCAATGCCTCGCGCACCTGGACATAGGCGTCCCGGCGATGGTCTTCGGCCGCGGCGCGCAATTTTGCCATGGCCAAGGGTTCCACCCCGGCCGTCATGGGTGGCGCCAGAATTTCCGCAATGAATACGTCCCAGTCCCGGGCCGGGCCGAACTGATCGGCAATCCATTTGAGTTCCGCCTTCAGCCAATCAACCCGGGCCGGGTCCAGCAGCTTGGAAAACACCGACAGCATGGAGCGCATGCGCCGCACCGCGACGCGGAACTGATGAACCCCTTCCGGATCCTTGCCGTCGATCGACGGTGCCTCGTTGGCCAGCATGTGGCGCGTGCCCGCGCGTAAAATCTCCGCAACGGCCTGGTTGACGGTTTGCCCCGGGGTCAGCGGTGTTTTCGCCGCACGCACCGGTTTGATTTCGGGCGCTTGCAACAGGCGATAGCCCCGCGCCGCCTTGGATTCCTCAACGATCGAAAGCTCCGCCGCCTGCTGCAGTTCAACCGCGACCTCGAACAGATCGCGCGGGTCTCCCTGCAACAGTTCCATTTCGCATTCCTGAATGGTCTCGCGAACCTTCGCCGTTGCCTTGGCACGCGGTCCCCGCCCTGCCTGTGCCACCGGTTTGACCGCGACCACTTCACCCTTGTCGATGGCGACTTCGATCCGGCTTTCCGCCCCCGTCGCGGCGCGCCTGACGATCACCGTCTGTTCGCGGGTGAAACGGGTTCGGAAAGTTTCGCGCAACTCGCCCGGCAGGACCAGGCCCAGAACCTCGAGCGCATCATCGGGCAACAGATCCAGGCGCGGCATCAGGCTGCTGACTTCCTGTTCCCATTCGCCGCGCGCGAACAAGGCCCCCGATCCGTCGTTTTCGGATTTGACGTTTTGGATGAAGCGGCCCTTTTTCTTGCGCACCCGCAAGGTCACATGGCGCCGGCCCAACCGCAGGTCGGGCGTGTCGTAATAGACGCTTTCCAGATCATCCGTGGACCAGGTCAGGCGGCTTTCTGACAGACCCTGGGCCGCCTTCTTCACCACGCGCAGCTTCGCTGCACTGCCGCCCAGTTTGCATTCGTATTCGCGGTTGGCCTGGGTGCCCTCCGCGCCTGCCGAAGACGATGCCGCAGACATGTCCTCAAGCACCCCGCCGCGTTGCGTGCTGTCCGTCAATTCACTCCCCCAAAACCGATCAAGGCCCGTTGTGCCGCCCTTGATTACCCGGCCTGTCCTCTTCAATCAATCACAAAAGCGCACTAAGTGCGCATAATTTCCAAGGCTACATCCGGCCCGCGTGGCGATCAATCTCAAATATCATCCGTACCTTGGCCGGCCCCCGTATTTCCCCATCCGCCACGGGTCATTCAGCCTGCGAACCGCAAGCAATTCTACTGTACGACCGACATCGTTCCAGCGCTTGCCCTGGCCCGCAACCACCGCTATAACGGGCGCCCGTTGCGGCCCGGCGGCACGCCCCTTGGTTTCGGTCAGCCATTGCCGCAGCGGTTATTACCGGAGTGTAGCTCAGCCTGGTAGAGCACCGTCTTCGGGAGGCGGGGGTCGGAGGTTCAAATCCTCTCACTCCGACCAATGAAATCAGATAGTTACCCGAATTGAGAACGGTGACCGGTGGTTCAGTTGAACCACCGGCACCGCTTTCTTACGTGAACGGGAGAAGAACAGCTCAGTCTGACTTCACCAATCCGCGAACCCGGTTCAACTTATCCCAGCAGGATTCGCCGGCATCAAACAGGTCGATGATGTAGCGGGCGACGTCACGTTGAGTTTCAGTTGAAGGGGGACGTGGCGGCCGAGGGCAATTCAACAGGCTGGCCGGGACGGTCTGCTTCACCGTCACCACCTGGGTCGCCAGCTTGGTTTGTGCGCAGCCCGTCAAGAGCATCGCGCAGCACAGGGGCAACAGGGCCGTCTTCAGCATCTGAGGCATTGGCAATTTTCCTTCGTATCGGGGCAAGGCGGGCCACGCGTAGCTCATAGGCGCGGCGTTCGGCCGTCAGGGCCAGAATTGTCCGGCGGGCGTGTTCCTGGGCCGCCAGGGATGCCTGGGTATTGGCTTGGTTGATTTCGATCAGGCGATCCATATGGGCTTCCAGGCGGCCGTTTTCTTCGATCGTGTGTTTGATATAGACCGCCCCGGCAATCAGTAGGGTCGCAACCCCGGTGATCAAGGCGGCACGGATCCAATTGGCGGCCAAAAAGCGTAAGGCGATTGCGATCATCGTTGGATCTCCATCAGGCGCCACCATTTCCAAATGGCCTTGACGTAGCCGATGGTTTCTTCCGAATGCCGCCCGGTGACGCGGGGCAGGCAACGGATGATTTCGATGTACAGATTTTTTCCGCCGCAAAGTTTCTGGGCCTTAAGCAAATGCCCCAAACCGGCGTTATAGGACGCGGCCGCCAAAGCATGCCGGTCCCCTTGGGGCCGGGGGGCGGACCACTGGCGGCGCAATTTGGCCATGTAATAGGCCCCGGCTGGAATGGCGATCCTGGACGTATGCGGGCTTGCTTTCATGCCGAGGCGCATTTCCCGGACCATCATTTTCCAGGTCCCGGGCATGAACTGCGCCAATCCCCTGGCGCCCACGGGCGATACCGCATCGGGGTCCAGGCGGCTTTCCTGATAAAGCTGGCCCTTCCAGGCCCGCCAATAGGGGAAATCCGGCCAGTACCGTTTAACCGATTGTTGAATGGCGGCGTCGTATTTAGCCGAGAAAACCCGCGCCGAGGATGGCGAGGGCAACAACACGGCCAGCATAATAAACGCCGAGAGCCAAGGGGTTCTCACGCATCTTTTCCAATGCTTCGGTAAAGGGAAGACCGGCCTTGCGGTCGAGCCAGCGCAATAAATGCCATCCGACCGCGACCGCGGTCAGGAAATAAAGCAGGTTCAGACCGAAGGCCAATAGGGTGAAGGTCTCCATGATCATTGCGACGATTCGTCGGAAGGCTTACTGCCGCCCACCTGCTTTTCCTTGCCGGTCGGCACTTCCTGCAGGAACCGTCGGTATTCGATGGGCGTGGCAAAGATCACCGGCAGGCCGACCCGCTGTTGACGGGCGGCAACCAGAACCGAAACGATCTTGCCGGTTTCCACATTGATGATGCTGGACCCGGAAGACCCGGGGGCGCCGAAGGTCTGCAGCAACTGGTAGCCGTCTTCGTTCGATCCCGGCCGGTCGAATACGCCCGCGACACTGCCGGCGTAATGCACCTTGGCAACACCCAACGGGAACCCCACGGTGACGATCTCACGCCCCGGTTCCATATGGGCGGCATCGGCTAAATCCATGATCGGCACGTCCGCGCCGTCAACCAGGAACATGGCCATGTCGACCTCTGGTTCGTGATAGGCACGGCGGTACTTCTTGTCGTCGACCTCATAGCCGGGAATTTTCCACACCCGGGCTGCAAGATACGTTTTCCCGTCGAAGGTCACACGGTAGCTGACCCCCTTGGTCACACAATGAAAGGCGGTCAGCAGGACAGTCGCCTTGTCGTCGCGGCCGATGGCCGTGACCGAACACAGAAACGACATATCGCCGTCGTCTTCCATTTTGTACAAAGCCCCCACGGCCGGGGATGCCTTGGCCATCAGGTCAACATGGCGGTCACCGGCAAAAGCCGGAGATACAAGCACGAAAAAAGCGCCCATCAGGGCGCCGGTCAGGAAAAGTCGCATGGTCTTTGGTCCTTTCGGGATCAATTCAACAAGGGGTTAAGTTTCCTGCCTGCCTGCGGTTTGTTTTCCAGGTCTTCGATGATCGACATCGTGGCCCGGGCCCGGTTGGCGGCCATTTTGACCACCCGGTTCTTTTCTTCCGTCAATGCGTCGATCAGGCGCCGTTTTTCCGCCGGGCTTAACGTCGGGTGATGGTTCACGGCGCGGATCTGCCGGTTGATGTTGCTTAAGACCGACGCAACCTTGTTCAAGCCCTTGGCGGTGCGGATTTCGCCCCGGTGTTCCTTGAACAATTCCCTGGCTTCGTCGGTCATGCCGCGGCGTTCATATTCGCGGATCGTGCTCAGAAGACGCCCCGCTTCTTTCTGCATGTCGTAGAAATCCGTCACATGCACCGTGGACCGGGCCGGGGTATCCCGCAGGAAGCGGCCCAGAACCGGGATATCCTCGCGACGTTTATCGGGTGCATCCGGATAGTCGCCGACCAGCCGCAGGGCGGAATCCGACACACCCAGGACATACATACCCAAGGCCCCGAAATACCCCCGCACCAAATGGTCGATGCGCTTGGGCGATTTGGCGTCCCCCAGGGCGTCGGGAAGAACCTCGCCCAGCCAACGGGCCGTTAGGCTGGTCCAGGGGGTCCATTGCGCCTCGGGGTCCAGCCGGTCCAATCCCATGCCGACAATATCCCGGTCCGTGAAAAACGACTTGTTGGCCCAAAGTTCGGCCATGGGTTTGACCAATTGCGGGATGGGATTCATGGCGAAGGTATCGGCGAACATCGCTTGAACCCGTTGGGCCGCTTTCTCGCCGTCGTCCTGCCCGGCCATCAGGCGCATCATGCGTTCCGGGATGGTCGAGAAAATCGCCCCCACTTCGAACGGCTTGGGCAGGCGGTAATGATCGTCGCCGATCCAGAAATGGTAATAGGTGTCTTTATCCCAATCTTCCAGGTCCTGATACCGCTCGTCGTTCCAATTGGCGGCAAGCAGCGCCATACTGGCCGCCGTGATGATCGCGCCGCGCAACATGAAGGCCTTGGGATTGTCCCGGGCCCCGCGATACAGCCGGTAAAGGCCCTGAATTCGGGCATTCATGAAGGGCACGGTTTCGATAAACCACCGCACGGCCGCGAAATCGCCCCGCATGGAAAAGTCCATCAGGTCCAGCGCCTGATAGGCGGCTTCCGCATCCGACCCGCCGTTCTTCTGTACCGCTTCCATGATGGCGATGCGGTTGGCGGCTTCCGATGCCTGACCGACGCGGCGCCAGAATTCCCAGGCCTTCTTGGGCGTGTCGATAATCCGGGTCTGGTCGATACCGCGATGCCGGGCGTCCATCTGCTTGCGCACGTCGCTGGGATCGGTGCGGTAAAACCCGCCGCTGCCCCCGCCGGCCGCCATCAGGCGGGCCAGACTGGTATCGCCCATCAGGGCTTTCTTGAACCCCTTGATCGCATCGATGCCGGGCCTCATGCCTTTGATCGGCGCCGTGACAAAGGCGGACCCCACATCGCGCATGAAATTGGCCAGCATGAAGGCCGGGTCGGCCGTGATGCCTTGGGTCAAGGTGCGCTTGGCCATGCGGAAGATTTTCATCACCCCGCCGACTTGTTCGGGCGTCATCGCCGATACGGCCTTCAGAACCAGGGGATCATGCACCTTGTACCAGACCGGTTTGCCCCCGACCATGACGCTCACCACATCCGGGTCCCGGGGGGCCGTGATCTGGAACATCTGGATCACCTGGTCGCGTTCTTCCTTGGATAAAGCCCGGTCCAGGATACCTTCCTCGGTCAGGCGTTTTTCCACCTCGGACGCCGGGATATAGGCGGGCACGAAATCCTTGGGCGCTTGTTCCATGGCGCCCGCGTCTTCCAACAGGGCCGTGACCTTCTGCATGGCCAGGTTCTTGAAACTGCGGTCGACCAAGGACGTCATGGACAGAACCATGTTTTCCAGGGGATCGTTGATCTTGGATTCCCCGCCCCTCAGGGCCTTGATGCCGCTGCGCTGGCCTTCCAGTCCCTTGCGCCCGGATTTGGCGGCCTGGATGGTCTCGGCGTCCTCGATCACGCGGTAGAACGGGACATAATCGGATTTTTCCCACAGGGCCCGCTGATCCGCATTGATCAATCCGGCGGCCTCTGCCATGTCCAGCATCTTCTGATTGAACGCCGTCCATTCGTCCAAAACCTGCTGGAATTCCGGGTGCTGGTCGCCCAACGGCAACAGTTCGTTGATTTCCGCTTCGGTCAGCAAATGCTCCCGGCCTTCGTCCATCAGGCGCTTGGCCCGGTTGGCGATGGCCCATCCCTTCCACAGGCGCAATTTGCCGCTTTCCGCCAGGGGCTCGAATATCTGCTCGAAACCCTTGCCGAAATCTTCGTCCAGTTTGAACCAGCCGTCTTCGACCTTCAGCGGCCCGAACCGCAGCACCGCCCCCATGACGCTTTGCAGGTTCTGCGTCATATGGGTGGCCTTGAAGGGTGACAGATTGGCCTCGGCCAAGTCCCCGAAGCGGGCCCTTTCGTAATCTTCGATCACCGCGAACTGATCCAGGAATCCCTGTTTCATGCGCAACAGGCCGTTTTCCTTGAAGGCCTCGATACCCTCGCGGATACGCTGCGATACCGGCTTGTCCGTGGTGCCCATGATGCGGGAAATCGTAGCCTCATGCGGCCCGGCGCGTTCTTCCGCCGGCAGAGTGTATTCCGGTTCGGCGGCCTCGCGCATCTGGTACTTGGCTTTCACCTCGACCAGCGACTCGTCGAAGATCACGTAGTTGTAGGTGCCGTCGCCGTCGGACCGGCTGGACCCATCCAGATACTTGATGCCGGGGATGCCGGCGGCGCGGAGATAAAGGCTTGCTTCTTTTGGACCAAGTTTTCCGGCCATCTCCCTGTAAACGTCGCCACCAGTTGCCTTATACACGTACCCGCTGCCATCTTTCGTTGGTGCGGCTAAATATCTTTCATCCGAGAACCGGCTTGTCCCAGGTTCATTTCCAATGAACTTGAGAAGTTCAACCCGCACCTTCTCGCTCTGTTCCGACAGCGGCTTGTCCCACAGCAGGTATTCGTCCTCCTGGGGGGCGAGGTTGACTTCGTAGAGGCGGCCGATATCCTTCACCGCATCGCGCAATTCCTGCGACGGGTCCCAGTTGTCCAGGTTTTTGCCAAGGGCGGCGCTGATGGCCTGGGACGGGTAATCGAAGCCAAGCCAATCGTCGGCGTCCAATGCCCTCAAAACCCGCTCTTGGTATGAGGAGAAGTGCCCGGTGCCAACCAGATCCATGACTTCTTCAAAGTCCGCGTCGTCGGGAAGGGCGTCACGGAAATCGTCGCGGATTTGCTTATACGAAAGCCCCCGCCGGTAGTGCTCCGCCACCTCTTTCTTCCCGGCAAAATACAGGCCCCAACCGAACGCCTGGGCGCCCTCGCCGGTGCCGATCCTGTCCGTGGAAAAGGCGTCGAAATCATGGGGGCTGCCGTGATAGGCGGCGGCCAGCATCGGCCCCTCGCCGGGCGCCCTGGTTTCCTGCCGTGAACCGACCTCCCCACGCTCTATGGCCCGGAATACGTCTTCGGCACTTTGGAACCCATTGCCCCGAAGCCAGTTGCCGATGGCCTCCATAACGGCGGAAATCCGGTCCTTTATGACTTTCCAGCGGCCCCGCAAATCGCGGTCCTGGAACTTGAAGGCGACGGCTTCCTCGATCCGTTCGTCCGGTGTCAAGTCCCGGTATTCCCGGAACCCGTCGATATAAGCCATCAGGTCCTTATCGGCCTTGACGTTGTTGGTCAGCACCTTCCATTCCATGGGCGTGAACAGGCCCAGGTCGCGGAAGGCGTGAATGGCCTCGTGGTTCATGGTGACGAAGGGATTGGGTGCATCAAGGGCGACTTCAATTAGCCTGTCGCGATAGCGCCCATACGGGAACCTGCGCTTCCCATTCACCCATGTTTCGAGTTCTTCCTTGACCCGGACAGCGATTTTCGACGGATCGGACACGCCCAGGGCCTTGAGACGGTTCCGCAGGTCGGATTCAAGGTCCGCCAGGTTTCCCGTGATCGCGGCGCGGTCGCCGCCGGCGCGGTACTTATCCGGGGATTTCTCCCGTTCCTTGACGAAATCCGCATGGGACAGTACATTGTTGTTCAGGCGCTTGACCGCCCCCCACCTGGGGAATTGGACCCCAGTGACGCCGGGGTGGTTGAGCGCCATTTCTTCGTTGAAATACCGAACCCTGCCTTCCTCGACCGCCCGGTCGATGAACGCTTGGGGCTTGACGTTCTTCCCGTACACGCTGGACAGCGTGTTGTACTGAACCCGGCCCGTTCCCGGCGACACCACGGCCACCAGAATTTCGCCATTGCTGTCCGTTTCATCGAGAACCGCCACAAGCGCGCCCGGATTATCCTTGCTGCCGGACCGCATCACCATCACCGGGTCGCTGATCAGCGCCGGGGCGCGTTTGATCAGGTCGGCCGTCATGCCGGAATGCTTGGAAAGAATTTCAAGCGGCTTGGACGCCTGCATACGCAGTTTCTTGCGCTTGACGCCAAGGCGATTGAGGATCAGCGGCGTCTCCCCGACGGTCAGAAGTTGCGTGGCGTTCTTCCATTTCCCGGACAGAACCTGATCGACCTCGTGCGAGAACTGCGCCTGATCTCCGGCCAGATCGGAAAACGCCTTGCCGCGCGGCGCGGCGGCGAGTTTCACATCAGGTCCGTTGTTCTGATCATCCGGTTGACGAACGGGTTCCGTTTTCGGATTTGGTTGCGCGGGCTTGTCGAAGGCGTAATCCTTCAGGTCCGTCGGTGCAAGCCACGATTCATAGACCGTGGCCGTCTTTCCCCTGCGCTTCTCTTCCTTGGGGTCAGCAAGGTTCTTGTCCGCTGAATACTTGTCAGCCCAATGCACAACAACGTCGCCCGTGTTAGCGACCGTGCGGATGGTGCCGCGTTCCTTCGGATCGTGGACATAGTAGAATTTCTTGCCGCGCATGGTCTCGACATAGGCCGGAACGTCATCCAGGTGTTGATTGCCGGCTGCTTTGGATTTCTTGATCCGATCCTCGCGCTCGGCGTCCCAAGATTTGGAATCGAAGGGTTTGTCGTCCGCTTTCTCCGCCGACTTCGCGAACATGTCGCCGGTCGTATCCCGGCTACCCTCGTCGAACAGGGCCAGCCCGTCCGTGCCTTTCTGGTCTTCCGATGCTTTCAGGGGGGCATCGGCGCGGCGCTGATTGGCGCCCCGCTGGTCGCGCTCCGCACCGGGAATGACGGTCTGTTCTTTTTTGCCGTCGGCGGTGTCGAGGGTTTCGGTGGGGGGGATTACGCCTTGCGCGTTTCCATCTTGCCCAGAATCCGGCCCAGGCGTTTGGCCTGCATCCGGTCCTTCAGGTTCAGGCGCTTGTCCGTCGACGCCTTGGTCATCGCCTGTTTCAAGGCGCTGCGGTTCGGTTTCGCCGCGTGTGCTTTCGAACGGGATGTCGTAGGCATCGTCATCGGTCTTGCTCCGGTAGGTCTCGGCCGCCTGGATGGCCAAGCGTTCGATATGGAATTCTACCGCCATTGCCGCATCCAGGGAAGGATCGGTTTCCATAAGAGAAACAACGGCATCGACTTCTTGCTTGTGGAAAGTTTCGCCCAATTCACGCCTAAGGGCGCGGATATCGCGGATCATCTGGCCGCGTCGCATCCGGTCGTCCTTGATCGCATCGTCGCGCGCCCGTGCTTCGCGCACTTCCTGATCCTCGGGCCGCACCTGATCCTGGCCGCGCAACTCCGCGTCAATGGCGCCCAACAGGGCGTTGACGTCGGCCCCTTCCGGCAGATACCCGGCCTCGATCGCCGCTTCGCGCACATAATCGGGCGAGTTGACATCGGCCTGGCCGAACATACCGCCCTGGCCCTGGGGCGCATCTTTGACCAGTTTCCGGCGGAACGGGGCCTGCCGGTGCCAGGAATCGGCCCCCATGGCCCGAAGATCACCGCCCGGGTCGGTAATCCCGCCCCGGTCCGCGATCCATTCCAGCAAACTCTGCGGGCCGGTCTTGCGGGGGGCACCGGTCCGGACCTGCTTGATGGGGTCCAGCCCCGCCGCCTCCGCCACGGCATCATCGACCGGGATCAGGTCGAAGTCCCGGGCCGCCGGCTCTCCCGCGGGTGCGGTCTGCGTCTCGTCATAAGCCAGGGGTTTCGCCGTGTTACCGTCCCGCACCCAGGACTTGAATTCGTCCATCGGCAGTTCCGTCACCGCACCGCGCCGCGCCGGGCCTGACCCGTCATTGAAATGCGCGTCGTACAATGCCTGCGCCTGCTCGGCCGTATCCACACCCAGGACAACCTTGTGCTCGTCGAACTTGCCGGTTTCCGGCGTTATCTGATCGACCACATAGGCATTGGGCGCGTCCTCGACCGGGCCGATATAGGCATCGATCTGTTCGCCGTCGCCGCCCTCGGTGCGTTTGATATAGCCATAATGGGCCTGCATCGGGACCGACCAGGGATTGCCGGCCGCATCCGTGCCGCTGCGTTCCGATCCCTTGGGGTTTTCGACACTGATATCCAGGCCCTGGAATTTCACATGACCCTTGCGGTAATTGCCCGCCTCTTTCTGGGCCTCGGTCGGCTGGGGCTCGGCCCGTTGGGCCTGCAGGTCCAGGTTTCGCACCTGGCCGCCGATGATCGAATTCGCTTCCTCGGGCCGCATGGTGCGGATTTGTTCCGGTCCATACCCCAGGGTGCCCAATTCTTCTCGCATGGCGGCGGTGATCATGAACGGCACGCCGGTCTGGTCCGGGGCGGTTTGTTCGCCCTGAACGCCGGGAGGCGGCGCCTCGGGGGCAGGAGAACCCTGTAGCGCCGCCTCGACCGGCCCGGCCTCCGGGGCAGGTGGCGCCCCCCGGGGGTCCGGTTCCTGAACCGGCATGGCCGGTTGTTCGGTTTGTTCCGGTTGATCCGTTGGCCCCAAGGGGGCTTTCCGGTCCGGGACCATGGCCGTGATCGCCGACGCCCCGCCGCCCATCAGCGCCCCCGCTGCCCCGGCTTCGATCATCTGCGTGCGCAGACCTTCCCAATCCGGGTCCTGGTCGGTGCCGACCGCGGCCGAAACCTCCGCAATCGCTTCCTGAATGGCTTCGGTAATACCTTCGACGGCCAGGCCCTTGCCGCCTTCGACCGCGACACGTTTCATCAGGGCCCGTTGGGCCACGGTCTCGGCGGCTTCGCGGCCCAATTTGCGGACCAGCGAACTGCCGATCTTGCCGTGCAAGATCGTATCCAATGCCGCGATGGCCGTGCCGCCGACAAAGGCAGCACCGGGTGATTCCGTTTCCGGCGATTTTTCCTTGATGTTCATCTGGACTTCGCCCGTGCCCAACACCAACGACGGCGCGAAAGCCCCCAGGGCCGCGCCCAGGACCATGCCGCCCGGCACCGGTGTCGCCGCGCCGATCGCCCCGCCGGCCACACCGCCCGCCAGGGAAGGCGCCATCAGGGGCAATTGTTCGCCGATGGTTTCCTTGGCCCAGGTGCCGAAATCGCCCATTGAGCGGATGCCCTCGAAATTCACCGACCTTGGGGCCTGGCCCGCTTCCGCCATGTTGCGGGTGCGCACCTCGCGGCCCCAGTCGCGCAGGGTATCCAGCCCCGTGGCCTCGCCCGAGGCTTCGACAAACCCGCCCCCCATGGCCTGGGCCAGATCCACCCCACGCCCCACGGATTGACCGAAGGACAGGGACGTGTCGGGGCGCTCTCCGCCCGCATCGACAATGGCGTCGTCGATCGACAGTAGTCCGGCGGTTTCCTGGCCTTCCGGGGCCGTCTCCGGCTCTGCGGGCGCGGCCTCGGTCAATGCATCATCGATGGAAATCAACTGTGGTTGAGCCATTTGGATTCCTGTTATTCAAATGAAAAGGGCAGCTCCGAAGAACCGCCCCTTTTGTGGGTTTGGTATTTGCAGGCGCCCTTTTAGACGCTGTCCCATTCTTCCTCGATCAGAGTTTCGATTTCTTGCCGCAAGGCATCGATCAACAACGATCGAGCGATCCATTCCGTGCGGCCTTCAAGTTTCTTGTTCACCGCCTTTTCCCAAGCAGCGTCATCATTCTCGATTTCCCGATAGCCGTCGGGACCAAGATCGTCTTCCATTTCGGAAACGGCCTTCTTTATAAGAGAACCAAGATTCCGCATGGCCGCGCTTGTCGGAAGTTCGATAATATCGCCCATGATGATTACTCCGTCAGGCCGCGTCCCGGTCGAGATGCCCCCGCAAATCGGCGATCCGCATTTCGTCGGTCGCGCCGAGTTTCCGCGCAACTTTCAGAAGGTCGTTTAATGCGGTTGCATGCCGCCGGCCGTCCTCGACGCCTTTCCAAAGGTCATTAAGGGCCTGCCGTATTTCCGCAACAGTGGCCCCGCGCGGACCGGTCAGGGACTTGTAGACGGGCTCGCCATCAGAACCATATACGGAAATCGACGCCGGGAGATTACCGGAAACCGAAGCGTCCAAGCCCGGAAGATCAAGCTGCTGTTTTGACGAAGCGCCGACCGTTGTCCACTTTTTGAATTCACGCGCGGCGATCCGGGTTAGAGCGTCCTCGGCCAATTTGACGCCAAGTTGACGAACCAGGGACTTTTTCTTTTTTAAGACACTCTTGGCCGCTTGACGGGGACGGCCTGCGCCTGTTTCCAAAAGGCTTGCGCATTCCTCGCGAATGGCGGCGCGCAATACTGACATTTTCGACTTAGGCAGCATGTTTTTTCTCCCACACTTGAATGAATTCACCAAGCCAGTTGTACCGTTCCCTGGCTTCCTGAACCGTGTCTTCGGCCAAAATCGGAAGCAGACAACTGATCGCTTCCTCGGGCGAAATGTCCAAGTCGAAATCCCCCAAAATACCAAGGCGCAGCTTGCGCCATTTTTCGGCGCGGTCCTTGGTTTCGGCGTCCATATAGCAATGATACTTGCCGTCCGATCCGACGACCGCCGCGCCGCCCTGTTCCTTACTGATTTCAACCGCCTGCTTGGGCGTCGGCAGTTTCACATCCCCAAGCGCCGCTTCCTTCACCGCCGCCTTGAACCCGGAAATGGTCGCTTTACGTTCATCTTCCGGCGCGGCCATGACCGTTGCCTGAACATCCTCCGGTTGACCGGCCAGAACGGCGGCGGCGCTAACGGACATTTCACCGGATTCAACCGCCGTGACGACTTCGGGTGTGCCGTGTTCTCGAACTTTCCGAGCCGTCTCGACACTTCGTGTTCCCACATTCATCATTTGAGCAGCGTCGTTATTCCGCAAATTTGCGGAATTATTTGTCGGTCGTCCTGCTGTGAGGTTTGCAATCCTTGCTGCGACCATAGCCCGCTGACTGGTGGTCAAATGCCGGCGGCGCAAGTTGAGGCTGATCACATAGCCGAGCGGATCGTCGCCCTCATAGGTTACGAAATCCGGCTCGATCAAATGAAAATCACACGCCTTGAACCGGTTGCGGCCATCCAGGATTTTACCCTCGTACAGCACGATCGGTTCCCGCAGGCCGTTCTCAAGAATATCGTCGGCCAGTTCGCTGAAGGACTGATCGTCCATCATGGGAAACATGCCGGCAAGGGGATGATGCTCAATGTGTGTCATGACGGTTTGTGCTCCTGTTTTCGTGCAAGAATTTCTTTGCCCGGCAGACATACCGTTCGTGCTGTGCAATCAGCCAAGACGGCGCGTCGTGTATGTTCTTGCCGGAAAACGCGTCCCCAAGGTCGGTAAGCTGATCATGCAAGGCGTCCGCCTGAACCCGGCGTTGGCGACCCGGGTCTTTCCGGCTTGGGCGGACGGTGATCAATATCCGTCCGTCCGGCGCCCGGTGATGCTGCGGCTTTCCGGTCGCATTGGCCTTGGCGACAAGGGGCGCCAAAAGGTCATGCCCGCGTTCCAGGGCGGCTTGAATATCCGTCGTCATGTCAGCGCCCTCCGCGGTCGACGTTGACCGTGTAGCGCGAGTTTTGCATCAGGTCGGTCAACGGCACGGCCCGAACCTGCCGGATGTCCAGGGCCATCGTGACGCCGCTGTCCACGTAGGCGGCGATGGCGTGGGCGCGGTTGCAGGTGATCCGCCCCTTGACCAGGGCGCGGACGCAGGGCGCCGTGGGCGGCAAGGTCACCTTGACCGCCCAGGACTTGATCCCGGCGCGGCGCATCAGATCCACGGCGGTCAGCGTGAACGCCGTGCAGTCGGCCTTGAAAGGCTTTCCTTGCAAGACCAGTTCGGCCTGCGAGGTTCGTTCCGCCGAAAGGCCGTAGATGTGAAGCGGTTCCTGGTGCGCATCGGCGAGCGCCAGGACCGTGGCCGCGATGACGGCGGCGGAGGTAAGGGGTTCCATCTCGGGTACTCCTATGCTTGGCTTTTCAGACCATCACCAGCGGTCGGCGCTGGCGCCGGGCGCTGAAAACACGGCATAGGTCGTGCCCACTTATTCCCGCCGAGGCGGTATTGTATTCGTGGACGCCCGGCAAGGAGCGGAGCCCTTAGATGGGAAACCGCCACTATCGGGGGCGGTTCCGCCTATGCACGCAGTGTTTTCAGCACCGGGATCAGGTTACGCCGGTTTTCACGCTGGTGTCAAGTGAGTCGACTACGTGAGCCATTGATGGTAGTATTTCGCCTTCGCAACACAGGGGGACAGTGTCATGCGAAACATCATCGTTTTAACGGTTTTATTCTGCGCGGCCACGGGCGCCGCATACGCCGACGACTATGTGCGGGGCTATTTCAAGAGCGACGGCACCTACGTGGCACCGCACTACCGCAGTTCGCCCAACAACACGCCCTACGACAATTGGTCGACGCGGGGAAATGTCAACCCGTATACGGGTCAACAAGGCGCCGTAACGCCACAGCCCAATTTCAACACCAACCGGAACTCGGTGATACGGCCAAACGGCGGGCTTTATCAGGCTCCTGGCCTCTATGGGCAACCTGGGATTTACGGCCGCCGGAGATAATCCGCCGTTGATTATCCCGATTTCGGGAAACCGCTATGCGGAATGCGCATGGGTCGGGTATTATCCGGGCCCATGCGATGGTGTGCTGTGATCCCGGTTCTAATCTGCCTTGCTGCTGCCCCCCTGCCCGCTTTAGCGGGAAAATGGGCGATAGGCACAACCGGGCATTTGGCTTACTCGTGCGGACTTTCGGACGGCGCACTCGCTGGCTATTGCCGCGGCATGGTTATTGGGGTTAGCGCCATTGTTGCGGCGAACTCAGAACTACAACCGAGGCCGAAAATTTCTGCATGCCTTGGTGCAACATCGACAAGTGCAATCATCCAGTCGTTTGTTCACTGGGCGGAAAGGTCTTCGGAAAACGTTCTGAGTGAGCCTGCTCCGATCGGCTTAACGATGTATCTAATGAAGATTTTCCCGTGTTGATGTGGCGCACTTTCATCTACATGCTGCCGGTTGCCTGCTGATGGGCCAACGGGCCGTCAAGCCGCCCGCTGTTCTCCGCCCAAGGGTCGCCAGGTCTGGCCGCCGTCGGTAGAATGCCAGACTTGGTTTTTCTTGGAATCGGGAGAGCACGACATGACGAACATATCGGACGATGGGAAAGGGAAAGCACCGCCCGTTTCGTTTCTCGACAACCCGCATGCGCCGGAAGTTTTCGCCGACGAGGCGGCGGGTTTTTTTCTCCACCACGGAAATGTCCACATTACTTTTGCCTCCGCTCGTGTTGATCATTCGACCAGGCCCGGCCCGGTCAACCGCGTGGTCATGGCCCGGATGGTGATGCCGGTGCCGGCGGCCCAAAGCATGGTGAATATGCTATATGATTTTCTCAAGGAAATGGGCGTCGACCCCGCCGCGCCGCCGAAGGGCGTCAATTTACAGTGAGGTCGGATTCCGGGAATCCCCTGTACGCCCGGCTTCCTGCGGTTTAAACTCCCGGATCATGCATCAACCGGCAGGGGGACGCCGGCATGACCAAGGACCATGAAACGCTGCCAATCACTTGCCCGCGCTGCGGCGAGGAGTTCCATGAGCAGATCGGACGCCTCCGGAACCAGTCGCGAATACCCTGCCCTGAGTGTGGGGTCGGGCTTTGCTACTATCCGGAACATCTTCGTGCCGCCATTGACCAGATCGAGCGCGCAAGCGCGGACTTCAGTGGGCGCCTGCGCCTTGATGAGTAGGTCCGCCAGTTCGTCCAGCGCCCTGCCGAAGGGCGAGTCCATGCCGTCTTTCCGTTTGTCTGTCATCGTGGAGTTCCATGCTTGAGGTTTTGAAACAGGAGGCCGAGCGCCATCTGGCGCGCCTTCAGCAGCGCCGCCCGGCCCTTGAGAAGGATCATGTCGATCTTGAGGCGCGCCTTGCGCAGACGAAGGCCTTGCTTCATCAGGCCGACCTCGCGGAAAATCGCCTTCTCCATTTTGTCCCGGTACGCGGGGGCCGTTTTCAGTGCCCCCGTTGCTGGATTGAACGTGAAGCCGCCGTGGCGATGGTCCCCGTGGCGGGTACTGACGATCACGATGTCATCCGCTGCGGCGAATGCGGCGTCGAGATCGCCGCCGAGGTCTGAATGCAGAACTTCCTTTGCCATTTAAGTCTCCTGTTTCTGTTGTTGGTCACCGTCCCCGCCCATGCGGGGGATGGTCCGGTGCCGCCGATGCCGGCGGAAATGCGGGCCAAGTTCGACCAGGTCATGGCGGACCTTTGGAACCCGGCCTGCGGTTGCTGGCAGTTTATTTTTGAAGGGAAACTTCGGAACCTTAAACCCCCTCTGGACGAGAAAGACCGTTGGGCAATAATGGGGACGGTCGAACGCGGCGAACTGATACCAGTCGATCCGAGAAAAGGATCAGGGCTCTAGGCGCTGGTCCACTCGTCCCCGCTGGCCTTCCGGCGTCATTGGATTTCCACCCCCCAACCCCGGCTTTGCACCCAGGCCGCCTTCCGGCACGGGCTGAAGCTTATCGCCGCGTTTGATGTACATCTTGCCGCCCAATTTGAACTGGGCACCGTCCGGCAATTGCGCAATCCCCGCCTTGGCGGTCGCCGGGTCGCCGGGATCGAAGGCCGGTATCGTGGCCTGCTCCAGACCCGGTACCTTCATGCCGTAACGCTGCGCCAGTTGCGCCGCATACTTCCGGGTGTTTTGCGCCACGGCCCGGTCATCCTTTTCGCCAATGGTCCCGCTGTAGCTGCTGGGGTCGGCTTCGGCCAGGGACTTGGCGCGGCGCATCAGTTCACCTTCGTCCTTGGGACGTCCTTGGGCCGCCAGTTCGGCTTCCAGCACGCGCACCTGTTGCATTTCCTGGGCCCGGTTATGACGCTGGGTTTCGGCCAGGGTCGCGGTCCGATGCGCCGCCGTCTGCTGGGTCTGGTCCATTTGGTTCTTCATATTGGCCGCCGCCATCATGCCTTCGAATTCGCGCCACCGGGCGTCCTGGGCCGATTTCTTGCGGTCCTGCAGGTTGCGCCCGGTGTGCAAGGCGCTTTCCCCCAATGCCCCCAGGGCCGTTGCCCCCGGTTTGGAGCCGGAAGCCATCAGGCTGGCGCCCAATTGAAACATCGGGTCGCTTAAGGCCTTGCCCAAGGCGCCTTGCGGTTCCTGTTCCCGGGACGACGGCATGCGGTCGAGAAAGGCTTCCATGCCAATCCCGCCCAGGGCGGCACCCTGCGGCGCCTGCCCGGCGGCCGGCGGCATGTATCCCCGGGCCGGAACGGTCTGCCCGGTCGAGGCCTGAATGAAGTTGGGATCGCCCCCCTGCATGGGGGTCGCCACCGCCGGTTGCGCGGTCGCCACGGGCCCCAGGGCACCTTGTTGCGGGCGGCGCGGCGGCATGATACCGCCCAGGGCCAGGCCGGATTCCATGGCCCCGTCGTCGGCCATTTCAACACCGCCCAGAACCGGACCCGCGGGACGCCCGCCGGTCAAAACCGATTTGCCGGGATTGTCCGGGGCCCGTCCGCCCCACAGGCGCGGGTCCATGATGGTGTCGCGCACCCCGGCGCCGAAATTACGCAACGCCAAACCGGGCGAAACCGGTTGCGTCGCAAGGCGCGGATCGGCCACGCGAACCGCCGGTGATTGCCCCATGGGAACAACACCCCCCAAGGGCTTGCCGCCCAGGGCCGTGCGGACAGGATAGGTAACCATCTTGCTCTCCCTAGTTTCCAAAGAACCCGGCGTTCTGCAGGGCCGCGCCGGAAAGCCCCAGGCCCGCGATCTGGCTGACCGTATTGGGCTGCTGGATCAGTTGCGTGCCCGCCCCTTCGGTCAGGGTTTTGGATTCGAACGGCGTGCCCTTGAGCACCCCGGTCGCGAAGTTGACCTGCCGATAGGGCCATTCCCGTTCGTCCAGGAAATCCGCATAGGCCGTGTCCAGGTTGCGTTGGGCCTGGTCGCGCTGCACCTGGCCGGACCGCAGCAGCACATCCGCGTCCTGAAAGCCGAGCGACGATTGCATTTGCCCCAAGGCCCCCGATTGCGCCCCGGCGCCCAACATGGCCGCGCGGTCGCTGTCGAACCGCTGCCCGGCGCTTTCATATGCCGCCGCCTGGCCCTTGGCGTAAAGCTTGCTGATTTCCTGGGTCAGATTGCGTTCGTTTTCCGCTTCCAGCACCCCGTGGCGCGCACTGCCGAAGGCCCCGAACTGCGGCGCGGCGGCCCCGATATCGCGGTTGCGGATATCGCCATAACGGCGCAATTCATCGGCCGCGATGTCGGTGACCAAATTCTGATAGGGGTTCATGTAGGTTTCGGCCACGTCCTGGGACCATCCCTGCCCGGCTTGCGATGTCAGCCCCATGGCGTCCGACATGGCCGGCTGGTAGGCCCCCAGGTTCTGCCGGGTCAGATCGAAAGCCCGGCTTTCGTCGCCGGTCGTGCCCGCCACCCGGGGCCCGCCGTACAGGGGAAAATCCTCTTGGGCCAGGATTTTGGCCTGCTCGAACAGTTCCTGGCCGCCCTTGGATACCCATTCGGGAATATCCGTATCCGAAACCGTCGTGCTGTGGGTCACTTCGGGCGTGACGTTCGTCTGGCACAGATCACCCATGACTACTTTCCTTCAACATAAATACTGCCCGCCGGCACCATGCCGAAGCGGGCAAAGAATTTGTCCTTGCGGTCGATGTCCTGGCCGTTGACCACGGCGGACTTGCGTTTCAGGCCCATGTTCAGAGCCGTGTCCGAAAAGGCCTTGAACAACAGGTATCCGGCCCGGCTGGCCCGGTGCTCGGGGCGGACGTAATTCCAGGCGTCCTTCAACAGGACATCCGACGACCACCAATCCATGCCCGGCAGGCAACCCAGGGAGCCGACCGGCACACCATCTTGTTCGGCAATAAACACGACGCCCGAATTGATCACATGGTGGATGAAATCAAATGCCCGGTTGGTATCGATCGGCGCATGACCGATGGGCGCTTCCCCATGCATGGCGGTCAGCAGGTGCAGGATTTCAACCGCGTCCGCCGGGTTGGCGGTGCGGATCGTCACGCCGGGCATCGGTGTATCAGTACGGGCCCTGGCCCGGGCCCATCGGCATCATGCCGCCCAGCGCACCACCGGGGGCCGGACCCGCCTGCTGCATCGGCACCTGCTGTTGACCCTGGGGATCGTTCTGCGTCAGAACCTGGATCACCGGCGCCAGGTCCGGAAAGGCCTTCAGCACCACGGCCCCGACTTCGGGTGTGATGGCCTGGTCGAGAATGCGGAATTCTTCCGGCGTCAGCACCTCGGACATACGTTGCAACATCTGCTGTTCAATACTCATGACAGGTCTCCGTGGGTTGGAATTTGGATTTCAGGAAGCGCGCCGCGCGCAGGCCGTGGCCCAGGGCCCAGCACAGGCTTTCGCCGACCAGACGGACCACCTTGCCAAGATGGTTCGGCTTGTCGCGCATGCCCATCTGATAAGCCACTTCCTCGGCCCGCCACACGGCGATGGGCCGGATCAAACGGGTCGCCAGGGGCGATTTCTTCATCAATCGCACCAAGGGCACGCCCCACAGCCAGTAACCTTCCATGGTGACGCGCGGAATATGTTGCTTGGTATGGGCCAGTTCGGCGCGCAACATATCCTTTTCGATCAGACCCTGGCGCAACAGTTCGGTGCAGACCACGCGGCCCGGCAGGACCGAGCCGACGATATTTCCGACGAAGCCGCCGACCGGACCGAGCGCATAATATCCGATCCCGGCATCCACGCCGGAAAGGGCCGCCTTGGCGGGTTTCTGGCCCATGATGATGCCGCCCAGGGCCGAACCCAAGCCGACGCCTACGGAACCCAGGGCCGAGCCGCCCTTGAACAACGAACTGCCCCAGCCGCTGGCCGCCGATTCCCCGGCCCCGGATGCCAGGGTTCCGGCCGCTTCTCCGGCCGAGGACGCCGCCGGTGTCACGGCGGATTCCGCCAGCCCCGTGGCCAGACCTTCGTTGACGATCGCACCCGAGGGAATGCTGCCGACGCTTGTTGACACGGTTTCCGCCACGCCCGGCGTGAACATATTGCCGAGCGCATTACCGGCACTGTCGAACGCCCCGGTTACGGACGTACCGATATCGTCGAAAGTCCCCGCGACGGCGTCTCCGAAACTCAACCCTTCCCCGACCTTGGTGCCGATCTTACCACCCAGGTAGGCCCCGGCGCCCGGAACCGCCGCATCGGCCAAGCTGGGTTGTTCCACGGATTGAGCATCGTAATCGGGCAACGATCCGATGCCGTCGTAGCTGGACGAAAAATCGTCATAGAAAACGGCATCATCCGGGCCCAGGGGAATACGGTCGAAAAACGAAAACCCCGGGTGCTGACCATAGTTGTAAAGCGCATTGGGGTCGTTGATCTGTACCGGCGCACGCCGGTACAAATTGGGGATTGCTTCCGCCATGCTGAAAGTCCTCAGTTCTTGAAACGGCCCGCGTTGGTCAGGTCGTTGATCACGGTGCCGACCACGTCGGCCAATTGGTCCAGGGTCACGCTGTCGGCATCGAGCGTGCGGGTCGTGGTGACGTTGGACGTCATGTATCCTTCGCCGTAAGTTTGGGCCGCGCCCTGCATGTATTGCTCCAGGGTGCGGACAAGTTCATCGGCCCAGCCTTCGATGTCGTCGGGCCGGAATTCGGGAAGTCTGAGCGGGTCCATGGGTTAATTCCCGCCGTCGGGCCGGAGGTCGAAACGCAGCTTGCCGAAGCGCCATTGGGCGTCCACTTCGTTCGACCCGAATCGCATCGCGCATTGCCGGCCGCGCAGCCGGGGCTTCACGTATTTGGTCGATGACGTGACATCGATCGGGCCTTTGGTGATCTGTTCCGTATTGGGGTACTTGCGGGCCTTGAGGGTCAAAAGCCCCGTGCCCGTGATGGTGAAATCCGGGATCACGCCGTTCATGAACATGATCACGTCGCCGTCGCCCAAATCGAAATCGCCGCTTTCGACCCAGGATTCCAGGGCGCTGCCGTCGTCGTTGTAACCGTATTCGTGCTCAAACAGATATCCCGAGGAATCCAGCGCCAGGGGATAATCGTAAACATCCTTGTCGGCCCAGGCCGTGCGCTCCAGGGTGCCGTGATACCAGACGGCTTCACCATAATTGAAAATCGTATAGCGGTCGTTTTCCGACCCGGCGGTGCTTTGCCAGAAGAACCAGATTTCCGTATGGGCGGAATTCAGACCGGCATAGACCTTGTCCTTCTGTTCGAAGTCCAGATTGTCGAACACTTCGCGGCGCAGCGGGCTTTGCAGCACCCGGACCCGGCCGTCGTAGATGTAGAAATTCTTGTTGTTGCCCATCCACCAGGCCGTGGTGCCGTGAACCGCGGCGGCATTGATGCCGAGCAAGCCACAGTTCTGGCCGATGTCGCGCAAGGCATAAACGAAATCCCCCGAATAGGTGAACTGCATGCCGTGCAAGGACACATCGGTCCAGATCAGGATTTCCCCTTTGGTTAAAAGCGCGCCGACGATCTTGGCGCCTTTAAGCAACCGGCGTTCGTCGGCGGTCGTCGTGGCGCTGGCGGTCCAGTTGGTATAATCGTTCTGATCGCACCACTTGATGCCGACCGGATCGCCGTCCTCGCCGAACACGATGACCTCGCGGTTGTTCGGATCGACCAGAAAGAATTCGCCCGTGGGTGCGTTCGATACCAGGGTCGCACGGGTTTCCGGGCCGTTGGTGGCATCCCAGACATACAGGTTCCCGCCGCGCGGCATGCACAACAGATCCTCGCCCCAATTGTCCAGCGACCAGACCCGCAAATCCAAGGTCACGTTCGATGACGACCGTGGCGTGCCCCAGGTGCCCAAATTGTATGTTCCGGCCCCGTAGCCGTAGCCATAGGATGTGCTGTCCTTGCCGATGCCGATTTCATATTCGTAATCGACGCCCGACCCGCCGCCCGACACACTGCCGGCCGTGGCCGTGGTGGTCAGGGTAATGGTATAGTTGTCGTTGTCGATCACTGAGGTGACGGTCAGTTCCGTATTGAATTCCGATGCCGGGATGCCGTCGATCGGCCCCGTGGTTCCAGTGAAATGGATATAATCCCCGGCGGCTCGCCCATGCGCCGTGTCGTTGACCGTGACCACGGCGGACCCGGCCGCGTTGGTCGTGAACGGATTGCTGCCCAGGGTGCCGGAATCATCAAGCGGCGTGATATCGAAGAACTGGTTGCCGTAGAACAGATACAGTTTCTTGGACGTGCCGATGGCGGTAATTTTGGACCCGGCGTTGTTGGCCCAGGTATGGACTTCGCGGGGGATACCGGTGACACCGGTTTCCAACAGCTTGCGCCAACCGCCGATGTTTTCCGGCAGGCCGTCACGGAAGCGCACCTTTTCGCAATCATAAAAAGAGCCTTCCGAAGAAAGCTGCGTCAGATCTTTATGGATACCGGGGCGGAACGCGACCTTTGTTAACGTCATCTCTATGCCTGTTTATGCGGTTGGAGTATCGGCGCTTGTGGTGATTCCCGCGTCCGGCGTCAGGTCGTTGCCATTCCCTGAAATATCTGTCCCCACATCTAGGTCCTGGCACCAGAACCCATTGGTTCCGAAGGACAGGCCCGTGGGATCAAGGGCACCGCTGTTATAGAATGAGGCGACAGGCTCCGCTGTGCCGTCCAGATAGACGAAGTCGGCTATAAGCCCGCTCCATCCGTTCGACCCGTTCGAGAAATCCCCAACCGAGAACGCCGTCGCCCCAGCGATGGAATTCAGGGAAATATTAGAAATTTCCTCTGTGCCGTTAATAAACAGATCAGCGGAACCGGCAGTTGCGATCCAGCACAGGTGGTACCAGTTCGAAGTGTTGGAGATTGCGTCGTTGCTGTCGTTGTAGGACGACCCGTCATAGATCGCGGCATATGAGGTGCTTGTTCGCGTCGCCAAGCCAACAGCACCGGCCCCCAGATCAAAGGACCATGGAAAGCGGTTCGTATCGCCCACGGTGGCTGGCTTGACCCAGCATGAAACGGTATGGGTGGACGATGGACTCGTAATCCCCAAGATCGCATTAACCGACCCATTGAAAGAGCCGGACACGGGGATACTGTAGCCCCCATCCGCGCCCCCCACACCAAAGCCGACAAGATTATTGACTATCAGCATCTATGTCAGTCCGGTTTCGGGTTGTTCTCTTTGACCCTATCGCGCACCGCGATCAGGGCTTGCATTTCATCGGTCAGGGTCAGGCTCTGGGCCGATGCCAGGGCTTCAATCTGGGCCACCACGGCATCCATCCAGAACCCCAGAACCACGTCCCGTCTGCCGGATACGCCCTTGAGGTCAAGCGTGCCACCCGCATACCCGACGGCCCTGGCATTGATCACGCGCTGCAGTTTTTCCGACGCCCCCAAGGCAACCGTGCTTCGCGTCCAAATGACTTTACCACCGGACAGTTCCTTGCTGACCGGACCAAGTTTATGAGTGTCGGGATCAAAGACCGGGCTGCGGTCGTCCTGCACCGGATACCAGGCCCCTTTTTTCGGATTGAGAACCGGCGCCCCGCCTTCGGGGAAATCGTGCGTTTTGACCGGGCTGCCGTTCTGCCACAGTTCGTAAAGCATCAGGTGTCCTCCGGTGCGTTGATATTGACGAACAGTTCGATCGACCTGAGCTTGTAGTCCTCGGCCATGTCGTCGTTGGAATCGGAAACATCGCGGTACACGCGGAAGCGGACGTTCTCGCCGGCGTTCGGCGACCCGCCGACGGTCAAGGCCGAGGATTCAGGCGTTTCCAATTCCAAACCGGCCGTGCCCTGGGCCTCGTCGCGCACCACGACCGCCGTGCCCCAACTGTCGTCCAGGGCATCCCCGTCGCCGCAGGCCAATGCCTGTAGGCCGATGGTGTAACCGTCCGTGTCCGTGCCGGTGCAGGTTCCCTTGGCGCGGAAGGTCAGGGTGCCCGCATCCCAGGATTTCGGCATGGTGACTTCGAAGATTGCGCCTTCCTCGGTCGTGGCGTCGAAATCCAACGAGACATAACTGGAATTGCTGCCTTCCGTCTGCGCCGACGCGGGCCCGTTGGTCGTTTGCGACGTCATGCCGCTGGCCAGCATGCCGATCGTATGAATACCCTGGCGGATGACCCCCGTGGCCACCGCATCCGACCCATCGCCGACCAGGGCGTTGCCGTCGCCAGAGATATCGATCGCAGCGGCCTGCCCGGATGTATCGCCCGCATAGGCGTTTCCTTGGGCCAGGGGCCGGTTGACGGCCCCGCTTTTGGTGAGCTGAACCTCGTCGCCGTCCGATTCCTCGCGGAAGAACATCTCCGGCTGGCCGCTGCCCGTGTCGTCCTTGGTGTAGATCGCCCCCTGGCCCGCACCCGTCGACGGGGCCGAGGATTGTTCCAGCAGGATCAGGGCCCCGTCCGTATTGACCGGCGGTGTCAGGGCTTCGACATTGGTGCCGTCGCAGATGACCGCCATCAGGGTATTTTGCGGCACCACGACGCCGGATCCGGCCGAAGTCTTGACCGTGGTCGTATAGGCCCCGGAATTGATGTTCCAGACCCAATAGATTTTATTGCGGTCCGGCACGATCACCGACCGGTTGCCGGTCAGGGTGCCGGAAATCTTGATCGCGGCGACATGGGATTCCGATGAATTGGCGCCGTTGTCGTGTTCGTTATACTGAGTATCGTCCAGGGTGTAATCGCCGCTCGTCACCGCGATATTGGTGATGTCGGCGATGGCTTCCTCCAGGCGCGACAGGGCGGTGTTGTTCTTAGCGCCCCAGGTCGAATCGTTTTCGCCGTCGGCCTGTTTTTCGAATTTCAGCAGGTCGGATGCGGTGGATGGCATGTCTCAGGCCCTCACTGATGGGTATTTGTCTGATCGCGCATGACGCGGGCCACTTCGGCCCGCTGGGAATCCAGACGGATTTTGTATTCGGCCTCGTAGACCTTGAGCCCGCCGCCGTCCTCGCCGCCGAAGTCCTTATGGATCATCGCCCCTTCGACCAAGCAGGCCTGCAGCAATAGGTCCTCGGCGTTTTCCGACAGCCAGGTGGTGGTCGCCCCCGAGACCGTCAGGCCCGTGATGCGCACTTCGTGAACCAGGGTGTAGGGATAATCGGTCGTGCCGGTCTGATAGTCCGGCGTGGGGGCCAGCAGGATCGTATCGGCGTCATAGATGGCGTAATACACCGGCTGGCCGGTGGATGTGGGATCGGGCGCATAGTCCCTCAGATAGCTGGTTTCCCGCCGTTTCAGGATGACCTGCGTGCCGTCCGATTTGGTGATGCTGATCCAATGAATGACGCCCGTGGATGTGGACGGCAAATCCAGGGTATTGGTGCCCTGGGTCAGGGTCGATCCGGTCAGCCAGGTGGTTTGCGCCGGCAGGTTCAGATCGCGTGAAATGCGTTTTTCCGCATTGACCACGATCTCGTCGATCAGATCGTCGAAATCCGTGTAGTCGTCGGAGAGATACCCCTTAAGGACCGCTTTCAGACCATCGTAATCCATGGCTTACGTCCCCCCGCCGAAGATCACGCCGCCGTCAAGAACATCGGACAGTTGCGGAACGGAATCGCTCGGGCCAAGCCCGCGCGCACTCAGGAAGATGATCGGTGTGATGCCCGGATTGGTGCCGTCGGGGCCAAGATCGACAGGCTTCCTATCGGGGGTGATGAATTTGCGCCGGTTGGCCTCGACACTGATATCGATGAAGTCGTGGGCCTCCCAGTAATCGAACAGGTCGCCATTCAGTTTATTCCCGCCATTATCTCCCTGGGCGCCGATACCGGTTGGGTTGTTGGTGAAGTCCGCCGTATCGTCGATCGGCCCGTTGGTATTAGTTTGATCAACTCTGTCGTTGAGATACAAATAACCCACGGGAACAGAAAGGTCGAAAGCGACAAGAATATGCACGAACCCGGAGGTTTCCGTCAGACTTCCCACAGACGAGCGCGCATTCCAAAGTTCTCCAGAACCGACCTTCCCCACGCCAACATGCAGAAACTCACCACCAGAAATCTGCAAAATGAATTCAGAATCGTACCTGATATTCCCTGTGGCGAACGAGAGTTGGTTATTAACCCAACACGAAACCGTTGCCTTTTGTCCGTTGACTGCTCCCGTCAGCCCACTTGACTGGGACAGATAATCGTTCGCCCCATCAAGGCGCACCGCACGCCCCCATGTTGCGCCGACCGGCGGCAATGCATCCGCGAGGGAGCCGTTGATTGTGAAATCACCACCGGTTCCCCTGTTCGTCGCGAAGGTGGAGGCCGCAACACCTGAATCCAACAACGGCTGCGCATGATGCAGGGCTTCCGCGTCGGCGGTCGGCACGGGGTGTTCCTGCGGATGATCCGGGTCATAGCAATCGGGGCAGACCCAAAGGTTCTTTTTGTACCCATCCAGGGTCAGGCGCTTGTAGGGCATGACCATGCCGCAGCGCGCGCATTGTGCCTTGGCCCGGTTGCCGGTGGCGTGTTTGCGAACCGCGAAGGTCATCGGATGGTCCTCACACAAGGCACGATCTGGGTAGATGCACGGTCGCGGTCTTCGGCCCGGGCGGAATCGAAGGTTTCGATCTTGGCGACGCGCAAATCGCGGCGGACCGAAGGGTCGCGCTGTTCGATCGGTTTCTTGTCGAACAGGCGCAGCGCCAGGTCCGCGCTCAGGGCTTCCCACCAAAGCCAGGGAACATCCGGGGTTTCCGTCGCGGCCGTGACGTCATACAGGCGGCGCATGCGCCAGTAATCAATGATATCGGTGGAATTTTCCGGCGTCTGCCAGACATACATGGTCATGGAACTGATCGTGCGGTCGATCCAGAACCGGTCGGGGCGGCCCTCCACGGTCTTGTCGGGAATCTGGTGATATTCAGTCTGACCGATGCGCACCATGGGGGTTGATACGCCGTCGCGGGTCAGAACTGCGCTGATCACGTCGATGGTGCCCGCCGGCAGTGTGTAGGTATTGGTGCCGTCCGTGACCATCTGGGTCTGATTGTCGATGGCCCATTGATGCACGCCCTTGGTGCCCCAATGGGAAAAGATCAGGTTCATGGACCGGCGCGCGCTGTCCGCATGATGGGCATTCAGGGTCTGAATATCGACGCCCGCGCGCTCATAAGCTTCTTCGATCAGCTCCGTGACCGAATAATCAAGCGTGACGGCACCGGAAGTCGCCATCGGTCAGCCGCCCGTCGCTTCGCGCTTGGCTTCGGCCTTGTAGGCCACGCGCCAGCGCCACAACAGGAAGGCGATCGAAAGAAATAGAAACGTCAACGAGGCCGCCGTGTTGATGATCCCAAGGTATTTGGCCAATACGGTCGCAAATCCCGGGGCCATGGCGGGCGCCGCCTTGGTGCCGGCATGCAACACTTGTTGGCCAACCTGAATGAGGGTCTGGGCTTGATCATGAAGGGGTCCGCTCATGGCTGCCGCCTAATCCCAGAACACCGTGACGGACGCGACATCGGTAATGTCGAGATAGATGTCCGTCATGAACCGGATGCCGTTGCAGGGGATCGGCACGAAAACCGGGTCGGCGGTGGCCGAAGCCACGGTCTTCAAGGTCAGCATGGTTGTGCCGGACGACCCGCCGTCCTTGACGATCAGGGTACCGGCGGACGCGCTCGGCACCAGATAGACGCCCTTTAGGCGGTGCTCGCCGGATACGGCGGTGGCACTGGCCGTTTTTTCGATGGATTTGACGTCCGAATGCATGACGCCGCTCCTTTCACATCAAGATCATTGGGGGGATTTGGAAAATCAGGCGGCGGAGAACCCGCGCCCGGGGATCAGGGGCCTAAAGGCCGTCCTGGGGAAGGCGACCGGCACCCGGGTCGCCCCGGTCGGTCACGATATCGCGCACCGTTTCGGTGATCATCCGCGTGGCCTGTGCGGACCTTGGATGGGTTTCGTACCCATAGTGTTCGGACTGCCAGGGGTGCGGCCTGGCAATCAGGGAATTCCCGGTCGTCAAAACCCGGATGCCCAGCCCGGCGGCCAATGCCGCGAGCATATCCAGGCAATCCTTCTGTTCGTAATATTCTTCCGACAGGCCGCGTTCCAACATGCGGTGCAGCACAATGGTCCCGAAGCCTTCCCGGATCGCATCCGCCAACATATAGGCGACACTGCCCTGGTGATGGACATTCAGTCCCAGGGTCTTGCGCAACCCATCCCGATCAAAACCGCATGACTGTCTTATGCCCCCCACCGGGTATTGCATCACGACCGGAATACCCAGGGTATCGGCTTCCGCGAACCACCAGGATTCACCGGCCTTGTGGAAATCCTCGGGCGGGTCCATGGCATATAGCCGGTCAAGCCCCTTGTGGGTCCGATAGGCGAAGTTGCAGCCCCATGTTTCGTCTGTTTCCGGCAGGTCGCCGCCCAGGCGGCCAACCAGGACCACGGTGCGGAAGCGATTTCCCGTAAGCAGCCGTCGAGCCGACCAGATCAGCCATTTGACGGCCGTCAACCGTCCCAGGGGCTCAGTCAGTGGCGCTGCGCTGGCCATAGACTTCGTCCGCGATATGGAACTTGACCGGCACCCGGCAGGCATCAATAACCCCATGAGACAACAATTGCGCGGAAATCGGCCAATTGTCCTGGATCACATAACCGTAAAGGTTGGACTGCCAGGGATAGGGATGGCCGATCAGGCTGTCTTCCGAAGTCAGGAGTTCGATGCCCAGCCCATGGGCAACACCGGCCCAGAAATCCAAACAGGCCTTCTGTTCCATGTATTCGATCGACCCGACCCGCGCGAGAATACGGTGAATGACGATCGTGCCGAACCCTTCGCGGATCGCGTCGGCGATCATGTAACAGATGGTATTGATGTAATAATCGCGGGTTCCGGGAAAGCGCCGCAACCCGGCAAGGTTCAACGGTGTCGACTTCGGCACTTCGGAAAAATGCTTCTGCATCACCACGGGAATGCCGAGGTCGTTGACGTTGTCGGTCCAGCCGGGGCTGCGCTCCAGCCATTCGGCAATATGGTCCATGGCATAAATGCGGTCCATCTGGGGCGAATTCCGGTAGGCGAAATTACAGCCCCAGACCGTGACCCTGCGGCCCAGATCATTACGGTAAGACCGGTCACCGGACCCGCAGGCCAGCACCACGGTCTGAAAGCGCCTGCCGTTGCATGTGCGCAGAACAGACCAGCGCCAGCGCCGCCATGTTTTGATCAGAAAAAAGCGGAGCCCGGACCATATGGCCCGGGCCCGCTGTATCGTCATGCTTAGGTGTCCGCCGTCTGCGGCACGGCCGCACCGGTGACGTCGGTCGCCGTCACGCCGTAGTTTTCGACGCAATGGCAGGAACCGGGATCGATGATGGTCGACAGACCGGCCGACCCGCCGGAAAGCGCATTGTACGAAATGATCCCGGTGTTGGCGGAATCGAAGTCGATCACGCGCCCGCCCGTATCGTCGTTCTGCAGGTTGCCGCCGGTGATCAGGATATGGGTCGACACATTACCGGCATCGCCGGTGTCGTCGTCCGTATCGGATTCGATCACCGCACCGGAATAATCGCCGAACGACACAGGATTGATGCACTGGAACCCATCGGCATTGTCCAGATGAACCGCGCGGGCCGCCCCGGCGGCGCTTTCGGCGTTCCACAAAGGCTTGATCACCTTGCAGTTCGCCGCATCGACCACGTCCAGCATGATCAGGAAGTCGTCGCCGGTTTCATCATAATCCCATTCGACGCCGACCAGGGTGCAGTCGTCGGCATCGACATTGACGCCGGCCACCACGGCCGAAACGCTGGCTTTCAGGATGATGTTTTCGATCCAGGTATTGGCGCTGTCGATTTCGACCGACCCGCCCGTCCCCGTATAGGTGAAGGTCGGGCGGTCCGCCCCGTTGCCAAGACCGACGATCTTGATCCCCGCCGTATCGACCTGGAAGGTCGTGGCATCGGACAAGTCTTCCGCATGGCCTGGTTTGAGCATGATCACGTCGCCGTTGTTGGCCGCACACATGCTGATGGCCTTGTCGATGGTCGAAAACGGATGTTTGAAGGTGCCTTTGTTGGTGTCCGATCCCGCGTTGGAATCGACCCAATAGACATCGCCCCCATAGGTATTGAGCAACGGCATGCCGCGGACGCTGACGCCGTGGTCGAAGCCGTGCTGATATTGAGACATGGGCATTGTGGTATTCCTTTCCTAGAACGAGAGCGGGCCCCGCGATGGGGGCCCGTCTCTCAACCGTCCGGATCAATCCGGAACATTCCGGGGTGTGATTTACGCGCCCGGCGAGGCGTAGGCACCGCGCCAATCGGACCAGCCGAACACGTAACGTTCGCGGGCCCGGTAACGCATGTTGCCGGTTTCGAAGTCGCCTTCGACCTTGCGGCTCGGCTTCTTGCGCACGAAGTGCTTGAGGCCGTCCGGGCAGTCGGTCTTGACGAACCAGGCGTCCGCGTCCGACAGGCGGGTAACGACCGCCGGTCCCTTGGAATAGAACGAGGACCGCACCAAGCGCGCCGCGTTGATGTCCCGTTCGGCCGTTTCCGGACGGTTCGGGTTTTTCATCAGGCGGATGGCGTTGTATTCCTCGTCCGGAGGCACGACCAGACGCATGGGGTTGAGCGCGATCGGCAAACCCCGGTCGTCCTTGGCCTTGCGGATCTGGATCAGCAACGTTTCCATCGAGGTTTCGCTGAGGTCCGCCGCCGTACCCAGTTCGTTGGACTGGGTGCCGCCGGTCGCAACCGGATGGTCGGTGGCGAACAGTTCCTTGCCGTCACCCCCCGGGTAGTTGGCATCGAAGCCGTTGTTGAAGATGCCCGCACCCTTGACTTCCTTGGTGTGCTGCATCGACCGCGCAAGCGCCTTCGAATACTTGGCACCCAGGTTGCCGTACAGGCCGTCTTCGACCGCTTCTTCGGTGATCGCGAAGGCTAGGGCGATGGTTTCGCTCTGGTAGCGCGCGGTCCACAATTCCTTGCCGGAATCGTAGGTCACGCCGGCCCCTTCGGCCTTGACCACGGCCGCCCCGAGACCGGACATAACAACGTCCTCCTCGTAGGCTTTGTTCGACGTATGGACATCGAAGCAATCCCGCCATTCTTCGGGATACTGCTTGTATTCCAGGCCGAAGACCGTGTTCAGACCTTCTTGGAGCTGTTTTTTAAAGAGTGCTCGGTTCATAGCCATTGTATCGCTCCTTTCCTAGACGCCAGGCGTGGTCTGATCGGCGCCCGTGAACTCGTGTTCGTAGATTTGAACTTCGAGTTCGACGTTCGCGCCCCAAGCGTTCTCGGGGTCGTCGACCTTGTCGAGAATGCGGAATTGGGCGCTGGCGGTGCCGGTGCTGGAATTGACTTCCTGGCCGGACATACCGGTGGTGGTCGACCCGGCATGGGTCGACACCATGTCGGCCAACTGGCCCACATCATCGGCCGTCACGGCCCCGTCCGCTTGTCCGCGGAAGGTCACCATCGGGTCGTCGATCACCTGGGCATAGCCGTAGGAACCCAACACCGATTGCGACGCGGGCCAGTAGTCCGAGAACTTGAATTCGCCCGAATCCGTGGTGTAGCGGCATCCCATGAAGACGCCGAGGGTACGGTCACCGGCCGTGGCCAGTTCGATGCCGCCGCCGGCCACCAGCTTCACGAGATCACCCGTGAAGATGTTGGTGTTGTAGTCGTCGGCAATACGGTATTCCTTGCTCCGGATGACGCCGCCGGACAGGTGGCGCATCGGGCGGAACCCGCGCGGATTGTCTGCATTTGCCATGATTTAATCCTTTCGGATGGCTGTGGACGCGCGGCAGGCAACCGGGTTTCACGGACGGCGAAGGGCGTTAATCGTCCTCGGCCACCGCGACCCGCCGGCCGCGCATGACGGATGTCTTGTTGTGTTCGAATTGAGGGGCACCGAGACCGGATTGCGGGTCGTGAATGCGGTTCATGTCGCTTTCCACGCCCTGCATCTGGGACACGGTGTATTCCCTGTTTTTTCGCCGCTGCGCCATCTGGCGCTTGAGCGGACGTTCCATGAGGATCATGCCTTCGATGCCGACCACACCGGCGAATTCGCCGTGCTGGATCGTCGGGCAGAATGTGCCCTTGGGCACCGTATCGGCGGAACGCGGCTGCCAGCCCCGGTTCAATCGCTTGGCCAGGTTCTGGGCGTCCGGCTTGCCGTCGGCCATGGTTCGGACCCATCGTTGGGCAAACCCGGGCCGTGGCTCCGGGGCGTCCAGAAGGTCGCGTTCTTCCCAATCGTCCTCGTAATCGTCCTCATCGGACAATTCCTCGGCATAACGGGATTCCTGATCCCGGGTCAGGCGGTCCTCATGATCCGCATCGTCCGGGTCGTGTTCGTGGTCCGGGCCGTCCATGGGCCCGTCGTTTTCCCGCGCGCTTTGTTTGGTGTCGTCTTTCGGCGGGATGGGTTTCGTGTTTTCAAAGCTGAATCCACGGGTGTTCTTCTTTTCGGTCGCGGCGGCCTGGTCCGCGTTGTCTTCGGCCAACTTGGGTTTCGCCATGGGTTATGTCCTCCTGGCGTTCGGATTGAAGGATCGGGGGGTCGTTCAGGCGCTTTGCGCTTTGTTGCGCGCGAATTCCTGAACGTGTTCCGGATTGGTCGGATCAAGGCCGAATTGCCGCATGACCGCCTGATCGTCGGCGGTCAGAACAACCTTGCCTCGCGGGGCGCCCTTGCCGGTCACATTGGACGGCTCGGCCACCGGGGCCGCGCCCTGGGTGTTCTTCCTGGGGGCGGGCTTGTTGGGGGGTTCCCCGGACGCTTCTGCGTCGTACATGGTGGGAAAGGCCCGCTGAATGCGCTGGTCCATTTCCGCGAAATATTCCGCTGAATTCGGATCGTACCCTTCTTGGGTCAGGTCGTGATCGACACCATGGGCGTAATGCTTGGCCGCCGCGGTCCAGTTCATGAAATCGCGTTCCGCCATCCAGTCCTGGGCCCGTTGCGGCAGGTGCGACACATCCGGTGCCCCGTTTGGTTGCGGCGGCTGATAGGTCTGTGTCTGTTGGCTTGTCTGCTGCTGGTTCGGCTGCAGCTGTTGCTGTTGATCGTCGCCGGGCGCCATGCGGGCCTTGATCCCCTGGGCGTTCAAAAGCCGCGCCCGGGTGTCGACCATCTGGTCGTTGAGCTTCAGATATTCTTCCGTGTTGCCCGCTTCCAATTCCTGGGCGGCCCGGGCGCGCAGGGCATTGGCCCGGCCTTCCAGATCGGAAATCGTCGCATTCAGGGCCTGCAGGCGCATGCCGCCCACCCCTTGGCGCAGTTGCTGGACCTCCTGGCGCAACTGTTCGGCCTCGGTTTCCGCCGCCTTGCGCGCACCCACTTCCTTGTTGATCCGGCGCTGGATCTTGGGATTGACCTTGCCGGTCTTTTCCATTTCCTCGAACTTGGCGTCCAAATAGGCGCGTTCGGTCTTGCTGAGATTGGCCAGCGGGTCCGCGTCCTTGCCTTTGTTCTTATCCTGGGGCCTGGTGTCCTTATGGGGCTCCTGCGGGGCCGGATCGCCCTCCTGCGGGGCGGTTTCGTCGAACGGTCCCTGATCGTCGAACGGGGACGCTTCCTGCACCACGACCTTGGCTTCCGGTTCCAGATCGACGCCCTCGGGCATCTTGGCCGGTTCCAGGTCGACGGTCTGATCCGCCGGTTCTTCCTGCGGACCGTCGTCAAAAATCTCATGGTCTTCCATTTCGGCGCTACGCCGGGTTTCGATGTCGCTCATGGCTCTCTTGCTCCATGGATTGGCCGTGCTTCGGGCACGAAAAAACCCGCGCCGGTCTCCCGGGGCGGGTTGGTGGATCGGCTGGCCCTGATGTCATGGGCGCCGGGGGATGTCGGTCAGTCTGCGGCCAGGGCCTTTTCCAAGGCTTCGACCACGGTCTTGCGGGTCTTGCCGTCCTGTTCCGCCTCCAATAGGGCCTTCAGGTGGTCCTTCGGCAATCCGTCGATGGCGGACAGGACGCTTTTCACGTTGCCGTCCAGGGCGCTCAGGTCGAATACCTTAGCCTTCGTTTTAGATGCGGTCTTCTGCGCCGGCTCACTCTTGCCCCATAGGACCATGTAGCCGTTCCGGTCCGGGCCCTCGATGCGCAGCGGCGGGTAAATCCCGACCGAGGCCGCGAAAGCCCCCAGGGCATCCTTGGATTTCTTCAGCGGATGATAGTCTTCCGCCGTCAGGCGGCGTTTGATGTCGTGCATGATCGGTCTCCTGTCAGGCGATCCCGGCATAAATAACAAGGCGCTCCGGATGCTCGGCGACGGCCAGGATGTCGTCGTCGTTGACGAAGCGGAAACGATGGTCGGTCTTCTTGCCGCTGACGATGATCTCCTGCCCGCAATAGCGGCCATGGACCACCCAGTCACCCGGTTTGACCCAGGGTTCGGCCCCTTCGAACTTACGGTGCTTATAGGCCGCATCGCCCAGGGCCACGACCTTGCCGACATAGTTCAGATGATGTTGGGCGTCCTTGGTTTCGTCCGGCAGATAGATGCCGGAACTGGTGACCTCGGCGACCTCCAGGGGCTGCACCAGAATGCGCCAGCCGACCGGGCGCGGAATTTGATCCAAAGACACACCGTCTTCGTCCCAGGTCATGCAACGCTGCATGGTCTTGACCGGCGGTTCCGCATCCGCGTGGGATAAGGGCACCACAAGGTCCGTATCGGGCATGATCAGCCCGCTATTCGAAGTCATCATCGTCCTCCTGATCGTCGATATCGTGGGTCATGTACTTGCCGTGGACCTCCTGAATCGTGTCCATCAACTTTTCGGCCTCCTTGATGCGGCCGCATTTCTCGCGGTAATCGCCGTGGTCGGTCATGCCGACCGATACTTCCTTGCGAAGCCGGTCGATGCGCTCGTTGACCGCATGGCGCAGGTCTTCGATAAAGGCGCTCATGCCGCCTTCCTTCCGGGCGGTTTCCATTCGATCTCAAGGCCGCGCGGGTTCCGCCAGCCATCTTCAAAATGAAGAACCGTTCCTGTGTTCGTCGAAAAGAACGGGGCGCCGCAATGGCACGTCGGGTAGGCTCCGAACTTTGGTTCCGGTATTTGCCAGTCCGTGTAATCTTCCGGTTCGGGCATGTCACCCAGAACCGCGTCCTTCGCCATCGTGCAAATATGGTGGCCTTCGGTGCAGGTGATCCTTTCGCCCTTGCGGGCATAAATTTCCTGGCTCATTGGGCGCCCGCCCGGATGGCCCGTTCCGTGATCGGCACCGGTCCCTGGCCCTGGCCCCCCATGTGCAAGGCGGCAATCAGGCGCAGGGTTTCGGACAGTGAACGGTCATTTTCCTTTGCCGCGGCAACCAGTTTGCGCGGCTTGATCAGGCGCAACAGGCCCTTGGCTTCCAGAAGCTTGCGGGCGGCTTCGATGTCGGTTCGCATCAGAACCACCATGTTCCCTTGCCGTGACCTTCCGCAAGGCGGCGCAGAATATCGCGTTTCCGGTCACGTTTGATCCGTTCGTAATTACGTTTTTGTTGCATGCGGAACTTGGTTACCAGCGGCAGGCGCATTTCAGCCAGATCAGGATCAAGCCGGTCGACATACTTGGCGTCGTGCCGGATGGCGTCTTCGCCGCCCTTGGTCAACCAATCCTTAAAGCTGGTGAACGCGACCTGACCAGAACCCCCGACCGAAGCGCATGGGGTGTTTGCCGGACGGCCCCCAAGAACCGCATTTCCAGCAAACGCCATGCTTGCCTTCGGGCCTTCGATCACAGCGCCGGCCGCTTTCGGTCCGGCAACCATCGTGGCGGCCGCCGCGCCGAGGAAACTACGCCGGTTCATTGATCACCCTCATAAACCACCACCAGGCGCATCTTGGCGAAATACTGCCCGTCGATCTTCATCAGGCTCGGCAACTGGCACCAATAGACGGTGCCGCCGGTCTCGGGGAACTCGCTCTGGAAACTCTGCCAGAGGTCATGGATGGCTTCGGCCTCGGTATCGGCGACATTGGTGATATTGCGCGGAACGATCGCCGCTTCATCGGAATCGTCGTCTTCGCCCACCGTATTCAGGGCATTAACCTTGACGAAAAGCTGATCCAGCAGGGCCTGGGTATCAGCGTTCGGCTGGTGTTCCTGTACTTTGTCCATTTCCGCTCTCCTGTCTCACGGGTCGATAGAAATGATCGCGCTTCACGGCCTGTTCCCGGGCCTTGGCTTCGCGGTCCTTGCGCGCCTGCTCGGCCGCGAATTTCTTGGCTTCCATGGTCTGCTCGTTGCGGAATTCGATTTCCTCGCGCCGCTGGTCGGCAAGCATCAGGCCGTCCTTGCGCTTCTGGTCCGCCTGCGCCACGGCGTCCTTACGCGCCACGTCGGCGGCCGCAACCATGTCCTTGCGCTTGATCTCGGCCTGCGCCTTCTGGGTTTCCGGGTCCGGTTTCTCGCCGCCCTGGGCCATGGATTGCTTCATCTTCTGCGACGCCTGGGCGGTCAATTGCGCCAGCATGTTTTCGATATGCGGCGGCATTTCCGGCACCATGTCCTCGCCCGGTTCGGCGTGGAAATCCGGCATGAACGGTATCGGCACGCCCATGGCGCGTTCCATTTCGATGCGGTACTGATAGGCCATGTGTTCCGCATAATGGGCGAACACCGGCCCCTGCAGCATCTTCTGCCCTTCCTTGGGCAAGGACTGGAACCAGGACATCAACACCTGCATATGGGCCGCGTGGTCCTGTTCCGGGAAGGCGCGGATCGCCTTGCCGTGCAACAGCGCCATGTTTTCCGTCATCGGGTCCATGCGCTCGCGCTTTTCCGGGTCGAGCAACAGGTTCCCGTCGTAATCCGGGATTTTCAGGGCTTCCAACAGGCGCCGTTCGGCTTCGCGGGCGTTGTACAACCCCGGTTTGGCATCGGCCCGCGCCATCACGGCCTGGGCCTGGGCGATGCGCTGGGTGGCCGAAAAGATGTTCGGATCACTGACCGGCACCCAATCGACCCGGCCGTCGAAATCATCCCGGATCACTTCGCGTTCCGCACCCGCGACCTGATACGGATAGGGCTGATCGGCCGGCAGGATGTCGTAATTCAATTGCGCCAGGATCTTGAATTCCTCGCCCTGGGTCCGGTGCAGCCGCTTATGGATGCCCGAAAATATCTTCGATCCCTGTTCGATCAATGCAACCGTGGTGCCGACCGGGCCCTTGTTGTCCGCATCGCCAACCATGGCTTCGGTCGTGGATGCGAACCGTTGGCCGGCTTCGACCAGAAAGCCCAGAAGACTGAACAGCGCGGTGCTCGGCTCGGGATAGTCGATCGGATAGAACGCCTTGGACAATTCCTCGGCGGTCATGTCCGTGTCGCGCCATTCTCCCGGGCTTAACGGCCCGTCTTCCTTGGTCTTGGCATCCTTGGACTTGTAGCCGCCCTGCATGTTGGACAACTGGGCCGCGTCCAAAAGCGCCCGCAGCGCACCGGTCGCCGCAACCCCCAGGCCGCCGATGGTGTGCCACAGACCGAAGCCGTAGAAGCCGAAGCCCGGCAGGAACTTGTAATGCACCAGATAGGCGCGTTTCTTCTTGTCCGGGTCCTCCGGGCGCCAGTTGCGGCGGACCGACAGAACCTTCTGGCTTTCGCGCTCGACGCTGATCGTATAAGGCAGCCCGATGCCGGTCATTTCTCCGGTCTGCGGGTCGATATCGGCCAGCCCCTCGTGGGGGAAATCGTAATCGACGTAGATTTCCAGAACCTCGTATTGCCGGTCGGCCCGCATGTCGTTTTCGGACCGGCCCTCGGACCGGTCGATCTCGGTCTGGATTTCGTTGTCGTCGCGGCTTTCGTCCGCCGGCTCGTCAAGTTCGCAATCTCGATAAAACCCGGCACGCTGCAGCTTGCGCATGTCATTGGGGTAATAGCGGATGCGGTGCGTGTACCTCGGGGCCGATTCCAAATCGGTCGCCGTATAGGGCACGATCACGTCTTCCGATGCCACGAACCGCTGGGCGGTGCGGTTGCGCACCCGGTCGGGCCAGATTTTCTTGAACGCCGACCCTTCGAACGGCAAGCGGAACAAAAGTTTGTCCATTTCCGGGAAGGCTTCGGGCATTTCATGAACATACTGATAGTTCATGTAATCCTCGCCGCGTTCGCGCCGCGCGTTGATTTCCTCGTCGGCCTCACCCAGAACCACGCCCTTGACCGGCCCGGCCGATGGGAACAATTCGGCAATGGCGCGGGCCTGGAACTGAACCCCGGCTTCGGCCAACATCGGATGCACAACCTGGGACGCGCCCGGAAACGGCGCATGGCCTTCATCCTCGGCCACGCCCATCAGGCGGATGCCGCGGGCCATGCGGGCTTGCCAGTCCTTGCGGCTTTCCTCGTCCTGCTCGACCGCTTCAACCAGCTCCTGGCCCAGTTTGCTCAACACCTCCTCGGGCAGCACGTCGGCCAGGTTCTGGTAATGGGAGTCGTAGTCGATATGGCCGGCCGGAAGCGATGCAGGCTCGAAATCCACGACGATCAGATTGCCCTCATGGCGCACCACGGTTCCGTCATCCAGGCGCGTTTCGCCCACGGGCGCCTCTGTCTGAACATGAATGTCGCGGCTATCCATAGATCGGTTTCACTTCCTTGGGCTCGGGGTCGTCGTCCTCGGGGTCGTCCTTCAATTCGATGCGCCAGGACCGGCGCAACCACAGCCAGGCCATGGTGCAGGTGTCGACCAGGTCGTCATGCTCGCCCCTGGGATACGCGGCGCATTCCTCGATCACATCCAGGGGCCATTGCAGGGTGTCGCCCCGGGAATTCTTCGGGCGGTAGAACACGCAGCCGTCATGCAGAACGATGCTGGCCGCATGGGTGCGGGCGGTCTTGTCGACCTCGCGCCCGGTGGCCTTGGACCGTTCGGGTTTCCATTCGGCCGCCGGCACGCCGAACCGCCGCAATTCCTGGATCAAACTCTTGCCCGTGGCCTTGGGCTCGATCAGCACCCGATCGGGGTCGAACTCCTCAAAGGCCTGCTTGGCCCGCTGGCGCAGCTCGGGGAAACTCAGGCGTTCGCGAATCCGGCTCAACAGAATCACGCAGTAGCGGTTCTCGGTCGGATGCCGGAACACACCCCAGGTGGTCATGGCCGAATAATCGGCTTCTTCCTTTTTCTCATAGGCCGTGTCCCAAAGCTGCACGACATATTCGCAATCGGGCAACTCCGGCGCGGTCCATTCCCGCCAACAGACCCTGGGCAGGATTCCCGCCCCGTCGGGCGTCGGGCGCTGCTGGTACTGGCCCGAATAGGCATAAGCCGTATGATCGTGCTTCAACTCCGCCACTTCGACCGGCCCCCAGCGCTCCTGCCACAGCAACGCGCCCGTCTCGACCCGCTTGTCGATTTCGGACACATGCGGATGGGCCGGTTCGAACTCCATGGGAAAGCACAGGTGAACACAGTTCTTGCCCCATTTCTTAATCAGGTGCCCGGCGGCGTCGGCCTCATGCAGGCGCTGCATGACGACGATCCACACACCGGTTTTGTAATCGTTGAAACGCGACGGCAGCGTATCGTCGATCACCGACAGGGCACTTTCGCGCTCGGCGTCCGATTGCGCGCTTCTGGCGTCGTGCGGGTCGTCGATGATCTGGGTATCGCCGCCCGCCCCCGTGATGTTCGACAGAATCCCGAACGCCATACGGTGTCCGCCGGCCGTATTCTGGTAATTGGCTTTTTCCTGCTGATCGCGGGCCAGGGTGAAAACCGTTTCCCAACGGGCCTGAAACCATTCGGAAAGGATTAAACGACGGGTCCGCAAGCTGTCCCGAACAGCCAACGATTGGCTATGCGAATAGTTGTTGAACTGATGCCAGGGTTCGTTCAGCCAGACCCAGACCGGATAGAACACATTGACCAGATAGGATTTCATGGACCGGGGCGGCACGGTGATGATCAAGCGCCGCACCTTGCGCTGGGAACACAGGATCAGATGGTCGCAGATCACGTCCAGATGCCAGTTCCACTGCAAGGACCGGCCCGGTTCCACAACCTTCCAGGCTTCGCGGACGAAGGCCTTGAAATCACTCCGTAGGTATTCCGCTTCTTTGCGGATGCGCGCCTGGTTTTGTTCGTCGTCGGCCGCCCCCCGGGCTTCCAGCAAACGCTGAATGTAAACTTCCCGCGCCCGCGCCCTGACCTCGGTAATCAGATAGTCGCGTGCCGTATCCATGGCCTAGTGGCGGGTCGGTGTCTCCGAGGCCGCCATCTCCTGGGCGATGCGGTTGGCTTCCTCGTCGCCCAAAAGCGCCTGCAATTCGGTCAGGCTCATGTCCTCGGGTTTCTTCAAGGTCATGCGCAGTTTCTTTTCATCCAACCCATGCAGCCGGGCCTTGCCCATGATGGCACTTACCGCGGCACTGGCTTGGCTGTTCGCAAGGGCCGCAATACGCGCTTCCTCAAGCTCACGGGTCAAACTGTCGATCGTCACATCGTGACGTTTCTGGGCGCGTTCCTGAAGTTCCTTGACCCGGGCCTGCACGTCCTCTTTTGACTTCAGGCGAGACGCGTTCTTGCGATTGGGCACGTAGCCGGCATCCGCATAGGATTGATCCGCCGTCTTCCCTTCGGCCAGGCCTTGGGCGAACTTTTCATGGCGCGCGTTTTTCAAGGGTCCGGACACGTCGGTCCTCCATGCTGGATCGGCTCACCGGCCTGATGGGTCGGGCGGAACCGTTGGGTCAATCTGTGTGAAAGGGTATCGACCGGCCCCGGTGCTGGGGATAGCGTCTGCTGGGACAGGACGGATTCAACCCATGCGTCCGGGACCGGCGATCTCTGGGGAACGTGCGCGCACAAAAAATGCGCCACCCAATATATGGGGGCGCACGTTCCGAACTTGCCTACTTATGGGTAAATTCTGTCCTGAAAGTCAAGAATTTTCGCGCAAGGCCGTGCGGGAGAGAGAGGGGGGGTTAGGGAGTAGGGTTGCCGTACATTATTGGTCTCCTGTGTCTGCAACGCGGCTCACGCCGCCCGTCCTTTGCTGATGAACCCGGCCCGCTTGGCGTAATCCTCCAAACCCTGGCGCAGGTATTCCAATGATCTGCCGTTGCCGATCCGGTAGGCCTTGTCCGCCTGGCGCGGGCCCCAGTTGTCGATCGCGATATCGTGGATCAGTTCCAGAAGATAACGCCCGGATTGTCCCACCGGCGCGCGGCCCATGGCGGTCGACCACGGCACGTAAACCTTTAACCAAGTGTCGTATTCGGCCTTGTTCATGCGGTTCAACGGGTCGCGGTACGGTGCGCCGCCGTCGATATAAGTGCCCAGATCCTCCAAGGCCCGCATGGGAAACAATCCGCGCCCGATGGCATAGACGACATCGCGGATGCTCAACGCCGCGTCATGTTCGGCCTTGGTGATGGATTTCTGATTATAGAGTTTCAGGATCACGTCGGCGCGAAGGCGCTTACGGGCGTCTTCCTTGGGCGGTAGGAATCCGCCGGCCTTCTCGGCCACCTGATCGTCCACGTTGTCCCAGAACCGTTCGTCGGAAATATCCCGGCGGAACTTTTCACGGCGTTGGGCAACCCGGTCCGCCCGGTTCCGGTCCAGGCGTTCGCGTATGGTGTCCTGTTCCATTTGCTCCAAACGCGCCAGTTCCTGGCGGCAGGATTCGCCCGTCCGGTCCAATCGTTTGCGGATGCGCTCAATCGACCATCCCAGGGATTTACGCCAGCGCCACAACTTGGCGCGGTCCGCTTCGTCAAACGGGCGCCGGCGGTAGGCCAGGGATGAACGCGACTTTGTCATACTGCATTCTTCTTCGATAATTTTGCCTTAACCTCTGCCAACTGCGCATCCAGATTCTCGATCGTCCTGCACAGGTCCACGATTTTCCAAACCAACGCCATATCGGGCTCGCACAGATCCTGGTTAACAGTCACCGGTCCGCCGCCGGGATTATGATGTGGCAGATAGGGCGTTCGTGGGATGCGAAGCCCATCCGTCCGTTCGGTAAAGGGTGCGGCGGGGCGTTCTGCCCCTGGACTCTCGCCGCCCTTTCCCACCATGGGAAACTTGTTCATTCTTCCCCCGCTTTGATCATGGCGCGGTAAACGGCGCGGGAGTCTTCTGGCCACATGCGCCAGCGGCTCGCATTCTCTGCATCCTTAATCATCTCCTTCGTCGGCTCCCTCGGCACCACCGCGTATCCTGCGTCGTTGAGGGCTTGGAGGGCGGCCTCTGTGATTTGTTTCGAAAGCCCCGAATAATTGAACCCCCACTCAAACAAGATGCGGTCAACCTCGTCGTCCATCATTTCAACCAGGTCTGTCATTTCATCTGCTCCAAGCCATGGCGGTCCGCGTAAATATTCCATGCGCGAGGATCAACACCCGCCCGTGATTGAGGCTCACCGAATTCGATTTTCCCGCAGCAAGCACACTCCTTTGACCACATGACGGTGCCCGGCCTGAATTTGCCGAATTCATGAACCCCGAGTGCGCAGGGCCACGCATTCAGCCATGCCCCAAAGCGGCGCAGTATTCTCGCAATCGCCTTCATTTCATCTGCTCCAATTAATTCCCCAATATGTGAGCCAAACGTCAGCGAATGGGGCTAAAATGATATAAGCGAGGCCGCAGAAGACGGCGGCAACGAACGCAAAGGACGCTACGCAGAAAAGAACGTCCAGACACCTCACTTCATCTGCTCCATGTGTGCGGTGAGGACGTCGTTAAATTCCCGCCACGTCCGGTTGCCCCAATTGGCCGCGACAGCCTGACGCATCTCCTCGCTCACGTTCTCCATCAGGGCTTGGGTGTGTGCGAGGATGGCGGCGCGGGCGAGGTGAATATCTGCCCGCCAATGCGCCTCGGGGTCAGCACTCGGGTCTGTCTCGTGGATCAGGTAATTACCATTGCAATCCTTAACGCACTTCTCTCGCGCAATCGCCTTCGCCACCTTCTCCAATACGGGGTTGGTTTGGTCTGTCACTGGACCCCTCCCGCCACCCGTTCCGCCGCCTGGGCGCGCAGCCGTTCCGCATGTTCCGGGTCCGTGAAGGCGCTGGGGCCGCCGTTCCGGTCACGCCGCAATCCGGGCGGAATATCCAACAAATCCTCGTCCGTGCCGTCGGCGTAGCGTTCTTCGTTCAGCCACCCCTGGGCCATCTTGATGTAATTTTTTTCCGTGCCCTTGGCGCGGCAATCGGCCGCGTATCGCTGGGCGCCTTCGATGATGAAATCCGCCGCATCGTTGATTTTCTCCGGCGTCATCTGGCCCTTGACGCGGTCCCGGACTTTCTTCGCAAAAGTCTTTTCCGCCGCGGGCTTCGCTTCCCGCCGTGGATATTCGGCCCAGAAATCCTTGAACCGTTCGGCGATCAGGTCCGCGGGCTTGAACGCCGGCGCCTGGTCCTCGGTCAGCAAGGCGTCTTCGGGCGTCTCGGGTTCCGTCACATCCTCGGAATTCCCGAGTATGTCCTCGGTACTGCCGAGGGTATCCGGTTCAGGGTCTGGGGGCTCGGGTGACGGATCAGGATCAGGATCAGAACATTCATCCGTCCGACGCGAAGCGTTGGACGAAATATCTTTTTCCTTTCCCTGTTCCCTTTCCACTTCCCTTCCCTTCCCTTCAGGCGATGCGTCGTCACTGATTTGTTGATGATTTGTGTCACGCTCGTCCCACACAATTCCGACATCCTTGATTTCACTGCTTTTTGGGCGGTTCACGCGCTGATGTTCCAGGAAAGTGACGACCCGGCCGTACCGCTTGCCGTCTTTTCCAGTGCCGAGGTCGATATAACCGACGCTCCACAGATACATGAGGCTGTCGTGAACGCTCACTGAAAGATCACGCAACGGGAAACACTCTGCAGTGACGAGTTTTGGATTTGCGTTGAAGTATCCTTCATCGTCCGCATAGTTGAGGATCGCCGCCGCCAACATATGCGTTTCCGCCGGCAGTTCGCTCAATTCCTCATGCTTCCAGAGACCGGGCTTGACGGTTCTAATCCGTGCCATAGTTTCTCGTTTCCCTTTTCTCGATGAACTCGTCGTGCGTCATGTTTCCCTTGCTTCGATTGCAGGGTTCGCAGGCCGGAACGAGGTTGCTGTCGTCATTTGTCCCGCCCCGAGACCTCGGAGTCTTGTGGACCATATGGAAGGCTTTGGCGTCGACGAAGGTGAGCGGGTGGTCGCAATATGTGCAATATCCGCCTGTCCTGTTCCAGATGCGGACGCGCTTGTTATAGTAGGTCCGAGAATTCCGGCCGTGAAATCCGCAGTCCTCGAACTTCGGCGGTATTCTCCATTCGCGGCCGATACCTGCCATCATTGTCCAAGTTCCTCCTGTTGGTCCTTTATCCGGTCGGCGAAGCGCATACGTGCGCCATAAAATGCGATATGGGCGGTGCCGGTGCGCCCGCCGCGCATCTTGTCGACGATGCATTCGGCCTTGTGGCGCATCTTGGCCAGCATGGCGTCGTGATCGGCGCAGCGGTCCATGAAACCCTGGTCGCTTTCTTTCGGCTTGGGCTGCGGCTTCTGGCGTTCCAGATAGTATTCCGGGCGGTACAGCAGAATGATCACATCGGCGTCCTGCTCGATCGACCCGGATTCCCGAAGGTCCGACATCTGCGGCCGGGGCGGTTCGCGGTTTTCGACCTGCCTGGAAAGTTGCGAAAGCGCGATCACCGGACAATCCAATTCCTTGGCCAGGAGTTTCAGACCCCGGGTGATCATGGTGATTTCCTGAACCCGGCCGTCGTTGGCCCTTGTTCTGGTGCCGTCGATCAACTGCAGATAGTCGATCACGATGCATCGGAGTTTCCCGTGCTTGCGCTTCAGGCGCCGGGACCGGGATCTGATCTGCGCCAGGGTCGTGGCCGTGTCGTCGATGGTGATGGGCGCCGTCCGCATGTCCTGCTGGGCGGCATAGATTTTCTGGCGGGTTTCATCGTCAGGCATTTCCGCCCGTTCCAGAATGTCGTGATCGACATTGGCGCGGGTGGCGATCCGCCGTTTGTTGATTTCCTCGGCGCTTTGTTCCAACGAGAAAAATATCGCGTGCCCCTTGTCGGATTCCTTATCCCGGTCGGCGATATTCAAGGCCAGCACAGTTTTCCCCATGCTGGGTCTTCCGGCGATGATCACCAATGCCTGACGTTTCAGGCCGTTCAGGATGCGGTCCAGGGCCCAGATGCCGGTCATCATACCGGGCGGCTCCGTTCCGGCCCAGCGCGCCTCCAAATGGGTCTGCAGGGCATTTAATTGACGGGTTTGATCGGGGATGTCGCCCGAAACACGAGCGCCCAAATCAGTCAACCCCCGCTCGGCCTGTTCCAACAATTGATCGGATGTGGTTTCCAAGTCTGCGGCCCGAACCTCGGACGCCAGATTCTGGCCGAACAAAATCAAATCCCGCTGCAGGGCCGTATCGCGGACGATGCGCCCGTATTCGCGGGCGTTGATCACCGTCACCGCACTGGCCGCCAGATCGGTCAGATAGGCCGGGCCGCCGACATCGGTCAGGGAGTTTTCGTTCTCGAAAAACCGTTTAAGGGTGATCGGATCGGCCCTCTGTCCTTTCTCGATCAATGTCCGGCACGCCGCGAATACCTGGGCGTGCTCCTGCACCGAGAAGTCCTCGGGGACCAGGATTTCCTCGACCGCTTCGTAGGCCCGGTTGTTGACCAGGACGGCACCCAGCAAAGCCTTCTCCGCGTCCAGATTATGGGGAAGCGGATTGTCCTCCGGTGGGGTGTCCTGCCAGTCCGGTATCTGATGGGCGGCTTGGGTCAAGGCATGGTCCTTTTTTTGTCAGGCGGGGTTTTCACAGCGCATACCCTTCGAACATGCCGCCGTCCTGCTTTCGGCAATTCGGGCAGCGGCGGATAAACCGGGATTCCGGATGAAAGGTTTTCCCGCATTCGGTAACGCAGCATTTCCGGGGCTTAAGAAGCTTCGGTTTCGGCGCAATGGAAATGACCGGTTCCGGCTTTCTGATCCGGATTTGCACCGGTTCCGCGATTTGCACCGGGACGGTGGGAGGTTCGACCTCTTTCCGCATGGCTTTCTCGACCATCGGTCGGCACTTATCACCCAAACGGACGACCATCGCCCTGTAGCCTTCGGAAACCGCCATAAGTTCCATACAACGCGCATGGCCGTGGATCACCGTGCTGTGGTCCCGGCGAAATCGGCGGCCCAATTGCGGAAAGCTGAACCCGGTCAGTTCACGGGCCAGGAAATAAGCAGCGTGCCGGGCCACAGATATCCGCCTGAGGCGGCTATCGCTCAGAATATCGCTTTCCGCGACACCGGTTTCCCGGCTGACTTGGCGCACGATATGGTTGATGCTGTATCCGGCCGTCATGATGCCGCTCTCCTTTCCATGTGTTCGGTCAGGGCCCGGCGCAGGTCGCGCTGCGTGGCGCGAACCCCATCCAGGGCCCAGGTGGTCGGGGTGTCGTCCACACCCGGATTGGCGTTTCCAGCCGCGGGGCTTCCGGCCCATTGCACGCGCCCGGGTCCCAGTTTCCTGACCAGATACAAAGTCGACGGCCCGGCCGGTCCCGCCGCCTGCATGGCCGTATAAACACTGTCCGGGCAGTTGAAATCGTTGCTCATGCCGCGATGTCCCCTGCTTGCCCCGGCTTTTGGGAAAAATCCGCATAGCGCGCCAAAACGAATTCCGCTTGCGCGCGCCATAAGCGGCGAACGCTCTTCGGGGTTTGGGCCCAGATCCGGCGCACCTTATCCGGGGCTTCGTCCGGTGTCCGCTTGGCCCGGGCCGCCGCAACCAAGGCCATCGCCAGGGCTTCGGTATCGACATTTGTCTCCCGCGCCGCAGGGTGCTGATCGTTCGGGTCGATTACTTCGATCGCGCGCGCAAGACCATGATGCCGGCGGATATAGCCGCGGGTTTCCAGGCCGGTCAGCAGGCGGTGAACGCCCGCTTTCGACCGCAGACCCATGGCGGCTTTCATGTCTTCGAAACTGGGCCCCCGGCCGCCGTGGTCCGATAAATACCCTTTGATGAAGGTCAACAGCCGGTGCTGCTGTTCGGTCAGACTGATGCTCATGTCAGTTCCTTCCGGGCCTGTTCGATGGCCCAGTTCAACTTCTCCATGGCACCATCCGGGCCGCCGGCATCGGGGTGCGCCGTGCGCGCGCGCCTTCGATAAGCCGCCGTGGCATCGTCCAGGGTGTAGAATTTTCCGGGCTCATTAAGACCGAGAACATCTTGCCACTTGTCCGGGGCTGGTAAGGCGGCGAACCCGTCAAAGGCGCGTTCAACCATGTGCGCGCCGCCGTGCCGTTCCATTTGGCGCAGCCCGGAAATAGCCAAGGCAAGAGCATTGACGTTGTGCTCAACCGTGTTCCATGTGTCATAGGCCATGCACATTGAACGCCCGTCTCTTTGGAAATAAACAGCGACCCCGCAATCATCCGGCCGTCGCTGTCCCGAGCGCGGGAGTCCATCGTTCCGCAGTTCAAGGTTGGTCGAAAGAACGATGTTTTCGGCGCCTAAAAGACGCAATTCATCCAACAACCTGGTTCGTGCGCGCGCCAAAGTCAGGTCGTAGCCGAACTTTGCGCCGGGAGGGCGTCGGCAACATTCGCGCGGCCAGCCCTCCGGCCAGTGAAGGGGGTAGGCTTGGGTCATATCAGAACATTCCCGCAATCTGAAAAATCAGGCCGATAGCCATCACGAGCGCGATAATTGCGTAGCCGTCAAACAGTGGATTTGGCGCCATCTCACACACCCTCCGTTTCAATAAGACGCAGTAATTCCGCCTGTCTTGTGGTTGGGCTGGTGGTCATGACGCCAGTTCCCTTCGGGCTTGCGCGATGGCCTGGTTCAGTTCCGACATTTGCGCGTCGGAGCCGCCCTTGTCGGGATGCGTGTCCTGGCGCTTGGCTGTGTAATGGGGCGCGAAATCAATGGCCGTCCGCGTCCGCCGGGCGTCCGCTCTGGCCCTGCGGTCTTCTTGTTTTTCCTTAAGCCGGTCCAAATCGGCGCGGCTCATACCGATCATGCGGGCATGGGTCATGCACCACGATGTTCCGGGCACGGCCGGCTCATTGCAGAACCGATGCTCATGGGGTTTGGCGTCATGCGGACTGATGGCGAACAGGCAGCCGCCCGTGTCCGTATAGGCCAGCGGCAACCCGGGACGCTCGACCCCGGACTGCCCTTTTTGCAACCGATCATAACGCAGGCGGCATTGGTTTTCCGTGCGGCCCGGCAGCAAGTCGGCGATTTCGGGAAAGCTCATATGTTCGTGATCGCGGGCACGGATCAAAACACGGTCTTCGTCCTCGCTCCACAAACACCCGTTGCCGCTCGGATGCGGGCCCAGCTTCAGGCGATGCGCGCGGCCGATCACGGCGCTTTTCGTCACGTCCAGTTTGCGGGCGGTCTCGATTGAGGACACGCCGCTTTGCCAGTCGGCGGTTAACATTGCGTCCCGTTCTGGTGTCCAGATCATGCCGCTTTTCTCCCTTGGTGAGCATTGCCGTGACGAATGAACGTGATACCCACGTCCCGCATGCTCGGCGACCAGCACAGGCCGCACGTTCCGCAACAGGTGGTTTTCCCTGTCTCGACCGGACAAACGACCGCCGCATGCCGCATTTCCTCGGCATCTCCGATGCTGTCGGTGACCGTCGCGTAAGGACCCGGCCCGGGAATTTCGGAGACACTGGTCCGCACCGCAAACCGGTTCCAACGCATGTCCCGCACCTGGGCGATCCGCTTGCCGATTCCACTGTCTTCCGGCCAGGCCGTGTAACCGAACACATGCAGGGCCGGGAATTCGCCCAGACACATTTCCCAAAACCGCACATAGGCGACATCGAAGAAATCGCCCAACACATGCAGGCGCACCACGAATCCCTCTGGAAATTTCTCCTGAAGGCTTCGCAATTCGGTCTTCAACACAGGCTCGATTCCCGGAAGCGGGCGGTGCCGGCGGGCCCAATGCATGGAGTTTCCCATGCAGGAATTCCATTCGTGACAAGTCCGGGGACAGGTTGCCCGTTCTTCCAGGGTCAGGGTGAAAATCCGCATCCCTTTCCAGGGGCCTTTGGTCACCATGCGGCCGATTTTCCGGTTGTTGTGCCCGTCGATCAGCAGCCGGGGCGTTTCGATCACATCCGTCACCGTGGACGGGAATTTCGTCCGCCCTTCAACTGCGGCCGGATGATCAGCGGGCAACGCCAAGGGCTTGCGTGCTTTATCGCCCGCAACATAAGCCGCATGACGGCGCAAGGTGGTCGGGGCGGTCATGTGGCAGCCACCGGTTTGAACAGGTCATGCTGCAGTCCGTCATCCCGCGACAACCATGAAACCGTTGGTTTCCCCCGGAATCCTTTACGCCAGACGAACCATGCAAAATCTTCGGTATTCCAGCCGGGCTGATCCGCTTCCGCGGTGTCTCCGGCAAAGAATTTGATCCGTTCGATGAATTGCAAAACCAGACAAGGCGGGGTCGGGCCCATGATCCGACGATAGCGATCAGCCCCCCCCAGTTTCTTGGTTGCCAGAAAGAAGCAGGCGATATCGACGCCCAGACCCAGGGCGTGAAGAATGAATTCTTCATCCAATGAAAACGGGCAATTGGTCACAATGCAGGAAGCGCGCGCCTTTGTGACGGTCAGAAAATCAATACCCGTCTCGCCATAGCCGCGATCTTCCAAGTTCGTCGACACAACGTCATGTCCGTATTCGGTCAGAACTTCGGATATATGTCCTTCGCCGCAAGCCGGCTCCCAAATGCGGTGCGGTAGCGCCAATGTACGCACCAAGGGCACCACGGCGTTTCGCGGCGTCGGGTAATGATCGTCATCCGGGCGATACTCGCTGGATCGGTTGACCGATCCAGCTTTCGCAACTGCAATCATGCCGCCCTCCCCTGGTTCCGAACCAGATCCTCGACACTGACGCCGATCATCATGGCCCCGGCTTCAAGCACGTCCTGTTTGGATTTCTGGAAAACCTTGGGCCTCATGCTTTCCTTGGATTGGGACTGGGCCGTGTATTCGCGGACCACGCCGCCTTGAACCAGAACAAGGGCATATTCGTCCTTGACCCGGATGCGCGCCGCGACCCGTTCGGCGACCTCCGATACCTCACAAGGGATTTCCGTCAGGTGGTGGTAGCCGCATTTGATCAGCAAGTGTTTCCGAAGGTGTTTCGAACTCGGAAAGCGTTCGGCCTGTTCGTCCGGCAGGTTGCGCCAGACTTCTTCGATACAGGCGAAATAATGATCATGACTGACCTGAGAGCGCCCTTCGCGGATGGCCAGACGGTAGGTCTTGCCGTGTTCGAAAAACCGCTCGGCCCGTCGGTCGCGGGCGCGCATGGATCTGCTTTCCTGATCCCAGGTAAAGGCCATCGGGGGGATTTTGTCGGTCATCGCGGCCACTCCCGGATATCCAGATCGTCGGGCAATGACCGGACCTTGTCGTCCTGCTTGCCGAAAAACGCCACTCCGGCCGCCTTGCACTGGTCGCGCACGGCCCGGCCCCAATCCATCTGGGCCGGGCGCCGGTTCGGTCCGGACTCGCCGCCGAAGATAATTTGGTCGAGTGACGGCCCATCGCCACCGCCTGACAAGCCATGACGGCCCGTCAAGGCGTTGATCTGGGTGATGCCGTCGTAATGAAGCCGCGTGAAATCCACCGGCCCCAGGGCGGGCTCGTAACTGACGAAGCGCCGCGCCGCCGGTGTGGCCAGTAAGGCCGGAACCCGTGCGTCCGCCGTCTTCTGATCCTCGACGCTGACGCCCAGCCAGACGTTGGGCAGGGGCCATTTGTCGACGCAATGAACGGCCAGGTCCCGGTCTAAACCACAACCCAGGAAAAGCCGTTGCGCGGCGGTCCAAACATCGGCGTCCGTATCGGAATACGACAGATACTCCCACATCCGTTCCGCCCGCTTGGTCAGCACTTGGAAGGTGTGCTGCGGGCACAGCGCCATGACGGCGAACACCCAATCGATCAAGGCATCGTCGTGAAACTCGCCGAACAGGTCCGTCATGGAACAGACGAACACCTTACGCGGCTTGCGCCAGCGCAGCGGTGCCTGCAGCGTCTTTTCGTGGATATGGATATCCAACTTATCCCGGTTCTGCGCCGCATAGGCATGGCCGTTGCCGATGGCAAGGTTGCGGCGGTTCTGGTTTAAGTCCTCGGCATAACAGTTGCGGCATCCCTCGGACGCATGAACACAGAACCACCCGTCCTTGCCCGTTTCCTTGTCCTTGGCCCGGATCGGGTTCCAAGTCGCATCCGTCCATTCGATCTTGCTCATCGCGCCACGACCTCCCCGTTCAGTTTTTTCTTGAACCGGGAATCGAACCCGCGTGACTGGATTTTCGCCTTGCGCCGTTTTCCGCCGCGCGGGCCGGTATCGCCCGCCGATTTGGCGCGGATACGGTCGGCCTTGGCGCGCATCGTCGCCTCTGCGGCGGTCTTGGCCTTGTGACAGGGATCGCGGAACGCCTGGATATCTTCCGGGGTATCACCGCCGCCGGCCCAGATCGGGCAACCGTGATCGAATTGGAAGCCTTCGGCGCGTGTGATCTTGACGCCGCAACCACAGGCGCAGATCAGGCGCTGGCGTTTCAGGATTCCGAGATAGACCCGGCGGGGATGGCGCTTGCGCTTCATGCTACCCCTCCCGCCTTGCGCGCATGGGCGGCGCGGGCCGTTTTCTTCAAGTCCGTCGTCGACATCAGGGGTGCCGGTCGTCCCTTGCTGGGTTCGCCCGGCGGTGTCAGGGGTTCCACCCCCGCCGTGGCCCGATACCTGTTGGCAAGGTTCAACGCATACCTAAGATCATGTTCCTTGCCGTCGATTATCCAGTTATGGCGGGTCGATCGCCAGATCGGTTCGGCCGTATGGCCGTTGGCTCCCAAGGTGCGCTGTATAAGGTTATTGAACGTCCCGGGCTCGAACCGGCGGACCGGGGCGGCTGCGACTTGCGCCCTTTCGGTTTCATTCAGGGTGCGGGACTGACGGGCGGGCATCGTCCCGTCAACCGACGGTGTATTGCCCGGTGATCTCGCACGTTTCGGCGTGGCCACATGGGCCGGCATATCGATACCCGGGTCGTTGTCTCGCGGTGCCGTGCCGCTTTTCGGATGCCCGGACCGTTCACGGATCGACCGGGCGCATTCGTGGAACACATCCTTATGGTTCCGGCGCTGGCCCTTGATCTGATTTTCGGTCAGCCCGTATTCCTGCACCAATTGCGCCATGGGTTTGATCTTGCGCGCCAGGTCCATGAACAATTCGCGCCGCCGTGCTGTGGTTATCAGTCCCGGTTTTTCCTGCCTGTCCGCCTTGGGGCGTTTCGCGGGCTTCAAGGGTGCTATTTCTCCATCGCCCAAACTCGGTCCCTTGCTTTCAAGTTCCGCCTTCGCCTCGGCCAGAAGGATTTGATCGCCGGTCAATTGAGGCGGCTTCACATCCACGATTTCCGTCCGCCCGCCGTTGATCCAGTCCCAGACCTGATCGCAGGTTTGGATCAGTTCATCCGGCGGCACATGGGCGGCCAGTTCGATGGCCAGGCGCATTTTCTGGTTTGTGGTGGTCATGCCGCCCCCTTCTGCATCTGGCGGGCCAACAGGAACGACGCCGCGTAATGCCACAGCGCCAGGGCATCGGCCCGGTTGTCGTCGGTGTCGGAAAATTCCATCCAGCCCAGGGACCAACAGGCTTCCAGGGTCTTGCGTTTCAACTCGGCGCGCTTGCCGCTGCCCTTGTTGATGAAATGCTTGCGGACCCGGGCGTTGTTTTCTTCGAAGAACCGCAGCCCCTGAACTTTCTTGGCCGTCAATTCCGTCACCCCCGCCAGATACATCAACAGGCGTGCCGTGTTCTGATGCGTCCGGCCGGTCACGAACGGCGCTTCGAACACGACGACATCCGGCTTGTGAACGGCGATCATGTCCTGCAGCCACTGCTCGTATCTGACCAACCGCTGACTGGCATCATGCGCGTTCGGAATCCGATAGGACCCGGATTGCGGCTTGTAGACCGGATCGCCCGCGCGCAGTTCCAGCGGCGTGGGCAGGGGACGGTCCGGCACCGTCCCGCATGCCCATCCGGTGGTCGTCGCGATATCGAGGCAAAGAAGCTGCATTGCGGGGCGGACCTTAAGCAGCCTGATCTTCGGGGTCATCGTCGATCGGGTCGATATCCCGTTCGAGGTCTACTTCCCTATTGAGGTGGGAATTGTGATGCCCTTTATCGTTATGAGGCTCAATGGCATCCAGGAAGTTCAGCATCTGACCCTTTTCCAGCGCGCCGAAGATTTCACGCATGGAATCCGACAGGTCGGCGCCGGCGTCTTCATCCGTGTTGTTCTCGGCTTCGTTCTGGATTTCGATGGTTTTCACGGCGTGATTGAAGGCCTTCATGGTCAGTTTCAGGTCCTTCTTGACCTTGGCTTTGATGTCCTTGATCACGTCGCGGTGGTCCTGGACCGTCGTTTCCTGAATTTCCTTGATGGCGGCGTTTTCCGCCACCACGGCCAGAACGTATTTCTTGATCAGGGCATCGCGTTCGGCCGCATTGGAAAACGTGCGTCCGCCTTCCTCGCTGCCCGAATTGGTTAAATTTTCTGCCATGGGGGTTCTCCTGTCCGATAAAGAAAGCGGGGCGGCGGGTGGGAATCCTGGGGGAAGCCGCCGCCCCGGGGTTGGCGTGGACTTGTCAGCCGGGAAGCAAAATCCGGCCGCGGGCGGGATGTAGGAATCCGCACCCGTGGGAACGCCCGCCCCTGGTTGCAAAATGCCTGGGCAAGCACTTGTGCAAGAACCAAACAAGGGTCGGGACGGACGCTCTCACGGAAGCGGCGAAAAGACCGGGGCGGCGATCAGGCCGCCCCGGCAGTTTCAGGGAGGAAACATCCAAGTAAAGGCAGGTGCGGAAGACCGTCTGGGAGGACCCGCCTCCCGCATGCTGCAGGGATGTGGCCCGTTCATCACGGGCCGGGTTTTCGCCGATTGGCAAGGCGGCGAAACTGGTTGCGGGGGTGGGACTTGCACCCACGACCTTTTGGGTATGAACCAAACGAGCTGCTGCTGCTCTACCCCGCATAATTGTCATTCCTCGTTCAAGGCCCGGGTGGCGCGTGCCTCGCAGGCCTTGGCCAGACCTTGAAAAAACCGCGCCGCCACAGCGAACATCAATCCGAGACGCGCCCATAAATCAGCCCGCTCCCACATAGGCCGTATCCCCCATGTCCGTATCCAGATCGCGAATTTCCGCGCGAAGGGCCTCGATGCGGCGCACGCGCTGCAAATGAGCCCGCGCCACACGGCAAATCAGGTTCATTTCGTGGGCCGTGACCCGCTCGACCTCGCCGTACCAGAATTTGCGCACCCGGTTCCTGTTCATGCCCAGGCGCCGCGCGGCGCGGGTCAGGCGGCGCGTGACGTTGTCGCCGGTCTTGCCCGGTTCGGCCGCGAACATCACCAGACGGGCAATGTCCGCCCTGATGTCGTCCGGATTCGTGGAATCCTGAATTCGCGACAGAATTCGTGAAATTTGTTCCTGCATCGGGATGCCGTCCTGTTCCATGGTGTCCATGAAGCAGGGGCCGTTCGGTTGAAGGTCCCGGTGCATGAAACGGGGCCGGCGGATGCGATCCGGCATCGGCCCCGGAAAGGAGACGCCGGATGAACGCGCGAAATCGGAAGATCGAACGGAAATGCCGCCAAGCAAACCCGCGTTCGGTCTTCCGTCATATGTGAGCGATTGTCCCATGCCGTCCTGTCCCCAAAGTTCCAATATCGTGCCGCTATTCCCGGGCCTCGCACCCCAGACCGACAGCGTCTCCGCCGGGGTCTGCCGCGTTCGTCACGCCATGGCGGAACTGATGTTCGCCGCCACCTGTGCCGAGAACCGAGGCGCCCTGATGCTGGCCATGGACATCCGCGCGGCCATTGAGGAATACGAGACCGTCATACCCATGACCGACGAACGCCCCGTCCCCGACGGGATCCAGGGCCGGTAGCCCCGGATATGTCCGCAGGCCGGTCATGCGGCCGCCCCTTTCGGTTCGGCCGGTTTTTCGCCATAGATGTCGGGCCGCAAATCGTGCCGCGACACGCCCGTTTCCCGTTCGACAACCAAAACAAGCTCGACCGGACAATGGCGTTTCTTGCTCTCGTTCAGGCACCACCAAATGTATCCTTGCGTCACTTCGCGCTCCGGCGTGGAACAGATGCGCGCCATCGCGGTCTGCCCGCCGGCGATCTTGACGGCCTTTTTGAATGCTTTTTCCGGGGTCATGCGGTTCGATCTCATGCGGCGGACGATAATAGTTTTCTTGTTATCCTGTCAACAAGTTTTCTTGTGTCCCGCTTGTTATCGACAAGTTTTAGAATGCGTCCATGAAACAGACGCTCGGAGAACGGACCAAAGAACGCCGCCAGGACCTTGGCCTGTCACAGGCCAAGGTCGCGCAGGTGTGCGGCGTGTCACAGCCCGCCGTCGACCAGGTCGAACGGAATGTCACGAAACGCCCCAAGTGGCTGCCGGAACTGGCAAAGGCCCTGGGCGTTTCGTCCGAATGGTTGCTGCATGGTGTCGGGTCGAAGGAATTTGTTAACAACTTGCATGCAAAGAATCATATAGACGATTCGCATTTTCAGACCGAAAATGCCGCATCCAACAAGAACGCACCACCTGACAACCTTGTCGGCGAGGCGCGCATCGCCCATATGGCCGCGTCCACGCAAACACAACGCTTTCCGCCGATAAAAGTCTTGGGGACGGCGCAAGGCGGGCCATCCGGCGCATTTCTGGTTACGTCGGAGGAGGCCGTGGCATACGTTGATCGCACACCTGCCTTGAACAGGATTCCCGGCTGCTATGCCGTCTATGTCGTGGGCGAAAGCATGGAGCCGGTCATTCCGCATGGGGAACTCCGGTTCATCGATCCGGTCAAACCCCCCTCCCCTGGTGACTTCGTCCTGATCCAGCAAAAGAACGGCGAACACGACGATATCCACGCCTTCGTCAAACAATTGGTGCGCCGGACCGAAAAAAAGATCATCACCAAACAGTTCAACCCTGAAGCTAAGGTCGAATTCTCGGCCGATACGGTGACCGTCCACCGAATCGTTCCCTGGAACGAAGTTCACGGCGCATAATTTATAACAAGAATTCTTGTTGACTGAATAACAAGTTTGCTTGTAATGTCCTTCCATCAACCGATGGAGGACGCCCATGCGCCGCCCAACTCTGCACATTCACCGCACCGGTCCCAATTCGGCCCGCGTCCGTGATCTTCTGGGCGGCGGCGACCTCGGCGCGATTGAATTCCAATACGCTCAACCCGAAACCGACCGTCCGACGGCACTAATCGATTTGGTCGTTCATTACGGCGCGGTCAATCCGCACCGCGAACGGGTGCCGGCCTCGGGCTTCATGACCCGGCTGTCGGAAATCTTCGACGACATCGCGTTGTTGGGAGAGGCGGCATGATGTGTAAACACGCTGAACTCGCCCACGACCTTTCGCTTGAAAGTCTGACCTATGCCTATTGGGTCGCGTCTCAAGCCCTTCGCGCCCCGGTGATCAATGAAGGCGATTACAGGGTTGCCCAGGATTTGATGAACCAATTTGCGGCGGCAACGGCCGAGGATGCATCCGATCTGCTGTGCCAATTGGCGCGGTGCGAGATTTATTCCCTGAACGAACGCCGCCGCGGGAATTCAGATTGGAAGCGCGCCGATCATGTCGCCGCCTTTCTGGTGGCGCGCAACCGGCCGCAGGAAATGCCGATCCCGTCGCGCATTTTCCCCGAAGACGGCCCGCAGGGAGCGGCCTGATGCCGGACAGCAGCGCCCCCATGACGGAATACGATCTTTGGTTGGAGCAAGTTCTCGCCGACATACGACGCGACATGGAAAAAGCCAAAGACCCGAACGATCCAGCGAACCAGATGATCGCCCGCCTGCGCGGCGTGCGCGCCAAACCCCAAGGGTACTGCGGCGGCCATCCGATCGACCCGGACAACTTCACATCTGAAAAACCCCTGTCGCCCGTGGCCGATTTCCACGAACAGCGGCACGACGATTTGGAGGAAAGTTGACATGAAACATACAATCCTCAAGGTCGCCCAGGTTGCTGTGCTTGCCCTGGCCGTGTCCTTCGCCTTCTGGCTGGCCATCTTCGACGCCATCCAGAACATACCGGGCGCGCAGCAATGGTAGCCCGCTATTTCCAATTGCGCATGGTCAAGGACGGCCCCTGGGTGCCGGCCATGATCGCCCGTCGATGCCGTTGCACGGTGAACGGCGGCGACGATCAGGCCGAACACGACTGGCAAGCGTCCTGCGACCGCTTTCCGCCCGAAACCGGCATCATTCACGACGGCAAGGACGACTTGGGCCGGGTCGACCATATCCGCACCTATGGCCATCCGATTTCAAAGGAACGATACGACCTGATGGCCGCGCGGGCCGCGTATGACCGCACCTATCATCCGGCTTCGATCGGCGCCAATCCCTATACCTCCATCACCCCAGAGGCCCGCCACCGGGCCCTGATGACCGCCCCCCTGCCTTTCAGCAACAGGAGCCCGACATGAACGACCAAGTACAAGACCAAACGCCGGAAGACCCCGGTATCGGCCACAACCAAAGCCCGTTCGAAACTTTGAAAACCCGCATCGACGCGGTGATCAAGTCCACGGACAACGCCATCGCCGAATACCCGGAAATCGACACCCAGGCCGTCGCCGACGAATTCACCAATCTGGTCGACATCGCCCGCGCCTGCAAAAAAGAAGCCGAAAACCAGCGCAAGGCCGAGAAAAAGCCCCATGACGATGCGATCAAGGACATTCAGGAACGGTTCAAGCCGCTCGCCGAGAACCTGGATCTTGCCATCAGTGCCTTGAAACGGCGCGTGTCGGATTTCCTCGTCCGCCAACAGGAAAAACGGGAAGCCGAACGCAAGGCCGCCGAAGCCGAAGCGCTTCGCGTCATGGAAGAAGCCGAAGAAGCCGAACGGGCCGCGGCGGAAACCGGATCGGTCAGCGCCCAGATCGCCGCCCAGACGGCCAAGGAACAGGCCGATCAGGCCATTCAGGAAGCCAGCGCGCCGGTCGGACCGGCCCGCGCCCGGGGTGAAAACTCCAACCGTTCCATGGGTTTGCGCACGACCTACAGCGCCGTGATCGACGACTACGACCGGGTCTATGGGCATTTCCGGAACGACCCCAAGGTCCGGGACGTCCTGCAGTCCCTGGCCGATGCGGCGGCGCGGTCGGCCAAGGGCGACGAAACGGCCTTCACGGTCCCCGGCGCGCGTCTGCACGAAAGCAAGATCGCGGCTTGACGAAATGCACGGGCGATAAAGGCCCGGTCCCCAGCAGGGACAGCGGCGGGTGCGATTGAGAAGGCTTAAATCGGCTAAGACCCCGAGCCCGCCGCCGCAGGACTGAGTTGAAACGAAGGATAAAGACATGAAGGAATTTCACATCGGCGACATCTTGTCTGTCACCCACGACAAGCTGCTGTCGCCTCGTCTGATCGAAGGCGTCTACGACATCCTCAACTACATGACCGGGGAAAGCCTATTTACACATCAACTTCCGCGCGTTGGCCGTGAAGCCGGGCCGGTCCTACGGAAACATCTGCCGTTCCTGGATGAAATCGACGTGTCGGACATCACAAAGGACAACTGGAAATCCAGGCTGGACGTGATCACCGCCAAGTATGGGGCGATGCACCCGGTCCCGAAATTGACGCCCGACGAACACGAAATCATCGACCCTATGTCCGAACTGGCCGAGAAGGTCCGCCCGGACAACATTGTGGTCGTCACGAACTAACCACCATCCATCGGCCCCAAGGCCCCGTGCCCCGGACCTGCATGCAGGCGGCCGGGGTTTCGGGGTGCAAACAGATGAAACGAGGTTGTTAACCGCAGACACGGAGACAGACATGCCACCAGCGGGAGAAAGCCCCGCCCGTATGCCCGGGTCCTAAATGGATGGCCGGGCCTCTGCGGTAGAAGGCCAACAGGAGAGAGCCATGAACGTGCAAGCGCAGGAACAACCCAACAGAAACATCACCCGCATCGATCCGGAAAAGTCGGCGATCCATAAATTTGCGGACCGGCTGGGAGTCGAGCCCGATAAGGTCATGGCGACCCTCAAGGCGACGGCGTTCAAGATCAAGGACCGCGAGCCGACCAATGAGGAATTGATGGCCCTGCTGATCGTCGCCAACGAGCACAAACTGAACCCGTTCACCAAGGAAATCTATGCGTTCCTCGACAAACACAAGGGCGTTGTCCCCATCGTCTCGGTCGACGGTTGGGCGCGCATCATCAACGAGCACCGGGAGCTTGACGGGATCACATTCCGCTACGCCGACGAATCCGTGGTCATGGACGGTGGCAAGGAATGCCCGAAATGGTGCGAATGCACAATCTACCGCAAGGACCGCGCCCACCCCATCACGGTGCGCGAATACCTGGACGAGGTCTACCGCCCGCCGTTCAAGGACAAGAAAACCGGATACGAGAGCAGCGGCCCCTGGCAATCCCATACCAAGCGCTTCCTCCGGCACAAGACCCTGATCCAGGCGTCCCGCATCGCCTTCGGATTCTCCGGCATCTATGACGAGGACGAAGCCCGGCGTATCGTCGACGGCGGCACCTTACAGGAAGGGGCGGATGGATCTTACACCGCCAATCCCGACGCCCCGCCCCGCCCTGGGCCTGCCCTGCCGGCGAACGAGGCGGACCAGCCCCCCGCCAAGGACGACACATTCCCCCTGATCGATTTCAACGGCGAGGAAATCGGCGAATTCACGGGCAATGAATGGATCGGCCGCTGGCTGGAATCCTGGCGCGCTTTGGGATCGGACGCCGACCGGCGCCAATTTATCGATAACAATCTGAACATACGCGATGAAGTGAGTTTCTGCGGCTTCGATATCTCCCGCATCAACGAAACCGCCAACGGTTTCAAGATCAATGCATCGGCGGCGGCCGGCACGCCGCAAGACCCCGGGGCGGAGCATCAAGCCGACACCCCGGGCGATGCGGAACCGGATTCTTCCGATGCCGAGGGACCGGACCTGGGGCCGATCGATTTCGACGAAGGCATGGACCCGCAGGATGCCGCCAAGGCCCTGGCGGCCCGTGTCCGCGCCTGCCGGACGGCGGATCAGATCGAACACCTCAAGGCCGCGAACGCGGTGCCGCTCCAATGGCTCGAAACCAACGCAGAAGGAAAACACAACCTTGTCATGAGCGTGATCAGCAATCGCCTTGATCAACTTGCCGGGGACCCGGGGCAATGATCCGCGCCATCCGCAGATTTTTCGGCTACCGCCCGACCTTCGGGAAGAAGGCCGTGAACCGGCGTGTCCTCGCCGCGGGCATGGTGGCGTGATTGAACATGAGGGGCATTAAGGCCAAACCAGGAGCGCGCATCTGATGACCGACACCATGAAACCCCCCACGCACGTAATCTGCCCTGCCGAGGAAGACATTCCGGGCGGCGATCTTTGTTGCTAACACCGAGCGTTATGCCTCGTCCCCAATCGAGCGAGAGGAACAGACGGATGGATGACAAGTACCCCGACCAGACCCGCAACCTGAACCCGATCCCAGAAGCCAAGGTTGCCATGATTATCTGGGGCGACGAATACGCGGCACAGCGCGGGGGGTCGATGGA
>JAVJOU010000002.1:0-29074 GCA_040216635.1 Rhodospirillales bacterium | reverse complement strand
CCAGGCCGCCGGCGGAGGACAGCTTGTCGGCGAACTCGACGAACAGGCGTTCGATCACCGAGGAATGGACGCTGCCCAGGCTCGACATGGAGGCGGACAGTTCGCGGATTTCCTCGTCGTCCATGCGTTCGAACAGCATGGCGGCTTGGTCCTGATGCAGGGACAACAGGAAGATCGCGGCTTTCTCGGTGCCGGATAAGGCGCGGTAATCGTCCTTGATGCGGGCCATGGTTTCCCTGGTTGAAAACTGTAAATCCAAATCATCAGGCGCGACGAGATTTTACGCCCGGACAAACGAAAATGCAGCCCGAATCATCGGTCGTGGAAACTCCATTACGCCCGTATTGGTTAACAGCTCGTTTACCTGAATATCGTAGGGTTCGGGAGTATTTATTGTGCCATTACCGGAGACGACCCATGTCCCGCACGCCGACCCGAATTCGGACCTTGCCGGCCGCCGCTGCCGTTCTGTTTACGCAGATCGCTGCTGCTGGCACCGTTCATGCAGCCGATGCCGGGCGCATCACCGGCCCGGATATCAACCGCCCGGGCGTGGCCTTGCCTTACGGCAACGGAAACCGCGGGGTGGTTTCACCGGTCAGCCCGCAACAGCAACCGTTGCCGCAGGAAACCGCACCGGCCAATGGTGCCGGGTCTGGCCCTCAGACGACGCCGGTTCAGGTAACCAAGGAACCGAGCCTGTTTGTTCACCCGACGCGCGGGTTCTCCATGCCGATCCCGCCGGGGGTTGCCGTATCGCACCGGGGCAAGGAAATGCACGTCGCGATCCGCTCTCCCAAGGGCTATGTCATGAATTTGCAGACCGGGGACAGCAACGGCATCATCCCGTTGCCGGGCATGCTTGCACGGCTGGAATCACGGTATTTGGGCGAACGCGGGCCGTGGTTGCGAAAGCTTGACGAGCAAACCCTGGCGGTTGCCGGGCTGCCTGCGATCGATGCCAATTATCAGGGGCATCGGACTCGGACGCGGGTCATTATTGCGCGGGGGAACAAGACCGATTTCGTGTTCACCTTTACAGCACCATTGGATCTTTATGACGACCACGAACGTATTTTCGATTGGGTGCTGACCCATTTCAAAGCGGGCGAGGGTGAGCGTCCGGCACAAGCGCCTGTCGCGAAATCCGATGACAGCATGCAGCCGAAGGTGCCGGTCAAGATGCCCGTTCGTGCGGGGGGGGAAGTCGCATCCTTTGCCGCCGGCCGGCCCGATCCGGGCCCGGCGATGGCGCCGCCGCCGGACATGAACCGGTTTACGGAACCGGGATACGGGTTCCTGATGGATTATCCCAAAGCCTGGACCGTCAACAAGCCGACGGCCTATACCGCGACTTTCAGCGGGCCCGAGGGCGCGATCTCACATGATGCGGTCGTTTCGGTGCAGAACGTCAATCCGACGGGGGCGCAATCGGGCGATCAGGCGGCCGTCATGGCGACGGCCGATCTGCTGAAGGCGCTGCAATCCGGCACGCGCGGCATGAAAGTGTTGGGCGAGGGAAAATTGGCGGAATCACCGGGATCGCAATTCATCGCCCGCTATGAATATTCGGGGACGACCTATCGCAAATGGGCGGTCGTCGTGCCGCGGCCGCAAGGAACGATCGCGCATATCTGGTCCTTTACGGCCCCTGAAACCGCGTTCGAAAGCTATCGCCCGGTTGCGGAATCCATGCTTCGGTCCTGGACACTTACCCAGTAGACTAGGCGAATGCGGTCGATCCAGGCCGTCCGGTGACCCAGGGTTCCGGCATGCGCCATTGTAATTATCTATCTGATCTTAAAAAGATAATAACCGCCCGATCCGCACCGGTCTTAAGTGTCTTCTTGCTGGTGCTGATGGCCGGTTCCGGCGCGCGCGCCGACGGCAAACTGCCGGATGTCGCCGATCTTCTATCGGCTTTCGAAGTGATCGCCTTTGGTTCGGAAACCCGGGCGTTGCAGGCACGCACGACCTTGCTGCGCTGGGATCAGAAAGAGATTGCGGTCAATATGACCCAGTTCGAAAGCGAGGGCGATAAAGACCTCAAGCCCGTGGCGGCGCGGGATTTCTGGTCGAAATACGCTTGGAATCATCTGCGCACGCTGCAAGGCCTGACCGGCTTGACCTTTGTCGATTCAATATCGGCCAAGAAACGCCCGCAGCTGACCATCGTGTTCACCCCAAGGAAACTGCTGGCCAAGGTGCCGATCCCCGGTGTGAAGCCCAAATTGCAGCAGGAACTTGCCGCCCCGGGCGGGTGCTATTTTCTGTCTTTCGCGGGCGGACGGATGGGGGCGCTTGACCGCTCGTTCGTCGTCGTCAATACGGAACGCGACGGATTTCTGATCGATCACTGCCTGTTGGAAGAACTGACTCAATCCCTGGGACTGCCTAATGATTCCGATCTACTTCGGCCGTCGATCTTTTCCGACCATGACACTTTGCGGATTCTCAGCCCGAGTGACGAAATCCTGATCCGCACGCTGTACCACAAACGCATGTTCGCCGGGATGAGCCATAAGGCTGCCATGACTATGGCCCGTTTGCTGATCGCGCAACAGTTGGCGGCGAAGCGTTAAACCCCTCTGTTTTCAATGAGTCAGCCCCCTTTCAAGTAGTGGATTGTTAACCCCCTTGGGGCTAGGCTGAGTGCGGAGTTCGGCCCATCTGCGGCGTGGCCGGCAACACTGGGGTGATATGGTTCCAAGGGCAGAGACCTTAGGTGCGGTCTTCCGTCCTGCGTCCGAACGGGGCGCGGGTTGGGAAATTGCGGCTGCGGGCGGTGTTCGCGCGGTTTTGTGGCTGATCGTGCCCGTCCTGTTGCTGCAGGTGTTCGATCGCGCCATTCCTTCGGCACGGGCCGGGGATTTGATCCCGCTTGCCGCTGCGCTTGTCGTCGTTCTGGCGGCTAGGAGCGGCCTTGATCTGGCGGCAGCCGCGATGGCGGGAACCTGGCGTAAAGTCAGGCTGCGGAACGCGGTCTGGGGTTCCATTTCCAATTTGCTGAGCGGTCGCGCAGACGCTGCCCCTCCATTGCCCGGTCTCGATACCGGCGGCCCGGGCATTTCCCATGGTGCCGTTCTGGCGGGTTTGCCTGTTCTGGCCGGGGTCTTGATTTATCTGTGCGGTGTCATGGCCGCACCGGCGGTCGGTTTGGCCCTTGCCGCCGCTGCAGGCGCTTACTTCGTTCATCGCGGATCACCCGAACCCGCGGCCGGCGCCCCTTCGGAGATCACCGGGCGTATCCTCGACGCCATCTGGACTATCAAGGCGATGGGCGCCGAGCGCCTGGCCATGCGTTTGGCCGAAGATGCCGGCGGTCAGGCCGTCGCCGGCCAGCGGCGGGCGGTCAGGCATCTGTTGGCATCGGACCGGATGGCCGTCCTGTTCAACCGGTGCACGTTGGTCTTGGCGGTCGTGCTGGGCACCGTTCTTGCGTTGAACGGCCTGATGACCTTGGGACAATTGGTCGCCGGGGTGTTGATTTCCGTTGTGCTGGTCCGCGACGCGTACCGGGGGGCGTCGGCCTGGGCCATAGCCCGGCAGCAAGGGGCATTCGAACAATCAACCGTCCTGGGCACTGACCCCCAACCGCAGGAGCCACTGCCCCGCGTGACCGGCAACCTGATGTGCAATCGGGTAACCTTGGAGGAACCGGCCGACGGGATGCGCGCCGTTGCACGCATCCTGTTTGACCGCATTCGCATCGAAATCGATGCCGGCGAGGCGGTTCTGATCAAGGGCGGGGACGCCCATATGCAATCCGCGCTGTTGCGTTTGATGGCGGGATTGGAAACGCCGCAATCCGGCACGATGTGCGTTGATGGATATGATCTGGCTGACTTCCGCCCGGACAGCATCCGTAAACAGGTCGCCTATGTGCCGTCGTTGGGGGATGTGGTCCCCGGCACCTTGATGGAAAACCTGACCGCGTTCGATCCGGGGCGTGCTGCCGATGCCATGGGGGCGGCGCGTCTGACCGGATTGGACGGCAAGGCGGCCTGCCTGACCGACGGGTTCGATACACGGCTGGAAGAAGGTGCGCCGATCTTTCCGGCGGGGTTCCGTCAGCACCTGGCGATTACCCGTGCACTTGCTTTCAAGCCTAGGGTTCTGTTGCTCGACCACGCCACGGAAAACCTGGACAGCCAGGATTTGCGCGCCTTTTCCGAAGTGCTGGAACGGCTCAAGGGCCGGGTCACCATCGTGCTGGCCTCGACCCAGGCGGGGCTGCGCGCCATGGCCGATCGCGAAATCGATCTTGATGCGTTGACGCCGGCACCCGAAATCGGCCCGGCGCTGGAAGATGACGAACCCTCCCAAGACCAGGAACAGGGCTCCGCTTCCAACGCAACCAAGGACAGTCGAACCGACGGCGGAACACCGCCGGTTGGGGGGGGCTGAGATGACGCGCGCTATCCCCCGAATTGAGGCCACGGAAGACCTGTTTTTGCGCGCCCGTGCCCTGGGCGTTGATGTACCACCCCATGCCGATGACCACGCGGGCAGTTCCGCAGCAGCCGCGCGCAATTGGCGGTCCTTGCGGTGGCGCCGCCTGGAAGGCATCGACCTGGAAGCCAAGATTCCACCGCCCTTGCTGCCCCTGCCGGCCGATGCGGCATTCGATATGGCCGAACCGGAACCGGAAGATGAGCCCCCCAGCCCCCATGATCTGGAAGAAGCCCTTTCGGAAGCGGTTGATCTGTCCGACGAATGGGCAACAACCGTGGCGCTTGCCGGGGGAACCCATGTCGCCCAATGTCTGCCGGACCTTCTGGACGCCATGGACTGGCATGGATCGGCGCGTCAGGTGGCGGAAGTTCTACCGGCGCTTAACGCGCCGTTGGACGGTTCTGGGGCCGCCCGGGTTTTGGGGGCTTTGGGATACCGTTGCCGGGCTTTTCGGGCGCGATTGAACGAACTTGGGCCGCAGGATTTTCCGGCCCTGTTCGTGACCAAGGACGGAAATGCCCTGGTCCTGCGAACGTTCGGTCAACAGTCGATCCCCGGATTTGACGGCGCATCCCGCACACGCCGACCGGTTGCCCGCGACCGCCGCGCCGGATGGGCGTTCGTCTTCACGGCGGACGATGCTCTTGCCACGGATATCCCGGTGCCGCCCGCGGAACCGTTGACTTTGTTGTGGTCGGTTCTGAAAACGCGCTTCCGGTCGCTTGCCGTGTCATCCTTGGTTCAAGGAATGTTGGCCCTTGCCGGGCCGTTGATGGTGCTGATCGCGCTTGATCATGCGGTTCCTTCCAGCTCGTTGCCGATGATCCTTTTCTTCGGCGGGATGGCGGCCTTCGCGATCCTTGCCGAAATACCGTTCCGTGCTTGGCGGGACAACAGGGTGACCTCCGTGGTCGGTATGCCCGTGCAGATCGCGTTGGGATGTTTGGCGCGGACCTTGTTCCTGTCGCCGCAGGCGTTGCGTCAGGCGTCACCCGGGTCCCGGCGGGCGCGGTTTGAAGATTTCCACGTCGGAGGAGGCGCCCCCATATCGCGTTTGGCTTTGGCCGTCCTGGGGCTTCCCGCGGCCTTGATTGCCTTGTTTGCGATTGCTGTTTTGGGCAAAGAACTGGTTGCCGTACCTGTTGCCGGTGCCGTGATCATGGCAGGAGCCGCTTGGGTTTTCCGGGGCGGGCTGCGTGTTGCAACCGGGGCTGCGATTAGAACGGCGAGCGGGCTTGCTCAAAGATGGATGGATACGGACCGGGTCGTGGATACCGTCCTGTCCGGCGGGTCGGAAGACGCGGCGGCCGGGCGCCTGGAACGCGCGGCGGTCGAAGCCGCCCGCACGGCCGACGCAGCGGCATCGCGGGTTCGGACGGCATCGGCCGTATTCCGTTGGGTCGCGGCGATATCGGTCGCCGGAACGGCGGTCCATGGTGCTTATTTGGTGCAGGGGGACGCCTTGTCACAGGGCGCTCTTGGCGCATCGATCCTGTTGTCTTGGGGAACGTTAAGTGCGTTTGCGCGGCTGGCCTGCGAAACGGGCAACACGGCGCGGATCTGGTGCGGACTTGATCAGGCGCGGCGTCTGCATGCCATCGCCCCGGAACGGGCATCCGCGCGGCCGTCTGTCACGCCGCGTGTCCTGGCCGGACATGTCGATGTCAGCGTCATATCCACCGCCCCCGAAGGCAGTATTGAAATGCCGTTGGACGGTGTTTCCCTTTACGCAGATCCCGGCGATGTGGTTGCCGTGGTCGGGGATTATCAGTCCGGCAAGTCAGCCTTGCTTCGGGTACTGGCGGGGCTGCAGCCGGCAACCGCCGGGCATGTGCGCCTGGACGGTGTCGAAACCGTATTGTTCGACCCGATGCAACTGCGCCAATCCGTGGCTTATGTTCCCGAAACACCCGAATTCCTGCCCCTGACGATCGAGCAGAACCTGCGGCTGATGCATCCCGTCGCGTCCGATGCGCAGATCCAAGATGCCTGCCAGCTTGCCGGCGTCATGGACGAACTTCGCGTGCTGGAAACCGGAGTCGGCGCCAATCGGCGGTTCGGCTTGGCCGTTGATATGAGCGTGTTCACGCGCGAGCCCCATCCGGGTTTTTTCAAGCGCCTGGCGCTGGCCCGTGGTTATTTGCGCCGCAGCGGACTTGTCCTGTTGGACGGACCGGAACGCCATCTTGATCCCGAGGGCGAACAGGCATTGCTGCGCGCCATTGAGGAATTGCGGGGCGATGCCACGGTCATCATTGCAACGGACCGACCGCAGATCATCCGTCTGGCGGATCGGGTTCTGTGGCTGGAAGGCGGGCGGATACGCGCGGACGGCCCGTCGTCATCGGTCCTGCAGCAGCTTTACGAAGAAGGGCGGGTCGGTCAGGCTCTGGCCGAACGATGACCCAGACAAACACCCCATCTTCATATACGGCGGAGACGCAGGCACCGGCCAGGAGCGAGCCGTCGCTTACGGTGCTGGAAGACGGCACCGGTTCCGCCGCCGAAGGCCGCCGCCGGTTATGGTCACGCGGTGTCATGGCAGCGGTTGCCGTTCTGGTTGCCGCTGTTGGGAGTTGGATCTCCTTCGCGGAAATTCAGGAAACCGTCGAAGCGAAAGGCGCCGTCGTTCCCGCCGGGCAGGTCCGCGCTGTCCAGCATCTTGAGGGCGGCATCGTGCTTGAAGTTCTGGCCAAGGAAGGCCAGTTGATCGAGGAAGGGGCCGTGTTGCTGCGTCTTGACCCGGCGCAGATCAAGGCACGGTATGAACAGGCCCGTATCGAGGAAACGGCCCTGAAGCTCAAGGCCGAGCGCCTGCGCGCCATTGGCGACGGGCGGGAGCCCAATTTCGGTTTCGCCGACCCCGCCTTTCAGGAATTGGTTCAGGATCAATGGGCGATCTACAACGGTTTTCAGCGAGCCCAGGAAAACCGCCGGATCATCCTCGAGCAGCGCATTCAGCAGCGCCAGGCCGATCTGGACCGATTAAAAGGGGAGGATGAAACCCTGACCCGCAAGGCGCAAATTCTGGCCGAGGAATTGGCCATGCGGGAAGAACTTTTCCGTAAAGGCCTTAGCCCCAAGATACTTCTGCTGAACGTTCGCCGTCAGGTCGCTGACGTGCGCGGCGATCTGGCCTCCATCATAAGTAAACGCGAAAAATTGACCAAGGCTGTCGAAGAAGCGAATACGGAACTCGACGTGCTGGAAAGCCAAAGCCGCGAAGAAGCACTTGCCGACCTGGGCTTGGTCACGGCGCGTTTGGCGCAGGCTTCCGAGGAAGTCAAACAGCTGACGACGCGGGTCGCGGCTTTCGATATTCGTGCCCCTGTGAGGGGCTTCGTCAAAGGCATCGCTGCCTATGCCAAGGACCGCATCGTGCCCGCCGGGGCGACGGTCATGGAGGTCGTGCCCGTGGACGACGAACTGATCGCCGAAGTTCACTTGGCGCCCCGTGATATCGGCCGCATCACCGTGGGCCAGCCGGTCGCTGTGCAGATCACGGGGGCCGGGGGTGGGCAAACCGGGCGGGTCAACGGCGAATTGCGCGATGTTTCCGCCGGCACGTTCAAGGACGATGCGGGGCAGCCTTATTACCGGGCCACGGTCGTTTTGGATCAGGCGTTCACGGGCGAAGACCCCAACGCCAATAAGATCCTGCCGGGCATGGAGGTCAAGACCCGCATCCGCACGGGTAAGCGCACCGTACTGGAATATCTGTTCAGCCCGGCAAAAGCGCCCAGGCGTTTGCTATAAGAAACCCGTTCCTGAATGGGATCAGGTTTCTTCGGGAAAGGTTTCCGCCATCTCGGCCGCAAGTTCGATGATGCGCCGTGTTTCCGACCACAATTCCAAATCCGGAATGTCCGCCAACGGCACCCAAAGTGCGTCGGCCGCGTCGCCGTCGGCCTTGGGCTCGCCCGCGACCCAACGGCAAACGACATCAACCAGGGTGTAATGGAACTGCAGACGTCCTTCGGCATCCTTGGTCATGCTATCGACCACGTCGATCAGCCCCAGAACGTCTGCTTCAATCCCTGTTTCCTCCATGACTTCACGAATGGCGCCCTCGTTCACGGTTTCACCGACACGCTGTGCGCCGCCGGGCAGGGAAAGGCTGCCGGGACGCGGCGGTTTGCCACGGCGGATCAGAAGGACTTGGTCGTCTTTGATGACCACGGCACCAATGCCGACGATCGGGCGTTCGGGATATTCGCGGCTCATAAAGGTCGGGCAGACATCGGAAAATTGGGACTCCCTTTGACGGGTGGAGTGAGTACACTAGCCCCAAGGCGCCCCCCGGGAAACGGGAATTGGAAAATAGCGTCGATTGGGATGAGAACGGGCGCATTGCGGCCGGATACGGACTGAATAATGAGGAATCCCTGATGTCTGTCACAGGCGTGCTTGAACGCAAGATGTACCAGGATGGCGACCGCATCTTCAAAGAAGGTGACGAAGGCCTGTTTGCCTATCTGGTGCAAAGCGGCTCGGTCGAGATTTATCGCGAGGCCACGCAGAAGGTCATCAGCACCATCGGGTCCGGCGGCATTTTCGGTGAAATGGCGTTGATCGACGGCAAGCCGAGGGCAGCATCGGCGCGGGCCGCCGGTGGGTGCACAGTGGTCGTCATCAACCGGGCCAATTTCCAGCACCGCCTGAAGAAGTCCGACCCCTTCGTCCAGGGGCTGCTCAAGATACTGGCCGAAACGGTTAGACGGATGAGCAATTGATCCAATACTTGCGTTGCAGGGCACAGGCTGATGTTTGACGGGTTCATTTTGGAGCGCCGCGACATCGCGGGCAGTGCCGTGAATTTCCGCATCGGCGGGGAAGGGCCGCCGCTGTTGTTGCTGCACGGATACCCGCAAACCCACGCCATGTGGCACAAGGTCGCACCGCTGCTGGCGGCGCATTACACGCTGATCATGCCCGACCTGCGTGGATACGGAGACAGCGCGAAGCCGCCGACCGATGCGGACCACACACCCTATTCCAAGCGTGCCATGGCGGCTGATCTGGCGGGGTTGATGACGGACCTGGGGTTCGAACGCTTTGCCGTTGTCGGCCATGACAGGGGCGGGCGTGTCGCCCACCGACTGGCCGCCGACAACCCGGAAAGGGTCGTGAAGCTGGCCGTGCTCGACATCGCGCCGACCGAACATATGTACCGCTTGACGGATATGGAATTCGCCACCGGCTATTACCATTGGTTCTTCCTGATCCAGCCGGCGGACCTGCCCGAACGCATGATCGGCGCGGATCCGGAACTGTTTCTGCGCCGTAAGATGGGGCAGTGGAGCGGCAAGGGAACCTTGTTCGATGATGCGGCCATGGCCGAATACATCCGATATTTTTCCATGCCGGAAACGATCCACGCGTCTTGCGAGGATTATCGCGCGGCGGCGACCATCGACATGACGCACGACCGGGACGACATGGAAGCCGGGCGAAAGCTGACATGTCCCGTGCTGGCACTGTGGGGAGCCAAGGGACTGGTCGCGCGGAAGTTCGATGTATTGGCAGCTTGGCGTGAACGGGCGGAAAATGTTTCCGGCGGCACGATCGATTGCGGCCATTTTCTTGCCGAAGAGTCGCCGGATGATACCTTTACCCGGCTTCGGGAATTTCTGGGCGACGGGGCCTGGGACTGAACGCGGGCATGGATAAAGTTCCGGGCCAAGGCCCATATCGCATATTTTTGGAAGGCGACCGCTAGATGACCGACGAGACGCAAGACGCCGACAAATCCTCCACGTCGGAACCGAAGCCGACGGTATCGACCGGGTTTTTCCCACGCATGCGCGCATATTTCTTTGCGGGCATCCTGGTCACGGCACCCGTAACCTTTACCTTCTACCTAGCTTGGCTGCTGATCCATTTCGTGGACAACACGGTGCGGCCGCTGATTCCGGTCAAGTACAACCCGGAAACCTATCTGCCCTTTGCCTTGCCGGGGCTGGGCTTGTTCGTGCTGATCGTTACCATGACCTTGATCGGTGCGCTGACGGCCGGGTTCATGGGCCGTTTCTTCATCAAGTTGAGCGAACGGCTGCTCAACCGTATGCCCGTGATCCGCAGCGTCTACAACGCAACCAAGCAAATCCTGGAAACGGTTCTGGCGCAGCAGTCAAACGCGTTCCGCGAGGCCGTGCTGGTCGAATATCCCCGGCGCGGCATCTGGGCCATTGCCTTCATCACCGGGACGACCAAGGGCGAGGTTCAGAGTGTCACGGAAGAGGAATGCATCAACATCTTCCTGCCGACCACGCCGAACCCGACATCGGGATTTTTGTTGTTCGTGCCCAGGGCTGATTTGGTCAGCCTGGACATGACGGTCGAGGAAGCCATCAAGATGGTGATCTCAGGCGGGATCGTCACGCCGCCCGACCGGCGGCCGGACGCGCTGAAAAAACAGCCTGTGACATCGGCCCGGATTTACGAGGAATTGGAAGTATTGCGCGAAAACGAGAACAAGCCCGTGGTCTTGACCGCCAAGCGCCCCGCCGAAATCCAGGAAGAATTGCAGGCATCCTTACCGGCGAGTGAGCGCGGGCGAACCAAGAAGCCGAAAAACGGCGGGCATTCCTAACTGTCCAATTTATCCCGACCGCAGTGTGCGGGCCGCGGCGTCCCGCTCGAACAGATACAGCAACACACGAAGCGCGGTGCCCCGGTCCGTCTGCAGATCGGCGTCGCGGTTCAGGATCAAGGCGGCATCATCCCGCGCCATGGCCAAAAGCTCGCCATGTTCGGCCAGGTCGGCCAATCGGAACGTCGGCAGGCCGCTTTGCCGCGTGCCCAAAAGTTCCCCGGCGCCGCGTAATCTCAGGTCTTCCTCGGCGATGACGAAACCGTCGTCGGTTTCCCGCAAAATCTTGAGCCGAGCCCGCCCGTTTTCCGACAATGGTGGCGCGTATAGCAACAGGCAGGTACCCGGCTTGTCGCCGCGTCCGATGCGCCCGCGCAATTGGTGAAGCTGCGCCAAACCGAAACGCTCCGCATGTTCGATCACCATGACCGTCGCGTCCGGCACATCGACGCCGACTTCGATCACCGTGGTCGCAACCAGGATATCGACAGGCCCGTTTGAAAAGGCCGCCATCACGGCGTCTTTTTCCGCTGATTTAAGGCGCCCATGGACCAGTCCGACCCGGTCCCCGAAAACCTGTTTCAAATGGGCATAGCGGTCTTCGGCGGCGGCAACATCGATCTTGTCCGATTCCTCGACCAGCGGGCAGACCCAATAGGCCTTAGCCCCCTTGGACAGGGCGCGTTTAAGGCCGTCGACCACTTCGGCCAAACGGTCGGCGGGCAGGGCACGGGTATCAACCGGCGCGCGACCCGGCGGCTTTTCCGTCAGGCGCGAGGATTCCATATCACCATAGGCCGTCAGCATGAGCGTGCGCGGGATCGGTGTTGCCGTCATGACCAGCACGTCGCATTTCCTCCCCTTGGCGGATATGGCCAGGCGCTGGTGCACACCGAACCGGTGCTGTTCATCGACAACCGCCAAGCCCAGATCCTTGAACGTGACGTCGTCCGTGAACAGCGCATGGGTGCCGACGGCAAGCTGCGTCGTGCCGTCGGCGAGTGCGGCCAGGATCGCATCGCGGTTTTTACCTTTTTCCCGACCGGTCAGAAGCGTGATGGTCAGGCCTGCAGCCTGGGCCAAGGGCTCCAGGGTTGCGAAATGCTGGCGGGCGAGTATTTCCGTGGGCGCCATCAGGGCGGCCTGCGCGCCGGCCTCGACCGCGCGGGCCATGGCCAAAAGGGCGACCAGGGTTTTCCCCGACCCGACGTCTCCTTGCAGCAGTCGCAGCATGCGTTCCGGTGTCGCCATGTCGTGGGTGATTTCGTCCACGGACCGGCGTTGCGACGCGGTCAATTCGAACGGCAGGGCGGCGATGATCTTTTCCATGACGGCGCCGTCACCGTCGATGGCGCGGCCCGCGACCTTGCGCATGTCGCGGCGGACCAAAGCGATGGCAAGCTGGTTGGCGAGAAGTTCGTCATAGGCAGCACGCCGCCGGGCGGGAGAGTCGGGGGCAAGGTCCGTGGCCGTTTCCGGGCGATGCAGGGATTCCATGGCCGTCTTCCATGCGGGCCAGCCTTCGCGGGAAACGACGGCTGGGTCCAGCCATTCGGGTAGATCGGGTGCGGTTTCCAGCGCGGCGAGAACAGCCCGCCCGAATGTCTTGGGCGAGAGGCCGTGTGTCATGGGATAGACGGGCTCCGCCCGCAGCAATTGCTCCCGCTCCGCTTCCGGCACGATATGGTCCGGGTGGGTCATTTGCAGCGAATCGCCATAACGTTCGACAACGCCGGAAACGATCCGTTTTTCGCCTTCGGGCAGGGTCTTTGACAGGTAATCGTCCCGCGCATGGAAAAAAACCAGCGTGAGAATGCCCGTATCGTCCGAAACCTCGATCTTGTAGGGCTGGCGGCGGTTGTGAGGCTTGGCATGGGGCCCCACGGTCACGGTCAATGTCGCAACGCGGCCGGGCTCGGCTTCGGCAATCGGCGGGGCGTATCGGCGGTCGACGATCCCGGTCGGCAGATGAAACAACAGATCGGTCAGACGCCCGCCGCCGCAAAGTTTTTCGATCTGGGCGCCCACGCGCGGCCCCACGCCGGATAGCGTGGTTACGGGCTTGAATAATGAGAACAGAATTTCCGGGCGCATGAAGTCGTGGAGCCTTTCGGCGGTTGATATTCATCGGCTGACAGAGGCGGGACAAGCGACTATACCGTAGGACCCTTGCCCCGATCATCCCCAAGGAATACGGATCGCCCTGATGGACGCCCGCCGAAAACGCATTTTGTTCCGCGCTCAGCATTGCGGCATGAAGGAAAACGACATCATCCTGGGCGGTTTCGCCGAAGCGCGGATCGAAAGCCTGTCGGATGACGACCTGGACGCCTTCGAAGCCTTGATGGAACAGCCGGACAACGATGTCTACTACTGGGTGTCGGGACGCGAGGCACCGCCCCAGGCGTTCGATACGAACCTGATGCGCCAAATCCTCGAATTCAAAGACAGCTAATCGCAGAGCCTTAAGATCAATATGGAAAGACACTGGTATTCACCCGGCGTTCGCAGGGTTTTCGGCGTTCCCGGGGGCTCGGAAGCCTTGTTCCTGGCCGATGCGGCAAAGGTAGGCCAGCCCGCGTTGTTTATCGCCCGGGATGACGTTCATCTGGATCAGGCGGCCGAGGCCCTGGCCTTCATGGCGCCGGACCTGAACGTACTGACGTTTCCGGCCTGGGATTGCCTTCCCTACGACCGGGTTTCGCCCAAGACCGATATTATCGCCCGCCGGGTCGGTACTCTGACCGATCTGCGCCTGGGGGCGGGAAAGAATGGGGCGCCGACGATTGTTCTGACCACCGTTTCGGCGGCCCTGCAGCGTGTGCCGCCACGGCCCTATTTCGAGGACGCGGGCATCAGCCTGAAGGTCGGTGACAGTACGGGGCCGGAAAAGATTCTGGCCTGCCTGACCCATGCATCCTACCAGCGGGTCGAAACGGTGTACGAACCCGGCGAATACGCCGTGCGCGGCGGCATCATCGATATCTATCCCGCCGGGGCCGAAAAACCGGTGCGCCTGGATTTCTTTGGTGATGAGTTGGAGCAGGTCCGCGCCTTCGACCCGACGACCCAGCGGTCCGAGGAAAAATTGCAAGGCTTTGCCATTCGCCGCGCCTTGGAAGCGCCGCTGGATGACGACGCCGTTTCGCGCTTTCGCACCGGTTACCGCCTGGCCTTCGGCGCGGGCGGGGATGACGACCCCTTATATGAAAGTGTGTCGGCCGGGCGTGCCCATCCGGGCATGGAACACTGGTTGCCGTTATTCCATGACACCATGGACACGCTGTTCGACTTTTTGCCGGAAGACGTGGTCATCGCCCTGGACCCCCAGGCGTTGGAGGCGGCGGAAACGCGCCTTGCCACGATCGCCGACTATCACCAAGCACGCGCGGAAATGGCGAATGCGCCCGCCGGGGCCATGGGCGGCGTGCCGTATCGGCCTTTGCCGCCGGACCGGCTTTTCCTGGCGGCCGACGAATGGCGCCAGATCATGGGCGGCATCAACGTGCGTGAATTTTCCGGCTTCGACGCCGCCGGTGATTGGCCTGACGCGATCGACCTGGGCGGCCGCCCCGGGCGGGATTTCGGCGACGTGCGTGCCCGCCCGGACGACGATGTGTTTAAGGAAACGGCGGCCCATATTGCGGACCTGATCAACGCCGGTGAAACGGTCGTCGTTGATGCCTATTCCGAAGGAGCCAGGGCGCGCCTGATCACGGTTCTGGCGGAACGGGGGGTGACGCTTCATCCCGCCGATGATTGGTCAGGAGCGCTTGCCGGCAAAGGGGCGGCGACGGCGGTTGTTCTGGGCATGCCAAGGGGCTTCCGGCTGCCCGGCCGGGTCACGCTGATCACCGAACAGGACATCCTGGGTGAACGCGTGGTGCGCCGCCACCGGGTGAAGGTGCGCCCGGAAAACCTGATCGCCAGCGTGTCGGACATCAGCGAAGGCGATCTGGTTGTCCATGCCGAACACGGGATCGGGCGATACGAAGGTCTGCAGGCCATCGATGTCGGCGGGGCGGCACACGATTGCCTGATGCTGGTCTACGCAGGCGACGACAAACTGTTCATCCCGGTCGAAAACATCGAGGTCGTGACGCGCTACGGCGCCGAAGGCGGTCCCGGACAGTTGGACCGTTTGGGTGGGGCCGCCTGGCAGGCGCGTAAGGCGCGCATGAAGGAACGCATCCGCGACATGGCGGAAAAACTGATGCAGGTGGCGGCGGAACGTCTGCTGAAAGATGCCCCGCGCCTTGAAGGGCACCCTGGCGCTTACGACGAATTTTGCGCGCGTTTTCCCTTTGATGAAACCGAAGACCAATTGCGCGCGATCGCCGATACTCTGGACGATCTGGGGCAGGGGCGGCCGACGGACCGGTTGGTCTGTGGTGATGTCGGTTTCGGCAAGACCGAGGTCGCCCTGCGGGCGGCCTTCACGGCCGCGCTGACAGGCAAACAGGTCGCCGTGGTGGTGCCGACGACGTTGCTGGCGCGCCAGCATTACAAGACGTTTCAGGAACGGTTCCAAGGGTTCCCCGTGAAGGTCGCGCAATTGTCGCGTCTGGTCACGGCCAAGGAAGTACAACAGGTCAAGGAAGGCATGGCCAAGGGCGACGTGGATATCGTCATCGGCACCCATGCCCTATTGGCCAAGGACATCCGGTTCCGCGATCTGGGTCTGTTGATCATCGACGAGGAACAGCACTTCGGCGTGGCCCATAAGGAACAGTTGAAGCAGCTTAAGACCAACGTCCATGTATTGGTTCTGACCGCGACGCCGATCCCGCGCACTTTGCAGATGGCGCTGACGGGGTTGCGTGAAATGAGCCTAATCGCGACGCCGCCCGTGGACCGGCTGGCGGTGCGGACCTTTGTCCTGCCGTTCGACCCGGTCATCATCCGCGAGGCCATGGTGCGTGAACTGCACCGGGGCGGGCAGGTTTATTACGTCTGTCCGCGCATCGCCGATCTGGACGGTGTCGCCAATCAGGTGACGGACCTGGTTCCCGATGCACGTATCGCCGTTGCCCATGGGCAGATGAAACCGCGCGATCTGGAAGACGTGTTCCAAGCCTTCGCCGATGGGGCCTATGACGTTTTGGTGTCGACCAACATCATTGAATCCGGTTTGGACCTGCCGCGCGTCAACACGATCATCATGCATCGCGCAGACCGGTTCGGTTTGTCGCAGCTTTACCAACTGCGGGGGCGTGTCGGCCGGTCCAAGATCAGGGCCTATGCCTATTTGACGGTGCCGGCACGGGGCAAAATCACGCCGACCGCGGAAAAGCGGCTGGAGGTCATGCAGACCCTGGATACGCTGGGCGCCGGGTTCACCCTGGCCAGCCACGATATGGATATCCGGGGTGCCGGCAACCTGTTGGGTGAGGAACAGTCGGGGCATATCCGCGAGGTCGGCGTGGAACTATATCAACGGATGCTGGAAGAAGCCGTCGCCGAAGCCAAGAGCGGCGGCGGGACGGAAGCCGCCGACGAGGATTGGAGCCCGCAGATATCCCTCGGTACCGAGGTCCTGATCCCCGAACATTATGTTCAGGATTTGAGCCTGCGCCTGGAATTGTACCGGCGGATTTCACGCCTTCGGGGTGATGACGAGATGGAAGACCTGGCGGTCGAACTGATCGATCGGTTTGGGCCCATTCCGGAAAGCGTACAGAACCTGTTGGACCTGGTGCGCCTGAAAGGATCGTGCCGCCGTGCGGGCATTGCCAAGGTCGATGCCGGGCCGCGTGGGGCGACCGTGCAGTTCCGCAACGACGACTTCGCCGACCCGGCGGGATTGGTGCAGTGGATCACCCAGCAGAAAGGCCGGGCCAAGCTGAAGCCCGATCACAAGATGATCTATAACAGTGACTGGCCCGATAAGCAGGCCCGCACCAAAGGCGTTCGTTTTTTGGTGACGCAACTGGCGGCCATTGCCGGCAAGGCGGCGTGACCGTCATACGGCAACTTCTGCTGGAAATACGTGGTGACATCCGCGTCAATGGATGACTTGCGGCCCTGATTTCGAGGTGACGACGGGCTCGCCCACGGTCAAATCCAGCCCCCATTCGGCTTTGTGCACCGTGGTCGCGACCATATGGCAGAAACCGTGCAGAAGCTTTTTATCCAGGGTCACGGTGACGTTCATGTCGTTGGAGGTTTGAAAGCTCAGGACCAGTTTTTTGCCGTCCCAGGGTTTGACTTTGGCACCCGTCACCACCATGGGGCCGGTATTGGCGGTCAGGTCTACCGTATCTTCATCGTGCTGTTTGGAGAAATCCGAATCCTGAACGGCGGCTTGGTGTTCCATGCCCAGGACCGCATCGCGGACCTTGGGCGGTACAGGGGGGGAAGGGGGGGCGGCATTTTCCGTTCCGTCAGACGGTGCCGCGTCCGGGGTTTGGTCCGGTCGGCGTATGCCGCTTAGGTCCGCCGTTTCCGCCAATTGACCGCCAAGCGCCGGCCATAGGGTTGCGATGAACCGTCGGGTCAGCCACAGCCGGTATTCGGTTTTTTCGCTGGTCGCGATACGCAGCATCATACGGTCCTCGGTCGGGATGTATTTGACCGTCATCTGATGAAGTCGGGTGCTCACGTGATCAGATCGCCATCAGGGTCAGGCGGCCGACGCGGCGGCATCGAGCATGCGGGCCAGGATCTGCGGTTCCTGCGCGCCGGAGATCACCATCGGGCCCGAAAACACGAAAGACGGCACGCCGTTAACGCCCAGGCGATGCGCGCGGGCGTTATCCTGGGTCACGGCGTCGTGATCTTCGTCGCTCAGCAGGTAGCGCTCCAAATCTTTTCGGTCGAGACCGTGGCGGGCCCCGATGTCCAGAAGGACCGATGTCTCGCCGATATCCAGGCCGTGCACGAAGTAGGCGACGAATAGGGCTTCAACCAAGGCATCGGCATTCCCATCACGCGCCGTGTATTTCACCAGCCGGTGGGAATCGACGGAATTCGGGGTTTTCTGAATCCGGTCAAAGGCGAAATCGATTTCGACCGACTGGCCGGCTTCGCCGATGGCACCATAGATTCGGCGTACACGGGTTTCCGAGCCGAATTTCTTGACCAGATAGGCCGTGCGGTCGACGCCGTCGGGGGGGAGTTCGGGATTAAGAAGAAACGGCCGCCAATGGGCCGTGATTTCTATATCCGGACGAAGGGCCAGGGCCTGATCCAGCCGGCGTTTTCCGATGTAACACCAGGGGCAAACGGTGTCGTAAATGATTTCGATGTCCACGGGCGGGTCTCTGTTCAAAGCCAGCGAAAAGTATAAGGGGGCGGCACTTGCGTGCACACCCCCTTGATATCTGATGTCCGTGGACCGGGTTGGCAAGGTGCGGTCTTGTCCCGCCTTGCGTATCCGTCAGTGTACGAAGCGTGGCCGACGTTGATATAGGGCCCGGTTGAACGCCGCCCATTCCTGGGGGGAATAGGGGTATTGGGCTTTGCCGCTTGTCTGTTTACGCGGGCCGAAGATATAGCCGCGGAATAAAATAATATGTGACAGCATCTCGTGGTCTCCTTTCACAGCGGAGAATCGCTTGATCGGAATATACGCACATTGTGCGCAAAAATCTATAAAAATGCGCACCCCGTGCGCTATTTGCTGCAAGATAGACTAAACGTCTATACCTTAAGGGGCGGCTTCCCCCAAGGTTACCGCCGTTTAGACGCGGTGTTTTCGGCCAAAAAAAATATTGGTATAGGGGCGTCGTGGAAGGTGGCTTTCTTGTTCTTAAATTCAGAACTGAAGGTGTCTTGCAATCCAAGGGCTGCCCGCCAAGTCAGACGGCGTCAGTGGAAATGGAAGTCCTCGGCGATAATTCGTTCCCGGGGAATTCCTGCTTCCATGAACTGGCGGACCATATCCCGGACGAATTCCGGCCGGCCGCAGAGCATGACCGCGACACCTTCCAGGGGGCGGGTTGCCTCCAGCAGCGCTTCGGCCGACGGCCGGCCACGGTCAGCGGTCTGCCACAGTTCGTAGTCGACGTATGAATCGGCGATCGGCACCACCTCGCGGATTTCGGCGTCATAGGGCGCATGCTCGGCATCCCTGACAACGTAGTAAAGCCAGATGCGGCGGAAATCATCATTGGTGGCTTCGAAGCGGAGCATGCCGAGAAACGGCGTGATGCCGATGCCGGAGCCGACACAGATCAGGCGGCGGTAATCGGGATAGCGATGGGGCGTGAACCCGCCGAACGGGCCGAAGACCTCGATCGGGTCGCCGGGGTTCAGGTTCGGCAATTCACGGGTGAAGTCGCCGACCATGCGGACCGAAACCCGAAGATCCCGTTCCGCGGGCGAGGAGGAAATCGAAAAAGGGTGCAGTTCGCGCCGGTCAATATTCGGCCGGTTTATGAACACGAAGGTGCCTGGCTCGTAAATCATCCGCCGGGACTTCGGGCGCATCACAAGGTCCACCGTATTTTCCGATGTCCGGTCCACCCGCAGCACCGAATAGTGAAAGCGCGGTGCGACCCAGCGGTAAAGCACAACCCGGTAGAGCCAGGCGCCGGTCCCGACCAGCACCAAGAGCCACATCCAGAACCGCAAGGGCTCGAACGCATTGATCGTCGGCCCTGCCATTAAGGCATGCACGGAAGTCAGGATGAAGATCGGGCCGAACAGACCGTGTAGGGAGAGCCAGCGTTCGTAACGCAGTCGCTTGGTGTAGGCGAGCGCTGTCCAGGCAATCACAAGCCATAGGATAAGGGCATTGAATGCTTCGCCGCCCCGGGGCGAATGGAACGGGATCAGCAGGTCGGCGAGCGATCCCTCGATACCCAGTTCGGGAGGAACATAGAGAGCCACGTGGATCAGGATCAATCCAATCGCCAGCGGGCCGAGTTGCCGGTGCAGCCGAACGGCCCTGTCCAGGCCGCCGAAAAACGGCTCGATCTTCCGTGATCGGGTATTGGCGAGGAGGAGAAGGGTCAAGAGGGTGATCGACCAGGCGGAGATTAGAAGACTCGGCCCGAGCCAGGGAAAGAACGGCGCATCCGCAGGCATGGCGGCCCGCCCCATGAACCAGAGGACCGTGGTGACGGTAAGCGCCGAGAGCACCAGCCACCAACCCGGCGACACCGCGGAAAGACGCCTTTGCAGGCGGCGGACAAAACTTGGGCTTTCCGGCGCTTCCGCCCTATCGAGAGGATTGATGCTCAACGGTCTGTTCTCCCCCATCCGTGTGGCGCCACGATGGTGACCGTCAATTGACCAGAGTTGGGAAAAGCCCGCATTTTTGGGAAAGGAGACAAGTCTGTGAAGTCTTTCCTGGAATCTATTCTGTCATATGACTTAGCTTCCGAGTTCCCCCTGCCATTGGAAGAGCCCTTGGGAAGGCTTCCGGCTAGTTTGGCGCAGTCGTGCCGGGTGTGCAACGGGGACAGGCGCGGTGCCGTCGTCTCGCTCGAGCATTTGGCCTCGTAGTCTTGCGAATACCATGGGCGATTGCCCAATCCATACATTTCTCCTTTTTTAGTCAGGCCCTCCTAATGTCGACGTGGTAGATAATATTCCGCCAAACCCACGGGAATTTTGAATGCGTGACCCTTTCCAAGACGGCGTACTTGTGACTGGTGTTTCGGGCTTTCTGGGAAGTCATCTTTGTCGCTTATTGTTGACTGAAGGATACAAGGTTCGGGGCAGCGTTCGGGACCTCTCCAAAGGGGGTGCCCTGCGTTCCGTGCTCGTCGCATCGGGTGCCCCGGTGTCTGGCCTTGACCTTGTCGAGGCTGATTTGCGGGTGCCGGACGATTGGCACAAGGCCGTCGAGGGTTGCTCTTCGGTGATGCACTTGGCGTCTCCATTTCCTTTGTATCCTCCAAAGAATCCTGACGAAGTGATCCTGCCCGCTGTGGAGGGGACGGTGAATGTGCTGTCAGCGGCAAAGGCCGCCGGTATTTCCCAGGTCGTGATGACGTCGTCAATTGCGGCTGTTTGTTACGATTCCCCTGATCGTCCAGGACATATCTTTACCGAAGACGATTGGACGAATCCGGACGCACAGGGGCTTAGCGCGTATATTCAAAGCAAGGCGATTGCCGAGAAAGAGGCATGGCGGATTGCGGAACATCTGGGCTTGGACCTGGCGGTTATTGCCCCCGGAGTTATCCTTGGCCCCCTGATCCTGCCCGAGGGGGCTGCCTCGGTGGAATTGGTCCGCAAGTTGTTGAACGATAATCTTCCGGGGTGTCCGCGTTTCGGCTGGCCCATAGCCGACGTGCGTGACGTTGCCAAAGCCCATGTCGATGCAATGAAGTTGGGCCCCGAGGCTCCGCGCCGCTTCCTGGTTGCTTCGCGGTTCATGTGGACTGTGGAAATAGCGCGTCATCTGCGAGAGCAGCTTGGTGAATGTGGAAACAGAGTGCCAGGCCGACAATTACCGGATTGGCTTGTCCGTCTATACGCAATATTCGACCGAGAGGTCGCGAGCGTCTTGTTCGAACTTGGGCAGCGCCGGGAGGTCTCGACGATTGCTGCTGAACAATGGCTGGGGTGGTCCCCCCGGCCGGTCGAGGAGACGCTGATCGACTGCGCCCGGAGTCTGATTGATCATGAAGTCTGATCGATGCGCCAGCCGTTTTGGGTGGCCAAAGCTCTGAGCTTTCGATCTGGGTGGACGGCCTCGCAGGGCTCGATTAGGCATTCAGATGATAGGACGGTATCAAGCGCCGCGTCACGCCAGTAGACGGCAGGGTCCGCCGCAGGACTGTTCCCCCGGCTTGAGGAAATCAAATTTAAGGGCGTCTCGCTTTGCAGAGCTTCTGCGGAAATGATCATTCCATGACGGGATTCGAGAAACGCCTGTACTTCCACAATTCGCAACGAGTCGAGTGGAAATTCGTTCATACGTTTGGATATATCGATGTCGGCAAGGGTCAGGTTGAGGACTGAGGCAAGCGCGGTACGCAAGGCCTCCGTGACGGGGGTCTGGCCAATCATGGCGTCCTCATCCCCTGGATTCTTTTTGGGCAACGGTGTCCCAGAACCAGAAGGCCAAGCGAGATTCTCCAATTCGTGGGCCAGGTAGAGGTCCCGGCAACGGCGCCTTTGGACCTTTCCGCTGGCTGTAACGGGAATTCCTCCCGGTTTCAGCAGGACAACGTCGTCGAGCGTCAAGCCGTGGTCGTCAAAGACAGATTGACGGATGCGTGATACCAGTTCCGACATCTTCAGATCGTGGCGGCCCAGGCGGGGAATCTCCTGAATGGCGACAACTTTCGGGTGCCCGTTCACTTCATAGGAAAATGCCGCTGCCCGCCATTTGGGTAATCTGTCGTCGGCAGCAGCAGTGGAGTTTTCGAGGTCGGGTGGGAAATAATTGACCCCGTTGACGATGATCAGGTCGCTGATACGACCGGTGATATAAAGGTTTCCGTCATCAATGAAACCGATGTCCCCGGTGCGCAAAAAAGCCGTCTCCGGCATTCCCTCAATCCGCGCCTGGAATTTGCCGTCATCTTGGCTGTTCGGCCAATAGCCCTTTGATATTCCGGGACCGGAAAGCCAAACCTCTCCCAAAAGCCGATCATTCAAAGGGGTTCGGGTGTCTGGGTCGGCGATGACAACTTGAGTTGATCTTTGAAGATTCTTTCCGCCACAACCGACCAATGAGGTTGGCGGTAACCGAGGGGTGTCCGCCTTCTTGTTACGGGGACTGTCGTTTGCCGGAACAGCTCGTCCGTTCTGCAACGCGGACGTATCGAACCGCTGCGTCAGTTGTCCGGGGGTTCCCCGGCTCCCAGCGGCGTAAAGCGTTGCTTCCGCAAGGCCGTAGCATGGAAGGAAACTGGCGGGGTTGAAACCATACGGCGCGGCTGCGGCAGAGAACCGTGCCAGCGTTTCCGCGTTGACCGGCTCCGCACCGACGAACAGTACCTGCCAAGTGGAAAGGTCCAGGTCCCCGACCCATGGTGCTTGCTCGGTATTCTGAAGGCGATTTGCACATAGCTCCAACGCGAAGTTCGGGCCGCCCGCGATATCGGCCCTGAAGCGTGAGATCGCATTCAACCAAGACAGCGGCCTGCGAATGAAATCGTCGGGTGCCATCAGGTTGCTGGTAACCCCTTGAAACAGCGGGACGAGTATCGTCCCGACCAAGCCCATGTCGTGATAGCTCGGCAGCCAGGTCACCGTCTCGCTTTGCTGTTTAACGCGGAAGCTTGCCGAAATATCGGCGACGTTAGACCAAAGGTTGTCCTGAGAAATGATGACCCCTTTAGGGGTGCCCGTTGACCCAGATGTGTATTGGAGGAATGCAATATCGTTATTGCGTGTGGACGCCTGTGGGGTGCCGTTTTCCATCTTGGAAATTTCGATGACGGGAACGGAAAACGTGCGTCCGGCAAGTGCCTTTCGCGCCGCTTCGTGACTAAGAATCACGGCGGGCAGGCAATCTGCTTCAACATGGGCAAGGCGGGAATTCCGCTCTCTGCCACGGGGAAGGCTCATCGGAACTGGAATCATCCCGGCCATTTGGCAGGCGACGAAGCCGACGACGAAATCAAGACCTTGTGCGAATAGGAGCATCACCCGGTCGCCGGGATTGGCTTTTTGGCTCAACGCGCCGGCGACATTCTCAGCCCGCTTGTACAAAGCGCCGTAGTTGATTTCATGGGCGATATCCTCCCCGCTTAGCAAGCGAAAGGCGATCTTATCCGGCGCATGCTCCGCCCAATGACGAAGAGCTTCCGCAGAAGACGGGGCACGGCCGTCCGCCGGCATCCGGATCGGTGAGTTATCCAGCATTCCTGGTTCCATTATTATTCGGGCTGTCGTCGGGTGGGGTTTGTCGCGCTGTTGGATTAAGAAGGTCGTCTAGGGCCTTGGCGCTAAAATCTGCGGTCAGCTTGTCCGGGTTCATGATTGCCGATGGGTCGAGGCTGCGCTTGATGCGGTCAACCATGGTCCCGCTGCCGACCTTGGATTCACGGTCCAACCAGGGAAGATGTTCGTATCCGACCGCGTGGTGATGGGAAAGCGTGGCGCCAGTTTCGGCAAAGCAGTCCAAGCTGGCCTTCTTGACGGCGGCGTAATAGGCAAGTTCGGCTTCAGGATCATAGGTGTTTTCATCGTCGATGACGCAGCGAAACGCGTAACTGAAGTAAATCGATGCGCCAAGCGGATATGTATGGCTGACGTGGCAACCAAGCCATATCGGTCGTTTATCGGTTCTGAGTTGTGCGCCGATGCGGGCCATTCCCTGATTATAAAGGTCGGCCATGCCGCCCCATGTCGTCGATGTTTCGGCTACGTCGCAGATGACACCCCGTTCCATCAGGAAATCGCGAATGTAGGGGAAGTCATATTTGCCGTTGGCGAAGGCTTCACCCGGCCCACGCCCAAGCGCGACCGCTCCGTTGGCGCGGTAGATCCGTTCGACGGCTTTACGGTCATGGCGGACCTTGGCATCATCGCCTTGAAAAGCCGCGACCATGAGACAGGCGTTCGGTAAGTCGAATCCTCGCACGGCACTAAGGTATGCCTTGAACATACGTCCGATCAGTTTTTTGCCACGACTTTCCCGATGTCTGAAGGCCGCGGACAATTGCGTCTTGGAGGGGTCGTTCAGACGGCTAAGCATCGGCGAGATGTCTTGTTCGCTGCATTGTTTAAGAGCACGCAGGCCATCCATGAATGATGGGAAGAGGTAGCCATGGAAAGCGCGCTTTGGGGGGAGCGGACGGATCCGCATGGTCAATTCCGTAATGATGCCGAAGGTGCCCTCGCTGCCGATGCACAGCCAGTTCGGGTCCGGGCCGTTCGACGCCTGCGGGACGCGATGCGTCTCGATGACCCCTTCCGGGGTCAGCATGCGCAAAGCGACGACCATGTCTTCGATATTGCCGTAGGTATCGCTCATCATTCCTGAGGACCGGGTCGCGACCCACCCGCCGAGGGTCGAGTAGGGGAATGAGTCGGGGAAATGGCCCAGCGTCATGCCCGCCGCGTTCAGGGCCTTTTCCAGATCGGGGCCGAGAATTCCCGGCTCTGCCCGGATAAATCCCGAATGCGTATCGATTTCCAGCACCTGATTGAACCGGCGCAGATTGGCGGAAACAACCGGACGTGCGTCAGCGCGAAACAATTCCAGGCAGCCGGCGACATTTGAGCCGCCGCCGAAAGGAATGAGGATGACATCGTTCGTGCGCGCAAAATTCAAAAGGGCGCCGATTTCATCTTCGGTCACAGGCGCGACCACGGCGTCCGGTGCGAAATCTAGCCGACCATGGCGCAGCCGCCAGATATCGCGGGTACTTTTCCCGTAGGCGTGAACGATCCGGTCCATGGCCGAACAGGACCAGCGGTCGTCGGGGAAAATTTCAGCCAGGGCGTCTTTTTGGCCGGGGGTCAGGCGGCAATCCGGTGGGCTGATTTTGCTGGGGTCAATTGACGGTGTCTTCGGCCATTCAGGGCGAATCTGCAGGTGATTGGCCACATAAGGCCATATGCTGGGGCGGTCGCCCGGATCAAACAAGGCGTCAAAGGCTCCCCATCCATCCCAGCGCATGGTTCCGGGAATGTTTGATGAGATATTCTTATGCTGCGCCATCGAACCCCGTTCTTCTTTTTCTTTATTCCGGCTTTGTCGCGTTGACGTTACCCCCCGCACAACAACCGGTTTAATTTATTGCCCAAGCGTATTCACGCGCCAATCTTTGAATGTCACGTTAGGCCCTTCTGATAAAGCGGCTAGGAAGCCGACAGAAAGAAGACCGTATGGTCGGGTAATTTCACCGTGTGAGTTATTTTTTTCATGGATCAAAATACTATACTGTTTTCCGTAGAATTATAAATTTAAAGCTCTCGTCAGAGGCTGCGGAGTCGAATTTGGACGACCATCAACAGAATAATATGAATACATCCCAGGATGGGTCCAAGTCCGAGGGGCGAAGTGGAAGCTGGCTGTTACCGGGGGACCGGCGCCGGTTTACCCGGCGTTCCTCCCTCCGGGCATTGTTTGTCACAGTCGTGTCGTTTGGCTATGTCGCGGCCGCACTAGGGCTCGCCATCGCCCCCCTTCCGATTTGGGTGAATATCCCTTTTTCGATTTGGGCCGGGGTCGTCATCGGCGGGTTTTTCGTTGTTGGCCATGATGCCCTGCACCAATCATTCACGGGCTCGCGGTCGCTGAACAATTGGATCGGACGTTTCGCCCTGTTGCCGGCGGGGTATTCCGCAAGCCTTTGGGTTCTTTTGCACAATCGGACCCATCACCGGTTCACGAATTTAAAAGGACGGGATGGCTACTGGGAGCCCTGGTCGCCGGATGACTATGCGGCCGCCAGTCCGGTGGCGCGAATGTTTTATCGGCTTTACCGTTCACCCTTGGGGCCGCCGTTCTACCACCTGTTCGAATTGATTTTGGAGCACGCCATTCCCTTCCGTGGTCAGGCGCGCCGTGAATGGCGGCGCCACGTATTCGATACGGTTTTCGTGCTGTTGGGCTACCCGGTATTTTGGGGAGGTGTGATCTGGCTGGGAGTAATACTCGCACCAGAACGCGCGATATGGCTGACAGTCGTGCTCGGCTGGGGAGTGCCGTTTTTCGTCTGGCTTTGGGTTTACGGGTTTGTCATTTACCTGCATCACAACCATCCGCGGATTGCCTGGTTCGACCGCAAGGAAGACTGGACTTTCCATCGGGCGCAGATCGCCGGGACAACGGAAACCCGTCTACCCCTGCCGTTGCAGGTGTTTTCGAACAACATCATGGAACATACGGCCCATCACGCCAATCAAGGCATACCGCTTTACCATCTGGCAGAGGCGCAAAAGCTGCTGCGCCGCAAGCTGTCACCGGTGGTGTTTGTCAATGCGGCGCGGGAATACTTCGCGATCATCAAAGCCTGTAAGCTGTTTGATTACCGCCGTCGACAATGGTTGGATTTCCAGGGCCGGGCGACGGGACCGGTGATCCCACTTAATGGGTTTGATGCGGCGGCGGACCCGGCGCATCGCACCTCCGCCTGACCAGCGCGCCGGTATCAGGAGGCGGCGCGCGCTCGGGTTCCCGTCTTCTGGTTTTCCGCGTTCCTGGTTCCGTATTGCGTAAGGAATTCGGTCTCTGCCGGGGTTTCAGCGACAGGTGTCAACGCTGCATCGCGATAATGTACCGCCTCTGGGTCCCGTTTGATGCGTTTGACGATGCGAGTCAGCTTGCGTTGATATAACAGGAACCGCAGCAACGTCGTTGCCGTCTGCCATAGATATCGGGGATAAAAAATGATCGCCGGCTCCCGCGGGAAGGTTGGCCGACGTTCGCGCCGTACCTTGCGCCGGATGATGCCGCCCTGCAGGGGATGGACGTTTTCGAACACCTGAGTGCCGTAAAATTCGACAATCCGGTTACGCATGCTGATCAGGTCGATGCCGCTTGCCGCTGCCCGGCGCAGTAATGTCTCTGCATGGTCCAGCGAATAATATCGGCGCCAGGAATCGTGGTATGTCCGCGACCAGGTTTCCGCCGACATCAAGGGATGTTCGACTGTCATGTGTTCCAGATCGTAATTGTTCATATCCGGGTCCATGGGGATGCCCCGATCATGTAGGTTCTTGTGATCGGCGGAGCCGGGCAGGGGGGTGAGGACGAAGAACTCCAAAAGATCGACCGGTAATTCACGCTGAATGACTTCGATATCCTGTGCGATGCTTTCGGGTGTATCGGCTGGAAAACCGAGGATGTAGCCCGCGTAGGTGATGATGCCTTCGTTGCGCCAAGCCTGGAACAGCGCCCGGTATTCAGCGATACGGTTCTGGCGCTTGTTGGCGGCTTGCAGGTTGGCCTGGTTGATGTTTTCAAGCCCGATAAAGACGTACCAGCAACCGGCCCGTTTGGCTTTCTGAATGAAGTTGGGAATCTTGTGGCAAAGGGTATCGACCTGAATTACGAAACTCAGCTCGGTCATACCTTGGTCTTCGCGCAGCCAGATCAGGCGATCGAAGATTTTTTCCCAGTTTTTGTTGCGGGCGAAGTTGTCGTCCGTGATGAAATGCTCGGTCACGCCCTGTTGGTGATTGCGCCGAACGATGGCTTCGACATCGTCGGCACTGCGGTAACGCGACTTACGGCCTTGCACGTTGATAATCGTGCAAAAGCTGCATTGGAACGGACATCCTCGGCCCGCATCGAAACTGGTCATCGAATGTTTGTAGCCGTCGAGTACGACCGCCGGTAGATACGGCGTGGTTGCACCTTCTAGGCCGGGCAGATCGGACATATGGTTGTAAATCGGCTTAAGGGCGGTGCTGTGGGCGTCGATGATGACCTCATCCAGCCGGCCTTCCGCTTCGCCTGCGAACAGGGAAATGCCCAGGTCCCTGGCTTCCTGTATATCCGCAGGCAGCTCATCCAGCATCGCGATACAGCCGCTGACATGAAAGCCGCCGATGACGACATCTATGCCGGCGGTGCGGAACCGGCGGGCCAGGTCCATTGCCCGCGGAAACTGGTTCGACTGCACACCGACGAAACAGACGATACCGCCGTCTTTGGCATCGTTGATCCGGTGAATAATCCGATTGACCGGAATGACGGTGTTGGTTTCATCGTAGGCATGGATATCAATGTCGATCCCGGGACCAAGCACTTTTCTTGAGGCCGCTTCGCGCGCAATGCTGTACAGGCAGGCCAGGGAATTCGAAGGAATCAGTGCTTGCCGCCACTGGATGACGTAACCGTCGTCGTCATAGTGCGAGGGCTTGATAAGTTCGACGTGAAACACGCAGCGGCTCCGGTGTGCTGTTCTATCCAGGCAGTTGGGAGAGGTATAGTAATCCTAACATTATTTTTCCCTGAATCTTATCCCGTCCGCATAATTCCAGGTGAAAATGGAATGAGGGGGCGCCCCGCGCAGCCGCCTCGGGGGCTTCCGGGCCGGCTGGGATGGCGGTGGGGGCAGCCTTTGGCGAACCAGTCTCTTATGATATTCCCTAATCAATAGGGAAATTATAGGGAAATATGGCGATATATTGCTCTCTATAACTCTGCTTCAGCGGCCCTCT
>JAVJOU010000001.1:0-198034 GCA_040216635.1 Rhodospirillales bacterium | reverse complement strand
AAGACATCATCGCCGTCGTGGCGCTGTATCGTCCGGGGCCCATGGACAACATCCCCAGCTACATCGCACGCAAAAAGGGCGACGAGGTACCGGACAGCAGCTGCGCCGCCTGCATGACCTGTTCCTGATAGATCATGATGCCGAAGGTTTCGGTCAGGATCGGCTCCAGGATCGGGTGCAGATAGTCGGGTACCTCGTCGCCCTTTTTGCGTGCGATGTAGCTGGGGATGTTGTCCATGGGCCCCGGACGATACAGCGCCACGACGGCGATGATGTCTTCGAAGGTATCGGCCTTCATCTGGCGCAGGACGTCGCGCATGCCCTGACTTTCCAACTGGAACACGCCCGTCGTCTCGCCGCGCCCGATCATTTCGAAGGTCGCGGTGTCGTCCAAAGGAATGGTCGACAGATCAATCTCGACTCCCTTTTCCCGGCACAGCTCCACGGCGGTCGACAGCACGGTCAAGGTCTTGAGGCCCAGGAAGTCGAACTTCACCAGCCCGGCGCTTTCCACGAACTTCATGTTGAAGCCGGTCACGGGCAGGTCGGAGCGCGGGTCGCGGTACAGCGGGATCAGTTCCTGCAACGGCCGGTCGCCGATCACCACACCGGCGGCGTGGGTCGAGGCGTGGCGGTAGAGCCCCTCCAGCTTCATGGCCAGGTCGACCAGATGCTGAACCTGCGGGTCCTCCTTCATCATCTGGCGGATCTGCGGCTCGCCCTCGACCGCTTCTCCCAGGGTTACCGGGTTGGCCGGGTTGTTGGGTACCAACTTGCAGATTTTATCGATGTACCCGTAGGGCATCTGCAGCACGCGCCCGACGTCGCGCAGCACGGCGCGGGCCTGCAGCTTACCGAAGGTGATGATCTGCGCCACATGGTCGTCGCCGTATTTGCGCTGCACATAGCGGATGACTTCGTCCCGCCGGTCCTGGCAGAAATCGATGTCGAAGTCGGGCATGGACACACGTTCCGGATTAAGGAAGCGTTCGAACAGAAGGCCGAAGCGCAGCGGGTCCAAATCGGTGATCAACAGCGACCAAGCGACCACGGACCCCGCACCCGAGCCACGGCCCGGCCCCACGGGAATGCCCTGATCCTTGGCCCAGCCGATGAAGTCGGCAACGATCAGGAAATAGCCGGGGAAGCCCATTTCATTGATCACGCCCAGTTCGTAGTCCAGGCGTTCGCGGTAGGGTTTGGCGGCCTCGTCGCGCGCGGCTTCGCCCATGCCGTCCTTGAAAACGTGGGTTTCCAAACGCTTATCCAGCCCCGCATGGGCCTGCGCCTTAAGCTCGTCCTCTTCCGTGCGGCCTTCGCCGCAATCGAACGGCGGCAGAATGGGCGCGATCTTTTCGACCATGAAGGCACAGCGTTTGGCGATGACCAGGGTGTTGTCGACCGCTTCCGGCAGGTCTTCGAACACCCGGCGCATGTCGGCCGCTCCCTTGAACCAATGTTCGGGCGTCAGGCGGCGGCGTTCGGATTCAGACACATAAGCGCTTTCCGCGATGCAGACCAAGGCATCGTGGGCTTCGTACATGTCGGCCGTGGGATAGAAGCATTCGTTGGTGGCGACCAGCGGCAGGTCCAAATCATAGGCGAAATCAAGGAACGCCCCTTCGGTCCGTTCCTCGGCCATCATGCCGTGGCGCAGGATTTCTACATAGGTCCGACCTTCGTAGGCCTTAGCCAGCCGCGCCAGCAAGTCGCGCGCGGCATCGATCTTGCCGTCCTGGATTAGATGTCCGATCGGGCCGCCCGGGCCGCCCGTCAACAGGATCAGACCGGCGTTATGGTGCAGCAGGGTTTCCAGCGAGATCGCCGTTTCCTCGTGATCCTCGCCATCCAGATAGGCGACCTTCAACATCTGCAGCAGGTTCTGATAGCCTTCGGCGTTCTGGATCAGCAGCACCACGGACGGGGCACGGTCCTGTTTGACCCCGCCATTGCCGCCCGAAGCGCCCATGCCGTGACCGGCGTCATCTTCGGCTTCGGGCTTGATGGAGATTTGGCAGCCGACAATCGGCTGAATGCCCTTGTCCCGCGCCGCCATGGAGAATTCCAGCGCGCCGAACAGGTTGTTGGTATCCGTCACGGCGACGGCCGGCATCTCCATATCACGGCACATCTTCGCCAGATCCTTGAGCCGGATGGCCCCTTCGGAAAGCGAATAGGCGGAATGGACGCGCAGGTGAACGAAATCAGCGTGGGACATGGGATATTGATTCCATAGAATCCTTGGGCTGCCGACCGGAAATGCCGATTTATCCACGGCCCCAGGAAATTGGCCGTGGATAACCCCGAAATCCCTGCGTTCGCATGGTCACCCGCTTTTGACCAACTGGCCGTTGTCGCCGGGCCGTTTTCGCGGCAAGGTTCCGGAACCAGAGAATCGGGAGGAACAGATGCCCCACGACGGACACGATAATGACCACGGGCACGACCATACGGAACCGCCCAGCGACATCGCCCTGCGCGTGAAATCGTTGGAAAGTCTGCTGGTGGAAAAAGGTCTGGTCGATCCTGCCACCTTGGACGCCCTGGTCGACCGCTATGAACACCACGTCGGCCCGCAGAACGGTAAGAAGGTCGTCGCCCGCGCCTGGACAGATCCCGCCTACCGCCAATGGCTGCAGGACGATGCCAGCGCCGCGATCGGCGATTTCGGCTTCAAAGGCCGCCAGGGCGAACACATGGTTTGTGTCGAAAACGGCCCCAAGGTCCATAACCTGGTCGTCTGCACGCTATGCTCCTGCTATCCATGGACGGTTCTGGGCTTGCCACCCGTTTGGTACAAGTCCGCCCCCTATCGTTCGCGCGCCGTCGCCGACCCGCGCGGGGTCCTGGCCGAATTCGGCACCCGGTTGGATGACGACGTCGAAATCCGGGTTTGGGATTCGACCTCTGAAATGCGCTATTTGGTCATTCCCGAACGCCCCGCCGGCACCGACGGCTGGTCGGCGGAACAGCTGGAACAGCTGGTCACCCGTAATTCCATGATCGGGGTCGAACAAGCCAAATCGCCCAAGGAATTGAAGGGAGCTGCGGAATGAACAGCGGCCACGACCTGGGCGGGATGCACGGCCTCGGCCCCATCAACCCGGAGCCCGAAAATAAAGAACCTGTATTCCACGCCGATTGGGAGCGCAAGGCGTTTTCCCTGACCCTGGCGGCGGCCTTGCTGGGCCGCTGGAACATCGACATGGGCCGCCATTCCAGGGAACGGCAGCATCCGGCGCGCTACCTGCTGAACACCTATTACGAAAACTGGTTCGCGGGGACGGAGCTTCTGCTTCAGGAATCCGGCCTGGTTACGGCCGAGGAAATCGCCTCGGGCAAGCCGCAGGCTCCGGCGCCTGATTCCATTCATGTACCGGGTCCGGACGAAGCCTTGAACGCGGTCAAGGCCGGCGGCCCGGCGGACATGGACGTTCCGGTCACTCCGCAATACGCCGTCGGTGACACCGTGCGGGTCAAGAATTTCCACCCCCAGGGCCATACCCGTGCCCCCCGCTATACCCGGGGCCGTGTCGGCGTGGTGCAACGCCTGCACGGTATTCATGTTTTCCCTGACACACACCTTCCGGGCGTGACCGACGGCCACCCGCTATATTCGGTCCGGTTCGAAGGCGAGGAGTTATGGGGGCCGGACGCCAAGGGACGGTCCGCCGTGTTCGCCGATCTGTGGGAACCTTATTTGGAGCCCGCATGACCGCCCCCGACACCAAGTCCGAGCCCGTATTCTGCGAGCCCTGGGAGGCCCAGGCCTTCGCCCTGGCCAATGCCCTGATCGACACAGGCGTTTTCACCGCCGACGAATGGGCCAATACCCTGGGGGCGGAGATCAAGCGTGCCCAGGCCGCCGGAGACCCGGACACGGGCGAGACCTATTACCGCCATTGGCTGGCGGCGCTGGAACGGCTTTGTGCGGAAAAGGGCCTGGCCCTGAGCGACGAAGTCACCGTTCGTGCCGAACAATGGCGGGATGCTTACCTGACAACGCCGCACGGTGAGGCTGTATCGCTCGATCGTGACTAGGCGGCCTTGGCAGCAGTTACCTCGATTTCGATCTGCACCCCCGGGCGCGGAAACGGCCCGACCGTCAACAGCACCGCCGGCGGATTATGGTCCGCGAAGTAGGTTTTACGCTGGGCGTAGAAATGGTCCAGGTGTTTGGGGGCGGTGACATAGATCGTCACTTTTACGATGTCTTCAAACCCCATATCCGCAGCGGCGAGGATCGCGGCGATACGGTCCAAGGCAATCGTCACCTGTTCGCCCACGTCGCCCGGCACAGTGCCGTCCGGCAGGCAACCGACCTGTCCGTTACAGAACAACAGACGCGAATTGGGGGGCACCTCGGTGGCATGCCCCGCCCCTTCGCGGTGGGCGCCGATACGATCATTGAGGGTATGAACAGTCAGCATGCAGATTTCCTCTCAATTCATTGAGAAACAATACTTTTAGATTGTTCCAAATTGGGACGCGAGAGCGGCCCGGCGGATTATTGCGTCGCCGGTGTCGTACCAGGTAGCTTGACCTCGATGATCCGATTGGTGCTGCTCTGGTGGATCAGCAGGTTGCCTTCGCGGGTCGCCCGCATGTGCCGGACGATCCCGGCATAGACGTCGCCGGAAGGAATGGCCCAGCTTTGGAAGGTCTCCGTCCCGGGATCGAAACGGACCAAGGCGTCCGGACGGCGACGGGATTCATTGTACCAGACGATCCCATTGACGACCGCGATGGCGTAAGGGTGTGAATTCTTTCCCGACGGCGAAGGCCATTCCTTGATGTCGCCGGTTCGGGGGTCGTATCGGCCAAGCCGACCCTGCGACGAATTCACGTACCAGATCATGCCGTCGGGCGCGATGTCCAGGCGCCGCACCGTGGTTGCCGGAATCGGCAACTTAATTTCGGTCAACGCCATGGTCGCCGGATCGACCCTGATCAGGCAGTTGCTGCCGTTGCAGGCGACCCAGGGTGTGCCCGCGGCGTCGATCTTGATGCCGTAGGGGCGGGCCTTGGGCGTTTCGACCTTGACCAGTTTCACGGCCCCCGTCCGGGGATCGAGGCGGCCGATCATGTTGGAATGCTGGAGCGTGAACCACAGGATTCCGGCGTCATCGAAAATCGCCGTATGGGGGTCCTTAGCAGTCGGATCGGGCATGTTGTAGACGGTGATCTTTTCCGTCTTCGGATCAAGCATGCCGACGGTGCCATTCTTGTTGCCCGTGTACCAGACGTTCCCGGCTGCATCGAGGGTCACACTGTGCGGGTAGGCCCCATCGGGAAGGGGGTATTCGGTCATTTTTCCGCTCGTCGGATCGATCCTGCCGATCAGATTGCCGAACTGGCCGGCCCACCAGATGGTGCCGTCGGCGGCCTGGATCGGATCGCGGGACCGCTGCCCCAGGGTCGGCACGACCCATTCCTTGAAGGTGATCTTGGCCGGGCCGGAAACCAGCGTCGGCGCCAGCTTGGCATGGGGCGGGAAATTGGCCGCCAGATATCCGACGATCTGATCCTGCAGCGCGGCATCGCCGGACAGATCGACCATGGTGGCGATCAGTTCCCGCCAGTGGTCGGGGCTGTATCCCGAGGACCGGGTGATCAGGTTGGTCTTGTGGCAGGCGGTGCAAACGGCTTCGACAACCTGCTTTCCTGCCCCTTCCGGAAGCGCCGCGTCACGCGCTGGTTGCGCCGTGGCGGCAGATGGGACGAGCGCGACAAGCATCGCACCCGCAACGGATGAGCGAACATATCTGGACAACGCGATGCATCCTTCTGATCAGTCTGTGCGGAACACGGCTTGAAAACGCTCCCTGCCCCTCTACTCAATCGGGAATGGAGCAGCCGTCAAGCACAGCCGATGCTAGCAATATTCCAGGTGGTTTGAAAATCGGATTTAAAACGACGGCGCCGTCCGTTTCCGATCCTATTCGGGAAACAGAAACCCGTCGGTCAGGCGCAGCGTGCGGTCCATGCGCGCCGCCAGCGCCGGGTTATGGGTCGCGATCAGGGCCGCCAGCCCTGCCCCTCGAGCCAGACGCAGCAGGATCGAAAAGACTTCATCCGCCGTATGGGGGTCAAGGTTGCCCGTGGGCTCATCGGCCAGCAGCACCTTGGGTGCCGTCGAAAGGGCCCGGGCAATGGCCACGCGCTGCTGCTCTCCGCCGGAAAGCCGTGCCGGGCGATGGGTCAGGCGTTCTTCAAGCCCCATCCATTTCAGGATTTCGCCGGCCCGGTCCTTGGCGTCCTTATGGCTGATCCCGGAAATGATCTGCGGAATGATGACGTTTTCCAGGGCCGAGAATTCGGGCAGCAGGTGATGATGCTGATAGACGAAGCCCAGGTTGTAGCGCCGGGCCAGGGTGCGCTGCTCGTCCCCCATGGCCGAACAATCCTGGCCGCAGATTTCGATCGTGCCGCTGTCGGCCGATTCCAGCAGGCCGGCGATATGCAACAGGGTCGATTTACCGGCCCCGGACGGACCGACCAGCGCCACGACCTCGCCCGGCCGCACAGTCAGGTCGATGCCCTTGAGGATTTCCAGCTCCGAGCGCCCCTGACGGAAGGTGCGCCGGATGCCCCGAAGCGACAACGCAGGCACGACATCATTCATAGCGCAGCGCCTCGGCCGGATCGGTGCGCGCGGCCCGCCAGGACGGATAGATCGTCGCCAGGAACGACAGGCCCAGCGCCATCGCAATCACGGCGATGACCTCGTTCCAATCGATCACGGCCGGCAGCTGCGACAGGAAATAGATTTCCGCCGCGAACAGGTCCGTGCCGGTCAGGCCCTGAATCCACTGCCGCACGGATTCGATATTATTTGCGAAGGAAATGCCCAGGATCGAGCCTGCGACCGTGCCGATCACGCCCACACTGGCGCCCGCGATCAGGAATACCCGCATGACCATGCCGCGGGTCGCCCCCATGGTGCGCAGAATGGCGATGTCCCTGCCCTTGTCCTTCACCAGCATGATCATCGACGAGATGATGTTGAACGCGGCGACCAGGATGATCAGTGTCAAGATCAGGAACATGACGTTGCGTTCGACTTGTATGGCGTTGAAAAAGCTGGCGTTGGCCTGTTGCCAGTCATGGATCCGCCCGATCCCTTTTGTCGCACCGGCAATGCGCTGTTTGACCTCCAGCGCGTCGTCCGGGTCCTTGATGAACACCTCCAGGGACGACACGGCTTCCTTCGGGTATCGGAAATAGACCTGGGCGTCGGTCAGATCCATGAACACGAAGCTGGAATCGTATTCATACATGCCGACTTCGAAGGTCGCGGCAATGCGGTAAGCCGCCGTGCGCGGCACGGTGCCGAAGGCGGTGGCGCTGCCTTTGGGCGAAATCAGGGTGATCTTGTCGCCGACCCGAAGCCCCATCTTCTGCGCCAGGCGCTCGCCGATCACCACGTTCTTGCCGCCGGGGGTGAAGTTATCGACGGAACCGCGGGTGATGTTGTCGGCAATCAGCTTGCGGCGGGTCAGGTCATTGGGGCGGATGCCGCGCACCAGGGCACCCTGGGCCGTCCCGTTGGCGGTCGCCATGGCCTGCCCTTCGATCAGGGGGGTGACGCTGACGACGTCGCGCAGGTCACGGACGCTATCGGCGATGGGGTCGAAGCCTTTCAGTTCGCGAAACTGGCCCTGCACGCTGAGGTGGCCGTTCAGGCCCAGAATGCGGCCCAGAAGCTCCTCGCGGAACCCGTTCATGACCGACATGACGATGATCAGGGTGGCCACGCCAAGGGCGATGCCCAATAGGGAAAACCAGGCAATGACGGAGATGAACCCTTCTTGTCGGCGGGCGCGCAAATAGCGCAGCGCCATCATCCATTCAAATCGGCTGAACACGGGCAGCGCTATCCTTCCTTGCGGCTCGGCAGAGGGCTGAGTTAAGGGCAAAAACTTGATCTTCTATGCCCATGCAGCCGGTTTTCAAGGCCATGACGGCCATCATCCATCGGTCAGGCGGGCAAGGGCCGATTCCCGGCTGATTTCCTCGCGTTCGCCCGTGGCCCTGTTTTTCAGTTCAACCATGTCCTTTTCAAGGCCGCGCGGCCCGGCGATCAATTGCCAGGGCAGACCGATCAGATCCATATCGGCGAACTTGCCGCCGGCCCGCTCGTTGCGGTCGTCGTACAGCACGTCCTGTCCGGCGTTGCGCAAATGGTCGTACATCCCTTCACACGCCGCATCGCAGGCGTCGTCGCCCGAACGCAGATTGATCAGGCCGATTCGGAACGGCGCCACCGGTTCCGGCCAGATGATGCCCGCATCGTCATGGTTGGCCTCGATAATGGCCCCGACCAGGCGCGACACGCCGATTCCGTAAGACCCCATTTCACACACGATCTCCTGACCGTCGGGCCCCGCGACCTTGGCGCCCATGGGCTCGGAATACTTTTTACCGAAATAGAAAATATGGCCGACCTCGATCCCCCGCGCGGTGATCAGATCGTCACCCAGGGCCGCTTCCGTCGCCGGATCGCGTTTCTCGTCCGTGGCCGCGTATTTTTCGGTAAACGTTTCAACCACACCGCCCAGATCGTCATCGAAATCGACACCGTCCAGCCAGTTGTTGTCGAGAAAATCCTTATGGCAGGCGATCTCGCTTTCGCCCGTGTCGGCCAGGATCAGGAATTCGTGACTCATGTCACCGCCGATCGGCCCCGTATCCGCCGCCATGGGAATGGCCTTCAATCCCATGCGCTGATAAGTCTTCAGATATGACACGAAGTGTTTCTGATAAGACCTTCTAGCACTTTCATAATCCAGATCGAATGAATAGGCATCCTTCATCAGGAATTCGCGCCCGCGCATGACCCCAAACCGGGGGCGGACCTCGTCCCGGAACTTCCATTGGATGTGATACAGCATCTTCGGAAGATCGCGGTAAGAGCGCACGGAATCGGCAAAAATCTGGGTGATCTGTTCTTCGTTGGTGGGGCCGTAGAGCATGTCCCGTTCGTGCCGGTCGGTGATACGCAGCATCTCGGGGCCGTAGGCATCGTAACGTCCGGACTGGCGCCACAGTTCCGCCGGCTGGATGGTCGGCATCAGAACCTGCTGGCAGCCGATGGCGTCCTGTTCCTCCTCGACGATACGGGTGATGTTCTTGAGCACGCGATAGCCCAGCGGCAGCCAAGAATAGATCCCAGCCGAGGATTGCCTGACCATACCGGCGCGCAACATCAAGCGGTGCGACGCGATTTGTGCGTCGGCGGGCGTTTCCTTCATGGTCGGCATGAAAAAGCGGGAAAGACGCATGCGGGCCGGGGTCCTTTTCGGTGTTGGTGATTGGCCGCCGCAGTCATTCGGCGACGGATGTTCGGGCGGGGACGGCCCCGGTTAACTGGTTCAGGAATTTATGGGATGGCCTTCGCTTTGTCCACGGGGGCCTTCGTTTATCACGGGGATTGTCTGGACGAACGATGATTTCATCCGCCCCGACGAATTCACGAAGATTGTTGCGATTTATCCCTAGAAAAAGAGTGACCAATGCGGGGGCCGATAGTAAGATGCCCTCGCTCGCAATGACGAGTACCTGCCGGTCAGACTGGGCCCGGGTTTTGGGAGGAATAAATTAAGAAGAATTAAGTAAGCGGGAGCCGAAAACGGCGCGAAGCTTTATCTAGAGTTTGGACTAAGTAAGGCAAGACCACAGTGGTCTTGCCTTTATTTTTGCGCGGATGGAATTGTGTTGGCGGAATTAGGGGCGGAACGAGACCAGCCCCGATTCGTGGACCCAGTAGAAAATCCCGAAAATCACCCCTGCCACGACCGAGGTCGCCGCGAACTTGATCAGAAGCATCGGCTTTGCCGGCGAGCCCGGGTCTTCACCCGGCTTCAGATCCTCAGGATCGACCCGCTTCACGCCCCAGGGCAGGACCGTGAACAGCGCAATCCACCAAATCACGAAATAGACGGCGAGGCCCGTTTGCCAGCTCATAAGATTTAAGCCTGTTCCAGTTCGATCAAGGTGCCGTTGAAGTCCTTGGGATGCAGGAACAGCACCGGTTTTCCATGGGCGCCGATTTTGGGCTCTCCATCACCCAGAACACGGGCGCCCTGCGCTTTCAGGTGATCGCGGGACGCCATGATATCCCCGACTTCGTAACACACATGATGGATGCCGCCGGACGGATTCTTATCCAGGAACCCCTGGATCGGCGAACCTTCACCCAAGGGGTGCAGCAGTTCGATCTTGGTATTCTCAAGTTCCACGAACACCACGGTCACGCCGTGATCCGGTTCCGCCTGGGGATCGGACACCTTGGCCCCCAGGGAGTCGCGGTAGGTCGCCATGGCGGCGTCCAGGTCGGGAACGGCAATGGCGACGTGGTTCAGTTTTCCGATCATGTTCCAAGATTCTCCGTCACGGTTGTTCCTATCAGATACGCACCAAATGCACCGTTGTCACGGGCTTCATGTCCAATTTCGCCCGGAATGTCCGGCGCACGGCCAAGCGGACGGCTTCAAGCACGTCCCCATCATCGGCCAGCTTGCGCGGCGGCAGGGCGCGCACGGCGTTGATCGCGGCCTCACGCGCGGCATCGACCACCGGGTCCTCGTCCTGGTCTTCTGAAATTCCCAATGTGGTGATCTGCGGTTCTTCCGCCAGGCCGGCATCGTCGACGGCGACGGTCACCGTGACCACGCCATGCCAGACCCCGCGGATGCGCTCCTTGATCAGGTTGCCGTCCAGGGGCACAAGCCGCCCGCCGATCAGGGCCAAACGCCCCGTCGGCACGTGATCGACGATTTCCGCCGGTCCCGGGGCCAGACGCGCCATGGTTCCGTTGGGTGCCAGAATGGCCTGTTCCACCTGGCATTCCCGGGCCAGGCGCGCATGTTCATGCAGATGGCGAAGCTCGCCATGGACCGGCACCGCCACCCGCGGGCGGACAAGCTGATACATATGGGACAGCTCGTCCCGGTTGGGGTGGCCCGAAACATGGACGAAGGCATCGCGCGCGGTAATGATCCGCACGCCGCATGCCACCAGATCATTCTGTAACCGCGCGATCGAGGTCTCGTTGCCGGGAATTTCCCGCGACGAGAAAATGACCCAATCCCCTTCGCCCAAGGAAATCCGGGGATGATCTCCGGCGGCGATACGCGACAGGGCGGCCCGGGGCTCCCCCTGGCTGCCGGTACAGATAATCAGGACCTTGTCATCGGGCAGGTTATTGGCGTCTTCCTCGGCCAGGAACGGCGGAATATCGGCCAAATACCCGTTTTCCCGAGCTGCACTCTGAATCCGCCACAGGGACCGGCCGGCAAGAACCACTTCGCGCCCCGTTTCCGCCGCCGCGCGGGCGATGGTTTCCAGGCGCGCCACGTTGGTCGCAAAGCAGGCTACGGCGACCCGCCCGCTGCATCCGGCGATGACCTCGGCCATGCTGTCCAGGATGTCGCCCTCGGACCCCGACTGCCCCGGCGCGAACACATTGGTGGAATCGCAAACCATGGCCGTGACTCCGGCATCGCCCAGGGCACGCAGCGCTTCCTGGTCGGACACGTCGCCGATCACCGGATCCGGGTCGAACTTCCAATCGCCCGTATGCAGGACCGTGCCCAGCGGCGTGCGCAGCACCACGCCATTGGGCTCGGGGATTGAATGGGTCAGCGTGATCAGTTCCAATTCGAACGGCCCGACCGAGAATTTGCCCTGCAGCGGCACGACATTGACCTCGGCCTCGTTTTCCCATCCCGGCTCCGACAGCTTGCGGTTCAGGATATGGGCCGTGAACGGCGTGGCGTAGATCGGGCATTTGAAGCGGTCCCACAAATATTGAACCGCGCCCAGATGATCTTCGTGGGCATGGGTCAGGACCAAGCCGTCAAGCTGATCCCTGCGTTCTTCAATGAACGTGGGGTCGGCCATGATCACATCGACGCCCGGCGGCCAGCCGTCGGAAAACGTGACCCCCAGGTCAAGCATGATCCAGCGTTCTTCACCCGGCGGGCCGTAGCCGTAAAGGTTCAGGTTCATGCCGATCTCGCCGGCGCCGCCAAGGGCCACGAAAACCAGTTCGTTATCGCCGTCCGTCACCGCATCGTTGCCGGTCATGCGGTGTTGTTCCGATGGATCATGTAAAGTCCGTCCAGGGTCAGGTTGGCATCGACCTGCTCAAGACAGGCCGTTGCTTCGACAAACAGGGGGGCGAGGCCGCCCGTGGCGATGACCTGGCAGTCGGCACCCATTTCCAGGCGAATACGGCCGACGATCCCTTCGATCAAGCCGACATAACCCCAAAAGACCCCCGATTGCATGGCCGTGACCGTATCACGGCCGATCACCTTTTCAGGCCTCTCGACACTGATCAGGGGCAGTTTCGCGGCGGCCTGATGCAGGGCTTCCAGCGACAGGTTGATACCGGGCGAAATGACGCCGCCCACATAGCTGCCCTGCCCGTCTATCACGTCGAAGGTCGTGGCCGTGCCGAAATCGACGATGATCAGCGGCCCGCCGTATTTGGCATGGGCGGAAACCGTATTGACCAAGCGGTCGGCGCCGACCTGTTCCGGCCGGTCGACCAGAACCTTGATGCCCAGATCAATCCCGGCATCGCCGATCACCTGGGGCTCGATCCCGAAGTAATCCCGGCACAGCCCGACCAAGGGAAACCGGTTGTTGGGCACGACCGTCGCCAGGATGGCATGGGTAATGTCCTCGGGCGCGATCCCGTTCATTTCCAAAAGCGGGCGCAGCCAGACGGCATGTTCATCCTTGGTCCGCTCCAATTTCGAATTGGCGCGCCAGGTGCCCTTAACGGTTCCGGCGTCGTCAAACACGGCAAAGACGATATTGGTGTTTCCGGAATCGATGGCCAGCAGCATATCACCCTCCCCGTTACTTACGCGTTCGACTGGGGAAAATAGACATCACCGGCGGTGATGGTACGCGGGCCGTCGGGAGTGTCCAAAACCAACGCCCCCGTGTCATCCAGGTCTTTGAAGACGCCGGTCAGGGTTTCGTTGGCAAGACGCACTTCGACATTCTTGCCGACCTGATCGCAGCGCCACAGCCAGTTCTTGCGGACGCGCGGGAAGCCTTCATCGACCCACATCCGTGTCCAGGCCAGGAAGTGCTTGGCGAATACTTCCAGAAATTCAGGGGCCAGAACACGCGTGCCTTCCTCGGCCATGGCGGTCGCGGGAAATTCCACATCTTCCGGGTAATCGACAAGGTTCACGCCGACCCCGACGATCACGAAATCCGGCTCGGCCTCAGGCGAAGCCGCCCCCTGGGCCTCAAGCAATATGCCCGCGACCTTGCGCCCGGAAATCAAAACGTCATTGGGCCATTTGGTATGGGCTTCCGTGCCGGGCTGCGCCAGGCTGCCGATGGTATCGAACACGGCCAGCGATGCGACGAAACCGAATTGCGCCGCGTCTTTCAACGGAACGTCGGGCCGCAGCACGATGGAGCAATAGAAGTTCCCTTTCGGGCTGTGCCAAGTCCGGCCCCGGCGCCCCCGCCCGGCCGTTTGTTCCGCTGCCCAGACCAAGGTGCCTTCGGGCGTTTCTTCCGGGCCCTTTTCGGCCAGACGGCGCGCTTCCGCGTTGGTGCTGTCGACGCTGTCCAGCGCGACCAGATTGAACAAGGATGGGAGGTTCGGTGTGTCCATGACGGACCTTTCACTCGCTATCCGGCGAGCAAGGCCTTCGCCGCGGCGGCTGCGGGATCCAGGATTAAATTGGGCTGGATGAAGAAGAAGCAGATGATGAATGCCGCAACACCGATCAGAAGCTTCAGCTCACGGCTGATTCCGGCATCCAGCGGGTCTTCCGTATCCTCGAAATACATCACGCGCACGATGCGAAGATAATAGAACGCGCCGATCACGCTGGTCAGCACCCCGATCACGGCCAGGGCGACCAGGCCCGCTTCGATCGCCGCCCAGAAGATATAAAGCTTGGCGAAGAAGCCCGCCAGCGGCGGCACGCCGGCCATGGAGAACATGAAGACCAGCAGCGCGAAGGCAATGAAAGGATGCGTCTTGGACATGCCGGAAAGATCGGAGATCTGTTCGACCATGCGGTCGCCCCGCTTCATGCACAGGATGCAGGCGAAGGCCCCCACGTTCATGACCAGATAGATCGCAAGATAAACCAAAATGCCGCGCACGCCGGTTTCATCGGCAACGCACAGACCGATCAGGGCATAGCCCACATGGCCGATGGAACTGTAGGCCATCAGGCGTTTGATGTTCTTCTGTGCCACGGCGGCGACGGCGCCCAGGATCATGGAGGCGGCGGAGATGAAGATGATGACCTGCTGCCAGCTGGCGGCGGCGTCACCGAACGGCTCCATCATCACGCGGGTGAACAGCGCCAAGGCCGCGATCTTGGGTGCCACGGCAAAGAACGCCGTGACCGGCGTCGGCGCCCCTTCGTAGACGTCGGGCGTCCACATTTGAAACGGCACGGCGGAAACCTTTAACGCCAGACCGGCGACCACGAACACGATGCCGACGACCAGACCGACCGAGGGCTCCCCGCCCTTCAGCAGATCGGCCAGAACCGTGAAGTTGGTGGTGCCGGCGAAACCGTAAACCAGGGAGGCGCCGTATAGCAGCATGCCCGAGGCCAGAGCGCCGAGCACGAAATACTTGAGCCCCGCCTCGGTCGACCGCTGATCGTCGCGCTGGAATGCGGCGATGACGTAGAGCGACAACGACTGCATCTCCAGCCCCATATAGAGCGAGATCAGATCATTGGCCGAAATCATCATCATCATGCCGAGCGTCGCGAACACGACGAGAATGGCGTACTCGAACCGCGCCACGCCATGGCGTTCCAGATAACCCGTCGACAGCACGATCGCCGCCGCCGACGCCACCAGCACCAGAACCTTGGCATAGGTCGCGAAACCGTCGACCACGAACATGTTGTTGAAGGCCATCAGCTGGCGGTCGGCCAGCATGACGACCAACAGAACGGTCAGGCCCAGAACGCCCACGGACAGGCCTGAAATCAGGCGGAAGCTTTTCACATCCTGTTCCGCCAAGGCGCCTTTTTGGAACACGCCCAGCATCAACAGCGCCATGATCATGCAGGCGACGAAGACTTCGGGCAGAGCCGGAATAATCTGATCGATGGTCATCTCTTGTCCGGTCCTCTCTTAGCGTCCGGCGATGTTGGCGTGGCCGGCGGCGGCCAGCGCCGTTTCCACGTTCTTCAACAGGTTTTCAACGGACACATGCATGACGTCCAGGAACGAAGACGGATAAATCCCCATCCACAGGGTCACGATAACCAGGGGTGCGAACACCGCGATCTCGCGCTTGTCCATGTCCTTGATCTTGGACAGGTGCTCCTTGGTCAGTTTGCCGAAGATGATCCGGCGGTACAGGTACAGCATATAGACCGCACCCAGGATCACACCGGTCGAAGCCAGCGCCGCAACCCAGGGGTTGGCCTGGAACGCGCCCAGCAGCACCAGGAATTCACCCACGAACCCACCCGTGCCGGGCAGCCCCACGGATGCCAGCATGAACAGCATGAAGATAATCCCGTAAGCCGGCATGCGTTCGACCAGACCGCCGTAATGATCGATCTCGCGCGAATGTTCACGGTCGTAGACCACGCCGACGATCAGGAACAGGGCCGCCGACACGACGCCGTGGCTGAGCATCTGATAGATCGAGCCTTCGATCCCCTGCACCGTCATGGTGAAGGCACCGATGGTCACGAAGCCCATGTGGGCGACCGACGAATAGGCGATCAGCTTTTTCATGTCTTCCTGGGCGAGCGCCACCAGCGAGGTATAGATCACCGCGATGATCGAAAGCGTATAGACCAAGGGCGTGAACATCACGCTGGCTTCCGGGAACATGGGCAGCGAGAACCGCAGGAAGCCGTAGCCGCCGAACTTCAACAGCACACCGGCCAGAATGACCGAGCCCGCCGTGGGCGCTTCGACGTGGGCATCCGGCAGCCAGGTATGGACCGGCCACATGGGCACCTTGATCGCGAAGGACGCAAAGAAGGCCAGCCACAGCCAGGTTTCCAACTGTGCCGGGAAATCGTGGGTAAGCAGCTTGGTGATGTCGGTCGTGCCGGCATCGAAGTACATGGCCATCATGGCCAGCAGCATCAGCACCGAGCCCAAAAGCGTGTAGAGGAACATCTTGAACGATGCATAAATGCGCCGCGGGCCGCCCCACACGCCGATGATGATGAACATCGGGATCAGGACCGCTTCGAAGAAGATGTAGAACAGGAACAGGTCAAGCGCCACGAACATGCCGACCATGAAGACTTCCAGGATCAGGAAGGCGATCATGTATTCCTTCACGCGGACCTTGATCGCTTCCCAGCTGGCCAAGACGCACAACGGAGTCAGCAAGGTCGTCAGCATGACGAACAGCATGGATATGCCATCGACCCCGACCCGATAGGAAATACCGGCCATGGGCATCCAAGCCGCCTCTTCGACGAACTGCATGTCCGCCGTCGTGCGGTCGAAATTGAACCAGATCAGCAGCGATACCAGGAAAGTTCCGCCGGAAACCCACAGCGCCACACGACGGGCGTTTTCGGGATTATCCGAAGGGACAAAGGCAATCAGCACCACACCGACGAGCGGCAGGAAGGTGACCAGCGATAGAATGGGCCAATCCATGGTCTTCTTACCCCGCCTTCGTCATCAGATACCAGGTCACCAAAGCCACAATCCCGATCAGCATGGCGAAGGCATAGTGGTAGAGGTAGCCGGTCTGCAGCGCCGACGCGCGGCCTGCGATGTTGCGTACGGTTTTCGATATGCCGTCGGGGCCCAGCCCGTCGATCAGCGTACCGTCACCCGTTTTCCAGAAATTGTGCCCCAGGTAGAAGGCCGGTTTGACGAACAGCTTGTCGTAGAGTTCGTCGAAGTACCATTTATTCAACAGGAATTGGTAGATGCCCTGGAATCTGGCGGCGATCGCCCCCGGAATGCCCGGCGCGAACATGTAGAACACATAGGCCATGGCGATCCCGGCGACACCGACGATCAAGGGCAGCAGCTTCACCCAAAGCGGCACGTGATGGGCGTTTTCCATCGCCTTGTGATGTTCCAGAACGACGATCGACTTGCCCCAGAATTCCGCCATGTGATGGCCGACCATCAGATCGTAAGCCAAGACCCCGGCAAGACAGGCACCGCCCGCCAATACGACCAGCGGCAGAATCATGACCATGGGACTTTCATGGACATGCGCCATGGTGGTCTCATCCGCGCGCGGCTTGCCGTGGAAGGTCATGATCAGCAGACGCCAGGAATAGAACGCCGTCAGGAACGCGGCCGCAATGCCCAGCCAGAAGGCATATTGGCCGACGCCCGTATGCGCACCCCAGGCCGCTTCAAGCACGATGTCCTTGGAATAGAACCCGGCGAACGGCGGAATGCCGGCCAGCGCCAGGGATCCGATCCACATCAGGATGTAGGTCACCTTGATGTGCTTCCAGATGCCGCCCATCTTGCGCATGTCCTGTTCGTCGGACATGGCGTGAATGACCGAGCCCGCCCCCAGGAACAGCAGCGCCTTGAAGAAGCCGTGGGTCATCAGATGGAAGATACCCGCCGAATAGGCCGACACGCCGCAGGCGAAGAACATGTAGCCCAGCTGCGAGCACGTGGAATAGGCAATCACCCGCTTGATGTCGTGATGCCCGCAGTCGATGGTTGCGGCAAAAATCGCCGTCGAAGCGCCGACGATGGTGACGACCGTGAGTGCCACCTCGGAATATTCGAACATGGGCGACAGACGCGCGACCATGAAGATGCCGGCCGTGACCATGGTCGCGGCGTGGATCAGGGCAGATACCGGTGTCGGGCCCTCCATGGCGTCCGGCAGCCAGGTATGCAGACCCAGTTGCGCCGATTTGCCCATAGCGCCCACGAACAGCAACAGACAACAAACCGTCAGGGCATGGAATTCACCGCCGAACACCTGCAGGGTCGCATCGGCCTTGCCGGACACGGCATTGAAGATCGTGTCCAGGTTGACCGTGTCGAACAGCATGAAGGTCGCGAATATGCCCAGCGCAAAGCCGAAATCGCCGACCCGGTTGACGACGAAGGCCTTGATCGCCGCCGCATTGGCCGACGGGCGGTCGTACCAGAACCCGATCAGCAGATAGGACGCGAGCCCCACCCCTTCCCAGCCGAAGAACAGCTGCACAAGGTTGTCGGACGTGATCAGCATCAGCATGAAGTAGGTGAACAGGCTCAGATAGCTCATGAACCGGGGGATCGACTTGTCGTGGTGCATGTAGCCGCAGGAATAGATATGCACCATGGCCGACACGCCGGTCACGACGATCATCATGACCGCGGTCAATTGATCGACCCGCAGGGCCCAGGACACTTCCAGCGAGCCGGAATCGATCCAGGTGAACAGTTCCGTCACCCGGGCATTGCCGTCGAGCGCCACATCCTTGAACAGGATGACCGCGCAGATGGCCGACAGAATCAGCCCGGTGCAGGTAATCCACTGCGCCAGGACGTCCATCTTGTGCTGTTTGTCGTGATCATCCTGCGGCATGAAGACGATCAGGCCGGCCAGAACAGAGCCGACGAGCGGCAGGAAAACGGCGAGTATTTCAATCATGTCGCGGTTCCTACCCCTTCATCATGTTGATGTCTTCGACATCGATGGAACCGCGGTTGCGGAAGAACACAACCAGAATGGCCAAGCCGATGGCGGCCTCGGCGGCGGCGACGGTCAGCACGAACAAGGCGAACACCTGCCCGACCAGATCGTTCAGATGCGATGAAAAGGCGACCAAGTTGATGTTCACCGCCAGCAGCATCAATTCAATGGACATGAGAATGATGATCACGTTCTTGCGGTTCAGGAAAATGCCGAAAATGCCCAGCGTAAACAGGATCGCCGCGACGGTCAGATAATGGGAAAGGCCGATTTCAAGCATGGATCAGATCCCCTTCCCGATTTCGACCTTGCGGGTTTCGACGGTGTCGGTCCCGCGCGCGTTCTGATCGGCGATGCGCTGCTTGCGCACGCCGGTGCGGCGACGGTGCGTCAGCACGATGGCACCGATCATGGCAACCAGCAGGATCATGCCCGCGGCCTGGAACAGATAGACGTAATGGGTGTAGATGAGTTCGCCCAGGGCATGGGTGTTGGTCGTACCGTCGGCCATCGGGGCGGCGGCCTGGGCCATCTTCGCGCCTTCGGCGATGGACTGCCATCCGCCCGCGACGACGATCATTTCCGCCAGCAGGATCAAGCCGATCAGCCCGCCCAGCGGCAGGTATTGCAAAAAGCCGGAGCGCAGTTGCGTGAAGTTGATGTCGAGCATCATGACCACGAACATGAACAGCACGGCGACCGCGCCGACATAAACCACGACCAGGATCATGGCCAGGAACTCGGCCCCCATCAGCACGAACATGCCGGCCGAATTGAAGAACGCCAGGATCAGGAACAACACCGAATGCACGGGGTTCTTGGAGGAAATGACCAACACGCCCGCCGCCACGGTGATGAAGGCGAACATATAGAACGCGAGAGCTTCGACAATCATCTGCCGTCTCCTTTCACGTTCCCTGCCCGCGTCTTCGCGCGGTTCCGTTCCTGATTGCCCCTCATACTCTCCTCGTCGGTCTTTCTGTTCGTCACGATGCCGTATGCCGCCCCGTTCATCGGTACGGCGCGTCGGCCCGCAGCCGGTCCGCGATTTCGGTTTCCCAACGGTCGCCGTTGATCAGCAATTTGTCCTTGTCGTACAGCAGCTCTTCACGGGTTTCCGTGGCGTATTCGAAGTTCGGCCCTTCGACGATGGCGTCGACCGGGCAGGCTTCCTCGCAATAACCGCAGTAGATGCATTTCACCATGTCGATGTCGTAGCGCGTGGTCCGGCGGGAACCGTCGTCGCGGGGTTCGGCTTCGATGGTGATCGCCTGGGCCGGGCAGATCGCTTCGCACAGCTTGCAGGCGATGCAGCGTTCTTCCCCGTTGGGATAACGGCGCAGGGCGTGTTCGCCGCGGAACCGCGGGCTGAGCGGCCCCTTTTCATAGGGGTAGTTCAACGTCACCTTGGGTTTGGTGAAGTATTTGAGCGTCAGCGCCATACCGGCCACAAGTTCCTTGAGGAACAATGCCTTGGCGCTTTGACCGATCATGCTCATTTAACGTCTCCTAACCCGAAACCGGGGTGGGCACCCAGCCGAATGCCAGCAGCGCGCCGGACACGGCAGCGACCGCGAACAACGACAGCGGCAGGAACACCTTCCAGCCCAGGCGCATCAACTGGTCATAGCGGTAACGCGGGAATGTGGCGCGTACCCAGATGAAAATGAAAAGACAGAACGCGATCTTGGCGGCGAACCAGATGGGCCCGGGGATCCAGTTCAAGGGTTCGATATCGAACGGCGGCAGCCATCCGCCCAGGAACAGCACCACGGTCATGCCCGACATCAGGATCATGTTGGCGTATTCGCCCAGGAAGAACAGAGCGAAGGCCATGCCCGAATATTCGACGTTGTAGCCGGCGACCAGTTCGGCCTCGGCTTCGGGCAGATCGAACGGATGGCGGTTGGTTTCCGCCAAGGTCGAGATAAAGAAGATCACGGCCATGGGGAACAGCGGGAATACGAACCACAGGTCGCGCTGGGCCTCGACGATGGCCGTCAGGTTCAAGGACCCGACGCAGACCAGCACGGTGATGATCACGAATCCCATGGAGACTTCGTAGCACACCATCTGCGCGGCCGACCGCAGCGCGCCCAGGAAGGCATAGCGCGAATTTGACGCCCAACCGGCCATGAGAATGCCGTAAACGCCCAGCGACGAGATCGCGAACAGGTACAGAATGCCGACGTTGATATCGGCCAGGACCAAGCCTTCACCGAAAGGAATGACGGCCCAGGCGATCAGCGCCAGCGCAAAGGTCACGCAGGGGGCCAGGATGAACACGCCCGGGTTGGCCCCTGACGGAATGATCATTTCCTTGAGGAACAGCTTAGCGCCGTCGGCCAGCGGCTGGAACAGCCCGAAGGGCCCGACCACGTTGGGGCCCTTGCGCAATTGCATGGCGCCGATGACCTTGCGTTCGGCCAATGTCAGATAGGCAACCGACAACAGGATCGGCACCACGATCACAAGGATTTTAAGAACGATCCAGACCGTCGGCCAGATCCAGGTATTCCAGGCCTCAACCATCGGTTCCGGTCTTCCCTTCCCTGCCGCCCAGGATTTCGTCCGTGCATTCGGCCATGGTGGCCGACGCCCGGCTGATCGGATCGGTCATGTAGAAATTGGCGATGGGATAGCTGAACGCGCCCGAAAGCTCGCCCGCCGCGCCGAAATCGCCCCAGTCAGCCGCCTGAATGTCGTCGATGCCCTGGAACACAGGGTTTGCCTTGACCAGGCCCTGGCGCACGTCCGCCAGCGTGGTGTAATCCAGCGACGCCCCAAGGGCATCCGACAGGGCGCGAATGATCTTCCAATCCTCGCGTGCATCGCCCGGCGGATAGACGGCCAATTGGCCCCGCTGCACCCGGCCTTCCAGGTTGACGTAGGTTGCGTTCTTTTCCGTAAAGGCCGCCCCCGGCAAAATCACGTCGGCAACATGCGCCCCCGCATCACCGTGGTGGCCCTGGTAAATCACGAAGGGCTTGTCCAAATCCTTGGTATCGACCTCGTCGGCACCCAACAGATAGACGACCTTGATGGCACCGGTCGCCGCACCGTCCAGAATACGCCCCGTATCCAGGCCGTCCTCACCCGGCACGAAGCCGAGGTCGAGCCCGCCGACCCGCGATGCCGCGCGCTGCAGCACGTTGAACCCGTTCCAATCCGCCGTTACCGCGCCGACCGCATCGGCCAGCTTGCGGGCCGTTCCCAAAACCTGCGCCCCGTCCGGGCGGGCGACCGCGCCGGAACCGACGATGATCATGGGTTTTTCGGCCGATTTCAGGACTTCTGAGAAAGGATGGCTGCCGGCAGCGATCTGCGACAGAACGTCCGCCCCCTCGCCCAGCCAATCGGCGGGATAACTCAGGTCGACGGCCGGGCCGATGGCCGCGATGGGGAACTTGCCCATCAGATGGCGTTTGCGGATGCGCGCGTTCAGCACCGGCGCTTCCCAACGGGGGTTGGCGCCGACGATCAACAGGGCATCGGCATCTTCGATTCCGGCAATGGTCGAATTGAAGATGTAGGACGCGCGCATGCTCGGATCGACCTTCGATCCGTCCTGGCGGCAATCCATGTTGGTCGAGCCCAGGCCGGTCATCAGGTCCTTCAGGACCAGCATGCTTTCGCAATCGGCCAAGTCACCGGCAATGGCGGCGATTTCCTTGCCCTGCACGCCCTTCATGGCCTTGGCGACGGCGGCGAAGGCTTCCTGCCAGCTTGCGGGCTTCAGCTTGCCCTTCTGGCGCACATAGGGGCGGTCCAGGCGCTGGCGTTTCAGGCCGTCGACCCAATAGCGGGCCTTATCGGAAATCCATTCCTCGTTGACGTCTTCGTTCAAGCGCGGCAGCACGCGCATGACCTCGGGTCCGCGGCTGTCGACGCGAATGGCCGCCCCTTGGGCGTCGGAAATATCGATGCTTTCCGTCTTCTTCAATTCCCATGGCCGGGCGACGAAGGCATAGGGCTTGGACGTCAATGCGCCCACCGGGCACAGATCGATGACGTTACCGGAAAGCTCCGATCCCACGGCCTTGTCCAGGTAGGTGACGATTTCGGCCCCCTCGCCGCGCCCGATCAGGCCCATGTCGGTCACGCCCGCGACCTCGGTCGAAAAGCGTACGCAACGGGTGCAGTGGATGCAGCGGGTCATGATCGTCTTGATCAGCGGTCCCATGTACTTGTCTTCGACGGCGCGCTTGTTTTCCTGATAACGGCCGTGGTCCATGCCGTAAGCCATGGCCTGGTCCTGCAGGTCGCATTCGCCGCCCTGATCGCAGATCGGGCAATCCAACGGATGGTTGAGAAGCAGAAACTCCATCACCCCCTGGCGCATCTTCTTGACCTCGGGCGTGTCCGTATAGACGACCATGCCGTCGCCCACGGGCATGGCGCAGGACGCCACCGGCTTGGGCGAGCGTTCCATCTGCACCAGACACATGCGGCAGTTACCGGCGATCGACAGGCGGTCGTGATAACAGAACCGCGGCACCTCCTTGCCGGCCTGCTCGCAGGCCTGAAGGATCGTCATGCCGGCCTCGACTTCGTGTTCCTCGCCGTCGATGGTGATCTTTGGCATCTAGCTCAAGCCCCTAGTCAACCTGTCTATTCCGCCGCCGTCCGGCGGGCGATGTTGTCAAGAATCCGCTTTTCCATCTCGGGACGGAAATGGCGGATAAGCCCCTGGATCGGCCAGGCCGCGGCATCGCCGAGGGCACAGATCGTGTGCCCTTCGACCTGGCGGGTGACTTCTTCCAGGGTGTCGATTTCGTCCACGTGCGCGTCGCCCGTGACCATGCGCTGCATGACACGCGACATCCAGCCGGTGCCTTCGCGGCACGGCGTGCATTGACCGCAGCTTTCGTGTTTGTAGAACGCCGCCAAGCGCGCGATCGCCTTGATCATGTCCGTCGACTTGTCCATGACCATGACCGCTGCCGTGCCCAAGCCGGAGCGCTGTTCGCGCAGGCTGTCGAAGTCCATCAGCACGTCGTCGCAGATCGATTTCGGCAGCACGGGCACGGAGGCCCCGCCGGGAATGACCGCAAGCAGGTTGTCCCAACCACCACGCACGCCGCCGGCATGCTTTTCAATCAGTTCCTTCAACGGAATGCCCATGGCTTCCTCGACCGTGCAAGGCTGGTTCACATGGCCGGAAATGTTGAACAGCTTGGTGCCCACGTTGTTGGGCCGGCCGATCCCGGCGAACCAATCGGCTCCGCGCCGCAGAATTTCCGGAGCGACGGCAATGGATTCCACATTGTTGACCGTGGTCGGGCAGCCCCATACGCCGACACCTGCCGGAAACGGCGGTTTCAGACGCGGCTGGCCTTTCTTGCCTTCAAGGCTTTCGATCAGCGAGGTCTCCTCGCCGCAGATGTAGGCACCGGCACCGGAATGGACGTAGAAATCGAACTTCCAGCCGGAACCGCAGGCATCGTCACCGATCAGACCGGCTTCATAGGCTTCGTCCACGGCGCGCTGCAAACATTGGATCTCGTGATGGAATTCGCCGCGCACATAGCAATAGGCCGCATGCGCACCCATGGCGAAGGACGCGACCAAGGCCCCTTCGATGAGCTTATGCGGCTCGGAGCGCATGATTTCGCGGTCCTTGCAGGTGCCGGGCTCGCCCTCGTCCGCGTTGATCACCAGGTAATGGGGACGCTCCCCGATTTCCTTGGGCATGAAGGACCACTTCACACCCGTGGGAAAGCCGGCCCCGCCGCGTCCGCGCAGGCCCGATTCCTTCATCTCGTCGATGATCTTGTCGCGGCCCATTTCAAGCAGCTTTTTGGTGCCATCCCAGTCGCCGCGCGCCCGCGCACCGTCAAGCCCGGGGCTGGCAAAGCCGTAGATATTGGTGAAGATACGGTCCTTATCGGCAAGCATCAGTCGTCGCCCCCCGCTTTGGCGGCCCGGTCCGGGAACTGTTCCGTCAACGACGTGATCCCGCCTGCGGGCTCGCAGGTGTGACGCCCGATTTGCGACCCGACTTTCGGTTTGTCGCCCGCCCTAAGCGCTTTCAGAATTTCTTCGGTCGTGGTCGAGTCCAGATCTTCGAAATAATCGTCGCCGATCTGCATCATCGGTGCGTTGACGCAGGCGCCCAGGCATTCGACCTCAAGCACCGTGAATTCACCGTCATCCGAGGTCTCGCCGTTGCCGCAGCCCGTGACCTTCTTACAGGCCTCCATGACCTGATCGGAGCCGCGCAGCCAGCACGGCAAGTTGGTACAGACTTGGACGAAGTGCTTTCCGACCGGCTTCAGGTTGTACATGGTGTAGAAGGTCGCGACCTCGTAGACCCGGATCGATGCCATGTTCAGCATGTCGGCGATGACCTCGATCGCGGCCTGGGGTACCCAGCCGCCGTTCTGCCGCTGTGCCAGATCAAGCAGCGGCATCACCGCGCTCTGCTCCCGGCCTTCCGGATACTTGGCGATGTGCCAATTGGCCTTTTCCAGGTTCTCCGCCGTAAAGGCAAAGGTCGACGGTTGTTCTGTCTGCATGCCGCTCACCGGTCGATTTCGCCGAACACAACGTCGACGGAGCCGATGTTCGCGACAACGTCCGCGAGCATATGCCCCTTCGACAGGAATTCCGTTGCCTCCAGGTGGGCAAAGCCCGGCGCCCGGATCTTGCATCGGAAGGGTTTGTTGGAGCCGTCGGCCACCAGATATACGCCGAATTCGCCCTTGGGTGCTTCGACCGCCGTATAGGTTTCACCGGCCGGCACGTGGAAGCCTTCGGTAAACAGCTTGAAGTGATGAATCAAGGCTTCCATGGACTGCTTCATGTCACCGCGGGTCGGCGGTGTGACCTTCTTGTTGGTTGATTTGACGGGGCCACCTGGCATGTTTTCAACGCATTGCTTGATGATCTTCAAGCTTTCCCGCATTTCGACCATACGCACCAGATAGCGGTCGTAGCAGTCGCCCATCTTGCCCACGGGAATGTCGAAGTCCATTTCCGCATAGGCGTCATAGGGCTGCGATTTGCGTAGATCCCAGGCCACACCCGAAGCGCGCAGGTTGGGCCCCGTAAAGCCCCAGTCGAAACATTGTTCGGCGTTGATGACGCCGATGTCGACCGTGCGCTGCTTGAAGATCCGGTTGCCCGTCAGCAGGCTTTCCAGATCGTCCATGAACGGCGGAAATTCATCGTTCGCCCATTTGGCGATGTCTTCCAAAAGACCGGCCGGCAGGTCCTGTGCCACGCCGCCGACGCGGAAATAGTTCATGTGCAGACGGGCACCCGAAGCCGATTCGCAGAATTCCATCAACCGTTCGCGAATTTCGAAGCCCCACAGCATGGGCGTCATGGCCCCAACATCCATGGCAAAGGCCGTGATGTTCAGGATGTGATTGAGAATACGGCCGATTTCGCAATAGAGCACGCGGATGTACTGGCCGCGCTTGGGCACCTCGATCCCCAGAAGCTTTTCCGCCGCCAGAACGAACGCATGTTCCTGGTTCTGCGGCGCGACGTAGTCCAGACGGTCGAAATACGGCACGGCCTGGGCGTAGGTCTTGTATTCGATGAGCTTTTCCGTGCCCCGGTGCAGCAGGCCGATATGCGGGTCGGCGCGCTCGATGACCTCGCCGTCCATTTCCAGGACCAAGCGCAAGACCCCATGCGCCGCGGGGTGCTGCGGCCCGAAGTTGAGGTTGAAGTTCTTGATCTGGGTTTCGGCCATGCCTTAGGACGCCTCGGTTTCTTCTTCCGTTTCTTCGACTTCGGCCTTTTCGTCGCCGGGCAGAACAACGCGTTCCATCCCTTCCCACGGGCTTTCAAAGTCGAAATTACGGAATTCCTGGGTCAGCTTCACGGGCTCATAGACCACCCGTTTCTGTTCGTCGTCGTAGCGCACTTCGACATAGCCCGTCAGCGGGAAATCCTTACGCAGGGGGTGGCCCTCGAACCCATAGTCGGTCAGCAGGCGGCGCAGGTCCGGATGGTCGGAAAAGAACACGCCGTACATGTCCCAGACTTCGCGTTCGAACCAATTGGCGGTCGAGAACACGCCGCAAACGGACGGCACCGGATCGTCTTCATCGGTGCGTAGCTTGACCCGGATGCGCGTGTTGTGGGTCATAGACAGCAGGTTGTAGACGATTTCGAAGCGCGGGCTTTCATCGGCATAATCGACGCCGCAGATATCCATCAGCTGATGGAACCGGCAATTCGAATCGTCACGCAGGATTTTCAGAACGTCGACGATCTCGTCGCGCTTGACCGAAATCATCAATTCGCCAAGACGGACCTCGTCGGCCAGCAGCCTATCGCCCAGCTGGTCACGAAGATGTTCGGCAAGTTCCTTGAGAGCCTGGTCCATGGTCTTCTTGGTCTTAGTTTCGTTTCGCCGCGTCGTTTACTGCACTGGGCCTAACGCCACAAGGCGCCGGTGCGTTTGATCTTCTTCTGCAGTTGCAGAATGCCATAAACCAGCGCCTCCGCCGTCGGGGGACAACCGGGCACATAGACATCGACCGGCACGACCCGGTCGCACCCGCGCACCACGGCGTAGGAATAGTGGTAATACCCCCCGCCGTTGGCGCAAGACCCCATGGAAATCACATAGCGGGGTTCGGCCATCTGATCGTAGACCTTACGGAATGCGGGGGCCATCTTGTTGGTCAGGGTGCCGGCAACGATCATCACGTCCGACTGACGCGGGCTGGGCCGGGGCACAACGCCGAAACGGTCAAGGTCATAACGGCTCATATAGGCGTGGATCATCTCCACCGCACAGCAGGCCAGACCGAAGGTCATGGGCCAGAGCGAGCCCGTACGCGCCCAGTTGACGAGCTTATCGACGTTCGCCAGCACGAAGCCCTTGTCTTGAAGTTCCTGGGTCACGCGGGCGAGAATCTCGTCCTGCTCGGCGCCGGGGCCGAGGGGCCCGCCAAGGGCAGGATCCGTACCGGGTTGAGTGACTACAGACATTCGTTCACATCCCTTCCAAGAAGCCGCCCTAAAATTCGTTTATGAAACCGCATGCCTATTCCCATTCGAGGGCACCTTTGCGCCATTCGTAAACAAATCCGATGGTCAGGATGCCAAGGAACACCATCATCGACCAGAAACCGAACACGCCGATCTTGCCCAGGGTGACCGCCCAGGGGAACAGGAACGCAACCTCAAGGTCGAAAATAATGAACAGAATGGCCACCAGATAGAAGCGCACGTCGAACCGGCCACGTGAGTCGTCGAAGGCCTCGAACCCGCATTCGTAGGCCGAGTTCTTTTCCACATCCGGGTTTTGGGTGCCGATCACATACGAAGCGATAATGATGGCGCCAGCAAGCCCCGCCGCGATCCCGATGAAAATCAGGATGGGGAGATATTCCAATAGCAATTCGTTCACGCCGAACTCCCTGTCCCCGGCCCCCTAACTGAGTCCCCCGAATGCATTCGTAGAATGCCGCGTTGCGGCCATATGATGGCTACCGGGGGAAAGTGACTGATAACCGGATAAATTTCAAAGGTTTTATCGTCCGCCGGGCGCAAAAATCCGCCCCGTTCGATGGAACGGATCGGCATTTTTGAATTGCGGAAAAATGGCGGGAGTGACGGGACTCGAACCCGCGGCCTCCGGCGTGACAGGCCGGCGCTCTAACCAACTGAGCTACACCCCCTTGAGAGGGACTTTCACGGCGATCCGGGTGAACCGGCCCCGCGAAAGAGGGCGAGATGTACTCCAGCGCCGGAAGCAGTGTCAAGGACGATCGGAAGGAAAAAACCGCATCCTTGAAAAAGCCCGGATATCTGGGCCCTCGCACGGAAAAAAGGTGCCGGATGGTGGGCGGTGAGGGGCTCGAACCCCCGACATCCACGGTGTAAACGTGGCGCTCTCCCAGCTGAGCTAACCGCCCATGTCGAATCGGTCCATCAAATGGCGACCCGGCGCGCCCTATTTAAGGCCCTCGCCCGCTGGGCACAAGTACAGATGCACCCCTGCCCCATCTTTATTGATGACGGCACGAACCAACAGGCCCAAAAACGGAACCGGCCGCCGAAATGCTCGGCGGCCGGTCCTTAGGCGTTTATTTCGGCTGAGACGCCGGTCTTAGTTGACCGCGTCTTTCAGGCCCTTGCCAGCCTTAAACTTCGGCTGGTTCGACGCCGGAATCTGGATGCTTTCACCAGTCCGCGGGTTACGGCCGGTGGTCGCCTGGCGGCGAGTCACGCTGAAGGTGCCGAAACCGACCAAGCGGACTTCATCTCCGCCTTTCAATGCGCCGGCGATCGCGTCGAAAACGCTGTCAACCGCGCTGGCGGAATCGGATTTTGACAAACCGGTGCTGTTGGCAACGGCTGCGATCAGATCATTCTTGTTCAATTGAAGGCCCCCTCTTGCTGAAAGGTATCGGGTTGGGACAAATGGATTGATGTCATGATTGGGCGTGGAACCGCCCTCTCCAAACGCTGACGAGTGTAAGTGCGCGGGTATGGGGCGTCAACGTTCCTGCCCCAGTTTTCCCCAGATTTTTGCGGGTTTCGACGAATCAGCGAACATTCATTCCGGGCTCGGAAAGATGAACCAAACCGTCAAAGTCGTTTGGGCGACTAAACCGAAAATAGAAACGGGCCGCCGGTTAACCCGACGGCCCGCGAAAAAGCCGTTAATTAAGAAGGGCTTGGGGGCACTCAGTGCGTCACGACACCACCGACGTCATCATCGTCACTGTTACCGGAAGCAAGGGCGCGTGCGTCCAATTCCGCCTGTTCTTCGTCCCATTCAACGGGTGTCACGGCGCTGACCAGCGCGTGAGAAAGAACCTCGTCAACGGTCGTAACCGGTACGATTTCCAGTCCCTTCTTCACATTTTCGGGAATCTCCGCCAAATCCTTTTCGTTGTCCTTGGGAATCAGGACCTTCTTGATACCGCCGCGAAGGGCCGCCAGAAGCTTTTCCTTAAGCCCGCCGATGGGCAGAACCCGGCCGCGCAACGTGACCTCGCCGGTCATGGCGACGTCCTTTTTGACCGCAATTCCCGTCAGCACGGACACGATCGACGTCACCATGCCCACGCCGGCCGACGGGCCGTCCTTGGGCGTCGCCCCTTCGGGCACGTGCACGTGAATGTCCCGCTTGTTGAACAGCGGCGGCAGAATGCCCAGGGACACGGCCCGCGACTGAACGTAGGACTTGGCCGCCTGGATGGATTCCTGCATGACGTCACCGAGTTTACCGGTGATGGTCATCTTGCCCTTGCCCGGCACCATGACGGCTTCGATGTTCAGCAGTTCGCCGCCGACCTCGGTCCAGGCCAGACCGGTGACCACGCCGACCATGTCTTCGGCCTCGATCTCGCCGAAGCGGTATTTCCGGACGCCGGCGAATTTCTCCAGATTCTTGGACGTGATCTTGATGCTCTTAACCTTGGTGACCATGATCTCCTTGACCGCCTTACGGGCCAGGTTGGCAAGCTCACGTTCCAGGTTGCGAACCCCGGATTCCCGCGTGTAATAGCGGATCAGATCGCGCAGACCGCCTTCGGAAATGGACCATTCGTCCTTCTTCAGGCCGTGCGCCTTGACCTGCTTGGGCGTCAGGTGGCGGTTGGCGATTTCGATCTTTTCGTCCTCGGTGTAACCGGACAGGCGAATGATCTCCATACGGTCGAGCAGCGGCCCCGGCATATTCATGGTGTTCGCCGTGGTCACGAACATCACGTCCGATAGGTCGTAATCGACTTCCAGATAATGGTCGTTGAAGGTCGAATTCTGTTCCGGATCAAGGACTTCCAGCAAAGCCGATGCGGGGTCGCCACGCCAATCCTGACCCATCTTGTCGACTTCATCCAGCAAGAACAGCGGGTTCGACGACTTGGCCTTCTTCATGCCCTGCACGACCTTGCCCGGCATGGAGCCGATATAGGTGCGCCGATGACCGCGAATTTCCGATTCGTCCCGCACGCCGCCCAACGACATGCGTACGAAATTCCGGCCCGTCGCCTTGGCCATGGACTTGCCCAGGGAGGTTTTACCAACGCCCGGGGGGCCTACAAGACATAAGATCGGCCCGGTGATCTTATTCGTACGGTTCTGGACAGCGAGGTATTCAAGGATGCGCTCCTTAACCTTCTCCAGTCCGTAGTGATCGATGTTCAAGACTTCTTCAGCCTTGAGCAGATCCTTTTTGACCCGCGTGCGCTTTTTCCACGGAATGGATAGCATCCAATCCAGATAGTTACGCACGACCGTGGCTTCGGCCGACATGGGGCTCATGGACCGCAGCTTCTTCAATTCGGCCTCGGCCTTTTCCTTGGCTTCCTTGGTCAGCTTGGTCTTGCCGATCTTTTCCTCAAGCTCGGCAACCTCGTCCTTGCCTTCGTCGGTTTCGCCCAGTTCCTTCTGAATGGCCTTGAGCTGCTCGTTCAGATAGTACTCGCGCTGGGTCTTCTCCATCTGGCGTTTGACCCGATTGCGAATCTTCTTCTCGACCTGCAGCACGCCGATTTCCGATTCCATATGCGAGTAGACGCGCTCCAGCCGCTCGGCGGCGGATTCGATCTCAAGCAGTTCCTGCTTTTCGGAAATCTTCAGCGCCAGATGTGACGCAACCGTATCGGCCAGCTTATTGGCTTCATCAATTTGATTAATGGAAACAAGAACTTCCGGTGGAATTTTCTTGTTTAACTTGATGTATTGCTCGAACTGACCGATGACCGAGCGAGACAGCGCCTCAAGCTCGTTCACGTCGCCTTCTTCTTCGGGGATCAGTTCGGCCTCGACTTCGAAGAAGGACGGGTTGTCCACGAATTCCGTGACCTTGGCCCGTTGCACACCTTCGACCAGAACCTTGACCGTCCCGTCCGGCAGTTTCAACAACTGCAGCACGGTCGAGACCGTGCCGACGGAATAGATGTCATCCGCCGTCGGGTCGTCCTGGGCTGCATTCTTTTGCGCCACCAGCAGAATCTGTTTGTCGTCCTGCATGACATCTTCGAGTGCCCGCACCGACTTGTCCCGGCCGACAAACAGCGGGACGATCATATGCGGGAACACGACAATGTCGCGCAACGGCAGGACAGGAAATTGCTGGGACTTCATACCTTGGAACATCTGGCCTCAACACAGGAAAACCGTGCCATTCCGGCGACGGCGGGTTGGAATTGCTTCACAACTAAGGTGGGGGATTGAGCGCGTCCGCGCAAGAGCGCTACCGCAGAAAACCGGGGAATACGCAAATTATGCGCTGGTTTCCACTTCTTCGGCCTTTTCGCCGTAGATAAACAGCGGTTTGGCGCTCTCTTCCACCACTTCACCGTTGATGACGACCTCTTCCACGCCTTCCATCCCAGGAAGGTCGAACATGGTATCGAGGAGAATGTTTTCCATGATCGAACGCAGTCCGCGCGCACCGGTCTTGCGCTCGACGGCCTTCGCCGCGATGGACTGCAGGGCCGATTCGGAGAACGTCAGACTGGTGTCTTCCATTTCGAACAGGCGCTGGTACTGCTTGACCAGGGCGTTCTTCGGCTTGGTCAGGATTTCTACCAAGGCTTCTTCGTCCAGGTCTTCCAGGGTCGCGACCACGGGCAGACGGCCGACGAATTCGGGGATCAGGCCGAACTTCAACAGATCCTCGGGCTCGACCTCACGCAGGATTTCGCCGGTTTGGCGTTCTTCGGGGGCGCGCACATCGGCACCGAAGCCGATCGACGAGCCCTTGCCGCGGGCGGAAATGATCTTGTCCAATCCGGCGAAGGCACCGCCGCAGATGAACAGGATGTTGGTGGTATCGACCTGCAGGAATTCCTGCTGCGGATGTTTGCGCCCGCCCTGCGGCGGCACGCTGGCAACCGTGCCTTCCATGATTTTCAGCAAGGCCTGCTGAACGCCCTCGCCCGATACGTCGCGGGTGATCGACGGGTTGTCGGACTTGCGGCTGATCTTGTCGACTTCGTCGATATAGACGATGCCGCGCTGTGCGCGCTCGACATTGTAGTCGGCGGACTGCAACAGCTTGAGAATGATGTTTTCCACGTCTTCGCCGACATACCCCGCTTCCGTCAGGGTCGTCGCGTCGGCCATGGTGAACGGCACGTCCAGAATCCGCGCCAGGGTCTGCGCCAGCAGCGTCTTGCCGCAACCGGTCGGGCCGACCAGCAGGATGTTGGACTTGGCCAGTTCGACGTCGTTGTTCTTGGCGCCGTGGTTCAGGCGTTTGTAGTGGTTGTGGACGGCAACGGACAGCACGCGCTTGGCGCTATCCTGACCGATTACGTAATCGTCGAGCACCCCGCAGATATCCATCGGCGTGGGCACGCCGTCACCGGATTTGACCAGATTGGTTTTATGCTCTTCGCGGATGATGTCCATGCAAAGCTCGACACATTCGTCGCAGATGAACACGGTCGGACCCGCGATCAGCTTGCGCACCTCGTGCTGGCTTTTGCCGCAGAACGAGCAGTAAAGGGTGTTTTTGGAGTCGCTGCCGGTTGTTTTCGTCATATTCGATCCTATTGGTCCCGCGCCGCCTCCGAGCGATTGTCCATGTTAACCGGACCCTTGCGTGACACTCAATCACAATCACGTCGTTGGAGCTATGCCAAAAGGCCTAACACCGGACAGAGGTCGCGGGGCGAAAGTGTGAACCGTCCGGTATCGGACGGCGGGTTTAGTGCAAGGCCGCAGGCTCAGTCCTTACCGGACTTCGCGTCATCGTCCTCGCCGGACGCCGGGCGGCTGGCGACGACTTCGTCGATCAAACCGAACGATTTGGCATCCTCGGGAGTCATGAATTTGTCACGCTCCATTGCGTTTTCAATGGTTTCCAGCGACTGGCCCGTGTGCTCGACATAAATTTCGTTGAGCCGCTGGCGCAGGGCAATGATCTCACGGGCGTGGATTTCGATGTCCGTCGCCTGCCCCTGGAACCCGCCGGACGGCTGATGAACCATGATGCGCGAATTGGGCAGCGAATACCGCTTGCCCGGCGCGCCCGCCGCCAGTAGCAGCGAGCCCATGGAAGCGGCCTGACCGATGCAAACCGTCGAGACTTCGGGCTTGATGTAGCGAATCGTATCGTAGACGGCGAGCCCCGAGGTCACGACTCCGCCCGGTGAATTGATGTAGAACGAGATGTCCTTGGACGGGTTTTCCGATTCAAGGAACAGCAACTGGGCGCAGATCAAGCTGGCCACATGATCCTCGACCGCCCCGGTCAGGAAGATGATGCGCTCCTTGAGCAGCCGCGAATAGATATCATAGGCGCGCTCGCCCCGGTTGGTCGTCTCGACCACCATGGGCACCAGAGAATTCATGTAGATATCGTGGGGGTCGTTCATGCCGCGGTCCTTAATGTTTCTTGATGCTCGGAGGGCCAAAGCCCGGGATTTCAGGGGGCATCTGTTCTGATAGCCCCCCGGTCCCGTCGCGGCTACTCCTTTTTCGCCGCCGGCTTCTTGGCCGCCGGTTTCTTCTTGGCTGGTTTCGCGTCTGCGGCCGTATCGCCGTCGTCCTTGGCAGCCGCCTTCTTCGGCGCGGCTTTCTTCTTGGCGGCGGGCTTTTTCGCGGCCTTCTTGGGCTCTTCCTCTTCCTCGAGCACCTTCATCAGGTCTTCGAAGGTCGCGGGTTTTTCCGTCACCTGGGCCAATTCGATGATGTAGTCGATGACCTTTTCCTCGAACACGGGCGCCTTGATCTGATCCTGAGCCTGGGGGTTCGAGCGGAAGAATTCCAGCACCTGCTGTTCCTGGCCCGGATATTTCTGAGCTTCTTCCATCATGGCGCGGTTGACGTCTTCCTGGGACACCTGGATGGCGTTGGCGCTGCCGACTTCCGACAACAGCAGGCCCAGCTTGACCCGGCGTTCAGCGATTTCCTGGAACTCGGCCTTATGTTCCTCATCCGATTTGTCGTCATGATCGTGATGATGATCGTGGTCATGGTCATGGTCATGATCGTGATCATGCCCGGCCTGTTCCTGTTTGCGCTGTTCTTCGAACTGCGCCCAGATGTTGTCGAATTCCATTTCGACCATCTTCTGCGGCATTTCGAATTCATGGTTGTCGGCCAGTTGGTCCAGCAACACGCGCTTGACCTGCATGCGGGCCATCTGGTCGAACTCGCGACGCTGGCCGTCGACGATACGCTCCTTGAGCGTTTCCAGGCTTTCCAGACCGGCCTTCTTGGCCAGCTCATCGTCGATCGGGGCCGGCTTGGCCTCGCGGATTTCATGCAGCTTGACGTCGAACACGGCTTCCTTGCCAGCCAGATCCTTGGCGGCATATTCCTCGGGGAAGTTGACCTTGACCTCGACATCCGCACCGACGTCGATACCGATCAGCTGTTCCTCGAAACCGGGAATGAACGAGCCGGAACCCAGTTCCAGGTGATACCCGTCGGCCTTGCCGCCGGCGAACTCGACACCATCCAGCTTGCCGACAAAGTCGATCACGCAGACATCGCCCGATTTGGTCTTCCGTTTGGACGTGATGGGCTCGGACGTCTTATGCGCGTTGGCAAGATTCTGCAGCGCTTCGTCGACCTGCTTCTCGTCCGGCTTCAGCACCAACTTTTCCAACTTCAGCTTGGAAAAATCCATGGGCGTGATTTCCGGCAGGATATCAAGCTCCATGGTGTATTCCAGGTCTTTGCCTTCATCGAAAGACGTAACTTCGACCTTCGGCTGAGTCGCCGGACGGATGCCTTTCTCGGCCAGCGCCTGCTGGGAGGAATCGTTCACCGCCTGATCCAGGATCTCACCCATGATGGCGGGGCCATAGCGCTTGCGCAGCAGGCCCACAGGCACCTTGCCGGGGCGGAACCCGGGCAGCGAGGCGGATTGGGCGACTTCTTCGAGGCGCGCGGTGATTTTCTCTTCAATGTCCTTGGCGGCCACGGTGACTTTCAATTCGCGGCTCAGGCCTTCGGATTTTGTCTCGACGACTTGCATGGAACTCCCGTTTCGGAAATCTGCGGCGGGGCGTGATGACGGGCCCGCCTGTAAACAAAATAATATCTGACCTGCACTTCCGGGCGGATATATAGGACCCCGCCCCGAAACCGGCAACGATAAACGACCTTTTGGGGTGGTGCGGGCGGAGGGACTTGAACCCCCACGGCCAAAGGCCACCAGGACCTAAACCTGACGCGTCTACCAATTCCGCCACGCCCGCAGACGCCGCCGGGATGCCCGACCAACGGGCGGCGCGACTTTATCCATTCTGGCCGCGATTACAACCGGGAATTATGGCGGAAACGCCCGCAGGAACCCCAAGCGGAACTTTGGGAACGCCGCATGGGTCCGTGAAGGACGCCCCTCACCCCTTCAACAGCGCCTTCACACCAGACGATGTATCGACGCTGCCGGCCGAGCTATAGGCCTCGTGATTGCCTTCGATCCGGCCCAGATCATACAGGTAATTGACCATCATCCCCGCCGACTGGGCCAGGCCCTTCTCGGACGTATCCCCGAGCCAATTAAGGCGTTCCAGTCTGGCCCCGTTGGACAGATGGAAATGTGCAACCGGGTCGCGCGCCCGCCCGCCCCGGCCCTTTTCCTTGGCCAGGTAGCGCGCCGCCAAACGGGTCAGCGGGCCCTGCAGGGCATCGGTCATGACCTCGTCGTTGATCCAGTCCGGCGTATCCAGCACGGCCATCAACGAGCCCTTGGCGCCGCCCTTGCGGCCGGTCGCCGCGTTCAGGGCCTTGCGTTCCTCGGCGGAAAACAGCTTCGGTGCCCCTTCGGCCAGGGTTTCATCCAACCAGCGGCGGAACCCGGGGATCGGCGACAAGGTCGAGAACGTTTTCAGGTTCGGAAATTCACCGGACAGCTGCTGCACGACCCGTTTGATCAGGAAATTGCCGAAGCTGATCCCGGCCAGGCCTTTCTGGGCATTGGAAATGGAATAGAAAATCGCCGTATCGGCCTGGTTTGGGTCGGTCGCCGGCGCGTCCGTATCCAGAAGGGTCTGCACGTTGCCGGCAATGCCGTTGACCAAGGCGACTTCGACGAAGATCAGCGGTTCATCCGGCATGCGCGGATGGAAGAAGGCATAGCAGCGCCGGTCGGAATCCAGCCGGTTTTTCAGGTCGTCCCAGCTTTTGATCGCATGCACGGCTTCATAGGCGATGAGTTTTTCCAACAGCGAGGCCGACGCGTTGTCCCAGGCGATCTGGCGAAGTTCCAGGAAATCGACATCGAACCAGCTGGTCAATAGGTCGCGCAGATCGTGTTCAAGGGCCTTGAGCCCCGCATCCTTACGCGCCAGCGGCAGCAATTCCGCCCGCAGATCGACCAGGAACTTCACCCCGTCGGGCAGCGCGTTGAATTGCGTCAGAAGACGCCGCCAGGGCGCCTGCAGGCTGTTCTGCATACCAAGCTGCGCGTCAAGGCGTTCCGTATCCGAGCCCGCAGCCCGGTATTTCTCGATCGCCTTATCGACGTCTTTCTTATCCGTGCCGAAGTTATCCGCCATCAGACGCAGGAACTTCTCGCGCCCGCTTTTATCGAGCGCCAGATAGACCCGTCCCAGGGCCGCCGCCTTGGTCCGCGCGGAAACCTCACCGCCCTTGTTGTCCAGGCATTCCCGCATCTGTTCCAGGATATGACCGGCGTCTTCTTTCGGCAGGTCGGGCCGGGTGCTTGCCGCGTCTTCGTCATAGGAAGACCCGGCAATGGATTGCCATCCCCGGCGCAGGTTTGTCAGTGTCCGGTCCAGAAAGCTGCTTGGCTTATGTTCGGTCATCATGACCCTCTCGATTTCGTTCGGTAAGGCTCGTTAAACCTGTTCGCTTTTACCCATGGGTTCAAGGGGCAAATGGCTAAATATTGCACCCGGCGTTCCTGCCGCGATGGCCCCGGGCAGCGCCTTTACGATGGGCGGTAAAAAGGCCGGAATATCCTCGGCGATCAGCCCGTGCCCGACCTCGTGCGCCGCCGCCGAATGCAGCCACACAGCCGCCGATGCCGCCAGGAATGGTAGCATGCCCTGTGCCAACAATCCCGCGGTCATTCCCGCCAGCACATCGCCCGTTCCGGCCGACGCCAAATGGGGTGAGCCGTTGGCATTGATCACCGCCCGGCCGTCAGGGGCGGCGATCACCGTATCGAACCCCTTCAACACCACCACGGCCCCCGATTTCTCCGCCGCATGCCGTACGCGGGTCAGCTTGTCCCCGCCCCCGGCGAACACACGCCCGAATTCACCTTCGTGGGGCGTGAGGATGCAATTTTCGTGGAGGGCAGAAATAAGGGCTGCGGGATCGCCCGCAAAGACCGACAGGGCATCCGCATCCAGGACCACCGGTTTGCCTGTATCCAACGCCGCCAGCACCCGGGCGCGGGTATCCGGGCCCGTGCCGTTTCCGGGGCCGAGCAGCAACACCTGGTTCTTGCCCCCTTTCAGGTAGTAATCGGCATAGACATCCGCGTCGGAGGCATCCTTGACCAAAACGCCCGGCGCGCCCGCGCGAAACAAACCAAGGTTTTGCGATAAGGTCGCAATCGTAACGATGCCCGCCCCCGTCCGGCGCGCACCGTCAGCCGCCATACGGGCCGCCCCCGGCATGGCACCAGCGCCCCAAATCACGACATGACCGCGCGTGTACTTGTGATCGCCCGGGCTGGGATGGGGAAAGGACGGCCACCAGATATCGGCGCTGTTGACCCAGGTATCAGGGCTTTGCGAATTGACGACGGTGTCCGGGATTCCGATATCGGCGACATGAATTCGACCGCAAAGCGCCCGCCCCGGCATCAGAAAATGCCCCGGTTTTCGGCGGCAGAACGTCACGGTTTCCCGGGCTCGAATGGCGTCTCCCGGCACTTCGCCCGTATCGCCCAGAACGCCCGACGGGATATCGACGGCCAGCACATCCACACCACAATCGTTGAGGGTCTGCGCGATATCGGCGGCTACACCTTCCAGCGGCCGTGACAGCCCCGCCCCGAACAGGGCATCGATGACACCGGCACCGACCGGGTTGAACCCCGCATCCAGACATTCCGTTTCGCCATGCCAACGGTCTGCCGCCAACGCCGCATCGCCCGTAATAGTATCCCGCTCGCCCAACAGATAAAGGCGCACATCCGCACCGTTTTCGACCAGAATCCGGGCAGCGACGAAGCCGTCCCCCCCGTTGTTGCCGGGGCCGCACAACACGGCGGCCGGCCGGCCGGGAAACAGACCCGCCGCCCGTTCGGCAACGGCGGCACCGGCCCGTTCCATCAAATCGATTCCGGGTGTGCCGGCGGTGATGGTATCGGCGTCCGCCCGGGACATCTGCGATACCCGAAGAAGCGCAGCCGCCGTCCAGGGGTGGAGATCTTTGCTCATTTCCTATTCCGACTAATCACGAACTTTACGCTATACTGGATGGCACGAAAGTCGGGTGGGAGAATTCGGCCATATCGTTGTCCTTTGCCGGGCCTCCCGCTCTTGGTGGGCGACTTGATTTTTCCGTTATAGGTTACATGAAAAAATACGCATACTGTTTTGTTATTGCGTTTCTTTTTGCCCTATCCTGGGAACTGTTCCTGGGCCCTCTCGTCCTGCCCGATAACGTTCTTCCGATCTGGTCGGCAGTGACCGCCGCCACCGCCGCGACCCTGGGGGGGATCGCCGGACTGGTCTTGGCGCGTGACGCATTCGGCCACCTGCCCCCGCCGCCTGAACTCGCCGGCCCGTTTGTCGGCCGGTTGAACGACGCCGACTGGTGGGCGTTCATCTTCGACGCCGCCGACTGGTTTTGGGAAACGGACCGCGAACATCGATTGACATTCATGTCGGATAGAATGCTGACAACTTACGACTTTAAACCCAGTGATGTCCTGGGCCGCACGCGCCTGGACCTGGCCAAGCATCGGGGACCACCCGAACAAACCGCATTGAAGGAACACCAAGCCGACCTGGAAGCCCATAAACCGTTCCGCGATTTCGAATACTGCCTGAACGACGGCACGGGCACCCCCCGATACGCCCGCATCAGCGGGGCACCCGTATTCGACGATATGGGCGAATTTATCGGATACCGGGGATTCGCCCGCGATGTGACCCGCGAACGCCTGTCCGATCAGGCTCTGCGGACCGCCAAGGAAGAAGCGGAATTGGCCAACCGCGCAAAGACCGAGTTCCTGGCCAATATGAGCCATGAGTTGCGCACCCCCCTGAATTCCATCATCGGGTTTTCGGACATTCTGGTGAGCGAAACCTTCGGTGCACTGAACATTCCGCAATACCGAGAATACGCCTGCGACATCAACGATGCCGGCAAACACCTGTTGCAGCTTATCAACGACCTTTTGGACCTTGCCCGGATCGAACGCGGTCAGTTGCAGCTGAATGAACAACGTCTGGACCTGGGACTGCTCGTCAATGCCTGTCATCGGCTGGTGCGGGAACGGGCATTCGATGCCGGTGTATCCCTGATGATCGACTGTCCTTCGGATCTGCCGCCGTTGCTGGCCGATGAGTTGCGCGTCAAGCAGGCCTTGGTCAATCTGCTGTCCAACGCCATCAAGTTCACCGACAAAGGCGGGGCGATTTCGGTCGTAACGCGGCGGCAGGATGACGGCTCCGTGCGGGTCACCGTGGCTGATACGGGGATCGGCATTTCGTCCGAGGATATAGCCGTGGCGCTGTCCGAATTCGGTCAAGTCGACGGCACCCTGACCCGCAAGCACGAAGGCACGGGCCTGGGCCTGACCTTATCGCGCAAGTTGATCGAACTGCACGGTGGTGCGCTTGAAATGGAAAGCGAAGTCGGCCAGGGAACCTCGGTCCATCTGGTGTTTCCGGTGAAACGCAGCCTGCGCCTGCCGCAGGCATCCTAGGTCCTCACCCCACATTTTCCCTCCACCTCATCACACAGGTGTGTTCACAAAAAACATGTGCGGCGGGCTAGACTTCGTCATCGTACGACCGCATTGCTGGAAGGAATATGTCCATGCACATCCTCCCCCGTTTTTGCTTCATCCTGGCTCTATTGGCCGCCACCTTCCTTTCAACCACGGCCTGGGCTGCCGACGGACTGATCGTCAAGGCCAGCCCCTACGCGCCGAAGGAAACCCTCGACCGCCTGGAAAAAGTCTTGAAATCCAAAGGGATCACCGTTTTTGCCCGGATCGACCATGCGGCCGGGGCCGGCAAGGTGGGCCAGTCCATGGATGCGACGGAAATCCTTATCTTCGGCAACCCCAAGATCGGCACGCCGTTGATGCAGGACACGCGGTCCATCGGCATCGACCTGCCGCTTAAAGCCCTGGCCTGGCAGGACGACAAGGGAAGCTGGATCGCCTATAACGATCCCAAGTGGCTGGCCAAACGCCACGGCAACAAGACCGATCTGATCATCACGAAAATGACCGGTATCCTGGACAAACTGACCGACGCCGCGACCGCAAAATAGGAAGCTCAGAAACCGCAACCATGATCAACGCCACCGCCATCGCCGTTCACATCCTTGCCGCCCTGGTCTGGGTCGGCGGCATGTTCTTCGCCTATATGGTCCTGCGTCCCGCCGTGGGCGGCATCACGCCCCCGCCCGAACGGCTGAAGCTTTGGGACCGCGTGTTCGGCCGTTTCTTCCTGTGGGTCTGGGCCGCTGTGTTGTTACTGCCGGCATCGGGATACCTTCTGATCATTCAGCAATACGGCACCTTCGCGGCTTCTCCCATCCATGTGCATTGGATGCATGGCATCGGCTGGGCGATGAACGTTTTGTTTATCTACCTGTTCTTTGCCCCCTACCGGACCTTTCGGGCTGCGGTCGCTGGCGAAGACTGGCCCACGGGTGCAGCCAGCCTGAACGTGATCCGGCGCATCGTCGCGACCAACCTGGTCCTGGGGATAATCACTGCTATCCTTGGCGCAACAGGCCGCTATTGGGCTTGGGTCCCCGGCACCTGAGAGTGTCCCAGCAAAAAGGCCGCCGGGGGAAAGTCCGGCGGCCTTGTTCACGCGACCGTTACGACGGCCGATACAGCTGAATTACTTTTTCTTCGCAGGCGCCGTCTTCACGGCGGGTTTGCTCGGCGCGGCCGGCTTGCCGGCAGGTTTGGCGGAAGTCGCAGGTTTATTGCGGGAAAACATCTGATTTGCCTCTGATAACGCCGGAAGGTCGCCGGCGCGGTGCCGGCCCATCGCCGGCAGGGGAATCTATACGCCCAAGACACTCATTCTCATATCGAATTCATTTCATCAATTATATCGAATAAATTGATGCAAATTGTCTGCCCGCTCTCCAAGACCGCAAGGCCTTAAAGTTCCCACCGAACCATCGCCGCCCCGTCGACCATGGCCTTCAATTTACCGAAGGCAACGTCGCGCGGCAGGTACTTCATGCCGCAATCAGGGGCCGCGATCAGTCGGTCCGCAGAAACGTACTTCAGCGCACCGCGCAGACGGTCTGCGATCATGTCCGGTGTTTCGACCTCTTCCGAACCCAGGTTGAGAACTCCGAACAAGATCTTTTTGGTCGGCAGCTTTTCCAGGATTGACGGGTCAAGCTGCGGCTGTGCGGCTTCGACGGAAATCGCCCCCGCTGAACAGGCATTCAATTGCGGCAGGAAGGAATAGCCTTCGGGCTTGTCCTTGACCACATAGGCATAGCCGAAGCACAGATGCACCACCGTCGGCCCTTCGATCCCGTCCAGGGCCTGGTTGATCGCCTCCAAACCGAATTTCTCCGCCTCTTCCGGATTGGCCTGCATATAGGGCTCGTCGATCTGCACGACATCCGCGCCGGCCGCCTTCATATCGCGCAGTTCCTCGTTCACGGCCTTGGCATAGGCCGAAATCAGGGCGGCCGTGTCGCCGTAATGTTCGTCCTTGGCCAGCTTGGCCATGGTGAAGGCACCGGGAATGGTGATCTTGATGGGCTTGTCCGTATGGGCACGCAGGAATTCCACATCGCGCACCTGCACCGGCGTGGTCCGTTTGATCTCGCTGACCACACGCGGTACGGGCACGGCGACACCACGGCGGTTGGGAACCATCGCCGGATTGTCGATGTCGATGCCGTCCAGCGCATTGGCGAAGCGGTTGAAGTAGCTTTCACGGCGAATTTCACCATCGGACAGAATATCGATCCCGGCCCGTTCCTGGTCATGAACGGCGGTCAGGGTCGCATCGTCCTGGGCTTCGTCCAATTCATCCGCATCGACCTTCCATACATCCTTCATACGCACGCGCGGCGGGGCCGAGCCCAGCATTTTCTGTTTATCCACCAGCCAGGCCGGCTGCGGATAACTTCCAACCAGCGTAGTTGGGATCAATTTTTCGTTCATTGGAATCCTCCCCTTGGCGCTATTCAAGACCAGCTTAGACCACCCGGCTTTCCTCGACGATCTTGGAATGCAGGGTCTTGTGGACCGGACATTTATCGGCGATTTCCAGTAACTTGGCCTTTTGCTCATCGCTCAAATCGCCCTCGAATTGCAGGTCACGCACAATGCGGTCCAGTTTGCCCGAACCGGTCTCGCAATCTTCGGCGTGGATCTTGTCGTGTTTCAGGGTCACACGAACCCGATCCAGAGGTAACGCTTTCAAATTCGCATACATTCGGATCGTCATGGCCGTACAGGCACCCAAGGCCGCCAACAGGAAATCATAAGGTCCGGGCCCCGTGTCCGTACCGCCCACATCCGCGGGCTCGTCTGCCAACAGCACGTGCCGGTCGCCGACGGACACCGCGTTCTGGAATTTGCCCTGGCCGGTTTCCTCGACCACCACCGTACCCGCCTCAGCCTGGGGCGCGATGCGCGACGCCGGCGCGTCTTCCAGGCAGACATATCGCCGCGCCCAAGCGGCGATCACTCCGGCGACGTATTCGGCGTCTTCCTTGCGGCTCAACAGATGGTCGGCATCGTCCAGGGATACGAAGCTTTTCGGATGTTTGGCCGCACCATAGATGGCGGCGGCATTATCGATGCTCACGGTGGCGTCGACGGGTGAGTGGAAGATCAAAAGTGCCTTTTTCAGCCCGGCCACGGCGGCCTCGACGTTCTGTGCCCGGATGTCGTCGAGGAACTGTTTCTTGATGCGGAAGGGACGGCCGACAAGCAGCACCTCGGCCTCTCCCTTGGCTTCGATTTCCTCGATCGATTCCTGGAAATTATGGGCGACATGGGCAACGTCCGCGGGTGCGCCGATGGTGATGACGGCCTTGGCCTCGGTCACCTTCGCCGCCGCGACCAGGACCGCGGCCCCACCCAAGGAGTGTCCCAGCAGCATGGCCGGTGCTTCCAGATTGTCCCGCATCCAATCGGCCGCCGCGACCAGATCGCCCACGTTGGAGGAAAAGTTGGTATTGGCAAAATCGCCTTCGCTGGCGCCCAGGCCGGTGAAGTCGAACCGCAGCACGGCGATGCCGTTTTCCGTCAGCGACCGCGCCACCCGCGACGCGGCGAACACATCCTTGGTGCAGGAAAAGCAATGCGCCCAAAGGGCATAGGCCCGGGGCTGGCCGTCCGGCAGGTCCAGGCGCGCAGCCAGGGTTTCGCCTAAAGCACCCGGGAAGGAAACTTTTTCGCTTGTCGTCATGTCACCCGCCTTTCCAATCCTGAAGTCGTTGATATGAAACCTCAGAAGACCATACTACCGCCGCGACACGAAAGGACGACGTTTGATGAACAGCGACGATCTGGAAATTCAGGAAAAACGGCAGGCTTACCAGGGCTATTTCCGCATGGAAGAATGGCACCTGCGCCACCGCCTGTTCGAAGGCGGGTGGAGCAAAGAGATCACCCGTGAATGCCTGGAACGCGGCCATGCGGTCGCCGTTCTGCCCTATGACCCAGTGCGCGATGAGGTTGTGCTGATCGAACAGTTCCGTGTAGGTGCGGCCGCCAGCGCGCCCTCGCCCAATTGGGGCGGGAATCCCCCTTCGCCCTGGCTGACGGAAATCGTCGCGGGCATCGTCGAGGACGGTGAACATCCGGACGACGTGGCAGCGCGCGAAACCATGGAGGAAGCCGGATGCACCCTTCTCGACTTAAAGCCGATCACGACCTATCTGGTCACCCCCGGCTGTTCGTCCGAAACCATCCGCCTGTATCTGGGGCGGGTCGATGCCGAGAACGCCGGCGGCATCCATGGGCTCGACCATGAAAACGAGGACATCCGCGTGTTCACCCTGCCCGCATCGGAAGCATTCGCCATGGTCACCGACGGCCGAATCAACAACGGCACGATCATCATTTGCCTGCAGTGGCTGCAGCTGAATCACGAGGCAGTGCGCCGGGAATGGGCCTGAACCGTGGGGCCAACCGGGATTATTCTTTGAACCAGCTTGGGCTGCGTTTTTCCAGAAAAGCGGCCAAACCTTCGGCCGCTTCCGCCGACTGACGTTTCTCGGAATGCAGGCGCGCCAGTTCTTCGGCCGTGGCATCGTCGACGCCGGTTTCCGCCAATTCCAGGATCTTGGCCTTGGTCTGCGCCACGGCATCGGGGCCGTTGCGCAACAAGGCGTCGATCGTCCGTTGCGCCGTGCGTTCAAGCTGCAGGCCAAGCGCGACCTCATGCACCAATCCCATGATGTTGGCTTGTTCTGCCGAGAACCGTTCGGCCGTCAAGGCATAGCGGCGCACGTTGCGCACCCCCATGGCGGCGATCAACTGCGGCAGGATCGGCTGCGGTATCAGGCCCCAGCGGACCTCGGACACGGCGAAAGTCGCGTCCGCCGCCGCGATCACCACATCGCAGGCCGCGATCACGCCGGTCGCCCCGCCGACGCAGAACCCCTGCACCACAGCCAGGGTCGGTTTGGGGCAGGTATCCAGCAGGCGCACGACGGCTTCCGTATCACGCGATGCCTGCAGGTTCTTTTCCGGGCCTTCGCCCGCCACCCGTTTCAGCCATTTCAGGTTGGCTCCGGCCTGGAAATGCTTGCCCGCACCCCGCAGGACGATCAGCCGCACCTTGTCGTTGGCGGAGAGCGCTTTCACCCCTTCCAGCAACGCCGCGATCATTTCGTCGTCATAGGCGTTGTTCACGTCCGGCCGGTTCAGCGTGACCGTCGCCACACCGCGTCCGTCAATTTCTACAAGGACCGGTTCGCTGGCCATGATGTTTCTCCTTTAGCTCTTATTCCGTACACGTCCCTGTGCGGGCCGAGAGATTAGCGTCAACGACACCTTGTAAGGAACAGGAAAACGGCGTGAAATCACATGCCCCTGGCCTTGATCGGCCTTGCGGGCGCGGTTATGTTGCCGCAAACCTTAAGAAACCCAAGATTTACGAACCTCTAGGGACGGAACTCAAATACATGGACATCAAGAACGGCCTGGTGGACGCCATCGGGAACACGCCGCTTATCCGCCTCAACAAACTGTCCGAGGCGACGGGCTGTGAAATCCTGGGCAAGGCTGAATTTCTCAACCCGGGACAATCCGTCAAGGACCGTCCGGCCCGTCACATGATCCTGGAGGCCGAAAAACGCGGCGACCTGAAACCCGGTGGTCTGATCGTCGAAGGCACCGCCGGCAATACGGGCATCGGCCTAGCGTTGGTCGCCAACGCGCGGGGATACCGCACCACCATCGTCATCCCGGAAACGCAGAGCCAGGAAAAAAAGGACATGCTGCGCCTGTGCGGCGCCAAGCTAGTCGAGGTTCCGGCCCTGCCCTATTCCGATCCCAACAACTATCAGCACATCGCCCGGCGCATGGCCGAGGAATTGGCCGCCAAGGAAGAAAACGGCGTACTGTTCGCCGACCAGTGGAACAACTTGGACAACCGCAAAGCCCATTTCGAAACCACGGGCCCGGAAATCTGGGAACAGACCGGCGGCAAGGTCGACGGCTTCATCTGCGCCGTCGGCACCGGCGGCACCCTGGCCGGCACCTCCACCTTCCTGCGTGAAAAGAATCCCAACCTTGTGGTCGGCTGCGCCGACCCCCTGGGGGCCGCCATGTATCATCTGTTCAAGGACGGCGAAGCCAAGGCGACCGAAGGCGGGTCCATCACCGAAGGCATCGGCCTGGGCCGGGTCACGGCGATCATCGAGGATCTGAAGATTGATCATCCTTATGCCATCGACGACCAGGAAGCCGTGCCGCTGATCTTCGATCTGATCACGGACGAAGGCCTGGTGCTGGGCGGCTCGTCGGGCATCAACGTGGCGGGTGCTGTGCGCCTGGCCAAGGAACTGGGCCCGGGCCACACCATCGTCACCCTCCTGTGCGATATCGGCACGCGCTATACGTCCAAGCTGTTCAACCGGGAATTCCTGAAGTCCAAGGACCTGCCGGTCCCGGACTTCCTGCCCTAACCTTTCGCCAGGACGGATCGTCATGCCCTATTCGAACCCGCAAGCCCTGGTCTCCACCGACTGGGTTGCCGAACATATGTCGGCCCCCGACGTGCGCATCGTCGACTGCACCTATTATCTGCCCAACGACGGCCGCAAGGGTGCTGAAGAATACGAAAAGCAGCACATTTCTGGTGCCGTGTTCTTCGACATCGATGATGTCAAAGATGCCGACAATCCCCTGCCCCATATGATCCCGCCGGCCGAGGTGTTTTCCTCTAAGGTGCGCAAGCTGGGCCTGGGCGATGGCATCCGCATCGTCTGCTACGACCACAACGGCGGCGGCATGGCGGCGGCCCGGGTGTGGTGGATGTTCCGTCTGTTCGGACATGACGATGTCGCCGTGATGGACGGCGGTCTGCCCAAGTGGCTGGCCGAAAACCGGCCCGTGACCGACGACATTCCCGTCCCCCGGGAACGCCATTTCACGCCACGCGAAAACCATACCCTGGTGCGCTCGGTCGAACAGGTCCTGGCCAACATCGACGGCAAGCGCGAAGACGTCGTCGACGTGCGCGCCGCCGGGCGCTTTGCGGGCACCGCGCCCGAACCCCGCGAAGGCATGCGGTCCGGCCATATGCCGGGTGCGTTCAGCCTGCCCTACGGCGACCTGATGAACCCGGACAAAGGTATGGTCATGCGCTCCGCCGACGAAATCAAAGCCCTGGCCGACAAGGCCGGGATCGACATGAAGCGGCCCCTGGTGACCAGTTGCGGGTCCGGCGTCACGGCCTGTTACGCCGCACTCGCGTTCTATCTGATCGGCAAGGAAGACGTCGCGATCTATGACGGCTCCTGGTCCGAATGGGGTGCCCGGCCGGACACGCCGATCGTTACCTGACCACCTCTTACCCGGACCATACGACCTCCGGCGGATATCCAGACCATGACCCTGCCGGATTTCACCACCACCGCCTTGCTGGTCATCATCCTGGGCCTGTTCACGGGCTCATTGGTCAAGGGCGTATTGGGGGCCGGCATTCCCGCCGTCGGCCTGCCGATCATGGTCATGGTGATCGACCCGGCCCAGGCGGTGACCCTGTTCCTCGTGCCGGTGGCGATTTCCAACGTCTGGCAGATTTTGGAATCGGGGGAATACAAGGAAGCGCTACGCCGGTTCTGGCCGTTCCTGATCATGCTGGCGATCGGGGTGTGGTTCGGGGCCGGAGCGCTCACCACCCTCGACCCGCAGGTCATCGCCCTGGCGCTCGGCTGCGTGGTCATCGTCACGACCGTGGCACAAATCTTCACACCCAACGCGACCTTTCTTCAGCGCCATGCGGCCAAGGTCAATCCCGTGGCCGGCGGCCTGATCGGCATCTGTTCCGGGGCGACGGGGGCGTTCACGCCGATCATCGTCTACTTCGCAGCCATGCGCCTGCCCAAGAACTTGTTCGTCACCCTGCTGGCGATCGCCGCCATGCTGGGCTCCGTGCCGCTCTACCTGCGGCTCATCACCGAAGGCCATATGTCCTGGCCGCAGTTCACGGCCTCGGCCCTGGCGATGATCCCGGTCGGCATCGGCATCGCCACCGGGTTCTGGATCAGAAAGCGTATTTCGGAAGAAGTATTCCGCAGACTGGTGCAGATCGGCTTGATCCTGCTCGGCCTGATGCTGATTTGGCGGGGGCTGTCATAAAGATCAAAACCGCCCGTCAAGACCCGCTTATTCCCACACCGGAGATTTTCCGATCCTCTCCACGAGGAAGTCGATGAACACCCTCACTTTCGCGGTCAGAACGTTGGCGCTTGGATACACCAGCCACAGCGCGGCCTGATTGTCGATTTCATACCCGGGCAGCACCTGAACCAGGGAGCCGTCCGAAATCTCCTGATGCACGCTCCAAAGCGAGTTCATGGAAATGCCGGCGCCGGCTAGCGTCACGATCTTCTGACTGAGGCCATCGTCGACCGTCACCCGGCAATTTGCCTGCTTCGGATCGAAATCTCCCGTGCGCCCTGCCGGCCCGATCAGCTTTCTGGCGGTCTGATCCCTGAACGCGATCAATTGATGGTCGCGCAAGTCGTTAGGGTTCGATGGCGTCCCATGTTTCTCGAGATAGCCGGGTGACGCGCAGAGGATGCGGCGATCATCGGCGAGCTTCCGCGCTTTCAGGCTGCTGTCGGCCAGCGCGGAATTCCGCAAGGCAAGATCGAAGCTGCCCTCGATCAGATCGAATTGCGTGTCGGATAGACGCAAATCGAGGTCAATGCCCGGGTGGCGTTCAAGAAAATCGGGAAGAAGCGGCGCGATATAGATCTGGGCGAATGAACTCGGCGCGGCGAACCGCAACCGTCCCGTGACCGTCGCCTTGCCATGGCCGAGCGCCGCCTTCGCCGCGTCTTCCTGGGCGATGATTTCACGCGCGAAGGGAAGAAATTCCGCCCCTTCCAGCGACAACGCCACCTTTCGCGTCGAGCGGTGCAGCAGATCGGCCCCCACCGTGCTTTCCAGCTTGGCAAGCTTTCCGCTGGCCACGGCCGGCGCCATGCCGAGCGAGCGCCCGGCGGCGCTGATATTCAGCTTTTCCGCCGCCAGGACGAACAATCGCAGGCTGGTGGTGTCCACCTAATTATCCTTGAAATCCGAATTCTGAAGCAGATTTTAGCGTGTTTATATATTAATTTAAATCAATATATTTCGCATATGAGCTGCGGCGCTCATCTGCCGCGGCTCTCCGTCAATCGCCCAAATTCACCTGACCTCATCACCCCTCCCCGGGGGCAGGCGCACCGGCTACCGCCCCATATGATTAGGACGAACACGATGCTTAAAGCCTTGTTCCTGAACCCTGTTCTCAAGCAGAAAACACTTCCGTCTCTCGCCCTTGCCGGCGCGGTGACCGCCGCCTTCACATTGGCGCAGATCCCGCCCAGCACCGCCGCCGAACCTGCACCCCAGGTCGTCCAGGCATCCGAGGTCGATTGGACACCGCTCAACCCCGCGCGCGGCGACGCCAGCCCGAAGGCCGGCACCCTTTGGGGGGATCGTGCGTCCACCGGGCCGTCGGGCTTTCTCGTGCAGTTTAACGAAGGATTTTCCTCACCGCCGCATATCCACAACGTCACCTACCGGGGCGTCGTGATCCGCGGCCTCATGCACAACGACGACCCCAAAGCGGCGGATATGTGGATGCCGGCGGGCTCGTTCTGGACACAGCCGGCTGGGGAACCGCATATCACCGCCGCCAAGGGCCGCATCAACCTGGCCTATATCGAAATTCAGGAAGGCCCCTATCTGGTCCACCCGACCGAGCAGGCCTTCGACAACGGCGAACGGCCGGTCAACGTCGACAAATCGAACATTGTCTGGCTGGACGCATCGGACCTGACCTGGGTCGATCAATCCGGCGCCGCCGCCACCGCCGAAGGCCCCAAGGTCGCCTTCCTTTGGGGCAAGCGCCAGGACGGTCACCTGAACGGATCCTTGATCAGGTTGCCGATCGGATTCACCGGCACGCTGCGCAACCGCGGCACGACCTTCCGCGCCGTCGTCATCCAGGGATCAGCCAAGTACCTGGGAGCCGACGTGAAGACCCTGGAGCCGGGCAGCTATTTCGGTTCGGACGGCGCCTCGGCGCACCAGATCACCTGCGAAGCCGCCGCGAATTGCATCATCTATGCACGCACCCAGGGCAAGTTCGACATCGTTTCTGCCTCGTCCAAGTAATAGCCCCCATCTTTTGGAGTAATCCCATGAAAGCAATGGTTCTCAACGAATACGGCGACAAGGCCGAATTCCAGCCAGCCGGCCTTCCAAAGCCCGCCCCCACCCCCGGGCATGTACTTGTCCGGGTCGAAGCGGTCAGCGTGAACACGGTCGACACAATGATCCGCCAGATGGGTAAGGATCTGCCGATTTCACCCGATCTGCCCGCCGTGCTGGGCATGGACTTCGCCGGTACCGTCGAAGCGGTGGGGGAAGGCGTCACCGCCTTTGCCCCAGGTGACGAAGTCTACGGCTGCGCCGGTGGCTTGGCCGATCTGCAGGGTGCCCTGGCCGAATACATGTTGGCCGATGCCAAACTGATCGCCCACAAGCCCAAGTCGATCTCGATGCGCGAAGCGGCGGCACTGCCCCTGGTCGGCATCACGGCTTACGAAGGATTGCAGCGCGCGAACACGCAGGCCGGTCAGAAAGTTCTGGTTCACGGCGGCGCCGGCGGTGTGGGGCATGTCGCCGTGCAGTTGGCCAAGCACCTTGGGGCTGATGTTTATGCGACGGGAACTGGCGAAGCACAGACCGCCGTCATTGAAGGCTACGGTGCCACCGCCATTGATTTTCGCACCGAGACCGTTGCGGATTATGTCGAGAAGTACACCGGCGGCAAAGGCTTTGACGTCATCTTCGATTCCGTCGGCGGCGCCAACCTGCCAAATTCCTTTGAAGCCGCGGCATTGAACGGGCACGTCGCCACCACGGTGTTCCTGGTGGAACTGGATTTGACCCCGGCTCACTTCAAGGGCCTGTCATTGCATGTCGTATTTATGCTGATCCCCATGCTGTACGACCACAACCGCGAACAGCACGGCGCGATCCTGGCAAAACTCAGCGAGATCGTGGACGCGGGCGCCCTGCAACCTCTGCTGGACGACACCCGGTTCGGTCTCGCCGACGCCGGCAAGGCTTACGATCGGCTGGCCAGCGGTCAGGCTATCGGAAAGGTCGTGGTCAAAGTTTAGTTGCGCCGGCGTTTCGCCGTTTGTCCTGGCCGCAATTCACGGCCTCGTCCCTGACGATGACCCCGGTCGGCATCGCCACGGGGTTCAGGGTCCGCAAGCGTATTTCGGAGGACGACTTCCGCCGGCTGGTGCAGATCGGCCTGATCCTGCTGGGCCAGATGCTGATTTGGCGGGGCCTGAGTTAATACTTCCGAGGCGCTTGCGGTCGCCGGGGCGCCCGTTAAAACGCGACTAAATCAGCGCCTTTCAGTTCCAAGGCATCACGGGCATCATCTGCTGTCGCAACGGAATATCCCAGCCCCTCGATAATCTGACGTACCAGCAACACCTGTTCAGCGTTGGACGAAGCCAAGCGCCCGGGCCCGCCCCACAGCGAATCCTCAAGGCCGACACGGACATGCCCGCCCATTGCCACCGCCTTTGCGGCGACCGGCAACTGATGACGCCCCGCACCCAGAACCGACCAACGGTACTCTTTCCCAAACAACCGGTCCGCCGTTCGCTTCATCATCATCACGTCTTCCGGGTGAGGCCCGATCCCCCCCAAAATGCCGAACACACTTTGCACGAAGAACGGCGGTTTGATGATTCCCCGGTCCGCGAAATGCGCCAATGAATACAAGTGCCCGATGTCATAGCACTCGACCTCGAAACGCGTACCGTTTTCGGCACATTGTGTCAGTATCTTCTCGATATCGGCAAAAGTGTTCTTGAAGACCCTGTCACGAGAACCTTCAAGGTATTCCCGCTCCCAGTCGTGTCGAAAGGCATTAAATCGATCAAGCATCGGATAGAGCCCGAAATTCATCGACCCCATGTTGAGAGAAGCCACTTCGGGTTTAAACCTTGATGCTGGTTCCAAGCGTTCATTGATGGTCATCGTCGCAGCGCCACCGGTGGTTAGATTGATGACGCAATCAGTGTGTTGTTTGATGTTCTGCAAGAACGGCAAAAACGCTTCAGGGCTTTGATCCGGCCTGCCGTCTTTCGGGTCACGTGCATGAAGATGCACGATCGCGGCCCCTGCCTTGGCCGCATCAATCGCGTGTTTTGCAATCTCCTGCGACGTAACCGGCAGATGAGGTGACATCGATGGTGTGTGGATCGACCCCGTGACGGCACAGGTTATGATGACTTTCTTCTTTTCGGGCATAAGCACTCCATTGAAAATTCACCCCGCAAACATTGGGCCAGGACATCGGGAAGTAGGACGCTCTTTCACACCAGAACGCGTTGATCGCGGAACGTTTTGCCTCCCCGCGAACGGGTAACGGACCCACCGCGCATTTCGATGATCGGAAGTTCCGCCAACGCATTCACGACGTGGTAGAGCGTCGGCAGATCGGACCATGCCCCGCGATGAAAGCGCAGATCAGCGCCCCCAACTTGGCGTTGCTCGATCGTCTTGTCCGGGTCCGCAGCCGGTGTCAGAGTGACCTGCTGCAGTTCTGTTTCGCCCCACGCACCGGTTTTTGGAATGTACTTGAGCATCATCACGCCGTCCGACGTGGGCGCCGCTTGGGGATCAGGCGCATCACGTAAATCAGACACCGATAATTCCAGAAACCGAAACCCCATCCAGCCGGCGCTGCAAATTTGCCTGCCGTCCCATAAGCGTGGTTCGTCGATTTCGGCATAGAGCTTGGGGTGGCCCACTTCCCCTCTTCCCGTAATGATCGGATCGGCGAGGTTCTCCCAGATAACGGCAAGGAAACTGCCCGTCGCACTGTCTTTACGCCCGGCGAAAGTCGCCGGCCAGCTCACCGTGATCATCGTATAACCGCGCCCGGCGAGCCAATCGATCCCAGTCAGATAATGAAACTCAACCGTGACCACCGGCTCGCCAGCCAGCGTGAACCCTTCGGGCAAATGACGGTCGAGCTGTTTCTGTTCTGTCAGAAAGCTGGCGGCAACCGACAAGCGGTTCGGGCTGTTCTTCGGATCGGCCTGAATACCGTCCGGCATCTGGCGTGGTCCCGGTGCGGGGCCGAAATGTGTCGGCATTCGGTAAATTCGACCCGCTTCAAAGCGATATGCCATGCGATAAATCCTTTCGACTGCGTGAGATATGGCGAAAGGTTAGGTGCTGGCGTATAATTACGATATCCTATAGATTATTATTTCAGTTATAATGATTTGATATGGTTAAACGTCCCTTAGACCTCGACGCGGTGCAAGCTTTCATCCACGTTGCCGAACTTGGAAGCTTCACCCGTGCGGCAGAAGCGATGCAAACCTCGCAAGCTGCCGTCAGTTTGAAGCTGAAGCGGCTTGAGGACCGTCTGGAATGCCGGCTGCTTGAGCGAACCCCCCGGCACGTCGAACTGTCGTCACGTGGTGCAGCCTTTCTTGAATACGCCCGTGAACTGCTAGAATTACACGAACGTGCAATCTCCAAGTTTTCAGACGTACGTCAGCGGCTCGTAATCGGAATCAGCGGCCATGTGGCCGGGCCGGAATTGCCGACCCTTATCGCGCGTATGAATGCCCAGGACCCAAACCTTCTTATTGAAATTCAGATTGGGTCCACCGCCCCGCTGCTACAAAGCTATGACCGCCGGGAACTGGACGTCGTCATCGCGCGCATCCATGCCGGGCGGGATGACGGAGAACTGATCGCCGAGGAAGAATTCGGCTGGTACGCCTCACCCGCGTGGCGGCATCGGATCGGCGAACCGCTGCCGGTCGCGACAATGCCAGAACCATGTGGGGTCCGTGCCTTGGCCGAAAAGCTTCTTGATGAAGCCGGCGTGCCATGGACGGAGACCTTCACGGGCGGCGGCGTTTCTACGGTCGCGGCAGCCGTTACCGCCGGGCTTGGCATCGCGGCATTGGCGCCACGCATGCTTCCCTTTGGCGCCGTTAATGTGGGGCCTAAATTGGGGCTACCCGAATTGCCGCGCCTACCCGTGTTGCTGCATTCTAGGGAGAAAGAGGGACGCGCCAAAGATGCGTTAGCGGCACTTTCGGCCGCTTTCCGCAGCGTGATTAAAAGATAGTTGGTGCCTTATTGAACAAAAAAGGCGCCCCGAAGGGCGCCTTTCTGGTTGCGGTTTTAAGCTCGATTTAATGCGCCAGTATCTGGCTCAGGAACAGTTTGGTGCGTTCATGCTGCGGATTGTCGAAGAACGAATTGGGCACGTTTTCTTCGATGATCTCGCCGCCGTCCATGAAGATCACGCGGTCGGCCACGGTCTTGGCGAAACCCATTTCGTGGGTCACGCAGAGCATGGTCATGCCCGTGTCGGCCAGTTCGATCATGGTGTCGAGCACTTCCTTGATCATTTCCGGATCGAGGGCCGAGGTCGGCTCGTCGAACAGCATGATCTTGGGGCTCATGCAGAGCGAGCGCGCGATGGCCACGCGCTGCTGCTGACCGCCCGAAAGCTGGCCCGGGAACTTGAGCGCCTGTTCGGGGATTTTGACCCGCTCCAGGTACTGCATGGCGATGGCCTCGGCCTCTTTCTTGGGCGTCTGGCGCACCCAGATGGGGCCCAGGGTGCAGTTCTCCAGCACCGTCAGATGGGGGAACAGGTTGAAGTGCTGGAACACCATGCCGACTTCGCGGCGGATCAGGTCGATGTTCTTGAGGTCGTTGGTCAACTCGATCCCGTTGACCAGGATGTCGCCCCTTTGGTGTTCCTCCAACCGGTTGATGCAGCGGATCAGGGTCGACTTGCCCGACCCGGACGGCCCGCAGATCACGATCCGTTCCTTGGACTTCACGGACAGGTTGATGTCCTTGAGCACATGGAAATCGCCGTACCATTTATGCATGCCGTTGATCTGGATGATGTCATCCGATCCTTTGGAGGATTCGATCGCGCCGGTCTGTTCGGCGGTTTGCGTTTCAGCCATGGTTGCTGGCTCCTCTAATGACCCGTGTGCAGCTTCTTCTCGAGGTACAGGGAGTACCGCGACATGAGGAAGCAGCTGATGAAGAAGAAGATGGCGACGAAGACATAGACCTCTGTCGAAAGTCCCTGCCACTTGCTGTCGGCCAACGATGACCGCCCGATGCCCAGGATGTCGAGCCGGCCGATGACGATGACCAGGGTCGTGTCCTTGTAGAGGGCGATGAAGGTGTTGACGATGCCCGGGATGGCGATCTTCAGCGCCTGCGGCAGAACGATCAGACGCATGGATTGCCAGTACTTCAGGCCCATGGAATCGGCCGCTTCGTACTGTCCCTTGGGGATCGCCTGCAGGCCGCCGCGGATGACCTCGGCCATGTAGCCCGAGGCAAACAGCGTGACCATGATCAGCATGCGGACCAGCAGGTCGAAGTTGGTGCCCGGCGGCACGAAGTAACTGAGCATCACGGCCGCGACGAACAGCAAGGTGATCAGCGGCACGCCGCGGATGAACTCGATGAACGCGACGCAGACGATGCGCAGCACCGGCAGATGCGATTGTCGCCCGAGGGCGAGGCAGATGCCGATGGGCAGGGAGAAGGCGATGCCGGTGACACCGATGATGACGTTCAGCATCAGGCCGCCGAACTGATCCGTCGCCACGTATTCCAGCCCGAAGATGCCGCCGACCAGCAGCACGCCGGCGATCACCGGATACAGCACGGTGAAGATCAGCGCCTTGCCCCGGTGCGGCACGTTGTCATAGAGCACGGGGGCCAGGGCGACGAACAGAAGGACCGCCGTCAGGTTGACGCGCCAGCGTTCGGCCTCCGGATAGAAGCCGTAGATGAACAGCTGCAGACGGGTGCCGATGAAGGCCCAGCAAGCCCCCCCGGCCTGAGCTTCGCAATCCTTGCGCGAAGTCCCGGTATAAGCCGCGTCGATGAACATCCAGTCCACCATGGCCGGGATGATCTTGTACAACAGATAGATCGTCAGCAGGGTCAGCAGCGTGTTGGTGACCGAGCCGAACAGGTTGGTCTTGATCCAATGGACCGGCCCCTTGACCGACGACGGCGCCGGCCAATCGGGATGCTCGCCGGGTACGTAAGTCTGGACCGCGGAAGTGCTTGTGCTTGCCATGATCCTCTCCCCTTACCTTTCAACCAGCGCGATGCGCTTATTGTACCAGTTCATGAAGGCCGAAATGACCAGCGAGAAGCTGAGATAGAGCAGCAGCACGAGGATCATGGTCTCCATTTCCTTGCCCGTCTGCATGAGCGTGATGCCGCCGATGGTCGCGACGATGTCCATGTAGCCGATGGCGATGGCGAGGGATGAGTTCTTGGTCAGGTTCAGGTACTGGCTGGCCAAGGGGGGAATGATGACGCGCAGTGCCTGCGGGATGATGACGAGCTGCAGCACGCGGTTGCGACGAACGCCGAGCGCGCCCGCGGCTTCCCACTGCCCCTTGTTGATTGCCATGATGCCGGAACGCACGATCTCGGCGATGAAAGCCGAGGTATAGAGCGACAGCGCCAGCCAGAGGGCCAGGAACTCAGGCAGCATCATGACGCCGCCCTGCAGGTTGAAACGGCCCATCTTGGGCAGTTCCCACACCAAGGGCGAGCCTGAGATCAGAAACACCAGCAGCGGCAGGCCGATGATAATGCCCGTGCAAATCAGGAACACGGGATAGATCTTACCCGTATCCTCTTGCACCTTCTTGGCCCAGCGGCGGAACACCAAGGCCCCGATCACCGCGATGACGAAAGCCGCCACGGTAAAGCCGAAACCGTCGAGGAATTCGGGGCGCGGTGCATAGACACCGCGGTTGGACAGGAACAGAGCATCGCCGATGCTGATCGCTTGCTTCGGCAAGGGCAGGAAATGCACCATGATGCCGTGGATCAGCAGGATATGCAGCAACACCGGCACGTTGCGCGTGAATTCGATGAACACGTAGACGATACGCGACGCAAGCCAATTGTTGGACAATCGGATGACACCCAGCACGAAACCGAGGATCGTCGCCAGGATAACGCCGCAGACGGCCACCAAGGCGGTGTTCAGGATACCCACCAGCATGGCCCGCGCATGCGACGATCGCGAGGTGTATTCGATCAGCGTCTGGTTAATGTCGTAGGACGCGGGTTCCTTCAGGAAATCGAAGCTGAAGGTCTTGCCCAGCGCTTGCAGGTTCAATACCGCATTGTTGATGATGTAGGCGAAGAAGGCGAATAGCAGAGCCATCGTCACAATCTGAATGATGACCGAGCGGGTTTCCTTATTTCGCCAGAGTTTCAGCAGCACATTCGGTTTATCTTGTGCCGTCACGCTTCTTTGATCCACGGTCGTGGTCACGTCAGCCCCCTGTCGTTATTGGGCGGTTTGTTTCAAACCTTACCGGTGTTCCGCCGTCTTGGCCCTGTCCCATGAATGGGAAGGTCGTTTCTTATTTTCGGCCCCAGAACGAAGACACGCCGGGGGGTGGCCCCGCCCGGCGCGTATCGTTTAGGTCGTTTGCACGTTTAGACCCGGCTTACCGGAACGGCGGCGCGTACTGAAGACCACCGTTGGTATAGAGGGCATTCAAGCCACGCTCCAGGCCGATCGGCGTTTTCGTTCCGAGATTGCTCTCGAAGATTTCGCCGTAGTTGCCATGTGCCTTGATGGCGCGCACGGCCCAAGCCTTGTCGAGACCGAGCATTTCACCCAGCCCACCTTCGGCGCCCAGCAAGCGAGCGACATCGGGGTTCGGCGGGTTCTTGGCCATCTCGTCGGCATTGGCGGCGGTGACACCGGATTCCTCGGCCTGGATCAGGGAGAACACGGACCAGCGAACGATGTCAGCCCACTGATCGTCGCCATGACGGACGACGGGGCCCAGCGGCTCTTTGGAGATGATTTCCGGCAGGATCACGTGATCCGACGGTTTTTCGAAGGTCGCGCGGGTCGCGGCCAGACCGGAGGCATCCGTGGTGTAGGCATCGCAACGGTCGGCAAGGTAATTCTTGCGCGCTTCCGAGCTGTCTTCGATCGGCACCGGCGTGTACTTGATCTTGTTGGCCCGGAAGTAATCGGCAAGGTTCAGCTCAGTCGTCGTGCCGGTCTGGATGCACACGGTGGCGCCGTCCAGTTCCTTCGCGCTCTTCACCCCTTTGGATTTGCGGATGATGAAGCCCTGACCGTCGTAATACGTCGGATGGATGAAGGTCAGCTTGACATCGACATCACGCACGAAGGTCCAAGTCGTGTTACGGAAGATGACGTCGCCTTCTTTGGAGTTCAGCAGCGTGAACCGGGTTTTACCCGTCGCCGGAATGAATTTCACCTTGTTGGCGTCTCCAAGAACCGCGGCGGCGACGGACCGGCACATGTCGGCATCGAAGCCGGCCCATTTGCCGTTGGCATCCGTAAACGAGAAACCGGGCAAGCCGGTGTTCACGATGCAGTGCAGGATACCACGCGCTTTCACATCGTCGAGCGTGCCCGCCTGGGCCCCCGACGCGATGCTGACAGCCGCAATAGCGGTGGCTGCGAAACTTGCTCGCTTCAACATAAGTAGATTGCTCCCTGGCTATCTGAGATCGGATTATTACCTTTGTTTTTCACAGGGTTCCCCCTTTGGTGTCCCCGTGAACGCTTACAGGCGTAACATACTCTACAAAAATGCCTCAAGCGAGAATGATTGTTTCAACATGCATCGAACATGCTTCTTGTGTTTCGCCATGCGTCTTGTAACCCCTTGCGAAAACATGGTTTCCCGGTATCTTGCCGAAGCCACCCAACACATCGAGGATGCCCCCGCATGACCAAGAAATCCCGCCGCAAGGATACGGTGATCGCCCATACGGCGATGAAACCCATGGATAATCAGGGCATTCCGAACCCGCCCGTGTATTACGCATCGACCGTTCTGTTTCCGACCATCGAGGATTTCGAAACTCGGGACAAACCGCCGTTCGCGGGCGTGCAATACGGCCGATCGGGCACGCCGACGCAGTTCGCCTTGGAAGAAGCCGTCACCTCGCTTTACGAAGGGGCCCACAAGACCGTTTCCTTTCCGTCGGGCCTGGGCGCCATCGCAGCCGCGACCATCACCTTCCTGCGCCACGGCGATCATATTCTTATATCGGACTCGGTTTATGCCCCCACCCGCAAGCGGGTCGGTGCCAATTTGTTGGAGCGCGCCGGGATCGGGATCACCTATTACGACCCCTTGATCGGCACCGGGATCGAAGACCTGATCCAGCCCAATACGCGCATGATCTATATGGAATCCCCGGGCTCCCACACCTTCGACATTCAGGACGTTCCGGCCATCGCCAAGGTCGCGCGGGCGCGCGAAATCCTGACCGCGATCGACAACACCTGGTCGTCGCCCTATTTCTGCAATCCGTTCGCCCTGGGCGTGGACATTGTGATCGAAGCCGGGACCAAATACCTGTGCGGCCATTCCGACGCCATGTTGGGCACCGTAAGCCTGGCGACGGAAGAATTGTTTCAGGCGGTCAAGGGCATGCAGAACACGCTGGGATCCCGGTCCGGGCCGGACGAATGTTACCTGGCGTTGCGCGGCATCCGCACCCTTTCCGTGCGAATGGAACGCCATCAGAAAAACGCCATGGAGGTCGCGACCTGGCTTCAGGCCCGGCCCGAGGTCGAACGCGTGCTCTACCCCGCCCTGCCCGACGATCCGGGCCATGAACTGTGGAAGCGCGATCATACGGGGGCGTCGGGCCTGTTCGGCGTGATGCTCGGCGATTATCCCAAGGCCGCCGTCTCGGCCATGGTCGACGGGCTGGACCTGTTCGGCATCGGTGCCAGTTGGGGCGGATTTGAAAGCCTGGCCATTCCCGCCAATCCGGCGGGCTCGCGCACGGCCGTTCCCTGGCCGCCCAAGGGAACACCTGACAATCCCATGGTGCGCCTCCATATAGGCCTGGAAGACCCGCGCGACCTGATCGAGGATCTGGAAGAAGGCTTCGCGCGGTTGAACGCCGCCAAGTAACAAGGACGACATCATGAGCAGCGACGTGGCGGACCGGGTGATCGACCGCCTGAAATTCAACGAAGCCGGACTGATCCCCGCCGTGGCACAACAACACGACACGGGCGAAATGCTGATGCTCGCCTGGATGAATGCGGATGCCATCCGCGAAACCCTGGAAACGGGGCGGGTCTGTTACTTCTCCCGCTCCAAGGGCCGGTTGTGGCGCAAGGGCGAAAGTTCGGGCCAGGTTCAGGCGTTGAAGGAATTCCGCTTCGATTGCGACGAGGACACGGTGCTGCTGCTGGTCGATCAGACCGGCGTGGCCTGCCACACGGGGCGGCACAATTGCTTCTTCCACGCCGTTCAGGATGGCGAGATCCGCGTCATTACGGAGCCCGAGGTCGCACCGGAGGACCTTTATGGCGGAAAGGACTGACCCGCAGACAACGGATGGCCAGGCAGGCCCCGCCCCCCAGGACGTCAACGCCCGCCTGATCGCCAAGACCATCCCGGTCACGGTGCTGACCGGTTTTCTCGGTGCCGGCAAGACGACATTGCTGAACAAGCTGCTGGCCCATCCCGACATGGGCGAAGCCGCCGTGCTGATCAATGAATTCGGGGAAATCGGCCTTGACCATCTGTTGGTCAAGGAAACCCGCGAAGACACGGTACTGCTCAATTCCGGCTGTCTGTGCTGTACCGTGCGCGGCGACCTGGTCAACGCCATGCGCGAATTGTTCTGGCAGCGGTTCGACAAGAAAATCCCTTGGTTCAAGCGCATGGTGATCGAAACCACGGGCCTGGCCGACCCTGCCCCCATCATCCACACCCTGATGACCGACCCGACCGTCGGCCCGCGTTACCGCCTGGACGGCATCGTCACGGTGGTCGATGCCGTGAACGGCCCCGCCACGCTGGATGCCCAACCGGAAGCCGTGAAACAGGCCGCCGTCGCCGACCGCATCGTGTTGGCCAAATCGGATCTCGCCACCACGGACCAACTGGCGGCAATCCGTGATCGGCTTTCGGTCCTCAATCCTTCGGCCCCCGTTCTGGATGCAGCAACCGATTTCGGCCCCCAGGATTTGTTCGATGCCGGGCTGTTTTCCACGGACCGCAAGATCGCCGACGTCGCCGGCTGGCTGCGCGAAGAAGCCTTCGCCCAGGATCACGCGGAACATGATCACAGTCACGAACACGATGGCGGCGCCCACCATCATGAACATCATCATGATACCAACCGTCACGACGCGCGGATTTCATCGTTCTGCATGACCGTTGATGACCCCATTCCCTGGGACGGGTTCGTGACCTGGATTGAAATGCTGATCACGACCCAGGGCGAGAACCTGCTGCGCATCAAGGGAATCCTGAATATCGAGGGCGAGCCCAACCCCGTCGCCGTGCACGGCGTGCAGCACCTATTTCACCCCCCCGTCGGCCTGCCGGAATGGCCCGACGGCGACCGTCGTTCGAAACTGGTGTTCATCACCCGCGACATCGGCCGCCAGGCGATCGAAGACACGTTCCGGGCGTTTGTTTCACCAGCAACTGACGATTAAGCCGCCTGGCCTTTCTGCTCCCACGGCGGCACGGGGCCGAATTTTTCGGCGAAAAAATCGATGAAGGCGCGCACGTTGGGCGACAGGTTCCGGCGGTTGGAATAGATCGCCAGAATATCCGAGGTTTCGTCGGCGTATTCCGGCAGAACGCGGATCAAACGCCCCTCGGCCAAAGCATCGTTAACCAGATATGTGGAAAGTCGCGCCACACCGACACCGGCCAAGACCGCATAATAGATGGCATCGGCGCTGTTGGCTTCGAAATTGCCCTTGATGGGCAAGCGCCAGGAGTCCGATCCGCTATCAAACGCCCAGGTATTCCAGGCCTCTACGGTCGAAATGCGCAGGCAATTATGCCCCGCCAGATCATCAGGCGTAGCCGGTGCCCCGTGTTTCGCGACATAGTCGGGTGCTGCCACATAAACCCGCCGGTTGGTCGCCAGTTTGCGGGAAACGACGGATGCGTCATCGATCTGCTCCGTGAACCGGATGGCGACATCGACCTGTTCTTCCACCAAATCGATCGGCCTGTCCGTGGCATCCAATAGAACCTTCAAGTCCGGGTTTAAATCCAGGAAATTGGGTAATAGCGGAAGCAGCTGCGCCTTGGCGAAGGCCACGGTTGCCGCCACTTTCAACGTTCCCTGGGGGTGATCGACCATGTTCAGAACAAGCGATTCCGCCTCTTGTACGTTTTGCGAGACCTCGGAGCAGCGGGTATAGAACGCGCGCCCGACCTCGGTCAGGGAAATGCGCCGGGTCGAGCGGTTGAGCAGCCGCGTGCCCAGGCGGTCCTCAAGCTGGCCGATCTGCCGGCTGACGGCCGAGGGGGTAACGCCCAAATCCCGCGCAGCCGCGGAAAACCCGCCGTTTTCCACCACGGCCGCGAACATGATCATCTGTGTCGCGATATCCATTAACTTTATTCCTGTTAAATTTTTGTGTTCTTGTGCGCCACGGTCATAAGCCTTGTGCGTTTCATGGGGATTATCGCCTATTCATCTTACCATTATATTGCACCGCAACATGATTGTTGCAACGCAGCGGTTTCGAATTCAGTGATGAACCACACAGCCACAGGCATTTATGAAAGGAGTCCTGCAATGAAAGACATCATCGGACATACCTCGTACAAGGAACTCACCGTCGAAGAATTGGCCCGTCACATGCACGAAGCGGAAATCCTTCGCGCCGAATCGGTGCGGGATCACTTCTTTGCGCTTGGCCGCGGTATCGCGCGTTTGGGTACCGCCCTTCGTGACGCCATCGATGGTCTGATCCACCCCAATACCGCGGGTGCACGCTAGCCCCCGCCTGCCGTAAGGCAGGATTTCGCCTGACAATTTTCAGCGGAGCAGGCGTACACAGGGCGGGTATTCAGCGGACCTCCCACCGCGCGTGGTCCCGCCCTTCTCCGCCGGTCGGATCCGGTGACGTTCCCTCGGCCCAGTCACAAGCCAGGGAGGGAACGTCCCGGACCGGCCTAATTTATGGGAATTTCCCCACACCGCTTCTGTACGTCACTGCTGCGGCAGATAATGGTCCTGCCATTTGAGCACGATGTTGAAGCTCACGCTCACCCGGGTTTCCTTGGACAGGTTGGGGTGAATGAAGTGGTTGAGGAACGCCGGCCACATCATTAACAGGCCCGGTTCCGGCAGCACCGTGAATTCCGGATCCACGTAGGGATCGTTTCGGATCGCGTTCATATTGATCCCCGGACGGGGGTCATAGAACGTGATGTGCGAAGGACGCAGGTCGGCACGGTTGCGCATGGGCTCCTTCGCCCCCGGCATCTTCAGGTAATAGGTCCCCGAAAGATACGCCCCCGGGTGGTTATGGGCGTCGTGGTAATCGCCCAGGCGATTGATATTGGGCCAGCCCTGAATGGTCCAACTGACGTCGTAATCGATGCCGATGGCGCGCATGTAATCAATCACGGTCTGGTTGATCTGTTCACGCAGCCAACCGACGGCGGGGTTGTCTAGATTGAAGAAATCGGGCGCCAGATAATCCGTCGTCAGATTCTTGTTCACCCGCTCCATATCGCGGATCAGCTTGATCATCGCCTGGGTCGGCTCTTCGAATCCCGACAGGCGCCGACGGAGCAGTTTGGTCGGCCAAAGGTCGAGAATGCCGTCTTGGGCAGGATCGGAGGGGATATCAGCCATGGTCAGATCGCCACCGCGGCGGGTGGGATGCCGCCTAGAAGCATCCCAGGCCGTACAGCGAGTTTTCGATCACCTTGGCGGCATTGGCATCCAGGCTTTTGGACAGCACATAGGCCCCCGCATCCCGCAATTCGGGTGCGAAGATCAGGGCGGCCATGCCGACCAGGGCGGCGAGTGCGAAATGCCGTTGCATGTCGGGCATATTATGGCCGTTTGGCGGTTGATCCAAGGAAAATGGCGGTCCGGGAACTTAGGAAAGCATACGATTCCGCGTTCACTGTTTCGCGAGCCTCTCTGGCACGCGGAGGGCGCAATCCTATATGCTGATCATCACCCCCGCCTGCGGGCATGCTGCAACTATGCCGGAGGATCAGCGCCATGTTTTCCCTGTTCAACGCCCCTGCGAAATCCCAGATGCCGACCGCCGATCAAGCCCTGCCCGGCCGCGACACGCCGATCCCCACGTCGGAAACCCATTTCGTCACCGGCAATCCCATCAAACCACCGTTTCCCGACGGCATGGATACGGCCGTGTTCGGTATGGGCTGTTTCTGGGGGGCGGAGCGCATGTTCTGGAAAACGCCGGGCGTGTGGACCACGGCCGTCGGCTACGGCGCCGGCTTCACGCCCAATCCGACCTATCAAGAGGTCTGCACGGGCCAGACCGGCCATAACGAGATTCTGCTCGCGGTTTTTGACACGGCGTCGGCAACCTATGAGGACATGCTCAAGGTGTTCTGGGAAAACCACAACCCGACCCAGGGCATGCGTCAGGGCAACGACCGGGGCACGCAATACCGTTCCGGCATCTATGTGAACTCTCCGGAACAACGCGCCGCCGCCGAAGCGTCCTTGAAGGACTATCAGACGGAACTGACCCAGGCCGGATACGGTGCGATCACCACGGAAATCAAGGATGCCGGGCCGTTCTATTACGCCGAGGACGTGCACCAGCAGTATCTTGCCAAAAACCCGGGCGGCTATTGCGGGCTGGGCGGCACGGGTGTCGCCTGCCCCATCGGATTGACCGTCGGGTAACGCCGCTTCGTCATCATCTATATCTCATGTCCAGGGTGTGCCAACCATCACACAGCCCAGGGGTTTCCTTCATTATTTTGGCATCGAAATAAGGATGATCAAAAGACCGGGCGAAGAATCAGCGGACCCGGAAGAAAGGAGCCCCCGATGACGAAATTGCTCATATCCGACGAAAACCCCGATGGCGCCAAACTGGAAGATGTCCTGCGCGCCGTCCGCAACGACATCATCACACGATGCCAGCAGTCCGTCGCCGACCATGACCGGGATACGGAAAAAGTCATTGCCAACAACATGCGGATTCTCACCATGTTGACCGATTGCATCGAACTGGCAGAAGCCTCGACGGAGATCCTGGTACAGGCCTATGGCGTTGAACAAGCGGCCAAGGGCGTCGCGCGCAAGCCCGGATGATCCGGTCGATCCGCCGTATAATTCCGCCGAACGCGGCGGGCAACCGTGCCGGTCGCGCGAATTCGGCGTAGACGCCGGGATATGAATGAAGGCACTCTCGGGCAAACATCCTATCTGTCCACGAGGAAGCCTTCATGATCCACGAACTGAGAGTTTACCACTGCGTACCGGGGCGCTTGCCGGCCCTGCTGAACCGTTTCGCGACGACCACCCTGGGCATCTGGGACCGCCACGGCATTCGCCAGGCCGGGTTCTGGACGACGGAAATCGGGCCGTCCAACCACGCCTTGTACTATCTGCTGGAATGGGAATCCCTGGCCGAGCGCGAAGAAAAATGGAACGCGTTCCAGGCCGATCCCGAATGGATCGAAAAGCGGGCCCAATCGGAAAAAGACGGCCCCATCGTCGCGACCCTGGAAAACCACATTCTCAAGCCGACGGCTTTTTCGAGTGTGAAATAGCCCAGGTAACAACGCACATCGGCCCGCACCCGGTATCGGGTGCGGGTCTGTTTATATGCAATTTCAAATATTTAGAACAGAACGTACCGGCGTTACCACTACATCCCGACAATCCCGCCTTTAAGAAGCCCTGTAGCGCGACATATCGGCAAATGCCGCGACCGCGGCACTTGCAATGACGGTTTCGTATCCGCGCTCTGGATAGGGAACATTCAGCCCCCCTTTGACGACACGGACAGATGCTTTGCCGTGCGGCAGCATGGCCTTCACCGCTTCGGTATCGACCGCCGACGGGTCCTGGACGCCGATCGTCACCTCGACCGTCATCTCGGTATCCGGGTCCCCGCCCAATTCGCGCATGAACGACAGGCTTGAATGATGAATGGCATCATCGACGGCGCGGCACGCGGCTTTCGTGTAATTGCCCCCGCGCAGAGAGACGCCGGACCCCATTTCTAAAATCACGCGATCCAGTTTTTCACTCATTGGACATCCCCCAGAACGTCGTCCGAAACCTCCATGCGGACCACGACGGCCGCATGCGCCAGTAAGGTTGAATCCTTGCCGTCCGGTGTCTCGATTTCCAAGCCCCCCGCTTCACATGTCACGCTGACTTGGCCGTATGGGAATACGGCCGCGACGGCAGCCTTGTCGATGGTCTCGGGACGGGGCGCACCGATGGTCACTTCGATGACCATGTTGTCGCGCGGCTGCCCCAAGGCATCGGCGATCTGCAGAAAATTACGCCACAGCGCATCCCGCACGGCGCGCTCGGCGGCCTTGGTGCTGTCCGCACCGTGGATATCGGTGCCCTGCCCCAGTTGCAGAACCATGCGTTTCAAGCTCACCGCGGGTTACTCCTCAAAAATCATCTTCCAGCCATTGACGGGCATCGGTTCCCCGACGGCATCAAACATCCATCTATGTCATTGATATAATTGGCGACCCCGGCAGGACTCGAACCTGCAACCTGCTGCTTAGAAGGCAGCTGCTCTATCCAGTTGAGCTACGGAGTCCCCGGCGGACAACGCGCCGGAGACACGGCCCGGCGCAGCCCGAAATCAGTGGGTCCACACACCCACTCTGTTGAAGGCGAAGTTGTCGGAATAGTTCTTGGGCTTCACCGTGCGGGATTTCGGCTCGATCACACGATAGATCAGACCGTTCTTCTTGGCGTAGTCGACGGCTTCTTCCTTGCTGTCGAACTTCAACCGCAATTGACCCTTGGTATCGCCGGAACCGATCCAGCCCATCAGCGGGTCCGCAACGCGGGCCTCCGCGGGCTCGTATTCAAGAATCCACCGGCGGGTCTTGCCGCGACCGGACTGCATGGCGTTCTTGGCCGGTTGAAAAATGCGCGCTTCGCTCATCTGCCTGTTATCCCTTCCAGACATCCCCTGCTCGACCCGAACAGGCGTGTTCGACACTTCTTTCTCTATGGAGGCCTTGGACCGCATCCGTCAACCGGCAGGTTAACGGGTATTGCGATCCTGCCCTCTGCATATTGGTCGGGGCGACTGGATTCGAACCAGCGACATCGTGCTCCCAAAGCACGCACTCTACCAGGCTGAGCTACGCCCCGATGCGGGGGAAACCTATGATTTAAGCCTGCTTATGGCAAGCGCGGCGTGACCGCTATGCCCCGGCAGCGGCATCATTGAAACATGGCATGCTGTACGTGATCGCCCACGCGAATATTCAGGCGCGCCACGGTTCCGGCCGCAAGCTCCAAAACCGCGCGGTTCCGGCCCGGCGCTTCGATGGTTTCCTGAGAATGGGGCGTCGCGTATTCGCGAATGTAATTGATCCGGCCGTCCGTTCCGATGAACAGCATATCCAGGGAGATATAAGTGTTCCTCATCCACATAGAGATATAGGTGGGTCGCTGAAAATCGAACAGCATGCCGTGGTCGGGCGCCAGTTCCCGGCGAAACATCAGGCCGAGCGAGCGTTGGGCGTCCGTCACCGCCATCTCGACCGTGAACCGGTGGTCGCCGCCGGCCGTTTTCACGACGGCGCTGGATTTGCCGAACGTGACCGCGGGTTCCGCCGCCGAAAGCGGATTAATCCACAGAATCGCCGCCCCGACGAGCGCCCCCAGAACCATTCGACGGCTGAAATTGATCAATCGGTTTGCCTGAAATCTCATCCCGCGTTTCGTCCCATCGTCATAATCGCCTGACTTTCCAAAAGAAATACGGCCCTCTGGTATACCAAGAGCAACGCCCTTGTAATTATTGAAAATTATGACGAAATTGTTGCCACGTCGATGGCTTTGGATGATATATCTGAGCTTCGGCTCATCCAGCGTCGCGTGACGCCGCAAACTCGGCGGCGGCACCAGATTGGGGAAAACGGGGGAACATCCAGGTGCTTCACGCACTCAGCCTTAGCATCGGCCTTGCCGCTCTGTGGTGGTTGCTTTCCGGCTTCACCCTGCCCTTGATTCTCGCGTTCGGCGCCCTGTCCGTCGCCCTTGTCGTTTTTATCGCCATGCGCATGGACGTGGTCGATCACGAAGGCCACCCCATCCACGTAACCTGGCGATGGATCACCTATATGCCCTGGCTGGGCAAGGAAATCGTCATGGCCAATATCGACGTGGTCAAGGCGATCCTGTCGCCGAAAGGCCGAGTCCACACCACCGTCATCCGCACCAAGGCGACGCAAAAAACCGAACTGGGCCATGTGATCTATGCCAATTCGATCACGCTGACACCGGGCACGGTGACGCTCGCCGTCGAAGACGGGGTAATGACCGTCCATGCCCTGACCCGGGGAGCGGTCGACGGCTTGAAGACCGGCGAAATGGATCGCCGCTGCACCGCCGTCGAAGGTGCGCCGGAAGAGGACCGCTGATCCCATGAGCTTCGCCGCCGCCACATTGGCCGTTCTGGTCACCATGGTCCTGGTTATGGTACGAGCCCTCAAGGGCCCGACCGTGTTCGACCGGATCCTCGCGGTCAACGCGTTCGGAACCCTGACCGTGCTGCTGATCGCCGTCGTCGGCTTTTTGCAGGGACGGCCTGAATTCCTCGATCTGGCGCTGGTCTACGCGCTGATCAACTTCATCGGCACCATCGCCGTAACCAAGTTCATCAAGTTCCAGGACATGGGACACGGGGAAGAACCCCCCGGCCCGGATGCGGGAGACATCTGATGGACCCGATCCTCTTTGATATTCTGACTTGGCTGTTCGTCATCCCCGGCTGTCTGCTGCTGATCATCGGCGGCGTCGGCATGATCACCATGCCCGATGTGTTCGCGCGCATGCATCCGGCCGGCGTGATCGATACCCTGGGCTGCGAGCTGATTCTGGTCGGCCTGATGTTTCAGGCCGGATTGTCCATCGTCACGATCAAGCTCGCCCTGATCCTGGCCTTCATCTTTTTCACCTCCCCCACCGCGACCCATGCATTGGCCCGGGCTTGCCTGAACGCCGGTGTCACGCCCAAGGTGGACGAAGAAAAGAGCACGGCTCTCAGCCGGGGAGGCCGGTCATAGAAAACATCACGATCATCGTGCTGATGCTGATCATGGGCGCCATAGCGCTGGCCATCGCGCGCATCCGTGATCTGTTCGCTGTCTCCATGCTGTCTGGCATCTTCTCGCTGACCGGTGCAGCGATCTATGTGGTGCTGGACGCGGTCGACGTGGCCTTTACCGAAGCCGCCGTGGGGGCGGGCATTTCCACCGTGCTGATGCTGGGCACCCTGGCCCTGACCACGCGGCAGGAAAAACTGGGCGCCGGCAAGGCCAAGAGCACGGCCGCGTTCCTTGTCGTCACGCTGACCGGCGCGGTGCTGGTTTACGGCACCTTCGACATGCCGCGATACGGCGACAAGATCGCCCCGATCCACCATCATGTGGCACCGCGCTACCTGGGAAAATCGGCCGAGGAAGTCGGCATGCCCAATGTCGTGACCAGCGTGCTGGCCAGCTACCGGAGCTTCGATACGCTGGGCGAGGTCTTCGTGATCTTCACCGCCGCTACCGGCGTGTTGGCCATCATGGGCCGCGCCGCACGGCGCCGGCGCGAGGACGAGGAAGCGGATGAGAACAATTCGCCGGCCAAGGAGAATGCATCATGATGCATCGCAAGGTCGTTCTCCGCGTCGTTTCCAAGTTTCTGATTCCGCCGATCCTGTTGTTCGCGCTTTATGTTCAGTTCCATGGCGATTTCGGGCCCGGCGGCGGATTCCAGGCAGGCGTCATCTTCGGCGCGGGCTTTATCCTTTACGCCATCCTGTTCGGTGTCGAGACAGTCAAGAAAGTGCTCCCGCCCTGGGCGACGCGCCTGCTGTTGGTGGTCGGCGTGCTGACCTATGGATTGACCGGCGTCGCGGGGCTTTTACTGGGCGGAAATTATCTGGATTACAACGTGCTGGCGCATGACCCCTTGCACGGACAGCACTACGGTATCCTGATCGTCGAACTGGGTGTCGGCATCACGGTCGCGGCCTCCATGATCACGATCTTTAACGTGTTCGCCGGCCACAGAGGCAGGGGCTGACGGATGCAGGGAATAGTCGACGCGTTCCAACCCCTTTATGACCTGTGGCTCGGGTTCGAAGCCTTCATGGGCGGTCCCGGCTCGCCCGGCCTGTTCGGTTATTGGATGGTCATTGCTCTGATGATGATCGGCTTCTACATCGTCATTTCCCACGACAATCTGGTGAAGAAGATCGTCGGCCTGAACGTGTTTCAGGTATCGGTGTTCCTTTTCTACATCCTGATGGCCAAGGTTTCCGGCGGAACTGCGCCGATCCTGGCCGATGGCATCACGGCCTATTCCAACCCCCTGCCCCATGTCCTGATCCTGACCGCAATCGTGGTCGGCGTGGCCACGACGGCGCTTGGCCTGGCCTTGGTCGTGCGTATACGGGATGCCTACGACACGATCGAAGATGACGAGATCCAGGCTGTCGAAGAGGAGGAAGACGCGTGACCACATTCTACGCCTTCTTCCTGTCGCTGCCCTTTGCCGCCGCGATCGAACCCCATCTGCCGATCCTGCAGGTCGTGGTGCCGCTGTTATGCGCGCCGGTTTGCGTATTGCTGCGCAACGCGAAACTCAGCTGGATCTGGGCAACCATCGTCACCTGGATCACCTTCTTCATCGCCTTGGTGTTGCTGGGCAAGGTCCTGATCAGCGGCCTGATCATTTACGAACTCGGCAGCTGGCCCGCGCCCTGGGGGATCGAATACCGCATCGACGCCGCCAACGCGCTGGTTCTGGTCATCGTCACCGCGATCGGTGCCATCACCCTGCCCTATGCCAAGGCCAGCGTGGAAAAAGAGGTGCCGCAGCCGCGCATCTATCTGTTCTACCTGATGTACATGCTGTGCCTGACGGGCCTGTTGGGCATCACCACCACGGCGGATGCGTTCAATCTGTTCGTATTCCTGGAAATCTCGTCCTTGTCGAGCTACGTGCTGATCAGCCTGGGCGGCAACCGCCGTGCGCTGACCGCGTCCTACCGCTATCTGATCATGGGCACGTTGGGGGCGACGTTCTACATCATCGGCGTCGGCATGATGTACATGATGACCGGCTCGCTCAACATGGCCGATTTGGCGACGCTGCTGCCGGCCGTCGATCATACGCGCACGGTATTGGCGGCCTTTGCCTTCGTCGTCGTCGGCCTGGGCCTGAAACTGGCCATGTTCCCGCTGCACACTTGGCTGCCCAACGCCTATGCCTTCGCCCCTTCGGCCGTCACGGTCTTCCTGGCGTCGACGGCGACCAAGGTCGCGATCTATGCCCTGCTGCGTCTTGTCTTCACCGTATTCGGCGGAACGGACCTGTTCGCGGCAACCGACATCAACCTGATGCTGATCGTGCTGGCCATCGCCGGTATGTTCGCAGGCGCCTTCGTCGCCATCTTCCAGACCGACGTGAAACGCATGCTGGCCTATTCCAGCGTGTCACAGGTCGGCTACATGGTGCTGGGCATCGGATTGGCCACGACAGCGGGACTGACCGGCGGCATCGTCCACCTGTTCAATCACGCCGTCATGAAGGGCGCTGCCTTCATGGCCCTGGGTGCCATGTTCTACGTGATCGGATCGGTCAAGCTGAACGATCTTGCGGGCGTCGGCAAACGCATGCCCGTGACCACGGCGGTTTTCCTGGTCGCCGGCTTGTCACTGATCGGCACGCCCGTGACGGTCGGCTTCATTTCCAAATGGCAGTTGGTGCAGGCATCGCTTGAACTCGGCTGGTGGTACATCGCCGCCGGGATATTGCTTTCGTCGCTGCTGGCCATCGTCTATGTCTGGCGCGTGGTCGAGGTCGCCTATCTACAGGCCCCGCCCGAGGGCGCGAAGCTCAGAGAAGAAGCGCCCCTGTCCATGCTGATCCCGATGATCCTTTTGGCCGCCGCCACCGTCTGGTACGGCATTGACGGCGACACCACCCTGCGCCTTGCGGGCGAGGCCGCCAACGCTTTGATGGGTCCCGCATCGGGAGGCAAACCATGACCGGAATTTTCGCCGGATGGTCGCCGGGCGACGTCATGGTCTTGGCGCTTGTGCTGCCCGTGATCGGGGCCTTCGCCGTGTTGGCCTTGGGCCGTTGGGAAAATGCCCGCGACGGCGCCAGTCTGATCACCGCGATCTGTCTTTTTTATGTCGTCACGCAGCTTTATCCCCTCGTCGCCGCGGGCGGGCGGCCGGATATCGTGCTGTTGGACATGGTGCCGGGCTTGTCGATCCGGCTGACGCTGGAACCGCTCGGCATGATCTTCGCCGGGATCGCCAGCTTCCTTTGGATCATCACGACGCTTTACGCCATCGGTTACATGCGCGGCCATCACGAAGAAAACCAGACCCGGTTCTTCTTCTTCTTCGCCATCGCCATCGCTTCCGCCATCGGCGTCGCCTTGGCCGGCAACATGCTGACATTGTTCGTATTCTACGAAGTGCTGTCGATTTCAACCTTCCCGCTGGTCGCCCATCACGGCACGGAAGACGCCAAACGGTCCGGCAGGGTCTACCTGGGTATTCTGCTGTCGACCTCGATCGGCTTTCTGCTGTTCGGCATGATCTGGACCTGGCAGATCGCCGGGACCCTCGACTTCGTCCTCGGAGGCGTGTTCAACGCCGACCAGTTGCAGGGGCCGATGACGGCAGTCCTGCTGGCACTCTACGCTTTCGGCATCGGCAAGGCGGCCCTGATGCCGTTCCACCGCTGGCTGCCGGCCGCCATGGTCGCCCCCACACCGGTTTCGGCCCTGCTGCATGCGGTTGCGGTTGTGAAGGCCGGTGTATTCTCGGTCGTCAAGGTCGTGGTCTATATCTTCGGCATCGATTTCCTGGACGAAGCTAGCGGAACGGATTTCCTGCTGTATGTCGCGGGCTTCACCATCATCGCGGCCTCGATCGTGGCGCTGCGCCAGGACAATCTGAAACTTCGACTCGCCTATTCCACAGTCAGCCAGCTGAGTTACGTAGTCCTCGGCGCATTGCTGGCGAATGACACGGCAGCCCTCGGGTCGTCCATGCATATCGCCATGCACGCGTTCGGCAAGATCACACTCTTTTTCTGCGCGGGAGCCATCATCGTATTCGCGCACAAGACCGACATTTCCGACATGAAGGGTCTGGGACGCAAGATGCCCGTGACCTTCTTCTGTTTCTTCCTGGCGTCGATGTCGCTGATCGGACTGCCCCCCATGGGAGGCATGTGGTCGAAATGGTATCTCGCGCTCGGTGCGGCCGAAGCCGACCAGTTGATCTTCACGGTCGTCCTGATGGCATCGTCTCTGCTGAACATTGCCTACCTAATGCCTGTGGTGTTGCATGGATATTTCAGCCAACCGCCGGTGGACGTCATCAGCGACCACCATCACGACGATGACGATGACCACGAGCACCACCATGCGCCCCCCAACCATCCTCTGCTTCGGCATCTGAGCTTTGGGCGCGAGGGCGTCGCGGACGCATCCTTGATGTGTCTCCTGCCCATCGTCGTCACGACGGTCGGTTGCATTCTGCTATTCTTCTATGCGGACAAACTTCGTCTACTTCTCTTACCTGTCTTTGGAGGCTGAGCACGATGAGCGACGACCAAGATCAGGTTGACGTCCCGCACCGACATTGGCTGGACGAACCGAACAACGTGAAAAAGATCGTCCGGGCGTTGTTCGTCGTTTGCGGCCTGTTGTTCATCGCCGATGCGTTCTACGAAAAACACTCTCATTTCGGTGTTGAGAACGTCTTTGGCTTTTATGCCATCTACGGCTTCGTGATGTGCGTCGCGCTCGTGCTTGCGGCCAAACTGATGCGCGTCTTCCTGATGCGCGACGAGGATTATTATGATCGAGATCAGTAGCATCAACCCGGGTCTTGTTCTGATCCTAGGTGCGGTTCTGGTCCCTTTTCTTCCGCACTTGGTTCGACGCGTCTACATTCTCGCCCTGCCGGCCGCCGGTTTTGCCCTTGTATATCAGCTGCAGCCGGGAACCCTTGTGACCCTAGAGGTCCTGGGCATGACGTTGGAGCCGCTGCAGGTTGATCGACTGTCCCTGGTTTGGGGGTATATCTTCAATATCGCCGCTTTCCTGAGCTTCCTATTCGCTTGGCATGAACGCGATACCATGCAGCAAGTCTCAGGGTTGATATATGCCGGCGCGGCGATCGCAGCCGTGTTCTCGGGCGATCTCGTGACTCTTTTCATCTATTGGGAATTGACCGGCGTTTCTTCTGTGTTTTTGATCTGGGCGTCACGCAACGAAGCCGCCTTGCGCTGCGGCATGCGCTACCTTCTGATCCAGGTGCTTTCAGGCGTCATACTGCTTGCCGGTGCGATCGGATGGTATCAACAGACCGGCTCAATCGATTTCAGCCACATCGGGATCGATACCCTTGCCGGAAAATTGATTTTCCTCGCCTTCGGAATCAAATGCGCGTTTCCGCTACTGCATAACTGGCTTCAAGACGCCTATCCCCAGGCCACCGTCACCGGCACAGTGGTGCTCAGCGCCTTCACGACCAAGCTCGCTGTATATGCGCTTGCCCGAGGATTCGCCGGCACGGAAATTCTGATCTACATCGGAGCGACGATGACCGCGTTTCCGATCTTCTACGCAGTGATTGAAAACGACCTCCGCCGCGTTCTGGCTTATTCGCTCAACAACCAGCTTGGTTTCATGGTCGTTGGGGTTGGAATCGGAACCGAAATGGCGCTCAACGGGACCGCAGCTCATGCCTTCAGCCATATCCTCTACAAAGCTCTTTTGTTCATGTCGATGGGGGCAGTGTTGTACAGGGTGGGAACCTGCAAGGGGTCGGAACTCGGCGGCCTATACAAGTCCATGCCGTGGACGACCGGGTTCTGCATCGTCGGTGCCGCATCGATCTCAGCATTTCCATTGTTCTCCGGCTTCATTTCCAAGTCGATGATCTTGACAGCCGTTGCCGAGGATCACCGCTGGTTCATCTGGGCAACGTTGCTATTCGCATCGGCCGGTGTGTTCCACCATTCCGGAATCAAGATCCCTTATTTCGCCTTCTTTGCCCATGACAGCGGATATCGAGTCAAGGAAGCGCCGTGGAACATGTTGCTAGCCATGGGGATCACCGCGTTTCTGTGCATTTTCATCGGCACCTATCCGACGATTCTGTATGACATCCTTCCCTACGCGGTGGATTACAAACCGTACACTCCATACCATGTTATCCAGCAGCTGCAGTTGCTGATGTTCTCCGCCCTGGCGTTCACAGTGCTGATGTTGACTCGGATTTACCCACCGGAACTCCGATCCACCAACCTGGACACCGACTGGTTCTACCGGGTTCTGGGTCCGACCGTTGTCGGGCGCATCGTCCAGGCCCTGGCCGCCATCGGCACGGCCGCGGAAGACGCCTTGACCAAGGGTGTCGTCGGCACCATCGCCACGATCAAGCGCCACCACGGTCCCGAGGGCTTGATGGCAAAAACCCTGCACCTCAGTTCCATGGTGTTCTGGGTGGTCGCCCTGCTGGCCTTCGTGTTGATTTTGGATTTTGTCCGGGGTGTTTAACGCTTACCCGATGAAGGCGGCGTCTACTGTTCTTCGATGCGGACGTTGACGTCCATTTCTTCCAGCCCACCGCCCGAGCGCAATCCCCGGATCGGACAGGCTGTGCCGTAATCCTGCCCCAGCGCCAAACGGATGTAGGCATCTGTTGCGCATTGCTGATTGGCGGGATCGAAGCTGATCCACCCCAAACCATCGACCAGAATTTCGGCCCAGGCATGGCTCGCCAGATGGCTGTCGTTGCCTTCCGCCGCCGCCAGATAACCCGACACATAACGCGCCGGCAACTCCATATGGCGCGCCGCCGCGATGAACAGATGCGCCTGGTCCTGACACACCCCCTTGCCGGCGGCCAAGGCCTCGGCGGCTGTCGTTTCCACCGTGGTCTGGCCGGACTGATAGGTCACGGCCTCGGCCACCGCCGCCATCAAGGCATGGCCCGCAGCAAGAGCCCCTTCCGATGCCAGAACCTTGGCGATGGGTTTGGTGAACTTGCGGATCTCGTCGTCGGCTTCCGTGTAATCCGTCGGCGTCAGGAAGATATCGGGGGGAAGTCCGTCGTCCATAGGCAGGATGCCGTTGGTATCCGATGTGACGACCTGCCCCGCCACGGTGACGCGCACTTCGTCATGATCACCGTCGAACGTCGCCACATGGGCCTGGTTGTCAAAGCCGTCTACCCAAGGAGTCAGCCGGCCCGTGGCTGTGATTTCCCAGGACTGCACCCGCTGGCACAGGTCCGCGCGCGGCGTCATCCGCAGATACTGAATGGAATGCGTCGCCGCTTCCGCGAACTTGAATTGGGTGACGTGATTGACGGTCAAAAACATTCCGGGCTCACTGAATCATCAGGAAGTCTTTTTGGATCTGCAGGCTCAGGTCATGTAAGCCGCCACGGTAATCTTCCAGGAATCGCGCCATGCCCGTCCGGTAGATGCGGTCGATGCGTGCCGCCTGCAGACGGTTGAGCAAATCCGCCGCTTGTTCGTATGCGCGTGAACGGGGACGCAACCCTTGCAGAATTTCACTGGTTTCTTCAACGCAGGCCATGACGGAGCGCGGAATTTCCGGGTTGAGCGTCAGCAATTCGACCACCCGGCGCGGGTCGATCTGGCTTTTATAGATTTCCCGGTAGGCTTTATAGGCATTGACCGAACGCAGCAGCGTTCCCCATTGATAGTAATCGAGCGTCGCCGTGTCCGGACGGGACGCCGGCCCCGTCGGCTTAAAGGTGTGGGCTCGCGCCGCCAGCAGACGGATGGTGTTTTCCGCGCGCTCGATGAACACACCCATGCGCCAGAAATCATAAGCATCGCCGCGCCGCATGGTGCCGTGCGCAACCCCTCGAAACAGGTGAGAGCGTGTCTTGATCCATTCCAGAAAGTCGTGATGCCCCATGTCCTGCATGTCGGCATAGGTGACCTGTGCGATATCCAACCATGTGGAATTGACCGTTTCCCACATATCCGTCGTCAGGACATGACGGGTCGCACGCACGTTTTCCCGGGCCGACCATACGCAGGACCGGATACTCGATGCATTATCACGATCCAGGACCATATAGGTCAGCACCGGATCGGTTTTGAACGTGTCATACTTGGAAAGGAAGTGGCTGCGTTCTTCTTCGGTCTGGAACAAGCCTTCCCATAAGCCCGTTTGCGTTCCACGCCGCGCCGGCAATAGGGACATGTGATAGAGCCCCGTCAGCAGACGCGCGGTGTTCTCCGAACGCTCCATATAGCGCGCCATCCAAAATAGATTGTCGGCGGTGCTCGACAGCATCATCTGTTGCGCCCCCTCATCTATTCTTCCTCTGCGATCACGGGCGCTTCCAATACCCAGGTGTCCTTGGTGCCGCCGCCTTGCGAGGAGTTCACCACCAGCGATCCCGGTTTCAACGCCACGCGGGTCAACCCGCCCGGCATCACACGCGTTTTCTCGCCCGACAATACATAGGGCCTGAGATCGACATGTCGCGGCGCGATGCCTTCCTCGACCAACGTCGGGCAGGTCGACAGGGCCAGGGTCGGCTGGGCGATGTAATTGTCGGGTTCCGCCTTCAGGCGTTTCTTGAAATCGTCACATTCCGCCTTGGTCGCCTTGGGCCCGACCAACATGCCGTAGCCGCCGGAACCGTGCACTTCCTTGACCACCAGCTCGGCGATGTTATCAAGCACGTACTTAAGGTCGTCGGGCTTACGACAGGAATAGGTCGGCACGTTCTGCAGAACCGGCTCCTCCCCCAAGTAGAACCGGATCATGTCCGGCACGAAGCAATACATGGCCTTGTCGTCGGCAACGCCGGTGCCCATGGCATTGCAGACGGTCACCCGGCCGCTGCGCACCACGGATAGCATACCGGGCACGCCCAATGCTGAATCCGGCTTGAACGCCAAGGGATCAATGAACCCGTCATCGACCCGGCGATAGATCACATCGACCCGCTTGGGCCCTTCGGTCGTGCGCATGAAGATCGAGCCCGAGTCCACGAACAGGTCCCGGCCCTCGACCAGTTCGATGCCCATTTCCATGGCCAGGAAGGCGTGTTCGAAATAGGCGCTGTTGTATTGCCCCGGGGTCATCAGCACGACCGTCGGATCATCGACGCCCGGCGGGGCGACGGCCTGCAGCGAGCGCAGCAGGTATTCGGGATAGCGATCCACGGGTGCTACCACGGACTGGGCGAACAGGTCCGGGAACAGGCGCATCATAGTTTCGCGGTTTTCCAGCATGTAGGACACGCCGGACGGGGTGCGCACGTTGTCTTCCAACACATAAAACGTCTTGTCATCAACGCGAACCACATCGACGCCCGAAACATGTGCGTAGACCCGCTGCGGCAGATCCAGGCCCAGCATCTGCGGCTGGAAAGCTTCGTTGGTCATGACCAGTTCCGCGGGCACGATCCCGGCGCGGATGATTTCCTGATCGTGGTAAATGTCGTGCAAGAAGGCGTTCAGAGCATCGACGCGTTGAATGGCACCCCGTTCCAGGATCGCCCATTCATCGTGGCTGAGAATCCGGGGAATGACGTCAAAGGGGATCAGGCGTTCGCCGCCTTCATCCTCGCCGTAGACCGTAAAGGTGATTCCAAGCCGCCGGAAAAGCAAGTCCGCCTGCTCGTGCTTCTGACGCAGCCGATCCATCGACTGTTCCGTCAACCATGCCGAATAATCCCGGTAAGCGGAGCGGATGTCGCCGTCTCCGGCGTGCATCTCGTCAAAAATTCCTGGTTGCGGTTTGTCAGACAAAGTAGCCGTTGGCTCCCAGTTACCCATAGACGTTAGAGCATCGCTTGGTGCGGCGCAACAAAGCCTATCGAACGCTTCTGTATTTATTAGCTTGGCCACATGCGCCGTTGCGTGTACAGCCCAATCATGATTCGAATTCTATCGGCAACGATATTGTTCCATGCATTTTCGGCCATTACGGTCACGCCCGATGTCGTTTGGGCAGAACCGGTATGGCGTGCCCTGCCAAGGGCTGAAATGCAGGAAGAAGATTCACACCCCATGAAGTTCAACCGGGTGCCGATGCCCGTTTTCACGCCCTGCCGACGGACGAGGAATCTCTGATTGACGTCAAATGTTCGCTGACCGGCCCGTCCGGGCGGACCCGGATCGAAACCCATGGCATGATGCTCAAGGCTTGGCCGTTGCCCGCAACGGAATTCAACATCAAACCCGGTGCGACGCTGTGGGTCGATATCATCGCGGTTGTCCAACCGGGAACAAAAGGCGCCCCTTATTTCGCATTCCGGAACCTGGACCCTTCCCGTCTGCTCTGGCACCAGTGCTATAACAACTGAAACAACCGACCATTCGATCAAGAACATCCAAGGGACCATCCAATGACCGACAACAAAACAGGCCAGCCGGAACAAACCGGAATGAAAAAGGGCCTGACCCGCTACGGTGACGACGCTTTCTCGCTGTTCCTTCGCAAGGCCTTCATCAAGGCCATGGGCTATACGGACGATGCGCTGGGCCGCCCGATCATCGGCATCGCCGATACGTTTTCCGGCTACAACGCCTGTCACAAGACCGTGCCTGACCTAGTCGAAGCCATTAAACGCGGCGTCATGCTGGCGGGCGGGCTGCCGGTCGAGTTCCCGACGATTTCGATCCATGAAAGCTTTGCTCATCCGACATCGATGTTCCTGCGCAATCTGATGTCCATGGACACGGAAGAAATGATCCGCGCCCAGCCCATGGACGCGGTGGTGCTGATCGGCGGCTGCGACAAGACCGTGCCGGCACTGTTGATGGGGGCGGCTTCCGCCAATGTGCCCGCCATCGTCTGCGTGACCGGTCCCATGGGCACGGGCAGCCACAAGGGCGAGCGCTTAGGCGCCTGTACCGACTGTCGGCGCATGTGGGGCAAGTTCCGCGCCGGGGAAATCGACGAGGCTGAAATCGAAGATATTTCATCCAAATTGGTGCCCACGGCAGGCACCTGCGGAGTAATGGGCACGGCCTCGACCATGGCCCTGATGACCGAAGCCATGGGCATGATGCTGCCGGGCGGCGCCGCCATCCCCGCATTCGCGGCGGACCGCCTGCGCCATGCCGAGGAAACGGGTACGCGCGCCGTCACCCTGGCCAAAGAAAAAGTGACGCCGGATCAGATCATTACGCAGGCGTCCCTGAACAACGCCATGAAGACCCTGCTGGCCGTCGGCGGCTCGACCAACGGCATCGTCCACATGGCGGCCGTGGCCGGGCGATTGGGCCTGAACGTCGATCTGGACGCCTTCGATACGATGGGCCGCGACGTCCCCATGCTGGTCGATCTGAAGCCCAACGGCAGCTACTACATGGAAGACCTGTGGAAAGCCGGCGGTCTGACCACCATCCTGCGTGAGATCGAGGACCTGTTGGACCTCGACTGTCCCACCGTGTCGGGCAAGACCCTGGGCGAGAATCTGGCCGCCATGGCCCCGGGCTGGGACCAGGATGTGGTGCGCCCGCGCGCCAATCCCCTGTTTCCCAGAGGCAGCATGGCCGTGCTGCGCGGCAATCTGGCGCCGAACGGTGCGGTTTTGAAACAGTCGGCGGCCGACCAGAACCTGTTGACCCATGAAGGCCGTGCCGTGGTGTTCGAAAACCTGGAAGACCTGGCGGAACGGATCGACAGCCCGGATCTGGACGTCAATCCCGACGACGTGCTGATCCTGCGCAATATCGGACCTAAGGGTGCGCCCGGCATGCCCGAAGCCGGGTACATTCCGATCCCGAAGAAACTGGCGTCCCAGGGGGTCAAGGACATGGTGCGTATTTCCGACGGCCGGATGAGCGGCACCGCTTTCGGAACGATCATTTTGCATGTCTCGCCGGAAGCCACCGACGGCGGTCCGCTCGCCCTCGTCCAAACCGGCGACCGCATCCGTCTGGACACACCGAACCGCACGCTTGCTCTACTAGTAGACGATGCCGAAATGAAATCCCGGAAAGACGCCTGGACCCCGCCGCCGGCCCATAACGGGTCCGACCGTGGGTATCTGAAACTCTACCTGGATACGGTGACCCAGGCCGAGAAAGGCGCCGATTTCGACTTTCTTCAAGCGACGGGCAGCTCATAACGGCCAGGACATCTGCAAACGTAGTTATCTTCAACCGCTTCGGCAGTTAAACGGCCGTACAGCGCATGACTTCATGGAATAACAATAGCTTCCAGGCGTTTTCATCGACGGGACGCAAGAAATTGAAGCGGATAATCACGCCTATTTTCGCCTTAAATTCTGTGTTGCCGACAGTTTTTCATCACCGCGATTCCAGAACCGAAACGGCATGGTCGGTTGAGGCCAACCGGCATGTTACAATCACCAAATGCCGCGTGGATTAAGACCTCACTATGATATGATACCGATAGGTGTTGGGGGACGCCTATCAAGGGGAAATGGTCATGGCCTTCCGTAGCCTGAATTCCTGGGGGGATTTCACTTATGGCGCCTCGCGCGAGGAACGGCTGGACGACCTTGTCGCGCCCGCGCTGGTGGACACATTCACCTATTGGAAAAAGATTACGCCCGCGGGTGCAATCGGTCCGGCATGGGGCGTCTTTAGGCTGCAGGACCTCTCACCAGAGGCCATTTCACTGACCCTGGTTGTCGATGTTCTGCGGGAACCGTTGGACTTCCGTTACCGGTTTTGGGGCACCGCCCATGTGGAGCGGAAAAAGATCGACCGCACCGGACAAAAGACATCCGACGAGCACCCCCAAGGGCGCGGCCCCAAGGTCGCGGGTGAATACCAAACCGTCGTCGAACGGCGCGTACCCTTGTTGTTTTCCAGGCTGATCGAATTCCCCGACGGCCGCCTGCCCCTGCCCCAATTGGCTCTCCGTCTTCCGCTTTCAGACGACGGAAAGCTAGTTACGGGAATCGCGTCCGTAACGTATTGGGATGAAAACCAGCTTATCGGCGGGAACGGGCGCTGAACTATCCGCCCAGGAACAACCGCCCCACGTCCTCATTTTCGAGAAGCGCGTCACCCGAGCCCGCGATGGCCAGTTCACCCGACACCAGGACATAGCCGATATCGGCGAATTCCAGCCCCTTCTTGGCGTTCTGTTCGACCATGATGATGGTCTTGCCTTCGGCATGCTGCAGGTCGTCCAGGATTTCAAACACCATATCGATGAACCGCGGTTCCAGACCGATGGACGGTTCGTCCACCAATAGAACTTCCGGGTTCATGACCAGGGCGCGGGAAATCTCCAGCAAGCGCCGTTCCCCGCCCGACAGGACCTTTGCCAGGTGTTTGCGACGCTGGGCCAGGCGGTCGTATTTGGCGAAGACCTTTTCCGCCGCTTCCTTGGCCTGGACCGGTGTTTCCATCAGGAAGCCGCCCATCCACAGGTTTTCCTCGACCGTCATGTCGGGGAAAATGGATTTGTCCTGCAGGATATAAGCGATGCCGGCGCGTTTAAGCTTCTGGTTGGCCGTCAGCTTGGACACGTCCTTCGCCTGATCGCCATCACCCACCAGGATTTGACCGCCCATGACCGTGTTCAGGCCATAGATCGCATGCAGCACCGTCGACTTACCGGCACCATTGGGGCCGATCAGGCAAAGGGATTGCCCCTTGCCGACCTGCAGGTTGAGGTTGTGGATGATCTCCATCTTGCCGTAACCGCAACGCAAATCCTTCAAATTGACGAAGGGCGCGTTGTTGGCCAGGGATGCAACCTTTTCCAAAGGCACATCGGTGGCCATAGCCTTGGCCTGACGGTTGACGTCCTCGACGGAGATCACCGAATCGACCGTTCCCATGTGATAGCCGGTGGACCGGCGCTTGGCGGCGTCCCCGGCCGACTCGTTTTCTTCGACTTTGGTTTCGTCGGCCATGATCAATGTGCTCCCAGATAGGCGTCGATAACGCGCTGGTCGTTTTGAACTTCTTCCGGCGATCCATGGGCGAGAAGTTCTCCATGGGCCAGGCAATAGATGCTTTGGGCCATATTCATGATGACGCGCATGTTGTGTTCGATCACGAAAAGCGTGATGCCCAATTCTTCGTTGGCCCGACGCAGACGGTCGATCAGACCATTGATCAGCGTCGGGTTGATGCCTGCCGTCGGCTCGTCCAGCAACAGGACCTCGGGCTTGTTCATCAGCGCCATGGCGAATTCCAGAAGCTTCTGTTGTCCGAAGCTGAGGTCACCGGAAATCAGCCGCCGCTTTTCATAAAGCCCGACAAAGTCCAACAGCCGGTCGACCTCTTCCAAGGTCGCCTTGTCGGATCTGTTCGTGAACATGTCCTGAAAGCCCAGCTTACGGTGCGGAATCGAGATCAACATGTTGTCGATGCAGTTCATGTTGGAATAGATCCGCGTCTGCTGGAACGTCCGCAGCAAGCCCAGGCGGGCGATCTGCGGCACCCGATAAGTAGAGATTTCCTCGCCTTTGAACTTGATCGATCCGTCATCGATCGGGTGGTAACCGACGATCGAATTGAACAACGTCGTCTTTCCCGATCCGTTCGGTCCGATCAGCCCGGTAATACCGCCGGACGGCACTTTGAGTGAAACATTATGGTTTGCAACGACGCCGCCGAAGGACTTCGAGACGCCGGAGATTTCAATTACAGGTGCGTCGGTCATTCGGCCGCCTCCTTCTTCTCGACGACGATGCCGAATTTTTCCGGGAACTTCTCCATCAGCCAACCCATGATCCCCTGCTGGAAGAACACGACGTTGATGATGATCAGCATGCCGAGTGCCACCCATTGCCAACCCAGGAAATAGGTCCAAGTGACTTCCTTCAGGACATGGAACAGGATGGCGCCCAAGACAGGGCCCCACAGCGTCCCCTTCCCGCCCAGAAGCGACATGGCGACCATGAAGATACCGAAGGTCACGGTCGGGAATGCAACCTCAAGCGGCTCGATGAAGCCCGTGATGTTGCCGAACAGGGCGCCTGAAATGCCCAGGAAGAACGCCGAAACGGCCCAGGCGATGGTCTTATATCGCAGGGTATGAACCCCCATGGCTTCGGCTTTCTGCTCGTCATCGCGAATGGCGTTGATGGCAAGCCCGAAACGGGTCGAATACAACCAGCTGCAGAACAGATAGGTCGCAAGCGCCGCCCCGAAACACATGAAGTAGAACATCATTGATTTAGCATCGGCCGAGCCGGGGAACACGGGCATGCTGATGCCGCCGCCGGCACCGACCCAGTCCCAGGTCCCCATCAGTTCGCCGGCCGCGAGTGCGATACCCAGCGTGCCGATGGCGAAATAGGGCCCGCGCAGGCCGAATACGGTCCAACCCAATAGCCCCGCGATCAATGCCGACCCTATGGCCGCCGCCACGATCCCCACAATCAGGCCCATGTAGTATTGCTGGTCGGTAAAGGTGATCTTCACCCCACCGTTGGATGCCGTATAGGCCCCCACGTCGGTAATGAAAGCAACCTGCACGATGGCGCAGATATACATGCCCGTGCCGAAGAAGAAGATATTGCCGAGAGAATTGTATCCCATCTGGCCGCCCATGATGTCCCAGGTCAGCGCGAACAGCACCATGACCCATAGGACCGCCACCTGAATGGTCAGGCCCGGTATCACGAAGGGCGCCGCAAAGCCGAATATCAGAATCGGCAGGTGCAGCTTCGGATTGAATTTTTCCATTTTTGTTCTGTCCTCGTTTTTCTTCGTGCGTCCTATTGGACGACCTGTCGGTGACGGCGCATCTCGATCTGGCGCCAGACCAGAACGAACAACAACAGGCCGACAACCGTGGCTTGCTGGAATTCAGCACCCAGCACGAACCCGCCATATTGTTCCATTACGCCGAGCCCAAGGCCGGCCATGATTACCCCCGGCAGGTTGCCGAAACCGGCCGCCGTGACGATCACGAAGGAACGGATGGAGTGGGAAATGCCGTAGAACGGCTGGATCACCCAAATCATCGAAATCAACGCACCCGCCGCACCGCAAATCGCGGCGTTCAACGAATAGGTGAAGGCATAGACCTTGTCCGTATCGATCCCCATGACGCGGGCCGCACGGGCGTCCTGTGCCGTGGCGCGGATCGCCTGTCCCATGCGCGAATTCTTCATGAACAGGATGACGCAAACGGCCAGCAGCGCACAAAGGGCGAAGGTCACGATTTTGATGTCCGCGACGGTCACCGAATTGTCGAAATAAGACCGGATGGGATAATGGCTATCCGCGGTTTGAACCTCGGGCCCGAACATCAGATTGAGCGCCTGGGCCAACACGATCGCAAGCCCAAAGGTTGCAAGCAGCGACGTGAACATATCCTTGTCGATCACCCGGCGGATGATCGTGACATACATCACCCAGCCGAAGCCGAACATGATGACGATCGCCGCGGGCAACCCCCATAATGGGTGAATGCCCTGCGTTCCCAGCCACCAGGCGATGTAACCGCCCATCATGACGAAGTCGCCCTGTGCCAGGTTTTTGACGTTCATCACGCCCCAGACCAGGGCCAGACCGTATGCCGCCAGCGCAAATGTGGCGCCGATGAACAGCCCATCGAGAACAAGTTGAAGGTTAAAGACCGGTGCAGCGGTCAGAATTGCAATGTTGTCCCACATATCCCCGAACCATCCTTAAGCCGAATACGGACGTTGAAAAAAAGTGCCAGTGAAATTGAATATCATCATATGCGCAGGGTCGACGCCCCCGGCCGGCAAGGCCGAGGGCGGCAACCTGTCACATGCCTGTTGGTTTGACCAACACAGGCGAAAGGCTCGAGTTACTGGGCCTTACGGGGCCAGTTCACGGGATGGGACGCCCATTTGGACGGCGCAACCACGTTGTACTCACCATTCTGGATCTGGCGCAGCACCATCGGCTTGGCAATGTTATTGCCGGCCGGGCTGAACTTGATGCTGCCATAGAAAGTATCCATTTCCGTGGCCGAAATGGCGTCACGCACCTTGGATGTGTCGAAGGAATTGGCCCGCTCGAAAGCGTCCTTCCACACCAGAACGGCCGCCGTTGCCTGGGCCGACTGATAGGGAACGTTCTTATAGCCGTCATAGGTCTTCTTGAAGAGCTTGTCGTAATCGGCGGCGGTGCCGAAGTACTTGCCCTTGTAGCTCAACGTTTCCGCCCATTGCGTCGGGCACAGGAAATCGTTGGTCGAAGCCCCGAACTTGGAGGTGATCTTGGCCGCTTCGCAATGGGTCATCGCGATCATCGGCACGTCGATCCGCATTTCCTTGATCTGACGGGCCCCCGTGGCCGCACCTTTGGAATGGCCGGACAGCAGCAGCAGGTCGGGCTTCAATGCCTTGACCTTAGTCAGCGTCGAGGAAATATCGTTCAGATCACGCGGCATCTTGTCATCGATGATGACCTTCATGCCGTATCTCTTGGCGTCCTCAAGCACACCCGCGCGCACATCAAGAGAGAACGGATCGTTCTCGAACGCCATGGCGACCTTCACATCGGATGCTTTTTTGCCGTTCTTTTCAGCAATTTCGGCAGCCAGGGAAATCGAGCTCGCCAAGTATTGTTCAGAGGTCGACAGCACCGCGAACAGGTACTTGTAGCCTTTGTTGAACAGTGACCGCGAAGCACCTTCAGCTTCGACCATGGGCACTTTGTATTTTTCCATGATCGGCGCGGCGGCCTTGGTGGTGGCCGATGAATACGGCCCCAAGAAATATTTCACGCCGTCCTGGTTAACCAGACGCTCAAGCAACTGCGCCGTACGCAGCGGCGTGGATTCATCGTCGTAATACTGAATCTTCAACTTATAGGTCTTGCCGCCGACCTTGACGCCGCCCATTTCGTTGATTCTCGCCACACCCAGGTCGTAACCGTTCTTGGCGTGAATGCCGTTGGTCGAGTACTTACCCGTGAACGAAATCGCCGAGCCAAGAATGATGGTGTCGCCATCGACCTTGGCTTGCGCCGGACCGGTCATCACCAGTCCCGCAATGGCGAGGCTTGCCGACACGGCTGTAAGAAGTCGCTTGGTATTCATGTGTGTCCTCCCAGACAGTATGAGTTAGACGCGTTATTTTTGTTTTTATGCGCCTTGCTTTACTTGGTCCGATCTTCGGCAAACTCCCAAACGCCGACTTTTTGCCGTGCGCGCCGAATATCGTTCGCGCCTGATATTAACGGAGTGACCGCATGGCGCAAGCGGAACCCAAAGCTCGGGCCGTAATTTACTGTTATATTGTGGGGTTTTTTGAATTTAGGAGCTTTTTGCACCCGGATTCCAGGCTTTGACCTGAACCGGCTTCCCGGTCTGTGTCACGAACACCTTGGGCTTCACAACCTGCTGTACACCCGGTGTGTTTTCGGCGCGAACAAAGGAAAGACGCATGGCATCCAGGGTGATCTCGGTCCGCGCGCCCTTGGCCCGGGCTTGTTTGTAGGCGCTGGTGCCCTTGGTGATTTGATTCAATCGCTCCATAGAGGCATGACCGAACCGCTTCCACAGGCTTGCCAAATAGCTGTCGATTTCATGGGGGATAAACAGCTCGACCTCGATATTCGGGCGGCCGCGGGAAAATCCCGCATAGATGTTCGGCTCCAGCGGTCCCAATTCATCGGCAACGAACACCGCAGGCATGAGCTTGCTGCCGTTCTGCAGAACAGCGTAATAGCCCTGCGCCAGGAACAACAGGCGCTGCAGCTTCTGCGGTTGCAGATATTCGTTCTGTTCCAACGCCGTATCCGCGAACCAGAAGGCCACGTCAAAGGCGCTGTTTACATCGGCACGAATGGCCATAAACCCAATTTCCCGTGTTGTTCCGGTCTATTACGGGCTTCATCAACCCACGGCCGCCCCCGGCCCGTTTGAACAGCCCAAATGTTTGAGCGCCCAAGTATGCTCGCCATTGCCCAATGAAAGATTAACATGCCCCTGCCGTGGGCGGTCCAGCCAAATCGACCGGCAATTCCATTGTGCCGCCTACCCTGTATTTGAAGCCCGAACATAAAAAAACCGGCCTCGGGCCGGTGAAAACAACGCACTGTCCGTAAAAACTACAACCGCATGCTGAGCGTCGTCCCTTTCCGGGGCAAGGTGCCGTGGATGACCTGAGCGTTCAGTTCATAGGTCGCGATGGCCTTTGACAATACACCGGCGAAATTTTTGGGCCGCCCTTCTTCACCATAGGTCGTCGGCGCGCTGATCTCGCTTTGAACGATCTGCGCGAAGGTCTCGTTGGGCGCGGTGAACCGCCCCCGGCCGAGATTGGGGTTACGGCGGCGGTCATCGGACAGGGAACGCCGGTCGTCGTATTTATCATCCGGCGCGTTCTGAAAACCGAACTGGGCCGCCTCAAATGACGGCGCATTTCCGCCGCTCAACTCCTCGATGCGGCCATGACCGGCCACATTCGACGTACCCGTCATCCGGGCAGTCGATACACTGGCGATGGCCGGTGCGGCGGTTGGAGTGACTTTTGCCATATTCCCGTTCGTTCAAATGCGTTCGCACACGCCTCATTGAGGACATGCTCTGGGCACACTGCTCCATCAAGACGCAGATATACCACTACACCGTATAAATTATAGGAGTCTTAACGCCGGAACAAGGCTATAAAATTGTTTATTTTCAACATATTAAATGGATATTCGATCGGTGCGTTAACCATCTTTTGCCATAAGCAGGTCGATAAACTCGATGACCGCCTCACCGGCACCAAAATCATAGACATCCGTATGCCCTGCACCCTCGAGCCAGACCGCCCGTTTCGGCTCCTTGGCAAGGTCGTACAGTTGCCCCCCCTGTGCTTGCGGCACGGTTTTGTCGGCAGTGCCGTGTATAACCATTACAGGCGACCGCACATCGGCGATTTTCGCCTTTGATTCGAACCGGTCCCTGATCAGCAATGAAATCGGCGCCCATGGATAATGATACCCGCCTGCATCCGTCATGGAGGTAAAGGGCGCTTCGAGAATCAACGCCCGCGCGGGGGTTCCCGCCTGCGCCAGTTCCAAGGCAAGTTGAACGGCAACGCCGGTGCCCAGGGATTCGCCGTAGATCACGACGTTAGAAGGCTTAATGCCCTGCCCCGCCAACCATGCAAGGTTGGCCCGCGCATCGGCATAGAGCCCTGCTTCCGTCGGCGATCCGGAATTGCCCCCATAGGCACGGTATTCTGCCAGCAGCACACCGATCCCGTTGTCTGCCAGAATGCTGGCCTTGAAGGCCCGCCCTGCAATGGTGCCGGCGTTCCCGTGAAAATACAGGACGACGGGCCGCCCTTGATCAGGCGGCACGAACCAAGACAAAAGGGAAAGACCGTCGGCTGTCTCGACACGGATTTCCCGCGCCTGGGCAAGGTCCGCTTGCTGGGGCGTGCCGGCAGGCTTACCCGGATGATACATCAGGCTGCGCTGCCCCACATACATCAAGCCAATGACCAGGGCATAAACCCCAAGCGCCCCCAGTAGGCAATGCAAGATAGTTTGCATCACAGTTACGATTACAATCTTCCGGAGCGAAGAGATTTAACCAGCCAGGTCATTTCTGATCGCCGGGCTGAACAGGTGCGGGTGGCGGTGTCTCGGGCAAAGTAGATGACACAGGCGATTCAGGCGACGACGGGCTACGCCCGAACAGAACGCCCATCGGGCGCTCCCCTTCACGAAAACCGACCAAGGGCGTACCCGGCTGTCCGGGAGTCCGGGACGCACCGGAACTTCGCGCAACACCGGACCCCGTAAAAGACGGATTTGCAGCAATGGCTCCGGTACATTCAAAAACGGCCCCGACTGGCGTCAACATCGGACAATCGACATATGAATTATAGGAAAATCTGATTCCGGCACCGTACTTGGCACAAATATCAGCAGCCATTTTCACAACATCTTCCTGCTTCGTGCCATATTTCGAGTAGCACACTTCGACGGTATTACGCGTTTCCGGAGTCTTGGCAAAATCAACGTGTTCCCGGTCGTAGGCCGCAGGGTCATAAACGTACGGCTGCGCCAACTCGCAAGCCCCCAGCACCAGGGGAGCGAACGCCGCCGTCAGCACGACGGTGGCCATGCGCGGGCGGTGCAGAACATCGCGGACTTTCAAATCGATCATGCCTCGCTATATCCCGTTTTCATCTTGGCGCAAACCCCGGTGTGTTTTGCCGTGCAGCCGTCTAATTAGATACAATTTTATCGAATTATACCGGTAAATAATTAATTCGAAGCCGGTCCGCCAATTTCGTACACTATATCCAAGGTCATAAGTCCGGTCACGTAACGAACCGGCGATGTCACTGAACGAGTATCCATGGACAGGAGAACTCCAATGGCACGCGGGGCTCAAGCAATTCCGAATCCTCGGCGCGGAAGGTTTCGTCCTTTTCGCGCGCTCGTGATCGTGTTCGTTCTCCTGGGCGGTTCGTTCGGCATGTTGGCGCATTTTGCGTCGCCGGCACCGGAGCGCAATGCGGATGCGTCCACCGCAAATGCCATGGACCAGTTCATGCCCGACATGGAAAAGAAAAAACGCGAAGCCACACATATTGGGGCGCAGGCACTTCGCCTGTATGTAACGCGGGTCAAAAAGAACGTCCAGGCACCGGAATTCTTCATCGGCCCGATCGAAATCGGGATGACCTATGAACGCTTTCTCGAGATCGTGCCGACCCCGGAATCCCTGAAAGCCGCCCAAGCCGGTGTCATCGGCGTCGTGCGTACGGACAAAGGGGTTTTCACCGCCCATTTTTCCACCGCGGAGACCGATGCCAGAGCCTTCCGGCTGAGCTACACGCAAACGTTCCGCTATCACACCGAACGCGAGATTACCGAACACCTGGGGAATCTGTGGGGCAAGCCGTCAACTTCGGAATGTACGCGCATCAGTTACGGCAACGGCGAAGACTGCCGGTATCAGTGGTGGCCGATCAACGGCGTGCGCGTCAATGCTCAGATGCGCGTCATCAACGACCGCCTGAATGGGCAGCCGGAAATTACCCTGCGCGTCGATGCACAGGACGAGCAAAAGGAAGGCCGCCGATGGGCAGCCTATCGGGTCGCCGCTGTCCGGGGCCGTTAAGTTACTCGCTATCTAGGGGCGAATTCCCTCCCTTCACATTCTTTCTTTTCACCCTGCGAAACGCGCGTGATTTAGGGCTTTCGGGCTCTTGCCCGCACCCTCGAACCGTGCGAGCTTAGGCAGCCTTTTTGGCGCCAACTCGACATCATAGGAAGGACCGCCCGATGCCGGATGCAGCTGACGCACCGCAAACTGCCACCCAATCCAAACCAGCCAAACCCGAGTTCAATTGGGAAGACCCCTTCGGACTTGTCGACCAGCTGACCGAAGACGAACGGATGGTGGCCGAAACGGCCCGTGCCTATGCCCAGGACAAGTTGATGCCCCGGGTACTGGAATCCTTCCGCAACGAAACCTTTAACATCGAAATCTTCCAGGAAATGGGCGAATTGGGCTTTCTCGGCCCGACCATCCCGGAACAATACGGCGGCGCCGGCGTCAACCATGTGTGTTACGGCCTGATTGCCCGCGAAGTCGAACGGGTCGATTCCGGCTATCGGTCATCGCTCAGCGTTCAGTCCTCCCTGGTCATGTATCCGATCTACGCCTACGGCTCCGAAGATCAGCGCAACAAGTTCCTGCCGCGCCTGGCCCGCGGCGAGATCATCGGCGCCTTCGGTCTGACGGAACCGGACCACGGCTCGGACCCCGGCGGTATGAAGACCCGGGCGGAAAAAACCGACGGCGGCTATCTGGTGACCGGCAACAAAATGTGGATTTCCAACAGCCCCGTGGCCGACGTGTTCGTGATCTGGGCTAAACTGGACGGCAAGATCCGCGGGTTCCTGCTGGAAAAAGGCATGAAAGGCTTGTCCGCCCCGAAGATCGAGGGCAAGTTCTCGCTGCGCACCTCGCTGACCGGCGAAGTGGTCATGGACAACGTGTTCGTGCCCGAAGAAAACCTGCTGCCCAATGCCTCCGGCCTGGGCGGTCCGTTCGGCTGTTTGAACAAGGCCCGCTACGGCATTTCGTGGGGGGCCCTGGGTGCCGCCGAGTTCTGTTGGCACGCGGCCCGTCAATACACGCTGGACCGGAAACAGTTCGGCCGTCCCCTCGCCGCCAATCAGCTGATCCAAAAGAAACTGGCGGATATGCTGACCGAAATCTCGCTCGGTCTGCAGGGCTGCTTGCGCGTCGGCCGCATGCTGGATGAGGGCACTTGCGCGCCGGAAAACATCTCGTTGGTCAAGCGCAATTCCACCGGAAAAGCACTCGATGTCGCCCGCATGGCGCGTGATATGCACGGCGGCAACGGCATTGCCGACGAATTCCACATTATCCGCCATCTTCTTAATCTAGAAACAGTTAATACATACGAAGGCACTCACGACATCCATGCCCTGATTTTGGGGCGTGCGCAGACGGGTATTCAGGCCTTCACGGCATAACACCGGGCGGAGCCTCAACGTGTCGGCAACCAATACGGCTCCCGCCCTTTTTGCCGGGGATGACGATGTCTGGTGCCAGATCGTCAACCGCACGCCGGGTCCCACCCGGCGCGGAGCCTTGTTTCTCGACCGGGATGGCGTAATCGTCGAAGAGGTTCCCTATCTCCATACCATCGATGAGGCCCGCATCGTCCCCGGCACCGTCGCCGCCATCCGTGCCGCCAATGCCCGCGCCATCCCCGTGGTGGTCGTGACCAATCAGGGCGGCATCGGGCTCGGCAAATACGATTGGCCGGATTTCGCCCGCCTGCACGATTGGATTTGGGCGCAATTGACCGAGGCCGATGCCTTCGTCAACGCGCTGTTTGCCTGCCCGCATCACCCCGAAGGCCGCGGTCTTCTGCGGGCAAGCGATCACCCGGACCGCAAGCCCAATCCGGGAATGCTGTTGCGCGCTCGGGATTTTCTGCCCATTGATCTCACACAATCCTGGATGGTCGGTGACCGGGAAGTCGATGTCGAAGCCGCCAAATCCGCGGGCTTGGCAGGGGCGGTTCATCTGCAATCCGGTCATCAGTCGTTCGAAACCGCCCGCAGGCTGGCAACGGCCCTTGCCGGGCCTTCATTCGACGTAAAAACCTGTGACGAGAATTCCCGATTAACGGAGGCCCTGGCGCCTCTCTGGGCCCAAACCTAAATGTCGTCACCCACCGGTGACGACGATCCGGTCGCCGCCACTGTCCCGTGCTTCCTCGAACGCTAGATTTGCATCCAATGACAGGCTTTCCGCCGTGCTGTCCCCGCGGCTTTCGGCTAATCCGCAACTGAAACTGAGCCCGCCCGCCCCCTGACCGGGCACGACCTCCATATCAGCCAGGGTCAGCGCGATATCCCGCATCAGCGCGGATGCTTCTTCCAGTCCCGCATCGGGCAGGATGACCGCAAAACGGGCCCCCTTCAATCGCCCGCAGGCGTCCGTGCGCCGCAGACGCGCATTCAACGAAGCCGCCAAATAACGCAACACCTTGTCGCCCATCGCGTAACCATACCCGGCGTTCAGCGCCCCGAAATGATCGATGGAGATGACCGCGTAGCTGAGCCGGCCTTGTTCCCGGTGCACCCGCAGAAGTTCGCGGCCAAGCTGGGTCTTGATGTAACTATGGGTGAACACACCCGTCAAAGGATCGCGTGTGACCGCCCCCCTAAGGCGTCTTGACCGCGCTACCAGGGACTGGACGACGGAAACCAAGGCCGCTCCGTTAACCGGCTTGGCAAGAAACGCGGACCCGCCCGCCGCCATGGCTTCCGCCTGGCGCTGCGGGCTTTGTTCGCCGGAAAGAAACAGAACGGGAATGTCTTCCAAACGGTCGTCCTGGCTGACCACGGCAGCCAGTTCCGCCCCGGAACAACTGGGCATCAGAAAATCAAAGACGAAGACGTCCGGAACGAATTGGTCCAGATCATCCAAGGTTTTCATCGGATCTGTCGTCAACCGTACGGACATTCCGGCTTTATCCAACATGGCCTGCACGACCTGCCCCATGGCCGGATCGTCATCCACGATCATGATCCGTGCGGCTTCGTCCACCCGCCCGTAAGCAATGGCATTCAAACGGCGCAACAATTCCGTAACGTCGACCGGTTTGGGGAGGAACGCAGCCCCGCCCCGGCGGGCGGCCTCCAACCGCTGCGCAATGCCATCCCCATCGCCGACGAAGATTTTTGCCGTATCCTCACGGCCCGACACACTGCCCAAACTCGACGCCGTATCCAAATCGGAAATGACGGCAAGAAGACCTTTCTCCGGCTCAGCATCCTCACCCAACAGAACATCAAAGCCATGTTGCCGCAATTGTTCGGACAAATAGGAGCGTTCGTCCTGTTCCTGAGACAACAGCAGCACGGCCCGGGGGTCCGCCACCGCATCCGGTGCCGCCTGGGCGTCAGGTTCGCCCTCGACACGGGCGCGGACAGAGGCGGTTTCGCTTTCGACCGTCGCCTTAAGGGTATCGAATGCCTGTTTGATCGCATCCAGATCGCCGGGCGGCGTGCAGATGTCTTCCAGGCTGCGGGCTTCGCGGCTGATGTCGGGCAGCCCGAAGGTACCGGCCGATCCCACCAGCTTGTGGGCCTCGGCCCGCAGGCCTTCCAGCGCCTCGGCCCCTTGGCCGTTCACGACCGCATCGAAATGGGCATCCATTTGTGCGACCCGGGCAGGAATCTGCGCAACAAATGTCGCCGCCAACTGGGCGAGCTTTTTGGCGAGTTCTTCCGGGCCTTGCGTCACCGCCGCCTCACAGGTCAGGCAGCAGAATTATTCGCCGCCATAATGGATGTAATCGGCCCAGGTCCGCTCGAGACGTTGCAGTGCCTGGCAGACATCCTCGACCTTGGGTTCGTCGATATACTCACTGAACGCCTTGGCATTGTGATCTTCAAGCGCCTTGACCTGTTTGACCACGTCATGCGCTTTTTCCGTCAGTTGCACCGTGACCGAACGCTTGTCGTGCTGTGACCGTTCCTGGGTCAGATAACCCATGTCCGTCAGCTTCTTGATGTTATAGGACACATTCGATCCCTGGTAATAACCACGTTCGACCAAATCGCGGATCGCCATGGCCTCGTCGCCGATATTGGCCAGCAACAGGGCCTGCACGCCGTTCAGGTCGCGCACGCCCAGCCGGTTGAGCTCGGCGCGGATGACGTCGAGAAATCGCCGGTGCAGGCGTTCGATCAATCTCGTTAGCTCTGAATAGGTTCGGCTCACCTGAGGTCTCCTCTATCCTCAGAACTGTTATAGTTTCTGTTCCGTTTCGCAACAACCATGTGACCCGCCCCCGCAACTATGGCCCGGAACGCAGAGGCGTTGTAGGCTCGCACCATGAAAGCAAAACTGGCCCCGAAACGATTCTCTCTCCTGGCGCTTTTGATGGCGGCGGTGATGGCCGTGTCGCTTGGCGGTTGCGCCACCGGTGAGGTGCCGACGCCCGAGGAAATCAAAAAGGACAATGCCGACAGCCGGGCCCGTCAGTTCATCCGTGTCGGCGATGCCTCGCAGGCGGGTGGCGACGCCGCGTCGGCCCTGGCATTTTACCGGCGCGCACAGACCATGCGGCCGGAATGGGATGAACCTTACCGGCGGATCGGCAAAACAGCCTTGGCGCTCGGCATGGCCGGTGACGCGGCCCAGGCTTTTTCGAAGTTGAGCCACCTGGTCCCCGGCGACGCCGATGCGCTGATCGGCCTCGGCCGGTCTTTGATCGCCCTCGACCAGCCGGAAAAAGCCGCCGACGCGTTCCGCCGCGCACAAGTTGCGGCGGCCGGGGATCATCGGCCGCTCAACGGCCTTGGTGTGGCGGAGGATTTGATGGGCAATCACACGGCGGCCCAGGCGGCCTATCGAAGCGGCCTTGCCCTTGCGCCGGACAGCCTGTCGCTTGCCAACAATTATGGCCTGTCCCTGGCTCTGTCCGGAAATTTCACGCAGGCCATCAAGGTCCTTGGCGATGCGGCGAAGGCCCCGGGTGCGGGACCGCGTGCACGCCAGAACCTGGCCCTGGTCTACGGTCTTTCCGGCGATATGGACCGGGCCGCGAAATTGGGCCGCCTGGATCTTTCGGAAACGCAGGTACAAAACAACCTGAAGCGCTATCAGGTACTCCGAAAACTTTCCGACACAGCCCGCGCCCGAGCCGTCCATACGGGTCAAAGCCCCGACCCGTAGAGAATTAAAGTGGCCGAGGGACGGCACCCCTCCGTCCCCCGGCCAGGTGCACCGCCTGACCCCTAAATGTAGGCGGCTCACCCAATTCAACCTGTTCGACCCGCCGCATGGCGCCGCGGTCATCAATTCAGCCCGCCAAGGCCGTCGATGGCCCCCATGATGGCAGGGCCCAGCAAAACCACGAACAACGACGGCAGAATGAAGATGATCAGCGGCACGGTCAGGGTCGCCGGCAGGCGCGCGGCCTTTTCCTCTGCCTTCATCATTCGGTCGTTGCGGAATTCGGTCGACAACACCCGTAGCGACAGAGACAACGGCGTGCCGTACTTTTCCGTCTGCTGCAGGGTATTCACGACCCCCCGGATCGAAGCCAGATCCGTGCGCCGGGAAAGATTGTCCAAGGCCTGCCTGCGGTCGGGAAGGAACCCCAATTCCACCGCGCAAAGCCCCAGTTCCTCGGCCAACTCAGGGCAGGCTTTGCCCGTTTCCTTGGCCACGCGGGTCAGGGCCGCATCCAGGGCAAGGCCTGCTTCTGTACAGATGACCAGCAGGTCCAATGCATCCGGCAGGCCCTTTTGCATCTCTTGCTGGCGTTTCAGGCGGGCATTGGTGACGAACACTTCCGGGGCATAGGCGCCGATCACCACGGCCAGGATCGAGATGAACAATTTCACCACCGCCGTCATCGCCCATAGGCCCGAGACATAGACCAGAACAACCGCCACCCCACCCAGCACGAACGGCAGCGCAAGCTTCGCGAACATGTAGATGATCAAGGCATCCTTCGACCGGTATCCGGCCTGGGCAAGACGCAGGGTGATCGCTTCCGCCTGTTGCGATTTCAGAAGCTTCAGACGGTTTGCCACACGGCGCATGAAATCGACCGTGGTCTCCCGCCGCCGCGCCCGGTTGCCCTGGGTCGTCAGCATGGCTTCACGCAATTCGTTGCGGTGATGGCCGACATTCTTGATCCGGCGCGTCATGGGGTCGCGCACCAACAACGCGCTCCAAACCGCATAGACGGCGAAGCCGGCGGCGGCGGCGGCCATCAGCGTGATCACGTCGGCGCCGCTCAAACCGGGGATGAGGTCGAGCATGTTCATATCTCGAACCTCACCATGCGGCTCATGACCAGGATGCCCGACCCCATGGTCGTCAATGCCACGGCCAGCATGATGCGGCCGCGCGGATCGGTGAACAGCTGGCTTTCGTATTCCGGGTTCATCATGTAGATGACGCAGAACATGACAAACGGCAGCGCGCCCAAAATCATGGCGCTGGCCTTGGCCTCCGACGACATGGCCTTGATCTTCAGGCGCATCTGTTTGCGTCGACGCAGGATGTCCGACAGGTTGGCGAGTGTTTCCGCCAAGTTACCGCCCGTTTCCTGCTGTACGGACAAACTCACCACGAAAAATTTGAACTCGGGAATATCCAGGCGATGAGCCGCGGCCCAAAGGGCCTCGCTGACCTTGGAGCCGAACTTGATTTCATCCGTGATGCGGCTGAATTCCCCGCCGACCGGTTCGGGCAATTCACGGCCGACGGCCTTGATGCATTCCGTGACCGGCAGACCGGACCGCAACCCGCGCACCATCAGGTCGATGGCATCGGGAAACAGGTTGTTGAATTTCGCAACACGCCGTTTCGCCATCATCGTCACACTGATATGGGGCAGCAGCAATCCAACGGTAAACGCCGACAGGATCGACAGAACGGGATGCAGGTGAAGCCCGAAGAACATCCCGGAAAAGACTGCAACCGCAATTCCCAGCGACACCGTCATATAGCCCGTGACCGAGATTTTCCGCCCCGTTCGCGACAGTCTTTGGCGAAGTGTGTCGACCTTCGGCACCAGCCGGCCCAAGACCTTTTCCAGCCCCTGACCGCCGGCGTTCTCGCGGCGCAGGACGACGGCCTGCGGTGTTCCCGCCCTTGCACCAGCACCCTGCCCGGTCGCGGCGACAGCGGAGATGCGGCGCGCCAATATCCGCGCGCGCTTGCTGCGCTCGGCCCCCAGACCGATCCATCCAAGCAGAATGGTCACGAACACGCCGGCGGATATCAGCAGGATTTCCATCGCGGCCTACCCTTCCCTGCGCGTCGAATGATCCGGCTGAGACACCGCATCCAACAATGCCTTTTCCAACCCGAAGTATTTGGCGTTGGCGGCGAAGTTCGGACGCAGGCCGGAGGATTTGAAACTGCCGTAAAGGGTGCCGTCAGCGTTCTCTCCTTCGAATTGGAAAGTAAACAGATCCTGTGTGGTGACGACCTCACCCTCCATGCCGACGACTTCGGTGATATGCGTGATGCGCCGTACACCGTCGCGCATGCGGGCGATCTGCACGATCATGTTGACGGCACCCGCAATCTGCGAGCGCACGGCCTCGTTGGGCAGTTTCACACCGGCCATGGCGACCATGTTTTCCAGACGGGTCAGTGCCTCCCGGGGACGGTTGGCATGGATCGTACAAAGCGATCCGTCGTGCCCGGTGTTCATGGCCTGCAACATATCCAATGCCTCGCCGGCGCGGATCTCGCCCAGGATGATGCGGTCCGGGCGCATCCGCAGGCAGTTCTTGACCAAATCCCGCTGGGTGATTTCGCCCTCACCTTCCAGGTTGGCCGGACGGGTTTCCAGGCGCACCACATGGGGCTGCTGCAATTGAAGTTCCGCCGCGTCCTCGATGGTGACAATCCGCTCGCCGGGATCGATCATGCGCGACAGCGCATTCAGAAGCGTCGTCTTGCCCGAACCCGTGCCGCCGGAAATGATGATGTTCAGGCGCGAGCGCCCGGCAATCCGCAACACCGTCGCCATGGCCGAAGACAGATTGTCCTGCTGCTCCATCTTTTCCATGGTGATCTTCTGCTTGGCGAACTTGCGGATCGAAATCGACGGCCCGTCGATCGCCAGCGGCGGAATGATGACGTTGACGCGCGAGCCGTCCGCCAGACGGGCATCACACAGCGGCGAGGTTTCATCGACACGGCGGCCGATGGCCGAAACGATCCGCTGCGCCACGTTCAGAACATGTGCGTTATCGCGGAACCGGACCTCCGCCAGTTCCAGCCGCCCGCCGCGCTCAACGAACACCTGGTCCGGTCCGTTGACCATGATATCCGTGACACGCTCGTCGGCCAGCAGGGGCTCCAACGGACCCAGGCCCAACATGTCGTTGAGCAGCATGGTCACCAGATCGCGCTGCTCGATCAGGTTAAGGTGAAATTTCTCCTCAGCCAGAATTTCCGCGACAAGGTCCGAAGTCTGGGTCGCCATTTCCGCACGCGGCATTTCCGCTGCCTTGGAAACGTCCATGCGCTCCATCAACAACGGCTGCACCCGTTCCTTGGCCAGGATCGCCGGATCGGCGGCTGCGGCCTTATCCTCTTCGGACGCAGCCGACGGCAAAGCCATCAGACGATTGAGAAGCTGGGTAATCACGTCGCGGCGTTCGGCTTCGAACAAGGGTTCGCCGGACATGTTCAATTCCGCATCAAGGATCACCCCGATGCAGGCCGCCCGGTCGCCCCGGCTGTAATCCGGGCTCAGCAAATCCTTGGCGACGCCTTTGACATTGGGCCAGGTTCGCTCGACCACGCGTTCGACGACATCCGATCTGTATTCGTCCGGGTCCTCCGGCTCTGTTCGGGTGGAAACGGCCCTGTCATCCGCCTCGGGCGGCGGCCGATGCGCCGACAAGGCGACGACCGTGGATTTATCGCGGCGACCAAATCCCATTGCCCCGGCCCTATTTCCGACCGCCCATGATCAGGCCGAATAGTGACTTGCCCGGCCCTTCGTCACCGTCGACCACGACAAGATCGCGGGCCATACCGGTAAAAATCTTGGATGCCTTGGCGCGCGGTGCTGTCTGCACCATGGGCTTTCCCGTCGCCTGGGCCTGGGGTTGGACCTTCGGTTCATCGGGCAGGACATAAGCGGGTTTGGGCAGCCCACCCTTGACCGCATCGGCAAGCGCCAGTTCACCGTTCTTGGCAGCCCCCCCTTTGTTGAGCACGATCTCGACGGGCAGGTCCGCACCGGCAACCTTTTCGACCGCGTCCTTCATGCGCAGTCCGTCGCGCAGACCGGCAAGCGTCGGCTCGGTCACCAGGAACAAACGGTCAAACCGGATCACGTGATCGGCAAGACACCATCGCGGCACGTCCACCACGACCTGATTGAAGGCGCCGCGCAGCATCGCGAACAAAACGTCCAGGGCCTCCTCGGCGGTCTTGGGCTCGACCGCCATGTCTTCTTCACCGGCCAACAACGACAGATTGTCCGTGGCCCGCACCATGGCACGTTCCATGAACAGGCTGTCGATACGCCCCGGATTGTCCAGGGCTTCCTTGAACCCGCGTCCCGGCTCCAGATCGAGCATCATTGCCGTGGTCCCGAACCGAAGATCGAGATCGACCAGCGCGCATTTTCCGGGGGCCTCGACGGACAGGGCCCAGGCCAGGTTGACCGCCACCGTACTGGCACCGGCGCCCCCACGGGCCGATACCACGCCGATGACCCGGCCTTCCGCTTCGGCTTGCGGTTGGACATCAACGTCCGGCTGCCCCGTCTCGCCCAAGCGCAACAGCGCGGCCGCAAGCTGCGGGGCCGCCACCGGCTTGACCAGATAGTCCGTGACGCCCAGACCGATCAGCGCGCGATAGATTTCGACGTCGTTTTGTGCCCCCAGGACCAGAACCCGTGTATCCGGCTGGCAGACATCGGCAAAGGTATTCACCGCCTCGACCAGGGTGTCGCAATCGGACAGGTCGAGAACCAGGAACCGCGCCGGCACGACATCCGCCAACGTGGCAAGGGCATCATCCGTTCCGCCCACATAAACGTCGCCTTCGAAACCGGCGTCCTGGGCCGCGCGTTCAAGCTGCCCGCGAGTGATCTCATCGGTCACGAAAGCCATGAACGGTTTGGCGTTCGTCGCGGGTGCGGTTTTTTTCTTCGGTGTCGGGCTCATTTGCCGCCTCCCCCTTCGCCGCCGGCCGTGGGGGATCCGGTTCCCGCTTCGGGTGCTTCGGACGATGCCGCGCCGAGCAGCAGCTTGGTTTCCCCCTGCCGGTAGCGCTGGATTCCCAGAACCTGTGCAGCACCATCGCCATGACCGGCATTCCGGCCGCGCACCAGATCTCCGGGATTGGCGACCATCAGCCCCAGATTGACAGCATTGGCGCAGCTCCAATTGCTATGCACCTGATTGGAATGGGTGACCCCGCCCTTAGCGGTCCAATCGGGACAGCCGGGCAAGGTAACCTGATAACGATGAACGATCAGGCGCACGGCATCATCGGGCACCTTCGGGTCGTCATTGATGACCAAGCCCGCCCGCAGGCGCTTCAAATTCAGATAGGCAAGCACACGCTCTGCCCGGCCGCGGGCGATCTCGCCGCCGCCCATCGGGATCGCGACTTCCATGACGTCGCCTTGCCCGACCTGTTGACGCACAAGAAAGGCATCGATGTCGCCACCGGCGGCACGGTCCAGGGTGACGCCTTGGCCCGCGAACGAAACCGTATGTGCGATGGACACCGGCTGAACCCGGGGCTCCCGGGCGGAAACCGGATCATAAGCAGTATAATCCTTGAAGTCGGGAATGTGGCCGCAGGCGCCCAGCACGAAGGCGCAGAACAATCCCGCCCCCATACGCCCGGCCCAGGAACTGCCCGCGAAGGCGCCCGCCGACCAATTGTGCGATTTCTTTCCCCCGCTGCATCCGCCACCCACGCCGCGTTCCCAGATCGTCGGCTTGGCGCGGTTCGACATAGCCGCGGGCACAGGCTTTTTCCTGACCGAATTGGCGGCGCGGTATCCTGATTTCTTGGTCTTCGGGGTCGGGGTGTTCATGGCATCGCTCCTGGGGTTTGAAGCTGTGGGACTGTGGTTCTCCGGTATGTCTAGTCCTCGAAGGTAAAACCGACGGGACCGATCAATGCCTGTCCGTCCTTGGCAACCATCTTCGGCTTTTCAGGGGCATCGGAATGACGCCCGGTGGAACCGCCGATGATGCGTTCGATATCATGGGGCGCCTGATAGCCATCCGTGGGCGATGCCAGTCGGCGGCTGGGGGTCGGCTTGACGATGTAGGGGGTAACGATGATCACCAGTTCGGATTCCTCGCGCTGGAAGCGGTCGGATTTGAACAGGCCGCCCAGCACCGGCACGTCGCCCAGGCCGGGAAATTCGGAAATGCTGTGGGTCACGTTGTTTTGAATCAGGCCGGCAATGGCGAAGCTTTGACCGGAACCCAGTTCAACCGTGGTTTCCGCCCGGCGCGTGGTCAGCGACGGAATTTGGAAATTGTTGAGCACGACCGCATTGGTATTCGACAGTTGGCTGACTTCCGGGCGGACATTCAAATTAATGCGGGCGCCGCCGGTGATGGTCGGGGTGAAGGCCAAGGAAACGCCGAATTCCTTGAATTCGATGACGACGCGGTCTTCGCCTTCGGGTACCAGGATCGGAAACTCGCCCCCCGCGAGGAAGCTCGCCGTTTCGCCCGACATGGCCGTCAGGTTCGGTTCGGCCAGAACGGTAACCAAGCCTTCTTCTTCCAACGCATCGATCACGCCGTTGACGTCGAAGGTGAACTTGCCGTTACCGGCCGAGAACCCGCCCGGGTTGGCCGTCAGCGTATGGGTAGTCAGGCTGGCCGCGAAGGGATTGGCCGTGGCGATGCCGAAGGCGAAAGCACCGATGGATCCGACGGCACTCCAATTGAAGCCGAGCTGCTTATCGATATCGCGGGAGATTTCCGCCACACGAACCCGCAGATTGACCTGGTTCGGCGCGTCCACGCCTAAGCGGTTGATGACGTTTTCCGGCGCACCGGCGAAAGCCTCCGCCAGCCGGCGAACGTCCTCTGCCTTGGCCGCCGAAGTCACGACGCCGTCGACGATCAGCGCCCCGTCGATACTGTCGACGGAAATATCATGTTCCGGCACCAGCTTGGCGATGGCCGTGCGCAGACGGGAAAGGTTGTGCCCAACGGTTATGTCCACGTTGGCCAGAACGCGTTCTCCCTGATCGACGGCATACAACGTCGTCTCGCCCGGCGCTTTGGCGAACAGGTAAACCAGCGACGGGGACTTGACCTGCACGTCGGCGATGTTGGGATCGGCGATAAACACGGTGGAGGCCGGCCGCATCAAGCGAACCAAGCGGCCTTTGTTGACTTCCATCTTGATGTTGGTACCGGCCGGGCTGATCACTTCGACATTCCCGGAATTGCGTCCCTGGGCCTCGGCAAAGGCCGCCAGCGGCGGGGCGAACAGCAAGACCATGATCAGCGCCATGATCACGCCGGCTGCCAGGATCAACCGGTTCCAACGTTTGATTTCACGCGGATGGGGACGTACGTCGAAAATATTCAGTGCCGGTGTTCTCATGATACGTGCCCCCTAAAAACTTGTCTGTTCGGCTTTGTCGGCGCGGATCACATTGACCGCCCGGCTGCCGGGGCCGCGATTGAAACGCTTGTCGCTCAGCACATTCATGATGTCGAACTCCAAGGTATAGCTGCCTGTTCTGTCCGATTTCAGCGCGGAGTTTTTCAACGCGCCGACCGCACGCGCGACTTCGGTAAAGCGGTCCCCTTCTTGTTCCGGGTCGGCCAGGGAATGAAGGCTCATGCTCAACCCTCCCATCTTCAGGCCAAGGGCGATCTTTTCCGCCTGCTTGGGCGTGACTTGCAGGGTTGCCGTTTTGGCGACCTTGGCCTTGCCGTCATCGCTTTCCACCCGTTGGTCGATGGCGATGACACGCACTTCCGACAACAAGGTCTCGGAAAAATCGACACGCTTTGCCTTGGTTCCTTCGGCGCCGGGCTTTTTGCTTTCGACACGCAAGTGCCCGGTGAAAATCACATCGACCCAGTCGCCGGGGAAGATGAACCCGGCAATTCCGGTGGTCGCATCGACGGGAACGGAGACGGCGCGCTTTCCGGGCTCCAACACGGCTGCCAGGAACCCGCGCTCTCCGGGCTGAACAAGCTTTAGTGCCGTAATCGGTTCTCCGGCCGTGATACGTGACCGAACGACCGAGCCATCAAACACGGCCTTGCCCTTGCGCTGCGCCGGGCCTTCGGAACCGGCGGGACGGACAACGCTCTTAACGGTCTCTCCCTCGATCACATATCCGTCGCTGATGCCGTTCTTGGGCCAAGCCGCCCAGCGCAGGTCTTCGGCACGCACGAAGCGGCCGGCCTCAAGGGTGTCCTTGGCAACAAGCACTTTGGTCGTCTCGGCCGTTTGCATGGCCTGCGTGGGGCGCGACATGAAGGCCGCTTTCTGGGTCGCCAGCCAGTTCCGGGCCAGCAACGCCGTACCGACGGCGGCCACCAGGGCGATGGAGATCAGGAGAATTCCTCTGACGGACATCGCGGCCTCCTAACCCATAACCATGTGTGAAATACCCGGCACGGGCATGACGGCGATGGTCGCCGGCACGATCGCAATCGCATAGGGGATGTCCCGGCCGATCAATGTTTGGGCCATACCGGTTTCGCCCCGATCGGTCAGAAACTGCGCCAGGCCAAGCCGCCATTGCGTGGTCTGCAACAACGCCACGACACCGCCGCACAGGGCCATAATCAAAAGGAATTCCAAGAACACGGCAGGCCCGATCCACAGGCTCACCGCAGTCACAAGCTTTACATCGCCGCCACCCACCATGCCCAACGCGAACAAACCGATTCCTACGGCCAGGACGGCGCCCGCCAAGGCAATGGAGCCGACGATATCGACACCGGCTTGCGGCAGGCAGGCATAAACCGGGAACAGCGCCGCGATCGCCAGTGTAACGGTATTGGGGATACGATATTCCTGAAGGTCCGTCAGCGCCGCCAAGCCAAGCAGGCCGGTAAAAAGCGCCATGGGAAATAAATGAATAGCAGACGTGAGTGTCATGATCGGGGCCTTTGCCGTTTGCGGCGGGTGGTGGGGTGGGTCCACCCGCCCGGTTTCTTGCTACGCTCTGCTCTCTCTTCTTTCTTCGTCAGGAAAATTGACTAATAAATACTTCGTGGTTTTTTGGGGTCTCTGCCCCCTCCCCCTTCGGATCCCCAAAACCGGAGACCGGTTTTTGAGGAAGTGAGGATCCGAAGTGCGAACCCTTTAAGAGGTTCTGAGGAGGGACATGGAGATCGTAGGGCAGTCTTTGTTTACTGCTCTGACTGTCTTGGGCTTAGCCGCCGACAGCCGTGTCGAGTTCACCGGAAACGGCGCTAAACATGGCATCCAGTGAATCGCCCATCGCGGTCAGGGCGCCGATCGCGGCAACCGAAACCAGGGCGGCAATGAGGCCATATTCAATGGCCGTGGCACCGGACTCGTCCTTCTGCAACTTCGTGATGATCGTCTTCATGGGTTCTCTCCTGAATTTCTTTTCGGGGTTCTTTTTGAACCTCGATGATCCAATTATTTATAACTAAAGATATAAGTCAAAATTTTTATTTGTTTTTAAAAAATCTATATTTATTAAATACATTTATATAAAATTTTATCGAATTTTAATTCATGTTTTCATTCAAACGATTTAATTGACCTCTGTTTGTTATTTAAAGTAATACTGCACCGTTACAGGGATACCCTGAAATGATGCAGTTCATTGAAATAATTAAGAAAAATATAATTCTCTTGCGCGATTGCCGGCGCGGGGGCGTTGCCGTTTTTCTTGCCTTCGCAATAATTCCCGCCATCGGTTTCGTCGGCATCGGCACCGATGTCGCCCGCGCCTACCTGGTCAAGTCACGGCTTTCATCCGCGCTTGACGCCGCGGCACTTGCCGGCGGACGGTCTTTTTTTCTGCCGACCCGCGATGCCGACATCGACATGTTCTTCAACGCGAACTTCCCTGCCGGATACCTGGGAAGCACCGTGACCGGCCCGATCAAACACCCGGATGAAGACAACGAAACCCTTGAACTCACCGCTTCGGCCATCATCCCGACCAGCTTCATGCGGGTGCTGGGCTATCACGACGTCAGCGTTTCCGCCTTCAGCCAGGTTAAACGCGAGCTGATTGCATTGGATGTCGTGCTTGCCATCGACATGTCCGGCTCCATGACCTCGGGTGCGATCGGCGGCGGCTCACGTATTTCCGCAGCCCGCAACGCCGCCCGGACCCTGATCGACATCCTGTTCGGCACGTCGTCGGACAAGGAACTTCTGGGGATCGGGTTGGTGCCCTGGAATTCGAAGGTCAATGTGACCGTCGACGGCGAAGCCTATGATCCCGGCCTGACCAGCGAAGACGTCGTCCCGGCCTATGTCCATCCCGTGACGGGCGCCGCACAGAACAGCGTATATCGGGCCAATAATTCGCCCGTGCCATTGCTGAACGATCCCGGACCCGACTGGACGGGATGTGTTTTCCAACGGTATCTGGACGACGGCGACGCTGCCAACGACGGCGACATTCTGCTGGATATCGGCCTGATCGGCAGCGCCGACTGGGTTGCCTGGGAGCCGATCGGCCCCGACGGCGACCCGGTCCCCGGGTCCGACGAATGCGCCATGTCGATCGGTGGCCAGGAGTGCGGCCCCTGCTTAGGTAACGGCATCACGCCGCTACAGCATTCGAAGGCCGTGATCGAAGGCAAGATCGATGACCTGACCTCGCCCCAGGGGCAGACAAACATTCCACAGGGACTGGGCTGGGCCTGGCGGGTTCTGATGCCGCCCGCCCCCTTTACCGAAGCCATTCCCGACCCGCCATACCGCCGCCAACAGGCGATCCTGCTGCTGACCGACGGGGAAAACGTCGGCGGCGTGGGGGACGGCTACAAAACGACCTGGGGAACCGGTGGTGCTGCGTTCGATGAAATGAACGACCGCCTGATCACCCTTGCCGCCAACATCAAGGCGGACGGCGTGATCGTCTATGTCATCCAGTTCGCCAATGATGACGAGGACCTGAAGAACGTTCTGAAACAGGTCGCCAGCGGCCCGGACGCACCGTTTTATCACTTGGCACCGGGCGCGGCCGAATTACAAACCGTGTTCCGCGAAGTCGCCAATCATCTGACGGAATTGCGACTATCTAAATAAGGCAAAACCAAATAGACGGGGATCACCCCGCCCGGACTTTTTCTAGGAAACCGGCAACCGAGGTTTTCAGCAACGCGGACCTGTCCGACAGATCGTTGGCGGCAATAAGAATGCCACCGGCGGAATCGCCGGTTTCCTTGGCCGCATTGCTGACCTGATGGATGGTCTTGTTGACCGTCTTCGCACCTGTTGCGGCTTGCTCTACGTTCCGTGCGATTTCCTGCGTTGCGGCCGCCTGCTCTTCGACGGCGGACGCGATGCTGGCGGTAATCTCGTCTATCCGGTCGATGACCTCGGCAATGCTTTGAATCACGATAACCGCGTCATTGGTCGACACCTGAATTTCCGAAACCTGGGCGGCGATTTCTTCCGTCGCCTTGGCCGTTTGCGTCGCCAGATCCTTGACCTCTTGCGCGACGACGGCGAACCCTTTTCCGGCGTCGCCGGCACGTGCCGCTTCGATCGTCGCGTTCAACGCCAGCATATTGGTTTGCTGGGCGATATCGGTGATCAATTCCACAACATCCCCGACACGCTGGGCGGAATTGACAAGCCCCTTGATCTTCTCGTTGGCCGCGCGTGCATTCGATGAAGCTTCTTCCGCGACCTGGGTCGATTGCGTCACCTGGCGGGTGATTTCCTTGATGGAATTGGCCAGTTCTTCCGCGGCGGACGAAACCGTCTGCGTGTTCGTCGTCGCCTGTTCGGAAGCCGATGCCACGACCGCGGATTGCTCGTTCGTCTGATCGGCGGCATTGCTCAGCTGCCCCGCCGATGACTTTAATTGGGACGACGCCACCGTCAATGCTTCCACCACCTGACCCACGCTTTCCGAAAACTCGTCGGCCAGCTTATTCATTGCGGCCCGCTTTTCTTCCTCGGCCCGGGCTTTGGCCTCAATCTGTTCGGCTTCAAGGCGTTTAACCTCGATCGCATTGTCCTTGAACACCTGAACCGCAGAAGCCATCGTTCCGATCTCGTCCCGACGCCCCTGGGCCGGAATAAGGATTTCCAGGTCCCCGTCCGCCAAACGCCTCATCGCGGCCGTCATGTCCTTGACCGGCCCCGCGATACCACGCCCCAGCGCCAAGGCGAGAATAAGACCAAGCACCGTTCCAACCGCTGCAACGATCAGCAATTCACGCTCCGCAAGCAGGATTTCCGCCTGTGCCATTTTTGCGACTTCGTGCTCATGCTTTGCGGCTTCATGTTCCAATGTCTCCGCGGTCGTGATGATGGTGGCCGTATACCGGGGCATTTCAACGTCCATCAGACGGCTGAGTTCTTCTTCGTCATGCCGGACCAATTCGAACACTTTGTGATAAGTCGCGCGAAGCTCTTTCAATTCCGTATGCAGGTTGCGCTCTTCATCCGAATGCAGCGACGCGGCCATTTTCTCCAATGAATGAGAGAAAGCTTTGAATTCGGACGAAATCTTCGCACCGTATTCCTCTTTTCCTTCCAGCAACAAGCGCCCGACAAAAACCTGGATCAGGAAGGCATGCTCGCGCGCCTCCAGCGTGTCGTTCACCAACGCCTGGTTATTTTCTTCCCGGGCCAGCGCGATCATTTTATCCAGATCTTCGACCATAAGGTCGCCGGTCGGATCAAGCTTGTCGGTGATATAGGAATCGTGTTCGTGCTGAAGCTTGGCAACGACCTTGAAGTTCTCGACATAGCGGGAGAACGCTTCATCGATGACATCGACTTTGGCGCGATGTTCGGGAATGACGATACCTTTGCGCGCCCGGGCTATGGCATCGCGCGTTTTTGCGGCGAAGGTATTGGCTTCTTTTTCAGATGCCTCATCACCCTTTTGCACGAACTGGCGAGCCGCACGGGTCATTTTCAGAAATTGCAGTTCGACCTCGGATGCCAGGGCAAGTTCCTGGGCCGCGATTTCCATTTCCTCGACTTCATGACTGATCGTCACCAGGGCGGAATAAGCCAGCCCGATCACAACCAGGAATACGGAAATCACCACAAGGAACCCAGAGACGGTCTTGGCCGTCAGGCTCAGGTTTCCCATTCGCCGGGCGATACCCGCTCGTGCGCTTTTCTGTTCGCCGTTCACTTACGCCTCCTACGAGGCGACCGTCCGCACGAAGCGACCCTGATGGTGTCGGCGTTTGTTTTGCCTGTCACCAATCCGGTCGAAACGGTCCTGCCTCTGTTAAACACATAGACGGACCCAGCCGATCCCAATGACCGGGATCGGAACGACGTGAATATACAACCGATAAGTTGCATATTTTATAAGCCAGAAGTAAGTGGACCAATCATTTGGAATTGATTGACGGCGGGGCAAACGACAACACCACCGGCAAATCAATCAGACCTGCGCCCGGGTTCAGGCTGAAATGTGATGTCACGAACAAAGCCTTTATTCCGACTTTGCGTATCATCGCTGTCGGCGCCGATCAGGATATGAGCCGTCCGCCCCGGCCGATGCCCGAAAACCCGTTCATAATCTGCAGCGACGTCAACTTGTTCACGCAGCCATTCCCCCACAGGAGATTCTGCCGTGCGGGCGACGATCATCACATTGACCTCGCCGAAATAGGGACTTGCGACAATCTGGCCGGGGGTGCCGTAGCCGCTCCAAACATAAGAGATCGTCCGCCCCGGTGTGTTCTTGCCACGTGCCAATTCCACCAGGGGGCGCAGCATGGATTCCGACCATGTCGAGGTGTCGGGATCGTAGGGAAATGTCACGTATAGGGCGAGCGCCCGGTCGTCCTGCCCCTTCTTCGTCAAGTCCGTTGCAGCGACGGGGGCCTCGACCTTCCATTCCCAAGCCAATACGGGCGTGCGAACCAAGTCGGCCGCCACGGGGCGCCCGATCATCGATACGCTACCGTCCGTTTCGACGGTGATGCAATCGTCCCCGCAGACCGCGTAGGCATTGGGCCGCTTGCCATCAAAGGTCATTTCTTCCCAATGCCGGGCCGTCAGGTCCGTGGAAAGGCCGGTCGGACCGGCCACCGCCACCGCCCCAGCCACACAGGCCGATAGAAAGACAAACAAACGCTTCATGGCGAAAGTATTGCCCAGTGTCCCGCCCGGTCCAAATCACGAAAATGTATAGGAGAGGCTCGATTGCTAAGGCAGAACAGCCGTTAAGGTCCCGAACCGGGGGCGAAACACGGCCCGGGAATACAACTGTGTGGGGTCCAGCACGCCGGTCATCATGATCGGCTCGAAATCGTAAAACACCTCGGCGGTGATCACGTTCTCGTTGTCACGGACTTCGAACCCCACAGGCAATATTGCCGGATCACCCGTATCGCCGAAGCGGCTTGTCGCCGACGACAGCCCATAGGTCCGCTGCCAAATGATTTCAGGCCCAGCAGCATCGCGGGCGATGGACGAAATGATGACCCGACCGTCAAGGCGCACGTCATATGGCGTCATGACCTGATCGGAAGCGCCGAAGAACGAGGTGATATCGCCTTCGGTAATTTCCGGCATGCGTGAAATCAGGTCGCCCATGGTGGCGGCCGTGCGTTCCAGCTTCTGGTTGATCAACACATAACGCGTGACCTCGACCCCCGACATCAGAAGCCCGGCCAAAACCGGCACGGCAAATGCCAACTCCAGCGATATCGTCGCCCGCACGTCCCGGCGAAACGTCTCAAGCCGACCGGATAGTTGTTCTAGGATGATCATGCCGCCCTCACCCGCCCGGCGCCGGCGCACCGATCGCCTGATCGTAGGGTTCATTGCGAACGGCAACGGCAGATCGCAGTACGAACTTGCCGTCCTCGCCGATCAGTTGCCCCGCCATCGGCGTGCGCAGGGGCCAGGCATATTCCATGCGGTAGGCAACGATGGCACCGGCATCTCCCGCGCCGTCTTCTCCGATATCCGCATCATGGACGCCGTTGCCGTTTTCATCCGTGAAGGTTTCGCCCGCGTCATAGGCACCGTTGCCGTTGCCGTCGACGAAGCTTTCACCCCGCCCCACGTCGCCGAAGGTCGGATAGATTTTGACCTCGACCTTGGCGTCCGTCATATCGACCAGACCGATGGTACGTTTCTCAACGATGGCGATGATTTGCTCAAGGCGCGTTCCGCCTTCGGGCTCCTGCCCGGTGATCCCGAACCGCGCGGCATCGCGCAAAGCGCTTTCCATCAATGTGGACACGAACAGGATCATCCCGAATTCGACCGTACCGATGATCATCAGCACCACCAGGGGTGCGGCCAGACCGAATTCAACCAAGGATGACCCCCGCTGGTCATCCGCCAGGGCGCGGCCAAAAATGCGTCGAAACCCCAATCGAAGTACCGTCATGGCTGACATTCCTTTTCACGGGAAGTTTACGCCCCGCAACCAAATGGGCAAAATTTATTAAATGTTTTCAATTATCTATAAAACTTTCATAAAATTTCAGGCAAGGCGCTTGACCTCCCATGCCGGGCGAAGCCTAATGCCGCCAACGGCACCTTAAGCCGATCAAGAAACCATTCCTCCACCTGGGAGTTCCAATCATGAGACTTCTACGTTACGGCCCCAAGGGCGAAGAGCGCCCGGGCCTGCTGGATGCCGCAGGACGCATCCGTGACCTGTCCGACCGGCTTCCCGACATCACCCCCGATACTCTTGTCAGCGACCGCCTGGCACGCCTGAGCGGCATGGACCCGGAAGAATTCCCAGCCGTCAGTGGCTCACCACGCCTTGGCCCGCCGGTCGCCAACGTCGGTAAGATCGTCGCCATCGGTTTGAACTATGCCGATCACGCCGCCGAAGCCGGCATGGACCTGCCGGAAGAGCCGATCATCTTCACCAAGGCGATCACGTCCCTGTCCGGGCCGACCGACCCGGTAGTGCTGCCCAAGGGATCGCAGAAGGGCGACTGGGAGGCCGAGTTGGCCGTCGTCATCGGCAAACGCGCGCAGTATGTCGAAGAAGCGGATGCCCTGGATTACATCGCCGGTTATTCCGTCATGAACGATGTGTCGGAACGGGCCTTTCAGCTGGAAACCACCGGTCAATGGGTAAAGGGCAAAAGCTTCGACACCTTCGCACCGTTCGGCCCCTGGCTGGTCACCCCGGACGAAGCGCCGGACCCGCAGAACCTGCACATCTGGTGCGAGGTTTCGGGCCAGATGATGCAGGACGGCAACACCAAGACCATGGTGTTCAACGTCTTCAATCTGGTTCACGTGGTCAGCCAGTACATGACCCTAATGCCCGGCGACATAATCGCCACAGGCACGCCGCCGGGGGTGGGCCTGGGCATGAAACCGCCGCGTTTCCTGAAACCCGGCGACGTCATGCGCGTCGGCATCGAAGGCCTGGGCGAGCAGAAGACCGAGGTCAAAGCCTGGCCGGAGTAATTTTCCAGATTGAACCACGGAGACAATGAGGCGGTGAGAAGAGGAAACCCTTTTCAGCCTCGGCCGTCCACGTTCCAATCACGTCAAAACCGAGAGAAAGAAGAGAAGGAAAGCTGTGGATGCCCGTGTCGAGCACGGGCATGACGATACTTCTTCTCTTCTTCTCTTCTCCTCATTGCCTCACTGCCTCTGTGGTTAAAATGCCCCCGGTCACACAGCGGCGTCGCGTTTGATTTCATCCCAGGTTTCGCGCATCCATTCGACGCAGGCGACGGCTTGGTCGAACAGGGAATACTTACAACCCTCGCCGTAATCCGTGCCGGGAATGAACTCGGTCGAGATCTGGCCTAGCTTGCCCGTGGGGTCGGCTGCATGATGGCGCATCAGCATGCGGATGCATTCCTTCCAGGGCTCCAGCAGCGCCCCGTCCCAATCGGCGTGATATTCGCCCGGCCCCGGCTGCACGAAGGGATACTGGATCCCCCTGCCGACGCTGCCGTCGGGGTGGTGGCCGGTTTCGTTGACCGGGTTGTTGGGAATAGCGGCGCGGGCATGGCAATGACGGACCCAGCCGGCCTCGATCCACTGTTCGACCACGTTGCCCGGGGTATAGGGGTCGAGGATCATCTCTCCCGCCGCGATCTGTCCCGCCGTGTCGAAGATCTTCTGTTCCTTGGGGTTGTCGATCTTGAAGATGACATGGCTGTGGTCGAGGGTGATGTTGAATTCCACCCCCCGTGCCTCGACCATGCGGCCGACCCTGGCAACCCGGGCGAAGTCCTCGGACCACATATTTACATGGACCTCGAAGCAAGGCGCGACGCCGTACTTGTCCCCCAATTCCGCCGCCCACAGATAGGCGTTCAGGACTTCCTCGTCCGTCACGACATGGCCTTGGGCGTGGTGAATCTTGATCTGCGTGTTGTGGACGAGGGAGCCGAGCCGGCGGCCCGTTTCCAGGTTCTTTTCCAACAGGGCCTCGTCCTGACCCAGGACGTAGAACCAGCCGCCCGCCCGCACCGGCAGGCCGTATTTGTCGCGCGCGCGCTCAAAATCGTCGATCTGGTCCGGGTCCGGGGTTTTGTCGATGTAATCGAACACGCCAGCGTCGCGCACCATACGGAACCGCGTATCCACATCCGGCATGGGGTCCGCATGGGTATGCTTGATGCCGTTGGTCTGAATCCCGAAAAGAAGTTCGCTGGCCATAAGTCTGTTTCCATCCCCTGGTAACGCCCCGCCGCATCGTAGCGCAACGGCCCGCCGACGCAACGGCGCGGATCAGGCGCCGATGTTCAGGCGTTCGCGGATGGCGCGGGCGATGTCTTCCGCCGGGTTCAAGGGCGCGTGGGTCCAATCCTGCCAAACCGTTTCCGCCGTCAGCGGCCGGGCATAGCCTTCGCCGAACAGGTAGTCGTGGAATCGTTTGTGCTTGGGCGTGATCAGGGGCGGCGGCGCGTAGAGATAGACCGGTCCCGGGCGTGCGCAGGCTTCCGTCGACATGGACACGGAATCCCCGGTCACCACCACGGCGTCGGCATGGGCGAGATAACCCATGTAGGGATTCCCGGCCGGATCGCCCCAGCGGTACAGATGGTGCGGCACGTCGGCAACGGCGGCGAGCAGCGCCGGCATGGTCGCAGGGTCTTCAGATTCCTCGACCCGGCGGCTGGTCGAGACCAGCAGGGAGCCGCCTTGTTCACGCGCCATCTTGGCGGCCAAGCCCGCAACCTCGGCCGCCATGTCGGGGCCGAACTCGCGCCGCCGGGTGCTGCCGCCGACCATGAGGGCGATCAGCGGGCGCGGCAGATGGGCGAAAACAGGCCCCCATTCTTCCTTGGCCGCGGCCAGAACATCCGCCGTCACGCCATGGGCGGCGGCGGGAATGGTCAAAGTGTTGGCGGCCGTAGGCCGAGCGTCATGGGCGGGCTGGGCGATCAGATCGAAATCCCCCGCCCCCGCGCCCGGATGCATGACGTGGACCAGTTTGGTGCGGCCGCCGGATAGTTTCTTGATCTTGCGCGCGGCGGAGGCCGAGCGCCGCCCGGCACCGATCACCAGTTCCGGCCAAGGTGGGGTCAGCAGCGTTCGAGATTGCCCCGTAATGGCGGCGAAAGACGCCCCCAGAAGCGCGTTATGCAGACGCACCAGGGGGCCATATTCGATGTCTTTCCGGGCGAACGGCAGGCCCAGGACCCGCGCCACACCCAGACATTGGCTGCGGTTGCCGGGCCGGTCGTCGGCCAAGACCCAGACACGGGGCGATTCGTCGGTTTGTTCCGTTTCGGACATGGCCCGCTTATGGCACGGGTCCCCCGCCCCGGCAATGGGTGAAGGCCTTCCCCTATTCGGCCGCGGCCGGCAGGCGGAAATGGGCTTCCATTTCCCGGCGGATCTTGACCGCATCCATGGTCGCGTCGACCTCGACATCCTGCCAGCGCACGGGCCGGTTGGCCGGAATGTCGGCCTTCAGCTTGACCTTATGGGCCAGGCCGATGGGCAGCCCGCCCAGTTCCAGCGATTTTTCCGCCGGGTAGAGCTTGCCCCAGACGGTGAACCCGCCCTCGCCGTCGAGCATTTCACCCGCCTTCAAATCGCGTTTGGCGGTCGCCACCACGTCGCCCCGGAATCCCAGGGTCGAGCCCGTCGGCTTGTTCAACAGCGCCGCCGACAGGATCGAGATGTTCAATTCCAGGCCGATCAGATGGAACGGCTTGAACATGGCGGAATAGCGCCCGCTGGCATCCGTGTTCATGCCGTACTGACGGAAACAGGCGGCAGCGTAATCGTTGGGGGCTTCGATCACCACGTAGACGCCCCAGCGCAGGTCCTTGAACACCGGACGCCCGTCCCGTTCCAGCGAGGACACGACCTCGACCTGGCCCTTGTGTTCCAGCATCCCGCCGTCGGCGACTGGGCGCAGGACATGGGCGAGATCGTCCATGCCGGCCGCCGGGAAGTTCAGGCCATCGGACGGCGGGGTCAGACCCGTGCCGTTGGCGATGGCCGTCATTTCCAGGGCCGACTTGGTGCCGTCAAGGAAGCTGTTGAACATCTGGCTGTTCATGCCGGCGGCGGCCGCCTGTTCCGGGGTCAGGCCGTAATGATCCCAGACCGTATCCGGGGTCGAGGCGTGATAGGCCGGCAGGTATTTGGTGCCCTTGCCCGCGGCGATCACCTCGAAGCCCGTGGCGCGCGCCCATTCAACCAATTCACAGGTCAGGGCCGGCTGATCGCCGTAGGCCATGGAATAGACGACGCCCGCCTTGCGGGCTTCCTCGGCCAGCAGACCGCCGGCCAGGACGTCGGCCTCGACATTGACCATGACGATATGGATGCCGTTGCGGATGGCTTCCCGCGCATGGACCAGGCCGACCACCGGATTGCCCGTGGCCTCGACGACCACATCCACGCCGCCCGCCTGCATCATGGCCATGGCGTCGTCGACGAATTTGGTTTGGGCGATCAGCTCGTCCGTCCAGCCGACGTTGCGGCAGGCCGTCTTGGCGCCGTCCGGGTTCAGGTCGGCGATCACGGCGACGTCCAGACCCGGCGTCGTCGGCACCTGCGACAGGAACATGGAGCCGAATTTCCCGGCCCCGATCAGGCCGACACGAACGGGTTTGCCCTCTGCGGCGCGGGCCGCGAGTTCTTGATAGATATACAAAATTGATTACTCCGCTGCTTGTTGGCGCTTGGCGACCAGCTCGTCCAGACAATCGTCGCTCAAGGCTTCGATGGGGGTAAAGTCGCGGTGCGCGATCCACTCCGCCCGGTTGAAGGCGCGGATGTGGTTGTCGACATGGCACAACGACAGATAAACGATCGTCCGCCCGAACGGCGAGATGTTGGGTGGGCTGGCATGAACCAGCAGCGACGAAAACATCAGCATGCTGCCGGCCGGGCCGGTCGGCGCGACGCAGCCGCCGCGCTCGGCCAGCTCGGATACCTTGTCCCGGTCCAGGGTCCACAGCGGATAGCTGGTCGTCTCCAGGTCGTGGCCGGCGTCGACCACGCCCTGTTTATGGCTGCCGGGAATGAACAGCAGCGGCCCGTTGGCCGCCGTCACGTCGTCCAGGAATACGGCGATGTTCATGGCCCGGGGTTCGGGCATCTCGTCGTCGCGTTTCCAGGTGCCATAATCCTGATGCCACTGCCAGACGGCGCCGTCGAAGGCGGCCTTGGCGTTGACCTTGTACTGATGCATGTAGACGGGCCCGTCGAGAACCTGGGTCACCGGATCGATCATGCGCGGATGGGCGCCCAGGCGACGGAACGCTTCGTTGTACTTGTGCGCGGCAAAGGCCGTGCGGGCAACGCCGTTGGACTCGCGCCAGACCTCTTCCCGGTCCAGGGCATAGACGGCCTCGGCCTCGGCCTTCAGGCAAGCCGCTTCCTCCGGCGTGAACTTTCCGGGAAAGAACAGATAGCCGTCCTCGTCGAAGCGTTTCAGTTCCTCTTCGGTCAGGCGCATTGGATCATCCTCCGATTGATGTCTTATTTGTCGCGCCCGGGGTCTGCAGCCCCGGATCAAGATTCTTAAGCCGGCGATAGGTTGCCTCGCCCGCCGATTCAACATGCCGCGCCGCCAGTTCGCCGGCGCTGTCCACGTCGCCGGCCATGATGGCCTCGGCGATCGCTCCGTGATCTGCCCAGATGGTTTCATGGCGGCTGGTATCCTCCAGCACCATGCGCATGGCGCGCACCATATGGGGCCAGGCCCCTTCCGCCGTCGCGGCGATTTCCGGATTTCCCGCCAGGGCGTACAACGCCTGGTGAAAAGCGATATCGGTGGCGACCATCCGGGTGATACTGCCCTCAGCCACCGCAGCACGACCGTCGGCCATCAGGTGATCGAACAGCCGTCGGCGCGTTCCCTCGGGATCGTCCTGGCCGGCGGCCAGACGCGCCGCCAAACGATCCAGTGCACCCCGCACCTGATACAGAGCCAGCAGCCGATCCGCATCCACGGGGGCGACCATGTAGCCCTTGCGGCCGCGTTCGACAATCAGGCCCTCGCGTTGAAGCAGCACCAGGGCGCGGCTGACCGGCTGGCGGCTGACGCCAAGGCGTTCAGCCATTTCTTCCTGGGCGACGGGTGCACAGGGCGGCAGTTCGCCGGACAAAATCGCATCCCGAATGGCCTCAAGCGCCTGCTGCGTTAGATTTGATTTAATCTTAAGTTGCTGCATTTATTATATTTTTAAATTTGTGAATTCGGAATACAAAAATACAATATGACTCCCCTTCGGCCTTGTCAATACAGCCGCCGAACGCGATCTGAACAAGCGCCTGCACCGACGGCTGGGGTGCCGTCCGATGCGGAATACACGAGGGTTGAAAGGTTTGGGACTTTACGACGGGCTGGCCAGAAACGCCCCATAGGCCTCGGCCCGCCCGACGGCGCTCTTGTACAGCGGCCGGCGGACCTGCCAGTTCGACGCCGTCAGCACCGCATTGCCGGAATTATGGAAGTCCAGGCAGGCCGGATCCCAGTCAAGCCCCAGGAAATCGATCATGGCGCGGCTCTGCCCTTCCTGATCATTGACCAGGTCTTCATACTTAACTTCGAGTATCGGCAGATCCAGCGTGGCCCGCCAATGAGCCATGACACGGTCCTGGGCCGCCTGCATGCGGGCGATATCGCCCAGGTCCGTGGACCAGGCCAGCCCTTGTACGAAGTTCGTGAAATAACACGAAAGGGCTATGTCCGCCGCATCGCGACGGCAATGGATAACGCGCGTTCCCGGCATCAGGATTTGCGCCAATCCAAGATAGAAGATGTTGAGCGGCGTCTTATCGACGATGCGGGCAGCTTCCGCCCGCCCGGCCGTCAGTCGCTTCAGATAGTCCGCGGCAAGCCCGGCTGTACGCTCAGCATCCAAATCCACCACGTCGTCCGGAAAATCCGGGAGCAAGCGAGACAGCGCATCCAGTTCCCCGGCGCCGCTCCCCTGGGCGTGGCTGGAAATGATCTGCTCGACCAGGGTCGTGCCGGAACGGGGCATGCCGATCACCAACACGGGTGTTGCAGACGAATCCCCCCATCCCGCCGCCTTGGCCAAGGCATCGCGGCTCAAACCGCCGATGATGGCATCGGTCCACTGATCCAGGCGGTCAGCGTCAAACCCCTGCCCGGCCCCTTCCAGCAACCGGCGGCGCATGGTGTTTGCCTGGGTGAAGGTTGCAAAGGCCGCCGCCGCATCCCCGCGGCGATCCTGGGCGGCCCCCAGCGCAAACAGAAGCTGCGCGGTCTGATCGTTTTCAGACGCTTCGGTCAGCAATTCCGAAAGCTGCCGTTCGTGATCTTCGGTCAGCGCACCCGCCGCCGCCAGATTGACCCAGGCATCGCCCAGGCCCTGATGGGCTTCGACCGCGCGCAGGAAGGCTTCTTCCGCGCCCGCCGTATCGCCCTTGGTCAGCAGAACCGTCCCCAAACCGGACCAGGCCCCCGCAAACCGATCGAACCGGGCGACCGTGTCGCGATAGGCGTCCTCGGCCGCATCCAGGTCACCGGATTTGAACAGCGCGCCCGCCAGATTGGCGCGGGCTTCCAGATATCCATCCCGGTGGGTCAGGGCTGCGCGGAATGCCTCCAAGGCACCGGCGATGTCGCCCTGCGCCATGAACACATTGCCCAGGGCGTTGAAGCCTTCGGGATAATCGGGCTTCAACTGCAGGGCACGGCGGCAATATTCCTCGGCACCCGCCAGGTCGCCCATGCGGCGCAACACCACCCCCAGGTTCCCGGGCGCCATGGGGTTGGTCGGATCGATCTCGGCCGCGCGTTGATAAACATCGGCCGCATCGCCCCAAGTCCCCTTACGGAAGTACAAATTCCCCAGATTGATATGCGCTTCCAAATGATGGGGGTCGAGTTCGATCGCCCGTTTGCCGCAGGCCTCGGCCTCGTCGATGCGGTCCTGCAATTCCATGGCCACGGCCAGATTGTTATAGGCTTCGGCGTTGTCGGGACGCAGTTCAAGAACATGGCGGGACGCAGCCTCGGCTTCGGCCCCCCGGCCGCACAGGTTAAGGACCGCCGCCAGATTGGCATGGATCGCCGGATCTTCGCCGTCGACCATGGAAGCCGCGACCAGATGATCCGCCGCCTGATCCAGGCGCCCCGTGCGGTATTCAATCAAACCCAAAAGATGCAGGGCCTCGACCTCGCGCGGCCGTTCATCCAACACCTTAATGAAGGCTTCTTCCGCGTCGGAAAAGCGCCCTTCGCGATAGGCCCGGACACCCGCCGTCAAACGTGCGCGGATCTGCGGTGACGGCTTGTCGGCCGCATCCGCGAGCTTCTTCTGACGACGACGTTCCTGTCTGTTCACGTGAGAGCCCCTCCCGGCCGGTCACCGCCCAAAAGGCGTACGACAGGCGTAGAAAAAATAAGGGCCCGGTCGGTGGTCAACCGGGCCCCGAGATTGGGAGGGAGAATAGTGATCACAGGTCGCCGTGCCAAGCGATGAGGAAACCGGACTTACCGGAAAAGCCCCTGGGAGGACCGGGCAACGGCGATCAACCAACTGGCATATGGTATACCACATATCATTATAGCCTCCAAGAGGAAATTTACCCCCACGAAATCCCCAGATTCCACGCGTCCCCCGCTTGCGGGCCTTAGGGGAACCCGGTAAACGGGTTCTCACACATTGCCCAGGTCACCGACCGTTCCGGCCCGCCCCTCTTACGGCTTGCGGGCCCCTTACATACGAGGCCCCCATGACCCCAGCCCAGGAAACCGCAAAGCTGCTGCTCGACATCAAGGCAGTGAATTTCCGCCCGCAGGAGCCCTATATCTTCACCTCCGGCTGGGCCAGCCCGGTCTATATCGATTGCCGCTGGGTCATTTCCTTTACCGAAGCCCGCCGCCGCATTATCGAGTTGGGCGTCGACATGCTGCGCCGTGATGCAGGCCTGGACGGCATCGACGCCATCGCCGGCGGCGAAACCGCCGGCATTCCCTATGCGGCCTGGATTTCAGAAGCGGCGTCGAAGCCCATGCTTTACGTCCGCAAAAAGCCCAAGGGCTTCGGCCGGGACGCCCAGATCGAAGGCAACTTGGTCGAGGGATCGAAGGTGCTGCTGGTCGAAGACCTGGCGTCGGACGGGGCCTCCAAACTGAATTTCGTCCATGCCCTGCGTAATGCCGGCGCCGAATGCACGGATGCCTTCGTGGTGTTCTTTTACGGCGTTTTCCGGGGTGCCTTGGAAACCCTGGAAAAAGAAGGCGTGACCCTGCGCTATCTCGCGACCTGGAAAGATGTGTTGCAGGTCGCCGAAGATGGCGGATACTTCGATGAGGAGACCATTGCCGGGGTTCGTTCGTTCCTGGACGATCCCGAAAAATGGTCTCTGGCCAACGGCGGGCGGGGTTACGACGACTGACCCCTGCCCTTTGATCTGCCATACAGCCTTAAGGAAGGAGCCTACATGCGACAGGCCGGCCCCGTTTTAACAACGATCGCCCTTGCCGCCCTGTTGCTGTTTCCGGCCACGGCGCCCGCCGATGCCGCCGCCGACAAGCCTGGCCGCGACCAGCTTACCATCGGCATCACACAGTATCCTTCGACCTTTCATCCCAATATCGACAGCATGGTGGCCAAGTCCTACATCCTGGGCTTCACGCGCCGGCCGTTCACCGTATTCGATCAGTCCTGGCAATTGGTCTGCATGCTCTGCACCAAGCTGCCGACCATCGAAAACGGCCTGGCCGTACCGGAAACGACGCCGAGCGGGAAAAAGGGCATCGCCGTCACCTATACCATCCGGCCCGACGCGGTCTGGGGCGACGGCACGCCGATCACCACCAAGGACGTGCAGTTCACCTGGCGCATGGGCCGACACGGCAAGACCGGCATCCTGCCGATCGAATTCTACCGCTCGGCCTATAAGCTCGACGCCAGGGACGACAAGACCTTCACCCTGCATTTCGACAAGCTGACCTTCGATTACAACGCCATCAATTCCTTCAGCCTGATCCCGGCCCATGTGGATGAAGTGAATTTCGACGCCGATCCGGCGAACTATAAGAACAAGACGGCCTTCGACACCCAGACCACCAACGAAGCCCTTTATTTCGGCCCCTATCTGATCACGGAAACCAAGCGCGGCAGCTATGTCGTTCTGGAACGGAACCCGAAATGGTGGGGCAAGCCGGGTGCCTTCAAGCGCATCGTGGTCAAGGTCATCCCCAACACGGCCGCGTTGGAGGCCAACCTGCTGTCCGGCAGCATCGACATGATCTCGGGCGAACTGGGCTTCACCGTCGATCAGGCACTGCGGTTCGAAAAGCGTCACGGGCGAAAGTTCCGCATCCTTTACAAACCGGGTTTGATCTATGAACACATCGACCTGAACCAGGACAATCCGCTTCTCAAGAACAGAGATATCCGCCACGCCCTGATCTATGCCATCGACCGTGAAGCCATTTCCAAACAGCTTTTCGGAGGCCGCCAGCCGGTTGCCGATTCCAGCGTCAATCCCCTGGACTGGGTCCATGCGGATGATGTTCCGAAGTACAAGTACAGCCCCAAGAAGGCCCTGGAACTGATTGTAAAGGCTGGATACACGAAACTGGTTCAGGGTGTACGCCACCACAAGGACACGGGTGAGCCGCTGCGGTTTGAGTTCATGACCACGGCCGGATCCAAAGTCCGCGAACTGGTCCAACAGGTCCTGCAAAGCCAATGGAAGGCGGTGGGGATCGATGCCCGCATCCGGAACGAGCCGGCGCGCGTTTATTTCGGGCAAACCGTGACGCAGCGGAAGTTCACGGCGATGGCCATGTATGCCTGGCTGTCGGCGCCGGAGAGCGTGCCCCGGACCAGCCTTCATTCCGCCCATATCCCGACCGAGGCCAACGGCTGGGCCGGACAGAACTATACCGGCTTCAAGAACGCCGAGATGGACGAGCTGATCGAACGTATCGAAGTCGAACTGGATAAGCCCAAGCGGAAAGAACTGTGGAAACGGCTGCAGGAAATCTACGTCACGGAACTTCCGGTCATTCCGCTGTATTTCCGGGCCGAGCCCTACATCATGCCGAAATGGCTGACCGGGGTGAAACCCACGGGCCATCAGTACTCGACCAGCCTGTGGGTCGAGAACTGGGGCGTGAAATAAGCGTTTCGGCCCCTTGCAGGGCACGATAGGCTGCTCCCATGCTGCGCTACCTTTGCGAACGCTTGGTTCAATCCGCCGCCGTCCTGGCGGTGATGTCGTTCGTGATCTTCGTGCTGATCGGCTTGATGCCGGGCGACCCGGTCGATTTGATGATTTCCGCCGATCCGGACCTGACCTCGGCCGATATCGAAAAACTGCGTGAAATCTACGGCCTCGACCGGCCGGTGGTGGAACGCTACGGCAACTGGCTGCTGGCCGCTCTGCACGGCGATTTCGGCTTTTCCCGTCTGTTCGCGCAACCGGTGTTCGACGTGCTGCTGCCGGCCCTGGGCCATACCCTGACGCTACTGGGCATCAGCCTGACCCTGGCGCTTGTGATCGGCCTGCCGCTCGGGATCTGGGCCGCCGTCCGTCCCTATTCGGTGCGGGATTACAGCGTCAACCTGTTCGCCTTCGCCGGCATTTCCATGCCGTCGTTCTGGCTGGGCCTGCTGCTGATCATCCTGTTCGCGGTCATCCTGGGCTGGTTTCCCGCGGGCGGGCTGGGCACGCCGGGGAAGGACGGCTGGGCCGACAAATTGATCTACCTGGTCCTGCCGGCGACCAGCCTGACCCTGGCCAGCGTCGGCGGGCATACGCGCTACATGCGTGCCAGCATGCTGGAAACCCTGCGCCAGGACTATATCCGCACGGCCCGGGCCAAGGGGTTGAGCGAACGCCGGGTCGTCCTGGGCCATGCGCTCCGCAACGCCCTGATCCCGGTGACGACGATCATCGCGCTTGATTTCGGCTTTCTGTTTTCGGGCGCCTTGATCACGGAAACCATCTTCGCCTATCCGGGCATGGGCAAGCTGACCTTCGATGCGGTCATGGGCAATGACTTCAATCTGGCTCTGGTCTGTCTGTTGCTGGCGACCCTGGTGACCCTTGCCGGCAACATTCTGGCCGACCTCGCCTATTCCTGGCTGGACCCGCGCATCGGTTTCGAAGGCAAGAAGTTATGACCGGCCCCGCCCCTTCATCCACCACGACCGTCGCGGCCAACCCCAGCACGCCGCTGAGGCTGGTGACAAGACGGTTTCTGCGCCATCGCCTGGCCCTGGTCAGCGCGGGCATTCTGGCCGTTCTGGCCCTGGCCAGCCTGCTCGCCCCGCTGGTCGAAAACGGGCTGGGCCTGGATGCCAACACGGTCAACCTGTTCAACCGTTTCGCCCCGCCCAGCGTGGACCATCCCCTCGGCACGGACGAAGCCGGACGCGATGTGCTGTTGCGCCTGCTGTACGGCGGACAGGTGTCGCTGTTCGTGGGCATCGCCGCGGCCCTGACCGCCGCCGTCCTGGGCACGGCCATCGGCTTGACCTCGGGCTATTTCGGGGGGCGTATCGATGCGCTGTTCATGCGCGTGACCGATGGGGTGATCGCCCTGCCCCTGTTGCCGCTGTTGATCGTTCTGGCGGCGCTGGACCTCGAGAAACTGGGCTTCGCCCCCGAGACAGCGCAAGCCGAAAGCGCCAGCCTGTACCGCATCGTCGTCATCGTCGCCCTGGTCGGCTGGACGACGGTGGCGCGGCTGGTCCGCGCGACGGCACTGTCCTTACGTGAACGGCCCTTTGTCCTGGCAGCCCGGGCCCAGGGGGCGTCGAGCCTGCGCATCATGACGGTCCATATTCTGCCGAACCTGGCATCACCCATCATCGTCGCGACGACCCTTTCCGTCGGCAACGTGATCCTGCTGGAATCGGTCCTCAGTTTCCTGGGCCTCGGCATTCAGCCGCCCCTGCCCAGCTGGGGAAACCTGCTGACCAACGCCCAGGAACTGATCTGGGATGCCCCGGCCCTGGCCGTCTATCCGGGCCTGGCGATCTTCGTCACGGTAATCGCCTTCAACTTCGTGGGCGACGGCTTGCAGGACGCGCTCGATCCCCGATCGCTGGAACGCGGCAACCGATAATCCTGACCGGCCACAGCCACACGCAATAACGTTTTATATAAATTGAATGTGTTTACCGGGACGCGTAATCTCGCGAAAATACCAGCTTGAGGAGACCTTCCACCATGCCCATCCTTCGCGCAATCGCCTTCGTTGTTTTGACCTTTGTCGCGTCTTCCCCCGCCTGGGCGGAAGACATCCGGATCAAACCGGGGGATTTTACCCTCAATGCGCAGTTGGATATGGCAGAGGGTAAATCCTTACAGGACGGAGTCGTACTGATCGTGCACGGCACCCTGGCCCATAATGACATGGATATGCTCAGCAATCTGCGCCAGGTCCTGAATGACCGGGGGCTCAACACGCTCGCGATCAATCTGTCGCTCGGCATCGATGACCGCCACGGCATGTACGACTGCAAAACCCCGCACCGTCACCGCCATCTGGATGCCTTGGATGAAATCGACGCCTGGATGGATTGGCTTAAGGTCAAGGGCGCGGGCCCGGTGGTTCTGTTCGGCCATTCGCGGGGCGGCAACCAGGCCGCGCGTTTCGCCGCCGAACGCGGCCATGGCTTGCTGAACAAGTTGGTCTTGCTGGCACCCGCGACCTGGGATCGGGAGAAAGCCGCCGCCGGGTTCGAAAAATCGCATGACCGCCCCCTGACACCGGACCTCAAAACCGCCCAGGCCATGGTCCAGGCCGGTAAAGGTATGGAAATGATGGCCAAGCCGGGCCTGCTGTACTGTCCCGATGCCCAGGTTTCCGCGCTTAGCTTCGACAGCTATTATCGCCCCGACCCCAGGTTCGATACTCCCTCTGTCCTGGGCGACATCAAGGTACCGGTCCTGGTGGTCGCAGGGTCGAACGATACGGTGATCAAGGACTTGCCCGCGAAGATGGCAGACAAGACCGACGGCAAGCAGATTACCTTTCAGGTCGTCGACGGCGCCGATCATTTCTTTCTCGACCTGTTCGCCGAGGATGTCGCCGATCATATGGAAGCGTTCCTCGCCGACGGCTGACACCCTCTGGAATTCCTTGCGGGCTATTCCCGGCACGCTTTTTTTCTGTTCGCCGTTGCCCTAGCCCCGTGGCTGGACCAAACTGCCGCGCGCGTACAACAACGCGCGCCTATACTCAATCTTGACCCAAAATTAGAAACGAAGGCCCCGCATTATGACCGCTTCCCGCCCCGCGCCCGGCAATTCTCCCGCCAGCCGCGACATCGCCTATCACGTTCACGGCTACACCAATCTGGCGAAGCACGAAGAGGTCGGCCCGCAGATCATCAGCCGCGGCAGCGGCATCCATATTTATGACGATGCGGGCAAGGAGTATATCGAAGGCATGGCTGGCCTGTGGGCCGTGTCCCTGGGCTTCAGCGAACAACGCCTGATCGACGCGGCGACGCGCGAACTGTCGCGCCTGCCCAATTATCACGGGTTCGCCCATAAGACCCCGGACGTGACCATCGATCTGGCGGAAAAAATCCTGTCGATCGCGCCGGTTCCCATGTCCAAGGTGTTGTTCGCCAACTCGGGATCGGAAGCCATCGACCTTGCGGTCAAGCTGGTGTGGTACGTCAACAACGCGCGCGGCCGGCCGGAAAAGAAAAAGCTGATCGCCCGGCAGAAAGGGTATCACGGCATCACCGTGGCCGGCGCCAGCCTGACCGGCCTGCCCCATCTGCACGGCGATTTCGACCTGCCCATTGCCCGCGTCCTGCACACCGACTGCCCGCATCATTACCGCTTTGCAGAAGACGGCGAGGACGAGGAAGCCTTTGCCACGCGCTGCGCCGAAAACCTGGAAAAACTCATTCTGGACGAAGGTCCCGATACGGTTGCCGCGTTCTTTGCCGAACCGGTCATGGGGGCCGGCGGTGTGATCGTGCCGCCCGCGACCTATTTCGAAAAAATCCAGGCGGTTTTGAAACGCCATGACGTGCTGCTGATCGCCGATGAAGTCATTTGCGGTTTTGCCCGAACCGGGAATATGTGGGGATCGACGACATTCGGCATGAAGCCCGACATGCTGACCATGGCCAAGGCCCTGACGTCCGGCTACATCCCCATGTCGGCCCTGATGATTTCGGAAGAAATCTACCAGGACTTGGTCAAACAGAGTGAATCCTTCGGTGTGTTCGGCCACGGATCGACCTACGCCGGGCATCCCGTCGCGGCCGCCGTGGCGCTGGAAACGCTCGCGATTTACGAAGAACGGGACACGGTCGGTCATGTGCGCCGCGTATCGCCCGTGATGCAGGACGGCCTGCGCAAACTGCAGGCCTCGCCGATCGTCGGCGAGGTGCGGGGCGTCGGCCTGATCGGCGCGGTCGAATTGGTTCAGGACAAGACCACCAAAGCACTCTGGCCCAAGGACGCGGCAATCGGCGTTAAATGCCAGGAATTCTGCTATGAAGAAGGGCTGGTGCTGCGCGCCGTCGGCGATTCGATCGCGTTTTGCCCGCCGCTGATCTCTACCGAACAGGATATCCGCGAGATTCTGACCCGGTTTGAAACCGCACTGAAAAAGACCGAATCCTGGGCCGTCCAGCAGACCGCATGAGCGGGTCCGGCAAGCCGCCCCGTTCACTGCTGGACAGATACATGCCCAGCCCATAGAATTGCGAACCATTCGCAATAAGTGAAGGTAGCTCGACGTGTACGCTGACAATACGCTCACCCCCCGCGAAGCCGTGCGCCTTTGTGCGCTTGGCACGCTGGCGGCCGGTCCGCTGCGTTACAGTGACCTTGCCGGTGAGATCAGGCATTTCACCAGCCACGTCCTGGGGCCTTCGCTGGATGTCATGGGCACGTCCATCGAATTGTTGAAATACGAAGGCCTTGTCACGGCAACGGAAGGCAAGGGGTTGGAGGATAACGCCGTCCTGACGATCTCCGAGGCCGGCCGCGACGAACTGATGACCTTGTTGACGGCGCGTATCCGGGCGCAGTCCAACGACATGAACAAGCTGATCATGGCGTTGAAGTTCCGGTTCCTGCATCTGTTGCCCAAGGACGATCAACTGGACCAGATCGACCTGTTGCTGGAAGGTGCCGAAGGTGAAGTCGCGCGCCTGCAAAGCCTGCGTGATCACCACACCGCCGACCCGGGACTTCTGGGCGTATGGCTGGACCATGACATCGACGCGTTGGAACAACGCATCCGCTGGCTGACTGAATTGGCTGATAAGCTGGAAGCCGGCGAAAGCTGATTAAAGGCGGCCTGACGCGGCCCAAGAACATATCAGGACGCCGCTTTTACCTTTTCCGCGACCCGCGCCAGACCGTCCAGAACCATGCGTCCGGCATCACCGCCATCACCGGCAAGCCGTCCGGTGATGACCGCCCGCATGGACTGATAACAAAGGTTCATCAAATCGATGTCCTCTTGGGTGACGGGGCCTTCGATGTTCTCGATATAGCGGCATAGCAAAGCACCGACTTCGGTCATCAGGTTGTAGCCGAAGCTGCCGCCCTGTCCCTTGATGTCGTGAGACGTGCGATAGATCAGATCGACCCGCTCGGCCGCCCCCTCGCCCGGCGTCAGGGACGATAATTCTTGCTCAAGCTTCTTAAGATCGGCCTCGACCCAATCCAGGTAGTTGTCCGTCATCTGTTCGATGACGGCCTCGGCCCGGGCCAGGCGTTCCTGATCGACAGCGCCGGGCCCGCCCATGGATACTTTGGACTTAAGCCTGTTTGGCGGGTTGATGATCTGCGGTTTCGTCATTCTCTTCCCAGATTAGCCGTATCAGGACTTTTTACACATTCACGTAATCGTTCCAGACCATTCACAAAGAGCCTACATGTCCTTGGCGGCAAAGGGCAAGGATGCCGTATCTGATTGTCCTTACATGACCGGTCTCAAATTTTTGGTGTTTGCCGGATCACAAGCCCGGCGACGCCTAGATCAGGCCCAGACCGCGCAGTTCATCCGCCAATTCGGGCGGCAGGTCCGCCATCTGCTCGCCTGCCGCATCCAGATCCGGCGGCGCGTCCGTGCCGTTCAGATACCGCCAGCCCTGAAATGCCCGTGACGCCCGGGGACGAACCGGAACGATTTCCGGGTCGAGCACCAGACCACAAGCCGGCTGTCCCTGTCCGTTGACGGTCTCGTCAAACCCCAGAAGACGTTGGCGGCAACGCACGGCACGCTTGATCACCCAATAGATCGATCCGCCTTCCATCAGCTCCGCCTGGCGCCGCGGCCACATGCGTGTGATGTGATACAGCCGGGGCTCCTGCCCTTGCTCTCGCCGGGCTTGCAGGCGCGCGCGCTGAAGCTGTGCCAGATGGTCGATACTTTCGACGCCGACGGAAAGCTTGATCAGATGCAGGGTCATGTTTCGGACAATGATGGGCCGTCAATGAAGGTGCCCCACCTTAACAGGAAACGATTGGCGGGAAAGGCCTTGCCCCGACAGGTTACCCACAGGCTTGAACGGGCTTACACCGTCGCGGGCGGATCCTGATAGGTGTATTTTTCACGGCGCTTTTCAAGTCCCGGAAAGCGCATTTGCCGCCGCCGACGGTCCGGGCCGTAGAAATCATCGGTCTGAATAAAACTGCGCGGATTGTCGATGATATTACTCAGGCGCAGGTAGACCGTACGTGTCGAAATCGGTTTGGCGAGAAATTCATGCACCCCGGCATCCCGGGCGCTGATGATCAATTCCTTGGATGTCTCGCCGGACACCATGATGATGGGAATATGCCGGTCCGCCGGGGTCTTCCCCGCACGCACCAACCGCGTCAATTCCGTTCCGTTGACCGGCTTCATGATGTTATCGACCAGCAGAACGTCGGCGGGATAGTCCTGAAGATAGTCGATGGCTTCCTGACCGCTGGAAACCATCTGGAAATCCCCGACATTCAGTTCAAACAAAACCTGGCCCAGAAGCTTGCGCATCGGCGCATAGTCTTCCGCCACCAGAACTTTGATCTGGGAAAAATCGTATTCAGCCATTCCCAACACTCCCCGTCGTGTTGTTGTCGGTTGGCTACTTCCTGACCCAATTGGGTGTTCTTTTTTCCAGGAAGGCCGCCAAGCCCTCCCTTCCCTCGCCCGAGGCCCGGACACGTGCAATATGCCCCGCCGTCTGTGCCATCAAGGCCTCGTTCCGTTCGTGCCCAACCACATAGCGGACCAGATTTTTGACCTCTGCCATGGCACGCGGGCCGTTATGCAGCAGAAGTTCGGCGAATTCCTTGGCCCTTGGCAGGACCTTGTCCTTGTCCGTGATTTCGGTAACAAGGCCCAATTCCTCGGCCCGCAGGGCATCAAACCGTTCACCGGTCAGCATATAACGGGATGCCTGACGCGGGCCCATCGCCGAAATGACGTAGGGTCCGATGGCGGCCGGAATGATCCCCAATTTGACCTCGGTCAACGCGAATTCCGCTTCATGTGCTGCAATCGCGATGTCACAGGCCGCGACCAATCCCACACCGCCGCCGTAAGCCGACCCCTGCACGGCGGCAATCGTCGGCTTGCGCAGACTAGCCAGGGTGAACATCAGACCAGCAAGCGCCTTTGCATCCTCTAGATTTTCCTCATGGCCGTATTCGGCCATGCGCTGCATCCAATCGACATTGGCACCGGCGGAAAAGCTTTTACCCGTGGATGCCAGGATCACCACACGCACGACAGTATCGCGGCTGAGCCCTTGGAGCTCGCGCGTCAGACGATTGATAAGTTCATCATCGAATGCGTTGTGCACCTCGGGGCGCTGCAACGTAACCGTGGCGATACCACCCGCGATTTCGGTGATGAAATGTGCACTGGTGTTCATTTGAATCTCCACGCCCAGGATGAAATACCGTCTTCCCGAGCACCCTCATGAGAGCAAATTAACTTTTAAGACCCAGGGCAGGCAACCTAGCCAAACGGCTATTCCTTGCGGGACGGCTTTTCTGCGACGGGATGGCCGGTTTCCTTCCAGGCCTTGAAGCCGCCTTCCAGATGGGCGATTGGCTCCAACCCCATGTCCTGCAATGCCTTGGTCGCCAAGGCGGACCGCCAAGCGGACTGACAGTACAGAACGAACTTCTTGCCCGACGCGAAGACATCCTTGTGGTACGGGCTGTCCGGATCGACCCAGAACTCCAACATGCCGCGCGGGGCATGAAAGGCCCCAGGGACCATGCCTTCGCGTTCCAACTCTCGGACATCGCGGATGTCCACGAATTGGACATCGGGATCATCCAGCAAAGCCGCCGCACCGGAAACGGGCACGGTTTCGATTTCGGCATTGGCCTCTGCGACCAATTGTTTCACGCCCTTTTTCATCTGCATGACCTACGTTCCTTGCGCTATGCGTCCTTACCGAGAAAGCGTTCGATCTGCCACAGTCGGTCAGAGCCGAAAAACGGCTCGCCGTCGATCAGAAAATAGGGCGACCCGAACACCCCTAATTCCAGGGCTTCGGCGGTCTTGTCCTTAACCCGCTGTTTGACGTCGGTCTGGGTGACCGCATCCGCCAAGGCAGCCCCGTCGATCCCCATTTCTTCGCCGATCAGGATGACATCCTGCATGTCGGAAATATCCACGCCCCGCCCGAAGTAATGATGATAGCAGGCCAAGGCAAAGGGAACGGCCTTGTCCGGATCCTGTTCAAGCAACCAGTAATAGGCCCGGGCAGCAGCCAGGGTCGCGATCGGGAACGGTTCCGGCCAGGTAAAGGGCACCCCCATCATTTCCGCCAGGCGCGGGACATCCTGGCGCATGTAGTCGCCTTTCAGACCGATATCCGCGTTGGGGGCATTGCCGGTCTGTTTGAAGATCACGCCCAGCATGATCGGATGCCAGTTAACGGACCGGTTGAACCGTGCGCCGATCTTGTCGATCTTCTGCGCCGCCAGATACCCGTAAGGCGAAGAAAAATCGAAATAGAATTCGATCGCGCCTTTGTCGTCTGCAGTGCTCATTTCGCCTCTCTTTATGTCGGGATGCTTGCGCGACTACCAGGGGATTTCCCGCCCGTCATAGGCGAAAAACCGGCCGCTTTCCGGCATTCCGGCCCCGGCCAGAACCCGGCGAATGCCCTGGACACTGGCCGTCGTATCGATCGCCGCTTCCGCGCCGCCCATATCGGTCTGCACCCAGCCCGGATGCAGCAGGATCACGGCGACGTTCTGATCCCGCACTTCCTCGGCGAAGACATGCATGGCCATGTTCACGGCCGCCTTGGATGTGCGGTAGGCATAGGATGCCGAATTGGGCGACGATTCCGCGATGCTGGCCAGGACCGACGACACCGTGGCGATCATGCCGCCGCCCTGGGCCGCGACCAGGGGCAGAAAGGTCGAAGACATCTTCAGCGGCGCCATGGTGTTAACGCGAAACGACGCCTCCCAATCGGCATAGTCGATCCCGTCGCTGCCATGGTTGCGGTCGTCGTACACCCCCGCGTTGTTGATCAACAGATCGATCTTGGTACCCTGCAAATCGCCCGCCAGCCGGTCGATCTGGCGGTGGTCGGAAACGTCCAGGCCGTGGACCTGAATGTCACCGGATATGGTCGCTAATTCCCCCGGCTGGATCGGGTTGCGGCAGGTCGCAATGACCGTCCATCCATCGGCGCCGTACTGCCGTGCCATTTCAAGGCCGATCCCCCGATTGGCACCGGATATAAATACGGTTGGCATTGTGCTCCTCCCCTTCGGGTCCGTTTGTTCAGGTGATCCGTTCGACCGCAACGGCCGTGGCCTCACCGCCGCCGATACACAAGGACGCAACGCCCTTGGATAGATCGTATTTTTGCAACGCCGCCAGCAGGGTCACCAGAATGCGCGCCCCCGACGCCCCGATGGGGTGCCCCAGGGCACAGGCGCCGCCATGGACGTTGACCTTGTCATGGGGCAGGTCCAGATCGCGCATCGCCGCCATGGTGACCACGGCAAAGGCTTCGTTGATTTCGAACAGGTCCACCTCGCCAAGGTTCCAGCCGACCTTATCGGCCAGCTTCTGCATGGCCCCGACCGGTGCCGTGGTGAACCAGCAGGGCTGGTGGGCATGCGTGGCATGGCCATGGATGACGGCGAGCGGCGTCAGGCCGCGCTTTTCGGCCTCGGACCGGCGCATCAGGACCAATGCCGCCGCCCCGTCGGAAATCGATGACGAATTGGCGGGTGTGACCGTGCCGTCCTTGGCGAAGGCAGGCTTCAAAGCGCGGATCTTGTCCGGGGCTGCCTTAAGCGGCTGTTCGTCCCGTTCCACCGTGACCTCGGCCTTGCGGGTCTTAACGGTGACGGGAACGACCTCGCCGTCGAAAGTGCCGTCTTCGATCGCCTTTTTCGCGCGCTCCAGCGACGTAATGGCGAAATCATCCTGGGCCTCGCGCGTGAACTGATAATGAGTCGCCGTATCCTCGGCGAAGGTGCCCATCAGCCGCCCCTTGTCGTAAGCATCTTCAAGCCCGTCCAGGAACATATGGTCCATGACCTGACCATGCCCCATGCGGTAGCCGCCGCGCGCCTTTTCCAACAGATAGGGCGCATTGGTCATGCTTTCCATTCCGCCTGCGACCATGACGTCCCCGGCCCCCGCCAGGATGCCGTCATGGGCCAGCATGGCCGCCTTCATGCCCGAGCCGCACATCTTGTTCAAAGTCGTACAGGGCACGTCTTCGGGCAGGCCCGCGCCAAGCGACGCCTGCCGCGACGGCGCCTGCCCCAGACCGGCCGGCAGCACGATGCCCATATAGACCTCGTCCACCGCATCGGGCGCGACGCCGGCACGGTGCACAGCGGCCTTGATCGCCGCCGATCCCAATTCCGGCGCACGTGCGCCGGCAAGATCGCCCTGAAACCCGCCCATGGGCGTGCGGGCGGCCCCCGCGACGACGATCGGATCCTTATCCCTGGTCATGGTGTTTCCTTCCCGCTGTTAGAACTTGATCAGGGGGCCGTAGTTGTAGATCACCATGGCAAAACCCAGCCATTCGGCAATCAGCCACCCCCGCATCAGATCGGCCCAGATCTGATTTTCACAATTGGGGGCACAGCGCCACAGACTGACCGTCATCCATATGAGGTACGGCACGGCAAGGAATGACCCAAGGACCATGCCCGTGATCGCACCGTAATAGCCCCCTTGCGTATCCTGCGGGGCAAACAGCAGGCCGATCTGCAGACCGATCAGGATCATCGCAAGGCAGCTGGCGATCACCACACCCATGCCGAACACGCCATAGGCCCAGAACACGATCCACAGCCGTTCCCGTCCATGCCAGCATCTGCGGAGAATGGGTTCCGGCGGCTCGTCGCCCGGCGTTCCGCCGCCGTGCAGATCAATGTAGATAGGCGTTTGATCGTTGATCATCGTGACAATCCAACAAAAGCGGAAAGTGCATTTGCCAATATCAGCAAGGCGACCATGCCGCGCGCAGTGGTCGGCCAAACACCCGGCGGTTCATGATCGACGGCCCGCCAAACGCCGACGCACCACCAGATGAACGCCGCCAGAAGAATCCATTCGGTCAACCGCAACAGACCATCCAGGGCATAAAGTTCCCCCGCAAAAAATGGTGATTGCGGAACCCGAAACAAGGTCACCACGCCGCGTTCGATCCCATAACCCACGAACCACACGGCACCGCCGATCCAGAACATGGGCTTAAGCGGGATTTTCCCGCGCCAGCCATCCATGCACCAACGCGCCAAAACCGCGTTCATGGATTCAGATTTTTTATCGCTCACCCTACGTTCCTTGCGTTATTAGCCAATGACGTCGCCCCGCCCCTGAATCCGCATCAAGGTCTGCTGCAGGGCGGCACAAGCCACCGGCTGGCCGTCCTTGACGACCATCACGTCGGCGCGGCTGACGGTCAGCGTCCGCCCGGGACGCACCACATAGCCGCGGGCGATCAGTTCATCGCCGTCGGCCGGCGCCATCAGGTTCAATTTGTATTCCACGGTCAGAACCCCGTCGTCGGCCCCCATCAGGCTATAGGCCGCGTAGCCGCCCGCCGAATCCGCAATCGTGCCGACCACGCCGCCGTGGAAAAACCCGTGCTGCTGGGACACGGCATCCGAATAAGGCAGTTCGATCTCGCAATATCCGGGGCGGACTTCGCCCAACCGGGCACCGATATGGGCCATGATGCCCTGCTTGTCGAAACTGTCGCGTACACGCTGGGCGAAGGCGTCATCGGTCGGCTGGAAATCCGTGTTCATGACATTGCTCCCATGACACTGGCCATGTCGCTACGGCTCACGTGCCGACCCGAAGCGGGCTGACCAGTCCGCGCAATGTGGCGATCATGCTCAGCGGCACGATCTTGCCCGTTGCGGGGTTTTCTTCCGTGGGCTCGCCCGCGATCTTCATTTCCACATTCAGGATATCGGACTCGATCGTAATCCAATGGGTGTTGCGGGTGATCGTCGGATCGGCCCAAACCTCGTAGCGCGTTTCATCGGGCCCCAGGCCGGCAAGACCCAAGGCAACGGCCACGTTGACGTTGGCGGGGAACTTGTCGGCGGCTTCACGGACCGACCCTTCATAAAGCTTCTTGGGCGCGTTCAAGCCCATCAGGTTGATGCCCTGCTCGCGCACCCAGACCGCTTTCTGAAACCCGGCGGGCGGCTTATGCGTGCGCATGGTCACCGACCGCAGGTCGCCTTCGGCGGCGGCGCGGACCGTATCCAGGCCGACAATGGCGCCCGTGGGCACGACGATGCGGGCCCCCGTTTCGCGGGCGCGTTCGACCAAATCCATATGATGAAGCAACTGCGACACCGACAGCGGTATCAGGATACGCCCCTGTTCGACCGCCGGACCGCAAACATCCAGAAAGCGTTCCGGCGGCGCGCATTCAACCACGACATCGGCAACTGCGGCGAGTTCCGCCAGTTCCAGCACCTCGGGCTGATTGTTCAGATGCGCCAAGCGTGAGGCGGCGCGTTCCTTGTTCCCGGCCGATACGGCAACCAGCTCCAACCCCGGCTCGTCATCCGTATCGAGCCATTCCACTACCGGCAGACCGACAGCACCCAGGCCGCCCAATGCAACGCGCAAGGGGGCGTCCCGTAACGGTTTCTTTTTATTGATAGACACAGGCGTTTCCTCCGGTCCCTTCCTTCCCACACGGACCAGGCAAAATCAACGGCGGGATATTTCAATGTGCGCGGGCGCGCTCAGCCGGCAGCCTTGGTACGGCGGCTTTCGCGGTCCGCCAGCAACGCCTGGGACTGGGTTTCCAGTCGGTCCAGTTCGCCCAGGGTCTCGACGATGTCTTCCTGCTGGCTGCGAAGCTGTTCACGCCGGGCCTGAAGCTTGCCGATGAACAATTTAAGCTGCGAGACCTCGGACGGGTCCGCATCGTAAAGATCGATCATTTCGCGGATTTCATCCAGGGAGAACCCCAGCCGTTTGCCACGCATGATCAAGCGCAGGCGGACATGGTCGCGGGCACCGTAAATGCGCCGCTGGCCATCCCGGTCCGGGCTTAGAAGCCCCTTATCCTCGTAAAAACGAATCGCACGGGTGGTGACCCCGAATTCGCGGGCCAGTTCGGCGATGCCGTACATCTGTTGCGTCTGATCCAATGCCATGACCGGACTTTAGCTAACGTTTACGTAAACGTAAAGCATGCCGTGGCTTGTACGGCGCTGGTTCCGCCCCGGCCATCCCCTTCAAATTACAGCAGGAACGCGGCCGCCAGCCCCAGGAATGCGAAAAACCCGACCACGTCGGTAATTGTCGTCAGAAACACGCTGGATGCAATCGCCGGGTCGATCCCGGCCTTGTCCAGCAGCAACGGAATGGATGCCCCGGCCAGCCCGGCGACCACCATGTTGACGATCATGGCCAGGCCGATGATCACGCCGATTTCCGGCGACTGGAACCACAGCCAGGCGATCACCCCGGTAATTACCGCGAAGATGACGCCGTTGATGACGCCAACCAGCAGTTCCTTGCCGATCACGCGGTAGGCGTTGGTCGACGTCAGCTCACGCGTCGCCAGTGCACGCACGGCGACGGTCAGGGTCTGCGTGCCCGCATTGCCCCCCATCGAGGCCACAATGGGCATGAGAATGGCCAGAGCCACGATCTGCTGCAACGTGGTTTCGAACAAGCCGATGACGAGCGACGCCAGGATCGCCGTGAACAGGTTAACCAAAAGCCAGCGGAACCGCGCCTTGGTCGTATCCATGGCCGCGTCGTACAGATCGACCTCGCCGACACCGGCCATGGCCAACATGTCTTCTTCGTGTTCTTCGTGAATAACATCGACCACGTCATCGATGGTGATGGCGCCGACCAACCGGTTGGCCTCATCGACCACGGGGGCGGAAACCAGATCACGCTGACGGAACAGGAAGGCGACGTCTTCCTGATCCATATTCACGGGAATCAGTTTCAATTCCGTCTGCATCAATTCGGACACACGGACCGGCCGCTTGGACCGCAACAGGTGGCTCAGGTGGATGGCGCCGACGGGCTTATGCGTCGGGTCGACGACGAAAATGTCGTAAAACGACGTGGGCAGAATGTCGCCCTCGCCTTCCGCCGCGTCGCGCATGTAATCGATGGTTTCGCCGACCGTCCAATGGCTCGGGACCGTGACGATTTCGCGCTGCATCAGGCGGCCGGCGGAATCTTCGGGATAGGACAGGCTTTGTTCGATCAGGCGCCGGTCCGGGGCCGGCATGGCCTCCAGCACCTTCTGCTGATCGGGGCCTTCCAGTTCCTCGACGATTTCGACCACATCGTCGGAATCAAGATCCTGGACGGCGGCGGCGATCTGTTCCGGCGCCATGTCCTCGAACACGTCTTCGCGGACCGCTTCGTCAAGCTCGGTCCAAACCTCGGTCGGCAGGTTCTCGCCCAGTTCGGCCAAAAACTTGTTGCGGTCGTCGGTGTTCAGGCGCTCGACCACATCCGCCACGTCGGCGTAATGCAGGCCGTCGACCAGTTCCTTCAAGCCTTCCGTATCGCCCTGGGTCAGCGCCGTGATCACGGCGGCATCGACGATATCGTGCGTGTCCTCGCCCGGGTCTTCGGCCGGGGTTTCGGGCTCGATCTCAAGGATATCGTCCGGGCGTTCGCTCACGGCTCGGGTCTCCGATCCAGGGGTTCAAGGCTTACGCATCAGGCGTTGACGGCGGGTGATCCGCACCGCCCCACACGCCACAGACATTACCGCCAATTCGTTACAATTTCGCCCGAAAACGCAAAAAACCCGCTCCGAAGAGCGGGTTTTTTCCTGCATTTCCAAGGAATGGTGCGGTCGAGAATTGTATAACATCCTCGTACAATCAAGACCTTATTCAAAAGTGCGGGCACAAACGCCCCATTGACGCGCAAAAGCTTTTCGGGACGCCTCCCGCACCGGCCAGCGATCCGCCCAAAATGAAAACCGCCGATCCGGCTGGTCCCCGGAACGGCGGCATGGGTATTTCAAAGGCGCGTGATAACGACGGAAATAATACCAATCGATCCGCCGACTGGCAAGCCAAGTTGATCGAAGAGATCGGCACCGTCGCGCGTGAGATCGCGATCATTAAAGAGGTCTCCGACGAGGTGGTGGAGGATGTTGGAACGCTGCTCGACACAATCGCAAGCGCCCGTAAGGCGGCTACCGGCTGCTTCGGTAAGTCGGGCCGTGACCATCACAGGGGCGTCGCCGAAGAGGCCGCACACGAGGCGGATCGGCTGCTCAAAATTCGTTATCGCAGCGGCACCGATCTACCCGGTCGCACCGTGCCACTGTCGATCCCCGAGATACGTCGAGGCCTCGCCGCGTATCGAGAGATCACCGCCGCGCAGATCGCCGCCGCCGAATCGCACATTGGGGTTTTGCTGGCATTCCTCCGTGAAGACGGTTCATGGGAGCGGGCTGAATCACGTCTCCGCGACGATGAACGTACTCTCGACGAGCTTGAGCGTATGCGAGGTGCAGCATGAGGCTTAGCACCGAAGCGACTCTTTTCATGGCGGTGCCCCGGCACCGTCTATTGCGGTACAACGGCACTTGGCTGACCTACGAACCGGGCGGCTACTATCGGGAGATCGACGAGGAATTGCTGCGGGCCGAGGTCCGGCGCGCTCAGCCCGACGACTGCATCACGAAGGCATCGGCGGTTAACAACGCGCTCGACGAGATCAAGTCAGCGACCGTCGTCGATAACCACGGGGCCGACGTGCCTATGTGGTTGTGCGACACGCCGGATACTCCCCGTGCCGCCGACCTCGTCGTCTGTCGCAACGGCATTCTCCATCCGGCAACGGCGACGCTTTACCAGCACTCTGACGAGCTACTCACGTTCAACGCCCTGCCCTACGACTACGATCCCAACGCGCCTTTGCCGGGACGTTGGATGCTTTTTCTTAGCGAGGTGTTCGGCGCCGACCGTGAGTCCGTCGACGAGTTGCAGAAGCTGTTCGGCTACCTCCTGACGCTGGACACCAGTCAACAGAAGGTCTTCGCGATCATCGGCCCCAAGCGATCCGGTAAGGGTACCATCGCCCGCGTGTTGCGCGCGCTGATCGGCGAGGCCAACTGTTGCGCGCCGTCGTTCAATGGGCTCGGCGGCGACTTCGGACTCCAGCCGCTTATCGGAAAGCAGTTGGCGTTGATCGCCGACGCGCGCCTGGGCTACCGCACCGACAAGGTTCTGGTAGCCGAACGCCTCCTGAGCATATCCGGCGAGGACGCTACCGATGTTGCCCGCAAGCGCACCACGTCATGGACCGGGAAGCTGAATACCCGTCTCTTGATCCTGTCGAACGAGTTGCCGGCACTTCCCGATCCGTCCGGCGCGCTGGCGTCCCGCTTCGTCGCGTTCGAAACGCCCAACTCGTTCTATGGCCGGGAAGACAGGCACCTGACCGACAAGCTCCTGGCGGAATTGCCGGGCATCTTGAACTGGGCGCTTGAGGGGCTGCGTCGCGTCCAGGCCGGCGAGGCCATCACGACACCTGCAACGGCACGCGGCCTGATCGACGATATCGAAAAGTTGGGCTCGCCGATCAAGCATTTCGTCGCCGACATGTGCACCGTCCGCGAGGGCCTGCACGTTCCGAAGGATCAACTATGGGCAACATACCGTGGATGGCACGTCGCGAACGGACTGCCCGGTCAGCCCCTCTCGAAAGAGGTCTTCGGCCGCAATCTCAAAACGGCCTTCGCCGGAACCGTGCGTGATTTTCGACCGCGTAGTGACGGTGATCGCCCAATGTGCTGGTCAGGGATCACCTTGACCGCACCCCTGACCAACACACCCGCTGCAAATTATGGAAATTACATGAATTTACAGCCGCCCTTTGGTCAAGGGCCGGTCAAGGGTCGGTCAGGGTAAAAATCGCGGATTTCTGCGGGGTGGTCAGGGTGGTCAGGGTAATTACAAGGTTCATACCGAAACAACAAGAAAGAGAAACCACAGTCACAATGTTGAATTGCCTTGACCACCCTGACCACCCTGACCAGCAGCCGTAGCTCTGTGACTGCAACGTAAACAATGGAGTTTTATAAAATGTTCGGAATTACTGTAATCACCCCTCCCACCGTCGAGCCGGTCAGCCTTGCTTCGGTTCGGAGCTTCCTGCACCTCGACGGCACAGACCATGACGACACGCTCGAGTCCCTGATCGCTGCTGCAACCGAGCACGTTCAGCAGGCGACCGGTCGGCAATTCGTCCGGGCGACCTTCGATTTAACCCTGAACTGCTTTCCGCACGGGACAATGCCGATCTACACGCCGCGTTCACCGTTGGCGTCGGTGGAGCATGTCAAATACTACGACCGCGACGAGGTGCTCCAGACGCTCAATAGCGTCAACTACATCGTGCACACTGATCATGAGCCCGGCCTTATCGAACCGCTTGTGACGTGGCCCGCTACGGCGATCCGCGAAGACGCCGTAACGGTGCGTTTCGTCGCCGGCTATCCGGGTGTAGGCAGTCCAGCCGACCCGGCGGGTGCCGTTCCCGGCCGTGCGACGACGGCAATCAAGCAGCTCGTGGCGCACTGGTTTGAGAACCGCGAAGCGGGCGAAGCGCCGGAACATGTCGGACGGCTGATCAACGGCCTCAAGGTATGGAGGGAAGTCTAATGGCACTCAATCCGTATCAGGGCGAGCGCGTTGCCAACCTTCGCGAGCGCGTCGAGCTACAAGAACGCGTCGTGACGCAGAACGGCTTTGGCGAAGAGATCATCACCTATGAAACGCTCGACACCGTTTGGGCGCGCGTCGAACCGCTCAAAGGCACCGAGAAGTGGAGCGCCCAACAGGTAATTGCCGAACAGCTCTATCATGTGTTCGTCCGGTACCGCACCGACCTGAGCGTCTTGGACCGTGTGGTGTGGCGAGGCCAGAACATGGATATCACCGCAATCACCAATCCCGACGAGCGACGGCGCTTCCTGCAACTCGACGTCGAGGTGCTCAACCCGTGACACGGTTCTACAGCTCCGCTAATTGGCAGAAGATACGGGCAGCCCAGCTTGCACGCGAGCCGATGTGTGAGGCGTGCGAGGAAGCGCCCGCGACCGTCGTCGACCATATCGTGCCAATCACACGCGGCGGTGCCAAACGTGACCCTGCAAATCTCCAATCCATGTGCCGTGACTGCCATCAGGATAAGACGAACACCGAGCGCGCTGGGCAGCGGTGGACACCGTCCAAATATGAAGGCTGCTTCGCGGACGGCTCGCCGCGCGATCCCGAGCATCCTTGGTACCGGGGGGCCGATCATCACGACGGTTCCTCGCGCTAGACCGGGGTGGGGAGTCACGAAAATGGTTAGTTTCACATGGGCTTGAGAGGACCAGGAGCGCGCACCCGCAAAGCGCCTGCCGATCATGGCGAAATGCCGTGGCAGCGTCCGCGCCTCAGCCGCGCCGGGCGGATCATCGCGTTCATGGAGTCCCTGCCGGTTACGAAGGGCATCCTTGCCGGGCAGAACATGAAACTGCTGCCGAATCAGAAAGCCTTCATCAAGGCGGTCTACGGCAAGACGCCTCGGCGCATCGCCATCAAGTCGGAACCGCGCGGCAACGGCAAGACCGGCTTACTCGCCGGTCTATGCCTGGCGCACCTGATCGGCCCCGAAGCCGAGCAGCGCGGCGAGGTCTACTCGGCGGCGATCGACAAGAAACAGGCCGGCCTCATCTTCAACGAAATGAAGGCGATCATTGAAGCCGTCCCGGCCTTCGACGAGGTCTGCAATATCCGCCGTTTCGACAAGATTATCGAGGTCATGCACGGGCAAGGCATCGGCTCGATCTACGAGTCGTTGAGCGCCGACGTGCGACGCGCACACGGTCTGTCGCCGACATTTTGGGTTTATGACGAATACGCGCAGACAAAGACCGACGAGTTGATGGCGAACCTTCAGACTGCGATGGGTAAGCGGAAGCGATCTCTTGGCGTGGTCATCAGTACACAGGCCGCAACGGACCATCATCCGCTTTCCGTTATGATCGACGACGCCTTGCGCGGCGAGGATCCAGACGTATACGTACAACTCACCGCCGCACCCGTCGACGCCGACCCGTTCGACGAAAAGGTCTGGCGACAATGCAATCCCGCATGGGGCAAGTTCCTCGACAAGGAAGAGTTTCGCAGCCAAGCCCGGCGGGCGCAGCGCGTGCCATCGTTCACCGGACGGTTTCTGAACCTGCGGCTCAACCAACGTGTAGAGGCCGAAGATCGCTTCATCAACGCGACTGACTGGCGCGCGTGCGGTCACAAGATCGACGCCGACGCGCTGCGCGGGCAACGCTGCTTCCTGGGCCTCGACCTGTCGTCGACCACGGACCTGACGGCGCTCGCCGCATTCTTCCCCGATACTGGCGACTTGCTGGTCTGGTTTTGGCGTCCCGCCGACACGCTCGACGAAGCCGAGCGGCTCGATCACGTTCCCTATCGAGTTTGGATTCGCGAGGGCTTCATGGAAACCACACCGGGCCGCGCCATCGACAAGAGCTATGTCGTGCATCGCCTCGGCGAGATCGCAGCCGCCTATGACGTGCAGGCGTGCGCTTACGACCGATGGGGAATCGAAGAGGTCAAGCGCCTGATCGCCGACGATGATATCAAGATCACGCTGACCGAGTGGGGCCAAGGTTACAAGGATATGTCCCCTGCCCTGAGCGCGCTGGAAAAGCTGATCCTTCAAGGCGAGCTACGGCACCCGCAATCCCCGCCGCTGGACTATTGCGTCGGCAACGCCATCGCCGTGAGCGACCCGGCAGGCGGGCGGAAGCTCGACAAGTCGAAGTCGACGGGGCGGATCGACGGCCTCCAAGCAGCGGCGATGGCGGTCGGACTCGCCACCCGTACCCCGGCGAAGAAACCAAGTGTTTATCGAGGGCGTGGACTTCTCACGGTGGAGGTCTAGTCGTATGGTCGCACTCTGAACGGGACGGAGTGTGAACCCATGGATATACTTAAAGTAATCACCGAATTTGAAGATTCGCTAAAGAAAGAGGCTCCAGAAGAAGCGGCTGAAAAATGGTGGAGTTGGTGTAGCATTATCGAAAGTAAAATAGAGTTCGACCCTCATAAGGCGAAATACGAGACGGAAACAATTGAGTCGTTGAAAAGGGCTGTTTCGCACGCGATTAAAACCGCTCGGGAGTATGATCGCCACGAGACTTTCCAAATTGACGTAGCTTTGTCTGCCCTTCGACGTTCAGTTGAACGCCGAACAACGGGAGCTAACGGATATCCGCTCCGAAAATAGATTGACTAAAATTTAGGCATTGCCTATTATTTAGGCATTCGCGTCGTGAGACGCCATAGCCCTTAGATGGAGTTTAATTCATGCTAAAACTTCACGAGCTGCAGGAGCGCCGCGCAAAGGCAGTCTCCGAAATGCGCGCCCTCGCCGATAAGGTCGAGACGCGCGGCGACGATTACACCGCCGATGAAGACAAGCGCCACGCGGCCCTCAAGACCGAGATCGCCGACCTCGACGCGAAGATCACCCGCGCCAAGGACGTGCAGGAAGCCGAGCGCAGTGCACCGGCCATCATCAGCGGCAGCGCCCGCGACGGTGCCTTCGAAGACCGCGCCCGTTCCTTCTCACTGGTCAAAGCGATCAACGCCCAGCTTGGCGTCGACGTTGACGCGGGATTCGAGCGTGAGATCAGCGCCGAGGTCCGCAATCGCAGTGGCCGGAAATTCAACGGCATCGCCGTTCCCGACCAGTATTTCCACGTCGAGAAGCGGACGCTCACGGTCGGCAGCGGCGTAGCAGACCTCTATCCGACGCAGCACCGTCCCGACCTGTTCATTGACCTGCTGCGTTCGCAACTTGTCACCGGACGGCTCGGTGCAACCATCCTCGACGGTCTGGTCGGCGATCAGGATATTCCTCGCCAGACCGGGGCCGGAACGGCGCAATGGGTTGCCGAGGACAGCGCCCTGACCGCGACCGACGCCACGTTCGACGACGTGACGCTCAGCCCGAAAACGGTCGGCAGTATCACCAGCTTCTCCCGGCGCGCCATGCTGAACGCGGTACCGAGCGTCGAGGCGCTGGTCCGACGCGACCTTGCCGCCGTGGTTGCCAACGCTATCGACTTGCAGGCGATGACCGGCGACGGTTCCGGCAACACGCCGACCGGCATCACCAACGAGAGCAACGTCGCAAACCCGTCACTCGCGACGCCGAGTTGGTCAGCCGTGCTCGCCTTTATCTCCGAAATCCAGGGCGACGACGCCGATATCGGTTCGATGGGCTGGGCGCTGAGCCCCGCCGCCGTCAAGAAGCTGCGGACGACCAACAAGGTCAGCGGCGAGCCCGAACACGGTTTCATCATGCCCGAGCCGGGCAACCTCGCCGGGTACACCGCCGCCACGACGACGGCCCTTGCTCCGGCGGGATCGCCGTCGACGGCAACTGTGATCTTCGGCGCTTGGAGTCAGTTGCTCATTGGCTACTGGTCCGGTCTGGACGTGTTGGTCAACCCCTACGAGTCCACCGCGTATCACCGGGGCCGCGTGCTGGTCCGGGCCATGCGCGACGTGGACGTTGGTGTCCGTCACGGGGAGTCCTTCGCGTATGCCGACAACTTGCCCGCAACCTGAACGGCGTAGCCTTTCCGCCGAAATCCGCGCAAAGGGGCGACGCCTGGAAGGGTACGTCGCCACCTTCGGCGCTGAGGCGCGGATCGCCGACTTCACGGAAACGATCTTTCCGGGCGCGTTCACCGCGTCCCTGTCGGAGGGGCGCGATATCCTCGCGCTCGCCGATCACGATCCGAAACGGGTACTTGCGCGGACCAAGGCGGGCACGCTCCGGCTCGCCGAGGACAGCCACGGCTTGGCGTTCGACCTGGACGTTCCGGCTACCAGCTACGGTAACGACCTTCTCGCCCTGGTCGAGAGTCGTAATGCCGGTGGTATGAGCTTCGGATTCTCTATCCCCAAAGGCGGTGAACGTTGGGAAGGTTCCCGCCGTGAGCTGCGAAACATATCCTTGCATGAGGTCAGCGTCGTGTCGGCGCACCCGGCATACGAAGGGACCGTCGTGCACGCCCGGCATCGCGTAATCCTTCCGCCCCGGCTCGCCGCCGCCCGGCGCTGGATCGACACCCTATGAACATCATGACCCGCATATTCGGCAGGAAGACCGAGCAGCGAGCCCAAGCCACGAGTTGGGATTTGCTTGCGACGCTTGGGTTGCCGACCGCGACCGGGCAGCTAGTCAGCCCTGCCGTCGTCGAGGGCCTGAGCGCAGCGTATAGCGCCGTCCAGATCATCGCCGAAACCGTCGGAATGCTGCCGCTCGTGGTCTACCGCAAGGAAGGCGACGGGGTACGCCAGGCCGACGACGCGCACCCCGTCGCGATGCTGTTCGGCAACGCGCCGAACGAGTTGCAAACGCCCGTCGAGTTCCTGTCGGTCATGCAGGCGAACGTTCTCCTGCACGGTGCCGGCTATGCGGAGATCGTCCGCGAGAACGGCCTGCCCGTCGCCCTGTGGCCGTTGCATCCCGGTCAGGTGGCGCTTGCCCGCGTGCCGGGGACGCGCCGAGTGATCTACGAGGTCAGCGACGAGATAGGGTCCCGCCGTCTATTGCCGTCCGAGGTGTTGGCGATTCGTGACCGTTGGGACGATCCCTTTACACCCCGGTCACGCCTTGACCGCACTCGCGAGGCGCTCGGCGGCGCGGTGGCTACGGAACGATTCGCGTCCGCCGTCTGGCGCAACGGGGCCAAGCCTTCGGGCGTTGTCAGCCATCCCGAGCAGATCGGCAACGATGCAGCTAAGACGCTACGGGAGTCGTTGCAATCGCTCTATGGCGGCAGTGACAACGCCGCAAAAATTGCCGTGCTGGAAGAAGGTATGAGCTGGACCAGCGTGGCAACCACGCCGCACGACGCTGAGTTGAGCGAGGCGCGACGGATCGCCGTGCTCGAGGTCGCCCGCGTGTTCAATATCCCCGCCCCGCTGTTGAACGAGTTGACCAACGCCAACTATTCAAACGTCGTCGAGATGCGTCGGCAGTTCGCGGCCGGCACCATTCAGCCGTGGCTTGTGAAGTGGCAACAGGCGATCATGCGGGATCTGTTCAGCGCGGAAGGTCGCGCGGCGCATGAGGTCGAATTCTCGTCCGATCTACTGGCCCGTGCCGACTTCCTGACGCGGCTCCAGGGCTACCGGGTGGGGCGCGAGATCGGGTTGTATTCGGCGCAAGAGCTTCGCCGGTTCGAACACCTCAACCCGCGCACTGACGCCGACGCCGAGGTTTTCCTGTCGCCCCTCAACATGAGCGGCTCCGACGATCCGCGAGTGTGAGCCGTGGCGCATCGTCGCCCCTACACCCCTGACGAACGGGCGACGATTATCGCCGCCTATGATCGTGCCCGCACGCGTGGCCTACCTGCCGACAAGGCGGCAACCGAGGCGGGAGCGACGTACACGACAATCCGGGCGTGGACACGCCCGCCGGCGACGCGGGGAACGCGACGACCGTGCCTCGGCTGCGGCGAATCGTTCCGCAGCGAGCATATCGGCAACCGTCTATGCGACGTATGCCGTCGAGCGGCTTCGGGAGTGTCAGCGCAATTTTTCTAAACTCTGCACTTGCGGAGTTTAAATGATCGAGCTATATTCTCCGCACATGAGGAGAATATTAATGCCAAGTCCAGCAAACACCCCACGTTTCCGTCTACAGCAGGTATGCGATATCTGTGAAGTTTCGGAGCGCCGACTGCGTAGTTGGTTGGATCGCAAACAGATCGCTCTTGACGCTGATTCCGAGCGAAAAGAGGGCACAACCGCGCACCGGCGATTCTCCGCCTTTGATCTTGTCAGAATTGGAACAGTCAGCCGCTTGGTGGATTACGGCGCACCAATCGCCGAGGCGAACCGGCTCGCAAAAGAAATGCTCGATGGGATGATCGGACTCGATGGGATGGCGAGTTGGCGGAATACGCCTGTTGACGCCATTTTCGCGGCGCTCAACTGCCACAAGGTAGTTGTGTGGTGCAATCCGAATGTTGGTCATATGCCAACGACGTGGCAATGGGAACGTTATTCGGACAAACGAGCCGACGGAGAGGTTGCCGCCGTTCGAATCAACTTCGAAACGCTTGGTGAAGTTCTCAAGAATGGAATCAACATCTATGCGTCGGAAGGCAGCGACTAAACCATGTCCCGAGGCCCCTCCACCTTCCGGCAAAGCACCGTCACCAAGGCCATCAAGGCTGCGAAGGCGGCGGGTGTGGATGTCGCCCGGATCGAGGTCGATCCCGACGGCAGGGTCGTGCTGACCGTTGGGAAACCCGATGATCTAATCAAACCAGACGTGGAAATGGAGATTGAACTCTAATGCCCCGCCCTCGCCCACCTCACCTGCACCGCGAGAAAACCCGGCACGGTCGGACGGTCTGGTACGTCCGCGTCGACCGTGGACCACGGATTCGCATCCGTTCCGAGTTCGGAACACCCGAGTTCGACGCCGAATATCAGGCTGCGATCAACGGCACGCCACGCCCCCAGAAGGGCAAGGCTGGTATCGCGACGTTGGAATGGTTGATTACCCGATATCGCGAAACAACAGACTGGTCCGCACTCTCGCCTGCTACCCGGCGGCAGCGCGATAACATCTTCGTTCATGTTCTCGAAACCGCAGGGCGGTCGCCATACGCGAAGATAACATCGGCGACGATCATGAACGGTAGGGAGCGACGCGCAAAGACACCCGCACAAGCCCGAAACTTCCTCGACGCCATGCGCGGCCTGTTCCGTTGGGCGCACAAGGCGGGACTGGTCAAGGTGGATCCGACTGCTGGCGTCAACAACCCACCGCGCCGGAAAGGTGACGGGTTTGTCGCCTGGACCGAGGAAGACGTTGCAGTATACGAAGCCAAATGGCCGCTCGGCACCCGGCAGCGGGTATGGTTGAACGTTCTACTCTACACCGGCTTACGACGCGGTGACGCGGTGCGACTCGGTCGACAGCACGTCCGCGATGGTGTCGCGACGATCAAGACCGAGAAAAGCGGTGGGGACGTGGAGGTCACGCTGCCGATTCTACCCGTGTTGCAAGAGGCGCTGGACGCCGGGCCATGCGGCGACCTGACTTTCATCGTCGGTCAAAACGGCAAGCCGCTGACCAAGGAATCGTTCGGCAACCTGTTCCGGGTGGCTTGTAAGGAAGCCGGTGTCCCCGGCTCCGCTCATGGTGTCCGAAAGATCGCCGCGACCCGTGCTGCAAACGCTGGCGCGACCGTGGCGCAGCTTGAAGCCATCTTCGGATGGACCGGCGGCACCATGGCCTCGCACTACACCCGAAAAGCCGACAGGAAGCGATTGGCGACGGACGCAATGCACTTCCTGACGAACGATCCCGGAACATCTATTCCCGCACCTTCCAATCCGGTGCGGGCAGGAAAGGGAAAATCCTAATGGAATCAACCCCCTATTTTAGTAATGGTGCGGTCGAGAAGACTCGAACTTCCACGGGATCTCTCCCACAGCGACCTCAACGCTGCGCGTCTACCAGTTCCGCCACGACCGCATTTTTCCTTGCCGCAAGTACGTCACTTGCGAAATACATGGCGGCAGATAGCAAATCGGCGCAACCATATCAAGCGGAAGCGCGACCAGGAGAGTTATTTGATGCCATCCGATCCCGCCGCCGGGCCGGTCCAGCCCCCTGTCCCCACCCCCGGCATGGGTGGGGTTGAATGGCGCATTTCCGACATGCCTGTGCCTTACGAACAGGCCGTGGCCTTCATGGAAGACCGCGTCGCCCAAATCCGCGACGGCGAAGCCCCTGAAATGGTTTGGCTTTTGGAACATCCGCCGCTTTACACCGCCGGCACCAGCGCCGACCCGTCGGAACTGGTCGACCCGGACCGCTTTCCCGTGTTCAAAACCGGGCGCGGCGGGCGCTATACCTACCACGGCCCGGGGCAGCGCGTGGCCTATGTCATGCTGGACCTGAAGAAACGCGGCGAAGACGTGCGCGCCTTCGTCTGCGATCTGGAAGATTGGGTGATCCGCGCCCTTGGGCGGTTCAACGTGACCGGCGAGCGGCGCGACGGGCGGGTCGGCATCTGGGTCACCCGGGGGGCCCCCGGCTCCAGACTGTACCGCGAAGACAAGATCGCCGCCGTCGGCGTGCGCCTGCGTAAATGGGTGACTTTCCACGGGATTTCATTGAACATCGAACCGGACCTGGGCCATTTCGACGGCATCATTCCCTGCGGGATCGAAGACCACGGCGTGACGTCGCTGGTGGACCTGGGCGTGACGGCCTCGACCCCGGAAGTGGACATCATCCTGCGCCAAACGTTCGACGAGGTTTTTGGAAATGCATGACCACCCAGACATGATCGACAAAGCGGCGATCGAACAGGCCGGTTTGGACCTTCTGGACCGGCACATGGCCGCGATCAACAATCACGACGCCCGAGCCATGGCGGCGCTTATGCATTATCCCCATCCGCGCCTGGCGGAAGGCAAGGTCACCGTCTATGACGGCCCGGACAGCAATCCGATGGATTTGTTCGAACGCCTGCAGGCCCAGGACAACTGGCACCACAGCGAATGGAATGAACGCGAGCTGATCCAGTTCAACGCCGACAAGGCCCATTGGAAACTGGTCTATACCCGCTACCGCAAGGACGGCAGCATCATCGGCGTGTACGATTCCCTCTACATCCTGACCCGCCTGAATGGTCGGTGGGGCATTCAGGCGCGGTCCAGTTTCGGCCCCTGAGGGCGCCGCCTACTCGAATTCCATCTGCACGTACACCCGGCCGGCGTTGCGCGTCGCCAATTGCTCGAAGGTATCGAGATGCGCATAAGCGGCCTGATCCACGTAATACGCCCCCTTCAGGTCGCCGCCCTTATCCAGATGTTCCCGGATCTTGCCGCGAATATGGACGAGATAATCATGGGTATAACGCCGCACCTGCGCCATGTTGGTGGGATGGCCGTGGCCGGGGATCACGTAGGCCGCCTTTAGCCCTTCGAACGGTCCCTGCCAGGTTTCGACCCAGCCCTTGGTGTCCGTTTCATCGAAAATGGGAAGCAGCCGTTCATGGAACGCCATGTCGCCCGCAATCACCAGGGACTGTTCCGGCAGCCAGACCTGAATGTCACCGGGGCTGTGTGCCGGGCCCAGGTGCAGAACCTCGATCTTGAACCGGCCCATGGCGATCTCGCGCTTGTCGGCGAAGGTTTCCGTCGGCCCGACAAGCTTCGTGCCCGCCGCCCGTTCCTTCAGCACACGCTCCGCCGAGGCCAGAATTTGCGCACCCCGGTCCTTGAATTCATGGGCCGCGTCCGCATGGGCCAGGATCGGCACGCCCTGTTCCTGCCAATAGGAATTGCCCAGCATGGCATGACCCTGGCCATTTTCATTGATGACCAGTTTGACCGGTTCTTTGGTGATGCCTTTGATTTCGTCGTGCAGGGCCTTGGCCAGCAAATAGGCCCCGCCGCCGTTGACGACCACGACGCCGTCGCCGGTGACGATAAAGCTAAGGTTGTTGTTATGGCCCCAGTTCTCATAGGTCGGCGGCGCCGTCGCCCCGATCGCCGACCATACATGGGGGATGACCTCGACCGGCTTGGCATACAGCGCCGACGCCGGATACTGGTCGGCGATGTCCTCGCTGGCGCGCAGCAGTGAGGCCGGCGTGACAGCAAAGGCTAGAGCAAGCATGAATAAAGGAAAGATCGGCAAACGGGTCATGTGTATTCCTGTCGGCATTGCAAGGTTGAGGATTGCCCAACTATGCAATTACAATTACAAAAAGTCGAATATGATAATTCACGCGGAAACACATACCTTACCGCGCATCATCGGGAGGACCTTCATGTATCACCGTCTTATCACCCCTGCCCTCATGGCATTGTTGTTTTGCATCACACCTGTGGTTCCCCAGGCCGTGGCATCCGAGGAAATCATCAAGGTCCGCCTGATGTCGTCCGACATGGCGGTTAAGATCGCCCAAGGGGCCGTTCATGCCTGCCGAGATAAGGGTTATCAGGCGGCGGCGGTGGTTCTCGACCGGGCCGGCAACATGCTGGCGGCACAGCGTGACACCCTGGCCGCGCGCACGACCCTGGAAATCGCGGGGCGCAAGGCCGGTGCCGTCATCCTGTCCGGTGTCGATTCCGGGCAACTGCGCGATAGCCGCGCCGACATCAGCCCCCAATTGAACCTGATGCAAGGCATCATCGTGATGGACGGCGGCGTGCAAATCCGCGCGGCCGGATCGCTTGTCGGTGCCGTCGGGGTATCGGGTGCGCCGGGCGGCGATATCGACGCTGAATGTGCACGGGCGGGCATTGATATGGTGCGTGATATCCTGGATTTCGCCGACTGACGGTCATTAAAACCCTGCCGAATTCCCTATCCGAAAGTATGGGGTCAGACAATTTGGTATACAATTTGACCGATAATTAAATTAAGAATACCTAATAACACACTGTTTAATAATGTAATTTTTAAACTGTCCGATGGTTTTACTGTAAGAATTATAACCAACGGCCAGATGTTCACACGGTTGTAATCCGTGTATTTCCTTTCTCCGTCGCGCTGGGGGGCTACCAGTACGTCGATTTTTCGGAGGAGGAATCCGCACGATGTCCGTTGCATTCATGAAAAACACGAAAATTCTTTCCAAGATCTTCATCGGTTTCGGTGTGGTCCTGGGTCTGCTGCTTGTTATTGCCGCAACCGGGGGAATCAGCCTGAAATCCGGGAACGACAACTTCAGCCGTTATCGCGAAGCCGCGGCACAATCCAATAACGCCGCCCTGGTTCAAAGCCATCTTCAAAAAACCCAATTGGCCGTGAATGACTTTCTTGCCAATTCTTCGGAAGACGCCGTGGCCGATTTCGAAGACCGCATCAAAGCGACCATGAACGCCATCGAACAGCTGAACAGCCAGATTACCGATGCGGACCGCAAGAAAACCATTTCCACCGCGACCGCCGATCTAGCGTCCTATCAAGCGGCTTTCGACGAAGTGACCGCCCTTCAGACCAACCGCAACGCCATCAAGGAAAGCCGCTTGGACATGCTCGGCCCCGACATGGAAGCCCGGCTGACGGACCTGATGAAGATGGCCTACGAGGAAACGGACGTGACCACGGCCTACCTCGCCGCCAAGACGCAGCGTTCCGTTCTGTTGATGCGGCTATACGCCAACCGGTTCATCACCACCAACGACAGCATGGATTTCGACAAAGCCATGTCTGCCGCCGCGGAAACCCGTGACAACTTCGCTGAATTGATCGGTGAAATCTTCGACGAAGACCGCAAGGCTTTGGCGACCCAGGTCGCGGAGATGCAAAAGAAATACGAAGCCGCGTTGCAAGAGGCCTATGACGTGATCGTCGCCCGTGACGAAGTCGTGCTGGGCACGATCGGATTCGTCGGCCCCAATGTGGCGGCCCTCATGGACAGCCTGAAATCCGGTATCAAGCAGGAACAAGACGTTCTCGGCCCGGCAACCAGCAAGACCATGCAGACCGCTATGATCGTCACCCTGGCCGTGGCCGGCGTCAGCGTCTTGCTGGGCGTGTTGGCGGCCCTGGTTATCGGCAAAGGCATCGCCCGCCCCGTGGTTGCCTTGACATCCGCCATGAAAACCCTGGCGGGCGGCGACAAGCACATCGATATTCCCGGGCAGGACAACGGCGACGAAGTCGGCGACATGGCCAAGGCCGTTCTGGTGTTCAAGGAAAGCATGATCAAAGCCGACGAACTGGCCGAACGTGAAAAAGAAACCGCCCGGCGGCGCGAGGAACGGGGACGCCAGATCGAATCCCTGACCGGAACCTTCGACGAAGATGTGTCCGAACTGCTGCGCTCCCTTTCCAGTTCCGCCACGGAAATGGAAGCCACCGCATCCAGCATGTCCCAGATCGCCGACGGCACCAACCAACGCGCGGCAACCGTCGCCAGTGCGGCCGAGCAGGCATCCGCCAACGTGCAAACGGTTGCCACCGCAACCGAGGAATTGTCGAGCTCGATCCAGGAAATTTCACGCCAGGTTTCCCAGTCCACGAAAGTCGCGGACCGTGCCGTTTCCGAAGCACAACACACCGATCAGCAAATCCAGGGGCTGGCCAAGGCGTCGCAGCGGATCGGTGAAGTGGTCGATCTGATTTCCGATATCGCGGAACAGACCAACCTTCTGGCTCTGAACGCGACCATCGAAGCCGCCCGGGCCGGTGAATCGGGCAAAGGCTTCGCCGTTGTCGCCCATGAGGTCAAAAACCTGGCGACCCAGACGGCCAAGGCGACGGAAGAGATCAGCCAGCAGATTTCGAGCATTCAATCCGAAACCAAGGACGCCGTGCGGGCCATCGGTTCCATCACCACGACCATCAGCGAGATGAGCGAAATCTCGTCGATGATTGCAGCCGCCGTCGAACAGCAAGGGGCGGCGACAAATGAAATCGCCCGAAATGTGGAACAGGCAGCAACGGGAACACAGGAAGTTTCCAGCAACATCATCGAGGTCACGCAATCGGCGGGTGAAACCGGCACTGCCGCCTCGCAGGTGACCGGCGTGGCGGCCGAGCTGAACACGCAGGCGGATCATCTGAGAAATCAGGTCGAGAAGTTCCTGGGCGGGGTGCGTGCCGCCTGATTATCAATAATCAATAACAGCGATCAGAAAACTTGCGGCCGGGGGATCATTCCTCCGGCCGTTTTTCTTTATCAGGAAATAGGCTCTAGACAGTTGGCAGACTGTCGAAGCCGGCGGTCACGGGAACATCCGCGTCAGCCACCTCTAGACCGGACACCCGGGCGGCCGGCGGCCCCGCATGACAGCGTTCAAGCATGTGATTGACGGTATCCGCTTCACCGGCGAATACGGCTTCGACCGTGCCGTCGCGGCGGTTGCGGACCCAGCCGGACAGGCCAAGCTCCCGCGCCTGCTCACAGGTCCAGCCGCGATACCACACGCCCTGCACCCGCCCGGATATGATCACGTGAACGGCTTTGACATCATCTGTCATGGCGCTGTGTTACCAGAGATTGGGGTTATTCAAACTCCATGATGATCTGATCGACCATCAGGCTGTCACCAGGGGCGGCCTTGATCTCCTTGACCACCGCGTCCTTGTCGGCCCGCATGACATTTTCCATCTTCATGGCCTCTAGAATGCAAAGCTCCTCACCGGCCTTGACCTCCTGCCCGGCTTCGACGGCGAGCGACACCAGCAATCCCGGCATGGGCGACATCAGCAGCTTGGACGTGTCGGGCGGCTGCTTTTCCGGAATGTGGCGGTACAGTTCCGCCGTCCCGGGGCTGAGCGCCAGCGCCGTGGTTTCCGTGCCGGCATTCATGATGCGGTAGGCCGTATCGGCGCGGCCGACCTGCACGCTGTATTCGACACCGTCCAGCGTCAGTTCCATCAGGCTATCGCTTAGCTGCCAATCCGTCCGCAATTCCAGGGTCTTGCCGGAAATCGTGACGTCGTAACCGCCGTCCGCGGGAACGACGTTGACGGGGTGCGGATCGCGCCCCAGCACGATCACCCAATCGCCCGAAACCTTGCGGGAATGCCCGGCAACCTGGCCGGAAATCTGCGCCGCGCGGTCCTGAAAGGCCCGATGCATGGCGGCGGCAACCGCAATGGCAAGGGTCGGGTCATCCTGAACTGCATCTTTCGGGTTGAAGCCGTCGGGATATTCCTCGGCGATGAAGTTGGTCGAAAAATCACCGGCCCGAACTTTGTCATGCGCCATCAAGGCCGCCAGAAAGGCGATATTGTTGGCCACGCCGGTGATCTGGAAGCGGTCGAGGGCGCGCGCCATCTCGTCCATGGCCGCCTCCCTGTCCTTCCCATACGTCACCAGCTTGGCGACCATGGGATCGTAGAACATGGAAATCTCTCCGCCTTCGAACACGCCGGTATCGACACGCACGGTGTCGGTTTCGGCCGGCGGCTGATAGCGCACCAGACGCCCCGTCGACGGCAGGAAGTTACGGAACGGATCCTCCGCATAGATGCGGGATTCGATCGCCCAGCCGTTCAGGGGCACGTCCTTTTGGGCAAAGGGCAGTTTTTCCCCCGCCGCGACACGGATCATCAGTTCCACCAGATCCAGGCCGGTAATGAATTCGGTCACCGGATGTTCGACCTGCAGGCGCGTGTTCATTTCAAGGAAGTAGAAGTTCTTATCCTTGTCGACGATGAATTCGACCGTGCCGGCCGAGCAATAATCCACCGCCTGGGACAGTGCCACGGCCTGCTCACCCATGGCCTTGCGGGTCTGCTCATCCAGGAACGGCGACGGCGCTTCTTCCAGAACCTTCTGATGGCGGCGCTGGATCGAACATTCGCGCTCGTTCAGATAAACGCAATTTCCGTGCTGATCCGCCAGCACCTGAATTTCGATGTGGCGCGGCTCGACGATGAATTTCTCGACGAACACCCGGTCATCGCCGAAGCTGCTGGCCGCTTCGGACCGGGCGCGCTCCAGGCCATCGCGGCATTCAGCGTCGTTGTGCGCGATGCGCATGCCCTTGCCGCCGCCGCCGGCGGACGCTTTCAGCATCACCGGATAGCCGATCTTGTTGGCGATCTCGACCGCCATGTCCGGGTCGGCCACGGCCTCCGTATGGCCGGGCACGACGCTGACCTTGGCCTTTTCCGCCAATTTCTTTGATTCGATCTTGTCGCCCATGGCGTTGATGGCACCCACGGGTGGGCCGATGAAGGCGACACCCTTCTTGGCCAAGGCTTCAGCGAATTTGGCGTTTTCCGAAAGGAACCCGTAACCCGGATGCACCGCATCGGCGCCCGTCTGCTCGATGGCGTCCAGGATCTTGTCGATCACCAAATAGCTTTCCGACGAAGCCGACGGGCCGATGTGCACGGCCTCGTCCGCCGTGACCGTATGCAGCGCCAATTTGTCCGCGTCGGAATAAACGGCGACAGTCTCGATACCCATCTTCTTCGCCGTCTTCATGACGCGACAGGCGATTTCGCCCCGGTTGGCGATGAGAATTTTCTTAAACATTTTTTACCGGCCCTGGTTGTTGTTTCCTTAAATGAACCCCTGCGGGTTCGCCTTGCTGGCCGATGACGGCCCGTCCAACCCCGGCCATTGGTGTAACCGAAATTCCATCATATTGCAGCGCAAAATTAGGACCGGGGTTTTGATACTACTAGTAGAATTGACCGTTCGCTGCGTGTTCTCTTTTTGCCCCGCATCCGGCCCATTTATTTCCGGGCCATCAAGCCATCGAACAATCCCATGACCCAGGCCGCATGCAGGGCAAGCGGCGCCCCCCAGACGACCATGGGAAAAATGAACCAAAGCCGGTCCGGTGAATTGGTGAAATTCAAGGCGGCGCAGGCCGCCACGACAATGAAATACACCATCAGGTGCAGGGCAAATCCCTTAAGGCGCCGCCGGTCGCGGGCGTCCCTCTCCCCATCCATCGGATTGATCTCTGTCATGGTTGTTCCTTTGCTGGCCCCGCTAATCTAGGCACACAAAGGGTAACGCGCCAGTTTTGCACCGAATCACCTTTGCTTAACCGGTGCTTTCATCGCGTTGAACGTTTTCGAAGAACCGCTTCATATCCTCACGGATATCCCGCCAATCGGCGAACGAAAACAGCATATCGACGGTCTTGCCGTCGGACGACAGCGGCATGCGAAAGGACGTTTGAATGCGCCGCACCTGAAGGCGTCCGACCGTCAATTCATGCATGTAAACCATCGGTTTGCGGCCGATACAGGCCTGTTCGTACTGGGCACGGGCCGTTTCGGCGACTTCCGGGGGGACGATATCCGTCACCAGCTTGCCCGTGTAATCGATGCCATGGATATCGGCATGGGCCGTGCCCCAAAAGCGATATTTGAAATTCTTCCCACCGTCCAAGGCATCGACCACGAAACAATAGGGAATCAAATTTCCGGGAATGCGGCGCCAATCCCAATCGGACCATGCGGGTGCGAATTTACCGCCCCGCAATTCATTCCAGTAATCCAAAAACAATCGATGATCCGGTTCCGTGATGTCTTCCGGATCCAACCAGACGAGATTGCCGAAAACCAATCCGCCTTCGTCGTCCGGTTCGCTCATCATCGCTGAAACCTCTTTTTTTGCCTGCCGTGGCGGCTTGCGTCAGTTTCTCCTTGGACTGGCTGAAATGGCCTTATAAATCTAATGGCCTTGCCGGTTCGTGGTCAGTTGATCACCGACCCGGGTAACCGGCTATGACATTGATCACCATATTGTAACGAATAGACAGGTCCCATGCCCCGAATAGTCCGCGTTGCCGCCGCCCAGCAGGGCCCCAACCTTGAAACCGACAGTCGCCAAGTGATCGTCGCCCGCCTGCTCGACATGATGAAGCAGGCCAAGTCACAAGGCGCCGATCTGGTCGTGTACACGGAAACGGCCTTAACGACCTTTTTCCCCCGGTTTTATGCCGAGAACCGGGCCGAAATGGACCCCTGGTTCGAACGCGACATGCCCAATGACGCGACACGGCCTCTGTTCGATTACGCCGCCGATAACAAGATCGGTTTTTCGCTGGGCTATGCGGAACTGACCCCCGAAGGGGAACATTTCAACACCCAGATCCTGGTCGATAAGGACGGCCGGATCGCCGGAAAATACCGTAAGGTCCACCTGCCCGGTCATGTGGAACTGGAGCCCGAACGCAAGTTCCAGCATTTGGAAAAACGATATTTTCAGCCGGGCGACCTGGGCTTTCCCGTATGGCGCACCATGGGCGGCGTGATGGGCATGTGCATCTGCAACGACCGCCGTTGGCCGGAAACCTACCGCGTCATGGGCCTGCAGGGCGTGGAACTGGTCATGCTCGGCTACAACACGCCCTCGTGGAACGGCCTCGGCGGGCCCGACACGCCGGAACTACGCATGCATCATTCCCGGCTTTCCATGCAGGCCGGCGCCTATCAGAACGCAACCTGGGTGGTCGGCGTCGCCAAGGCCGGGGAGGAAGCGCCCGGATACCATCTGATGGGCGGCAGCTGCATTATCAACCCAGACGGCCAAGTCGTCGCCGAAGCCGAAACCGAAGACGACGAGGTTATCGTCCATGATTGCGATCTGGACGCCTGTGCCTTTCTCAAGAACTCGACCTTCAAATTCGAAGCCCACCGCCGCACGGAACATTACGGCCTGATCACCGAACAAACCGGCGCCGTGCCGCCACCCGAATGACGTCTGCGATGAACGTCCTGATCGTCCACGCCCATCCAGAACCGAAGTCCTTCAACACGGCGCTGCGCGACCATTCGGTCCGAGTGCTCGAAGACGCCGGCCACAGCGTCGCGCTGTCCGATCTTTACGCCATGAACTTCAACCCCGTGTCGGGGCCTGATGATTTCAATGATCGTGCCGACCCGGATTATCTGGTCTATGCGCTGGAACAACGCCACGGATATCAGACCGGAACGCTCGCAGCCGACATCACGGCCGAGGTCGAGAAGCTAAAGGCCTGCGATCTGCTGATTTTGCACTTTCCGCTCTACTGGTTTTCCGTGCCGGCGATCCTGAAAGGCTGGATCGACCGGGTGCTCGTTTCCGAGCTGACATACGGCGGGCGGCGGTTTTACGACCAGGGCGGCCTGAAGGGCAAAAAAGCCCTGCTGACCCTGACGCTCGGCGGACGTGAACATATGCTTGATCGCGACGAAGCCATCCACGGACGCCTGGAAGACATGCTGAAGCCGCTGTTGCAGGGCACCCTGGCCTATACGGGCATGACCGTCCTGCCACCCTTTGTCGCTTGGCATGTGCCCTACGTGGACGACGCCACGCGGCAGGGGTATCTGGATGACTATGCGGAACGCCTGCGGGGGATCGACAACGATACGCCCCTCACCTTTCCGTCCCTGGACGATTTCGACGATCAGATGCGGCCCAAATAAACTCCAGGCAGCTTAAACCACCTCGCCGCAGGCATGGCCCGATGCCCAGGCCCATTGGAAATTGAACCCGCCCAGGTGGCCCGTGACGTCCACGCCCTCGCCAATGAAATAAAGCCCCGGCACATCCCGGGCTTCCATGGTCTTGGAAGACAGGTCACGCGTATCGACCCCACCGACGGTAACCTCGGCCGTGCGGTTGCCCTCGCTGCCGTTGGGGGAGACCGTCCAGGCGTTGACCTGACCTGCCAGGGTGCGAAGGCGTTTGTCCGGCTGGTCGGCGAGCCGGCCCAGGCAGCCCGTCCATTCACACAGCCGCTGTGCCAGACTTTTCGCCAGGAACTGGGAAAGCACCGTCGGCACTTCTTTCTTCGGCTCGCTTTGTTTCATTTCTTTCAGCACGGCGAATAGATCCGTGCCCGGAAGCAGGTCGAGCGTGATCGCATCGCCCGGCTTCCAATAGGACGAAATCTGCAAAATCACCGGACCGCTGAGCCCCCGGTGGGTGAACAGCAGGGCTTCGGCAAAGCGTACCTTGCCCAAGGTTGCCGTCGCATCGACGGACACGCCGGAAAGACCTTCCAGCTTCGCCAGCATTGCCGCATCAAAGGTCAGCGGCACCAAGCCCGCCCGCGGCATGACGACACGCAGGCCGAACTGCCGGGCGATGTCATAGGCGAAACCGCTTGCCCCCATCTTGGGGATCGACGGCCCGCCCGTGGCGATGACCAGGGCAGCCCCCGCAAACGCCCCCTTGTCCGTATTCACGCGGAACCGGTCCCCGTCCTGGGTCACGCCGGACACGGTAATGGCCGTGCGGATGTCGGCCCCCTGTGCTTCGGCCAGCAGCATGTCGATGATCTGCTGTGCGCTGTCGTCGCAGAACAGCTGCCCCAGGGTTTTTTCGTGATAGGCGATGCGATGGCTTTCAACCAGCGCAATGAAATCATGCTGGGTATAGCGCTTCAGCGCCGAAACACAGAAATGCGGATTGTCAGACAGGAAATTCACGGGCGCGGTGTGCAGGTTGGTGAAATTGGCCCGCCCGCCGCCGGAAATACGCACCTTCTGGGCGACCTTCGGGTTGCGTTCCAGAACCACAACCTTGCGGCCCCGCCGGATTGCTCCGGCCGCGCACATCAACCCCGCCGCCCCGGCACCTATGATGATTACGTCAACGTCCTGCATGCGCGTGCTATAGCGGATACAGGAACGATCCCCAAGCACCGCTTGTCACCGCCCGTAGCCGTTCAATCGATGCGCGTCAGCATGAAACCCCAATAAACGTCCGGGCCTATCGTCAGCGGAAGGTTGATGTCATTAGCCCAAACCTGTTGAAACCCAGCCCGTCTAAACAAGTTCTGCCACATCAGCTTACCCATGACGCTGTAGTGGTTGGGGTTATCTTCATGTTTTGCCACGGTGTCCGGCGCGGGGACTTCCACATACAGCCCACCCCCCGGTGTCAGTAACCGCTGAAATTCGGAAAGCGTGAACAATGGAAAGATGCTGTGCTCAAGGGCATGACGGCACCAGATAAAATCGAACGACTCGTCGTCAAAATCCAAATCAGATAAATCCATCTCCACGGCGTCGAAGCCTTTGTCACAGCATACCGTGACATCATCACCCAATGTGATCCCTTTGGCTTGAATCCCCCGTTTATGAAATTCCTCCAGCGCCGGCCCCTGCCCGCAGCCAACATCCAAAACCCTTTGTCCCGGATGAAGTTCTCCCCGTGATGCCAATAACTCCACGACCTGCCCTGTGATTTGCCTGTGTAAATCACTGTTTTCTTCGGGATAAATCTCAGCCTTACGACGGTCCAGAAACGTTGCCAAACGATCATACATAGACATGGCCTTCCTCCAGACCAACAAGCTTTCATAATCCATGCACTATCGCATAGTCGGTTTGACCTTTAATAGAGAAAACAATCATTTATATCTATGACTGAGAGTTATAGACGCTTAAGAAGTGCACCCAATCGCTTGATCATCGCAACGAATGACCGTGTAAAAGCCTCTGAACGCAGCACACGAGCACGGCGCACGCCGTCGTCAATCTCGGCTTGGGTTACGGATAATCGCCCTCCGTCCAAAGGCGCATACAAGCCTGCCTCGTCAAGCTGCTGCATATGGATGTTCGAAAGCATGTTCATGGCGGCGGCTCCGTTTCGGATCATCATGCAAATTAACTTGCAAAATACAAGTTATAATGATTTACGAAATTTACTTGTTTTTTGCAAGATATTTTTTATCCTATGTGCATGAAGAGCGAACCAAAAAAACACAGCAGCGATTGTCTCGTCGCCTACGGCATCGACACCTTCGGCGACCGCTGGTCGTTTCTGGTGTTGCGCGACATGATGCTTTACGGCAAGTGCCGCTATGGCGACTTCCTTGCCTCGGAAGAGCAGATTGCGACCAACATCCTGGCCGCCCGCCTGAAGCACCTGGAATCCGAGGGGATCATTTCGAAAGCACGCGATCCGGAAAATCGCCGCAGCTATATCTACAGCCTGACGGAAAAGGGCCTGGACCTCGCCCCTGTGCTGCTTGAAATCATCCGCTGGAGCAGCCGCCATTTAAAAACGAACGCGCGCCGCCGCCGTTTGCTGGCCCGCATCGAAACGGACCGTGACGGTGTGCTGGCGGATATCCGCACACGCACGGCAATTCTCACCCCGCCCTGACGGTCTTATCCAGGCCACAACCAAAATCCCCCGCAACGGCCGGGCCGAAACGGGGGATCACTGGGACGGCGGCCGAACGGCCCGCCAAAACGTTCACACGGTCAGATAGCGCCCTCTTCTTTCAAGGCGGCCAGTTCCTCGGCAGACAGACCAAGCTCTCCCCCAAGAATTTCTTCCGTATGCTGGCCCTTGCGCGGCCCGGCATGACGAATTTCCGCAGGTGTTTCCGACATGAATGGGAACGCATTTGTCATGCGCAATTTTCCCAGATCTTCATCATCCATTTCGATGATGTCGTTCCGCGCCTGATACTGCGGGTCCTGGTAAATTTGATCGATGGTATAGGCCGGGCCGATCGCGGCTTCGGCTTTCTCGAACTCTTCCAGCACGGTTTTAAGGTCGTGCTGCGCGATCCAGCCGGCGACGATGCCGTCGATCTCGTCGATGTGCTTGACCCGGTCCTGCGGCGTCTGGAAACGCGGGTCGGCCGCGACCTCGGGCCCACCGCATAATGTCAGCACCCGGGTCACGATGGCCGGCGAGTTGGTCGAAATGGCAACCCAATGCCCGTCCTTCGATTGATAGGTATTGCGCGGCGCATTGTTCTTCGACCGGTTGCCCCAGCGCTGTTGGACCACGCCCAACTGATCGTACTCCATGGGCTGCGGCCCCATGACCTGGAACAGGGGCTCATAGATCGACAGATCGATGTACTGCCCTTCCCCACTGCCCTGCGCGTCCCGGTGGTATAAGGCGAACATGGCGGCGAAGGTGCCGTAGGCCGCCGCCACGCCGTCGGCCAACCCGAAGTTGGGCAAGGTCGGGGGGCCGTCAGGCACACCGGTGATGCTGGCGAAACCGGAAAAGGCCTCGGCGATGGTGCCGAACCCCGGGCGATTCTTATAGGGTCCCGTCTGGCCGAAACCGGTGACCCGCACCATCACCAGACGCGGATTGATCTTCTTCAAATCTTCCCAGCCCAGGCCCCATTTCTCCATGGTGCCGGTGCGGAAGTTCTCGATCAGGATGTCCGTATTCTTGATCAGTTCCTTGAACAGGGCCTGGCCTTTGGCATGGCTGAAGTTCAGGGTGATGCACCGCTTGTTGCGGTTGGCCATCTTGAACCACAGACCCACGCCATCTTTTTTCTGGCCGGTTTCACGCAGCACGTCGCCGCGCGGATGTTCGACCTTGATCACGTCGGCACCGAAATCGCCCATCAGCATGCCGATGGTTGGCCCGGCAATAACGGTCGCGGCATCAATGACCCTTAGCCCCTTTAGCGGGGGCGCTTTCTTTTCCGTCACGGTTTGGTCCTTCTATGCGGCCGATGCGGCGTTGGGTTCGGGAACGGCAAAGTCTTCAGGCCGCAGGAAAATGGTCGTGCGCCGGGCGAAACGCGGCTTGGATTGGTCGAAGGCGTCGCGTTTGTGCCACAGGCGGGCGTTGTCCCACATGATGACATCACCGTTCCGCCAGGAATGGGAATAGATGAATTGATCCTGCAGCATGTGCTGGGTCACGGCATCCAGAAGCTCCTTGCTTTCGTTTTCTTCCAAACCTTCGATCCCGACGGTTTTATTGGGATCGAGATAAACGGATTTCTGCCCCGTCGCCGGGTTTTCCAGGATGATGTCATGGGTCGCTGCGGGGGTGCGATCGTGAATCTTCTTCATCGCTTCGGGATCCTTGCCCAAATCGAGCACGGTCGTGGAATCCTTACGGTCCGCATACTTGGCCGTCGCGCGCCGTCCTTCGATCGCTTTCTTCAGATTGTCCGGCAACGTCTCGTAACCCAGTTTGGTATTGCAATAGGACGTAACGCCGGCGTTTTCCGGCATCTCGATGGCGCAGAAAATCGACCCCGACGCCGGGCGCTGGCGATAGATCTGGTCGTGGTGCCAATAGACTTCGTAGTTGCCCAACCCGCCCAGGGGCGTGCCGTCGGGCCGCTTCAGATTGGTGATGTAGATGATTTCAGGGTTGTCCGGCGACAGCATGTCATCACGCACGATGATGTCCATTTCGCCGAAACGCTTGGAATAGGCAACCTGCTGGCTTTCGCTCAGGCTTTGACGGCGGAACAGGATCAGCGGCTCCTGCTGCCATAGTTTGTAGATGGCGTCGAACGTCTCGTCGTCCAGGTTGGACAGATCCACGTCCAGGATCTCGAAACCGAAGGTTTCGCTCAGGGGGCGGGTACGAAGTTGCATTTGGATGGTTCCTCGGGGGTTTTGAAGTGGCCACATTGTATACAATCCTGAACATCCATCAACCGGGAAATCGCAGTGTTCCGGTATTTCCTTTTGTTCAAACCATCAAAAACGCCTGGTCATCGCCGGTATTCCCGCGTCCCCACTCCCGTCAGCCCTTTGATATCGAAGTTCTGGAACTCGGCCTGGATCGCTTCGCCCAAGTTGCCCGACAGATTGACCGTCAAATCCACGGGGCGGCCTTCCTGAATCTTGGGATTGCGCCCCTGTAAGCGCAGCCGGATGTTGACGTCCTTACGGGCATCACCATCGATCTTCATGGTCATGCCGTCGAACCGCAGGTCTTCCAGGACGTCGAGAACCAAATCCATACGCCCGCCTTGCCCCGCGCCCTCACCCGTCTGGGCAACTGCGCGGTCCGGCGACACGAAAGACACCAGCCCCTTCCCTTCAGCTTCAAGAAGTCCATCGCGGATCGTCACATTTCCATCCCGCCCCAGGTCGATCGGAATGCGGCCGGACAACAGGCCGTCTGCCTTCAGCCCCAGCACGTCGGCCTGGGCCGCCAAATCACCCAGGCCCAACCTGTCCACGTTCAGGATCACGCGCTCCGGCAACGCGCCGTCCGTGATGGCGATATCACCCGCCCAGAGCCGCCCACCGATGCTTGTCAGCTCTGCCCGTTCGATCGCAACCGAAGTCGGACCCGTGATTTGGAATTTCATGCGTCCGTCGGAAACGGGCAGTGCCGCGACGATCCGGTCGACACGCAGCTCTTGCCCCGGCGGCGTCAACGGCGGCCACAGCCGGTCCAATTCCACTTGCGCGGAAATACCCGTTGCCTGCGCAGGCCCAAGCCATAGGTTTCCACCGGCAATCCCGATACTCCCCCTGCCCGCCGTGGGATCACCGGGCGGTAATGTGGCCGCCACGGACAAGGTCGAGATTCCCGCCACCGCACCTTTCAATGCCGCCGGCAGCAACGCCGCTGCCGGTGTCAGGCCGGCGCCCCGCAACGTGCCCGTAACCTCCATGGGTTCGGCACCTGCCTTGTTCCATGCGGTTGTCGCCGAAACCTGAACTGTACCGGTCAGGCTGTTGATGAAGGGGGCCAGCAACGGCGTGATGCCATGCACGCCGCCGGGCACAGCGGAAAGGTTCAGCGGCAAGGTATCGATGCGCGCATGGCCTTTGCCGGACCGCGCATCTTCATCGGCGGAAAAACTTGCAATCAGGCCGCTGCCTTGTTGATGCAAGGTGCCCTCGGCCTTCCATTTGCGTTTCGACCAACGGCCTTTCCCGTCCAGGGTGAAGGGGGCGGCAGATGCATGGCGCAACGATGCGGCCTTCGCGTTCAGGTTCCAACCTTCATCCGCCCCCCCCCGGCTAGACGCCATCAGCGAGATTCCCTGCGCCTCGACATCGAAATCCGGCATATGGACATCCAGCCCCGACAGGCCCAAACGCAACCCGGGCGGGCCTTCGATAGGGAATGTCGCGGCGATGCTGCCCTTCAACTCCGCCGTCCGCAGCACAGCCCCCTGCCTGCTGGACGAAACGGTCAGGGATGGTGACTGTGCGGCAATCGTAAAACCGGCCTTCGACAGGGCGAACACCCGGTCGTCGTTCGCGAACACAAGGCCGCCGTCCCTGGGCGTCAGAAGCAGATCGAGCGGACCATTGACCGCAATTCCCCCCGCCACGGCCTTGGTCACCGCAAGGCGCAGGGGATCAAGCGAAACATCCGTCACCTTGAAGGGTGCGAGCCCGAAACGGGCGCTTCCGGGAATGCGGGCCGATATGTCGCCCCCAAAAACTTGGCCGGAAATTTCCGCCGGTTCGGTCAGCGTCAATATGGCCGTACGGTCCGCCACGGTGACCTTCCCCTGTGCCTTGCCGGACCAGATTCCGGGAACTCCCACGACCTTGATCCGGTCCAATGTCGTCGAGACCTCCGCTTCCGGCGTTTTTTCCACACCCGCCGCCAGGAACGCACTGAATGGGGCCGAGGCGACAAGCCGCAGTTCGCCCGCCCCCTTCACCCCATCCACGACCGGCAGGCGCGCCAAATCCGTGGCCACGGCCGTCACCGTGACATCAAGCGCCGCCGCGGCATCATCCAGGCGCCCCTTGGTCTGGGCGGATAAAGTCAGCGCCAGTCCTTCGTCCAACAATTTCAGGTCAAGTTCACCCGACCCATCGGCCAGCCGCACGGCCACATGGCCACCAGCCAGCACCCCGCCCGGCATGGCAAGGCCGGCAAGGTCGAACTTTCCCTCCCCGCTTAACGAAGACAGGCGCAAGGGATCGCCCGTAACTTTCAAGCGGCCTTCCAGATCGGCCAACGACACATCTTGCCAAGTTCCCTCTGCACCCTCGACTTCCAGCATTACGGACATTTTGCCGTCCGCCGCCCGTTGACCCGATGCGCGAAACGACCCTTGGGCCAGCGGATGGATAACGTCAAAAACAGCATCCTTAAGAACGATGCCTCCGTCGGCGGTGCCGGAAATATCGGCACGGCCCAGCGACACAACTGTCGGCCCGCCGGTATGCGTGATTTCGATTAAGGCGTCGCGCAGATCGACAAGCGGTATCGTTGACGATCCGCTCCCCCCGCCGCCCGACATCAAGGGGGTTAGGTCCCCCCAATCCGGAACGCCCATATTTGAAACGGACAACGCGAATTGCACCCCATCCAGGGTGACCGTGCTGACGGTCGGGTTTGTCCAGGAATGCCAAGCAACATCTGCTTCCAGGCGTGTAATCCGGACGGTGCCTTGGGGCCCCGTGGTCAGATTGCGGACCTCGATCGACCAAGGAGTCAGACGGGTGATCGCAAGCTCACTGCCGCCCAGGCCCAGGTCGGCAAGCTTGTCCTTCACCAAACGTTCGGCGATGGGCGCGCGGTTGAACGCAAGGATGCCGATGACAAGAGCGATGGCAAGACCGCCCGCCGCAGCCCAAACCGCCCAGCGCAACCAATCGGGCGCGGTTGGTACGGTTTCGGTCTTTTCAGGCGGTGCAGCCACGCGATGCGATCCCCGTTGCTTGGGGGATCATATCAGAGATCGAACAAAACCGCCTCTAGAGCGGAATGTTGCCGTGCTTTTTCCAGGGGTTCTTGATGTCTTTGTTCTTGAGCATGCGCAGGGATTTGCAGATGCGGGTCCGCGTGCCGTGGGGCATGATCACATCGTCAATGAAGCCCCGGCTTCCGGCCACGAACGGATTGGCGAAACGGGTGCGGTATTCTTCGGTCCGAGCGGCGATCTTTTCCTCGTCGCCCAGGTCGCCGCGGAAGATGATCTCGACCGCACCTTTGGGGCCCATCACCGCAATCTCCGCGGTCGGCCAAGCATAATTGGCGTCCCCCCGCAGGTGCTTGGACGACATCACGTCGTAAGCCCCGCCATAGGCTTTACGCGTGATGACCGTAACCTTGGGCACGGTGGCTTCCGCATAGGCATACAGCAGCTTGGCGCCATGCTTGATGATGCCGCCGTATTCCTGCGACGTGCCGGGCAGGAAGCCGGGCACATCTACGAAGGTCACGATCGGGATGTTGAAGCTATCGCAGAAACGCACGAAACGCCCGGCCTTGGTTGCCGAGGCGATGTCCAGGCAGCCGGCCAGCACCATGGGTTGATTGGCGACGATGCCGACGGTCGAGCCTTCCATGCGGGCGAAGCCGATCACGATATTGCCCGCATAATCGGGCTGCAGTTCAAAGAAATCGCCTTCGTCCACGACCTTCTCGATCAATTCCTTCATGTCGTAGGGCTTGTTCGGGTTGTCCGGGATCAAGGTATCCAGCGACATTTCGACCCGGTCATGGGGGTCCTGCGTCGGCCGCACGGGCGGCTTTTCCTTGTTGTTGGCGGGCAGGAAATCGATGAAGCGACGCAGATAGAGCAGCGCCTGCAGGTCGTCCGTGAAGGCCTTGTCGGCGACGCCGGACTTGGTCGTATGGGTCGAAGCCCCGCCCAATTCTTCCTGGGTGACTTCTTCGTGGGTCACGGTCTTCACCACGTCGGGGCCGGTCACGAACATGTACGAGGAGTCCTGAACCATGAAGATGAAATCGGTCATGGCCGGGGAATAAACCGCCCCACCGGCGCAGGGCCCCATGATGCAGGAAATCTGCGGCACCACGCCGGATGCCATGACGTTGCGCTGAAACACCTCGGCATAACCGGCAAGCGAGGCCACGCCTTCCTGAATGCGCGCCCCGCCGGAATCGTTCAACCCGATCACGGGGGCCCCGACCTTCATGGCTTGGTCCATGATCTTGCAGATCTTTTCCGCGTGGCTTTCCGACAAGGATCCGCCGAACACGGTGAAGTCCTGCGAGAATACGAAAATCAGACGGCCGTTCACGGTGCCGTAGCCGGTGACCACGCCATCACCCGGGGTGGATTGTTCGGTCATGCCGAAATCCGTGCAACGGTGTTCGACGAACATGTCCCATTCCTCAAAGGAACCGGGGTCCAGCAAAACTTCGATACGTTCGCGCGCGGTCAGTTTGCCTTTGGCGTGTTGGGCGTCGATGCGCCGTTCGCCGCCGCCCATACGGGCCCGTTCGCGTTTTTCTTCCAATTGCCGGATGATGTCATACATGCGTCAGTCTCGTTCGTCGTTCTAGGCTTATGGGCATCCTGCCCGGGGGCGCAAAGGATACTTATGGGCCTTATGTTGCGCCAGCGAAAAGCGGCCCCGTTTGCCGCCCCCGATTGCCGATGAATATATCTTTATTCATCTGCATGGAACGCCATTAACCATCATGCTATAGCTTTTCCAAGCCGTGCACCGGAAGAGTATCCGGGGCCGGTAATCATAAATATCAGGGTCGAATGACCCGATCGCAAGGGTGTGCAATGCGGTGGGGCTTATTTACCGAGGCCTCAAAGGGAAAGTTATGCCCGATTACAACTTGTCACGCCTGAACGTTCTGATCGTCGAACAACATGCCCATATGCGGCATTTGATCCGCAATATCCTGCATGAGTTCGGGATTGAAAACGTGCGCGATGCCGGCGACGAAGAAACCGCCTTCGAACTGTTCCAGGAATTTCCCGCCGACCTTGTGCTGACCGATTGGTCGCCGAACCTGAACGGCATGTCATTCCTGGACAAAATCCGCAAACATGCGGAAAGCAGGGATATGTTCGCCCCCGTGGTCATGATCACCGCGTTCACGGAACTGAACCAAGTCTGCAAGGCCCGTGACGCCGGGATCAACGAGTTTCTGGCCAAACCGTTCTCGGCCCATCTGATTTATTCACGCATCAAATCGCTGATTGAGAACCCCCGCCTTTATGTCCGGGCCGACAGCTATTTCGGCCCCGACCGGCGCCGCCGGGCATTGAATTACCGGGGGCGCGAACGGCGCGACACGGTGCCGACGGAATTGCCAACCACGCGCGGGCGGGCGAACACACCGCTTTCGCCATCCGGCCCCAGGCCGGGCAGCAATCCGCTCTATAATTAAATCTCTCCGGGGCTTGGCCTAGGATTTCGGCCTACAGCAGGCCGAGAAAATGCTCGGCCTGGGTGATCTCCGCCTGCAACGCCTTCAGCCGGTCCAGCGCTTCCTTATCCTGGCCCCATTTCTCGCTTTGATAGGCATCATCAAGTTGTGACACGGCAACGGCCTGATCCGCATTCAGGCGGCCTTCTACCAAAGCCAACCCGATCACAAGCGAGCCGGCCGCCTGCACGACCGCGGCAAGCGCCGTCAGGCGATAAGGGTCAAACGCATCGACGGCATTGGTCAGGGCGGCCAAAGCGTCCTCAGGCTGGGGCACGGGGATAATCCCGCTTGTCACCGTCAGCACCGCGCCGTATTGCGCATCGGCCCAGGCAAGCAGCGGATCCCATTGATCCGTCTGGCGGTGCACCAGGTCGGACGGGGCTTCCGCCCGGTAGCACAACAAGTCCGTTTCACCGTAGCGCGATATCCGCTGCGCGACCTCTTCCCTTTCCGGTGCGATCCGGTCGATGGCCGTAAAGGACAACTGGGTCATGGGCATAGTCGCGGGTAGGATTTTTTCGGACTGGGCCTCCCACTCGGCGGCCATGGCTTCGGCCAACTGTTGCGACGGCACCGCCAGAACGCGCCCCATGGGGGATTTGACCTGGCGGCCATCCAGCAAGACGCGGAATGGGCCGTCTGCTTCCGTACCGTCTTCAGCAGGACCAATCGTAACGTCGCGGTAGAACCGCTTCATATCCGGTTTCGACATGATGGAATTCCGTCTGTGGGCAGGAGACTTGAGAGCGGCTATTTACCGAACAGCCCTTTAAGACCGCCGCCAATGCCCTTTTCGATATTTTCAAGCGCCCCGCCGATCCCGGACTTGGGCTTTTCCTGCTGTGCCGGTGGGCTCTTGCTATCAGTTCCGGAGGTCGATGATTTCTTACTACCCTTGGTCGGCGTGACCTGTTTTCCGGCCAATGCCAGGGCACAATAATCGGTGCCATCCGTGCTGGTGGCCCGGTTGAACACACTTTCCGCCAAGACCGACAACCCAAAGGTCATGACCGCAGCAGCACCACTGGCGACGTTTGATGCAACACCGGTTACCAGATCGGCCGGGTTGACCTTGGGTTCCGGCTTGGCCAAGGTCCCGCGCACGGCAACCGGAACGATCGCCGCACTGAGCAGGCTGGTTTTCTTGGCCCGTGGCTCCAACACCAGATTCAGCGTTTCATCCCGAAGGTTGACGCCGCCAACCCCGACCACGGAAAGCCCCCCGGTCTCGACCACCATGGCCTTGGCGTTGGCCAGGCCCTTGACGATGTCGAAATCGACCACGGCACAACGCAGGTCCTTGTCTCCCTTGCTGTCCACCAAGGGCAATGCCGACATGATGTCGGCCGAGGCAATGTTCAGCATGGAACTTTCGATCCGCCCCTTTTCCGAAACCAAACGCAGCTTTCCATCCAATCCCGCCATGATCTGGCGCAGGCTGGTGCCTGCCCCCGTTATGCGGACCGTGGCGTCCGCCGTACCTTCGGCGACCGGTTTCTGCCCCATCTGGACAACCAGTTTTCCGTAATCCAGCTTGGCCACATTCAGGTTCACACCAAGCGGCGGCACCGCCTGATCGGCACCCAAACTGACGTCGCCTGAAATCCGGCCATCCGCAACGACCGCCTGCACGGGATTGAGAACCAGATTTCCGCCTTTAAGCATGACGCCCAGTCGGACATCCGTGACATCCATCTTATTGACGCGAACCTTGGCCACCGCGAGTTTCACATCCGCATCGGCAGCCTTAAGCCCTTCAAACGGCAGCGGATCAGCGGAGAACAAGCGGCCGTCGGCCGGCGGCGGTGCCTGTTTGCTTTCTCCCTTGGGCAGAAGCTCGTCCAGATCAAGCAGCGTTGATTGCAAATCGGCGAGAACTCTCGGTCGGGCACTGCCCAGATAAGCCGTCGCCGTACCCTTCAGATCGCTGGCACCGATCATCAATGCAAGATTGCCCAGACGGTATCCGCCGTTTCCATCCGACACATTCGCGGCAACCTTAATACCGGGAAGCGGCGGCACATCGATGCCTAAAGTCTTGGCCAAGCCTGTCGGCTCCGCAACCGTTGCCGCGACCTGTAAATCGATACCAGAAGCCTTGATCGCATTGGAGATCGCCCCGGCCACCGTGAACTTGGTTTCCCCGGACCGGCCCAATGATGCCTTGAGATTTGAAATGCTCGGCTTCGCCGACGATCCGGTTACAGTCAGCGAAATATCGTACGGGCCGAGATCCGGGACCATCGTCACCGGTATGTCCGGAACCATCTTCGCCGCCGCCTGGGCGGTCGCGGAAATGGAATCGCCTTTTGCCGCAAGCGAAACCGCAAGGCCCGTCATGGATTTCGGATCGGCGATAACACCCCGCACCGTTGCCTCGGCGCCAAGCGCGCTTGCCTTCAGATCAAGCGGCAATTCCGAGCCCGACGTCAGCTGCTTGATGGATGCGATGGTTCCGTCGGCTGAAAACCGTTCACCATTGACGTCGCCTTCCAATGCGATACGCAGGGGGGCCGAAGTGCTGTCCGCGCCCAGGTCCATTTTAGGCAGCGTCAGCCGGGTTTCCTTGCCCGTTTGCCCGTCGCGATAGGTCAGCCGTAAATCCTCGATGCGGACTTTGCGGACGACCGGCAAAAGGGCTTTGCCCGATCCACTCTCTGCCGCCGGTGCCTTGTCTTCCACCGCGCCGAATTGCCAGTTTCCCCGTCCCTGTTTGTCCGTTTCCGCCAGCAGATCGAGCCCAACCAACACCAGCCGCTTGACGTCGATCTCGCTTGACAGCAACGGCAGCAACGCAACCTCGGCCTCGAGCCGCTTGAGAGACATCATCTGAGGACGCGACCCCCAGGGCGCATTGGCGAAGGTAACACCGTCCACATAAAGCGACGGCGTAAGAGAGATGTTGAGCTTCAGATCGCCCGAGATCGTCATCTCTCGCCCGGTCGCCTTTTTGACCTCTGCCGTGATCTCGCCCTTGTAGTCATTGAAGTCCAACGAGCTGAGAACAGCCACTGCGGCAACAACCACGGCGATCAGCAATACACCCAGGACTGAAATCGTCTTGAACAGCCGCTTCACGGTTTGGCCTCCATTACATCGTTTAGACTGGGGACAAGGTCTTCAAACCCGGCAATCACCCGGGCCGCGCCCGCCGCCATCAGTTCAGTCGTTTCATGATAACCCCAGGCGACACCAATGGCGAGGACACCCGCATTTTGGGACATTTCCACGTCATAGGTCGTGTCACCGATCATCACCGTGCTGGACGGCTCGGTTCCGGCTTCCGCCATGGCGTTCAGCAGCATGCCGGGGTCGGGCTTGCCGGGGGCACTGTCGGCTGTCTGCAGCGTGACGAAACGCCCTTGCAAGCCGTGCTTGTCCAATGTCAGGTCCAGGCCACGCCGCCCCTTCCCCGTGGCGATGCCCAGCAACCAGCCCTCCGCATCCAAGGCGTCGACTGTTTCCACCACACCCGGATATAGAGGATCATCGACCAATCCGTTCCGCCGAAGACCGGAAAAGGAATCCCGATATGCCTCGGCCAACCGTTCCGCCATGATCTTGTCCGTTCCCTGGGGCGCCAGAACCATGGCCGCCGCGGCAAGGGGAAGCCCAACCACGCGCCGGATATCACGCGGCGACGGCTCCGAGAGGCCGCAGGCGAGAAACGCAGATTTCATCGACCGAATGATGCTGTCCTGAGAGTCGACGAGCGTTCCGTCGCAATCAAAGACACAGAGTTTGATGTCCATGACGCCGTTCTATGACACAGCAACATGACGCTGCAAGGACAGGTTTCACACTTTGCCGGAACATGTCTTATATACAAGAACAGGAAAAACGAATGCGCGCGCCGCTTGCGTCACAGGCTAATATAGTCAATTCTGCAGCCGAATGTTGACGAGGAGCACAAGCGTACGGACCGCTATATTCGACACGAACATCTATTACATTATTGACGTTCTGCGGACTGGCACCGACCGCCGGGGGGCATGGCGCATCTAAGCAACAAAAATACCAACCCTCTTACCTAGGAAGGAAATATGACTATGAACATCCTGAACAGATTTGCTGTTTTGGGACTGACCGGTGCGCTGGTCGCTGCTTGTGCCAATATGGACGGCGATGCTGCTAATTCTGGTGCTGCCACGGCAAAACCCGCCGCCGCCGCCAAGACTGCTGAAAAGAAGAAGTCCAAACCGGATCAGAAATACGTGATCCATTTCGACTTCGGTAAAGCGGCTGTAAGCGAAGAAGGAATGACCGCCGCCTATCAGCTGATGGCCGACACAATGGGCGGCTACAAAGCCGTCCTTCTGACCGGTCACACCGACACGGCAGGCGACAGAGAATTCAACCGCAAACTGTCTGAAAAGCGTGTCGAGACCGTCAAACAGGTCTTTTCCGAAATCGGCATCGATCCGACCAAAATCATCACACAGTTCTATGGTGAAGATGAGCCTGCTGAAAAAACGGCGGACGGCGTTAAGAATGCCAAGAACCGTAGAGTGGACGTGGTCCTGAAGTTCTAGGACCGAACATTCACCAAAACGCCCACCGGGGGAGGGGCGTATCCAACCGATATTAACCCCGACCCTCAACCTTGGAAGGAGACACAGAAATGAAGATCCTGCAAAGACTGGCCGTTTTGGGCCTAACCGGCGCATTGGTTGCCGCCTGTTCCAGTATTGACCTGGACAAGACCAAAATGATGACGCTCAAGGGCGACGCATTCCAAAAGGCGTTGTTCACCGAATATGTCGATCTTGCGCGCTTGGAAGACGAAGAAGTGGATACGGAAGACGCGGTCTATTTCAACAACCGTGCAAAAATGGCGGCCGACGGCAAAGACACCGGCCCGCAAGAAATTTCCGAACGGAAAATTTCCAAAGGCGCGATGGGTGATCTGACCGCCGCCCGCAAGGCGCTGGCGGATGCCCTTGCCGGTGGTGCGGCAAAGAAGGATCCGGCCAAGGCAGCCCGTGCCCAGGCCATGTTCGACTGTTGGCTGCAGGAACAGGAAGAAGGCGACCAACCTGAGGACATCGCCCGGTGCCGCAGCGCTTTTGACGCGGCGATGAAAGGCCTCGGCGGCGCCAAGCCGGCAGCCAAGAAAAAAGCCATGGCCGACAAGGAATTCGTCATCTACTTCGATTATGACAAGTCCAACCTGAACGAAGCGGCGATGGGCGTTGCCTATGAAGTCATGGCCGCAACGGTCAGCGGCGTCAAAGCCGTGCTGTTGACGGGCCACGCCGATACCTCCGGCGACAAAGGCTATAACCGCAAACTTTCCGAAATGCGCGTTGATGCCGTAAAGGCCACCTTCTCCGAAATCGGGATCGATCCGACCAAGATCGTCACCCAGTTCTACGGCGAAGACGAGCCGGCCGAAAAAACCGGCGATGGTGTGAAGAACGCCAAAAACCGCCGGGTATCGGTCGTCGTGAAGAACTAAGTCACGCAACCATAACCAATTCCAGGGGCGGTGCCGAAAGGTACCGCCCTTTTCTTTTATGTCCCCGGGTAGATGCGATCAGCCTTTTCAGCCGGAAAGCGGCTCGTTTTAGACAAAAAAAAAGCCGCTCGACATCGAGCGGCTTTAAGTTTCGAGGGTGAGCCGCCGCAAACCAATTCAGTTTGCGACGGTACGGTGAAAACGTAAGAGTGGCGGTCGATCCGCCCGCCCAGGGGAAGCCCACATTGGCCGTCACCCAGGACGTTCTAAACACCCATACAGTGTCGGCGATCAAGCTGACCACTACCTGACAATTCCCTACATTCTTGGAATCAAACGAGGTTTGCCGTTATTCGGCAGGAAACCTCATACAGAAATCCGCCCCGCCTTCGGGAGGATCATGGATTTCCACCTGGGCCCCATGAGCATCCGCGATCCGCTTTACGATCGCCAGCCCCAACCCGGCACCATCGCCCCGCCGGTCCGCACGGTCGAAACGGTCAAAAATCGTCGCCCGGCGTTCTCCTGGAACACCGGGCCCGCGGTCGATGACATGAATGGCCGGCTCATCCGTAACACGGACGGTAACCGTCGATTGGGGCGGCGCAAAGCGAATTGCATTTTCAACAAGGTTGCGAATAGCCTGTTCCAACGCCGGGGCAGAGCCGCGCACGACCACCGACGGGCCGTCCGCTAAAACTTCGATCGTCCGCTGTTCATGGATCGCGATCGGCGCCAGATGGGTTGCGACCGCCGTACAGACTTCACCAAGATCAGCGGTTTCATCCGATCCCGGACGAAACAATTCATAACGAGCAAAGGCCAGCATCTGAGACACCAGCCGCGTCATGCTGTCGACTTCATTCCGCAGCACAGCGGCCGCTTGCTCATCCTTCAATGTATCCAGCTTGGCGCGCAAGACTGCCAACGGCGTCCTTAATTCATGGGCAACATCCGCGACAAAAGCCTTTTGGCGCTCCTCCTGTTCGGAACGAATGCGCTCGGCACGATGAATTTCCGTCACGTCACGGGCCGTACCGCGCACACCGGAAAAGCGGCCGTCATCCAAATCGAAGAACGGTAGACCGCTCATCAACAAACGATGAAGGTCGCCGGATGCACCATCGACGATGAAGGTGACATCACGGAATGGTTTGTGCAGATCCAAATCCAGTTTATCGCCCTCCTCATCAATGAAGCGGCCGAGTTCACTGAACGTCTTGCCTTCAAGCTGAAGAGGAAGAAAACCCAAAACCTCGAATGCATGTTCGGAGACGTAGGACAGCTTAAGGTCCGCATCCGTTTCCCACACCAAGTCCGAAACAAGGCGTGTGACGTCTTCTAAGCGGGTTAGGGCTTCGGCCGCACGCGTTTCCGGATCAGCGGTAAGAGACGGCCAACTGCGCGGTCTGCGCTCACGCATTTCGCCGGGTGGCCGACTGGATCTGACGGATTGCCGACAAATAGCCTGTATTCCGACGCCATGTCTTCAGCACACCGGCCGCAGCCTCGCGGCTCATGTCCTCGTATATCCAGATGACTTCCGTCAACGCCTCTTCAATCCGATCGCTACGCCGCGCGCGCACCAATTGCGCATAACGGAAGATTTGAGCGAATTCTTCCTTGGTCAGCCCCACGGCCTTGCAGCAAATCGCAAGCCCCTCGCCGCCCGGCTCAAACAGTATCCGCTTCGCAAGATATTCACGAATGCCGGTCAGCCGTGAGAACAAGGCCAGGAACAGCGACACCTCCCCCTGGCTCAGGGCCGTGATGAGCATTTCCGGCGTCACCATGCCCTCACGTTCCAGGTTGGCGGCCAGTTCATTGGATTTCAAACTGGTGGAGACATCCGGAACGACACCGGATTCCTTGGCCGCAATCTGCTCCAGCAGATCATCGACGACGGATTGGTCGAGCTTGAAGTTTTCGATGATGAATTCCCGCAAGGCAGCGGAAACCCACATGAACATACGCTGCGCCAGGTCGGGGCGCAGTTCCTCGCGATGGAGAACCGGTTCTTGGAACGTATCGACGCGTTTTGACTGTTCGACAAGGTATTCCATCGTACTTTGCGAAATCTTGGCGTTCTCATTCTTCAGTAACGTGACGACGACGCGTTCATTCCCCGTTTCGACCAATGCCTGGGAAACTTCTTCGCTGATGTTCTGACGGATCGCGACGGCAAGTTGGTGTTCCATCGTGCGGTGGCGGATGATTTCGATCAGATCGGAATCCTTCAGCAGACCCGACTCGGTCAGCACAGGGTATGCGACCTCGATCTCATCATTCGCAAGAATGCGCACCAAGTCTTCGGGCACGTCGTTCAGGCCCGCCAACTGCTGGGCCACGCCGCGGCGGACGGACATTTCAATTTCACGGACGACGCTGCGTAAAATACCGAACATCAAGGCCCGTTCGCGGTCCGTCAGGGCATCGCCCTTGTTCTCGAACAAATCCGTGATGGTTTCGGTCAATTTCGCGCGGCCCATCGTGGACTTTTCGCGCGCGAGATTCAGAAGAAACTCGTGATCGACTGTGGGTTCACCGTTTTGATTATTTTCGTTCATTTCTACGATCAACAGTCAGTTGTTTAATGCACCTTCGGACAGCAGATATCCGACGCCCCGCAAGGTGTGGACGCTCACACTCGCCCCGTTTTTTGTAAGCCGTTTTCGAAGTCTGGATACATGGACCTCCACAGAATTCGACGAAACCTCTTCGTCAAAGCCGTATATCTTGTCCTCCAAGACCGATTTGGGCACGACACGCCCATATCGCCGCATCAATTGTTCTAGCACGCCCATCTCGCGCCGGGAAATGGATATGGGTTGATCATTCACACGCACTTCGCGCGCCGTGGTGTCGAAGGATACGTTCCCTGCGGTCATCACCAATCCCAGAACCCCGCCCGGCCGGCGCAAAAGCGCGCGAATTCGGGCGATCAGTTCTTCCATCTCAAAGGGTTTCAGAAGGTAATCGTCGGCCCCCGTGTTGAGCCCCTTGACCCTGTCATCCAGGCCGTCCCGCGCGGTCAAGATAAGAACAGGCACAATTTTTCCCTGTTTGCGCCATTCCTTGAGCAGCGTCAGCCCATCCGTGTCCGGCAATCCCAAATCAAGAATGATCGCGTCATATTGAATGCTTGCGACCGCGGCATCCGCGGCGGCGCCGGAATCAACGGTATCCACCGCAAAGGCCTCGTTCTCAAGGCCGATCTTGATGGATTCTGCGAAACGATTGTGGTCTTCAACAAGGAGTAGGCGCATGTTTTCTCGTCTTTATCGCGAAGTGAAGATCACTTCGACCTGAACGTATTCGAATAACGCAAACCTCGTGCCAACCCAATGGCTCCGCAACGTGCCGCATCTTCAAGTAATATGCGGTTATGCATACAATGCAATGATATATTGACGCGTGATTGGGATGACACCGTTGCATCCTTAAACATTATGCTGAACCTGTTTTAGGCGGGCTTCCCATCAGACGCAATGAATCGGCGTCATCTGGGCCAGCCGGCGCGATACGCGTTATTTTACGCCTATTCTTCAAACAGTTCATCCGCCGATTGATCCTTTGTAAAGCCAAGGGCCTTCCATAGTTCGGCCATATGATTCGGAAGCGGTGCCGTCACGTCCGTAACACCGCCAGAAGGTCGTTGAATAACGATTCGCCGAGCATGAAGCTGTAGCATGCGGACCTTGACCGGCAGGTCCGGAAAGGCTTCCGTGCCTCCGTATTTTCCGTCACCGATGATCGGCGTTTGCAGGGCCAGAGCATGGGCGCGCAGCTGATGTGTCCGGCCGGTCACCGGCTCCATGGCAAGCCAGGCGGCCTTGGAACTCAGGCGGTCAATGATTCGATATAGGGTTTCCGCCCGTTTCAGGTCCTCGGCTTCCGCATTCATCTTTTCACGGCCGCCTGCCCCCTTGCTTTTTCCCAGATCAAGCCGGATGCGCCCCTGAATGATTTCCGGCACCCCGGCCACGGCGGCCCAGTACAGCTTATGGATGGTCTTGCGGCGGAACCCTTCCGTCAGCCAGCGCGCCGCTTGGCGCGTTCTGGCCAGGACGAGAACCCCCGACGTGTCCTTGTCCAACCGGTGAGTCAGACGCGGACGTTCCGATGCCTCGAACGTTAATCCGTCCAGCATGGCATCAAGGTGGCGACTAAGTCCCGAACCACCTTGCACGGCCAATCCCGCCGGCTTGTCGAGGATCAAAATTTCCGCATCGCGGAACAATACCCGGGCTTGCAGATCCTTTATTTCGCCCGCCGGGATTTCAACCGGGCGTTTCGGTGCCTTTGGCTTGCGGGCGGCACCCGGATCCTGGCCATCGCGCAGGCTGGGCGGCAAGCGGACCTCCTGCCCTTCTTCCAGACGCGTGCCGGTCTTTGCCCTGCCCCCGTCGATACGGATTTGCCCGGTCCGCAAAAGCTTCTGCACCTGCCCGAACGGCAAGGCGGGAAAATGGATTTTCAGCCAGCGGTCCAGACGCAAGCCGTCTTCGTCGGCAGTAACGCGGGGCCCCTTCGCATCGGTCGGCGTCTGTGGCATCACAAAACCTGACGCAGGGTCGCTAACCCGGCCCAGAACCCCAGAATACACAGCACGACCGAGCCCCCCACATACATGACAGCGGCCCCAATCTGCCCACGTTCGATCAGGGTGTAGGAATCCAGGGAAAACGTCGAAAAAGTGGTAAAGGCCCCCAGCATCCCGACCACCAGAAATGCCCGCATTTCCGGCGTCGGCGACCAGTGCAAGGCGCTGACCTCGATCAAGGCACCAAGAAGGAACGACCCCACCAAGTTGACCGTAAACGTCCCCCAGGGAAAGCCGCTGCCCAGCTGGCTGCCGACGGCATTCACGACCAGAAACCGGCCGACGGCACCGACCGCGCCCCCCATGGCAACGGCAATCAGCATCTTCATTGCATATCTCCCGTCATCGGTTTCCAGATTCCATCAAGGCTTCGGTAATTTAGCCTGAAGACGCCCCGCCGTCGTCCCCGTTGCCGCGCTGTCGGCGCAGTTTATCCCAATAGGCCAACCGCTTGCCGACTTCGCGTTCGAATCCGCGTTCCTTGGGCGAATAAAACCGCATGCGGCCCATATCATCCGGGAAATAGTCCTGGCCGGAAAACCCGTCTTCGGCATCATGGTCGTAGGCGTAATTCTTGCCGTAGTCGAGGTCCTTCATCAGCTTGGTGGGTGCGTTGAGGATATGCTTGGGCGGCATCAAAGAGCCGGTCTCTCGTGCCGCGCGGCGGGCCGCCTTTTCCGCCTTATAGACCGCATTCGATTTGGGCGCGGTCGCCAGATAGACCACGGCTTGCACCAGAGCCAACTCCCCTTCCGGCGAGCCCAGGCGCTCATAGGCGTCCCAGGCGGCCAATGTCTGCGGCAGAGCCTGGGGATCGGCCAACCCCACATCCTCCGAGGCAAAGCGAACCAAACGGCGGGCGATATAAAGCGGATCCTCACCACCTTCCAGCATGCGCGCGAACCAATAAAGGGCTGCATCGGCATCCGACCCGCGCAATGACTTATGAAGGGCCGAGATCAGATTGTAATGGCTTTCCTGGCCCTTATCGTATAGCGGCATGCGCTTCTGCACGGCCTCGGCCAATCCGGCGGGATTAAGCGGCCCCTCGAAACCCATGGCATCCAGGTTTTCAACCATATTCAACAGATACCGCCCATCCCCATCCGCCATGGCGGCAAGAGCCTGACGGGCGTCGCCGTCCAACGGCAGGGGTTTTCCCAATTCCGCTTCCGCCCGGGCCATCAGTTCCTCCAGGGCCGCCGTATCCAGCCGGTTGAGAACCAACACCTGGGCGCGGGACAACAGCGCGGGGTTCAGTTCGAACGACGGGTTTTCCGTCGTCGCCCCCACCAGCACCACCGTTCCGTCTTCGACATAAGGCAGAAATCCGTCCTGCTGCGCCCTGTTGAAGCGGTGGATTTCATCAATGAACAGCAAGGTCCCCTGCCCCATGCGGCGGCGCTCCTTGGCCCGCTCGAACACCTTGCGCAGATCGGCCACGCCGGAAAAAACCGCCGACAAGGGCTCGAAATGCAGGGATACGTGATCGGCCATCAAACGCGCCAAAGTCGTCTTACCCGTGCCCGGCGGCCCCCACAGGACGATCGATGTCAGCTTGCCGGATTGTACGGCACGGCCGATGAACCCGTCACTGCCGGTCAGATGCCCCTGGCCGACGACATCGGCAACGGTTTGAGGGCGCAGGCGGTCCGCCAGCGGCCGAGGAGACTGGCTTTCAAATAAGGTGCTCACCCCTCGAACCGCTCGGACAGCTCGCGGCCCTGCCGTTCGATGGTGATCTCCCAGGATGCAGAAGGTTTGGCGAAAACCGACACCAGGTCACTGACCACGCCGATTTCCGACCCATTGACCTTTTTGATGAAGTCGCCGGGCCGAAGACCGACCTTGTCCGCCGGCGCGCCGCGCCGAACCTGCAGGATCATGACACCGCGCTTGAACGGATCGATGCCCAGTTCGTCCCCCAGCGCCGGCGACATATTGACCACCACCGCCCCCGTCAACGGATGGCGGCCGGCCATTTCCTTTTGATTTCGGGCGGGCAGTTCCGGCGGTGCTTCGACCTTCAGCTTAAGGGCACGCATCGATCCTTGCCGCCAGATCCTCAAAGGCACGACATCACCCAACGGCGTGGTCGCGATGCGAAATTGGAGGGCCGTCGTATCGCGGACCTCATGCCCGTTGACGGCAAGAATGATATCGCCGCGCTGCAGACCGGCCTGATCCGCCGCAGACGACGGATACACATCTTCGATGATCACACCCCCCGGCCGGTCAAGGCCTAGGGAATTCGCGATATCGGCGGATACGGCACGTCCGGCCGCACCGACCCAGGGCCGAACCAGGCGCCCATCCTTGACCACACCGTTGACCACGGCACGCACCATGTTCGACGGAATGGCGAAACCGATGCCCATGGACCCGCCGGATTTGGAATAAATCGCTGTATTGATACCGACCAGTCGGCCGTCCAGCCCGACCAGGGCGCCGCCCGAATTGCCCGGGTTGATGGCCGCATCCGTCTGGATGAAGAAATTCAGGTCATTGCCGCCCCCGGCCATCTGCGTCCGCGCCAGGGCCGAAACAATCCCGCTGGTCACGGTTTGGCCGACACCGAACGGATTACCGATGGCCAAGACGATGTCACCCACCGTGATGGAATCGGAATCCGCCAGTTTAAGGACCGGCAAGTCCGCGGGCGTATCATCCAGCCGCAGCACGGCCAAATCCGTACGGTCATCGGTGCCGACGATTGTTGCTGAAAACTCGCGCCGGTCGTGAAGCACGACCTTGATCTCATCCGCCCCTTCGATCACGTGGTTATTGGTCACGATGACGCCATCGCCGCGCACGATCACGCCGGAACCCAAGGAGTTCTGAACCTTCTCGCGGCGCTGCGGTCCGCCGAACTTGAAACCCAGATTGGGGCCGAAGAAGCGTTGAAAGAACGGGTCGTCGAACAAGGTCGGACGGCGGCGTTGAACGACCTTCTTGGCCGTGAAAATATTGACCACGGCCGGTGCCGCCCGCTCCACCACCGGGCCGTAGGACAGCATGACCTGCTCCCGGCTGTCCGGCACCTGGCGCCCGTCAGCCTGCGCCGCCGCATCGGTTGCCGCAAAAGACATCCCCCAGGTAACGGCAACGAGGAACGTCAACGGTTTAAGTGCGGTCGGCATCATGGACAAAAGGTCTCCGGTAATTGCGGGCAGAACGGCGATTACGCTCTTCATAGCAAGATTGAGCGCGAATGTGGCGAGGTCAAGTCCCCGGCGCGGAAACAGACCGGTAACGAAAAAGCGCGGCCCAGGGGCCGCGCTTTCGAGGAAACTCGTTAATGAAAGCCGTTCAGCCTATTCCAAGGCGTCTGCAGATTCCATTTCCGCTTCGTGGCGGGCTTTGTCTTCCGCGCCCTTGGCATCCGGGTCACGATCGACCAGTTCGATCACGGCCATGGGGGCCGCATCGCCATAACGGAAACCGGCCTTCAACACGCGGGTGTATCCACCCGGGCGGTCCTTGTAGCGTTCCGCCAGGGCGCCGAACAGCTTGGCCACGGCGGCATCGTCGCGCAGGAAGGAAAAGGCCTGGCGGCGCTGGTGCAGCGCGCCCTTTTTGCCGAGCGTGATCATGCGATCAACGATACGGCGCAGTTCCTTGGCCTTCGGCAGGGTCGTGGTGATCTGTTCGTGTGCAATCAGCGACGTCGCCATGTTGGCGAACATGGCCTTACGGTGACTGGCGGTACGGTTGAGTTTGCGGTAACCGCTACGGTGTCTCATATCAGGCTCCTTCTTCGATTTTCGCCCGGGCGTGCCATTTTACCCCCAGAGGCGCCCCGTTTTTTCGGGGAAGTTCTTGATTTCAAGTGACGCCGGGTTTTCACCGGCGCTCAGTCAGATCAAAAGGGGTCTTCCAGTTTCTTGGCCAGTTCCTCGATGTTTTCGGGCGGCCAGGCAGCGATTTCCATGCCCAAGTGCAGCCCCATCGACGCCAGAACTTCCTTGATTTCATTCAAGGACTTGCGGCCGAAGTTCGGGGTGCGCAGCATGTCGGCTTCGGTCTTTTGAACCAAATCGCCGATGTAGATGATGTTGTCGTTCTTCAGGCAGTTGGCCGAACGCACGGAAAGTTCCAGTTCGTCCACCTTGCGCAGCAGGTTCTTGTTGAACGGCAGGTCTTCCTGCTGCTGCTCTTCGCGGGCGTGTTCCGGCTCCTCGAAGTTGATGAACAACTGCAACTGGTCCTGCAGAATGCGGGCAGCCAGTGCAACGGCATCTTCCGGCGTAACGGCACCGTTGGTGTTGATCACCAGGGACAACTTATCATGGTCCGTAACCTGGCCGACGCGGGTATTGTCGACCTTATAGGCGACCTTACGCACGGGCGAGAACACGGCATCGATCGGAATCAGGCCGATCGGGCTGTCTTCGGCGCGGTGCTGGCTGGCCGGAACGTAGCCCTTGCCCATTTCCACGGTCAGTTCCATGTTCAGCTTGCCGTCGCGGTCCAGGTGGCAAAGCACCAGGTCCGGATCCATCACTTCGATGTCGGCACCCGTTTCGATCATCCCGGCGGTCACGACGCAGGGGCCTTCGGCCTTCAGCGTCATCCGTTTCGGGCCTTGTGCTTCCATGCGAAGCCCCATCGCCTTGATGTTGAGAACGATGTCGGTCACGTCCTCACGCACGCCGGGGATGGATGAGAATTCGTGCAAAACGCCGTCGATCTGCACAGAAGTAACGGCGGCCCCCTGCAGAGACGACAGCAGAATGCGACGCAGCGCATTACCCAAAGTCAGACCGAAACCACGCTCAAGCGGCTCGGCAACGATCGTCGCCTGGCGCGCCGGATCGACGCCCGGATTGATATCGAGCTTGTTCGGTTTAATCAGTTCTTGCCAATTTTTCTGAATCACGTCCGTGACCTCGCGTTCACTAGAACCATTCGTCAGGGACCGTTGCCGCGCGGTCCCGTTTACATAGCTTCCCAGGCCGTATGTCGACCGGGATCCCGGGTGCTAGCCATCTGATACCGATGGCCCGCATCCCGAAGCGGATTAGACCCGCCGGCGTTTCCGCGGACGGCAGCCGTTGTGCGGAATCGGCGTCACATCGCGAATTGCGGTGATCGTGAAACCGATCGCCTGCAAAGCACGCAATGCGGATTCGCGCCCGGAACCCGGGCCTTTGACTTCGACCTCAAGGGTCTTCATCCCGTGTTCCTGCGCTTTTTTACCGGCGTCTTCACCAGCGACCTGCGCCGCGTAAGGGGTCGATTTACGAGACCCCTTGAAACCCATGGAACCAGCCGACGACCAAGCAATGCCATTGCCCTGGGCATCGGAAATGGTGATCATGGTGTTGTTGAACGTGGAATTGATATGCGCCACGCCCGAAGCGATGTTTTTGCGCTCGCGACGCCGGGGGCGAGCTGCTGCTGCCTTAGCCATAACTTAAATCCTTGACCCTAAGCCGTTATTTCTTTTTACCCGCGATGGCCTTTGCCGGGCCTTTGCGGGTGCGCGCGTTGGTATGCGTACGCTGACCGCGCACGGGCAGGCCGCGACGGTGACGCAGGCCGCGATAGCAGCCCAGGTCCATCAGGCGCTTGATATTCATCGCCGTTTCACGCCGCAGGTCACCTTCGACCTGGTGGTCCCGGTCGATGACTTCACGCACACGCGCGATTTCGTCTTCCGTCAGTTCATTGATACGCCGATCCAGGGGGATCCCGACGTTGTCACAAATTTTCCGCGCCGTCGTCCCGCCAATGCCATGAATATAGGTCAAGGCAATGACCAGCCGTTTCGCCGTCGGAATATTAACACCCGCAATACGCGCCAAGGCTTTCGCTCCTCACGTTCAACAAAACTCAAGAGCAAGTCTTTCGTCGCTTTATAAGACAGACTTGCTCTAACTCATTGTATTCAAGGCAAAAAAGTCGCAACGAACGATTCCGTGCGTTCGGATTTGCCGTAAATTTTCAAAATCCGCCGGGCCTGAAAAGAGGCGCGATTATAGGCACTTGCGCCCCCAAGTCAACCTGGGGTCAGGGCCTTTTTCACACCGATCAGGCTTGGCCGATCACTCCTTTCAATTGATTCGTCACGACGTCGATGTCGGCCATGCCGTCAACGTCCTTCAGAACCCCTTGTTTCTTGTAGTAAGCCAGGATCGGCGCCGTCTGGACATGATAGGCATCCAGGCGGTTACGCACCGTATCCTCGTTGTCGTCAGCCCGGCGGGAAAACGCCGAACTGCCGCATTTATCGCACACGCCGTCTTTCGCGGGCTTTTCGAATTCGTCGTGGTAGCCTTTGCCGCAATCGGCGCAGGTATAGCGGCCGGTGATTCGTTTGACCATGGCTTCGTCGTCCACGGACAGTTCGATCACGTGATCCAGGCTCAACCCCTTATCGGACAGCATGGCGGTCAAGGCTTCGGCCTGCGGCACCGTGCGCGGGAAGCCGTCCAGGATAAATCCTTTGGCACAGTCGTCTTCGTCGATACGGGCCGAAATCATGTCGATGATCAGGTCATCCGGCACCAAGTCACCGCGTTCCATAAGTTCCTTGGCCTTGTTGCCAAGCTCGCTGCCCGAAGCAACGGCGGCGCGCAACATGTCGCCGGTCGACAACTGAACGATACCGAAATCGCCTTCAAGCCGCTTGGACTGCGTTCCTTTACCGGCACCGGGCGGGCCGATGAGCAACAAATTCATTACCGCCTCCCCCGAAGCCGTTGCTTTTTGATCAGGCCTTCATATTGATGCGCGATCAAATGCGACTGAACCTGGGTCACCGTATCCATGGTCACCGTAACGACGATCAGCAGCGACGTGCCGCCGAAGTAGAACGGAACCCCGAAGTTGGAGATCAGAAGCTCAGGAATGGCGCTGATCGCAGCAAGGTACAGGGCACCGACGCAGGTCAGACGGGTCAGCACACGGTCCAGGTATTCGGCCGTATTCTTGCCCGGACGGATGCCCGGAATGAATCCGCCATACTTCTTCAGATTATCGGCGGTGTCGTTCACGTTGAACACGACGGCCGTATAGAAGAATGCGAAAAACACGATCAAGCCGATGTAGATCCCCATATAGACGGGGGAGCCACGGCCCAGATAGGCCGCCGCCGCGTTCATCCATTCCGGTCCCTGCCCGGCCGACAACGTGATGACCGTAATCGGCATCAGCAGCAGCGAGGACGCGAAGATCGGCGGAATGACGCCGGCCGTGTTCAGTTTCAACGGCAGGTGGGAGCTTTCGCCGCCCATCATCTTGTTGCCGCGCTGACGCTTCGGATACTGGATCAGAATGCGGCGCTGCGCGCGTTCGACGTAAACGACCAGTGCGATCACGGCCACCGACATCAGCAAAATCCCGATGATCAAAGCGGTCGGCAACGCGCCCGTGCGGCCCATTTCGAACGTGCCGGCAAGGGCCGACGGAAGTTCGGCCACGATACCTGCGAAGATGATCAGGGAAATGCCGTTTCCGACGCCGCGCGCGGTGACCTGCTCGCCCAGCCACATCAGGAACATGGTGCCGCCCGTGAGCGTCACGACCACGGAGAAACGGAAGAAATATCCCGGATCATGGACTGCGGGCCCCTGACTGCCGGACATGCCTTCGATCCCGATTGCGATGCCGTAGGCCTGTAAAAGACAAATCAGAACAGTAAGATAGCGGGTGTATTGATTGATCCGCTTACGGCCGGTCTCGCCTTCTTTCTTCATCTGCTCCAGCGACGGCGAAATCGACGTCATGAGCTGCATAATGATCGAGGCAGAGATATACGGCATGATGTTGAGGGCGAAGATGGTCATCCGCCCCAAGGCACCGCCCGCGAACATGTTGAACATGCCCAGCACGCCGCTCTGGTTGGCACGGAAAATCTCTTCCAGCACGACCGGGTCGATACCCGGCAGCGGAATAAACGTGCCCAGCCTGTAAACGATGAGCGCACCCAGCGTGAACCAGATGCGCTTCTTCAATTCCGTCGCCTTGGAAAAGGCGCCGAGATTCACGTTGGCGGCAAGTTGTTCGGCGGCAGATGCCATTCAGTCTTCTCCGGCGGCGGGGGGCACGCCCCCGCCTATTCGTTATTCGGCCTGGTCTCCGGCATCGCTCTTTTCAGCGGCACGCCGTGCATTCTTGCCTTTCGGCGCTTTCTGCGGCTTGTCTTCTTCAACAGCAGCCGGTGCCTTGATCGTCACTTGACCGCCCGCCTTTTCAACCGCGGCGATCGCACCCTTCGTGGCACCTTCGACCTCGATGGTCACTTTGGCCTTCAGCTCACCCTTACCAAGCAGACGCAAGCCGTCTTTTCTTTTCTTGGCAACGCCGGCTTCGACCAGCAGTTCCGTCGTCAACGGCTTCTTGGCGTCGATCCGCTTGTTGTCGATCGCTTCCTGAAGCAGGCCCACGTTCAGCTCCGCATAATCACGGGTGAAGTTCGCGTTGTTGAAGCCACGCTTGGGAAGACGCCGATAGATCGGCATCTGGCCGCCTTCGAAGCCCAGCAGGCTGACGCCGGAGCGGGACTTCTGGCCCTTCATGCCCTTGCCGGACGTCTTGCCGGTGCCGGACGCGATGCCGCGACCGACGCGCTTACGCGGACGGGTCGCACCCTTGTTATCGCTGATTTCGTTCAAACGCATGGCGGTGATCCTTATATATGTATTTAGTCGCCTTGCTCGACCCGTACCAGGTGGCTGATCTTATTAATCATGCCACGCACAGCAGGGGTGTCTTCGAGCACGCGCGAGCGATGCATTTTATTCAGGCCCAAGCCCTTGAGGGTTGCGCGCTGGTCAGCCGGGCGGCCGATGGGGCTGCCGGTCTGCGTGACTGTAACGGTCTTTTTGTCTGCCATCTTCAGGGTTCCGATCAGGCCTGTTCGGTCACGGCGGAAACGTCATCACGACGCTGCACGATGTCACCGACTTTTTTGGACCGGCGCGACGCAACGCTGCGCGGCGACTGGATTTCCTTCAATGCGGCGAACGTCGCCTTGACCATGTTGTAGGGGTTGGCACTGCCCATGGACTTGGCAACAACGTCCTGCACGCCCATCGTTTCGAACACGGCGCGCATCGGGCCGCCCGAAATGATGCCCGTACCCGGAGGGGCCGAACGCATGATCACCCGCCCGGCGCCGAAGCGGCCGGCGATGTCATGATGCAAAGTCCGGCCTTCGCGCAGCGGCACACGGATCATGTTGCGCTTGGCGGCATCCGTCGCCTTACGAATGGCTTCCGGCACTTCGCGGGCCTTGCCCGAACCGTAACCGACACGGCCCTTGCCGTCGCCGACGACCACCAGGGCCGCGAACGAGAACCGGCGTCCGCCCTTGACCACCTTGGCCACACGGTTGATGTGCACCAGCTTGTCTGTCAGTTCCGAATCTTCGCGGTTCTCGGGTCCGCGGTCACGGTCACCACGCCGACCGCGCGGGCCCCGTCCCTGACCTTGTTCGTTTCGTTGCTCTGCCATGAGGCTGTTCCTGATTTCCTAGAATTCGATGATTAGAACGACAGGCCGGCTTCACGCGCGGCATCAGCGAGGGCTTTCACCCGGCCGTGGAACTTGTAAGCACCACGGTCGAAGATCACGTCAGTGACGCCTTCCTTGACGGCGCGGGCCGCAACCAGCTTGCCGACTTCACCAGCAGCCGCGATATCGCAGCCCTTGGCCAGCTTGCCTTTGAGCTCTTTGTCCAAGGACGAGGCCGCGGCAAGGGTCTTGCCGGCACGGTCGTCGATGACCTGAGCGTAGATATGCAGGCCGGAGCGGAACACTGCCAGGCGCGGACGCCCGTTGGCCGCCTTGCGGACCTGACGCCGAACGCGCGTTTGGCGCTTTTCGAATTTTTCGCGAGCGTTGGCCATGGCTTACTTCTTCTTTCCTTCCTTGCGGAGAATGTACTCACCCGCATACTTGACGCCCTTGCCCTTGTAGGGTTCCGGCGGACGGTAGGAGCGGATTTCAGCCGCAACCTGACCGACAAGCTGCTTGTCGATGCCTTCGATGACCACCTGGGTCTGTTCGGGGCAGGAAATCTTGATTCCGTCCGGTGCCGGGTACTCGACATCGTGGCTGAAGCCTAATTGCAGCACCAGTTTGGTGCCCTGCATGGAAGCACGATAGCCGACGCCCGAAATCTCAAGTTCCTTCTTGAAACCTTCGCTGACGCCCTCGACCAGGTTCATGACCTTGGTACGGCTCATGCCCCACATCTGCCGGGCGCGTTTGGTGTCATTGGTCGGCTTGAAGTAAATCAGGTTATCTTCCTGAGAAACCGCGACTTCCTTGACCAGGGTTTCGCTCAGCTCACCCAGCTTGCCCTTGGCTTTGACCGTCAAGCCGTTGATTTCAACGGTGACGCCATCAGGCACCTGGACCGGGTTATTTCCAATACGCGACATCTTGAACCGCCTTCTGGTTTATTCGCTCGGTGTTCTTAGAACACGCGGCAGAGAATTTCGCCGCCCACGTTGTGCTCGCGGCATTCATGGTCCGACAGCACGCCCCGCGGGGTCGACAGGATGGAGATACCCAGCCCGTTAAAGACACGCGGAAGGTCGCTGATACCCGAATAGACACGACGGCCCGGGGTCGACACGCGCTGAATTTCGCGGATCACCGGCTCGCCTTCGTGGTACTTCAGTTCGATTTCCAGTTCCGCCATGCCCGGCTGTTCTTCGCGCTTCTGATAGCCGCGGATATAGCCTTCGCGGGCCAGAACCTCGAGAACGTTGGCACGCAGGTTGGACGACGGAGACAGAACAACCGTCTTGCGCGCCTGCTGGCCGTTACGGATGCGGGTGAGCATATCACCCAGGGGATCGGTCATAGACATACCTTGGCTTTCCCTTCCTACCAGCTCGACTTGACCACGCCGGGGACCAACCCGTCGGAGGCCAGGTCCCGCAACGCGATGCGGGAAATCTTGAACTTCCGGTAGTTACCGCGCGGGCGGCCCGTAAGTTCGCACCGCAGACGATGCCGGTTCGGGGCGGAATTGCGGGGCAATTGCGCCAGTTTGAGATGTGCATTGAAGCGCTCTTCCGGGGACGCCGTTTCGTCCCGGGTCACTGCCTTCAAGCGTTCACGCTTGGCGGCATAGCTTTTCGCCATGCGGGCCCGCTTCTTGTTCTTTTCGATCGCGCTTTTCTTCGCCATTACTCGATCTCCATCCGCTCGTACGCGGTCACTTGCCGGCCAGCGGCATATTGAAGGCCTTCAAAAGTGCCTTCGCTTCATCATCGGTATCGGCTGTGGTGCAGATCACGATATCCATACCCCGGACTTTATCGACCTGGTCATAGTCGATTTCGGGGAACACGATCTGTTCCTTGAGCCCCATGGCAAAATTGCCACGGCCGTCGAAACACTTGCCCTGGATGCCGCGGAAATCGCGAACACGCGGCAATGCGATGTTCACCAGGCGGTCCAGGAATTCATACATCCGGTCCTTGCGCAGCGTCACCTTGGCGCCGATGACCATGCCTTCGCGCAGCTTGAAGCCGGCGATGGATTTCTTGGCCCGCGTCGCCACCGGTTTCTGGCCGGTGATGCGGGTCAGGTCCTCGATCGCACCGTCAACGCGTTTGCGATCATCGGTGGCGTCGCCGACACCCATGTTCAGGACAATCTTGTCAAGCTTCGGAACCTGATAGGTGTTCGCGTAACCGAACTCTTCCATCAGGGCGGGCTTGATTTCCTTGGTGTAGACTTCTTTGAGCCGTGCAGCCATCGTCAGGGCCCTCGCTTAATCAATCTGCTCGCCGGACCGCTTGGCGAAGCGGACCTTGCGGCCGTCTTTAAGAATCTTGGTACCGACACGTGTCGGCTTGCCGTCCTTGGGATCCAAATGGCCCAGGTTCGACATGTGAATGGCGGCTTCGCGCTCGACAATGCCACCGGCCGACGTCTGGGTCGGACGCTGATGACGCTTGACGCGGTTGACACCCTGGACGACGGCGCGGTTATCGGTGGGAAGCACTTTGAGCACTTCGCCTTCCTTACCCTTGTCGCGGCCGGCCAATACGACGACCTTATCGCCCTTTTTAATTCTCGCTACCATTTCTGCGGTTCCTCGTCAGATCACTTCCGGCGCCAGGGACACGATCTTCATGTACGCCTTGGCCCTCAGTTCACGGGTCACCGGGCCGAAGATACGGGTACCGATGGGTTCGCCGGCGGTGTTGATCAAAACAGCGGCGTTGTTGTCGAAGCGGATCGTCGAGCCGTCGTTGCGCCGGATGTCTTTCGCCGTACGCACGACAACGGCGCGGACGATTTCACCCTTCTTGACGCGGCCCCGGGGGATCGCTTCCTTAACCGAGCAAACGATCACGTCGCCCACCGAAGCATATTTCCGCTTCGAGCCGCCCAGCACCTTGATGCACTGGACCCGACGGGCGCCGGAGTTGTCGGCTACGTCCAAATTGGTTTCGGACTGGATCATTGTTCTTGTCCTTGATTAATGGGCTGTCCTGACGGGCTTGCGCTCGTTTCGGCGTCAGCCCGCCTCGCTTACCACTTCCCAGGATTTCCGCCGAGAAAGCGGACGGCATTCCTGGATTTGAACCTGATCGCCAACCTTGCAGGCGTTGGCTTCATCGTGCGCGGCATACTTCTTGGTCCGCTTGATGAATTTCTTATAGAGCGGATGCTTAAACCGGCGCTCGACCTGAACGGTCACGGTTTTATCCATCTTGTCGCTGACGACGACGCCCTGGAGGATACGTTTCGGCATCTTTCGCTACCTCTTTATCAGGACGCTGCAGCGGCTGTGCCGCGCTCGCCCAAAATGGTTTTGATCCGCGCGATGTCACGGCGAACCGTTTGCACCCGCGCCGTGTTTTCCAACGCTCCCGAAGCCTGCTGGAAGCGCAGATTGAATGCTTCCTTCTTGAGGTCCATGAGATGGTCCTTCAGTTCGTCTTCGCTCTTCGTCTTGAGATCTGCAGCTTTGGTCATGATTAACCCTCCTCACCCAGGCGGGTGACGAACCGCGTTTCGATCGGCAGCTTGGCCGCTGCCAGTTCCATGGCCTGCTTGGCCACGTCGAGCGGCACACCATCGATTTCAAACATGATGCGGCCGGGTTTGACACGGGCGGCCCAAAACTCGACCGAGCCCTTACCCTTACCCTGGCGCACTTCGGCAGGCTTCTTCGACACCGGTACATCCGGGAAGATACGGATCCACACACGGCCGGCACGTTTCATGTGACGCGTCATGGCACGACGCGCCGCTTCGATCTGGCGCGATGTGATCCGGTTCGGCGACACAGCCTTCAGGCCGAATGCGCCGAAGTTGAGCGTCGTGCCACCCTTGGCGTTGCCATGGATGCGGCCCTTGTGGGCCTTGCGGTATTTCATTTTTTTCGGGGCCAGCATGTTCCGTCGCCTATCCCATTCGGTTCAAATCGTGCCGAGGCCGCTTAGCGGACCGGCTGTTGTTCTTGTGCAAGCTTGTCCAGCGCCATCGGATCGTGGGCCATGATATCGCCCTTGTAGATCCAGACCTTGACGCCGCAGGCGCCGTAGGTCGTGCTGGCGGTGGCTTCACCGTAGTCAATGTTCGCGCGCAGGGTGTGAAGCGGCACGCGGCCTTCGCGATACCACTGCATCCGTGCGATTTCCGCACCGCCAAGACGGCCCGAGCAATTGATCCGGATGCCTTCGGCGCCGAGACGCAGGGCCGACTGAACGGCCCGCTTCATGGCGCGGCGAATGGACACGCGGCGTTCCATCTGCTGGGCGACGTTTTCAGCGACCAGCTGGGCGTCGATTTCCGGCTTGCGGATTTCAACGATGTTCAGGTGCACTTCCGACGACGTCATCTGGGCAACTTCACGGCGCAGCTTTTCAATGTCCGCACCCTTCTTGCCGATGACCACGCCCGGGCGAGCCGTATGGATCGTCACGCGCGCCTTTTTCGCCGGGCGCTCGATGATGATCTTGGAAACGCCGGCCTGCTGCAGGCGCTTCTTCAGCTTCTCGCGAATCTGGATATCTTCGTGCAGCAGGGTTGCATAGTCGCCATCATTGGCGAACCAGCGGGAATCCCACGTACGGTTGATACCGAGGCGAAGCCCGATCGGATTAACTTTCTGACCCATTACGCGGTCTCCTCACGTTCGCGCACCACAACCCGCAGGTTCGAGAAGGGTTTCTCGATGCGGCCGACACGGCCACGGGCACGCGCTTTCCATCGTTTCATGACCAGCGAACGGCCGACGGTGGCCTCGGACACGACCAAACGGTCGACGTCGAGCTGGTGGTTGTTTTCCGCGTTGGCGATCGCACTCTCCAGAACCTTCTTCACCTCGACGGCGATGCGGCGCTTGGAGAACGTCAGCTGAGCCAGCGCCCGTTCACAGGGCAGGCCACGGATGCTTTCAGCAACCAGGTTCAGCTTACGTGCGCTGGTCCGGATGTGCCGTGAATAGGCCATCGCTTCGTTGTCCTTGAGGGGACGTTCTGCAGCAGACTTACCCATGATTAGCCCCTCTTCGCCTTCTTATCGGCCGCGTGACCGAAGTAGGTGCGGGACGGCGAAAATTCACCGAACTTGTGACCGATCATTTCTTCAGTGACCAGCACGGGAATGAACTTCTGACCGTTGTAGACACCGAAATTCAGACCTACGAACTGAGGCAGAATCGTTGACCGGCGCGACCAGGTCTTGATCACCGTATTGCGTCCAGACGCACGGGTTTCCTCTGCCTTCTTGAGCAGATAACCGTCGACGAAAGGACCTTTCCAAACGGAACGCGACATCGATCGCTCCTCTTACCGCTTTTTACGGACATGGCGTGACCGCATGATCAGCTTGTCCGTTTTCTTGTTGTTTCTGGTCTTCTTACCCTTGGTCGGCTTGCCCCACGGGGTCACCGGATGGCGACCTCCCGAGGTCCGGCCTTCACCACCACCATGCGGGTGGTCGATCGGGTTCATGGCAACACCGCGAACCGACGGGCGCTTGCCCAGCCAGCGTGCGCGACCGGCTTTGCCGATCTTGGTGTTCTGCTGGTCCGGGTTGGACACCGCGCCGATGGTCGCCATGCATTCGGCACGGACCATGCGCAGTTCCCCGGAAGACAGGCGAAGCTGAGCGTAACCCTGATCCTTACCGATGATCTGGGCGTAGGTGCCGGCGGAACGGGCCATCTGGCCACCCTTGCCGACCTTCATCTCCACATTGTGGATGATCGTGCCGACCGGGATGTTCTTCATGGGCATGGCGTTGCCCGGCTTGATGTCCGCCTGTTCGCCCGCCACGACCTTATCACCGGCACGCACACGCTGCGGCGCCAGGATATAAGCGACCTCACCGTCGTCATACTTGATGAAGGCGATGAATGCCGTGCGGTTCGGGTCGTATTCCAGGCGCTCGATCGTCGCTTCCACGTCAAATTTCTGACGCTTGAAATCGATGACGCGATAACGCTGCTTGTGTCCACCGCCACGACGACGCGCGGTAATGCGGCCGTTGTTGTTGCGGCCGCCCTTCTTGCGCAGGCCTTCAGTCAGCGACTTTTCGGGCTTGCCCTTATAAAGGTCGCTGCGGTCCACCAGAATGAGGCCCCGGCGGCCCGGCGTGGTCGGTTTAAATTGTGTCAGAGCCATTGGTCTCTGCCCTTTTTCTTCTCAAATCCCTTAAGGAACCAACGGGTTCCTTAGATCCCCGTGGTCACGTCGATGGTTTCGCCTTCGGCCAAGGTCACGACCGCTTTCTTGGCATCGGCCCGCGTACCGGGACGTCCCCGGAAGCGTTTGGCCTTACCCTTGGCAATCAGTGTGTTGACCGAAGTCACCTTGACCTTGAACAATTCTTCGACGGCCGTTTTGACTTCGAACTTGTTGGCATCCATCGGCACGAAGAAGCTGACCTGATTGTGTTCCGCCATCAGGGTGGCTTTTTCGGTGATCACCGGCCGACGCAGAATTTCCATCATGCGTTCTTTGGAAACCGTCTCTTTGTTGGGGCTGTAGCGGCTCATTTCAGGCGCTCCGTCAGCTTGTCCACGCCGTCCTTGGTAATGACCAGGGTGTCACGGCGCAGAATGTCATAAACGTTGGCCCCGCCGGACGGCAGCACATCGATACCGATGATATTGGCGGCGGCCTTGGCGAAGTTCACGTCGACCTGCTCGCCATCGATCACCAGCGCGCGGCCCCAACCCAGTTTGTCGAGCTGTTTGACCAGATCGCGGGTCTTCGGTGCCTTCATGGCGGCCGTATCGATGATGACCAGCTTGCCTTCCTTCTGTTTGGCGCTAATGGCCGACTTAAGGGCCAGGCGCCGAACTTTCTTCGGCAAGGAATTAGAATGATCACGCACCAGCGGGCCGAACACCACGCCACCGCCGCGCATCTGGGTCACATACTTGGAACCCTGACGGGCACGACCCGTGCCCTTCTGCTTGAACGGCTTGGCCTTGGTGCCGTTCACTTCGGACCGGCCTTTGGTTTTATGCGTGCCGGCACGGCGTTTGGCGAGCTGCCAATTGACCGTACGTGCCATCAAGTCGCCGCGGACGTCGATCCCGAAGATCGCTTCGTCCAGATCGATATCACCGACCTTCTTATTGGCGAGCGAGATAATATCCTGCTTCATCGCCATTATTCCTTACTCTCGTCGCCGGCATCAGCAGCCGCTTCCGCGGCGGCTTCGGCTTCGGCCTGAGCCTGCTGTTTGGCCAGTTCCTCTTCGGACAGGGCCGCGGCTTCCTCGAACACGTCCTGATTTTCAGCTGCGTCAACGGCGGGATCGCCCTTCACGGCAGCCGGCATCGGCACATCTTCCGGCAACGCGCGCTTGACCGCGTCACGCACCAGGACGAAACCGCCCTTGGAGCCTGGAACGGCGCCGTGCACCAGGATCAGGCCACGGGCCGCATCGGTCGCAACAACCGACAGGTTCTGCACCGTCGAGCGCACGTTACCGAGCTGGCCGGCCATTTTCTTACCCTTGAAGACACGCCCCGGATCCTGACAGTGACCCGTGGAGCCGTGTGAACGGTGAGAAATCGACACACCGTGCGATGCCCGCAGACCGCCGAAACCATGGCGCTTCATGCCACCGGCGAAGCCTTTACCGATGGACGTACCCGTCACATCGACCATTTGGCCGCTGATGAAATGGGCTGCCGACAATTCCGCGCCGACATCGACCAGGTTGTCTTCCGAAACACGGAATTCCCGCAGCCGCTTGCCGGGCTCAACCTTGGCCTTTGCGTAATGACCACGCAGCGCCTTCGGCATGTTCTTCGGCTTGCCTTTACCCCAGGAAAGCTGCACCGCGGTGTAGCCTTCCTTTTCGATCGTCCGCTGGGCAACGACATGTACGCTGTCAACCTTGAGGACGGTCACCGGCAAGTGCCGGCCGTCTTCCTGGAAAACGCGGGTCATACCCAGTTTTTGTGCAATTAATCCGGTCCGCATCGTCGTACCCTTTAGAGCTTGATCTCGACATCGACACCGGCCGCAAGGTCGAGCTTCATCAGCGCGTCCACGGTCTGTGGTGTCGGGTCGACAATGTCGAGCACCCGCTTATGGGTGCGGATTTCAAACTGTTCCCGCGATTTCTTGTCCACGTGCGGCGAACGCAGCACGGTGAACTTTTCGATCCGGGTCGGCAAAGGAATGGGGCCGCGCACCGAGGCGCCGGTCCGCTGGGCCGTATTGACGATCTCGCGCGCGGATTGGTCCAGCACACGATGGTCAAACGCCTTCAGCCGAATTCTTATGTTCTGTTGGTCCATGGCTCTAGCCCCAAAAGTTCGCCGGCCCCCTTAATTAGAGGGGGCCGGCTGAACGGTTACCCTATTCGATGATCTTCGAGACGACGCCGGCACCGACGGTGCGGCCGCCTTCGCGGATAGCGAAGCGCAGGCCTTCATCCATGGCGATCGGCGCGATCAGATTCACGACCATCGAGATGTTGTCACCCGGCATCACCATTTCC